>CAWGJH010000001.1:0-130177 GCA_963822695.1 uncultured Actinomycetota bacterium
AGGCGAGATTTATCGTTGCAATATCGTGCTCCGTCTACACTTCCTTCATCAACTCTCGCAACCACATTACTCCGTCATCTAGAGTTGACGTGGTATCGGCTTTCTGCGCGGTGTGCAGCGTTTTCCGCAAGATGCTAGCCGTCCGACCCGAGCCCACTTCGCTAATGTAAGGAGCGAGCTTGGACACGAGCTGTTCAGCTTCTTGCCAATCCCCCGCATTGACCAGGCTTTCGAATAAATAGACTGACCGACTGTAGATGCCTCGGATCCTGTGCTTAGGACTGGTAGCGAGCGCTTCGGCAAAGATTGCAGCGGGCTTGTCGCGCTCACCGAGTTCTGCGTAGAGCACGGCTTCAAACCAGGCAAACTGCCGTTCATCAACCCAATAAGCCCAAGCTGGGTCATCGTCACGAGGGCCATCGAGGTACAGTGCCGTAGCCTTCCGAAAAGAGCGCAGCGCTTCAGTTCGTTGCTGCTGTTGGGCTAGAGCGTGAGCACCACGAGCCAGGAAGAGGGATTCTATGCGCGGGCTGAGCCTGTCCGTTTCCAGGACTGACTGCACAATATGCAGGGCCTCACTAGGCCGGTTCAAATACTCAGCCTGCATACTAATGTTTTGCAGGGTGAGTAGTTCAAGACTGCGATGGCCGGTCCACCGGAGATAATACAGGGCTTCGTGGTTAATGCGACGCATTGCGTCTTGTTGATCGGCATCATAAAACAACCATCCGGCGATCTCAGCCAGTTCGCCGACTGTCGCATACAAATCACGCCGCAAATGCTTTGGGCAAGAGCTGGCCCCGATGCGACGGTGCACTGAACGGAATAGGCGCAAGGCTTGGGTAGAAGTTTCGTTGCCGCCCACCTGCGCATCAAGTGTCAAGAGTTCTTGCATTCGGGTGTGGAGATTAGCAATGAATTCCTCATCGATGGGTTCGACACTGGCGGGGCATGGGTCAGCCATCACGCCCCAGGGCGACACGGTGGTCACCATTCGTTCCTGATCATTCGGGTTAGCAGGAGCCTCCCAGGCCCCCCGCCCACCATCCCCGCTACCCGGTTGGTCGGCTTGGGCTAGCAGGTCAGATCCATGTGCGGACAAGTCCTTAGTTTCTGGTGATACCAACAACTCCTCGATAGGCGATCCGAAATACCTTTCCAAAAGGCGTGCCGTGGCGGGACGCAACTGGTCTGATGTACACTGACCAGCGGCAAGCCTCTGCACGTGTCGAATACTCACCGTACCGACTTCGTTATTTTCGCGGGCGAATACTTCCAACTGCTCGGAGAATTCTTCCAAGGTAAGTCTGCGTTCCCGGATACGCTGTGCCAGCACCGTTCGTGCTGGGTATACTCTGGGCATTGCACCCCCTCTCATGTACGCACGTCGACTACGACTAGTCACTTAATGTAGTTCTCGCTAGTCACAGGACCCTGCAATTGCCCCGCCTCGGCCGGCGCTCGCGGGGGTGTTCTCATCGGAATCGTTGGCACTGTCCTCTCGCTAGGTTGGTCGGCATCTCGGTTACGCGAAGATCGTAACTGACCCCAAGACGGGGGGCGACCAAGACGGGGAGCGACACTGGTGACCTCGCGTAATCAAGTGTCGCGTGTTCTATGCCGTCGGCACAGTGGGTTCACCTGGCGTGATCACCTGCTGCGTAGCGGGTCCAGGTTCCGCCGGCCTCGGTGACCAGGCGGGCGGTGTGGTCGGGGTTGTAGCCGAGGGGCTGTTGCGTTAGTGGATGACAGCCTCCCTCAGGCAGGCTGAGCCGATGCGTCGTCGACACCGTCGAGTACCTCCGCCGAGGTCTAGCTTCGCTGGGTTCCGGTTTCCTCGTGAGGTCATCGTGCTGGCGGTGCGCTGGTACCTGCGCTACGGCCTGTCCTACCGCGACGTGGAAGAACTGCTCGCCGAGCGTGGCGTCACCGTTAACCACGTCACGATCTACCGTTGGGTGCAACGGTTCACGCCACTGTTGATCGACGCAGCCCAGCCCTGCCGACACGCTCCGGGAGATCGCTGGTTCGTCAACGAAACCTACGTCAAGATCACCGGGCGGTGGGTCTACCTGTACCGCGCGATCGACCAGTCCGGGCAGGTCATCGACGTGCTGGTCTCCGAGAAGCGGGATCTGGCGGCCACCCGCCGATTCTTCACCCGGGCGCTGACCACCACCACACTCACCCCGGTCGAGGTCATTACCGACAAGGCGGCGGTCTACTCGCATGTCCTCGAGGAGTTAGCTCCAGGCGCCTGGCATCACACCGAGCCCTACGCCAACAACCGGATCGAAGCCGACCACGGCCGCCTGAAATCCCGGCTGCGAGCGATGCGCGGGCTCAAACAGCTCCGCTGCGCACGCGTGATCACCACCGGGCACGCGTTCATCCAGAACATCCGCCGCGGACACTACGAACTCGGGATCGAGGAACCGCTGAACTTGCGGGTCCTGGCTGCCTTCACCGAGCTGACCCAGGCGATCTGATCAGACCACGGAAACAGATCCAGGCTGCCACCGCTTCGCACAACGCAACAGCGCCCACCGCTTCAGCACCTGGAACGAAGTCACCGGGCTGACCACGGCCGCCTGAACACCCCAGACGGGACCGACTACCCCCCTCAACCAGGCACTGGGTGATCTCCCTAGCTCGTCCGACCGAACAAGTTGACGATGCCATTCGGACTGTGGGATTATGATCTCAGCCCAGGATCCGTGGAACGTGAGTGACTCGAGGGTCACAAGTAAAAGTTGAGGAGATTTCGACTCGTAAACATATTGCCGCACTATCCAAAATAATTCCACCTACGATGAATAGAGAGTATTCCATGGACAAGCTGAAATCGGCCAAATATTCTCGCTATTTCCAAGCTGCGGATGTTAATGGTGACGGCGTCATCGCTCAAGAAGATCTAGTACTCATGAGCCAGCGGTACATTGATGTCAGGAATGTCCCTCAGGACTCTCCTAAAGCCAAGCAGCTCAACGAACTGGTGGCGAATCTCTGGACCCAGATTATTGCTCCCTGTGACCGCGACGGCGACGGCAAGGTAACTCGCGAGGAGATGCTTGCCGGATTTGATGACGCGCTAATCGATAAGTCGGCCTATCCTGATCAGATTGGGTCAATCGCCAATCTGTTCTTTGATCTCGCTGACGCCAACGACGATGGAACTATAGACAAAAAGGAATTTACCCACATTTTTGGGGTTGGTGGTCAGTCGTCGGAAGCTGACTGCGCCGACGTATTTCGACAATTGGATCTAGATTCTTCTGGCGGACTCTCCCGAGAGGAGTTCCACAAGGCCGTAATAGAGTTCTTCTACGGTACTGATCCTGCGGCACCCGCCAATCATCTCTTCGGCCACCTCTGAGTGTGCGTCTTGAAATTGGAGTGGGGCTCGGCGGGGGGCTTCCGCTCCAGCGGCGGCGCCCAACGCTTCCTAGCGAGAGTGGAAAAACCGTGGTTGCGACATGAGGTCGCACGTTGAGAGTGACTGCGTGGAGGAGGTCGGCTGATGTCGAGGACGTAGTCCGGGTCAGTGTTCAAGACCTGTCCCCACCCTAATGGGGGCTACCGAGTCGTCGTAGGGAAGGCTCGGCGCCGGTAGCCGCCGGCAGGTGAGCACTCTCCACGCCCTGGATTCTATTGGAGTCATAGTGTCAGATCGTGGGCGTTGTCAACGAGACCGGGAAAAACCGGGGGAGGCAGCGCTGAGCTGGGAGTTCAGTGTCGGCGGGTAAGGCCGCCCACCGCGAACTGGAGAACGTTGAGGGCCAACCAGCTACACGCCACAGCGAACACGCTCCCCCGGTGAGTGCTGCCTCCCCCGGTTTTTCCCGGTCTCCGAGTAACAGCCTCTCCATCGGGGAGACGCACCGGGCCAAGATCATCCCATTGCCGGTTTTACCCGTATCTTGGTCGGCCCCCTGATAGATCCTGTCAGCGGTGGCGGGCGTGCGTCGAACCGGATCCGGCCGGCGTCCGTCGCACACCGTGCAGGAGTGGCCGTGCACGTGGCGAGCGGCCGGCTAGTCAAAATCGAAGGCAGCCTTAAGGGCGATGTCGACTTGAGCCATTTCGTCGGCAGTCGCAAGGTCAACTCGTTCACCTAACCGAGTCCTGATCACCCGCTCAACGCTGACAACGACGGCCCAGTGCGGGCCGATCCGCGGAGCCAAGATGCTGTTGGGATCTCGATCAAGCAGGTGAACACCGAGTACCCATGGGATGTCCGCGTTGTTGATGGCATCCGATGAGACGATCAACCTTTTGACCGAGATGCCTGGTCGAGGCAAGACGGGCTCGTAGGACCAGACCTCACCGCGTCGCATGGGCTACGGAGAGTACAGACCTCCAGCAGGCAGCTCGGCAAGGGCCTGGTCGGCAAGGGCCTGGTCGTACTCCTCGTCTGATGCTGCGACGTACTCAGGGTTGGCGGCTAAGAAGGCCGCCAGCGCGTCAACCTCGGCACGAAGGGCCAGCTCACGTAGCGCGGCAGATGCCGCTGCGGCCATGTCAGCACGTCGGACGCAGCCCTGGCGTTCGAAGTAGGCGGCAGTCGTGTCGTCGAGCTCCACCTCAAGGCGTTGGCTCATGCTTGTCCATACTACGGACAGTCCCAGGGAGCTTGACAAGAGGGCTTCGCATGGTGACTTCACGCGATGACTTGCGGTGGCGGTCTACTGAGGCGAAGCAGGCCAGCTCTCGATTGTACCCAAAGTGCATAATGGGTGCAAATGGGGTGCAGCCAAGATACGGACAGAAGCCGCCATCAGTCGATCTTGAATGGGGATTTCCGCTGTTCAGATGGGTACGGCAGGCATCGTCAACTTGGGCGGCGGCCTGGTGACTGGGATGATCGGCGGATCGTCTGCGTGGAGCGTCGAGGGGGGCTGGGATGGTGGGCACCGGTGCGCCGTCGTATAAGGGGTTCCGCTTCCCGGTGGAGATCATCAGTCACTGTGTGTGGCTGTACCACGGGTATGAGCGGGATACGCCAGAAACCCGCCGTAGATCTTTAGATGGCCTGGTCAGCGGTCGCTGGGGATGCTGCAGGAGGTCGGCCGCCTCTTCACCACAGGCGCGGAGCTCGCCGATCCGCGCGTCGTCCATGTCGAGGTTCATCCCGCCTTGATCCGACCACAGATACACGGTCACGATCCGGTCGCGGTACCCGGGCATCCGCATCTGGGCGTTGTCCACCCAGTTCTGCATCGTCGAGGCGATCGCTCCGGCGAAGCGCGGCAAGGTCGGGCTTGCGCTTTCGTCATCATCGATGTTGGTCCACGTGCCCTGGATGCCCTGCTGATTGTCCGCAGCCAGCCGGGCGCAGGGGCGGGCACGCTTCGGTGAGCCCGGAGCCGGGCGCGGTGCGTGCCGAGATCGCAGATTGACTGCGAAACTCGGTCGGCCCGGCAGCGGCGCGTCGAAGAACTGTAGCGGCATGTTCGAGGTGATGCCCCCGTCGGAGAGCCAGCAGCGGCTCAGCGGTAGCTTCGATGCTGCCTTCGCCTTCAGCGCCACTCCTTGATGGCCTCTTGGGTGCGCTTGCGAGAGAAGTCGACCTTGTACAGCGGGACCGCGCTCAGCAGCAGAGGAAAACTCAAGCTCAGCCACGCGGCGACGACGATCGGAAGGTCGGCCACCCGCATCCGTTCGTACCCCTGGGCCCGAGCCAGGTGCGTGATCAAGTCGAATTCACGTTGCTCGGATGGTGAGCGGTGGGTGATGGCGGGCGCCTCAAGCATCACGTCGATCACACGCTCCGGGAACAACTCACGGAATTCGCGTGTCACCTCAAGATTGATCCGACGCAGACTGCGGTCACGCAAGCATGCCCGTCTGTCCTCGATGGTGTCCGCACCCCACAGCTCGGCCAGCGTCAACGGCCGGCCCCCGACCCAGCCAGACGCCTCGTCGATCAGCGCCGACAGCCACGGTTTCAGCGCAGCAGCGGACCCCGAGCCGTTGACCACACCCAGGTAGTTGCGAGGCACCTCGACAAACAACCTGTGCAGCAACGCCCACGCGGTGCCTACCACCAGACCAACAGCGGCGAGCAGCACCGCCACCATCGCGAGCAGCACCGCCACCCACACCGGGCGGGCTGCAAACACCCCGATGACCAGCACCGCGACCCCGGGCAGAGTGCTCACCAGGATCCGCCACCAACCAGTTGACGAGAGGGTCTCACCACACATCGTTGCTTGCGCCGCTCCGATGATTCGGCGCAACGGACATGTCATGGCGCCTTGTGCCGCGGTGAGCACGCGAAAGAGCGGGCTCGTCGCGCGCTGCGGCTCGAACAGCGCCAGCAGGGTGGTGCTCCCCGACTTCCCGGTTTCGCCCAATCGGCGCAGCAGGTCAGCCAGCACTCCATACCCGTTGACCCCGTGCTGGCGGCCGTATTCCGCCGCCGCGGTGGCTGCCGCCGCGATCGCCCCCCGCCGAGGCACCGCCAACGTTTATGAAGCGGTACTTCTGCGCCAACATACCACTGGCGGGTACAGCACCCCGCTGGTAATCCCGCCCTTCAGCGTGATATCACACGTTGCGTCGGAGCCATCCACAGAGTGCGCCATACCCTGCTCCGTCTCGGTCAGCGCCGCTGGGTTATCCACGCGGCGCACCGTCTGTTTTATGCCTTTCGTAAAGGATGTTGAGGAGTTATAGATCCAGTCGCGATGTGGATCATGTGTCAGCGGGCGAGGTAGCACGGATGCGCGCCGAAAGCCGTTATCGCAGGCAGGAACGCCCCTCAGCACGAGGCCGTCGCTGGAGGCTGTCATGTCTCGTCACGTTGACGAGGTGAGCCGTGCCGTTAGGTGGGCGTGAACTCGAGGAGTGTCCGGTTCACGGCCACTTGGGTGGTTGAGCTCAGCGTGAGGTGGTGTTGGGCGGCGAGGGTGGTGAGCTCGGCTTGGCTGCGTTCGCGGCCGCCGAAGAACACCATCATGGCCAGGTCGATGCCGGTGTCGGCGTTGTGGTCTCGCATGGCTTCGATCACTAGGATGTTGCCGCTGGTGCCGGCGGCCATGGCGCATTGGCCCAGGATCAGGTGGGCGTGCTGGTCGTCCCAGTCGTGGAGGATGTCGTGGAGGATGTAGGCGTCCGCGCCGGTTGGTAAGGGGTCGAAGAAGCTTCCTGCCGTTGTGGTGGCTCGATGGGTGAGGCCGGCTGTGGCGAACGCGTCGGCAGCGCGGGTGGCGGTGGCCGGTAGATCGACGAGCTGGCCGTGGAGTTCGGGGTGAGCGTCGAGGATGGCGGCGAGCAGGCTGCCTTGCCCTCCCCCGACGTCGACCAGCCTGGGGTAGCGGCTCCAGTCGAACCGTCGCGCGATCTGCTCTGCTTTGATCCGAATGCGGCGGGTCATCTTCGCGTCGAACGACGATTGCAGCGCGGGGGTCGCAGCCAAGTCGGTCCAGAAGTCCCGGCCGTAGTGGCGCTCGTACCCGGAACGCCCGGTTGCGACGGTGTGTAGCAGCTCGACGAATGCCAGCTCCGCGCGCCCCAGCGCCGAGCCGATGTCCAGATCGTCGCGCAGCGTGGCGCCGGCGATCTCTTCGCGGAGGCAGTCGCCCAGCTCGTTATTCCGGTACCGGCCGTCGATGTGCTCGAGGACCCGTAGGGAGATGAGGTGATCGAGCAGCCGGGTCAACGCCACCGGTGAGGTGCGAGTCCAGGCCGCGAGATCCGCAGCGGTGGCACCATGCCCACCGATCAGATCGGGCAGACGTAGTGTGGCCGCTACCCGCAGCGCCATTGGCGTCGCCAAACCTGCCATGTCCCGCAGCGCTGCTTCGCGGGATCGTCGCGCGGCCGCCGCCTGGTTGTTCACGCCAGTTTTCTCCTTTGCAGACAGCGCCCGCTGGTGCTTGTCCTGGTCAGTGATGGTTTCCACAGCGGGTGCTGAGTGGATGCTCCAGTTGTGGCTGCGTAACCAGGCGGTGAGCGCAGGGGGTCACTGCTCGAGTGGCAGATTCGCGGGTAGTCCGGTGACCAGTGGGCCGTCACCCCACAGATCGCACTCGTGGTGTCGATGCCCTGCTCGAGGAACCGGAACGAGACTCCCCGGCGGGCGAGCTCGTCGAGCAGGGTCACCAGGTGGACTGTGGAGCGACCGACCCGGTCCAAGCGGGTCGCGACCAGCACGTCGCCGAAGCGCAACGCCTTGTACAGCGCGTCCCAGCCCGGCCTGGAAGACTTCGCTCCGGAGGTGTGATCGGTGGAGAGCTGATCGGGATGCACGCCAGCGCGCAGCAGCGCGTCGCGTTGGGCGTCGGGGTTCTGCTCGAGGGGGGACACCCTCGCGTAGCCATGCAACACGACTGTCGAGAATAGCGACTGCAACCGTTGGTCGTCGTTGTTCTCCGACACGGGTTTTCGACTCTGGCGACCTGCGGAAGCTTCCGAGAAAGACGAGCGTCGGTCAAGATACATACACCTTGGTGTGAGCGTCGGCACTGACGGCGCGGTGTATATCGCCGACCACCACGCCAGAAGAATCCGCAAAATAGACTTTACCGGCCTCATCACCACGGTTGCGGGCCCGGCCACCGATGGCTAGCCCAGTTTCCTGGCTGGCAGAGCAGTGCGCACTCGTCCAGGCATTCACTGTGCGTCCAGTAGATAGGTGGTTGATCATGTGAGTGGTTGACAACGCTGTCGTAAGCTCGTCGTCGCTTGCCGGTGTGAGTCCGCGGGAAAGACCGAATGCTGGCGGTGAACGGCGTCGGTAAGCCGTGTGCGGGAGAACCGCATGCACGGTTTGACGGGCGGGAGCTGGAAACGAGACAACACCGGCCATGGCCACCGTAGTGGGACAGCCTCGTGGGAAACCGCAGGAACATAAGGATCTTCGCCTGGTACATCACGCCGACACCTTCTGATCTTGCAAGCATGTAGTAATTGGCGTTGTACCAAGGCCACGTGGGGCGAGAGGAGCCGTGGCGCGCAACGGTTCTTGTCCGCGTTCAGTGGGATATCGCCGCACGGCGTCACCGGCTCAGTGCCGATGCCTACCGCCGCGAGATGGTCAACCGCTTCAGCACCTGGAACGAAGTCACCGGACTGACCACGGCCGCCTGAACCGAGACGAGACAGACTACCCCGCCTCAACCAGGCGCTGGGTGATCTCCCTGGCTCGTCCGACCGAACAAGTTGACGATGTCCTTCGCCGGAATGTCCGTCTCCTGGGTCAGGTCAGGGCCCGAGGATCGCTCGAATCTGGTCCGCGGCCGCTTCGCGACTCGTTCGTCGAGGACCGCGATCGGCTCGTCGGCACCGGCGAACCAGCCGGGCCCGACCGTGAACGGCGCACCGGTCAACGCGACGCCGACCGGCCCGAGATCGCACAGGATCGCGTCACCGGACAACCGTTCGGAGACGACTTCGACGATGATGTACTGGCCTCGGATACGGTTGTAGCCGTCGCTGGAGACGACCAGACACAGCATCCCACCGGGCAGCACCGAGCCTGACGGGGCGTTCCAGACCTCGCCGAATCGGGGAATCGCCATCAGCCAACCGCTCGGCGCCGCGCGATGAGAGCAGCGGTGACCGCGGTTGCGCGGTCTGGGGTGTACCCGGCCGCGTTCAGGGTTGCACTGTCGGCCGCGATCCGCCGCCGCAGATCATCGCGGCGCACCAGCCGCGCCAGATACGCCGACCGGTCCATGCCTTCCTCCTCGGCTCGCCGCGCGAGGATGGCCAGCGTCTCGTCGTCAAACGACACAGAGGTTTTCCGCCCAGCCATACCGCTGAGCATACCCCCGAGGGCGGTAGATACCGGCGGACAGAGGTCTGATGCGAGCCGCGAGGGCGGGGATGCCGATGCCGTGTTCTGACAGCACCTTGTCCATGAAGCAGCCGGGACACCCGAAGGTGTCCCGGCTGCGTCTGTCTTGGTGAGCGATCCGTCCTGTCCGCCCCTCACTCGGTGGTTCCGCTGAAGGGGGGCTGGTTCAGGAGAGCCAGTCGGTGTAGTGGGTGGGGGCAATGCGGGCATCGTTTCGGGCGGTGAGGACGTCGCCGTGGACGGCGGCGAACATGCCGGCGGTGTCATCGGTGACGACAGAGCGCCCGTCGCTCTTGGCGGTCAGGGTGAGCTGGCCGAGTTCGTCGAGGGGGTAGACGTCGGGACCTGCGATGTTGACGACGCCGTTCAGAGGGCTGGCTGCGGCGACTTCGGCGACAATGCTGGAGACATCTGCGGCGGCGATCGGCTGGATTGGCGTGCGTGGCAGGCGGACGGTGTCGCCGTCGGTGGTCATGGGCAGGGTCGCGTCCATGAACTCCATGAACTGCGTGGCGCGGACGATGGAATATGGGATCGGCCCGGCCTTGAGGATGTCTTCCTGAAGCACCTTCGCCCGGTAGTAATCCAGATCGGGCACTTGGTCCACGCCGACGATCGAGAGGATGACGAAGTGCCCGACCCCGGCCTTCTCGCTCGCGGCAAGAAGGTTGTCCATCGAAGTCTGGAAGAAGGCGAGCGAGGTGTCGTCGAAGGTCGGGGAATTCGTCAGGTTGATGACGACGTCGGCGCCCGCCACGGCCGCCTCCAGCCCCTGGCCAGTGATGATGTCCACGCCTGTGGACAGGGAGTGCGGTACGGCTTGGTGCCCGGCCGCGTTCAGGTTCTCCACGACCCGTGACCCGATCAGCCCGGTTCCGCCGATGACCGCGAACTTCATGGCATGCGCCTTCTTTCGATGATTGGTGCCCCATATACAGCTTATGAGGCTCTGATTGCTATGGGGACGGCGCTCTGGCCGGCATCAGCACCTGGCTGAGTGCAGCGCGAGCAGCCCGTGCGGCCGGTCCAGCGCCCGCTCGCACGGCTCGGACCTGCCGAACGCTGGGTGAACCGGGCATGCGATTGCAGTGCTAACACTCGACGAACGTGACCGTCTCGTCGAGCGGTGCCCGGCCCGTGCGGGCGTGCTTGACAACCCTAGATAACGGTGGTGCCGGCGTCGCCGGGCTCCTAGGGTGTGGCGGTTGCGGTGCGGTAGAACTCGGCTGCGGTGACGGTGGCGGGGACGTCGAGTTCGGCGGCGACCGCGGTGATCGCGGTGGCGCCGACGGCGAGGTCGGCTTGGCCGTCGGTGGTGAAATACGGTGCGATGAACGTCTCGCAGTGGGCTCGGACTTCGTCTGCGGTGTGTCGGCCGAGGAACGTCTGGATGTGCCGCACCGTGGTGTCGGGTTCGTTGTGGATCACCTGCAGGGCGCGCCGGTGGGCTCGTAGGACGGCCTGGACCGCGGGGTCGTCCGGGTGGATGTAGGTGGGGTCGAGGGCCACGCCTACGGTGGGGATCTGGAAGTGGTCGCCGACCCAGGCCAGCACCTGCCAGCCGTGCTCGGCGGCTATCGCCTCCGGTGCCATGGTGCTGCCGACCAGGGCGGCGTCGATCCTGCCGTCGTGCAGCCAGCGCAGGTCCATGCCGTAGTCGCCGGGCGGGCGGACGATGGTGTGGATGTCGCGGTCCGGGTCGAGGCCGGCCTGGCGCAACACGATCCGGGCGAAGCACCCGGGTGCGGTATGGGGGGCGTGTACCGCCAGCCGTCGGCCGGCCAGGTCGGCCAGGGAGGTCAGGCCGGGGCGGGCGAGGAACCAGAACAGCGGGCGGTGGGTGTTGACATTGAGTGCGACCCAGGGGGTGCCATCGGCCAGTCGGGACAGCAGTGCCCGGCCGAGCCCGATGGTGGCGCCGTGGCGCAGCCGCTCCTCGTCCCAGGAGCAGCCGTCGCGCAGCGCGACGTGGACGCCCTCGTCGGCGTAGTAGCCCTGCTGGTCGGCGATGTAGGCGACCAGTTCCTCGTGCAGGCCCCGCCCGACGTAGGCGAGATCGATCGTGTACATGAACGTTTTTCCTTGATCGTGTCACCGCCATGCGCCCGCGCGTGCCGCGGGCCCGGCCGCTGCGGCCCATGGTGCTGAGGTGACGGTGTGCCGGATGCGGTCCGGCTGTCGGCCGGACCGCGACGGTATGGCCCCGTGTGCGCAGGAGAGCGGGGCGTCAGTACATGGACATCCCGCCGTTGACCGCGGCCGTGGTGCCGGTCATGAAGGCGTTGTCCTCGCTGGCGTAGAAGGCGACCACGTGGGCGACGTCGCCCGGGCATGCCAGGCGGCCCAGGGGGGTAGCGGCCACCTGCCGCTGCTTGTGCTCCTCGTCGAACACATCCGCCATGCGGGTGTCCTCCACCGGACCGGGCTCGACGACGTTGACCGTGATGCCCCGCGGGCCCAGTTCCTGGGCGAGGTACCGGGCGAACTGCGCCAGTGCGGCCTTGGCCGTGCCCAGTGCGATCATGCCCTCCCGGGGCCGACGGCTCAGGCCGGTACCGAGATAGATGATGCGTCCCCAACCCTGTTCGGTCATGGCGGGTAGGACGGCTTTGGTGACCGCGAACGCCGCACGCATCTCGTCGTCGAGCTTGCCGCCCAGTTCTTCCCACGTCATCTCCTGGAACGGCTTGATCACATACGGGGTGAGCGCGTTGTGCACGAGCACGTCGATGCCGCCCCATGCGGCCTGGACCTGCTCGATCATGCTCTCGACCGCCGCTGCCTCGCGCACGTCGGCCCGCACGGCCATGGCCTGGCCGCCCGCGGCCTCGATGCCGGCCACGACCTCCTCGGCTGCCGTGCCGCTGCGGAGGTAGTCGACCACCACGCGCATCCCTCGCGCGGCCAGAAGACGCGCGGTGGCCGCACCGATTCCGCTGCTGGCCCCTGTCACCAATGCCACCCTGCCGGTTGCCCCAGTCACGGGCTCACCTCCTGCTCATCATCGCGGGCCCTCGGCATGACCGCCCGGAGTTGTTCATCATCGATGCCGGGGTGTGCTGAGCGGATCGCCCCGTAGAGCACGGTGTCAACGGCCGCCCGCAGCAGATCGGCCGCGGTCCAGTCGAGTTCGCGCGGCAACCGCGAGGTGAGCAGCCGCTCCAACGCGCCGCGGGTGATCTCACTCAGCAGCTCAGGCGGCGCCGCCAGCAGTCCCCGCCGGTGCCCGTCCCGGAACAGCTCGTCGAGCCGCCGGTAGACCACCGCGTCCACACGCTGCTCCACGTACTGGCGCAGCATCGCATCGCCCCGCCCCGTCGCGAGCTGAGCCGCGCCGATCCGCCCGAGCTCACTGCCTGCCGCGATCAGGAACCGCTGTACCCGCACACCGAACGGCTGCCCTTCCGCGTCCTCGGCCGCCGCCACCAGCGTGCGCTCCACCGCCGCGAACCGCCGATCCGCCACCGCGGCCAGCAGGCTGCGCTTGTCCGGGAAATGACGGTAGATCGTCTTCTTGCTCATCCCGAGCTCACGAGCGAGATCGTCCATGCTCACCCGCGCGAAACCCGGCGCGAAGAACAGCCGACCGGCCGCCTCCACGATCACCTCAGCACGCTGCCCGTCACCCTCGGAAACTTGAGAAACTGATTTAGTTTCCATTGTTCCCATGGTGGCTCCCCGCCCCTACGCTGTCAAGGCACGCCTTCCGGGCATGCGGGGCTACGTCGAGTCCAGCCGAGATACCTGTAAGGCCTCCCCGTAGTTTCCGGCGAAGGAACAACGATTCAGTGTTGATCTCCTCCCAGGAAGGATGCGCAGGTCGTCGAGAGCGATCGCCGTGGACGCCGGTGATCGCTGGGTCTGGGTTCTGATACTTGCCAGTATCAGTAGTAACGTCCGGCACGGAAATCAGTGGTCTCCGTGCGGAATCGGGTCATCGGTACTCGGCTGCTTCGTGGGTCTTACGCGTTGACCGGGCTGTGGTAGCGGACGCTGGTGCGACGCCATTCGCGGTTGCCACCCAGCCACGCCCACACCCCGCCCAGGAAACGTCGCAACACCGGAGAACCGATCACACCCAGCGTGGCCGCCGATAATTCAAAAGTGCGCATCAGCTCGTTATGGATGGCGACGCTGCGCTCGATCACCTCCCGCATCGAGCAGTCCTCCTCCGCCGCGATCAACGTCGGAAGAGCGAAGTCGAGACCGTCACCGCGGTCCTCCCTGACCATCGAGTACAGGTCGTTGATCAACGTGCCCGCGAGATTGGCCGCTTTGACAGCGCGCCGGACCCCGGTTGCGAGTACTCGCTGACCGGCAACTCGTAACCACTGACCGGGTCGATCAGCGCGATGCACGACATGAAGCTGTTGATCTCTCGGACCACCAGATACGCCCCCACCGGCGGGACCCGCCCAGCGTTGCGCCAGCCCCCCTCGGCGTCAAAAGCCACGAACAACTCGGCGCTGTCGTAGCACCAGCGGGCCATCTGCGCCGACGTGGCGTACTGGGACATGTGCCCGACAGCCGAGCACAACCCGACCAGAACCAGGTCCTGCCCCATGACCTGCTCCAACCCCGGGGCGTAGCGGGTCGCCAGATGGGCCGAATCCAGCGCGGTCATGGCGATCACCAGCCACGGAGCGAGCAACCGCGGAGCGGCGCCCGCAGCGGCGTCATCACAGTAGCGATCGCCCACAGCCCACTCCACCAGCACGCACTTTCCCGCCGCGAGCAGCCGATCAGGATCGCCGGTTTCGGGGTAAGCATCCTCAGACGCCCGAAGTTGGCCACGCGGAGGTGGTCGAGCTGACCGGCATAGATCCCGACCTGCCTGGCCCAAGCGACCAAGCGACCGTTGACCTCCTCACCCAGCGCTTCATCATCACGGACCGCTCCGGGGCAGTACAACCACGGCGCCGACCTATCGTCGGTGGCGCGTTCGAATGGCCGGAACACAGCGGTGCCCAACCCCGTGGGTCCGCGCACGAATCGATCCAAACTCGACACCGGTTACCGCACGATCAGCCTGGAGGCGACGTGAACTGACGGGGCCAACAAGGCTGCCACCACGCGCACCAGTTCATGGCTAGCCGTGGGCGCGAACACGCCGGAGGTCAACGACACCTACGCACTCTCCTTGATGAGGCCGGGTATGAGCGATGATGCGGGTTACGAGCGATGATGCGGGTTGCGAGCGTCAACAGGTAGGCGCGCTGCGCGATCCAAAGGGGCAGTCGTCACGGACTCCAACCTGCCCTAGCACGTGTGACCGGAACATCCGTCACCCGTCAGAGTAGCCGTGACAGCACCACTGATCACCAGCTCTCGTCAACCGATTCACCAGGCTCATTAATCCACAGTGGACGAGGGTTCAGAACCGAGACGGGCTGCGGGGGTCGGTCTGATACCCCTATGGATGTCAAGCCGTCCAGGGCACTGCGGTTCGGGTGGGGGACCGGGGAAAATCGGGGGGAGGTTACGCGGCCAGCTTCTGGTGGCCGGTGGTGTGGGTGAAGTTGGGGTACCAGCGCCGGTAGTCCTTGGTGAGGGTGTCGTTGAGGACTCGGGAGAGCGGGACAAAGGGGGAGACAGCGCTCACCGCTGGCTGCGGGCTGAACTCCTTTGCCTCTGCCCGTTTTGCCCCGCTCTGGACTAGGAGACTGTTCGGATCTGGGGGAGATCATCTACCTGAGAGGGGTGGGCTATGCGGTGAGCTCGACCGGGCCGCTGTGGTGGGTGAAGCCCGGATACCACCGCTTAAAGTGGGTGGCCAGGTCGTTGTTCAGTACCTGGGTGCGAACCTGGAGGAAGAGCTGGGCCCCGGTCGGTGACCAGCGCATTTGCTGCTTTTTGACCATCCGCTTGGAGACCACTTGGTTCACCGTGGACTCCACGAACGCCGAGGAGATGACCTCCCCACAGCGGTGGCGCTCACCGTAGTTGGGGATCCACGCGGTGTTGGCCCGGATGTATCCGGCGAACTCGGTCAGGTACTTGGCGAGCTTGCGTTGCGCTTCTCCTGGATCTTCGCTGTCCAGGTCGTCTTCGAGCCAGGACAGCACCCGCTCGGCGCGGAAGGTGTTGCCGTGCACAGTAGCCACGTGAGCCGTTCCAACTCCTTGGCGACCTGATCCCGATCGACGCGGTCTTCCGTCTCGTCCTTCTCCGGGGTGGGCAGGGACTTGGTCGTGTTCATCATGACGGTCAGCCGCATGCTGATGTGGAACCAGTCCAGGTAGTGCTCCGCCATTAGTGGGTAGAGGTACAGGGGCAGGTGAGGGATGTCTTCGCCATCATCGGTGAGGAAGGTGATGGACTGGTTGGCCGCCATGCCCTGGGCGCAGAGGACCTCGAACAGGCGCCGTCGTGGTTTGGTCTCGATCTTCTGGACGAACGCGAAGCACTTCGCCTCGCCGTCGGTGGGCATGCTCTTGCCCGCGACCACTTCGAACCAGCCGTCGTTGCGCGAGGTCTGGGTGGCGGAGTGGACATAGCCGCCGTCCAGGCCCACGGTCAGTGGCATGCCGGGGCGGGGCAGTGCGTCCCAGTCCCGTGGGCAGCCCCCTACCCCCGCGGTGTCTTCCGCCCCGAGTTCGGCTTCCAGTCGGGTGGCGAGTTGGTGGAGTTGCGCGCGGACCCCCGAGGGATGCAGCCTCCGCCCGAGCGGGAGGACTTCCCCCAGCAGGGCGCCGGCCTGCGCGTAGGACATCACGGCGGCGAACCGAGCCTGCAGATAGACCAGTTCGGGGGTGGCGTGCTCGGCCAGGGCTGTGGCCAGAGGGCTGAAGGAGGTGCTCGCGGCGCGCTGGCACGGGCAGCTGAGCCAGCGGGGACCCTCAACATCGAGTGTCCCGAACAGGGTCCGCAGGGTGATCTTCTTGGTGTCCTTGTGCCGAGAGGCCCGACCGCAGTGCGCACAGCAGCGGCGCTGGGCACTCTCCTCGCCGGGACCCCCTGCCGATGTCCCGGGGAGCTACCCCAGAGCGTTAACCTCGGCGAGGAGGGTGACTCCAGGCTCCTGGCTTACCCTTCTCGCCGCGCCGGAGTGCGCCCTTAGCTAGCGCGGTAGCGGCGTATCGGAACCCGCCCACCTTCGGCCAGCACACCCTCGGCGCGCAGCCGGGCCAGTTGCTTGGCGGCGAGGTGCGGCGCGGGGGTGCCATCGGCGCGCAGCACTCGGTGCCAGGGCAGGTCGTGGCCGTCCTCGGCGAGGATCCGGCCCACCAGCCGGGCCCGGCCCGGCAGCCCGGCGCGGGCCGCGACCTCTCCATAGGCCAGTACCGAGCCCGCCGGGATAGCCGCGACCACGCCGCGCACCCGCTCCAGATCCTCGCCGTCCATTGCCGCCATCCTCCCGCGCCACGTTCTGTCAGAGCGGCGTGGTTGCATGCGCAGCGTGTCCATCCTGGTTCGTTCCGTAACCGCGGGGCCCCCTACCACCGCCTGGGGGCCTGAGGCCCGTCGAGTGCTGGAACACGCTGGCGGGCCGCTGCGGGTGTTGGGTGGCCCGGGTACTGGCAAGACCACCCTCGTGGCGCACGCCGTCGCTGATCGGGTGCTGCGTCGCGGGGTGGACCCCGAGCGGGTGCTGGTGCTCACTTCCAGCCGCCGGGCGGCTGCCGACCTGCGGGAACGCATCGTCGAGCGGCTTGCCGCGCACGGTGCCACGCCCACCGTGCGGGAACCACTGGTGCGTACTGTGCACTCCTACGCCTTCGCCGTACTGCGGCTACAGGCGTCGCTGCGGGATCTGCCCGCGCCCCGGTTGTTGTCCGGTCCTGAGCAGGACGTGGTGGTCCGGGAGCTGCTCGCGGGAGAGCGTGCGGCCGGCGGCCGACGTTGGCCGGCGCGGCTACGTCCGGTGCTGGGCCTGCCAGCCTTCGCCGCTGAGCTGCGGGATCTGCTGATGCGCGCTGCGGAACGCGGGTTAGCACCGGAGGACCTCATCGCGCTGGGTCGCACGCGGGGTCGCGAGGAGTGGGTGGCCGCCGGGCGTTTCTTTCGCAGCTACGAACAGGTGATGCTGCTGCGCGGGTCGGTGGGCACCGCCGCCCCGCAAGCCACCGCGCCCGCACTGGACGCCGCCGAACTGGTGTCCGCGGCGCTGCTGGTGCTCGACACCGATGCCGAGGTGCTGCGCAGGGAGTCCGACCGGGTGCGCCACCTGATCGTCGACGACGCCCAGCACCTCGACCCGTTGCAGGCCAGGCTGGTGACCCGGCTCGGCGCGAGCGCGCACGAGCTGCTGCTGGTCGGCGATCCGGACCAGAGGATCTTCTCCTTTCGCGGTGCGGATCCTGGCCTGCTTGCTACCGGCGAGTCTGCGGCGATCCGGCTGTGCACCGACCATCGGATGGCTCCGGCGGTACGGGCTGCGGTATCCCGGCTCGCCAGCCGGTTGCCCGGACCGCGTGCAGACCTGCACGGCCCGGCAGAGGAGCAGCCTGGCGGGGACGTCACTGTCCGGGTATTCGGCTCTGCGGCGGCCGAGGCGTCCTGGGTGGCCGATCAGCTCCGCCGTGCCCATCTGCTGGACGGGGTGGCCTGGTCGGACATGGCGGTGCTGGTGCGCTCCACCGCGCGGGCGCTGCCAGTGCTGCGCCGGGCGCTGCTCGGCGCGGGGGTACCGGTGGCGGCGCCGCGCGAGGAGCTGCCGGTGGCCCGTCAGGGCGCGGTGCTGCCGATGCTCGGGGTGTTGCGCTGCGCGGTACAACCTGCGGCCCTTGACGAGGAGACGGCGGCTGCGCTGCTGAGCTCCCCGCTGGGCGGAGCTGACCCGTTGACGTTGCGCCGGCTGCGCCGGGAGCTGCGCCGCCGTGAGCTCATCGCCCATGGTGCCCAGGCCAGGGGTGCCCAGGCCAGGGGTACGCAGGCCAGTGGTGCGTTGCTGGTCGACGTGCTGCGCACAGCCTGTGAGTCAGACGAGGGGAGGCACAGCACGCTGGACGGGCTTGACGATCAGACCGCGGCGCCAGCCAGGAGGCTCGCGAGCCTCCTGGCTGGCGCCGCTCGGGCGGCCCGGCGCGGGGACAGCGCCGAGGAGGTGCTGTGGCAGGTGTGGCAGGCCAGTGGGCTCGCGCAGTGCTGGGCTGCCACCGCCGCGCGCGGCGGCCCGGCTGGTGTGCAGGCCGATCGGGACCTCGACGCCGTGGTCGCGCTGTTCGATGCCGCCGCCCGTTATGCCGATCGGCTTCCTGGCGCCGATGGCGGCCCGGCCGGCCTGCTCGGTTTCTGCGACTATCTCACTGACCAGCAGATAGCAGGCGACTCACTGGCTGCGCGTTCGCCACAGGGCGACTCAGTCACCGTGCTCACCGCGCATGCCGCAGCCGGCCGGGAATGGTCACTCGTCGCGGTGCCCGGGGTGCAGGAAGGCAACTGGCCCGACCTGCGGCTGCGCGGCACCCTGCTCGGCGTGGAGCATCTGGTCGACACCACTGCGGGCATCGAATCCACCACCGTCTCGCGCACCGCGCCGCTGCTGGCCGAGGAACGGCGGCTGCTGCTGGTGGCCGCCAGCCGTGCCCGGCACCGGTTGCTGGTCAGCGCGGTGCGCGGGGAAGACGAACAACCCTCTCGGTTTCTCGACGAGCTGGAGGGCATCGACGCGTCGATGCACGAGCGACCGGTGGCCTCCCGGGACCGTGGTCTGAGCCTGCCCGAACTCGTCGCCGAGCTGCGCCGAGTGTGCTGCGATCCGGCCGAGGACGGCGCGCGACGTCGCAGCGCTGCGGCCGGTTTGGCGGAGCTGGCACAGGCCGGGATACCCGGTGCGCACCCCGATTCCTGGTATGGGCTGGGACCGCCGTCAAGTCACGCCCCGCTGCGGGTGCTGGGCGAGCCGGCCCGGGTGTCACCGTCGCTGGTGGAGCTGGTGTCGAGCTGCCCGTTGCGCTGGCTACTCACCCGTCACGGTGGGGAGGACGTCCGGGAATTGCCCGCGGTCACCGGGTCGCTGGTGCACAGGTTGGTCCAGGCGGCGGCGGCCGGCGCCACCGACCAGCAGTTGGACGGCGCCCTGGCGCAGGCCTGGGCCGGGGTTGACGCGGGCGCCCCCTGGTACTCCCGCGCCGAGCAGCAGCGGGTACGCCAGATGGTCGCGATGTTCCGTCTCTGGTGGCGCGACAGCCGCGACGAGCTCACCGAAGTCGGGTGCGAGCAGGAAATTGAAGTGCAGCTCCCCCCCGCTAACGGCCCAGCTAATGACCCTGTTGACGACCCTGTTGACGACACAGCCGTGCTGCTGCGCGGGCGGGTAGACCGGCTGGAGCGTGACCGCCACGGCCGCCCTGTGGTTGTCAACGTGAAGAGCAGCAAGACCCCGGTCAGCAAGAAGGCCGTCGAGGACCACGCACAACTGGCCATCTACCAGCTCGCCGCTGCGCATGGTGCCTTCACCGAACACGGCCTAGCCGCCGAACCCGGTGGGGCTTGCATCGTTCAGGTTTCCGCGCGCACAGCCGCGTCGGTACAGCGCAATCAACAGCCCTTGGATGGGCCCGCTCTGGCGCGATGGCACGACGTCGTGCGCGAGGCTGCCCGCCGCACTGCGGGGCCGGAGTTCGTCGCCATCGACAACGGCGACTGCACCCGGTGCCCCTCGAAGATCGCCTGCCCGCTGCACGACTCCGGCCGGCAGGTGACGGAATGACAATGAGGCAGGCCGGCCGCATCGGGCCCGCGGAACTCGCTGCGGAACTCGGTATCGCAACTCCCACTGCGGAGCAGGCCGACGTCATCGCCGCCGACCCAGGTGGGCCAACACTCGTGGTCGCCGGTGCCGGATCGGGTAAGACCGAGACGATGGCGGCCCGAGTGGTGTGGTTGGTTGCCAACGGGTACGTCACTCCCGAGGGCGTGCTCGGCCTGACGTTCACCCGCAAGGCAGCCCAGCAGCTCGCCGAGCGGGTTCGGGCGCGGTTGCGCCGGCTCGCCGGCTCGGGGGTGTTGGATCGACTTGACCCCACCGGGCAGCGCAGAGCCGCGGTGCTGGCCGGTGAGGCCACCGTGCTCACCTACCACGCCTATGCTGGTCGGTTGGTCGCCGAGCACGCGCTGCGGCTACCTACCGATCCGGGGGCCCGGCTGCTCACGGAGACCGGCGCGTGGCAGCTTGCGCACCGGGTCACCGCCAGCTGGGAACCGGACCTTGACCTGGACGGGAAGGTGCCTCGGACGGTCACCGGTTGGGTGCTTGGGCTGGCCGGGCAGCTTGCTGAACACCTCTGCGAGCCGGCGCAGTTGCGGGAATCCACCGAGGCGGTGATCACCGCGCTGGCCACTGCTCCCCCCAGCCCACGCCAGCGGGGCCCGCTGCGCGCCGACCTCAAGCCGATGGTGGAGGGTCAGCGGTCCCGGCTGGCAATACTGCCGCTGGTGGAGCGCTACACCGAGCTCAAGCGGCGCGAGGCCGTGCTCGACTTCGGTGACCAAATGGGCATCGCAGCCAGGCTGGCGCGCGACCATCCGGAGGTCGGCACGGCCGAGCGGGCCCGCTTCGGGGCCGTGCTGCTCGACGAGTACCAGGACACCGGGCATGCCCAACGGGTGCTGCTGCGGTCGTTGTTCGGCGGCGTTGCAACATCTGGGCGCGCGATCCCGGTTACCGCGGTCGGCGATCCTTGCCAGTCGATTTACGGCTGGCGTGGCGCTTGCGCGGCCAACCTGCCACGATTCACCACGGACTTCCCCGCCGTGGATGGGACCCCAGCCGTGACCCGCGGGCTGCTCACCAGCTTCCGCAACCCTCCGGAGGTGCTCGCGGTAGCGAACGCGGTCTCTGGCGAGCTTCGTGGCGGGCCGGTGCGAGTCGGCGAGCTGCGCTGTCGGGACGGTGCCGAGCCTGGCGAGGTCCGCGCTGCCCTGCTGCCCGACGTCCGTGCCGAGGTGAACTGGGTTGCCGCCGCCATCGCCGACCGCTGGTACTCGGCAGCGGCTGACCGGGGCGCCCCGCTGACCGCCGCGGTGCTGGTGCGTCGCCGCGCGGACATGATGGCGCTGGCCGCCGCGTTGCGGGACCGCGGTGTCCCCGTCGAGGTGGTTGGCCTGGGTGGGTTGCTGGACACACCAGAGGTCCGCGACCTGGTGAGTGTGCTGCGGCTGCTCGTCGACCCGCTGGCCGGCACCGCCGCGGCGCGGCTGCTGACTGGCGCGCGGTGGCGGATCGGCGCGACCGACCTGGCCGCGCTGTGGGGGCGGGCCCGGGAATTGGCGATGGATCATTGGACGCCAGTGGGTCCGGGTGCTGTCCCGGAGGAGCTGCTCGCCGCCCTGCCCGGCGAGCTACCTGGGGAACCCGCCGAGGCGGCGGGGCTGGTCGATGCGCTGGATTCGCCCGGTGATCCGGCCCGTTACTCCGAGCTGGGCTACCAGCGGCTGCGCAGGCTGGCTGCCGAGTTGCGGGCGCTGCGGCGCCGGGTCACTCAGCCGCTGACCGACCTGGTGGCCGACGCCGAACGGACCCTGCTGCTGGACACCGAGTCGCTGGCTCGTCCCGGCCCCGCCGGCCGGGCCCATCTGGACGCTTTTGCCGACGTGGTCGCGGACTTCGCTGCGGCCAGCCCGCTGGCGGGGCTGCCCGCGCTGTTGGACTACCTGGTCACCGCCGAGGAAGCCGAGGATGGTCTCGAGCCGGGCGACATCGAGGTCGCCCACGACCGGGTGCAGATCCTCACCGTGCATGCCGCCAAAGGCCTGGAATGGCAGGTGGTGGCCGTGCCGCACCTGGTAGATGGAGTTTTCCCGGCGGCCAAGAAGAGCTCGTCGTGGTTGCGGACGGTCACCGAGCTGCCGGTACCGCTGCGCGGCGACCGCGCCGACCTGCCCGGACTCGTGCTACCCGCCGATGCTGACCAGAAGGAGCTCGCCGAGGCCCTGTCGGCGCACGAGGCAGCCTTCGATACTCGCCGGCTGACAGAGGAACGCCGGCTGCTGTACGTCGCACTCACCCGCGCGGAGCAGACCCTGCTGGTCAGTGGGCACCACTGGGCCGAGGCCGGGAGCGCACCCCGATCGCCCTCGGATTTCCTGCTGGAGATTCGCGATGTCGAGCACTGTGTGATCGATCAGTGGGCTGTGGCACCCCGCGAGAGCGAGCCCAACCCGTTGGACACTGAACCGCCGCGAGCCTTCTGGCCAGCTGACCCGCTCGGCGCCCGTCGGGATGCCGTCGCTGAAGGCGCCCAGTTGGTGCGCGATGCGTTGGCGTTCATGAGCACCGATAGCCACTCACCAGTGCGCAGTGCGCCGGGTTGGCAGCGCGAGATCGACGTGTTGCTCGCGGAGCGAGATGCCCGCCGCGCTCAGCAACGGGTCGTGCTGCCCGCGCACCTCTCGGTGAGTCAGCTCGTGGAGCTCGCCGAGGACCCATCTGCGCTGGCCGCGCGGCTGCGTAGGCCGCTGCCGTTTCCACCGAACCCGATGGCTCGCCGTGGTACCGCGTTTCACGCGTGGTTGGAACGCCGCTTCGGCTCCACGCGGCTGATCGATCATGATGAGTTGCCCGGCGCTGCTGACGAGGGAGCCGCACCGAACACCGAACTCGGATTGCTGCAGGCAGCTTTCCTCGCTAGCGAGTGGGCGGCGCGTAGCCCG
Source organism: uncultured Actinomycetota bacterium (assembly GCA_963822695.1). Classification (GTDB taxonomy): domain Bacteria; phylum Actinomycetota; class Actinomycetes; order Mycobacteriales; family Pseudonocardiaceae. The sequence continues at coordinate 23,399 of CAWGJH010000001.1, forward strand.
CACGACGTCGAAGTTCCCTTTGAGACCGTGTTCGACGGGGTGGGCGTGCGCGGCAGGATGGATGCGGTGTTCGCCGACGCCGATGGCGGCTGGACAGTAGTTGACTGGAAGACTGGGCCGGTGCCCGACGAGGCCACGCTGCGCGCGGTGAGCGTGCAGCTCGCTGCTTACCGGTTGGCCTGGTCGGCGCTGTCTGAAGTTCCACTGAGCAGCGTGCGGGCGGCATTCCACTATGTCCGTGACAACCGCACGGTGCGACCCGCCGACCTGCTCGACGCCGATGGACTGCGGGATCTGCTGCGCTCCATCCCCGTCGGTTGACCAGCGACGCTAAAGACCAACGTGGGTGCTGCGGCGCTCGAGGAGTAGTTATGTCGCGCCAGCGGTCATGGTATTGGCGCTGCGTTCGCGGCGGTGCGCTGCCAGGTGGTGGACATCCCGCTAGTGATTAGTTACATGAATTCAACGCTGACGTAACAACCTGCTAGCATAGAGTTGAATAGAGTGAGCGTAGGGGTATCTGTCCATCTTCTCCGCTGTTGGGGCGTGCAGACTGAAAACTCTCCGCGAGAAGGGTTGGAAATGACTCTTATTGTCTTAACCGTAGTCGTCATCGCGTTGTTGATTGCCGTTCTGGCGAGCTATCTCTTGGCGATCGGTGTGCTGCTAAACCGCATCGCCGGCAATCTTGGTGACTGCTTGCAGAACGTAAAGACGATTGCGGAGCAGGCTGAGGTGATTGGGCCTGCTGTCGAGCGCATCAACGGAACCGGTGGGGTAGTGGTAGGCGCTCTGCCGCTGCTGTGCGACGGTGCTGAGCGTATCGCCGCTGGGCCGGCTCCTGCTGCCGCTCCTGCGGCTCCTCCGGCGGGTTTAGGTTACCTGGATGCGTGACGACGAGGCACTGTTACGACGGTGGGACGCCGAGGTAGCCTTGTGGACGCGGCGCTCGATGTGCTGGTTGACGAGTTGACCCAGAGGATCGCCCGCTCAGCGCAGGCGGCTCTGAATGGGCGCTGGGCGGAGCGAGTCCGCCCAGCTGAACTCCAGTAAGATCCGTAGCGAACTCGGCTCGACACCGCGTCGGAAACCAGCCGCTCGGCACGCATGACCGCGAGCCTCGCCGGTGTTGGTACCCGGTGTCCGCAATCTCCGTAGAATGTCACCGCTGACTACGTGTTTGAAAAGAACTCCACTGCTAGGTAGTCCACCCGGGGAGTTACGTGCGACTACCGATTGCCGCATGACCTTACTTCTCGGCAGGGTATGTGGTACCGAATCGGTAATGCTGCCGATGAGGTGGTTTTCTGCGCCCGGAGCCCACCGGGACTCACCTTTCCGAGGAGGACTTGATGTCTGATGCACTGAGCTTTGCTGAGATCAATGGGCAGCACGTGGAGCTGCTGCCGGCCCGTACCGTGCTGTCGTTGTTCAGCACCGGCACCGCCACCACCAGCACAGACACCGCCACCGCCACCACCGGCACCACCAGCACCGGCACCACCAGCACCGGCAGCACCGGCGCCACTGGCGCCACCAGTACAGGCACCGGCACCGGCGTCACCGGCGGCGCGGGTGGTGAGGGCGCGGGCAAGGCGGCGCTCTTCGACAACTGGTTCTACACCGAGGGTGACGTGTACAACAACCTCACTGGCGGCGCTGGCGGTGCTGGCGGCGCCGCTGGCACCGGCGGTGCCGCCAGCGGTGCCCCCGGTGGTGCGGGCGTCGTCGGGCACTGAACCGACGAGTGTGGTCCAGCGCTCGGATTATCGCTCGGGCGCGGCAGTTCATGGGAGGGGCGGCCGCATGGCCACCCCTCCCAATGCTGCATTCACAGTAAGTACCGAGGGCAGTGAAATGTACGGCGTAGGTCGTTGTCGACTACGTATTCGAAAAGCAAGTTCACTGTCTAGGGTCCACTGCGTAGGTAGTCCGTCAGGCGAGTTACGTGTGACTACTGATTGCCTCGTGGCCTTACTTCTCGGCAAAGTATGTGGTGCTGGATCGGTAATGCCGCCGATAAAGCGCTTGTCGTCCCGGGATCGCTCGGGACCACTTTTCCTAGGAGGATTTGATGTCTGCTGCACTGAGCTTTGCTGAGATCGACGGGCAGCACGCGGAGCTGCTGCCGGCCCGTACCGTGATGTCGCTATTCAGCGCCGGTGGCGGCGGTCGCGGCGGCAATGGCGGCGCGGGTGGCAAGGGCGGCGTCGGCCGGGGTGGCCTCGGTATTAACCTCTTGAACCTCAACCTGTTCGGTGACCAGACCAACAGTGCCGGTGACGGATTCGGTGGCGCGGGCGGCAGCGCCAATGGCGGTGCCGGTGGAGCTGACAAGAGCTGAGTTGAGCCGGTGCCGCTGGCGATCGGGGTGATCGCGCGGCGAGCCGTTTATGGGGAGGGTGGCCACGATCGTGGCCACCCTCCCTTTTCTTTGGCGTTGGCCGGGGCGCTCTCGGCATGAACGTCTTGCATGTTGACGCGTTCGGTGACCAGGTCACCAGCGCGAGTGCCGGTTTCGGTGGCGCGGGGCGGCGGGCGTGGCTGAGGGTGGCCGGATCCGGCCATCCCCTTCCATAGGTACTCGGTGTTCTGAAGTCTCCGTAGTCCCCTGCTGCCGGCTACGTATTCGAAAAATTCGTCTGGTGCTAGGTAGTACGCCGGAAGAGTTACGTGTGACTACTGATTGCCACACGCGTGAGCGCTCGGCAGGGTATGAGTTACCAAATCGGCACTGTCACCGATGAGGTATTTCGGGCCCGGGTCACCGGGCGTCACCATTCCTAGGAGGATTGATGTCTGACGCACTGAGCTTTGCTGAGATCGACGGGCAGCACGTGGAGCTGCTGCCGGCCCGTACCGTCCTGTCGGTGTTCAGCGCTGGTAGTGGCGGCGGCCGTGGTGGCAATGGCGGCGCGGGTGGCAAGGGCGGCGTCGGCCGGGGTGGTCTCGGTATCAACCTCATCAACCTCAACCTGTTCGGCGACCAGACCAACAGCGCTGGCGACGGCTACGGCGGCGCCGGCGGCGCCGGCAACGGCGGTACGGGTGGAGCCGAAGGCAGCTGAGTCGAGCTGGCCTCATTGGGTGGCCACCTGATGGTGGACGACGCCGTTAGGTGGGAGGGGTGGCCGGATTGCAGTCACCCCTCCCCGGCGGCCACCAGGGGTTACTACCAGGGAAAATGAGGCGCTCTGGGTCTTCGCCATAGGTACTTGTGGGGCCGGAATCTCCGTAGCTTCTCCGGCCTACTACGTATCTGGTGAACACTTTTGAACTAGGTAATACACCTGTAAGAGTTAAGTACCGCTACTGATTGCCACATCGATCTCACCGTGGGCAAGGTATGTAGCGCCGGATCGGCACTGCCACCGATGCGGTGTTGGTAGCCCCGGGGCCATCTGGAGGCCACGGGACCCACCTTTCCTAGGAGGATCTATGTCTGATGCGCTGAGCCTGGCCGATCTCGAGGGGCAGCGCGTGGAGCTGCTGCCGCCCCGTACGGTGTTGTCGCTGTTCAGCGCCGGTGGCGCCGGCCGTGGTGGCAACGGCGGACTGGGTGGTACCGGTGGCGTCGGCCGGGGCGGTCTCGGTGCCAACCTCATCAACATCAACTTATTTGGCGACCAGACCAACCCCGCCGGTACCGGCTACGGCGGCGAAGGTGGCGCCGGTGCTGGTGGTACCGGCGGTGCTGCTTACAGCTGAATTGGGTTGGTGCCATCGGTAATCAGGCGATTGCGCACAGGGGCGTTGATGGGGGCGGCCGGGCTGCGGCCGCCCCCACCTCAACGTAATGCTGGGGCATGACATTACGCAGCGGCACCGGAGAAGCTAGGTAGCGACGAGCCGTGCCTGCGGTGTTGGACATTGGTATGCTGAGCGGTATTAAATAAGTTGCGCACGACGTGTTTCGGTGTGGCGGGTTTTGATCTGGCCAGGTTTCGATTCGACCCAGGTTTCGATTCGACGGAGCGGGGTTTCAAGTCGGGGGAGGGCGTCATCGATACTGAGCGTATGGTGGCTGATTCTGGGTCTGCTGTGGGTACGGTGCCGCGGTTGGCTGACGGGATCGAGCTGATCGGGGAATACCAAGGGTCGGGTTTTCAAGAGCCTCCCTTCATCGTACGTCGGGCTGATGGGCAGGTTATCCAGCTGTCCCGGTTGCTGTATCTGCTGGCAGCCAGTGTGGATGGCCAGCGGGACCAGGCGCAGGTGGCGGGTGTGCTCAGCGCCGAGCTCGGCAAGGTGGTGCAGGCGGAGCAGGTGGCGTTTCTGGTGGATAACCGGTTGCGCCCGGCGGGGATCATCGTGACCGATCCGGGCGATGACCAGGCCCACCCGGAGCCGAAGCCGAAGATGAAGGTGAAAGCGGATCCGTTATTGGCGTTGAAGTTCCGGGTCGGGGTGGTGCCGGAGCGGGTGGTGTGGCGCATCGCCGGGGTGTTTGCGCCGATGTTCTGGCCGCCAGTGATTCTGGCCCTGTTGGCCGGATTCGTTGGCCTGGACGTGCTGATCATCGCGCAGGGTGGTCTGCGGCAGATCGTGCCCAGCGCCGTGGCGTTGGTCTACCAGCCGGCGTTGACGCTGCTGGTCTTGGCGTTGATTTTGGCTGCGGCGGCGTTTCACGAGTGTGGACATGTCACCGCCTGCCGCTACGGTGGCGCCCGACCCGGGGTGATGGGTTTTGGTCTGTATCTGGTGTGGCCGGCGTTATATAGCACGGTCACCGACTCGTACCGGCTGAACCGGGTCGGGCGCCTGCGCACCGACCTGGGCGGGGTGTACTTCAACGCGGTGTTCATCACGGGGATGAGCCTGGCCTATGTGGAGACCAGGGCACCATGGCTGCTGGTGGCTATCGTGGCGCTGCATTTCGAGACCGCAACCCAGTTCTTGCCGATGATCCGCCTGGATGGCTACTACATCCTCAGCGACCTGATCGGGGTGCCCGACCTGTTCAGCCGGATGGGACCGGTGTTGGCGAGCATGATCCCCGGGCGACCCGCCCATCCCCGGGTGCTGGAACTCAAGCCCTGGGTCCGTCGAACGATCACCCTGTGGGTGCTGATCGTGGTGCCCTACCTCTTTTACTGGACGGTCGGATTTTTGCTCGTGGTCCCCCGGGTGCTGCCCGTGGTGGGGCACAGGTTGGTCTGGTTGGCCAACGCAGTGGCGACAAAGGCGGCAGCCGGTCAGGCGGCCGAGGCCGCCTTGGGTGTGGTGCAGATCGTTTTGCTGTTGCTACCGTGGGTGGGGTCTTTGCTGCTGCTGGGCATGATGGCGCGCCGGCCAGTCCGGTGGCTCCTGGCCCGCTGGAGGCCAGCGCGGGTAAGCGCGGGGAGGTTGTAGTGCTGGTCCCCCCGGATCGTGGCGTGGGGTGGTGGGCCGCTCGGGTTGGTAGGGCGGTGGCGATCCTGGCCGCGATGGGGCTGCTGGCGGGTTGTCTGGGCACATCGGCCGGCGGAACTTCCGGTACGGTGGGCACCGGCACCCCCGGTACCAGCAGTAGCGGCGGCAATGGCTATGGCGGCAACGGCGGTGACGCCAACGGCGGCAACGGAGGTGACGGGGGCACTGGCGGCACGGGTGGCAACGGCGGCGACGGCTATGGCGGCCAGGGCTATGGCGGTAACGGCGGCAGCGCACACGGTGGCAACGGCGCTGATGGCCGCGATAGTGCCGACGGTGCGCCCGGTGGTAGTTCCTCCGATCCCGGTGTGATAGCCGGTTCCGGCCGGCTGACCAGCCGGACGATCGATCTGTCCGGGGTCACCTCGGTGGTGGCGGGGGCACATTTCGTGGTGCACCTGGGGATGGGTGGTCCCGCGCGGGCTACGGTCACGATGGATGACAACGTGACCGATCGGGTCGAGGCCACCGTCATCGGTGACCAGCTACACCTGGGGATCAAGCCAGGCCTGAGCGTCCGCAACACCACGTTGTCCGCCGAGGTGACGGTGGGCCAGCTCGATCGGCTGGGCACCAGCGGCGCCAGCCGGGTCATCCTTAACCCTGCCCTGACCAGCCCCGCGCTGCAGCTGGTCATGAGCGGGACCAGCGCGGTCACCGGCCCCGTCACGGTCGGGCAGGTGCAGGCCACCGTCTCAGGGGCCGGCACGCTGGCGCTGTCCGGGCAGGTCCAGGATCTACGCTTCAGCGCGGCGGGCGGCAGCCAACTACAGCTCGCGGACCTCATCGTGCGCCATCTCGACGCGACGCTGTCCGGGGCTAGCCACGCCACCGTCACGGTCACCGACACGCTTGCCGCGCAGGCCACGGGCGCGTCGGTGCTGCGCTATGGAGGTACCCCGAGCGTCACCCGCTCCCAGACGTCAGGGATGTCGTCGATCGTGCGGGATTCACCGTAAGTAATTGACGACCCATTATTGCGTGATCGGGCAATAACACACGGGCTAGGAAAAGCCGAAACGCAATGTCACCACATGAACACGCGCTGTTACCGGGTATGGATCCTGTGACCCCTACTCGCTCTAGTATTCACCTTCTAGGACGTGTCGCCCATGGCGATCTCGTCACTGTTAGCATATGCTGACCCCCAGGGGAGCGGGTCAGCTATTGGCGCGACGCGGGGGGGCGTAGCCAAATGTGTCAGAGGGGGCGGCGGGGGCGGTCGGTTTTTCGCGCCGTGCTATCAACTGTGCCTCCGACCAGCGCGAGCTACCGAGCGTGTTGGTCGGAGCAGCTATGAGGACGGATCCGTGGACGCTCACGGGGCGTGACTCAGAGTTGCAGTTTCTCGCTGAGCGTTTAAGTGGGGGGGAATCACGCAGTGTGGTCATTGCCGGCCCTGCTGGCGTAGGCAAGACGCGACTGGCTCGGGAAGCGCTGGCGGTTGCCAAGCGCGGTGGTCGGGTGACGCGGTGGGCGGCGGGGACCAGTGCGGCGGCCGCGATCCCCTTGGGTGCAGTGGCGCACCTGCTACCGGCGGTGGGAACGGTGTCTGATCCGCTGACGTTGCTGCAGCGGGCTGGCGCCGCCATCGCTGAGCAGGGTAAGGGCCACCGGTTGGTCATCGGAATTGATGATGCGCATCTGCTGGATGAGTTGTCGGTGACGTTGCTCCATCAGCTGGCCTTGACCCGCACGGCGTGTGTGGTGTTGACCGTGCGGACCGGGGAGCCTGCTCCCGATCCGGTGGTGACGCTGTGGAAGAACGGGTTAGCCGACCGGTTGGAGCTGGCACAGCTGCCGCGGCCGGAGATGGACCGGCTGGTGACTGGTGTGCTCGGTGGGGTGGTAGACAGCCGCACGATTGAGCGGTTATGGCGCGCCACCCGCGGGAACGTCCTTTTCCTGCGTGAGCTGGTGGAGGGCGGGTGTGACACCGGTGCCTTGCGGATGGGTGAGGGCGTGTGGCGCTGGGAGGGCCGGATGGAGCCCACCCCCCGGCTTCGGGAGATCGTCCAGGCCCAGCTGGGTGGATTGGGCGCCGACGAGAGGACCGCGCTGGAGTTACTGGCCACCGACGAGCCGCTGGGCCTGGGGCGGGTGGCTAGCCTGATCAACCCGGAGGTGGTCGCGGTGCTGGAGCGCCGCGGCTTGGTGACGGTGGTGAACAGTGGTTGGCGGGCCGAGGTGTGGTTGGCCCACCCGATCTATGCCACGGTGGTGCGCGATCAGCTGCCCGAGGCCAATGCCTGCCGGCTGCGCCGCCGGCTGGCCAACACCCACCTGCCCTGGAAGCGCCAGGATGATCTGCTGCGCGCTGGCATGCTGCTGCTGGACAGTGATCAGCCCGGTGCGCACGCCAGCCTGCTGGCCGATGCCGCGGTGCACGCCAACGCCCTGCTTGATCATGACAACGCCGCACGCATGGCGCAGGCGGCGATTGACGGCAGCGACGGTCGGGATGGTATGCGGGCGCACCTGGCGTTGCTGGAGGCGGTGCGTTGGCAGGGCCAGCCCGACGAGGCCGAGCAGGTGGCGGCGGCTGCGGCTCCCTTTGCCACCTCGGCGGAAGACCGGTCCCGCCTAGCCGTGGTGCGGGCCCTGAATCTGTTCTTCGGCCTGGGCCAAGTGGCGAAGGCCGAGGCGATGCTGCACAAGGCAGCCGCCGACGCGGCTGACAACGAGATGTGCCGGCGCATCAGCGCCGTCCATGGTGTGCTGGCGTTTTTCGCCGGACGTCCCCAGCAGGCTGCGGAGTCTGGCGTGGAGATCCTGGCCTCGGAAGGGGTCACCGCGGAGGCGACGGTGTGGGCGGCGGGCGCGACTGCGGCGGGGTTGGCCGCGCGGGGTCGCATCACTGAGGCGCTCTCGGCAGTGGTAGGTGGCAGGGCGGCGCTTGCGCGGTGCACGACTGAGCCGGAAATCGCGTTGTGTCGGCAGGTTCTGGCTCATGGTGAGCTGTCGGCGCTGTTGCTGGCCGGGCGCGTGCATGAAGCCGTGGCTCGGGCCACCGAGTTGCACGAGTGGTGCATGGCTGCGCCGCAGTGGGCCGGGGATGCCTTAGCCGCTGCCCACGTCGGGTGGTCGGCGCTGGCCGCCGGACGTCCTCGCACTGCCATCCGGTGGCTGGCTGAGGCGGTGGCTGGTCTGGGCCAGTGCGACCCGGGTGGTTTTGGGCAACTGTATATCGCGCTGCTGGCGCAAACCCACGCCCAACTCGGCGATGCCGCGGCCGCGCGGCGGCTGTTGGATAGCAGCGGGATGGGGCGCCACTGCGCGGTGTTCGAGCCAGAGTGGTTGCTGGCCGAGGCCTGGCAGGCGGCCGCGGACGACCGCACCTGCCAAGCGACCGATCGGGCGCTGCGGGCGGCGTCGGTGGCGGCCGGTATGGGTCAGCGTGCCGTGGAGGCGCAGGCCCTGCACACCGCGGTCCGGTTGGGGCGGGCCAACCAGGTGGTCGGGCGGTTGCGGCAGTTGGCTGGCCAGGTCGAGGGCCCGCTGATGGCCGCTTACAGCGCGCATGCCCAGGCGTCGGCCGCCAACGCCGGTGGACCGCTGGACGAGGTGGCGGCCGAGTTCGAGAGGATGGGAGCCCGCCTGCTGGCCACCGATGCTGCCGCGCACGCTGCCGCAGCGCACCTGCGCGCCGGTGATCGGCGCCGAGCGGCCGCCTCCACAGCTCGAGCCGCCAGCCTGGCCCGAGCCTGCGAGGAGATCCGCACCCCGGCCCTGGAGCAGCTGGCACCGCGACCGCTGACCAGCCGGGAGGGCGAGGTCGCCAGCCTGGTCGTGCAGGGCATGAAGAACCAGGCCATCGCCGAGCGGCTGGTGCTCTCAGTGCGAACAGTCGAGGCCCACCTGGCCAACGCCTACGCCAAGCTCGGCATCAGCAGCCGCGCTGAGCTGGCCAGGGCGTTGCGCACGGATTAGCCCCCGATTTCCCTGACGGGGTGGCTTGTGATCGTTTTGTTCGGGGCGACGGGGTACACCGGCCGTCGTGCGGCGGAGGCGATGGTGCGGCGGGGTCTACGGCCGGTCCTGGCTGGGCGCAGTGCTGACAGGCTCGCCTCGCTGGCGCTGCGTCTTGGGAACCTGGGCCTTGGGAACCATGGCCTTGGGAACCTGGACGTGGTGAGCGCCGACATCGGCGACGCCGCGTCGGTGCGAGCGCTGATCGGCAGGGGGGATGTGCTGGTCAGCACCGTTGGCCCGTTCATCCGGCTCGGTGAGCCAGCGCTGAGGGCAGCGGTCGATGCGGGAGCGATCTATCTCGACTCGACTGGCGAGCCCCCGTTCATCCGCCGGGTGTTCGAGGAGTTCGGCCCGCTGGCCGAGCAGACTGGAGCCAGCTTGATCACCGCCTTTGGCCACGACTACGTGCCCGGCAATCTTGCCGGCGCCCTCGCTCTGCGGCTGGCGGGTGGCCGGGTGCACCGGGTCGAGGTTGGATATCTGATCAGCGGGGTGGGTCGGGCCCAGGTGATCAGCCGGGGAACGTTCGCCTCGATGGTGGGACTGGCCTCCGAGCAGGGCTTTACCTGGCGGGACGGAATCCAGGTGGAGCCCACCGGGTCGCGGATGCGGACCTTTTCTTGGGGTGGGCGGGATTGCCCAGCGCTGAGCATCGGTGCCACGGAGCACTACTCGCTGCCCCGGCTCGCCGGCCCCGAGGGCCTGCCCGAGGTGGACGTCTACTTCGGCGGGTCCGGACCCGCGACGCGCGTGCTGCAGCTGTCCCTCCGAGTCACCCCGGTGCTGCTGGCGCTACCCGGGGTGCGCTCGTTGGTGCGCAGAATCGGGGAGCTCGCGATGCGCCGGGTCACCGAGGGGCCTGATCCGGTCGCCTTGGCGCGGGTCACCTCACACGTCGTCGGCACCGCCTACGACGCATCTGGCATCGTACTGGCGCAGGTCCGCCTGGTGGCTGGCGATCCCTACCAGCTCACCGCGGACTTGCTTGCCTGGGGTGCGCAGCGGGCCGCTGAGCACGGCGTGTCCGGCCCCGGAGCGTTGGGCCCCGTCGAAGCGTTTGGCCTGGACGTGCTAGAGGTCGGCGCGGCTGAGGCCGGCCTACGCCGCCTGTAGATCTGGTCGGTATCTCGAGGTCACCAACGGCACGCGAGCCGGAGCGGTTGCTGCTTTCCCGCTGGCTACGATGCCCCGGTGAGCGCCAGGGACACCGTCGGAGTCGGTGCGGTGCTGCGCACCCGGGTGTTGGGACTGGTGTTGATCGGATTGGGGTCGATAGGGATGGGGTGGCTGCTGTGGCCACACGCCGGCGGCGTTGTTCGCGCCGCCCGGGGCACTGTGGTGCAGTCGGTGCTCTGTGGTCCATCCGATGCCCGGGACATGGTGCGCGTCGAGCTGCTCGACGATCGTGAAGTATCGGCCCGGCTGGACGGCTGCGGTCACCGGCTGGGTGAGGTGCTCACCGTCGAGGTGCCCGACCCGCTGCCCGAGGGTGAGTTGGTAGCGCGCCTGGCGGGGACCGGGGTGCCCACCACGACGGTGGACGGGCAGCGTCTCAGCGCTGGCGGTGTGGCGGTCGCCGGGATCGCCGGTGCGCTGCTGGCGTGGCGGCTGCGCGGCGACTGGAGCGCAGCCCGCCGTAGGGTGGGCCCATGACCCGCATTCCCTCGCCCATGGTGGAGCTGCACCGCGAGACCCTGCCCAACGGGTTGCGGGTGGTGCTGAGCCCGGACCAATCCGCTCCGGTGGTCGCCATCGGTGTGCACTACGACGTCGGGTTTCGCTCCGAGCCGCAGGGTCGCACCGGCTTCGCGCACCTCTTCGAGCACCTGATGTTCCAGGGCAGTGAGAGCCTGGAGAAGCTCGCGCACTTCCGCCACGTGCAGTCCTCGGGTGGGACATTCAACGGCTCCACGCATCCCGACTACACCAATTATTTCGAGGTCGTGCCCTCGGCGGCGCTGGAGCGCGCGCTGTTCATCGAGGCGGACCGGATGCGGGCGCCGCGGATCACCGCGGAAAACCTGCGCAACCAGATCGACGTGGTCAAAGAGGAGATCCGGCTCAACGTGTTGAACCGGCCCTATGGCGGGTTCCCGTGGATCACGCTGCCGCCGGTGCTCTATGACACTTTTCCCAACGCGCACAACGGATACGGCGACTTCTCCGAGCTCGAAGCGGCCACGGTGGACGACTGCGCGGCGTTTTTCGACGTCTACTATGCGCCAGGCAATGCGGTACTCACGGTGTCCGGGGATTTCCAGGTGGATGCCGCTGTCGAGCTGGTGCACCGGCACTTCGACGACGTCCCCGCTCGTCCCGTTCCGACCCGGCCGTCGTTCGCCGAGCCACCACCGGACCGGGAGCGTCGGTACCGCCATCCGGATCCGCTCGCCCCGCTACCCGCGTTGGCCATCGGCTACCGGCTGCCCGATCCGACCGCCGGTTTCGACGGCTACCTCGCCTATGAGGTGCTCTGCGCCGTGCTCTCTGACGGTGATTCCTCCCGTCTGGAGCAGCGCCTGGTGCATACTGACGCGCTGGTGACCGACATCGGTGCGCGTTGCGGTCTGTTTGGTGCGCCGCTGGACGCCCGCGATCCGGACACCCTCAACATCACCGCCATGTACCCGTCCAACGTGGACGTCAACCGGGTGCTCGACGTGACCGACGAGGAGATCGCCCGGCTCGCTGCCGACGGACCAGATCCCGACGAGTTGGCCCGGATCACCGCTCGGTGGGCCGCGACACTGTTCCGCGAAAACGACCGGCTGGTATCCCGGACGATGGCCATCGGCGCCTTCGAACTGCTGCACGGCCGCGCCGAGCTGGTGGCCGAGCTACCGGCCATGGTGGTCGCGATGGGTTCTGAGCAGGTCGCGAACGCGGCCGCCGCACTACGACCGGATTCCCGCGCGGTGCTGATCGTCGAACCCGCAACAGCAGGACAGGAGGCGTGATGCCGCACCGCAGCGCCGAGCAGATCGGCAGGACCGAGCTGGGGCCACGTCCGCTGCCGCCGCTGGGTCCGCCAGGCATCCCCCACACACCGTCTGTGCTGGACACCGTCCTGGACAGCGGGCTGCGAGTGATCGCGGTGCGGCGGCCCGCAGTGCCGATGGTGGAGTTGCGGCTGAAGATCCCGTTCGGCGGCACGGATCGCACCCACCCAGCCTGCGCCGAGTTGCTAGCGATGACGCTGCTGCGTGGCACGCCGCGGCGGAACCGGTTCGCCATCGACAAGGCGCTGGCCGCCGTCGGCGGCGACCTGTCGGCCGCGGTGGATCCCGAGCACCTATCTGTGTCGGGATCAGCGCTGTCTAGCGGGCTGGACGCGGTGCTCGATGTGCTCGGCGACGCGCTCACCTCGGCCTCCTACGCCACCGCTGAAGTGGCCCGGGAACGGGACCGGCTGGTGGAGCGGCTCATGGTGAATCGTTCCCAACCACGGGTGATCGCCCGGGAGGCGTTGCAGCGGCGCCGCTACGGCAACCACCCGTTCGCTCGGGAGTGGCCAGAAGCTGATGACGTTGCCGTCGTGACGCCAGCGGCATTGCGCGCCTTACATCGCCGCTCGGTGGTGCCTAGGGGTGCTGTTCTAGTGCTGGTGGGCGACATTGTGCCGGCCAGTGCGGTGGCAGTGGTGGCGTCGGTCCTGGCGGGCTGGCAGTCCGACCACCCGGCCACCGAGCTAGCTGCATTGCCCGAGCTGACCGGTGCTGACCTGCAGCTGGTGCACCGCGAGAACGCGGTGCAGTCGCAGCTGCGGCTATCTGCCCAGGCGGTGCCGCGCAACCATGAGCGCTACCCGGCGTTGCAGGTGGCGAACCTGGTCTTCGGCGGGTATTTCTCCTCCCGCTGGGTAGAGAACCTTCGGGAGGACAAGGGCTACACCTACAGTGCGCACTGCGGCTTCGAGTTCACCCGGCACGGAGCCACGCTGATCGCCGAGGCGGACACCGCGAGCGAGGTCACTGCGGTCGCCTTGCTGGAGACACGCTACGAACTGGGCCGGATAGCCGTCATGCCCCCCGACGAATCCGAAGTGGACAGTGCACGGCACTACGCGATCGGGTCACTCACCATCGCCACCTCGTCGCAGCGGGGGCTGGCTGGTCACCTTGCCACGTTGGCCACTCTCGGCCTAGACCTTGACTGGCTGCTCACCCATCCCGGCCGGTTGCAAGCGGTCACGACCGGGCAGGTTGCCGAGGCCGCCGAGTTCTTCGCCCCGAGCCGGTTCACCGGCGTGGTGGTGGGCGACGCCAAGCGACTGGCCGATCCGCTCGCCGCCCTGGGTGGCGTGGAACTGCCCTGACCTCGGGTTAGGGGACCCTGCTGACGACCGGAAGAGCACGCTGTCTCGCCAGATTACGGTTTTAGCCGGGCTAAGGGATGGTTGCCTGCCAGCGCCCGCGTTTCAGGTGGCAGATGCCGTCGGGAGTGATGGTGACGTTGGCTCCGTAGACGGGCAGTGATCCTTCCCGTAGCCAGCGATAGCGGATGTCGTCCACGATGTCCCACAACCGACGGGGGCCGCTCTGATGGATGATCGGCGCCGCACCGTCCGTGCTGGTGGCTCTGGCCCACGATCCGTCCGGGTGCAGCATCCACGCCGTCCGCCGCCCGTCGTCGTCCTGCTGGTAATGGTGCTCGATTCCGGGCGCGACGATCCCCAGCATGGACCAGATTTCCCACGCCTGCACCACATTCACCACGGGATAGCGACCCACGCTGACCCGGTCACCATCGGCCTCGCGGACAACCGCGAACTCTTCCCCTAATCCACGGGGATAGTCTGTGCCCGTCCGGGTGTGCATGAACCCGGCCCGATCCCATTCGATGCGCCCGCTCGCGCCACCATCGTCGGTCTTGTCCGCGGTGAGGATCAGGGCGGTGCCGGTGATCGTAGTGACCAGACGTCCGCCGGGCCGCAGCGCGGCCAGCCAGCTTGCCGGGATCGGCCGGACCGCCCCCGTGGACACGATCCGGTCATAGCTTCCTCGCAGCCGGCCGGTCGCATCGCACGTCATCACCTGTGGGTGCAGCCCAACGTCGGCCAAGCGCTCGGCGGCGACTGTGGTCACGTAGCCATCGACATCGACACTCGTCACGTGCTGGCCGCCGAGCCGGTAAGCCAGCACCGCGCACCCGTACCCCGAGCCGGTACCGACATCCAGGACGTCAGCACCGCCATAGACGTGCGCGTGTCGCAGCATCTGCACGATGAGTCCGGGCAGGGTTGCCGATGACGTTGGCATGCCCTCCGGCCGGTCGCCTGGCCTGGCATGGTCGGCATGCAGTGGACCGACCCGGGTAACCAGCGACCGGTCGCTGTAGGCGGCGCGCACCCAGTTGTCTTCATCGGCCGGACCGTCGCGCAGTTCCCAGATATCGGAACCAAAACCAGACCCGGCGCTCGACCAGCGCCACCAGCGGGGCACAAACAGATGCCGGGGGATAGCCGCGATTGCCGGCCGCCACCGCGACAACGGGTGAGCAACCTCGCTCGCGAGACGATCAGCGTGCAACGTCCAGTCCACTGGCCTTCCTCGACGGATCACAATCGTTACTGTCAGCCGGCGTGCAGACACCTTGTGCCGGGATCGAACCGACGATCTCATCCCACCGTGCCCCGCCCAGGATGTCACCCAAGGGCTCGTCTTTCACGTTGCCAGCGACCAGGAATCGGCCGATGACGCACGGGGACAGGTCACCGTGCAGGGTGATGGCGGCACGGCTGCGCCCGCACTGCCCGCACAGTTCCGAGATGTCGGGAATACCGCGTGTTGCGCGTCCGACACCTCGTGCTCGGTCGGTTTGGATGTCAGTCACGCCTAGGGCCAGCAACTCGTCGCGAGCTGTGGCCGTGTCTTGGCCATCCACGACTTCGACGATCCCGGCCCGGATCGGGATGCCGCGCCGTAGTGCCTCGGCGATGTTCGCCCGGGTCCGGGCATGACTGCCCTTGCTCCCGGTGACGTCTGCGTGCCGGTCAGCGTCGGCCGAGTAGCACGAGGTGCCCAGCGACACTCCCGGCAGGGAGAACAACTCCCATAACTCCGGCGTGACGTGCACGAGGTTGGTGTACACGTCAACCTTGAATCCCTTGCCGAGCGCGTAGCAGACGAGCCGGCACAGCTCAGGGTGAAGGGTCGGTTCACCGCCGATGAACTGAACAGTGTCTACCGAAAGCGCATGCGCGTCATCGATGACACGTTCCCAGTCATCGGCGGTCATAGTGCCGTGATCGCTTTCGGGACTGCTGTCAGCGTAGCAATGTCTGCATTTCAACTGGCAGAAGCCAGTTATCTCCAGCTCCAGGAATGAGATGGCGTTGGTCGGAATCGGTTGATCATTTTTCGGCAGCGCGAACCGGTGTCTCGCCTCGGTCAACATTTTGGACCTCCTGTCTCGGTGCCGTGGTCAACATGCACCGCTTTAATCAACCGTTCCGGACGCGAGGTGGCAAGCCCGGAGGCGTGCTGAAGACCCGTGCCGCTTCGTCGATCTTGCCGGATCGGAGGTGAGCATTGCCCAGCGGAGAACATCCGGGAGGACAAGGGATACACCTACAGCGCGCACTGCGGCTTCGAGTTCACCCGGCCTCACCATCGCCACCTCGTCGCAGCGGGGGCTGGCTGGTCCCGGCGCGAACGTTCGCTACCGCCGCCCGCCGGCTGCTTCCCGCACCGGTGTGACCGCGCGAGAGTTCTCGCGAGAGTTCAGATGAAGTACAGGCCGATCGCCCATCCCACACTGGTGAGGATTATCACCAGGATCGTCCAGAGATAGACCTGCCGGGCGGTGACCCACATGCCGGGCGCTGGTGGGGCATGAGATGAGTCGTGCAGGTCGGCGGCGTGGCGCCGCATGTGATCATGGAGTTCTCGTTCCCAGCGTTTCCGGTCAATGATCTTCACTGGCACACCACCCTCGCCCGAACCGTCAGTGACCAAGCACGCCTGGCATCATAACGCTTCGTGGCCGGCTGCGCGGCGTTGCTGGGAAGCGTCGGGCAGCTTTGCAAGGATGCGGACCGTGGACAGCTGCCGACCTGACCGGGATCCCCTTGACGGTCTTGATGAGGAGCAGCGCGCTGCGGTGTGCGCGCCACGGGGACCAGTCTGTGTGTTGGCGGGCGCGGGCACTGGGAAGACGCGCACCATCACCCGGCGGATCGCCCAGCTGGTCCGTACCGGCCATGTCGCCCCGGGGCAGGTTCTTGCGGTGACATTCACCGCCCGGGCCGCAGGCGAGATGCGCATCCGGTTGCGCGACTTGGGGGTAGGCGGGGTGCAGGCCCGAACCTTCCACGCCGCGGCACTGCGCCAGCTGCGCTACTTCTGGCCCCGGGTGGTGGGCGACGAGCCGTGGCCGCTGCTGGAGCACAAGCTGCGGCTGGTCGGCCAGGCCGCGCAGCGGGCCGGCGCGGGCATCGGCGCCGATGACCTTCGCGACGTCGCTGGTGAGATCGAGTGGGCCAAGGCCAGCCTGGTGACCGCTGCGGACTACCCCGCCGCAGTGGCCGCCGCCCGCCGGGGCACCCCGGTGCCGGCGGCGCAGGTCGCGGCGATCTACGCCAGATATGAGGAGCTCAAGAACCGCAACCGGGTACTCGACTTCGACGACCTGCTGCTGCACACTGTCGCCGCGCTGGAAGAGCATTCGGCGATGGCGCAGGAGTTCCGGGACCGCTACCGCTGCTTCGTCGTTGACGAGTACCAGGACGTCACGCCGTTGCAGCAGCGTGTGCTGGACGCCTGGCTGGGCGACCGTGACGACCTCACCGTCGTTGGCGACACGAACCAGACCATCTACTCCTTCGCCGGTGCGGCTCCCCGCTTCCTGCTGGAATTCACCAGGCGATTTCCCGACGCGGTGACGGTGCGGCTGTACCGCGACTACCGTTCCACACCCCAGGTCGTGTCGCTGGCGAACCGGGTGATCTCTGCAGCCCGCGGGCGGCCGGCGGGGGCCCGGCTGCAGCTGGAGGGCCAGCGCAGCGCCGGTCCGGAGCCGTCGTTCGCTGAGCATGACGACGAGCCCACCGAGGCGGACGCCGTGGCAGCGGCGATCGAGCAGCTGCTGCGCGAAGGAACCCCGGCCGCCGAGGTCGCTGTGCTGTACCGGGTGAACGCGCAGTCCGAGGCGTACGAGCAGGCATTGGATGCCCGGGGGATCCCGTTTCAGGTCCGTGGCGGAGAGCGGTTTTTCCAACGTCCGGAGGTCCGGGCTGCGGTGCGCGCGTTGCGGGCGGCGGCCATCGGTTACTCGCCCAGCCCGCCCACGGCGGATTCGGCGGTCGAGCTGGGCGCTACCGTTCGCGCGGTCCTGGCCCGGCAGGGGTTGACCGCCCAACCCCCTGAGGGCAGTGCCGCGCGGTCCCGCTGGGAATCGCTGCGCGCGCTGGCCGCGCTGGCCGATGATCTCGCAGACAGCACTCCGGACGCTGACCTGGGTCGGCTCGTCGCCGAGCTCGACGCCCGTACCGATGCCGCGCACCCACCCGCCGTGCGGGGCGTGACGTTGGCCTCGCTGCACTCAGCGAAGGGCCTGGAGTGGGATGCGGTTTTCCTGGTCGGGCTCGTTGAGGGGACGCTGCCCATTCAATACGCTGAGGGTAACCAGGCTGCGCTGGAAGAGGAGCGCCGGTTGCTGTACGTCGGGGTGACCCGGGCCCGCCGCCGGCTCGCGCTGTCCTGGGCACTGTCGCGCAGCGAAGGCGGGAGGCGTTCCCGGCGTCGCAGCAGTTTCCTCGACGGCCTGGTACCCCGGGACCATCTGAGCGCGCGGCTGCCGGCCACGAAGGCGGCGCCCACGGCATGTCGGGAGGCGGGTCGGCCGCGCTGAATTGACCCCCACCGGTGAGCCAGGCCGCAAAAAATTCGGTTGCCGGTGTATCACCAGGACCCTAACCTTGCTCTAAATTCCTGGAAGCGGTCGTAGCATGCTGCTGACCAGGGCAGATCGCCCAGCCGCTGAACGTGGGTCGAGTGGGAGGGAGGTGCCCGGTGGAGGTGTGCGTGACCACCGGCGCCCGTTACTTCCCACAGCGCGAGCCCGTCGTCGTGCCTGGGAGGATCCGGTCCGAGCGCCTGCTGACTGGGCTGTCCGGCGCGTTTCGGCTGCGCGTTGGGCTCCCCTTCCACCGGGTCTGCTACAGGGCTCGGGTCAACCCGACTGGTATTGATCTGCCGGTGACCGACCGCATGCGTATGTCCGCATCGGAGCCTTGATTTTCGAGCCAGCAGCATCCGGCTCGTCATGAAGGCCGCGGATCCCGCAGCGGGATCCGCGGCCTTGGTGTGTTGCTAGGTCCTCATCCCGCGGCAGGTCGGTACCAGCGAGTTCCACCGGTACCACCACCGAGGAGGACAGACAAGTGTTGACCGTGACCGTCCCGCTGGACGGCGGGGTGTGGCCCGACCTGCTGGGTGGAATGGGGCTGGCCCACCTGCTCGATACCATACCGTCTGGGTCAACCGTCCTGCCTTGCCGCTCACACGACCCGGACCTCTGGTTCGCCGAGTCGCCAGCTGAGCTGGAGCAGGCCAAGCAGCTGTGCGCGGGTTGCCCGATCAAGGCTGCGTGCCTGGACAGCGCGCTCACCCGGCAGGAGCCCTGGGGTGTGTGGGGTGGTGAGATCTTCGAGCACGGCGTTGTCATCCCGCGCAAGCGTCCACGTGGCCGACCCAGCAAGGCCGAGCTCGAGCGGGACCGCGCCGAGCGCGAGCGCGCCGAGCGCGAGCGCGCCGGACGGGAAACCGCCGCGTGAGGCGCTCATCTGCGTGGAGGAGCTGAATGCCATGGTGCTCAGTGCGCGAAACCCGGCTGCCAGCGCTGGGCGATCCCGCGCAGCGGCACGGTGGCGTCGAGCTGGCAGAGCACGCCAAATGTCCCGGTGCTGACCCGGTGGATCAACAGGTAGCTAGGCGGCAGGTTCAGGGCTCGCCCGGTCCAGAAGTCCGGGCGGGAGAAATCACCGACGCGCTCGGCCTGAGCCTGCATCCAGGCCCGAGTGAAGTGGAAGGTCTCGGCGCGTACCGGATCAGCGAAGGGGCTGAGGTAAGCCAGCACGTCCTCGGCCTGTAGTTGCATACCCGGCCGGACGAAACCCTCCGAGCGCAGCAGCTCAAGCAACTCCGCTGAGCGCTCCTCGACAGCCAGCCGGGTCGCTACCCCGAGGGTGCGCGGGGCTCCACCGGGCAATCTCGCCGCGGCGCCGAAGTCGAGTACGCCCAGCCGCCCGTCGTTCAGGCGCAAGAAGTTCCCCGGGTGTGGGTCCGCGTGGAGCAGGCCGGTGAGGATGGGGGAGGAGGAGTGGAAGAGGGACAGTTTGGTACCGATGTCATCTCGTTCGGACCGCGAGCCACTGCGGATGATCTGTGCCATCGGGGTCCCGGTGACCCACTGCGACACCATTACCTTCGGCGCGCTGGCGACGAGCGTGGGGACGGCGATCTCGGGGTGGCCACGGAACGCGGCGGCGAACGCGCGCTGGTTATCAGCTTCGTTGCGGTAGTCGAGCTCCTCCACCATTCGGTCCCGCAACTCGGTGAGCAGCGGTTTGACCTCCATGCCGGGCACGATCGCCTGGAACAGCCGGCTGAACCTCTGCAGCTGCCGCAGGTCAGAGCGCAGTGCCTCGTCGGCGCCTGGGTACTGCACCTTGACGGCGACCTCACGGCCGTCATGCCACACCGCCTGGTGCACCTGCCCGATGCTGGCGGCGGCCGCAGGCTCATCGGAGAAGTCGGAGAAGCGGCGACGCCACCCTGAGCCGAGCTGCTCGTCGAGTACCCGCCGCACCGACTTCGGAGACATCGGCGGTGCCGCGGATTGCAGTTTGGTCAGGGCGTCCCGGTACGGTGCGGCCAGTTGGTCGGGAATCGCTGCCTCGTACACACTCAGTGCCTGGCCGAACTTCATCGCGCCGCCCTTGAGCTCGCCGAGCACCGCGAAGAGTTGCTCAGCGGTGCGCGCGCTGAGCTCGGCGTTGACATCCTGCGCATCGTGCCCGGCCAGCCGCTTGCCCCAGCCCGCAGCGACCCGCCCAGCCACCCCAAGGGGGAGGCTCGCGAGCCGGGCGGTTCGCTGGGTGGCTCGGCGCGGGATGTCGGTCACGGTGTGATTGTCTCCCGGTTGCGTCCTGTGCAGTAGGGGGCCCTCCAGGCTCATCCGGCGCCGCAGCTGCAGCGCGGATGCGCTGGCCGGGGTTGGTGACGTAACGTGCCGCGCACCGGGTCCAGTTCCAGCGCGGCGCCCCACGTCGGGGGAACCGGCAGGCCAGCGTTTGGCCCGGCGAGCGCGGCGAGCACCTGCTCGGCGATCAGTGCGGCAGCGAGCTGGGTGCACGCCAACCCGGCGGTCGGGATCTGTCCGACCAGCTGGGCAGCTAGTTTCGGCCAGGCTACATCCACGTCCGCCCGATGCAGATCGGCGCAGCGTAGGCAGCTGCTGCGACCCGGCCACACCAGCGGGCCCACCACCGCAGCCCCCTCGTGAGCGTACCCGATCAGATGCGGAATCCGGGTCCCGAGCAACTCGGTCACCATCGCTGGCTCCGGAACCACCACGTCGGACAGCACGATCAGATCTGGCCGGCGGCGAGCGGCAACGATGACCTCCGGCGCGCAGCGGCGCACGGCATCGGCGGCCGCCTCGGCGCGGGATTTGCCGAGGTCGCCAGGTTGGTAGCCGGTGCCCAGGT
The DNA here is from genome assembly GCA_963822695.1 of uncultured Actinomycetota bacterium. Classification (GTDB taxonomy): domain Bacteria; phylum Actinomycetota; class Actinomycetes; order Mycobacteriales; family Pseudonocardiaceae. Next base: position 44,493 of record CAWGJH010000001.1, read on the forward strand.
CTGCGGCGGTGACCGACCCGGAGGCGTGCACCGCGACGTGACCAACCCCGGCTGCGGCGAGCGCGGTGGCCACCGCCACCGCCACCCGGCCGGATCCGATCACCCGCACGGCAGCGTCCCGCCGCTGGCGCAGTACGTGTCGCGTCGCGTGGGTGGTGTGTACCGACCAGTTGGCCGCCTCGGTGGCCAGCGCTACGCGGTGCCAGCCCGGTGGGCCATGGTCGGCGGCCGAGGCGTCCTGCACCAGGCCGCAACGGTGCAGTTCGACGAGCATCGTGAGGGCGTCACGACGCGAGGATCCAGCTGTCTGCGCCTCGGTGAGCAGCTCAGCCGTGCTGCGGACGCCGTCCATCCGCTTGAGCAACACGGCTAGCGGTTCCGGCAGATCATCGAGGACCATGGCGCGTTGCTGATCCAGCCCGAGCTGCAGGCAGGTAGGGGAGCGCCAGAGGGCGGCGCGGCCCGGCGCAAGCCGCAGCCGTTCGGGAAGGTCGGACGGTGCGGTGGAACTCGAAGTCATGCCCGCAATCCTGGGTTGTCCACCCCGCTGACTCAACTCCCTGTCCACAGGCTGTCCACGATTGTGGACAGCCTGTGGACAGGACTACTCCGTAGGATGCGCTGGCGGATCCTCGCCGGATGCCTCGGGGTGGTGGGGGGGCGTCTGCTCGCGCGGGGCGTCTGCCGTAGTGCGCTCCAGCGCGGCGATCGGGTCGTCCAGATCGGCGGCGTGCCTCGCGGCCCGATCGACGAACGCGGCGGGATCGTCGAGGTCATCGGCCATGGGCAGCAGATCCGGATGGTTCCACAGGGCGTCCCGGCCCTCGACGCCGTGTTGCTCGGTGAGCCTTCGCCACAGCTCGGTGGCAGCTCGGAGCTTGCGTGGCCGCAACTCCAAACCGACCAGTGTGGCGAAGGTGTGTTCGGCCGGGCCTCCGGAGGCGCGCCGCCGTCGCAGCGTCTCCCGCAGCGCCTCGGAACCGGGGAGTCGCTCGCCCAACGCGTCCGCGACGACGACATCGACCCAGCCTTCGACCAGCGCAAGCAGTGTTTCCAGCCGACTCAGGGCGGCCTTTTGTTCGGGACTGTGCCGTTGCTCGAGCAGACCAGAGGAGATCAACTGGTCCATTCTCTGTGGGTCAGTCGGGTCAACCTGACGGGCGAGTTCCTCTAGCGCGTCGGTGTCCACCTGGATGCCCTGCGCGAACTCCTCGACGGTGGCCAGCAGCCGCTGGCGCAGCCACGGCATGTGCCCGAACAGGCGGTGATGCGCGGTCTCCCGGGCGGCGAGGAAAATGGTCACTTCGGAACTCTTGCGCTGCAGCCCAAGGGCGAACTGCTCGATGGCGGCCGGCAGCAACGCTGCCACGCCCAGCGGTCCCAGCGGGAGCCCGATTTCGGTGGAGGTGAGCACCTCACCACCGAGTTGGGCCAGCGCCGAGCCGAGCTGTGAACCGAACGCCATCCCACCCATCTGCTCGACCATCGCCACCAGGGGACCTGCCGTCTGACGGACCTCACTGGGCAGCGCATCGATCCACGAGCTGGCCATCCGGCGGGCCACCGGGTCACACAACCGCTGCCAGGTGGGCAGGGTTCGCTCTACCCAGTCCCGCGGTGCCCACGCCTCGCTGCTGTGCGTCCCTGCGGGCAACGCGGTCGCCGGGTCCAGCCACAGCTCGGCCAGCCGCACCGCATCGGTGATCGCGGTGGCCTGCAGGACTGAGGGCAGCCCAGTTGTGGACAGCTTCTGCACCGCCATCTGCTTGGCCAGGTCGTAGTTCACCGGGCCACCGCCACCAGCCGCACCCTGGCTGAGCATCTGGCCTAGCTGGGTGAGCATCTGGCCGAGGGCGTTGACGTCGAAGCCGCCGGCCCCAAAGACCGCAAACGGGTTGGCCGGGTCGGGACTGCCGCCGTCGTCGGGCGGGTTCCTCCGGTCGGGGTCCCGAGGGTCGTGGGAGCCGAAACCGAAGGGCACGTCGCTCATGACTCCACGGTACGCGGACCCTGGGCACGTACGCTGTCTGGCCGTGAGCCGCCGAACCTGGACCCTGCTGGTCAGCCTTGGCCTCGCCATGGCGCTCGGGCTGCTGGGCGCGCTGGCGACGGTGCCCTATGTCGCGCTTGGTCCCGGACCCACGTTCAACACCCTCGGAGTGGTGGCGGGTAAGCCGGTGGTGGACATCAAGGGCATCCCGACCCACCCCACCAGTGGCCACCTCAACATGACGACGGTGTCGGTGATCGACAATGTGACCCTCTACGGCGCGCTTGCTCTGTGGATATCCGGACGCAGCGAGCTGGTTCCCCGCGACGAGATCTTCCCTCCAGAGCTGTCCGAGCAGCAGGTCGAGAAGCAGAACCAGCAGATGTTCCGGGACTCGGAGGCCAACGCTGAGGCTGCCGCGCTGCGCTACCTGGGTTACCCGACCAAGGTTGCGCTCGGCCAGGTGGTACCCAACGGCGCCGCGAGCGGCAAGCTGGCTGTCGGGGACCGGTTACTGGCCCTCGACGGTCGGGAGCTCCGCAGCGCGCAGCAGGTGGTCAACCTGCTCGGCGGTAGCCACCCTGGGCAACTCGTCCGGATCCGCTTCCAGCGCGGCGACGCCCCGCCACAGGAAGCGGTCATCACGCTCAGCGCGGGAACCCGGCCAGGTCGCGGCTACCTGGGCGTCGGGGTGAGTGAGCGGCCCGACGTGAATTTCGTCATCACCATCACCCTGGCCGATGTGGGGGGCCCCTCGGCGGGCTTGATGTTCGCGCTGGCCATCGTGGACAAGCTGACGACGGGGGCGTTGGCCGGCAACACCTTCGTGGCGGGCACCGGCGAGATCGTCCCGGAAGGTCAGGTGGGTCCGATCGGCGGCATCCCGCTCAAGATGATTCGTGCCCGGGAAGCGGGGGCGTCGGTGTTCCTGGTGCCTGCGGGCAACTGCGCCGAGGCGGTGCAGCGCGCTCCAGCGGGGCTGCGGCTGGTGCGGGTGGACACCTTGGCGGACGCGGTACACGCGCTGGACGAGATCCGAGCGGGTCAGCAGCCACGTGGCTGCGCCTCGTGAGTGTGGTAACAGTGTTACATCCTCACGAGGGCATCAGCGCAGCGTTGCCAGCAGCGCGTGGAGCAGGTTAGGGGCGAGCTGCGGGTCCTCCACCACCTCGTCCCGCTCCTGATCGTCTCCGGAGTTGGCCCGCAACCGAAGCACGCAGGCGCCGAAGCCATCCCGCAGCACTGCCGCGACCAGCCTGCCTTCCCGCCGCTGCGGGTGCCCGGCGGCGGCGAGGCGGGCCTGCGCGGGGTCCTCAGGCAACTCGCCGAGACCAGCCTCGGCTTCCGGCGGGAGCATCACGATCTCCTGGGCCAGCGCGCAGCCGGCGACCGAGTCGGGCCACTGAATGCCGGCCAGCGCGGCGTCGAGCGCGCCCTCGGGCAGGGCGTCCTGGGCTACCGGGGTGAGCGGGGTCTGCGCGTCCAACTGATCGGCCAGCTCTGGTTGACTCGCCAGCAGAGTGGCGGTGGCTACCAGCGCAAACAGTTGCGGTTGCTGGTCCCACCCGGCGGCTGCGACGAACTCCTCGACCTCCCTCGCAGTGGCCGGCAAGGCATGGGACAGCGCGGACGGGTACGGCGGTGGCTCGCTCACCCGGCCATCGTCGCATCCGTGGTGGCAACCGGCAGTAGCAGTGCGGCCACTGGAATCGGAACCCTGGGGCGCTCCGTAGAGTTGGACAGGCAGACCCAATCCGGCGTGGCACCGGCCGCCGCCCGAGGGTCCGCACTGTACCGCCGTCGTCGCCAGGAGCGTGTTCTGTGGCCAACCGGCCCCCCGTTGGAGTTCCCGCCCTTTCTCGCCGTGCCCGGATTCTGATCACCGTCGGGGTTGCTGCACTGGTGACGCTCATCATCGGATCGCGGCTGATCGACACGTACGTGGACTGGTTGTGGTTCGGCGAGGTGGGCTTCCGGACGGTGTTCTCCACCATCCTGGTCACCCGTCTTGTGCAGTTTGTGGTTGGCGGGCTGGTGATCGGTGGTTTGCTCGCGCTGAATATCGTGTTCGCATTCCGCACCCGGCCCGTGTTCGTGCCCGTGGTGGGGCCGGAGGATCCGGTGGCGCGGTACCGCTCTGCGATCGTGGGGCGGTTGCGGCTGGTTGGCCTCGGCATGCCAGTGCTGGTGGGGCTGATTGCTGGGCTGTCCGCGCTGGGCGACTGGCAGACGGTGCAGATGTTCCTGCACGGAGCCAGTTTTGGCGTGTCCGATCCTCAGTTCCACAAGGACGTCAGCTTCTACGCTTTCGACCTGCCATTTTATCGCATGCTACTGGACTGGGCATTCGTCGCCGTGGTGGTGTCCTTCCTCGGGGCGTTGCTTACGCACTACCTGTTTGGTGGGCTGCGGCTGGCCGGTCGTGGCGGTCAGCTCTCCGGTCCGGCCCGGGTCCAGCTCGGGGTGCTGGCTGGCACTTTCGTGCTGCTCAAGGCTTTGGGCTACTTCTTTGATCGCTACGAGCTGATGTTCTCTCGGCGTAATCCGCTGTTCACCGGGGCCAGTTACACCGACCTCAACGCGGTGCTCCCCGCAAAGATCATCCTGATGTGCATTGCGGTGATCTGCGCGGTCGCTTTTTTCGTCGGTGCGGTGCTGCGCAACCTGCAACTGCCGGCGATCGCCATTGTGCTGCTGTTGTTGTCCAGCATTCTGGTGGGTGCGGCGTGGCCGATGGTCCTGGAGCAGTTCGTGGTGCGTCCCAACGCCAACGAGCGTGAGGCGCCGTCCATTCAGCACAATATTTCCGCAACTCGGGAGGCCTACGGTATCACTGACCAGAAGGTCATGTACTCTCAATATTCCGGGCGTAGCGATGTATCACTGGCTGACGTTCGCGCCGACACCGCCACGATCCCGAACGTGCGGCTGTTGGATCCCAGTGTGCTGTCTCCGACCTTCACTCAGCTGGAGCAGCGGGAGAATTTCTACGGTTTCCCGGACAAGCTCGACGTCAACCGCTACACTATTAATGGCAAGACCCAAGATTACATTGTTGCGGTACGAGAACTGGAGTCGGCGTCGTTGGCTGAAAACCAGCGCACCTGGATCAATCAGCATCTCACTTTCACTCACGGCAACGGCTTCGTCGCCGCCCCGGCCAATACCGTGACTCCGGACGGTTACCCAGTGTTCACCGTGTCGGACACCTCGCAGCAAGGCGATATCCCCGTTCAGCAGCCGCGGATCTATTTCGGTGAGTTGATCGACGACTACGCGATCGTCGGAGGGAACTCCGGTGCTCGCCCCAGAGAGTTCGACGGTCGCCCGGAGAGCTACACCTATCAAGGAAAAGGTGGGGTGTCGCTCGGAAGTTGGACGCGCCGGTTGATATTTTCCTCGTACTACGGCGAGCGCAACATCTTGTTCAACCAGGCGATCGGGCCGAATTCGAGGATCATCTACAATCAGCATCCGAGGGATCGGGTGGAGAAGGCCGCGCCCTGGCTCACCGTTGATGGCGACTCGTATCCGGCTGTGATCAACGGTCGGATCGAGTGGATTCTGGACGGCTACACGACTCTCGCCAATTACCCGTACGCGCAGCGGACCGTGTTGAGTAAAGCGACCACCGACTCGCTGACCGGGCCGTCTCGTCCCCCTTTGCCGGATGAGGAGATCAGTTACATTCGCAACTCGGTCAAGGCTACTGTGGACGCCTACGACGGCACCGTGACGCTCTACGCGGTGGATGAGCACGACCCGGTACTGCGGGCGTGGATGAACGTGTTTCCCGGTACCGTGCGGCCCGCAAGCGCGATTAGCAATGAGTTGCGGGCGCACTTCCGTTACCCGGAGGACTTGTTCAAGGTGCAGCGGGAGATGCTCGCTCGCTATCATGTGAACAACCCGTCGGTGTTCTTCACCAACGACGATTTCTGGAATGTGCCCACCGACCCGACGCAGAACCAGCAGGGCATCGACCAGCCGCCGTACTACGTACTGGCCGGGCCGCCGAACGGGCAGGGGCCGGCGGAGTTCAAACTGACCAGCGCGCTGGTCAGTTTGCGTCGGCCGTTCCTGGCGGCCTATATCTCGGTGGGCTGCGACCCGGAGGATTACGGCAAGATCAGGGTGCTTGAGCTGCCCGGCGAATCCCAGACGCTGGGTCCAGAGCAGGTCCAGAACAGGTTCGTGTCCTCCGCGGACGTCAGCCGGGAACTCAACCTGCTGCGGCAGTCTGAGACCAACGTGCGCTACGGCAACCTGCTTACCCTCCCGGTCAACGGTGGGCTGCTCTACGTGGAGCCGGTCTATATCGAGCGAGCGAACCAGCAAGCGGCGTTCCCCCAGCTGAACCGGGTACTGGTGGCCTACGGTGACCGGATTGGGTACGCGCCGACCCTGCGCGAGGCGCTCAACCAGGTGTTCGGTGCCGGCGCCGGGGATGCCACCGTCTCGCCTAACCGGCAAGCCAAAGCGCCCACTCAGGGCGCAACCCAGTCCCCAGCGGCAACTGGTGCTGCTGGTGTCACCAGCGTGGACATGCGCCAGGCCATCACTGACATCGCCGATGCGCTCAAGCGCCTCCGGGCGGCCCAGGCTGCCGGCGACTTCGTTGCCCAGGGCAGGGCGCTGGCCGACCTCGACGCGGCCACCAAGCGGTTCGACACGGCCGCTGCGGCAGCCGGTGGCGCCGCCGCCCCGGCACCCGGCGGAGGTGGTGGCTGACCTCTGACCACCCGATTTGCGCGTCCTGTCACTGTCCGCGTACAGTGGCTTTCGCCAACGCGGGGTGGAGCAGCTCGGTAGCTCGCTGGGCTCATAACCCAGAGGTCGCAGGTTCGAATCCTGCCCCCGCTACCACGTTGTAGCAGGTCAGAGGCCGGATTCCCGTCCAGGGAACCCGGCCTTTTGATCGTTTGTCATCAATTTGTCATCAAGACTGGGCATCATGAGGGGATACAGCAGCACAGTCGCTAGTGACGTATATCACTCTCCATCATCCTCGGTGGTGGCTCTGGGCAGTGGGATGGTCACGCCGAGGAGCCGTAGTAGATCAGCGATGGCGGTCGTGGCTGGTCGTCAACGTGTGGCGCTGCTCACCGGCTGGTTTGTTTTGGCTTGGGCCGGTAGCAACGGTCTGGCACTCCAGCACTTGCGGTCCCCGCTAAAGATCAACTGTATAGTGGGCGAACGGTGACTTCACAAAACGATCTCATGCACCGCAGACGACCACGTGGCTAGGCTGAACGGACGGTTTTCGCTGTGGATGGTTGACCTACGGAGATGGTTCTTCAAGAGTAGTAGGTGTCAGGGAGCAGCTCCGCGCAAGACCAGAGATAGTGCTGAGCTGGCACCTGCGTTGGCTTGTCTGTGATCGGGCTGGGTCCAGGACATCGAACATTCAAAGCACAACGAGAAAAGGAGAAATTATGTCCAGCGAGAGCGAAGCCGCACCCACCCTCGTCGGGAAACTAAACTACGGCATGTATAATACCGTCAAGAAAACTCGCGACGAAGCTATCCAGGGATTGAAAGGTACTAAGTACAGCCTCGCCGACATCCCGAACGACGCCATTAAATCCTCACTTGCGGGGATATTGTCTGGTGAGATGGCCTGGATTGAGGCGTGGCAGGGTAACAACTACGACCATGGTAACGTGGTGCTGTACAAGAACAAGACTATCGGCGTCGTAGAAGATGGTAATCAAAAGCTCTCGTACGCTGTCCAGTGGACGGACGAGTGACACAGCAGTCCAAGATTGCGTCTTACCTGTCTCGATGTAGTCGAGCGACTCGTCAACTCGCTGTTCTAGGAGCAGTGTCGGGCTGTCGTAGCAGTCGGTCAAGCTGGGCGTCAGTGAGTACCTGTGCCGTGTGACAGGTGCAGGATCGGCACCGATGTGGCGGTCGGGTAGCTCGGCGGCGAGCTACCCGACCGTGCTGTGGTGAGCTGCGTGTCGCTCATGGCTGGCTCTGATTTGGAGGGGTCGGTGTCGTGTCGAGTCGGGTGGCGGCCTGTTCGGCATAGTGGCGAGACAGTTCGATACCTATGAATCGGTGGCCTTCGAGAAGTGCTGCGGTGCCAGTGCTGCCGGAACCGCAGCACGGGTCGAGGATAACTCCGCCGTGGGGAACAATTTTAGTGAGTTTCCGCAGCAGCGGGACCGGCTTTTCAGTGATGTGGATGCGTTTGCTGTGGTGCGGAGCCGAGTGGCTATAACATGCCTGGTAAAGGAAAATTTACTGTTCGCGACAGTGGCCCCTTAGAGGCCCACGCGATGTATTCACACGAGTTCGTGAACCGTCCCATCTGGACTCGGATCGCCGGTTTATGCCAAGCGATGATGCCGCGCCATATCCACCCAGCGGCTTGAATCGCATCAGTTATCGACGGTATCTGTCTCCAGTCGGTGAACACCATGACAGTCCCGCCAGGTGTGGTGACGCGGTGACACTCGGTGAGCCAGAGTGTGGACCAGTAGGTGCACGGCCGTTCCAAGATCATGATATGAGTCCGAGGATGGTGAAGGGCCGGTCCATGCGGCGTGCGGCCCATCGGGTGGCTTCGGTGATGTCGGTGCGTCCGGCCAGGCGGAGGGCGCCGATGGCGAGGTTGCGTAGTGTGGCCATGATTCTGGGTCGGATCGGGTTTTGATCTGGGATTTGTCCTCGTGGTAGAGGGTGTCGCGGATCCAGTGAAGGGACTCGATCGACCATTGTTCCCGGACGTATGTTGCCAGGTTGGCGGGGTTTGTCTGATCGGGTTTCGGGCTGGCGACACCGAGGGCGGCGACGGCTGAGATCGGTCGGCCGTGGAGGTCGCTGACATACCGTTCGATGAGGAATACCTGGTTGACGTGCGGGAACGGCAGATCCGGTGGGGAGGGCAGGACCTGAATGGTCCGGGTGGTGAGCCGGCCGTGAGCTTTGTTGACGCTGCGGTGTGTGATGGGGACGTCCTTCCAGGGCAGGGCGTCGAGGGCGTCGAACAGGGCTCGCCGGTTTTCCTTGACCGGGAGCACGAACTCCCCGCCGCGCTGGTGGATGTGCTGCGCGGTGGCCTTCACCGTATGCAACGCGTCGGCGGTCACGATCTTGCCATTTAGGTCGATCTGGTCGAGCACCGTCGCCGCCATCGGCACCTCATTGGTCTTTGCGCCGACCTCGGTTTGGGCGGCGACTACCGAGTGAGCGGCGTCCGGGCCGATCAGGGCCGCGAGCAGGTGCATCTGGTTCCCCTCGGCGTCTTTGGCCCCGCGGATCGTCTTGCCATCCAGCCTCACCTGCATCAACGCTGGCGAGTTGCCGCAACCATCGGCGCCCGGCGCCGGGGTGAACCCGGCCAGACCCGTCAGCCACCGACCGACCGCGGCATCGAAGGCCTCGGCATCGGTGTCGGTGAGCACTCGCCAGATCGTGGTCTTCGATGGCGGACCGGCAGGCAGGGCACCGGCACGGATGTACAGATCCGCCAGGACAGCAGCCGGAACATCGCTGACCCAGCCGGTGATAGCGGTATAGCCCCTCATTCCGGCGACCACCGCCGCGGCGGCGAGAGCTAGCACCACCGAGACCGGATGATCACGACCTTGACCCGGCCGGCCATCACTCACCCCGCCCAGCAGTTCCAGCAGATCACCGCACACTTGGGCGAGCGGTACCGAGACCACCGGCCCAGCTGGCGCGGGCACAACGGTGTCAATGACAGACTGAACCACGACGAAGCTCCGGGGACACGATCGGTGAGATGATCCCTGTCCATATCCGGAGCTTCGTCGCATCACCACCCAGACACGCCGCATGTGATCAAATCGCATCAACCGAGGGAACCCAGCTCAACCCATCATGATCTTGGAACAGCCGTGCCAGTAGGTGAAGGAACGCTGATCCCGCTGATCACCGTCAAAGTCAGAAAGACCGTGAGCGACATAAGATAAACCGTATTTGCGGTGGGGTGACTGCCGGGTTCTATTGGCACCGTTGGCGGCCCCAGAGCAATATGGCGGGTCAGCGATGACCGCGTTCACCGACGCTGACGCCAACTGGGGTAGCACAATCAATACGTCGCCCTGGTAGATAGCAACGTTGCTGCTGCGGTAAATGGGTTCGACACAGCCCTCACCAACGCTATGGCTCACGCTTGCCCCCTTTATTAAATTGCGGGATTGCCGCCGTACGGCTGACGTATCGGGATAGACGCGCGGGACTCGCGGCCCCTACGAGGCTGTCGTTGTCCCTGCGCGTTGCTCACAGCCGCGCTGACCTGGGCTGATGCTGACGTCTACGTCTTCTTGCTTATCGTCTCGATAAATCAAGTGACGACGCCAAAGTCGTTGTCACTTTCAGATCGAACCCTGTTCAGTCGCTGGGTGTTTCTATTTCTCGGTTCTCGGTGGTTCCTCTGGGCAGTGGTACGGACGTCACGCCTAGCACTTTGAGTAGATCGGCGGTAGGGATGTTGTAGTGAGTGCCGATGCGGATGATGCGGCAGGGGAACTGGCCTGCGTGGGCGAGTTGGTATGCTTTGCTGCGTCCGATGCCCAGGGCTCGGGCTGCGGTCATGAGGTCTACGACGGTGGGCAGGGTGTAGAGCTGGTCGAAGGTCAGTGGTTGCATGGCTATTTCCTTCCTTGTCGGAGTGGGTTATGGTTCGGTGAGTTCGGTGATCAGAAACTTGGGTGCGTCAGTGTGAGTGGTGGCGCAGATTAGGTGTTCGGTTTCGGTGGTGGTTTGTTTGGTGATCACGTCGTTGATGGCTTGGGTGCGGTGAGGGTCAGGTGCGCTAAAAAGGATTCGGGGTGGTATGTCATGGGGGCCTGTACCGCCGTGGGTGAGGAAATTGAGGTAGGTGCGGCATTTGCGTTTGATTCTGGGTAGGCTCTCGGTTGCTTGATCGATTTCGAGCCACCAGCAGTCTTGATGTGTGGGTGTTGCCAGGGTCAGGTAGGCGTCCGGGTGGAGGTAGCGGCCATTTCCGGTTGGGTGCCAACATGTTGGTTCTGGATCAAATCTGGATACATGAAAGTCGTGGTTGCGGCTGGTCTCGGTCAAGGCGACATAGATTTCACTGATCGTCAGCGTGTGGCGGATGAAGGGTGCGCCGGGGGTGCGTGAGCGTCGCAGTCGCGTGCTTAGTTGCTGTCCGCGTTGGAGGGCTTGGAGGCGTCGCCCAGCGGGGGTGAGGGTGTAGATGTGTCCGGCTGATCCTGCGCGTATGCCACCGATACGACGATCCAGTGTGGACACTAAGTCCAAGTCGGTGAGCCGTTGCAGGACGCGGCGGCGGTCTCGTGCTCGGGAGTCTTGGCTGATGGGATCAAAGTGCAGTCGTTGGAGCTGTGCTCCGGTGAGCACGCGGGTGCGTTCCAGATCGGCCAAGATCGCCTGGTCACGGTCGGAGAGTTGATCTGTCAGCATGGTCAAGTGGGCGGTGGTGATTCGGCGCATCAAGATCATCTCCTTAGCGCCGTAAATTGCGGGGGTCGTCGGGTCCATATAGGACGCTGAGTAGCCCGGTGACCTGCGCTGATGGCGGGATATGCTCGACGCGATCGGTACAGCGATCGGTACACCATCCAAACACCAGAGATGATCATTATGGTGATCGTGTGGAGGTGGTTTGTTGTGGTGATCATGGGGTGGTTCCGGTGTTCAGACGGTTAGATCGTTTATCGAGAGTGGGAGTGACCAGGGTGCGTTCGGTGATCTGGTGTTCAATATCGGCACGGGGAAGGCCGTAGCGTTGGTTGCTGGTCTGCGCGAGCGCCGCAGGGTTGGTGATGGGGTCTGGTAGTGGGTAGGTGGTGCCGGTGACCGGGGGCTAGAGTGATGCCGCCGACGCAGGGGCGTAGCGCGATCTCGTAGCGGTTCTAGGTTGGTTAGGTCCTCTCGGGTGAGGGGAGCGAAGCGGGGGGCTAGCTCGGTGGCGTCGTGGCTTTCTACTTGGAAGATCAGTTGTGATCGTGTGGTGCCGAGGACGGCAGCTTTGATCTCGGGGGAGAGTTGGCCGAGGTGTTGGTGGGCTAGGGTGAGTCCGAGTCCGAAGCCGCGTGCTTGGGCGAGCATGTCGGCAAGGTCAATCGGTAGGCGCACAACCTGTTGGAATTCATCCAGGTACATCCACACGGGGTGGCGTTGATCTTTCGGGAGTCCGGCGCGGGCGAGGGTGGCTTGCCATACGGTGGCCATGACGAGTGAGCCGATTAACGCGGCGGTTTCAGCGCCGAGTAATCCGGTTTTGAGGGGTACTAGAACGATGCGATGCTGTTGTATTGCGTTGGTGAAATCGATACCGACTGATTGGCCGAGTATCAGTCGCAATGGGGTGTAGAGGGTGAAGGCGCGGAGCTTGTTCAAGGCGGGGCTGATCACTTGGAGTTGTTGGGTGTCGGAGAGCGCCTCGTACCACGACCAGAAAGAGTCCAATGTAGGCGTTAACGGTTGGGTGATCACGAATCTGCGAAAGCCGGTGTTGGTCAACAGCTCGGCGAGTTCACAGATCGTGAAGTTCTGTCCGTCGGGTGCGTGTGTCATGGTTAGGGTGAGCAGGCTAGCTCGCAGAATGTCGGCGGTGCGTGGCCCCCACGAGCTGGCGTACAGGGAGTGCAGGACATGGAACACAAGCCCAGCGGCTAACTCGTGCTCCTCGGGCCGTCTACTGTGGATCGGATTAAATCCGATCATGCGGTCGGTGCTGGTGGGGTCTAAGACGATCACATCCTCATACCTGGCCCGGGGGATACGGGCTAATACGTCGGTGACCAGATCACCACCGGCATCAATGACGATCACAGGGTCTCCCTGGTGAACGTCATAGGTGATCAAATTGGCGAGGAGGGTGGATTTGCCGACTCCGGTTGGTCCTGCGATCCAGAGATGGCGCAGTCGATCTTCACGGTCCAGACTCAGCAGCCGGTCGATGCCGGGATAGTTGGCTTGTGCCACCACCAGGCTTTGTCGTGTGGTGGGCATGATCGGTGAGGGTGGCAGGGAAGCAGCGATACCCACGGAGACGCCGGGCAGCATCATGGGTCCGGCTGCCCAACCGAGCAGTCCGGCCACTTCGCGGGAGGTGACCGTGAGTGCCAGATCATCAGTGGAGTCGTGCGGTAGGTCAATCGTGCGGCCACCGTCATAGAAGGCAGGAGCCATCGGCGGGTGATCCGTGCGTCGGGCAGGTTGAGTCCTCGTAATGCTGCCCACACTTGACGCAGCACCGCGCGGGCACGTCGCCGACTGTGGGTAGCGACTCCGACGCGGCACACAGCACTGAGCACGGGGTCGCTCTGTCGCCAGCGCACCCCTACTACCTGGTCGGGTAGATCCGGGTTGAGGGCTGTGCGGGGGATGCGTGCGCCGACGAGCAGCCATTGCACCCGCACCACCTCACCGGAGTGCAGCGGTTGTAGTGCGGCGAGTAGATGGCGGCTGGTGTCCTCACCCCGATCAACAGCCAGGAGTTGGCGTGGTCCGCGTAGGCGTACCTCCCCGGCCTTGACCCACCTGTAGGGACTGCGCGTCCGGAAACTGAGCAGTTCGTCTAGGCGTGCTCCCGGTAATGCTGCCTCTAGCGTGGCGGTCACCGCAGCGTGCAAACGAGTAGGCGTCACGAGCAGGCGCTCCACGCCGTGCTCGGTGGCCACGAGTTCGACACCGACTGGCCAGCGCGGCACAATGTTCCACCAACGCCGAGTACGTAACACCGCTGCGAGTTGGCCTAGCCACGAGCCGATATGGTCGACTGTGACTCCGCGTGGTAACCGTAGCCGATACGCTCTAGCCGTGTACTGCCATATCAAGGTGGAGATCAAATATGCCAACCCCAAGCAGATCCACGGCGCGCTGAGGACGATCCACGCCCAGTCCCAAGCATTCGATGACGAACTCCGCGATTCGTCCAAATTGGATATGACATTGGTGTCTCATGGTCAACTCCACGAATATTTCTTGTCGCGTAAGGAAAAAGAAGGATGGGGTATACCCCGCAACCCCACCCTTTTGTAAGTGTCCACAGTGGACAAAGAGAAAATATTGTCCACTGTGGACTTTTTTATGGGAGGGGACTGTCCACGGCGCGCAGCCAGCGTTGTCGCTCGGCTTCCACGCTGTTGATGATGTGGTTAATTTTGTGTGCTCCTGTGATATCGACAAGCAGGTTCAACCGCAAATGCGCTCTATCGAGCAGCCAGCGTGCTTGGCCTAGCAGTAGTGTGTTGGTTTCTACCTGGTCTCGGCGTCCTGTGTAGGTCATGGCCTCACCGCCTTATTGGCTGCCCGCAGTCGGGTCAGCGCGGGTGTTAGTCGATCTGTCTCAACAGTGAGCTGATCTAAGATCACCTGGCCTCGCAAGGTCGCGTTCTCGATGATCAAGTCCACATCCTGGCAAGCACGTTCGATGAAGCCCGCTGCTCGGGTTAACAATTCGATGATCTGCTCACCAATCTTGACCGCCTCAGCAATCGCTTCAGGCTCCTGCGCAACACGCCACGCAGTAGTGGTATACCAGTTATTTTTGGTCACATTCCAGTTGGTTATCACGTCTGTTCACCTCGTTCGTTTTTAGTTGTGTGGTCAGAGATAGCGCTCTGCTCAAGTCGCTTTCGGGGGACCTAGCAAAGCTCTAGGACTCATCCTGAGCCCTGAGTGTCAAGGCGTCACCTGTGTAGTCACGTCGCAAACTGCGACAGCACGGCAGCATCCGAGAAACGAAAAAAACTAAGGTGAACAGAAATGTTCCTCTAGCACTGCGCAATCGCGCGAAAAATCACCCACCTGGCCTAACGAAAATGGAGTATCCAAGTAAGAGCAACCCGCTACGGAATGCTGCTACTCTTGAACCTCTCTACGGCCAAATGGCACACCTTTGTAGATCTCCCGTCTAACTCATTGCCTATTTTCAGGTTGACTTAACCACCTCGCGACTAACTGTGTACGCCCGTGACTCGCGCCATATTACGAACCAGGTCAGGTGTGGTTACCGCATCATTTCAACATCACAATGATGGTGATCAATGCAAGTGTTCCAACGACAGCGACCGTAGCCGTATAGCGGGCGGACAAAACTAGTAGAGTGCGCATCAGAATTCCTCCCAGTTTCGATGACGAACAAATCTCGGCAACGGGTGGGTTCGCGTGGTGTGTTCTCTCTCCCTCAGTGGGCCGGAGCCTTTCGGAGGGTGCGGGCTCAAGCCTGCCGGGCAGGGTGTCGTTACACACGACCAGTTTTGGGTACCATCGTCGCCGGCTCGCTGTGGCCTGGTGACTAGGCACAACACGCCACTTGGCTCACGCAGGTACCCAAAACTGGGTACCTGCATGAGGTAGCCGAAGACCTACGCGGCGCTCTACGATCACTGCTCACGCGCTGGTGGGTGGTGGGGATCGGTGGCACGCGGGGATCGTGGCAGCCTGAGGGAACGCCGTCAGTTGCGGGAGACCCTGCAACAGCAAGGCCGTACGCCGGAGCAGATCGCCGCCGCGATGGCCCAACAATTCGGTGACCGGCCACGCCCGGCGTGGCGTCACGCCTACGGATGGACCCAAGACGAGGTAGCGGCACGCTTTAATGAGGCGGTCGGTGACGAGCAAGCCTCTATGACCGGCAACCGCATCAGTGACTACGAACGATGGCCGCGCAAGGGGGGAATCAAACCCACTGTTCGCGCCCTGGGAATCCTAGCCACAATATATTCCACCAGAGTATTAAATCTTATAGATTCCCATGATCGAAAAAGGCTGGACGCCGGCGAACTCCTCGCCTTTAGCACTGTGGAATCCGTGGTAGTCCCACGACAGTTGCCCGGTACGATCTCCCACTTCGTGGGTCGTGTTCGTGAGCTGGATATCCTGACTGCGCAGTTAAACCGTGCCGCAACAGTAGGTGGTGGGCCGGTGATCATCACGTCGATTGGTGGCACCGCCGGTATCGGCAAAACCACCCTGGTCATCCATTGGGCACGAACGCATATCGATCAGTTCCCCGATGGGCAACTATATGTAAACCTACGAGGGTTTGACCCAATGGCGTTAAGTTAAGCTTACATGGGTGTAAGATCGACTGTGTGGCGCGTCGTGGGCAGCAGGTGGTGGCTGGGGACCGTTTGCCGGACCGGATCGGGATCGGGGTGCTGGCGAAGGTGTTCACCCCGGAGCTGGTGGATCGGGTGATCGATGAGGTAGGGGTACGTGAGCAGCGCAAACGCACGTTGCCGGCCCGGGTGGTGGTGTATGTGCGCCACGAGGCGCTTCGTTGCATTCCCGATTCAGTCGGGAGGAACTCGGAGGGATGTTCTTGGGTCTGATGGCTTACCTGAATCCGAAAGGAGACCGGGGACAATAGCATGCCAGGAAAGCGGCGGTCGCGCTCAGGCGTATGAGGCGAGGCGCTGCGGGACCCGCGCGATATGGTGAACAGCTGGATTGCTTGATACCCCAATCTCCAGATGATGCAAATCACCATCCACCGGAAAGACGCCCGATACCGGTGCCGCATCCTGTGTCGGTATAGGTACGCGCCCGGCACAACCTCCGGGATGTGGAGCGATGCCCAATGAGGGTATTCAAGGAGATGAGTGGGGCACCTAAGTCGCGCTGTGACGTGCAACGAAGACGAACGTGGGATCGCCTAAGGGGTGCGAACCCTATGGTGACGGAGGCCTCGTAGTAGTCGTGGGAGTCACGCCCCACCAAGGAGGACGGGAAAGCCGTCCACAGTCGGGCGAAGGGGGCCAGGTGATCGGATATCTATGAGCTGGGAGGTATGCGTAATGCAGAACGCCAAAACAGTGCTGGATGTCCTCCGTGAACGCGGGAGGCGTGGCCTGCCGTGCAACGAGCTCTATCGACAGTTGTTCAACCCGGGCTTGTATCTGCTGGCTTACGGGCGTCTATACTCCAACCAAGGGGCCATGACGCCCGGGGTCAATGGGGAGACCGCGGATGGCATGTCCGAGGCAAAGATCGGTCGCATCATCGATGCTTTGCGCTACGAGCGCTACCGATTCCAGCCAGTCAAGCGGATTTACATCCCGAAAAAGAACGGGAAGATGAGACCGCTCGGCTTGCCGTCCTGGACGGACAAACTCGTCGGCGAGATGGTCCGCCTCCTACTGGAGGCATACTATGAACCGACGTTCTCGGACCGATCCCACGGTTTCCGTCCCCGCCGGGGCTGCCACACCGCGCTGCGCGAAGTGGCCGACACATGGGCGGGGACGACCTGGTTCATCGAGGGAGATATCGCCGATTGTTTCGGGTCGCTTGATCATTCGAAGTTACTCGAAATTCTCGGTGAGAAAATCCACGACAAAAGGTTCCTTAGGCTGTTGCGTAACATGCTGGAAGCCGGATACCTGGAGGACTGGGAATGGAACGCTACCCTCTCCGGCGCGCCACAGGGCGGGGTGGCTTCACCAGTCCTTTCCAATATTTATCTGGACCGGTTGGACAAGTTCGTGGAAAAAGATCTCATTCCACAGTACACCCGAGGAGGCCGGAAGGCGGACAACCCCGCCTACAACCAGGTGAGAACCGCGATGAGGCGTGCTCGCAGGCATGGTGATCATGCCATGGAACGACAACTGCGCAAGCAACTTCACCGCCTGCCCAGCAAGGATCCTCGAGATCCTGGCTACCGGCGGTTGAAGTACAGCCGATACGCTGACGATCACCTCCTCGGGTTCATCGGACCGAAGGCCGAAGCCGAAGAGATCAAAGCTCGCCTCGCCGCGTTCCTGCGTGATGACCTCGCGTTGGAACTCTCCGAGGACAAGACCTTGATCACACACGCCCGCACAGGCGCGGCACGATACCTCGGCTACGAGATCACCACCCAGCACGCCGACCACAAGATCACCCGTGGTCAACGGTCGGTCAACGGGACCGTCATGTTACGCGTCCCCCAGGCGGTGATCAGAGCCAAATGCTCCCCCTATCTCAAGCGCGGAAAACCCGAGCGCCGACCCCACCTGATGAATCTCGATAACCATCTGATCATCAACACATACGGGGCCGAATACCGGGGGCTCGTCCAGTACTACCTGCTCGCCGGTGACGTCTGGAGACTTCATCGGCTGCATTGGGTCATGCAGACCTCGATGCTCAAGACGCTGGCCGCCAAGCATCGCTCGACCGTGACGACGATGGCCCGCACGCACAAGGCCGTCATCAGCACACCACACGGGCCGCGCACCTGCATGGAGGCCACCGTTGAACGAAAGGGCAGAAAACCACTGGTCACACGGTTCGGTGGGATACCCCTGAAACGGCAGAAGAAAGCGATCCTCACCGATCGCCAACCAACCCCGGACACCAGCCGCCGCAAAGGCAACGAGCTGATCAAACGGCTCAGGGCAGGCCGGTGCGAGATCTGCGAACAACGGGTCCAGGTGCAGACACACCAGGTCCGCAAGCTCGCCGACCTCAACCAACCGGGGCGACCACAACCCGCGTGGGCACAACTCATGGCGAAGATACGGCGCAAGACCCTCGTGGTCTGCTCGACCTGCCATGACACCATCCACGCGCAGCAACCAACCGCGACACTCACGGGGTAGTCACTGGAGAGCTGGATGATCGGAAACGATCACGTCCAGTTCGGGCCGGGGGCCGCTGGAAAAGGACTGTGCCAACACGCACGGCACCTCGCCAGCGGCCTACCGGTACTACCTGCTGGCGATGGTGCTGTTCTTCCAGTCCAGCTACGGCGAGGTGTGGAACAAGCTGGTGGCTGGGCTGGAGTGGGCGAAGCGGTTCCGGGTACGGCTGGCGCTGGGCATGCAGCCGAGTCCGGCGGCGATCACCTACGCGCGCCAGCGGCTGGGCTGGGAGGTGATGGCCCGGCTGATGGAGCAGGTGGCCGGGCCGTTGGCCGGGCAGGAGTCCGCCTCGGCGTTCGTGTCCGGGATGCGCCTGGTCGCGGTGGATGGGATGTGTGTGGACGTGCCGGATACGCCGGAGAACGGTGCGGAGTTCGGCTACCCGGGCAACGACGAGCGCAGGGGTCCGTTCCCGCAGATCCGCCTGGTCAGCTTCGGCGAGTGCGGGACCCGGGCGGTGCTGGGGGCGGCCTGCGCGGCGCTGGCCACCGGGGAACAGGCCCTGACCCGCCGACTGCTGGGCAAGCTGGGCCGCGGTGACCTGCTCATCGCCGACCGCAATTTCCTGTCGCATGGCCTGCTCACCGAGGTGCTGGCCGCCGGGGTGCACGTGCTGTGGCGGGCCAAAAGCGACATCGACCTGCCGGTGCTGGAGGTGTTTTCCGATGGCACCTACCGATCACGGATCGCCGACCCGGCCGCCGCCAGGCGGATGCGCCGCAAGGGCACAGACCCCCAAGACATCCCTGGCATCGACGTGCGGGTGATCGAGTACTCGGTCACCTCCGAGGACGGCAGCGAGGTATCTGAGACCTTCACCCTGGTCACCGACATCCTCGACCCGCAGGTTCTCACCCCGGAGCAGGCCGCCGGTGCATACGCTTCCCGCTGGCAGCTGGAAACCTGCTTCGATGAGCTGGAAACCTCGCTGCGCGGCGGTGCCGCCGTGGTACTGCGCTCCAAATCCCCGCCGCTGATCCGACAGGAGATCTACGCGATGCTCTGCTGCTACCAGGCGATCCGCACACTGATCAGCCACGCTGCGGACACCGCCGGACTCGATCCCGACCGGATCTCCTTCACCCGCGCCCGCGACGCCATCCGGGGCCGCATCAGCGACCCCGGATGTTTTTCCCCCTCCAGACCTTGACGATCTCGCCAACGACCTGGCCTTCGAGATCACCCGCAGACCCAACCTCGTCCCGCCGCGTCCAGACCGCCGCTACAAAAGGGAGACCAAACGAGCGGGCGGCCGGTACAAAACCCGCAAACCAGGCGAGTCGGCGCGGCTGACCCCGCTCACAACGATCAAGTACTGGCTGATGCCAGCACCCGCTTAACTTAACGCCATTGGGGTTTGACCCCAGCGGCACACCCATAACACCCGCTGCGGCGATACGAGGTTTCCTCGACGCTTTCCACATTCCAGCCGAGAAGATCCCGGTCACCCTGGATGCCCAAACGGCTCTCTACCGCACCCTCGTGGAAGGCAAACGACTGGTGATCGTGCTCGACAACGCCCGTGACACTGATCAGGTACTTCCACTACTTCCAGGAAGCCCGAGCTGTATAGTGTTGGTCACCAGTCGCCAACAACTCGCTGGTTTGATTGCCCACAAGCAAGCCCTGCACATTACACTGGAATTTCTCACCACCCATGAGGCTTGCCAGCTGCTCACCGACTTCCTTGGGACAGAGCGTATCCGCGCTGAACCTGAGGCGGTGGACGAACTGATCCAACGGTGTGTGGGGCTGCCTATCGCATTGAGTGTCGCCGCCGCCCGTGTTCTCCTTGATCCACACGTGCCGTTGAACATCCTGCTTAGTGAATTGAGTGAGCAACGTCAACGGCTGGACGCGTTATCGACTGGGGATAGTCAACTAACCGATATTCGGGCGGTGTTCTCTTGGTCCTACAGTGCGTTATCTCGTGGTGGCGCTCGTCTGTTTCGGTTACTGGGTTTGCACCCGGGACCTGATATTGGTCTTTACGCGGCAGCGTCTTTAGTTGGTCTGCCCGAGTCAGACACCCGTAGACTCCTGACTGCGTTGACCCGTGCTTACCTGCTGAAACAACATTTCCCCAGTCGCTACCAAATCCATGATCTGCTGCGCGTTTACGCCACCGAACAAGCTACCCAAGAAGAACCTGAGCCACAACAACGAACGGCCCTACACCGAGTCCTAGACTACTACCTCCACACCGGCTTCGCCGCCGACCGGCACCTCGCACAGCACCGAGAACCCATCGTCCTCCAGGCTACACAATCCGGAATTATGACCTACCAGATCACCGATTGTGGGCAAGCATGGGAGTGGTTCGGTACCGAACACGCCGTCCTACTGGCCGTTATTGACCATGCCGCCACCAACAGATTTGACACTCATGCCTGGCAACTACCCTGGACGCTAGCCACCTTCCTTAATCGACGAGGACATTGGCACGATTACATCGCAATTCATCAAACCGCTCTGGCTGCCGCGAGTCGTCTAGGTGATCGCGCGGTCCAAGCCAATATCCGACTTCACCTTGGTCACGCCTACACTTGGCTCGAACGCTATACCGAGGCCAACATCCACCTTGAGCTAACACTCACCCTGTACCAGGAGCTAGGCGACAGCACCTGTCCCTCGGCTGGATCTGCGACCAACAAGGCCAGCACAGCCAAACCATCATCCACGCACAACAAGCCCTCGACCTCTACCGCACCACCGACCACCGTATCGGGGAAGCCAACACGCTTAACGTCCTTGGCTGGAACTACGCCCGGCTTGGACACTACCCGCAGGCGCTAACCCACTGCCAACAAGCGATGGACCTACACCGTGAACTTGACAACATTTACGGCCAAGCTGCTACCTTAGATAGCCTCGGTTATATTTACAATCACATTGGCCACCATGACCGAGCTATCAGCTGTTACCAAAACGCTCTCGCTCTGTTTCGCGAATTTAATGACCGTTACTACGAAGCCGACACCCTGACTCACCTCGGCGACACTCACCACGCCACCGGCAACCACTCCGAAGCCCGCGACAATTGGCAGCAAGCCCTAGCCATCCTCGACCAACTCGACCACTCCGACGCCGAGCAGGTCCGCGCCAAACTCGTCAACCTTGATATCGACCTCGACGGACCAACTGCTAATGATCAATTATAAGGATCACGTGATTATGGCGTTGTATCAGCTCGCTGTTTCCGGGGAAGACCGTTGGTGTGGGTGGAGTCCGACGATGATGCAGGCTTGGTCCCAGCATTGTGGGCAGGTGGGCCAGAGCCATTCTGTGTCGCCGTCAGGGCCTCGCGGGTGGGTTACACCGCATAGGCAGTGCATGGGTGTACCCCGGCGGACGTGACGGTCACGCCGATGGATGGCGTGGCGCTGACCGGCGAGGGGGAACCAGGAAAACGTACGTGGACTCGTGTACGAGGAGATCATGATCGACACTTGTGATACCTCTCTTCGTTTTTTTACAGCTGAAATAGACGAAAGTCCAGATCGACCCGTTTCCTTGCTCACGTGACTGGGTGGCACCCCAGGGCCGAGCTGAGCTGTCCTGAGACACGGACGGGGAGGGGCACCTGCCTTCGTGGGCGTTCTCTCGGGGGCCAGGCAGGCACCACGACCGTGCGGACAACTCGAACATCCGACCCTGGGGGCCAGGGCTGTCACGCTAGGGCGGGGCTGGGTTGTGGTGGAACAAAGTTGCGTGATGTTGCTCGATGATGTCGCAGCGGCAGGCTGGTGTGGAGCTTGGTGAGTCTGATGGTGGGCAGGGAGACCAGTTCGACACGGCTGCCTGCTAGCTGGAGGTTCACCGTTCATGCTGGTGGCTGATGCTCACGCTGGGTTGGGTCTTGACGTGTTGCTTGCCTGGGTTGATGCTGGTCTTGGTTTGCGCAACGTTGAGCAAGTAGCCAGACAGGAGAAGGGCTGTGAAGCTAAGGTTCCTGGGTAAGGACTCCACGCCTACCAACTCGCCGAGCCTGTACGCGACCGATCAGGGTTCCTACTTGGTGCAGGGGTGGATCGTCACCGATCGGGCCATCCTGGCCCGTCTGGCTGTTGGTGAGGATGAAACCCTTGTGGAGGTGCCGGCAGCGCTGTTGGAGTATCTGGCCCTGGACGGCCTGGATGGGCAGGTGATCAACGTGGTGCCGCCCATCGTCGCGGTCACGCCGGGCGGTCACTACATCATCCAAGGCAAGCAGGTCACCGATGCTGAGGCGTTGAGTCAGATGAGCATCCCAGAGCATGAGACCTGCGTACATGTGGAGAAGTTAGCCATGCTCACACTGGTTGGAGGGTAGCCGGTTGTGGAGCCGATCTCGGAAGAAGAGCGAGACCAGTTCCTTACGACGTTTCGACGCGAGGCCGTGCACCTTGAAATGCGTGATACGTATGTCACAAACATCGAGAAAACCAGATTCCAGACTTGGTTACGCGGGCAGCCGTTGGACCCACTTACGGAGGCCGAATGGTGGCGGCCTTGGTTTGAGCTCATGGCGCGCAACAATCAGGCCGGTAAGGCGGTGCGCAGGCTGCGTATCGTCTCTGAACCAGTCACCGACTACATTCGGTTTGAGTGGCTAGACGCAGCCCAGTTGGTTCGTGCTGGCGAAGACGTTCGATGGCTACCTCGCCGTCACACTTCGACGCTGTTGTTGCCGGGAAACGACTTTTGGATGTTCGATCGTCAGACGGTGGCTTTCACGTATTTCTCTGGTGACGGGCATGTCCTTGATCACCAGGTTACGACTGATCCGGCTGTGGTCGCGGGGTGTGCGAAAGCTTTCGAGGAGGCGTGGAAGATCGCTATCCCGCACAACCAGTACACCCCTTCCTAAACATGACCGTCACACCAGTCCGGCAAGCCCGCCAGGCGCTCGGGACGCGCCTTCGGGAGATTCGTGCCGATGCGAACCTGACGGGGCGGGAACTGGCTGCCCGATGTCAGTGGCACTTCACGAAGATCAGCAAGCTTGAACATGGTGCTCAAGCCCCCAGCGAGCACGACATTGCGGCGTGGTGCCGCGTGTGCGGAGCCGAAGAGCACATACCAGATCTCATCGCCACCGTGCGCGCTATCGAGTCGATGTATATCGAGTGGACTCGCCACATGCGCATCGGACTGAAACGTTCACAAAGCTCATTGGTTCCACTCTACGAGCGAACCAAGTTGTTTCGAGGCTATGAAAACACCGTCCTACCTGGACTGTTCCATACAGCCGAATACGCTACCGCTATTTTAAGGTTCTGGAACCACTTTCTTGACCTACCCGACGATGTAGATCAGGCTGTGGCCACCCGCATGCAACGCCAACACGTGCTCTACACCGGAGCCCGGCGCTTCGCCTTCGTCCTTGAGGAACAAACACTCCACACCCGTGTCGGTGATACCGACGTGATGCTGGGACAACTCGATCGCCTCCTGGCCGTCATGTCCCTCCCACGAGTCAGTCTAGGAATTATCCCGACTGCGGGTCAACGCCACTGCCTAGCCCAAGGAAGCTTCTGGATATTCGACGAACAACGAGTACAAACCGAAGGAATCTCAGCCGGGCTCGATATCACCCAACCCCGAGAAATAACCCTACACGCTAAAGCATTCACCCTGCTCCAACAATCAGCGGTCTACGGGCACGCAGTCAGAGAACTAATCCAACAAGCACTCGCCAAGCATCAACAAACCTGACCGATTTCACAACCCCACGCCGCAATCACACTCGAACGCCCGATCGGGATACCGACAGCAGTGAATTGCAGGCGGTAGATCAATCGCGGGCAATAAAGAGCGAGCGGAGATGGATGTGCTGTTTCAGGCCGCGCTGTAGATACCCTTTGTTAATCCTGACGTTTTTGTATCCATCGCTGCTTGAATTTCTTGAGTTCTCGGCGGCTGACTGGAACATCCACGGCATCAGAGCCGGAACCTAGACGCACCTTATGGCCAGAAGGCCCTCTCTGTAATTCTGTGACTAGTGGGAGAAATACCATATGGGAACGGTGAGTACGTGCGAAACCATGCTCATCCCACCGCTTTGCTAAACGCTCTAAAGCCTCGCGCCACAAATATTTTCGCTCAGGAGTATGCAGCCAAACGTAATCTCCGTCGGCCTCCACTCGACAAACTTGCGAACGTTTCACTGGAACAATGCGATCTCCTGTCGTAATAGGGATGACTTCCTCTCCTGTAGATTCTTGATTGGTGTTGTTTGGTTTGTTTGTCTCGCTCATTAAAAATTAACCGCCTTTAAACTGTAGGTTGAATGCCGGTCTGCGAACGGGCGTCCCCCAGCGGGTATGGCACGTGGCACGGGGTATTTTTGTCCTGTTCGCTTTCTGGCTGGGTTACCAACCAGAAATTATACAAATATTAGCGAGAAATATTAGTGACTGATATCCGCCATTTGGGTGACGGTTTGTAATTGTGCAAGTTGCACTTTTTGAGGAAGACGGCTAATTAAGTCAAACTGTGCAGCGATCAAAACGGAAGGAGCAACCAGTGGCCACGCGCACTGATCCCACGGTGCGCAGACGCAAGCTCGGTCTTGAATTGAAGCGACTGCGCGAGACGGCGAATAAGAAAATGATCGAAGTCGCCGCTGAACTCCACTGTTCACAAGCAAAGATCAGCTCAATCGAGACAGGTCGATACAAAGTTCAACCCCGCGACGTTCGCGACATGTTAGCTTTCTATGATGTCACCGACATTGAGATCACAGACTCTCTCATGGAATTAGCGCGCCAATCAGCCGAAAAAAGCTGGTGGCATTCCTACAGCTCCGCAGTGCCAGACTGGTTTGGAACCTACGTAGGCTTAGAAGCTGAAGCCCGAGTCATGAAAACGTTTGCGTCCCATGTGATTCCTGGACTATTGCAAACCGAGGAATACGCAAGGGCGGTGACCCTGGCAAGTTTTCGAACAGAGGCGACCAAGCCTGATGATGTTGTGAACTTGCGTAAAGCGCGACAAGAACGACTTTTCGGGTCGAATTCCCTTGAGTTATGGGCAATTATCGAGGAACCAGTGCTTCACCGTCGTGTTCAATCATCAGAGATTCTATTCCGGCAGCTTGAACACCTCGCCGAGATGGCTCGACAACCCAATATTCATGTCCAAGTGCTGCCCTTAAGCGTTGGTGTTCATCCAGGCATGGCTAACCCGTTTATTTTACTGGGCTTTCCCGATGACATACATCCCGAATTAGTCTATTTCGACCATGGGATAGGCGCACTTTATTTGGAAGACGCAGGCGAGGTAGCTAAGTACCACCAGGCATTTAACCATCTCGTCGGTGAAGCACTCGGCACGGATGCGTCCCTAAATATTATCCGCAAGACCATAGAGGAACTATCGTGACCAACCTAAAAACCGCACTCGATTTCAGCCACGCACAGTGGAGGAAAAGCAGTCGCAGCCATGGCTCAGGCGATTGTGTGGAAGTAACAATACTCACCGGAAAAGTCGGTGTACGCGACTCTAAAAATCCCCACAGAGGAATCTTAGCGGTTTCCCCTGCGCAATGGCAGAACTTACTTCGGGGAGTGAAACATGGAGGATTCGACCTGTAGATCACTTGCTCTGCAAAATGGCATCCAAAGATGGAATGGATGCTATTCTCGTTGTCTGGTTGAGGTTTTATAGGCGGGGGCAGTCTGGTGGTAGATATAGGGGTGGCTGTACGGGCAGATCTTGCTGTTAGACCACGCCCGCGACGGCGGCCACACGGTAGTGACCAAGCACGGTGACGAAAATGCGGTCATCGTGCCCTACAACTGGCTCAAATCAGCACTACCGGAACTCTTCAACGACGAGGATCGCTAGGTCAAGTTTATCACCTTGTAGTGTTTATTTCGGTTGCGCTGGCTTGGTCTCGTTGTTTTGTCGTGCGGTGCGTGTGGTTGCGTTGGGCTTCTGGGTAGTAGCAGGTTTAGTCTGGATAGAGCCGCCGTCTTGGTGGATATCGGCTAGGATCGCTGCAATTTGTTCAGTGTATTGCTTGGCGAGCGCCGCACGCTCATCCTGGAGAGCATTCAGGTCGTGGCGGTGGTCTTGGCGTTGCTGTGGTATTTAGCCACAATGGGAAACTCGCCGGAATATTCAACTCTGCCGACAGTGCGCTAGATCTATTCTCCCGCACCAAAGACCTTTGTCTTGTCTGGACAGACCCCACAATTTGTGACCAGTCCGATGCTATTGCGACCTAGCGAGGTACTTCCCTCGTCCGGCGATTCTATGTCGGTACCAGTCCGGCGCAGTCTGACACGAAAATAAGGTAAACGTGCTGGTCAGAAGAGATGACTCAACGCTATTTTCCCGCCACCAAAAAGGCGCGCCAAGCGCCCAGTTCACCTGACAAGACATACTGAGAGCCTCGCCGATCTTGTCTCATGAGGATTTCCGCTTTGCGGTATTCGTCACGGTTGTGTTTGTTGGTCTTGTTGTTTTTTCGTGCGGGGTGGGTGGTTGTGTTGGGCCTTTGGTGTCGTAGCGGGTTTGGTTTGGGTGGGGTGGCTGGCCTGTTGGATCGTGGCAAGTATTGTTGCGATTTGGTCGGTGTATTGCTTAGCTAGCGTGGCGCGTTCGTCTTGGGCTTGGTGCCGGAGGGTGTCTAGGTCGTGGCGGTGGTCGTCGCGTTGTTGTTCTAGTTGCTGTTGTAATGATTGGATTGTGGCGCGGTCGTGTTGCGTGGCTTGGTGTGCGGATTCTTTTTCTGCCTCGGCGCGATCCCTGGCGCTGAGTGCGTCGGCGAGTTTAACCTGCATCTGTTGGACCTCGTGTAAAGCGTGTTTGGCTGCTTCATCAGCCTGTGCGCGCTGTTCTGCTTCGTGGGCGACTTGTTTACGGGCGTTGCTGGCAACGTGTTCAGCGGCAGCTTGAGCGCTGTGCGCTTGGGCTATCTGGATGGCTGCCTCGCGTTGCTTTTGCTCCACTTCGTAGCTGGCAGCATCAGGATCAGAGACGGTCCGCACGACCTCGATGGCACGGTTGAGGATCGTAACCAGTCGTGTGCTGGACTCCTCGAACCGAGCTAGCAAGGCTCCGAGGGAAACTCGGCCATCGGTCACCGGATGCTCAGGCACCGCCTGGTCAACCTGGACCGCTCCCGGTTGGTTGCTGTCGTGGCCGCGATCGGCGGCAAGTTCATACCGGCGGCGCGCGGCAAACGCTTTCCCACGGGTGTGCTCGGGATCATCGCAATACAGGGGGCGTCTACCTTTAACAGGTTTACCGTGCGCGGCGACCGGGCGGCCACATTGCTGACCATGGGGACCCGTAGGGAATACGCATTCCTCCGCGTGGTCCCCAGTTTTCATATCACCGTTGTAGTTCATGCATTAACGTTAACATAACTTGAAACGTTTTATATCTATAAAACGTTTCAAACGTTATAGGTGTTGGAACTTTAAGAGCGGTTGCGGATGTTGGACAGGGCGGTAAGTGCGGTCTCATCAGCGGTGGGGAGGGTGTGGAGGTAGCGTTCGGTTGTGGTGATGCTGCCATGCCCCATCCTTTCTTTGACGACTTGAAGGTCTGCTCCTCCGGCGAGCAGCCATGAGGCGTGTGCGTGGCGTAGATCGTGAACGCGTACACCCCTTTCTAAACCGGCTTTTTTGACTGCGGGGTTCCATATGTAGTTTCGGAAATGGTCGTTGGGGATGTGTCCGTCGGTGTCCAGTATTCGGGGTGTGCGGGGGTTGTCTTTGCCTTGTGCCCGTCGTTGTGCTCGGTAGAGGGCGCACGCGGCTCGGCAGTGCTCACACCGGCATTTGCCCGCTCCGTAGCCGCTGGTGGTGCCGTGTTTGTATTGTCGGCCATTGTCGTTGGGTGGGGTCAGCCTGAGGTCATCGGGATTGGGAGGGGTAACGCGAACGGTTGGCTTCGTGTTCTCTTGATTGCGGATGGCGAACAGGAGGTCGTCACGGCCCAGGTGCAGGGTGTCGCGGTGCACTTGGAGCTTGTGAACGATTTGGGCGCTGAGCTTCATCTGTCGGTGTTTTTTGTTTTTGGGATATTCTTTGACTAAAAATCGCTCGCCCTGTGGGTGGAATTTTCGATCGAGCTCCACGACGGCTCGACTGACTGTGAGAATGTGGGTGTGAAAGTTGAGGTCTTTGACCCGAAGCTCGGTCAGCTCGCCCCACCGTAGGCCGCTTTCAATATCGGTTTCTACCAGGAGTTGGGCTTCGGCGTCGGGGAGCGCTTGATAGATCATGTCGAACTGTTCCGGGGTGATGATCGGGTAAGATTTGACGGGCACGGTCGGGGTTTTGACGCCCTTGCACGGGTGTATGAAGACCACCTGATCATTGAGCGCGGTCGTGAAGATCACACTGAGGATCATATGGTTCTTCTTGATCGTCGCGGGGGTCACGGCCCGGTCCTGGAGGCTGGTGATCCACTCCCGGACATGCTCGGGCATGATGTCGCTCATCTGCATGGAGCCGAACTCGGGAATGATGTGCTTGCGGAGGGAGTATGTGTAGCCTTCGCGGGTGGAGGGCTCCATCACGTGGTGGGGTAGCCAGGTGTCCTCCACGTAGCGGGTAAAGATCATCCGTCCCCGCGCGGGGTCGCCCACTCGCCCCTCAGCGATCTTGACTTCCATTGTCCGCCAGGCGTTGTCCGCCATCCGCTTGGTGCCGAATGTGCCCGCCGAGCGCACCCGTCCTTTGCGGTCTCGGTAGATGGCCATGTACCGCACCGTGCCCTCATGATCGATGCGCTTTCGTGCGAATCCCATACTGGTTACTCCTCTCGGATGATCATTTGTCATCAGGTTGTCATCAACACCGTGCGTCAGCGGGGACCACCCACTGGTGCGGCGTGGAACGCTGGCAGGCGCTCTACCTGCGATAATACCCCAAAAAAGAGACTCGCGGACAGCTCGCGGCACGCCAGAAGGACGGCGATTAGGCCCTCATAACCCAGAGGTCGCGGGTTCGAATCCCGCCCCCGCTACCAGGGAAAACAGGTCCGGTTCCGTAAGGGATCGGGCCTGTTTTGTATTCAGAGGTAACGGATTCGGTAACGGAGCCTCCGCGTTTCATCTCTTCTCACCAGTGTCAACGCCTGGCAGGCCGGCGAGGATGACCGACGCGAGTGCGTGAGCTACCTCACGGTCAGCTTCCAGGTCGCCATGCATGTAGGTCTCCATCGTGAAGCTCACCGACGCGTGCCCGACCCGTTGGCTCAGCGCCTTGGTATCGACCCGCGCCAGCCGACCGGCGGTCGCGTAGCTGTGCCGCACGTCGTGCAGCCGGATGCGGGGGAGGCCAGCGGCATCAGCTAGCCGGTTGAAACGGGCGGTCATCGTGTCTGGGTGCGGCGGCCGGCCATCCTCCCAGCAGAACAACAGCCCGTGATCCTGGTAGTGCTCACCGGCGACAGCGCGCTCGGCATCGAGCATGGTCACATGGGAGCGCAGCACGCCGAGCGTGTACGGATCCAGCGCGATGGTGCGCCGACTGTCGTCAGACTTACCATCCTCCTCGACCACCTTGCCGTCGATGACGACCCGGGTTGAGCCGACGGTGAGAGTGCTGGCGTCGAAGTCGAGCCCGTCGCGGTGCACCCCGGCCAGCTCGCTGCGCCGCATCCCGGTCGTCGCTTCCAAGACCCACAGCGCAAAGAACCGATCGCCGCGAGCCTCCAGCAGGAATGTCGTGAGCTGGGTGGGTATCGTGGTCAGCTATCGAGCGCAAATACCAGCTCACCGGGCACCCGTCAGGATCTTCTCAGCCAGGGACACCATCTCGACCTTGGACAGCCGCACCCCCGGTGTACCCAGGCCGTGAATCGCCCACGAGCCACCTGCTTCGTGGATCACCAGCAGGGTGCAGTTGCTGTCGTCGTCGGTGCAGCGGCCCTGGGCCGTCAGTCGGCCACGCTCGCGGTGCGAGTCCAGCGTGTCGGGTACGTCGATCATAGGTAGTGAGAGTGGCGGATCGGCAAGGGCCGGTATTTGCAGGATGCTAAGTACTCGAGTGGGCTACACCGTCAGTCCGGCGCGGTAGGCCATTCCGCGCAACTCCCGGCCTACCGAGTTCTTCCGCGACCGTTGCGCGAGCTCCACGATCGTGTCGCGTGCGATCGGGTTCCGGTACACCCGGTTAGGGAAGATTTCCTCGGCGGTGAGAAGCGCCGCGACCGCTTCCTCCCGTCGGCGAGGTAGTTGGGACAACGCACGGGCATAGTCCACCCAGTACGTTGCCTGACGGGTGAGGTGTGGGTGCCGCTCGGGGTGTACGCCTGCGGCGATGCTCGCGGCCCGGTCCGGTTCGTCGGTCTCCAGTGCGAGTGTCATCCGCTCTATGTCCACGTTTGTCGGTCCAAACCCGAACCCCAGTGGTTCGTCGCCGAGTTCCCCGAACCGTTCGGCGAGTTCGGCGGCTTCAGCCAGTGGGGTCTCGACGTCATGGGCGGGGGAGCCCGCTGTGGCGAGTACGGAGTGGGCCATCGTTAGCGCGCCCAGCAAGCCGGCTGTGTGCACCGTGGTGGCGGGGTGTCTGATCGAGTCCAGTTCGGCTTGTGCTAGATCGACCATCCCACCGGCGAGGAGCGTAGTGATGGCACCGAACGCGGCGACCGCGAGTGTGGTGTCCTGGCCGTGTTCGGCTGCGAGGGTTCGGGCTCGCATTGCGGCGTGCGACCGGAGATCCTGAGGGGCTCCGGCGTCTCTGAGCCACAATCGGGTGACGTCCACGTGCAGGATCACGGCTAGCGGGAGGAGTTCGGCTACCTCCTGGCCGGCGTCGATTGAGGTGTGCAGGTCGCGGATGATGTCGGGCAGACCCGTCGCGACGTCGGCGAACCGGCACTGGCGGCGTGCCTGCTGTAGCTTGCTCACCCGGTCGCGCAGTACTGAGGCGGGGAGGACAAGGCCGGCTGGCCTGCCGAGGTCAACGGCGGTCAGGGCGCGACGTACCTTCTCGGTTGTTGAGTCGGTGTGTCCGTTGCCGGGGGCTGGTGTGGGGATCTTTGTCAGTTCGGAGGGAGCGATCTCCAACGCATCAGCCAGTGCCATGATCAACGAGAGCCCGACTCAACGGGCGTTTCCCGCGTTCCAACTGCGACAGGTAGGGCGCGCTGATCCCGGCCCGCCCGGCGATCACCTCCTGCGACTTGCCCCGAGACTTGCGGATCTGCCGGACCCGCCAGCCGATCGTGCGTGCTTCCTCAGCGTCCATATCCACAACGGTACGTGCACATCCGCTAGCCCATGATGGGTAGGGACCAAACCTCTTCGGGCGGCTGATCGCCCCCGAATCCCCCCGCGTCGTTGCCGAATTTGGCTCTATGGGATCTGCGCGCCGCCTGCGGCGGCGCGGACGTGGCTGAGTCGCCGCCCGACTCGCCTGCCCGCCGGGGCCGATCCCGCACGCTGCGCGCGGCCTGCGGTCGTGCTCGCGCGGGTCGGCCCCGGCGGGCGCAGCAGCCGAGCGGAAGCCATAACCGCCGCAGACGATGTCATCCTCGACTCCGAGCCGTGCAGGCCAGCCCCTCACACGTCCACGGGATCGTCCACGTCGCGCCATCGATGTCAAAGGCCGCTGCGCGCCGCACGCGGTGGCCTACGGCCAGCCTGGACATCGCCGCCGCGACGAGATCAGCGGCCAGGACGAGGGGACGGCCGGGAGTAGGTGCGTGCCAGCGGCACATTAGATGCCGGAGACCCAGCGCGGCGTCAGGGAGTCACGGGAGTCACGAAGTCCTTCCACTTCTCACGCTCGGGGGCGCGGGGGTTGTCGACGATCGTGATCTTCTCCGCCGCCTCAAACGTCTGGACCGGACGGGTGGTCGTGTCGTAGCGAGTCCAGCCGGGGTCGCCGGACTTGACGAACTCCACCCATGCCGCATGCATCGCCGTAGCGAGGCCCTGGGGTGGGGTCGGACCAGTGATCGAGTGGGCCGTGCTGAGTGTGTCGAACATGAAACCGAGCTCCAGCGCGTGGCAGGCACCGAGCTCGGGGAAGAGCTGGTTCGGTGCTTTGCGGGGCGAGCGC
The DNA here is from genome assembly GCA_963822695.1 of uncultured Actinomycetota bacterium. GTDB lineage: Bacteria > Actinomycetota > Actinomycetes > Mycobacteriales > Pseudonocardiaceae. The sequence goes on from CAWGJH010000001.1 coordinate 77,096, forward strand.
CAGGCGAACTCGTACATGTGGGTGGTCGCGGGCGCGGCCGTCCGCGCTTCGGCGACGCGGCAGGCGGGAATGCGGAAGAAGAAGTCGGAGGCGATCGCGGAGAAGATACCCGCGGCCTTGTCGTCCGGCAGCTTGCTTTTGTAGAAGTCGTAGACACCGGGGACCCCCGAATCTATCCCGTACGGCTTCAGCTTGTTTTTGTAAAACTCCTCCCCAAGGAGAAACGCACCGGCGATCGGGGCCAGGAAGAGCCGGTACTCCTCGGTGTTGGTGCCGGTGAGGACCGGCACGTTCTCGCCGGCACCGGCGGCGATGGCGTCGATCGGGCGCTGGGTGAGCAGCTCGCCGTCGATGACCGGGAGGAAGGCCATGCCGCTCATGACCGTGGACTCGCCCCACTTGACTTTGTCCGGCGTCGCGGCGACCTCGTTCGAGATGGCGTCCTGAACGGTTAGGATGTCGTTGAGCTCAAGCTTGGCGAACGCCTCCGCCGTAGGCTGCTCGACCTTGAGCAGCTTCGCCAGTTCCTTGGTAACCAGCGCCGCGTCTTCTGCGGTCTGGGCGCAGTGCCCGGCGCCGCTCTGCATGATCGCCCTGTGGAAGAGTCCGGGGCGGTCGAGGGACAGCAGCGTGGTCACGCTCATCGCGCCGGCGGACTCGCCGGCGATGGTGACGTGGGTGGGATCGCCGCCGAACGCCGCGATGTTCTCCTGGACCCACTGGAGCGCGAAGAGCTGGTCGAGCAGGCCCCGGTTCGGCGGGGCGCCGGGCAGGTCGGCGAAGCCTTCCACGCCCAAGCGGTAGTTGATCGACACGCAGACTACGCCATCACGTGCGAACGCTGACCCGTTATAGGTCCTCACCGCGTTCGAGCCGGTGCGGAACGCGCCGCCGTGGATCCACACTATGACGGGCAGTCCCGAATCGCCGACATCCGACGTCCATATATTGAGGTTGAGGCAATCGTTGCCGGGAATAACCGGCTCGTCGATGATCTCGCTGAACGGGTAGGAGACGGGGACCTGGGGGGCGGTCGGCCCGTATGTAACTGTGTCCCGCACGCCGTCCCACGACGCGGGGACAGGCGCTTGGAACCGGTTGTCCCCGAAGGGCGGGGCGGCGTACGGGATGCCGAGGAAGCAGGAGATTTCACCCTCCTTGATCCCCCTGACCTTGCCGCCGCTCGTCTCGACCTCGTCCGTCCGGGCCTCGTCGAGGGTATCCATCGACGACGGGACACTAAATGCAAATGTCATGCACGCCACTCCTCTTCACAAACGCTGCCGTGGTCTCGGTGAGACCACGCGATAATCATACCTTCGGTCTCGGATGGAAGTCTGCGGTTGTTGCTGTGACCGCACGGACGCGAAAATCTGGGGACTGTAAAGTTGCCTAAACTCGACCCTGCGGTTAATTTTCCCCGGACGGTTCATTTACCATGGATGAGTGGCTTCGACTCCATATCTACCCTTGAGGAAGGATCTACATAAGTCAACCGTCGAACCAAAATTTCTCCGTTCAGGTGATACCGTGGGACGCGATCCTCGTAATCTCCTGACAGCCTCGCCTTGATCATTCGCCTTGATCGGTGGCTGGTTTGGGACGGGCACTGGGCCCGTTAAGGATCTTGATTTCACCGCGGTAGTGGCTATCTCGACTTCCAGGAGAATTGGACGACGATGTCGTTGAAATCGCTGTCATCCCCGTTTTCACCCACCGCAATCGCGAAGCCCGACGATCCGATCATATAAGGGCCACCGGTATTGGTTTGGGAGCCGACCCAGCTCTCACCGCCGTTATCATACTCCAGCATAACCTGAACATTTCCTGAACCGGAATTAGTTGAGTCACGTCCGATGAGGTTTCGTTCGCCGCTACCCGTGAACGGTCCGGACGTGTTACCGTCAATGACAATGGTCGCCCGTTGAGTGCGCGGAGCATTGGTGGTCACGCTCACGTCAACCGGCACATTGGGAAAGATGCTCACAGTGGCGCTTCCCTCGGCCATGATGTTCACTCCTTGCTTTTGTTGGACATCGGCACGCCGAGGTCGAAGAATAACCCGAGCGGAGAATGCCCCAAAACAACCCCCGACGTTTTGCCGCCCTTGGTAAGGGTGGTCCTTTGAAAGCCTGTCAGAGCGTGATATGGACCGTCAACCGCTAGGCGAGTGAACGCGGATGAACAGCGGACCAACCCCATCGTCACGCTCGACATCCCGACCGAATGAGTCGCCGGTGGCCAGAACTACAAGGCCGGACACCCACCCCACACTGTCTGTCCAAACACCGGGATCGTCCCCAAGGCGAGGCGAGTCTGAAAGTGGCCGGTCGCCAACTGCGGGTATCCCGTCGCACGGCACCGAAGGCGTAGCAGACCAGGGGCAGGGGTCCATGTCGTTCAGCAGCCGGATGCTCCATATGGACCCCTGCCCCCGGCCCGCTCCGAGGCAAGCTCGCCAACGCGACGGGATACCCGCTTCGCCCCCTCCTGTCCTGCGGCAGGGAGCGACCACCCTGTGATCATCTCCACCCTTTACCTATCCGAAACAACCGCCAACCTCCGGCACCGCACGTACCGGCGAGAAGTGTCTGTGCTGGCCGGACGAACTGTTCGGTCATGACCGGCACTGTCCAGTAGCGGGTTCTGGTAATCGCTAGGCCGCAGGTTCAAGTGCTGCGCCGACCCGAATCACAAAACTGCGCAGCCCTAACGGACCGGGCTCAGTCGCGGTCCGGTCGGACGGCCACCAGCAACCGAGTATGCGCCGCCGCAGCCGTCGCGACGAACCAAGCGACCCACGGTCCGCACGCCGAACCGGACACACCGGGTCCAGCGGAGCACATCGCGGGCGCTCGCCGCCCCGCACCCCGGCAGGCCTCCGGGATCGCCTGACCGGAGCAACGCCGCGGACGTGGGTGGGCCTTCGTGCTATCCCGACGATCTCCCCAAGGGCTACCACACCGCGTCAAGGGGGCGCGCCCTCCTCCACGCTCCCGATCCCACGTCGGGCTCCCTTGACACGGCGCGGTCGGGCTACGCCAGGCCGACGGGATAGCACGAAGGCCCCCGCTTGAAGGGAGAGACTTTTCATGATCACTTGGATACCTTTCGGTCACTTAATGGCACCCGGACAACACCAAACGACCACAGACGTCCACCATTCGTGAGCCCGGTAATTCGAGGTCATCGCATCTATCCGCAACTAACCGATACGGCGGTCCGAGAATCAGCGGATAAGGGTCTCGTGACCTGACAAGCTATCGAAGTCCCCCGAGCCGCCTCAGTGCTTGGTCTTGGGTAACGCAAATGGTGGGACTGAGTAGTGACGCCGAAGATCTACTGGGGCGGATGGTTGAGCAGGTAGTGGACGACGGTCGAACCGGCTAGATACGCGTTGTCGATGGCGGGCTGGGCAGCGGGGTAGCTGGTTAACGCAGCCTGGGCGGTCTGGCCGGCGTAGGGTTGGTCGAAATCGCTGGCGGTACGCAAGGTTAAGTAGCGACTGAGAAAGCCGTGGCGGTTCAGCACGGTCGCTGTGGCGTTGTCCTCCATTTGCGTGGTGCAGTAGGTGCCCTGGTTTTTGGTCCAGATGCTGGTGATGTACTGGGCCTCTTGAGATTGCTGCGCGCCGGTCCAGTAGTCGTCACCCGTGACGGTGTCACAGATCGCGGTGAAGGGCTTGCGGCCGGCTTGCCCCGGAAAGCGCGTCCGGCTGGCGGCGGCTTCCGCGCTGTCCGACAGGGGCAAGTTTTTGGTCAGCTCATAGGCCTTGGTCACCAGCGCTTCGTTAAGACGAAACACGTTGGTGTGCTGATCGTCATAAGGCAGATAGCCAAAAGGCACGCCCGGTGCTGCGTCCGGGCCGAGATGATGCCCCAGGTCCCAGTCCACCACCCAGCGCGCCCACGCAGCAAAGCCCAACGTGCCGATCTGCGGGGACACTCCGGCAATGCCCGACGTGAGGAAATATGCCTGATGAAAGTCCAGAGCTGGATCGTCCAGGATCGCCGACAGGCTCGCTGCGGCGTTGGCCTTGCCTTCGCCGATGGTAGCCACACACAGCCCTGTGGACGCGCAGCGCAACGAGGTCGGCAACGCCGGCACCGCAGTAGTCAGCGGCAGCGACTCCTGCGCCAACCACGGCGCGGTCTCCGGGGCGAACATCGTGATGACCAGCACCCGTACTACGAACCTGCCCGGCGATCCCGCGCCGCAGGCCGCGCACATCACGACTAGCGTCAAGGTCAACACCACGACCAGTGGTGCGCGCAGATGACCAACTAGCCCCTGGCGCCGCAGCGCGCCTATCCGGACTGGCGTCGCCACACCCTCTAGTTTCGTCACGTCCTGTGTTCTGGCCACGCCAGGAACGCTACGGCCTCCAGATGATCATCAGCGAGCCATCAGCCGACGGGGCAGGGGTCCTAGATCGTTCAGCCGTTGGGTGCTCCATCTGGACCCCTGCCCCCCCGTTCCGCTACGAGACAAGCTCGCCGACGCGACGGATACCCGCTCCCCACCCCCGTCCTGCGGCAGGCCAACACTCCGCGCGTGCCATAACCACGGTCAACAGCGGGGGCACTGTGACCCGCCCTGACCACGGATCGGGACCCCTGACGGCGCAGTTGGGCGCAGCCTTCCGAGCTGGGGCTCCCGTGTGATCATCATCAGTAGGTCGTCAGCGGGAACGCGGTAACGGTGGCGGTAACGAGACGCTGCGCGACCCGGTGCGTCGGCTGAGACGCAGCGGACAACATAGGTGCCGGAGCAGCTGACTGACCAGCTCGACTGCATCCAGTCGGGACAGTTGAGACGACCCTGGGACTGCTTATAACCCAGAGGTCGCGGGTTCGAATTCCGCCCCCGCTACCAGGGGAAACGGCTCGCCGGAGATCGTCCGGCGAGCCGTTTTCGTGCCTCGGTAATAAGAACGGTAGTAAGACGGCTGACCAGCCGTCTTTTGGCGCATCCTGCACACCCCTTCCAAGAGCATCCGCGATCATCCGACCGATGCGCTCGGTGGCGACTCGGTCCTAGCCCGTCGAGTGGTGTGAGTAGATCTGGAAGGTGACGTTCGGGTTGGAGTGCTCGACTCGATCGCTGAGGATCTTCGGCTCACCACCGGAGTGTTGTTGCCAGGGTGTGGCGGAGAACGTGAGCGGTGGCTCGTCGTCGAGTGCGGCGTTGCGGGCGATGGCGTGGATGATGCTGCTGGCGGCCCGGGCAGTCAGCAGCCCGCCCTTGGTGTTGAGGAACAGCGCCAGGTTATGGTCAGCGTTGGGCCAGTTAGGGCCTTCCTCCAGCCACTGGTCCAGCTCGGTCCGGAGTTGTTTGTGGATGTGGACGGTGCGGGGTTTGCCGCCTTTGCCCCAGATCCGTAGCTGGGCTTTGCGGGCCGAGCGGTGTACGTCGTTGACATCGAGACGGACGACTTCGCTGATGCGGGCGCCGGCGTAGTAGTGGATCAGCGCGATGGTGCGGTTCTGCGGGGACAGGTGCGCCTGAACGGCGCGCAGCCAGCGGATCCGAGCCTGCTCATCGAGCGCGCGTGGGGCTGTCTCGTTCGATGGTGACCTTGGCCAGCCCGCGTCGGGTATAGAAGTCGTCGATCGCGGTGAGCGCGGAGTTGGCATAGACGACGCTGCGTTTGGTGGAGCCGTCGCGCAGCAGCCAGTGCCGGTAGTCCCGCACCGCCCAGTCCTTGGCCCTCGGGCTGGTGAACGGGTCGTCCTGGGCGCGGGTGGGTCGGTGTTGGGCGAGCCAGGCCAGATACATCCGTACCCGGGAGAGGTAGGTTCGCCGGGACTCGGCTGACAGCGGGGCGTCGTTGAGCGCGGCGGCGTAGTCATCGATGATCTCAGCGAACTCGCCCGACAGCGTGGTGGGGTGGGCTCCAGGCCCTCGTTTGGTGATCTTGATCGTGATCTCGGAAGCCGATCCGGGATCTTGTGAGTTGCTGGCGTTCGTTATCTCGGAAGCCACTACACAATTCGCGGCAGAATACGGGTAAAACCGGCAATGGGATGATCTGTCAAGTTGTTGGGTGTGGCGGGATGGGGCTCTCGGTAGGTCTTCGGGGAGGGGAACGCCGATGGGTGTCGTGTCGTCCTCGTTGTACAAGGACCATCGGTACCCGGGGGAGATCATTAGTCACTGTGTGTGGTTGTACCACCGGTTCCCGCTGAGCTTGCGGGAGGTCGAGGAGATGATGCTGGCGCGGGGGTCATCGTCAGCTACCCCAACAGCCGCCTGACCACAGCGCCACAGCCACCCCATCCCGATCCAAGTCTGCCCCGGAAACCATTATCAACAAACAATTTGACAGCCCCGTCCGAAACCCAGTCCGCAATCAATGTTCTAGAACCCTCGCCACAGAGCTGGGTTCCGGCACATGATCAGGTCCCGAGCTGGACCCACAATGCCAACGTGATCTTGTCCGATACCGTGGTCGGAAGCTCTGATGCCCCCAGAGAGCAGTGTCCAAGACCCCGGCGCACCCCCGCGTCACACCACTATGGACCTGCGCGCACAGCCTCTAACGTACGTTCCGGTTCCGATGTTGGTCCTGCCCCGATGCGGGCTCGGTCCGTGCTGATCTGTCTGTCACCGACCTGCTCGTCTTGGTGAATGCGATTGCGATCGTGGCCGCGAGCGGACCGGCCGACGTGCAGCAGCTGCTATCGCTGGTGCGGGAGGGGGCGGCGCGGCGGGCATGAGGCATGCGCTCAACCGAGTGGCGGACCGTGGGTACGTAGATCTTCGGTCACCACACCGTAGCTCGTGAACATGCCTATGCCCGGCCCGATCCACTCGCGCGGTCTGCGGCGCACCCCGACGGTCCGAGCACCCGGTGGTGGCGGTCCGCTCGTAGCAACCACTGCCGTGGACCTGTGCGGCGATCAGGTGATCGAACACCTGGTTCGCTCCACTGGCCTGGACGACGCTCACCTCGAGCCCGTCCGATTCCGAGGAGAAGGGAATGTTTGCCGTGTTGCCCATCGTGATCGTCCACGGCGCCTCCCACCGGCCCGCCCACTACGACGCGCTTGCCGACCGTCTCCGCGCCCGCGGTGCGCATGTCGTCGTCCCGGACGTCGGCGGACTCCCGCTACCGGAGAGCACCCGCCGGCTTCAGGCCGTGGTGGACGACCTTGTCCATCCGCCGATAGTGGTCGGGCACTCCTTCGGCGGTGCCGCGGCCGGCGCCCTGGTCGGCGCCGCACACATGGTCTTCCTGACCGCGTGGGTGCTCGACGTCGCAGAGACGTGCGCGCTCCTGCTTCACGGGGCCGGCGGCAGAGGAGGCGGCGAGGCGTTCATGACCGCGCTACGGCCGTCGGCCGACGGGTCGCTCTTCACGATCGATCCTGCCCAAGCCATCGACCTGTTCTACGCCGACTGCTCTCCGTGCGACGCCGAGCGCGCGGTAGGCCTCCTGCGGGCTGACATCGCCGCCAACTTCGATCTGGCTCCGACGGCCGCGTACTGGCACGACACCCCGTCAACATATGTCATCGCCACCCAGGACCGCACGTGGCCTGCGGCGCTGCCGCCCATCTTCGCCGCGCGATGCACGAGGACGGTGAGGATGCCGACCAGCCATTCTCCCTTCCTGAGCCGCCCCGACGAGATCACCGATCTGATCCTACGGTCAGCGTGAGCGACCCGCTCCCGGTGTCGACCCGAGGACGGTGTGTGATCTCGGCGTTCCGCCACGTGACCAACACGGCGGCTGAGTGCAGGTCGGTCGCGGCACGTGCCCGGTACACGATCGGCCGCGACACCCTGAACGAGCGGCCGCCCAGCGGTCGTGTGTCAGACTCCGGCCCTTCAATGCTCGACACCAGCACCTACGAGAAGGGCATCGAGATCGCAGATAAGGAGATGAAGGCGTTCGAAGCCCGCCACCTGCAACGACATGACTTCCACGGCGACTGGAACTAGACGATCACAGCCGCGCCGGGCAAAGACACGACACACCCGGATCACCAGGACTAATTTCCACGCGAGCCCTAAGCGGTTTTCCCTGTGGACCATCTGTGGACCAGGACACCAGCGTCGTCAGCGCCCACCTGCGACGTGAGCGCTCCCTCCTCGAAGCTACTCCGAGGCCGCTTCGGCACCGTCCTCGTCGGACTCGGCGTGCGCCGGGGCCGGGATGCCCTCCCTTTCGAACTCCGTCGGGGTACTTTCGCCCTCCGCCGCGCCGGTCCTTTCGACCCTGGTCATGATGTTCCTCCTGTCAGCACGGGCGCCGACGCCGCCTAGGGCGACGGCCGCCTTGGCCATGACCAGGTGATAGAGAAGCAAAAGCTGCACGAGTGCCAACGACTCCGAGCGGTGCAGGTTCGTGCCTACTGTGAACTCGCCCAGCCGCTCGGAGCGCAAGTGGCTGGCGAAGTGCATCCACTCCCAAATCGCCTGCTCGATCTCAGCCGCCCGCTCGCGCGGGACACGGCCGGGGATGCCCAGCACCTGCGCGTCGGCGGCGTTCTCCATGGTGATCCCGACGTCCGCATCCAGTAAGGGAGATAGGTCAGGGTGAAGCAGGCCCTTTCGCAGCTTCAGCTGTGCCGGCAAGTGCTCCACATTACCCTCATCGCCCGTCTCGAATGTGACGACGATATCCGCGTAGACTTGCTGCGGCCTGATGAATACCTCCGAATCGGGCTCGCGCCGGTCGAGCTCGGCGAGCACCTGATCCGTGGTGTATCCCCGCCGGGAACAGTCGCGCTGCACCTTCCACCGGCGCCGCAGGCCCTCCGGCGGAGCGAGATAAACCCGTACGTCATAGCAGTCTCGCAACTGAGGCGTATGGTAGCCAAGCAGGCCCTCGACGACCGCGAACCGATGCGGCCGCACGTACTCTGGCGGCCCGAACGTCCCATCGGCGTGCCGATAAACCGGCTTGAGGATCGGCTCGCCGGCCCGGACAAGCGCGAGGTGCTGGGCCAGGATATCGATGTAGTTACAGTCGGGGTTGAGTGGCGTGATGCCAAGCTCCGCGCGCCGTCGGCGGTCGAACTTGTGGTAGTCGTCGGTGGCGATGTGGGCGACCGCTCCCTCGCCGAGGGCGCGTACGAGCCCTCGGGTCAACGTGGTCTTGCCCGCAGCCGAGTCACCGACGACGCCCAGGATGACCGGGCGTGTGGCGACCGATTGCCTATTCCGCTCGACCGGATGGGTACTCATCACCCTGCTCCCCCATGGAAATCCCCACCGGCGGCCGACGTTCGATAATGCGGCACCGGCGGGTCACCGCCCTCCCGCCTGGCGACACAAGATGCGCACCGGATGTCCATGGTTCGCTCGCTTCCTCCTGAGGTCGCCCTCGATTTTTCCACCCAGTCAACCCCACTCTCAATCGGCCGGCCCCCAACCTGCCCGCCGGCCACCGTGACGGGATACCCGCTTCACTCCACCCGTCCCCGCGTCAGGCCAACACACCACGCGCCATGAGGACCGGTTGACCACGATCACTAGCGGAGCCCTCCGACCCTGACTGAACTCAGGCCAAGGCTCATAACGGCACCTTGAGCACAGCCTTCCACGCTGGGCTCGCACTCACTCCCGCTCCAGGATCATGCCTTCTCCATGCCGTGAGACCTCGGCGAGCGTGACGATCGCTGATAAATACCGAGCACTGTCCGCGCAGGTCATCACCGGTGTGACCGGTTCACGCTGAGGCCGGTGATATTCGGTGATCTGAAAGGTGTGAACTGTCACCAGCACCGACGCCAGCTCGACCCGCACAAGGGGCTAATGACCACCATCACGTTACCGGCGTCGGCTGCGACTACGGATCGGGGGAGTATTGCGACCCCACCACTCGTGCCTTCCGCGTGCCACCTGCGCCCTGCCAGAGCCCCGACATTCACGCAGCCCCAAGGTCACGGGTCACGCAATTTTTCGACTAATCAGCCTCGGTGTGGAGACTCGTTGGCTGGGCAGGGTGAAGTGGATGGCCACGTAGAAGATGACAAGACTGAACGCGGCGACCACGCCCAGGTCGATCCACTCTGGGATGAGCTTAATTCCGCCGTATTGCCCAAGATAGGAGATCACCGCTAGGCCGGTAAGCCACGGAAGAATCCAGACTAGAGACCGCGGGTGCAGGGGCGGTCGTTCGATCGGGCGGCCCAGCGCATAGGAGAGTCCGAAGACCACGTAGCCGGCGAGGATGGCCAGCATCAGCTTCTGGACCGTGGTCCAGGGCGTCCAGTAGATGATCTCGTTCGCGGCGATGAACGCCAGCGGTGCCAAGATCGAGGAAGCCGGTAGCCGGTACGGGCGTGCGCGGTCGGGTTCGGTCTTGCGCAGCGCCATCAAGGTGATCGGCGTGAAACCATACATGATCAGTGTTGTCGAGCTGATCAGTTGAACCAGTTTTTGCCAACTCGGGAAGGGCAGAAAGCAGATCAGTCCCACAACGAACGCCAGGACGATCGAAGTATACGGGACACCGCGACCGCTGATCCGGCTGACGCCCCTGGGAATGTAGCCGGCGTGGCCCAGTGCGTAGGAAAGCCGCGCGGAGGCGCCCAGATAGACCAAGCCGGTACCGGCCGGTGAGATGAACGCATCGATGTACAAGATGGCGGCCAGCCAACCCAGACCCAGACTACTCGCCAGCACTGCATACGGCCCGAAGTCACCCTTTCCTGCGGGGTTGGCCCACCCGTGCACGAGGTTACCGGGATTCAACGCACCAATGAAAGCGACTTCCAGCGCCAGATACAGCACGGTGCCCAGGATCACCGAGCTGATCACGGCACGAGGCACATTACGTTGCGGGTCTCGAGCCTCGCCACCGATCTGCACCGCTTGTTCAAAGCCATTGAGCGCGAACACCACACCCAGGGGCAGGGCAGCAAAAACACCGTGGGCACCGTAGGGGGCAAAGCCGCCACCGGCGGTGAAATTCGAGGCATGAAAGGATACCGCGATCAACACGACGACCGTCAGGCCCGGTACCGCGATCTTCCAGAGCACGGTGACACGGTTGCTTTCCGCCAGCCACCGCACCCCGAGGATGTTGATGACAGTGAACAGCAGCATCAACGTAGTGGCCACGCCCAAGCCCCTGGGCGTCAGCGCACCTGTTTCATTGATCAGTCCATGCCACTGGTGGTCCAGGTAGCTGAGCACAGCCTCGACTTCAATCGGGGCAGTCAACACCGCTTGAAGCCAGGCTACCCAGCCAGCGGTGAACCCGCACAGTGAGCCGAACGCCAACCGTGGCCAGCGCGCTGTGCCACCGCTAAGGGGGTAGGCTGCCCCAAGCTCCGCGTGTACCAGCGCGAGCAGCACAATCATCGAACCGGCGAGCAGCCAAGACACGATCGACGCCCCACCAGCCTGCGTGGCCGCCGTCAACGCCCCCAGCAACCATCCCGACCCGATGATCGAGCCCAGTGAGACGAACATCAGCGCCGTCAAGCCGACGTCACGCCGGAAGCCCGGTTGCTCGCCAAACGCATCGCGCACCGGCAGTCGCGTCATGATCACGGCCCTCCCAGCTGTTCAGCCTCATCACGGTAGCTGCGGCCGACTCCGCGCGGTGTTCCGATGCCCGGCTCGCCGGGGCTACTCTGCCCGGGTCAATGCCCCTACGCGATAATAGCAAGAAGGATTGTCTCCGTTGGCGCCGTTTGGTGGTTGGAACGTCGTTCGAGGAGGGTTATTCCGGCTGCAATCTCACGGAACGTGTTGCCGACCAGGTGGGCGCTGCGGGAGTCTGCTTCGGCGGCAAGGCAGAGGGCCGCGATCCGTAGAGCTGTTGCGGTGTCCGAGGTAAGAGCATGTTGCCGGGTGAATATGGGCAACGCTGCATCCTCGAAGTTGCTCGCGACTTGATCAGCCCACGAGTGCGACCTCACGGTATCTTCCGGTGATCTCATGACTTCAAAAAGAGTCTCTCGCCCACTGTGTGCCCTGTCTGCTAGCGCGTCCAGACAAACAAGATATGTGGTCTCCGCAATTCCTGTCGCTTCGATAAAAGCCTGCGAAAAATTGGTACACCAGGTTGCGGTGGACGTCTTCCAGTCGGTGCGCGTAAGAGCCTGTGACAGCGCACTTCCCGCAACGCGGGCGAGGGCGCGGGCGCGGGCACGGGCAGGGGCTCGGGCGAGATCGTGGTCCCGATCGCGGTCGAAGTCGAGGGTGAGGTCGAGGGCGCGGGTGAGGTCGAGGTCGAGGTCGAGCGCGTGGTCGAGGTCGAGGGTGTGGTTGAGGTCGCGGGCGTGGTTGCGGGCGCGGGTGAGGGCGTGGTCGAGGGCGCGGGTGAGGTCGAGGTCGAGGGTGAGGTCGAGAGTGTGGTCGAGGGCGTGGTCGAGGGTGTGGTCGAGGTCGAGGGCGAGGTCGAGTGCGTGGTTGAGATCGAGCATGTGGTCGAGTGCGTGGTGGTGGTCAAGGGCGTGGTCGAGGGTGTGGTCGAGGGTGTGGTTGAGATCGTGGGCGAGAGCGCGGGCGTGGTCGAGGTCGGGGGGGAGGACACGGGCGAGGATCCGGACGGCGGTGATCGATCGGAGCAGCAGAAGTCGGGTGAGCGTTGAGGTGGAGTGTTCGATGTCGGCTTTGACATGGCTGACAAGCGTTGCTGCATCGATTGCGTGTGGATGGTCCACACCGACTGGTGTCCACAGCCAGGGTTGGTCGTTCCCGTTTTCTGGTTCCAGCCAGACGCTCTGGACCTGTGTTCCGGAAGTCGGGGAGGTGAGTGTGCGTTGAACCGCGGAATCGTTGATCTCCGCGAGGTTGGGTAGGCGGTAGGTGATGCCGGTGCCGATGACAGCATTGACCCAGCGTGCGAACGCGACGGCGTCGCTTCCGCGCACACCGACGATCGGCTCATTCTTGCCTAGTTCCATCTGTGCGAGGCCTTCGGGTGCGGGCCCGTGAGTATCCTGCTGATACAACTGATAGAGGCCAGTGGTAATGGGCCGGGTACAGACGCGACCACCGTTGCCGGTTCGGATTGGATGACGCAGATGGCGGGTGACCAGGACGCCGGTCATGAGACGACGATGTTCCAGATTAGTGTGGGGTTCAAACGCTGAGGCGAGAAGTTCATCGAGACGCCTACGCAGTTCCGGTTCGAGTTCGCTGTTCTGCTCGGCGCAGTCGAAGGCGAGCGAAAGTGCGGTGACGTTGGTGGAGTCCAGGCAGGCCTGCACGATGGGATCGGCGTCTGACCGAGCGGTATACAGAAGGGTTGTTTCTCGCCACCAGGGATCATCCACAGCGCCCGCGAGTACGCTGTGGAGTCCTTTGTCACGGATGTGGGCGGCGGCAAGGTACTCCTGGAAGGTGTGGTGGGCGAATGAATACAAGCCGCTTTCACGTTCGATGAGAAGCCCGTTAGATCTGATGTTGGTGAGGAATTCGTCGGCGGTGAGGTTTTGGGGCATACGGCGCAGGGCGGGTCTAATGTTGTCAATGACCTCGGTGCGGGGCAGGTCCCGTACTCGTTGCTGCATCATTGCGAATGCGAGCCCTCGCAACAGGCCCTCTTTTTTATCGCCATTCAGTTCGATCGGGAGTCTCTTGGCTTCCTGTCGTCGCCAGAGCATGACTTGGCAGATTTCGCCGTACAGGTCGGCCCGGCTGCCGGGCAATGCGCCTCGGTAACGGTGGACGGTGGCGATCATCGTGAGCAGCAGCGGGTTGACCGTCAGGTCGTACAAACCGGGAGCGTCGTTCAGTCGCTTGAGCAGATCATCAGCTTCCGACTCGGCCCGTAACCGAACGTCCTCTCCTGTCTTGCCGGTGCTGTGCTGCTCGACTGCGAGATACCAGCCCCGTACGAAGCGAGTTACCTGGTCGTCGCTGAAGCTACAGACTTGGAGTACAGTCGCACTGTCGATGTTGGTGATGCGATATCCCTGCGGCCGTGAGGTGATCACGTAGTCGTTCTTCGGGTACTGCCGGATCTGATGCTCGACCCAGTCAGCGACGCTCCTGCGGTCCTCCTGCCGGGCCACCTCGTCTAAGCCGTCGAGCAGCACCACGCAGTCGCCGTCACGTAACCGCTGCTCGAACCAGTCTGGCGGTTCGTCGTCTCGGTACCTCCCGAGCTTGCTACGCAGCAGCTCGTGCAGTGCAACGTCCGGAGTCGAGACGATCATGACGACATGGTCACGTAAGTAAAGTAGGATCGGTACCGTGCGTCGTCGACCTCGACGAGCCCGACAGACCTGTAGAGCGGTGTGCTGCAGCAACGTGGTCTTTCCGCTGCCGGGAACACCAACGATCGCTAAGACTGCTGCCTCCGGACGGTCGAGAAAATCCCCGATCGAATGGCGATCGGTCACCTCCATGGGCAGGTCGGCCAGCAAGCCCTCTCGTACTTGATTCGGAGCCCGAAGCGCCAGACTCACATCGACGAAGACTCTATCCAGCTCGGGTGTGTGATCGCCGACAGTCGCAAGGCCCTTGAGATCAGTGAAGCGCACGCTGCCCAGCACGTATTCCCGATAGCGTCTGTCGAAGCGGGAAAAGCGCCGCCTCAACGCCCGATCAACGTGGTCGACGATCCGCTCCCGCCAGCGGTTCCGCAATTCCCCGACGATCTCCCCCGCGAAGACCACCACCGCAAGCAGGGCCTCATATGCGCCGAGGAGAGCCATTGCGGTGACTGGATGATAACCCACGAAGTTCTGCCACACGCCTACCGCAACGGCTGGCGGGGTGCCTGCCGCAATCACCCATCCGACGATGCGTGCAGCCAACCTGCCCCTGCCCGTCATCGATCATGATCCTACTGCTCGATAGTCAGAGATGATAACACAGTTACAACTATACCGAGTGGCATCGAAACCCTAGGGCTGTGGGTGTGATGCGCTCCCCACAAGGGCGTGCCGCCGTGGGAAGGATCGGCACCTGTCCACAGCGCGTACGGGACGGCGGGTGGCCGTTACAGCTACGGCCTAGCATGCGACCCGGCTGGGCGGCATGTGGGTCAGCTTCATCCCGGTGATCCACACTCGTTGATCGGTATCATCGGGTAGCCTTGTCGGTGACTCCTTCCGGGAGGGGGCTGCCTCGTGCCTTGGACTCGGAGCCCTGGACTAGGAGCCCGGTGACCGCGACCCGAGGGTTCGTTGCGCATGAGCCACTGGTGGCGGCGTTCCTCGGACTGGTTGCCGCGATCGTTCTCCTAGCCCCGGCGTGCAGGGCGGGTGGACCTGCCGTTGGGAGTGGTGGACCTGCCGTTGCGGGTACGGGGCCTGGCGAACAAGCCGTTGCTGTCGTTCCTCTCGACTCGATCGTGCCGCTCACAGGGGGGAGGGATATTCCAGACGCTGCGAGCTTCCCTGCGCCCGCCCGGGTGCTCTTGCAGGAAGCCGACCGTGGACTGCGGGCAGGGGACTTCAACACCGTCGTGCAGGAGGCCCAGCGTGCTCGTCAGGAGGCAGGCAAGGCGGACACGAAGACACGATGCATCGCCGACGCGGTCGAGGGCATCGCGAACGTTAACCGCAGGGACCCTAAGGCGGGACTCCAGGAACTCCAACGGGGCGAGTGCGCCATCACTTCCGTGCCGGACGAGGTGCGACCTGAGATGGCCACGTTGTACCACCGCGCCACCGGCTACGCATACGCACAGAGCGGTAACGAGGCTGCGGCCGAGCGTGAGTTCGACATCGCGGCCAAGCTCTCTCCGGACAAGAAAGGCTTGATCGTCAATGAGTTTTGCAGGGTAACAAAGCAGCGAGGCACTACAGCACGGTGTGCCACGACGCCGACCACGTCCACGACGGTTACGCCGAGGACGACCACAACGAGGACGCCCACCACGCCCAGGATGACCACCCCCACGACGACCACGCCGAGGGTGACTCCGCCCACGATGAGCAAACCGGCGCCGAGTAAGCCGACGGCCGGTAAGCCGACGGCCGGTAAGCCAACGGCCGGTAAGCCAACGGCCGGTAAGCCAACGGCCGGTAAGCCAACGACGAGTAAGCCGACGACGGACAAGCCGAGGCACAGTGCGGCGACCACTCCGGCTGGATGATCGGAACTGATTCGCGATGGCGGACGAGGCGGAGACGCAGGGCCAAAGCAGCGGGACGACAGCGGGCCTTTCGCGGCTGGCTCAAATCGCCGGTAAGGTCGTCGCTCCGGCTACCATCACGGCGCTGATGGTGTACTTCGGTTGGGCGCGCACCCGCACCGCCTATGCGATCTTCGGCATCGACGAGAGTGTCCTTCGGTTTTCGGTCCAGGACTACCTGTTCCGCAGCATCAGTCAGACGTTCGAGCCCGCAATACTGCTCTTGCTGCTGATCCTCGTTGCGGTCCCCGCCCACATTGGGCTGGTCAAGGTGATGAGGGCACGGGGGTGGCGGAAGCGGACAGTCTTCCCCCTGGCTGTGACTGGGGTGGCATTGACCGTCGTCGGTCTGATCGATTTCTTGGGCGTGGTCACCTACCCGGTCGCATGGCCGCTCACCTCTCTGTCGCTCGGGCTGGGCGTCTTGCTCATCGGCTACGCCACCTCGCTGTGGCGTGCGGCGAGCGGAACAGAACTCCGGCCCCTTGGTGACAGCGACGCGATCGACATCGTCACCCGGGTCGCGTTTACGGCTTTCTTGATCATTACGCTGTTCTGGTCAGCGGCTACATTCGCGTTGATCCGTGGCGTCGAGGATGCCCAGCAAATCGCGCAAGGGACCGCGTCCCTCCCAGGCGTTGTCGTCTTTGCACCGCGCCCACTGCACCTCAGTGGCGGGGAAATCCGGGAGATCGTACTGATCGGCGATCAGCAGAGTCGCTATTACCGCTATGACGGACTGCGTCTGCTGGTGCGGATCAGCGACGGGTACATTCTGCTCCCGGCCAACTGGCGGCCCGGAATGCGCACGATTGTCCTGCGGGACAGCCCGGACCTACGCCTGGAGTTCTACGTGGGATAGCTGCCTAGCGTGGGGCGTCTGGGAGGGGGGTGCGCAGTGTGGGTCGATCCTCGGCCCATCGGCGCAGCAGCAGGTCGGAAAGTCGATTGGTCAGCCGAGTGCTGGCTTGGATGCCGAACACCACGTCACCGGCGAGTTCAGGTTCGGCCGCGAGCAGTGGCGCGATCACGCCATGCCTGACGAGCTGCTCATGCACCGCGTCGGCCTCGATGTGCTCGGCGAAAAACTCGATGGCGACGGACCCGCAGCCCAACCGGCGCATGGCCCGGACCAGTCGATCTGAGCTGGGAGAGGAGGTCAGCTCCGCGGCGACCAACTGGCCGATCAGCGCCCCGCGCAGCCGGCGGTGCAACCCGCACAGCGACATGAAGTTGACCTCGGCCAGGGTGGCGGCTGGTGCGGCACCGAGGTAGGTGCCGTACTCGGCGCACAGCCCGAGCTCGGTCATCATGTCGGCGAACAGCCGGGCATGCATGCGGTCTGGGTTGCCCGAGCCGTACTCGTCGTGCTCGACGGTGACCAGTGCCACCTTGGCCGGCCCGGTCAGCCGGGGGATGACCCACGCATGCGGGTCGGCCTCCTTGAGGTGGTAGAGCGAGCGCTGCGCGACGTACTCGCGCAGTTGCCAGAGCTGCCCAGCATGGCGCAGGTGGTGCGAGACGCCCCAGGCGTCCACCGGCTCCACCAGCAGTGTGTTGACCTCGGCGGCGACGTCGGTCCCGCCCGGGACGTCCGCCCGCAGCGCGGTGATGAAGGCTCGTTCCAGGTGCCGGCGCAGTCCGAGCAGTCCCGGATCCCACTCCAGATCATCGGAGACTCCGGTGAAACCCCGGTAGTGCAGCTCATAGCAGCAGTACAGCGCCAGCTGCAGGTCCTCGCCGTACGGGTCGGCCCGCTGGACGGCCGCTGCCCCGACCTGAGCCGTGGAGGAAGCCGAGGTGGTATCGCGCAGCGCGTCGAGCACGGCGGCGGAGAGCGGGCCGCGCGGCGCTGGAAGGGCTGGCGCCACAGCGGCCCCTGGTGCGGTGGTGTTCAGCATTGTTGCCCCTGAGAACCGGCATCATGATCGCTGCCGCGGAGGGAGCTGCCGCGTACCCGTCGCCGGTGGCTGGTGTCACAGAACGGATATCGGCCGCTGCGCCGGCACGTGCACAGCGCGGTGACTGCCCGGTCAGAGGTCACCTTCCGGCCGTCGGCCAGGACGACCTCGACGGGACCGGGTACCAGTACGGGTCCCTCATCGGTCAGGATGACCTGGCGCCGGACGGGCTCAGGGGGCACGTCGTGCTCCGATGACCACGAGTTCCTCGTCGCGTTGCCCAGGACCGACGAGTCTGCGGGCTTCGAGCATGGCGGCGCGCAGGCGCATGACGGGGCCGAAGGGCACGGTGCAGCGGGCGAGGACCTCAGCCTGCAGGCCCGAGTCGGCGAGGCGGCTGAGGGTGGCGTCGTCATCGCACACGGCGGAGTGGACGAGCAGCATCATTCCCTCGGGCGTGAGCAGGGCAGGTCCTTCGGTGCAGATTCGATCCAGCACGGCGCGTCCGTCGAGGCCCCCATCCCAGCAGCGAGTGATCCGGTGCCGGGGCAGTACGTTGGTGGCGGTGGGGACGTAGGGCGGGTTGGCCATGATGAGATCGAAACGCTGGCCTACTACGGGTCCAAACAGGTCGCCGTGGTGCACGGTGCACGCAACGTGATGCACGCGGCTGTTGAGCCAGGTGGCGACCACCGAACGCAGCGACAGGTCCACCGCGGTGACGGAGGTGGCGCCGGCCCGGGCGGCGGCCAGCGCCAACGCGCCGGTACCGGTCCCGATGTCCAGGACACGGCGCCCAGCCGCGTAACCGCCTTCGCGCAGGACATTGATCAACAACGAAGTGTCGCTATCGGCTCGATACACCCCTGGAAGCCGTAGTAGCAGCACGAGCTTACTGTACCCAGGGCGCGACCGGATGAAACCTCGTGTTTACCTCCGGGGCGCAGCGATCAGTCCGATCGGACGAACAGGAAGATGCCGTACTGCCACACCGCGTCGATCCACTGCGCGCTGAGATCGAAGCCGCGTGCGGAGACGTCGGCCACGAACTGGGGGCGGTGGAACTTGTAGGAGAAGCCGACGTTCAGCGAGTCACCGCGCCGCAGAACCAGTTCGAGGCCCAACTCGCGCAGCGCGACGGTCTGGTCCTCGATCGCGTAAAGGTGCGCCTCGACCGCAGTGGTCGCGGAGTTGTAGTGCGCCTGCGGGGAGAAGTGCGCTGGGACGAAGTCGGCGTCGAAGCGCCGGTTGAGGTGGGTCAGGTGGTTGAGCCGGAACCGCGCGAAGGCCGACCGGTCGGGCGGGTCATTGTAGCAGGCTTCGAACACCTCGGCTGGCTTCTGTAGGTCGGCCGACACCAGGAAGCCGTCGCCAGGCTGGAGCGTGTCCGCGATCGTGGAGAGCAACGCATCGCGCTCCTCGGGCGTGGTGTTGCCCAGGTTGCTCCCGAGGAATGCCACCACCACCGGTTCGGGTTCGTCGTCCCGCAGCCGGGCCAGTCCCGCCTCATACCGGCCCCACAGCCCCTGCACTCGCAGGCCGGGTAGTTCGGCGGTCAGCTCGCGTGCGCTCCTCGCCAGCATCTCGCGGCTGACGTCGATCGGAAGGTAGGTGGTCGCCCGGCGTGTGACACAGGCAGCCAACAGCAGGCGGGTCTTCTTCGCGCTCCCACTGCCCAACTCCGCGATCCGTCCGCACCCGATCAGGTCGGCGATCTCCTCGGCATGGCGCCGCAGTAGCTCGTGCTCGACGCGGGTGAGGTAGTAGCTAGGCAGTTCGGTGATCGACTCGAACAGGTGAGATCCGACCGCGTCGTAACCGAGGTAGGCCGGCACCCGCGGCGGGGTCTCCCGCAGACCGGCCACGAGATCAGATCGGGCGTCCCAGAAAGTCTCCTCACCGTCTACGGATACGATCTCGCCCTGGCTCTGCTCCACGATGCGATCTCCCCTCGCTCTGCCCCAGGCACTGGTCGGCGCCGGTGTAGAAGCAGGTCGCAAAGCTGATCGACCAGACACCTGACGGCGGGTATCGGTGGCTCCCTACCCGCCGTGGCCACGCCCCTAGCCACCCGAGAGGAAGAGGAGATCAGACTTATGACTGCTCGTTGTGCACAGCACTGTATTCTGCCGCCCGGCCTGTTGCACCGCCTCGCTCGCTCTGAGGAGGCAGCGCTGCGGGATGCCGCGCTGAGCACACTGGCGCTCGATGGTCGCTTCCGGCTGGCCCGCGCCGAGTCCGCGGCACGTCTGGTCCGGCTGCCCAGGCTGGTCACCTTCGCCCGAGTCGGCGGCCAGCCGCAGCGGACCATCTATGATCAGCAGGGTAGCCAGTCCCAGACGCCCGGTGCCGTCATCCGAGTGGAGGGTCAAGCGCCGTGCGGAGACCATGCGGTCAATCAGGCCTATGACGCTCTGGGCGCCACGTATTCGTTCTATTGGACGGTGTTCGAGCGTGACTCCATCGACGGTGCCGGTATGCCCCTGCTCGGATTGGTGCACTACGGGCAGGGCTACGACAATGCGTTCTGGGACGGCGCCGGCCACATGTTCTTCGGCGACGGTGACGGGCGGATCCTCACCCAGACCGCGGCGGGGATCGATGTCATCGGCCACGAGCTCACTCACGGTGTCACCCAACATGAGGCGAACCTGACCTACTCAGGACAGTCCGGGGCGCTCAACGAGTCGGTGTCTGACGTGTTCGGAATCCAGGTCAAACAGCATGCTCTCGGCCAGGACGTGCACAGCTCCGACTGGCTCATCGGGGCGGACATCGTCGGCCCGGCCTTGCGTCCGGCGTTGCGGTCGATGAAACAGCCCGGCACCGCCAACCCATACGACGAGCAACCCGCGGACATGAGCGGTTACGTGCCCGGCGGCGACGTGCACATCAACTCGGGCATCCCCAACCGCGCCTTCTACGTTGTGGCCACCACCCTCGGTGGGTATGCCTGGGACGCCGCCGGGCCGATCTGGTACGCCGCGCTAGCCGACTCGCAGCTACGACCCAACGCGACGTTCCGTGACTTCGCGCGGATCACCGTGCGCCACGCCCGACAGACCTACGGCGCGGCCAGCGACGAAACTCACGCGGTGCAGCAGGGTTGGGAAGCGGTCAAGGTTGCGCTGTGACATTGAGCCCGCTGACACTGGACGACATGCGCTTACAGGTGACTCGTCGTGGCGGCTTTGCCGGGGTTGCCCTGCACGCTGCCCTCGACACCGCCCAACTCTCGGCTGTTGATGCCACCCGCGCCGAGGCGGCACTGCGGGAACTACCCTGGGACAGACTTCCCACCGAGCCCACCGGGGCGGACCGCTTCCGCTACGAGCTGGTCACCGTGGAGGGCGACCACGAGCGGCACGTAGAGCTGGGTGAAACCGAGATCCCGGACACGCTGCGTCCGCTCGTGGAGTTGCTACCCGACCATGGACAGATCCGCCCCGCCTCGGGCTGAGGGGAGCACCGCCGTGAGATCCAAAGACCGTGCGCGTGTACTTTCCGTGACGTGCCCAACGCGGTAGCGTCTCAAGCGGATCGCGTACGGTGGGTGACGTCCCTCCCGCCCCGAGGTCCGGCCCGGAGGGCTGGTGCGCTGATCGTCCGCCGACCACCGGAACCTGAGCGCGATCAGTATCCAGATGGGGCCACATCGGGGATGGGGGAGTGGAAATGATCCAGCTTGAGGATCTCACCAAAGTGTACCGGATGGGGAAAGTCGAGGTGCGGGCACTGTACGGTGTTGATCTGACTATCGACGACGGTGAACTGGTCGCCATCATGGGCCCATCCGGATCGGGCAAGACCACGCTCATGAACATCCTGGGCTGTCTCGATATCCCGACCAGCGGGCGCTACCTGCTCGACGGCACCGACGTCAGCCGGCTGTCGGACAACCGGCTGGCCAAGATCCGAAGCCGCAAGATCGGGTTCGTGTTCCAGTCGTTCAACCTGGTTCCCCGCACCAGCGCGGTCCGCAACGTCGAGCTTCCTTTGGTGTACGCCGGGGTGCGGGCTCGGCGCAATCCGGCCCGACTCGCGCTGGAGCAGGTGGGGCTAGGCGACCGTCAGAAGCACATGCCCAATGAGTTATCTGGCGGTCAGCAGCAGCGGGTGGCGATTGCCCGGGCGCTGATCAACGATCCCGCGATCCTGCTTGCCGACGAGCCCACGGGCAACCTCGACACCGCCTCTAGCGTTGAGATCTTGAAGTTGCTCGGTGCGCTGAACGATGCCGGCCGCACGGTCGTGATCATCACTCACGAAGAGGACATCGCCCGCTTCGCCAAGCGGGTCGTGCGGCTGCGCGATGGGCGCATCGTGAGTGACCAGGTACAGCGGAATCGGACGGAGGTCACCGCGTGAACCTGCGGGAGGCGTTGCGCATCGCGCTGCGCGGATTGCGCGCCAACCGGCTGCGTTCCGTGTTGACCATGCTCGGTATCATCATCGGGGTCTCTTCGGTGATCCTGCTGGTCGCTATCGGCAACGGGGTGCAGTCGTCGGTCAATGAGAAAATCCAACCGCTGGCCAATCTGATCACCATCGTGCCGTCGGTCGGCAACGTCCCCGGTGGAGCCCCTCCGAAGGACCTGATAGACACCGATGTCGCGGCGCTGCAGGATCCGGGGCTGTCTCGCGACATCGCTGCCGTGATACCGGCCACCACCGGCAAAGCGCTGACCGAGACCGACGCCTTCAGGTTCCGGGCGACCGTTGTCGGTTCCACCGACCGCTGGCTCGAGGTGAACAACCAGGATATGGCGGCGGGGTCGTTCTTCGATGAGGCCCAGGTCCGCTCCACGGCCAGAGTGGTGGTGCTGGGTCCTAGCGTCGCGAACTACCTCTTCGGTGATGCCCCCGTAGCCGCGCTGAACCACATGGTCCGGATCAACCAACAGACCTTCAGGGTCATCGGGGTGATGCAGTCCAGTGGTGAGCCGGGCGACAGCGTCGCGGTCATGCCGCTTAACACCGCGCGCCGCTACATTTTCGGCGGTGGCGACAAGGTCAACCAGATCATCGTGCAAGCCGCCCAGGCGGCCGCCGTGCCCGCCGCCCAGGATGACGTGATCCGCATCCTCAGCGAGCGGCACCGGATCAAGGACCCCGCGAAAAGGGACTTCGAGGTCCAATCCCTGCGCAGCAGGCTCGACACCTTCAACCAGATCCTGCGCATCCTCACCCTCTTCACCGCCGCCGTCGCGGCTATCTCGCTGTTCGTCGGTGCTATCGGAGTCCTGAACATCATGCTGGTCTCGGTGACCGAACGGACCCGCGAGATCGGCATCCGCAAGGCGATCGGCGCCACTCGTCGTGCGATCCTGGAACAGTTCCTCGTCGAGTCTCTCGTGCTGGCCGGCCTGGGTGGGTTCATCGGCATCCTCGTCGGGGTCGGGCTGTCGTTGCTCGGGGCCGCTGTCGCGCCCGCTTTCGGTCCCACCTTCGCCACGTTCGCCCCTGCCGTGACCATTCCCTCTGTGATGCTCTCCTTCGGAATCAGCCTCGCGATCGGACTCATCGCCGGGGGTTACCCCGCCAACCGCGCCGCTCGGCTACGACCCATCGAAGCCCTCCGCTACCAGTAGGACACGGGTCTCACGTCACCGTTGCGTGAGACCCGTAACTCACCGCCTTCTCAGGCGTTGCACAGCGTGAAGCCGAAGACACAGGGGGATATCGCTGTGACAATGATCCTGACTAGCTCGTCGACGCTGTCTCCAGCTCGGCGCTCCGGCGCTCGGGTTTTGGTGGCGCTGGGACTGGTCACCGTGCTGAGTGCGGCTGCTGGGTGTGGCGGTGCGCCGCCACCACCGCCAACCGGGCGGGTGGAGCGCGGCACAGTGGCCACCAGGGTGTCAGCCTCGGGTTCATTGGCGGCTATCAGAGAGCAGAATGTAGGCTTCCCGGCTCCGGCCAGCGGTATGGGCGCGCGGCTCAAGCAGTTGCTGGTCAAGGTCGGGGATCGGGTGACCCCGGGCCAGGTGCTAGCGATAGAGGATGATTTCGCGGTTCGGCAGACGTTGAACCAGCTGCAGGGGCAGTTGAATTCCCAGCAGGCGTTGTTCGGCGAGGCCCTGAACGCACCGACGGTGCCGGACGCGCAGAGGAGCTTGGACGTGGCGCGTCAGATCCTGTCTGCGACGCAGAGGGCGGTCGATGCGCAGCTCGCCGCGGATGCGGCGGCGACTGACCAAGCTCACAAGCAGTTGGACTTTGACAGCTATTTGCTGGACAAGGCTCAGGAGCAGCTGCGTGCCGATCAGGTCTCCTGCGCTGCCTCTGGGGGTATTCCCTACACCCCGCCCACGTCCAGTAACGGCTCAGCCGGCGCCAACCGGCCTGGTTCGTCGGTCGGAGTAGGGCCGGCGCAGGCGGGTGTGGACAATCCCGTGAAAGCAGGCCCCGTGAGCGCGGGCACCACTGGTTCAACTCCGGTTAGCAACGGAAACCCGTCCTGTAACAATATCGCGCAGGATCAGACGAATGTCGTCAACGCCCGTCGTCAGGTGCTGGCGGACAAGGCCACGCTGGTCGCCGATCAGCAGAAGCAGAATGTCGATCGCGCTCAAGGGCAGGTTACGATCGACAACGCCCGCCAGAACGTGGTCACCGCGCAGAACACCCTCGATTCCGCAGCCATCAACCAGCCGTTCAACATCGATCAGCAGGCAGCGTTGGTAGCCGGCATTGCCGCTCAGGTCGCTGCGGCCCAGCGGGATGTAGACAACACCGTGCTGCACGCTCCGGTCGGGGGCACGGTGTCGGCCATTAATGGCACGGTGGGAGAGTACATCGTGCCCTCCAACAGCAACGGCTTCACCAGCCCGCTGGCACCCGGCACCCATTCCCCCATTCCCGGGCTTAACGGCCAAACGCAGAGCAGCTTGTCTCTGGGCGGCACTACCAGCGGTCCTCAGCGTCCCGGTGGTACCCAGTTCATGGTTCTCGATGACGTCAACACCTTCCAGGTGGTGGTCCCGTTCGAGGAATCCGACGCTGCGAAGATCGCTCCGAATCAAAAGGTTGATGTCACCTTCGACGCGATCCCGGACCTCACCCGCGCGGGCACCGTTATGACCGTAGCCCCTGCCGGTGCCACCATCTCCAGCGTCATCAATTACTACGTCACCATCGTACTCAGTGAAACTGACCCCCGGCTCAAAGATGGCCTCACCACGCAAGCTCGCGTGATGACCAACGAGGTCGATGATGTTCTCACCGTGCCCAACTCGGCCGTCCGCAAACGTGGCGATCAAAGCACCGTCACCATTATTGACGCCAATGGGCAGCAGCAACAAGTGAATTTTCAAGCTGGCCTCGTCGGGGACGACCGTACGCAGGTCATCTCTGGCCTCAAGGAAGGCGAGCAAGTAATTCTCCATCAAGGCGCGTGACCTCGTGGCTCGTTGGGGGCATCTACGGAAGATGCCCCATCGGGTCCCAGGCGTCTTCAACCCGCGAATCGGACGGCTTCTTTTCCGGCGGGCTTGAAGGCGCCTGGTTGTGTATCCGGGTTAGCCAACCCGGGCTTCACCCCTTCAAGTCCATCGGAATCGCGGAAGACGAGGTCCGTCAGGATGTGTGATCAGGCGGGACTGTTGTCGCTCTGGCGGAAGCCCGGTTGAGAAGCATGGTCGACCTCCAGGACGGGCTTGTTGCCAGCCGTGGTGTTGCCGATCACAGTGCAGCCGGTCGAACCGTCGATGATTAATATTGCGCGATCCAGGTGGGGGCCGGAGAACCTGTTTTGCCGTATTTCGACGTTGGGCCAGCGGCGGAGATTGATCGCCTGCGCACCGTTGGGCGCGCAGGTATTGTCCACGAACGTGATCGATGGGATTCCGCTGGGAGCGCCACTGCTGCCGGGCTGGTCGTCGGTGGCGATCAGGCATTGCGCGTCGACGTTCTGGCAGGTGTTGCCCGAGATGACGACGTCGTAGGTGGGCGGGCGGTGGTCGAAGGTTTGAAAGCAGTCGGGGTGTGGAGGTGCCCTATAGCCCCGGTCGGAGATGTCGCGGATGGTGTTGCCGGTGATCCGGTGACCGGTGCCGAAAAAGCGCATACCGTCGGCGTCGCCATCATCGCGGGCAACCGTATCGCTCACCGTGTTGCCGGTTACCGTGATCCGCTGCCCGGTGATGTAAATACCGGCCGTGGCGACATGCTGCACGGTGTTGGAGGCGATGGTCGAATCGGTGCACGGCATGCAGGTGATGCCGCCCCGCTGGGTGTCGTGGATCGTGTTGCGCTGCGCGGTGATCCCGGTTCCCTCAAGCAATATCCCGTCACCGCCGGTGACGGTGAAGCCCTCAATGACGACGTGGTCAGCGGTGATGTGCATATTGTCGATGGTGGCCCCGTCGGCGATGAGCCTGATCGGCGAGTCGGTGGTGCCTGACCTGGTCATCGTCACGTCAGCGTCGGTGAGGTTACCGCCGGTGAAGCACACCGTGTTCCCCGGGGAAGCGGCGGCCAGGACCGGGCGCACGTCGTCGGATCGGGTGATTGTGCGGGTGCAGTCGGGCGGGAGCCCTTCGCTGTTCTGTTGGCTCTGGTCTGGTGCGGCCGTGCAACCAGTGGTGAGAACCAGGCCCAGCGCGATGGACGGGACGGACAGCGTTCGGATACCGCCTGGAACTGTCACCCCGCCAGGATAGATGTCCATCGGGGCAGGATGGTAACCGGATGTGACACACCGGCAGCATTGGGTCACAGTCAGCGGAGGCAGATCGGTGTGGCCCAGCCGCTGTATGCATGGTTCGCCCAAGCGGCGGTCAGGCTCATCGTGCGGCGAAAGTTGCTCCAACTCAGTGCCGGCAGGCGGTCCGGGGCCGGACGTTCCCGGATCAGCACTTCGTAGCCCGCGAGCCAGGTGTAGGGCACGTCCTTGCCGTCCATGGCCCGAACCCACCGTGGAAAGTGGGCGGCTGCGGCGAGGACCTCGGCATGGGCCGAGTCCTGACCGCGCACGGTGCTGGGTCGAACGTAGCGCCCCGGTGCGAAGTGGGCGCCGAGGTCGACGGTCACCCGGCGGACACCGGGCCGATGGACGAGGCCATCAACCAGCCACACTGGTTTAGGCCGCTGTTCCCACCGGTCCCGGTACCAATCCCAGGACCAGCTGTGGGGTTGTTGCTGGGCGGCCACTGTCCACAGCTCATGACAGGTGCGCTGGACACCGCTCATCTCGTCGTTATCGCCCAGATAGACCGCGATGAGATCAACGACGAGTGGATCGTTGCCAGCACGGGGCGTGAGGTCCACCGAGTGGAGATCACCAGCGCTAAAGCCCCACCGTCGCTCCTCGTTCCAGCGCCGGACAGTGCCGAGTTGCTCGGGCAGGGACGCGAACATGATTCCTGGCGGGGTAACCGCAAGCTGTGCCTCACGAGCCGCCACGCGGCCGTTACTCAAGGTGGCCATATACGCTCGCTCGTCTTCCACATCGACCCGTCGACCCGAGTACGAGTGTACGGTGCCGCAGCGGAGCTCATTGACCGCGTGGGGTCGCCAGTGCGCACAAGGTCCACGAGCCGGGACGGGCTTTTTCCCAGTCACCCGGTGCGGTGACAACGGCGATGGCAGACGTTTTGAGTGGCTCGACAACGCCGGTCAACAGCGTCAGAAAGTCCTCGAGGCCGGGATTATGACCCACCAGGACCGCTGTCGATGCCTCATGCGGGAGCTCCTGAGTGGTCGTCAGCAGATCCTCAGCCGAGGCGCTGTAAAGCCATTCGTCGTGGCGGACTTCGGGTATCGCATCCAACTGGGCGGCCGCAAGGTCCCAGGTCTGCACGGCGCGAACGGCGGGAGAACACACCACGAGGTCGATCTTGGGGGCGTGTTTCCGCAGCCAGCGGCCGACGACCGGGGCGTCGCGGCGCCCGCGTGCGGCCAGTGGGCGGGCGGCATCGGCAGCCTCCTGCGGCCATGCCGACTTGGCATGCCTGAGCAGGATGAGCGTACGTGTCCTTGTCACTTTTGGAATCACTTTTGGAGTCACTTTTGCGGCCACTTCAGCGAGTCATTCTAGCGCGAGGGTGCGCAGCACCAACCGCGCCGCGTCACCACCGGACTCCTCGCCGATCGCGAGGGCGGATGGGACGTCGAGGTCATCCACCAGGGCAGCGGTGACAGCGTCCGACGCGGCTTGTGACGTCAGCGCTTTTCCGGCCGCCGAGTACAGCCTGTCGAGCTGGTCCGCCTGGGCAGCGATGCCCCCGGGGCGGAAGTCCCAGCTCTGCTGCCACGGCCGGTTGAGCAGCAGCAGCCGCACCGCCGCGGCGGGATGGTGGCCGAGCAGGTCTGAGACCAGCACCAGGTTGCCCGCTGACTTGGCCATCTTCGCACCGTTGACGGTGACCGTCCCGACCGGAAACGTGGCTCGCGGGAAGGGGCCGACGCCGGTTGCTGCCTCGACCATGGCGGCCTGGTAGGCATGGTGTGGGAAGGTGAGGTCGGCGCCGCCGGCCAGGATGTCCACCGCCGGGCCGAGCACGCCCAGCGCGATGGCGGCGCACTCCGCATGCCAGCCGGGCCGTCCGCGACCCCAGGGGCTGGGCCAGCCGGGCTGGTCGTCGGCAGAGGGCCGCCATACCGGGACGTCGAAGGGGTCGTCGCGGACCAGATCATCGGGTCGATCGCCGAACTCGACCGCGAGCTCCATGGCGCCCTCCAGCGTCAGCCCGGTCTTGGTCGGCACACCGGCGCCACGGAAGTACACCGCACCGTCGCGCTGGTAGGCGTGGTCCGTGGCAAGCAGCGCCAAGGCTAGTTGCACGACCCGCCCGACGTGGTGCCGGGCCCGCGGCTCGTATTCAGGCCGGCGCACCCGCAGCGCGGCCATGTCCAGCCCGAACAGGTATTCCTGCTCCAGCGCGAACTCATCGAAGTGCCGACCGCGCCGCACGGCGGCGCGAGTCAGCACGTCATCAACGTCGGTGACGTTGCGGCAGGTCAGGGTCTCCGCTCCGGCCAGGCGAAGCACCGCAGCGACCGCATCCGCCCACACGAACGTGCTGGCATGCCCCAGATGGGTCACGTCGTAGGGGGTGATGCCGCACACGTAGAGCCGAGCCGGGCTGACGACCGGCAGCGCGGAACCGCCCAGCCGGATCCGGTCGGTATGCTCGCGGCGGCCATGGTGGTCCATAGACCCATCCTGCCTGCGTCTGGCGCGGATCCTTACTCCAGGGATTACTTACCCGGGGCCGAGCGTGACGCTCGAGCCGTCGGCCATCATGCAGGGATGGACAGCCGTGACCGGGACCCCACCGGACGAGCCCGCAACGCCCGTCCTCGAGATGCCCAGGGCCGGCCGCTGCCGCATGGCGCGCGTGGGGTTGACCGGGTTCCCGAGGACGCCGTGCTCAGCCCGGACGACGCGCTGCGGCAAGCGCAGCGGCTCATTGACGACGGTTACCCCTTTCATGCCCACGAGGTGTTCGAGGGGGTGTGGAAGGCGACGTCGGGGGAGCACCGCGAGCTGTGGCAGGGACTGGCGCAGCTCGCGGTCGGCCTCACCCACGTGCAGCGGAGCAACCCGAAGGGGGCGGTGACGCTGCTGCGCCGCGGCGCAGACCGGATCGACCCGTACCGCGCCGAGCCGCCACACGGACTGGACATCGCGGGCCTGGTCGGTCACGCCCGTTCGCTTGCCACCAGCATTGAACGCGACGGGCTGGGTGCCGCGGCCGCGGCCGGCGGCCTTCGGCTGCGGCCGTGAGTGAGGAACAGTGTGTGGATCCGGGACCTCGCCGGTTGAGCGACCCAATACCTTGTCACCGCCGATATCACTGCCGATGCGCGCCGCACCATACATGATGGAAAAGGGGGCAGGTATGGACCTGCTGGAGACCTTGAATACCCTCACCGCTAAGGCTCTGAGCGGTCAGAAACCTACCCGCGACGAGGCCCTGACTGTGCTGCGAAGCACGGACGACGATCTCATGGACGTGATCGCCGCCGCATTCCGGGTTCGACGGTACTACTTCGGGAAGCGCGTGAAGCTGAACTTCCTCGTCAACCTGAAGAGCGGGCTGTGCCCGGAGGACTGCTTTTATTGCTCGCAACGGCTCGGTTCAGGCGCCGAAATCCTGAAGTACACCTGGCTGGGGCCCGACGAGGCGGCCGCGTTGGCCGGGGCGGGTATTTCGGGCGGTGCCCGGCGGGTGTGCCTGGTAGCAAGCGGGCGCGGACCTACGGACCGGGACATCGATCGCGTCGCTGACGTCATCGGCGTGATCAAGGCCGAGCACCCGAAGGTAGAGGTGTGCGCGTGCCTGGGTCTGCTGTCTGACGGCCAGGCGGCGCGACTGCGGGCGGCGGGTGCGGACGCCTACAACCATAACCTGAACACGGCTGGTGAGAGGTACTCCGACATCTGCACCACTCACACCTATGACGACCGGATCGACACGGTACGACGTGCCCAGCACGCGGGCCTGTCACCCTGTTCGGGAATCATCGCGGGCATGGGCGAGCGCGATGTGGACTTGGTCGACGTGGCACTCGCCCTGCGCGAGCTCATGCCTGACTCCGTCCCGGTGAACTTCCTGATGCCATTCGAGGGCACGCCGCTGGGCACGGAATGGAACCTCACACCGCAATATTGCCTGCGCATTCTGGCAATGGTGCGGTTCGTATGCCCAGATGCGGAGGTCCGTCTCGCGGGTGGTCGGGAGATTCACCTCGGCTCGATGCAGCCTCTCGCGTTGTACCTGGCTAACTCGATCTTCTTAGGTGACTATCTGACCAGTGAGGGGCAGGAGGGTCACCAGGATCTGACGATGATCGCGGAGGCTGGTTTCACGGTTGAGGGTCTCGATGCTACGATGCCCGTGACGGGTGGTGGGCCGGAACGGGTTGCGCTGCGCCACCGTGGCGCGGGGACGGACCTACCCCCCAATGCGTGAGTTTTCCGCTCTGTCAACGCGGCAGTTGCTCGCGCTCGATCAGGCGCACGTCTGGCACCCCTACGGCCCGATGCCGGCTATCGAGGAGCCTTTCTTGGTCGTGTCCGCTTGCGGGACACGCCTGCGGTTCGCCGAACCAGTGGAGGGAACTCACGAAGTCATCGACGGGATGTCGTCCTGGTGGGCGGCTATCCACGGGTACGCGCACCCGGCGCTGGACGCAGCCGTGCATGAGCAGGTGGCACGGGTCAGCCATGTCATGTTCGGTGGGCTCACGAACGTGCCGGCGATCCGCCTAGCCACTCGGCTGGTGGAGTTGACTCCCGGCCCCCTGCGCCACGTGTTCCTGTGCGACTCGGGGTCCGTCTCGGTCGAGGTGGCCGCCAAGATGGCTATCCAGTACTGGCGCTGCCTCGGACGCAGGCGCAAGCACCGTCTGATGACCTGGCGCGGTGGCTATCACGGCGACACATTCCACCCCATGTCGGTGTGCGACCCGGACGGCGGCATGCACCAGTTGTGGAACGGGCTCCTGCCGCGGCAGGTCTTCGCTGACATCCCGCCGTCCGGGTTCGGCACTCCCCTCGACCCGAGGTATGTGGCGCATCTCGAGGAGATCATCGCGCGCCATGCCGAGGACATCGCCGCGGTGATCGTCGAGCCGGTGGTCCAAGGCGCGGGCGGCATGCGGTTCCACAACCCTGGCTACCTCCAGGTGCTGCGGGAGCTGACCCGAGCGCATGACATCCTGCTGATCTTCGACGAGATCGCCACCGGGTTTGGGCGCACCGGAGCGCTGTTCGCGGCCGAGCACGCCGAGGTGAGCCCGGACATCATGTGCGTCGGCAAGGCACTGACCGGTGGCTATCTCTCGTTGGCGGCAGCACTGTGCTCAAGTGAGATCGCGGAGAGAATATCTCAGGGTGAGATGCCAGTGCTCGCGCACGGGCCCACGTTCATGGGAAATCCTCTTGCCTGCGCGATCGCGAATGCGTCTCTCGACCTGCTGCGCAGGCGCGACTGGGTGGCAGACGTGGCTCGCATCGAGAAGCGGCTGCTGGCCGGATTGTCGCCCGCCGCGGAACTGCCGGGGGTCACGGACGTGCGGGTGCTCGGCGCGATCGGGGTCGTGCAGCTCGACCATCCGGTCGACATCGCCGTCGCTACTCGCACCGCAATCCGGTCCGGCGTGTGGTTGCGGCCGTTCCGCGACCTCATCTACACGATGCCGCCGTTCGTAGCGGACGACACCGACATCGACGCTATCACCCAGGCCATCCGTGCCGCGGCACAGGTTGCGTGACCCACCTGTCCTACCCTGTGTCCCTACCACCGTGTGTCCCTACCACCGTGTGTCCCTACCACCGTGTGTCCCTACCACAGTGGACAGTTGTGCACGACCATTGTGGACAAGGTTCGGGCGGGCGTGGCACCGTGAGGGGATGCGCGACCTGAACGCTACCTCGGCTGCTCTCCTCGGACTGCTGCAGGCGGGCCCGATGACCGGTGGGCAACTGGTCGCGGCCGCAGGGGAGCGGTTCGGGTCGTTCTTCAGCGTCACGCGCAGCCAGGTCTACCGTGAGCTGCCGGTGCTCGCCGAGGCTGGCCTGCTCCGGCTCGGCAAGAGGGGAGCGCGGTCCAGCCAGCAGTACGTCCTCACCGCCGCTGGCAAGCGCGCGTTCAAGTCCTGGTTGAACTCCTCCTCAGGGTCGGACCACCTCCGCAGCCCGCTGATTCTGCGCCTCGCGCACGCTGAGCAGCTCACCCCCAAGCAACGTGCCAACCTGGTCAGCAGCGCTCGGGCCGACTACCTCGGTTACCTTGACGAGGCCAGGGCCGACGCAAGGGCCGCCACCAACCCGTACACCAAGGCGACTGCAGACTTTACCGTGGCGTACCGGCGCGCGGTGCTCACGTTACTCGACGCCATCCCCACGGGTTGAGGACACGGGTTGAGGAACAGGGCGACTACCCTGGCTCGACGTGAACGCCGATCTCGCCGCCGACCTCAAGGATCTCGCCGCTACCCTTGCCGGGATCGAGGCTGTGCTGGATATCGACCGGTTGCGTGCTCAGGTGGCTGAGCTGCAGGAACAGGCCGCCCGCCCCGACCTGTGGGATGACGTCGAGCATGCCCAACAGGTCAACAGCAAGCTCGCCCACAAGCAGGGCGACCTGCGGCGGGTGCTCGGGTTGCGGCAGCGGTTGGATGACGTGGAGGTTCTCTACGAGCTGGCCGAGGAAGGTGCTGACGAGGGCGCCCGAAGCGAGGCCGAAACCGAGCACCGCCGGCTGCGCAAGGAGATCGCGTCGCTGGAGATCCGGACCCTGCTAGCCGGCGAGTATGACGAGCGGGACGCCCTGGTGACGATCCGCTCCGAGGCCGGGGGAGTGGACGCGGCTGACTTCGCCGAGATGCTGATGCGGATGTACTTGCGGTGGGCCGAGCGCCAGGGCTACCCGACTGAGGTCTACGACACCTCCTTCGCCGAAGAGGCTGGCATCAAGTCGGCGACCTTCGTGGTCAAGGCACCCTTCGCCTACGGCACCCTCTCGGTCGAGCAGGGCACCCATCGGCTGGTTCGGATCTCGCCGTTCGACAACCAGGGCCGCCGGCAGACGTCCTTCGCCGGCGTCGAGGTGCTGCCGGTGACCGAGACCACCGATCACGTGGATATCCCGGAGAATGAGATTCGCATCGACGTTTTTCGATCTTCCGGACCAGGTGGGCAGAGCGTCAACACCACCGACTCCGCAGTGCGCATCACCCATCTGCCCACCGGGATCGTGGTGTCCTGCCAGAACGAGAAATCGCAGATCCAGAACCGGGCCGCAGCGATGCGGGTACTGCAGTCCCGGCTGCTGGAGCGCAAGCGTCAGGAGCGGCAGGCTGAGATGGACGCGCTCAAGGGCGAGGGCAGCTCATGGGGTAATCAGATGCGGTCCTACGTGCTGCATCCCTACCAGATGGTCAAGGATCTACGGACTGAGCACGAGGTGGGCAACCCGGCTGCGGTGCTCGACGGGGACATCGACGCCTTCCTCGAAGCCGGTATCCGGTGGCGTCGCCAGCAGGGAGCGCGCCTCGCCGGTTGAGCTGGCGTTCGGACCTGCAAGCGCGGCTTGAGCCGGTTGCCGGGCACGTACCCGGCCTGGATGAGTAGACTCGCCGCTCGTGATCCGGCTCGAGCACGTCAGCAAGTCCTACCGGACTTCTACCCGACCCGCTCTCGATGACGTCACAGTCGAGGTGGAGAAGGGCGAGTTCGCGTTTCTCATCGGGCCGTCCGGATCGGGTAAGTCCACTCTATTGCGCCTGTTGCTGCGGGAGGAGGTGCCGAGCAAAGGCGACGTCTACGTGGCGGACCTGAACGTCAGCAAGCTCTCCCAGCGTCGAATTCCGCAGCTGCGGCAGCGGGTAGGCTGTGTGTTCCAGGACTTCCGGCTCCTGGCCAACAAGACCGTCTCCGAGAACGTTGCTTTCGCCCTCGAGGTGATCGGCAAGCCCCGGCACACCATCCGCAAGGTGGTACCCGAGGTGCTTGACCTGGTCGGTCTGGAGGGCAAGGCGGACCGGATGCCACATGAACTCTCCGGCGGAGAGCAGCAGCGAGTGGCGATCGCCAGAGCCTTCGTGAACCGGCCGCTGGTACTGCTGGCCGACGAGCCCACCGGAAACCTGGATCGCGACATCAGTCACGAGATCATGCTACTGCTGGAAAGGATCAACCGAACCGGCACTACCGTCCTGATGGCCACCCACGACCACGCGATCGTCGACTCCATGCGCCGCCGCGTCGTGGAGCTCCACCTCGGACAAGTGGTCCGGGACGAGAGCCGAGGCGTGTACGGCGTCGGCCGCTGAGACGACCACCCCCACCACCGACCTGAGGAACGTCCACTCCCCATGCGTGCCAGCTTCGTGTTCAGCGAGGTCGCGACCGGCCTGCGCCGCAACGTCACGATGACCGTGGCGATGATCCTGACTACGGCGATCTCACTCGGCCTGCTCGGCGGGGGTCTCCTCGTGGTCCGCACCATCGACCGGATGCAGCAGGACTATTACCAGCGCGTTGAGACCGTGGTGTACCTCAGTGCCGACATCAGCGCGAATGACCCCGGTTGTACGTCGAGCACCTGCTCGGCCCTGCGTGGCCAGCTGGAGTCCTCGCCCGGCGTGCAGTCAGTGATCTTCGAAAGCAGGCAGGCCGCCTTCGCCCGGTTCCAGCGCATCTTCCAGGGGCAGCCGGAACTACTGCAGCTGGCCAGGCCCGAGGCGCTGCCGGCGTCGCTGCGGGTCCAGCTGTCCGATCCGGCACGTTTTCCCTCCATCGCCAAGGCGTTCAACGGGCGTCCCGGCGTGGACCGAGTCACCGACCAGGGGGAGTACCTCCGGCAACTGTTCCGAGCCCTCAACGGGTTGCGTAACGCCACGTTCGTGATTGCGTTGATCCAGGCTCTCGCGGCGTTGCTGCTGATCTCCAACACGATCCAGATATCGGCTTTCACCCGGCGCACCGAGGTCGGCGTCATGCGGCTGACCGGTGCCTCCCGCTGGTACACCCAGCTGCCCTTCCTCCTTGAGGCGGTGGTCGCCGGCACGGTTGGTGGTCTGCTGGCGATCGTGGGCCTGGTGATCGGCAAGGTCGCTTTCGTTGATCGGGTACTGGCCGGCGTATTCGAGGCGGCGATCGTGCCGCGGGTGGGTTACGCGGACATCTTCTCGGTCGCCCCGATCCTGCTCCTGGTGGGTGCCGTGGTCGCCGCACTGACCGGTTACGTGACCTTGCGCCTCTATGTGCGGACATAAGGTGGCTGAAGGAGCCATGAAGGAGCACGGCCGAAAGGTCATCGTGTCGAACCGGCGGGCCCGGCACGACTACGAGATCATGGACACCTACGAGGCGGGCATCGTGCTCACCGGCACGGAAGTGAAGTCTCTGCGGGCCGGCCGGGCCTCACTCGCCGACGCCTTCGCCAGCGTCGAGGACGGTGAGGTGTGGTTACGCGGTGTGCACATCCCGGAATACACCCAGGGTAGCTGGACCAACCACGAGCCCCGGCGGACCCGCAAGTTGCTGCTGCACCGCAAGGAGATCCTTCGGCTGATCGGCAAGACCAGAGAGCAGGGGTTGGCACTGGTGCCGCTGTCGATGTACTTCGCTGATGGCAAGGTGAAGGTGGAGATCGCGCTGGGCCGCGGTAAGCGGTCCTACGACAAGCGGGCCGACCTGGCCAAGCGCGACGCGAACCGCG
The DNA here is from genome assembly GCA_963822695.1 of uncultured Actinomycetota bacterium. Lineage (GTDB taxonomy): Bacteria > Actinomycetota > Actinomycetes > Mycobacteriales > Pseudonocardiaceae. The sequence continues at coordinate 113,230 of CAWGJH010000001.1, forward strand.
AGGTGGCGCGTGCTCTGGGGCGGCGGGCCAAGGGCATGGGGTGACGGCTGAGCCGCAGGCGGGCTACCGGGGATGAGTACTGGGCTTCCGGGCGTTACCATGGGGTGGTTGTCCAGCCCGTCAAGGGGGGTGAACGGTTTCGACTTCGGATGTTGAGTCAGTGGGAAGCGTGCCGGTGCAGGCGAGAGACCACCGTAAGCGTCATCGCACACCAATAAGCGCCGACACCAGTCAGCGCGATCTCGCCCTCGCCGCCTGAGCGAGGAGCAGATCTGTCGGACCGGGGGTGTCCCCGCCCCGGACCCCGGCATCAGTGAGGGGACTCCACCGCTAGGCCCGGTCGCGGGGCCTGGATGGGACACTTGCAGCGACTGGGATCGTCACACTGGCTAGTCCGCGTGACCGGTGGATCCGAGTAGAGACGTAGCGGACTGCGCACGGAGAAGCCCTGACGAGGCGACGAAGGACCCGGGTTCGATTCCCGGCACCTCCACCATGGACGCCCGGGTCGATGGCCTGGGCGTCCATGCTTCTCCGGCGTGCGAGTCCCCTTCTCTTTGCCGCTATGGAAGAGAGTCGTGATCCGCATCCTGCTCGCGCCGCATGGGCGGCCGACGCCCGACCATGCCGATGAGCAGCCGACGGGAAGGGCAGCGTTTAAAAGGTCACCTCGATGAGTTTCGGTGGTAAAGCTCCCTATCCGCCATCGAATTCACATGTGAATTGCATACCATCCAATCCCTGGCGGCGCTTGAGTGACGGCGGCGCGTATCAGCCAGTGCCGATGTAGGACTGTAGGTATGCCCGATTGGTCTCCAGCTCGTCGATTCGCGCCTTGACTAGATCGCCCATGCTGACAATACCGCTGAGCTTATCGCCGACCATCACCGGCAGGTGCCGGATCCGCCGGTCGGTCATGATCCGTAGGACGCCGTCCACCTCGTCGGTAGGCATGCAGCTGATCACGTCGGTGTTCATGATCTCCAAGACCGGGGCCTGAACGAGCGAAGCTCCGCGTTCGTGCAGGAGGCGGATGATGTCGCGCTCCCACACCGTACCCACCACCGCGCCGTCGTCGACGACAACCACGGCCCCGACACGGTGCCTCGCCATTTGAGCGAGCATCACGGTGACCGGCGAGTCCGGCGGAACAGTTGCGACCACCGATCCCTTGGCCCGCAGTACGTTTGCTATCCGCACCGGACGGCCCTCCGATCGACAGACCGAGATTTAACGAGAAATTGATAGTACGTCCAGCGAGCGCGGCGCGATAGGGGTGCCACACCATCTCATCTCATCTTCAACCTTCCGGCATCCACAACGAGTCCGCAGCAGTCAGACCTGTTCGACGGCTGGGGCGCCGTCGTGGATGGTGGTCGAAGGACCACAGTTAGGCGGCGAGGGACGACCGACAGGCGCCTCTGACGCTCGAGAACCGTGACAAATCGGGCATCTGAGGGTCTGCCATAGCTACTGGGCGGGGACTGGAGGCAATCGAGTGGGGCCGGATTGCCCAACGCCACAGTGCCCTCAACCCCGTATCCGAGACTGCAACCGGCCCGTGAGGCACGTTGAGTGGCATCGTTGGCCAGCGGACCCGCTGTGAAGACCATCGGAGATAAGCCTGTAACGCTGTGGAGTCGGGTAGCGACAACATGTGGCACGAGCCCTACCGCTGACCCCGATCTGCGGTAGGGCCGCTTCAGCGGATCCCTGTCGCATCGGAGGTAGCTGATGGTCGCATCTGCGTTCCGCAGCCCGGTGAGCACTCGACGGGTGTATGCCGTGGGTGCACTGGCGGCGGTGCTGTTCGGTTATGACAACGGCATCATCGGCGCAGCGCTGCTGTTCATCCCGCGCGATCTGCCCCTCACCCCCTGGCAGAAAGGTGCGGTGGTCAGCGCCACGGTGTTCGGGGCGATGCTGGGGGCGCTGGGCAGTGGCCCCGCGGCGGACCGGTTGGGACGGCAGCGCATCCTGCTCGCGGCCGGGCTGGTGTTCACCGTCGGGGCACTGGGTGCCGGCGCCGCCGCGACTGTTGAGATGCTGGTGGCCTTCCGCTTCATCCTGGGGTTAGGCATCGGTATCGCGTCGGTGATCGTGCCCCTCTACCTGGCCGAGATGGCTCCAGCGCGGGACCGCGGGGTGGTCACCTCCCTGAACCAATACATGATCATCGTGGGTACGGCGTTGTCTGCGGCCCTCGGCTACGCGTTCGCCTTCGCCGGTTCGTGGCGATGGATGTTGCTCGTCGGCGTGTTCCCCGCCATCGTGCTGATGGGCGGCATGGTCGTGATGCCCGACACCCCGCGGTCGCTGGTACGGCGAGGACAGGACGACAACGCCCGTGCGGTCCTGCTCGGCCTGCGCGGCGACGCTGCACAGGCCGAGCGTGAGCTCGCCGAGATCACTGCTGTCGAACGCCAGCAGCGCGACGTCCGCACCATCGCCCTGCTGTCCGCTCCCTGGGTTCGCCGGCTGCTGCTGCTGGGCGCCCTGCTGGCCATCTTCCAGCAGATCACCGGGATCAACGCGATCGTGTACTACGCACCGACCATTCTCACCAGCTTCGGAGTGTCCGAGACCACCGCCTTGCTGTTCGGTTTTCTCAACGGGCTGGTGAACATCGGGACGATCGCGCTTGTCGTCCGATCCAAAGTCGTTGATCGGCGGGGCCGAAAACCCGTCCTGCTGGCCGGTCTAGTGGGCATGTCAGCCAGCTTGTTCGCCGTCGGTGCGGCAGTGCTGCTACTCCCGGTCAACTCGACCATACTGTTCGTCATCGCGGCAGCGGCGTTCGTGGTGTTCACGAACACCTTCTCAGCGACCTGGGGACCGGTGCTGTGGGTGATGCTGGCGGAGATCTTCCCGCTCGCCATCCGGGGCGCGGCGATGGCCATCGCCACCGTGTTCAACTGGCTGTCCGCCTTCGTCATTGCGCTCACGTTCCCCAGCTTCGTCGCACTCGCGGGCATTGGCAGCGCTTTCATCCTCTTTGCCGTCATCGGCGTCATGGTCTTCCCGGTCGTGTGGTGGCTGGTGCCAGAGACCAAGGAACGCAGCCTGGAATCGCTGGAAGCGGCGTTCCGCAATGGCACCCCAATCTGGCTGACCCAGCGCGCTAGGGACACCGGGGGGCCAGCATGACCGTCAACTACAGCCCCTACGGTTCGAGCTTGAGAGACCTGCTGCTGCGGCCGCCTCCGTGGTCCGGTCTCCACGGTAAGAGGGGAACCTCGATAGTGCCCGCTACTGGGGCGGGTTGAGTGGTTACCAGCCTGGGCTGAGGGGGCGCAGGTTCGTGGCGTGGTCTGTGGTGCCCGACGGCGTGGGTGCAGGTCCGCAAGGGTGTCAGGCGCGGGTGGCGTCGAAGTCGGCCCGGTAGGCTGGCAGCTGGGTAAACCAGGTGAACATCGCCTCTTGGTCGGAGTCCTCGGCGAGCACGCTCAGGGGACGCGCCTCGAACCGCTCGGGCAGGCCAGCCCGCTGGCCGTAGAGGGCGGCGATCTGCTCCCCGGTCAGCTCATCGCCGGCGATCTCCACCGCCTCGCCGGCACGCTGGCGACGTCCAGGAGGGCTGCGGCCGCCACTGCGCCGCCGACAACGCCCCCCAACCACCTCCGCGCCCACCGGCACCGGCGTGTCCTGTTGACCCAACGGGGAGAACAGATGACCATCACAAATCGACCCAAGTGGTCCCTAGGTCGTGGCCCGGCAGGAACGCCCCTGGTTCAACGCGGTTTAAGGGGTTATTTGGTTGAACGCTGGATGGTAGGACACGGGTTTTAGAAAAAGTCACCCGGTAGGCAACCCAGCCACCTCTTCCACCTCTGAAACATTGAAGGTCATCAAGAGTCGGTGGGGGCGAGGTTGGTGGCGGAGTCTGGATGTGCGTGGATTGTGTTGGTTCGGGTGTCAGTGGGTTCGGTCCGGGCGTGTGGCAGCAGCACCACCCGCACTCGGGTGGCTGGTGCGGGGCCATGGGCGGTCGCTGTCGGTTGCGGTGCGCTCAGGGCTTGGTGCTGGACTAGGCCTACCGGCGGCTGCATTACATCGAGGGTGGCCACGACCTCCGGCCCGGCTCTGGCTAGACAGGCGGGAGGATAAGTGAGAGCGCCACCGATGTCCCCCACCCCAGGGCGACGCCACCACCGGGGCCGGTGGTCGCTGTACTCCTCTCCCGAACCCCCGCTGCGGGTTTCGGCTGCCGGTTGCTGGACGGTGGGGTCGTGGCCCACCGCATTTCGGGTAGACCAATCCACGGGTGCCCACCACGCCAGGCGGAACGCTCGGGGCTGGTTTGGGGACATGAGAGGGAACATCCGCGCGAGGCGCGACGTCAACCGTCGCGAGGGTCCTGGAATGCGCATGAATACCTCCAGACGGCAGGTGTTGAGCGCGAGTCGCCGAGCTCTAGTGACGCCGGGTCCGGGGCGTGTTCAACGAATAATGCACCTGCACCTGCACGTGCATTGGAGGAAAAGTAGCGCCTGCCTTACACGGTGTCAATGCACGTGCATCTGTTTTCGGCACGTGCGCACCTAGGTCGGTGTAGGCCGGCGGTTGGCCTTCGGGCAGGTCCAGCGGTGTGGCAAGCGCCTACGTCCCGTCCGAGACCGCGCGGCCTTCAAGGCTGTCGTTCCGCACTCCGCTCCGCGGCTTGTGAGTGCTGCGCACTCGTAACGCACGGGTTGTGAGGACACTGATGAGCGTGAGCCGGCCATCCCCGCAGCACCTTCCGAGCGCAGCACCCCCCCGGCGTCGGTTGTCGTCGCAGGCCAGGAGGGGTGAGCTGCTTGATGCGGCGCTGCGGGAGTTCAGCAGTCGAGGTTACTACCTCACCCAGATGGAACATGTCGCCGCCGCTGCGGGGGTGAGCAAGGCGCTGGTGTATCAGCACTTTCCGAGTAAGGAGGAGCTCTTCGCGGCGGTGACCGAGCAGGTTGTGGAGGGTTTCATGGGGCGGTTGCCCGAGGTGCTGGGCAAGGCTGGTGACGCGCTCGGCGCCTGGCGCGGCGTGGTCCGGCTGCTCTGCGACCTGGTGACTGAGTGTCCGGAAGCCTGGGCGCTGGTCGCGCGGCACCGGGATAACCGCGAGCTCGGCGCGCCGCTGCGCGGGCTGCGGGAGCAGGTCACCGAGGTGTTCGCGGCGGTCCTCGCCAGTTATTACGTCCCTGAGGGGGGGGTGCGGTGCTCTCCGAGGAGGAGGTGCTGGAGCAGGCACGGCTGACCGTCCCGCTGCTTGTCGGCGCGTTGCAGGGGCTGATGTCCTGGTGGCTGGATCACCCGGAGGTGCCGCGAGCGAAGGTGGAGGCGCGGGCGGTTGATTTCGGGTGGTTGGGTTTGGATCGGATCCGTCGAGGTGAGTGGCTTCCTCTTGCCGGTGACTGACGAGTCAGTTACCTTAGGTCTGTTCGTTTGTCGAGGAGGTCGCAGATGTCCGTGACTAGTGCCGTTGACGTGACGACCAGCCACGTTCCGGATCGTGAGGACACCGCGCGGCGGCTGTTGCGGACCTCAGCCAAGCACTCCTATGACCCAGCTGTCGAGATCGACTGGGAGGCACCGCTCGCGCCGGACCGCTATTTCATCGCCCCGCACCGCAGCTCCCTCTACGGCACGGCCTTGTGGGACCGGATGAGCGAGGAGCAGCGGATCGAACTGACCAAGCACGAGGTGGCGAGCCTCTACAGCATCGGTATCTGGTTCGAGACGATCCTCATGCAGATGCTCATCCGCCACGTCTACGACCGTCCCAAGGGCAGCGCGCACGCCCGGTACGCGTGGACCGAGATCGCCGACGAGTGCCGGCACTCGGTGATGTTCTCCCGCATGGCGGAGAAGTTCGGCGGGCCGGAATACGGTCCCGGCGCCGTCGTGCACCACCTCGGACGGTTGTTCAAGACTGTCTCGAATGGCACCCTGACCTTCGGCGCGACGATCTACGTCGAGGAAATCCTCGATGCGTTGCAGCGCGAGCAGATGGCGGATGAGTCGCTGCAGCTGGTGGCGCAGAAGGTGTCGCGGATCCATGTCATTGAGGAGGCCCGCCACATCCGCTACGCCCGCGAGGAGACGCTTCGACAGTGGCCTCGGCTGGGCCCGCTGGGTCGGGCGTACAGCCGCTTCATCCTTGCCGTGGTGGTCTACATCGCCACCACCAGGCTGATCGACCCGAAGGTGTACGCGGCGGCCGGGCTGGACGTCAACGAGGCCGTCGCGGCTGCTGCCGCGAATCCGCACTGGCGGCAGACCAAGCAGTTCGCCGCCCGCAGGGTCATCACGTTCTTCCGCGAGGTCGGGCTCATCGCCGGGCCGGGCAAGCTGCTCTGGCGCCGGGCCGGAGTGTTGTAGAGCCTGCTGACCGACGAAGCGCTCGCGCTCCCCGTTTTCTGTCGGTGTCGGGTTGTAGCGTGATGTTCGTGAGTGTTCGGCAGTTGATTCCGGAGGACCTGGCGGGTATTCCGCCGGGGCCGGAGTTGGCGCGCATTCTGGCTGGTCTCGAGCCTTGTCTGCACCCCGCCAGAAAGTGCAGTCCCGGCTTAGCTCAGGAGTGCTTCCCGAAGTAGCTCATCAAGCTCAGCACCGTGCACCGTATCGGCCTCCAACAATCGGGCCGCAACGAGCTCAAGTCGCCCATGCCTGTCTCGGAGATATGCTTCAACTTGGTCTCTGATCTCGAGGGTATCGTAAATTCCTATTTTCCAACATAGACTATGTGCCAATAGTAGTTCATCGCATTCGGGTGGTATGACCGTTGACGCCCACTTGCCGAAGGTGACCTTTTCCCCGAACGGGCCTCCATACAAAATCCATACCCGGTCGAGCTCTGATGGTTCTTCGCGGAGACGCATCCCGCCCGCGCCGTCGCTACCATGTAGCTCGATGACGGCGACGCCAAGGCCACGTGAGGCAGCAATGAGGGCATGCCCAGCTTCATGCACGGCAGCCCTGTTCCGTTCCGTATCCGCAAAGCCCATGCGGGGGAGCCTAGCCCTAGATGCCAACCTGACTGAGCCACCCCGACTGTGGCCCTTTCACTGTCCTCCGGTATCTCCGACCTCATCGCGCACGCCCGTTCGAAGTCGCGCGGCATCATGCTCGACGTGTGCGGATGGCGCATCAATCCAGTTCCGGTGATGCATGTCGGAGCCCGAGGTGATCAGCCGGTGAGCGCTTTGAGGTGGCCGGCGAAGGTGGCGGTCAGGCTGTCCAGTGTGGCCTTGCCCCTTGCCGCGGTGGCGGTGGACGGACGGCCGATGATGCCGGCGTCGGCGTAGCCGCGCATGCCGGTCAGGAGCAGGTGGGAGACCTGCTGCTAGCGAGCAGCCACGCCTGGGTGGACCACTCGGGCTGCGGGTTGCACTTCAGGTTGTTGTTCTAGTTTCAGAAGAGGTAGTGTGACGAGCATGGCCAAGGAGCGGGAAGTCTATCCAAACGCCCCGGTGGTCCTCGTTGCCCTGGAGGTACGGCACCCCACCACTGACCCGTTGACGGCCGCCCAGCGGAACACGATCAAGCGGCGCCTGAGCGGTCATGTCCCGATTATGAGGACCGGGGAGCTCCAGCAGCTGACCGTTGTGCAGCCTGTCGGGGGTCCACCGGTCGCGCCTGAGCTGCGAGCCGAGGAGTTCCCGAGGTACTTCAGTCGAGACAATACGGCGGCGGTGTCGGTGCGAGCCGAGGCGGTCATCGTCGAGACGACTCGATACGTGCGGTGGGAACAGATGCGAGCTCTCGTGGCCGACGTGCTTGAGGTGAGGCGGGAGATCGGCGGCGTCGATGGGGTCGAGCGGGTCGGCCTCCGCTACATCGATGAGATCCGAGTCCCCGGCGGCCCTGAGCAGGATTGGGCGCCGTGGGTTGACCCCACGCTGATCGGGCCGGCCACGGTCGGTGACGAGCTCGGCCTGGCCGCCACTCACTGGCAGGGCATCAACGCCTTCACACCGGGACCAGAGCGGACGATCGTGCTGCGCTACGGACCTCGGGAGGGGTTCGCCGTGGATCCGGGCGGAGACTTGAAGCGCTCCACTTCCACCCCTGGTCCGTTCTTCCTCTTGGACATCGACAGTTTCTGGACACCAAGCGAGGAGGTCCCCGAGTTCGACGTCAAGGCACTGCTGGCCACCTGCGATGAGCTGCATGCCCCGGTTCGCACATTGTTCGAGCGGCTTGTCACTGATCGTTTGAGAGAGGACGTTTTCCGCTATGCCCGGTGATCGAAGTCGGGACCTGCTTGACCCTGGCACCGCCGGCACCGACATCAATCCTCCACCGTCGCTAACGAAGACAAAGACTGTGGCCACGGTGCTGACCGAGGATATCGGCTATATCCGCAGGCAGGCCCGGAACCTGCATGAGGTGACCGACGAGCTGCACCAGCAGAGCCAATACGCCGAGTGGAACGCCCGTACGAACACGCGGGGTCGGGCGAGCGTTCAGGAGATGCTCGACGAGCTGACCGACCTCGGGTTCGCCTGGAGAAACGTCGCTAAGCTGGTGGGTGTCAGCGTGCCTGCCATCCAGAAGTGGCGACGAGGCGAGGGCACGACGGGTGAGAACCGCCACAAAGTGGCAAGCCTGCTCGCCGCTTGCGACCTCGTGTGCGAGCAATACGGCATCCAAGAGGTCTCCTCCTGGTTCGAGATGCCTTTGCAGCTCGGGGTGCCAGTCACGCCTGTTGACCTTTGGGCCTGCGGCCGGTCGGATCTGGTCTTGGACTTCGCCAGCGGCCACACCGACTCCGAGCAGGTTCTCACTGACTGGGAGCCGCGGTGGCGGGACCGGTACCGGTCGGACTTCGACGTCTTCCGCGCCGCTGACGGGCAGCTGTCGATCCGTCGTTCTGCACCCGTGCGCCCTGCGGTCCAACGGAGTTGATCTGCACTCCCGGCTCATGGTGGCTGAGCCTCGCAACCACAAGGTCATCTTCGTTGAGGACTGGACCGGGCACGTAGGCAAGATGCCGTTACCCGAGCTGATCCCTGCTTTGGACACGGGAAGGCGGCACCAGGCAGCCTTACCTCGCCCTGGATAAGCGAATCGCCTGTCGCAAGCCGGGATTAACCTGCTTCTGCAGCGTTGGGTCCACCACAACAGCCGAGTAGTGGTGCCGACGGCGACATACCAGGAGGTGCGCCGGCAGATGCGTTCCGCCCTCCGCCAGTTGCGGTAGTCGGCGAGGACAGGCAGTGAGTCGCTGAGGACCTCGTGCCGGCGGCAGAGTCCGCGACTCCATTTTCGATCTCGTCGGGTGGAGTGGCCGCGTCGGGGTTGACCCACACCACGCGGGCGGTGATGTTCGGGCGGTGGTTGAAGCCATATGCCGCGCGTTCTGGTGAGCTCAGGCTGACGCTGGTGCCATCGTCAACGCTGATGATCTCGGCGTGGTCGTCGAAGGCCATGCCCCACGCCGCGATTCGGCCGTCCACCCGCTCGCCGTACTCCTGCACCACGGCGAACAGGCGAGGTGCCTCATCGGCCACCATCTCGTCCACCATCTGGTTGAACTCCGCCTCGTCACACAGCGGTGTGCTCGGCCAGATGCTCTCCCCTGGCGTCTCGTCATGCTCGTCGTGGCACGAACCTTCTGCCTGTACCGGCGTCTCAATCATCGCTACCTCATATCCCTGCGTAAGGGGTCCTGACCAGTGGTGGAATAGATTGGTAGATAGTAAATTTGTATTCTACATCACGCTAGGCTCCGATCGGGTGGTCTCGGTGTGTCTTCTTGCGGATCACTGGTCGTTCGAGGCGCGGTTGGCGCGCCGGGGCAGACTGTCGGCTGCGCGTGGCGAGAGCTCAGGAGGCAGTGGTGACCGAGGCGTCAAGCCCCACGGTGTGGCGGCGTTGGCTGGCGTTCGAGCTCGCGCGCCTGCGGCGAGAGGCGGGGCTCGATCAGAAGGATGTGGCCAAGGCCCTGCGGTGCACGGTGGGCAAGGTGTCCTACTACGAGACCGCCGAGCGACCGGTCGTCGTGCGTGATCTCGACGAGGTCCTGCTCCCGCTGTACAACGTGCCCCAGCAGCGGTGGCCGCTGTATCTCCAAGCCGCCAAGAACTCGCGCCAGAAGGGCTGGTGGGAACGCTATGACGCCAACACCCTGCCGAGTTGGTTCTCCCTGTTCGTCGGCCTGGAACAGGGCGCATCGCAGATCCGTGTCTACGAAGCTCAGCTCATTCCCGGTTTGTTGCAGACGAAGGACTACGCCGAGGCCGTCGCCCGGCGAGGCACCGCCGAGCGAGCCGAACCGGAGATCGCCCGCCACGTCGAGCTGCGGGTGGCACGGCAAGCGGTGCTGCACCGCGAGCCTGATCCGCTGCGGCTGTGGGTGGTTCTGGACGAAGCCGCCCTGCGTCGCATCGTAGGCAGTCCCACCGTGATGAAAGATCAACTGCTGCATCTCGCCGCCATGACACGCCATCCGAAGATCACCGTGCAGGTCGTGCCCTACGCCCACGGCGCGCATCCCGGCATGACCGGCCGCTTCCAGATCCTCGACTTCCCGTGGCCTACCGATCCGGGCGTCGCGTACATTGAACAGCGTGCCGGAGCGCTCTACCTCGAAGAACCTCACGAGATCGAGGCACATACCGTAGCCTTCGAACACACTTGCGTCCTCGCCCTGTCGCCAGACGACTCGGTGACAATGATCCGAGACGTTGCAGAGGAGTACTCATGACCAACCCCCGCCGTCCGGACGCTGTGCCTGACCTGGACACCGCGCCTTGGCGCAAGTCCAGCTTCAGCGGTGACCAGGGTTCCTGTGTCGAGGCCGCGCCACTAGTGGATGGCAGCATCGCGGTCCGTAACAGCAACCACCCGCAGGCTGGCGTCGTGTTCTTCACCCGCGCTGAGATGGACGCCTGGATCAAGGGCGTCAAGGCAGGCGAGTTCGACGACCTCGCGTAACTATTCAGCCGCCAGGCAATGCGACTTGCGAGGATACCAGCGCCGATGGTCGACTATCACCTTGTTGATGTGCACATATTGTAATCGTCGTCCGCGACGATCAGGTACTCCGGACCTTATTAGCAATGCGGGTCAGCGCGACGAGGCCGAGCCAGTGGCGAACTTCCTCGACGGTCGGCGTCAGTTCATACGCATGGTGGTGACAGGCGTTGCTGAGTCCAATCCACGCGATATTCGCTGTGTTGGCGACCTGGTCGCCGTAAAATACTCGAATTACGACGAGCTGTGAACGCATAGTGGCGCGGTCAATGTTCGCACCGGCGGAAGAGCCCAGGAAGCACCCTCACCCGGACCTCGGGAGGTATTTTCTGGTCTTTGGCCAGAGCGATCGCATCGCTGACGTACCTGCGCGCCGGATCAAGACAGGAACGGGTCTGCCCAGCGGAGCCGGTTCCTCTGGTGACCTCCAGAATCCGGGCGCCGGGCACTGCCATCATCCGTATTCCTTTGAGGTTGAGGCCGACGTGGCTCTCGGCGCGGGACTGGTCAGCCGAACCGGGATCGCGTCGTAGCCGCGCAGGACGCGGGTGGGGCGCCGGTGTGGGGCGTCTGCGAGGGCGAGATCGGGGAACCGGCGGAACAGTGCCTGCAGCCCGACCTCGCCCTCTAGGCGGGCCAGGGCGGCGCCGATGCAGTAGTGGATGCCACTGGAGAATGCCAGGTTCTGGTCTGCCTCGGGTCGTTGGACATCGAACCGGTGGGGGTCCGGGAAGACCGCGGGATCGCGGTTCGCGCCGCCCAGCAGCAGGACGACGAACGAGCCCGCCTTGACCTGGCGCCCGGCCACCTCGGTGTCCCGCAGCGCGAGGCGGCCGGTGCGCTGCACGGGGGACTCGTAGCGAAGGATCTCCTCCACGGCGCCGGCCCACCGCTGCGGTTGCGCGCGCAGCACATCCAGTTGGTCGGGGTGGCGCATCAGCAGGACGGCGCCGTTGCCCAGAAGGTTGACGGTGGTCTCGAAACCTGCGGCGAGCAGCAGCATCGCGATACTGCTCAACTCGTCGAGGGTCAGCTGATCGCCTTGATCGTGCGCGGTCACCAGGGCGCTGAGGACGTCGTCCCGGGGGGCGCGGCGGACCTCGGCGAAGTGGCCGAGCATCCAGCGGTGCAGCGCGGTGATGTCGAGCTCGGAGCGGCGGAAGTTGCGGTAACTCAATCCGATGTCCAGCGACAATGACGCGCCAGCCCCCCAGGCAAGGAACTGGCGACGCATCGCGACCGGTGCGCCGAGTATCTCGGCGATCACGGTGGCTGGCAGCAGGCTGGCGTAACGCGCCACCAGATCCACCGTCGGGCTACTCGTATCGCGCGTCGTCGGAATCGACTGTGCGATCTCGTCGAGCAGTTCCTCGGCAATCTCCTCGATGCGGGGGCGCAGGGCGGCGATGACCCGCGCGCTGAACGCCCGGGTGACCAGCTTGCGGTAGCGAGTGTGATCGGGTGGGTCCACCACCAGCATGGATGGGGGCTCGATCGGCGTCAGCACCGGGCGGCCACCGAGCTTCATGCCCAGCCGGAGAATCCCGGGTACCCGATTCAAGCGCATCTGGCCGAAGTCCGGGCTGCGCAGGATGGCTAGGCAGACATCGTGGTGCGCCGAGATCAGCGCCAGGCCGGTGCGGACGAGCCGGCCCTGCGCATGCAGCTTGTCGTAGTACGGGAAGGGGTTCTCGCGGATCGTGGGGTCGATCATCAGCCGCGCTCCCAGATCACCGGCGCGCATCTGGCGCCGCACCGTCCACCTGACTATCCAGTGCCGCACCACCCACCGGATCCTGCGTCGTAGCGCCATCGCGACCTCCCGCTGTCGAGCCCTGCAAGCGACGATACTACGACCTAGACAAACGTATGTATAGATTCCGACGGTGGTCGCCGACTGCCATGCTGAGACACGGCGACGGTGGGCAAGGAGGCAGGGAAGGAGGTCGCCATGGCCCCACGGCAGGGACGGCCGGTGATCGGGCTGACCGCCTACACCGAACAGGTGCGGTACCTGGCGTGGGACGTCGAGGTCTCGCTGCTGCCGAGTACTTATGTCGACGCCGTCATCCGATCGGGCGGTGTCCCAGTGCTGCTACCGCCCGTGGACGGTGCGGCGGACGCGGTGGTCGGCGCGCTGGACGGCGTGGTGCTCTCCGGCGGCGGTGACGTCGACGCCGCCGCGTACGGCGAGGTGGCGCACCGGGCCAACGGTGACGTGCGGCCGGCGCGCGACGCCTTCGAGCTGGTCCTGCTTCGCGCCGCACTGGACCGCGACCTGCCGATGCTCGCGGTGTGCCGCGGTATGCAGCTGCTCAACGTCGCACTTGGCGGCTCGTTGACCCAGCACCTGCCCGACGTGCTCGGTCATCAGGGGCATCGGCCACAGCCCGGTGTGTTCGGTCCGGTCCAGGTGCGACTGGCTGCCGGGAGCCGGGTCGCGATGATCCTCGGAACCGGCGCGCGGGTGCTCTGCCAACACCATCAGGCGCTGGGCCGGGTGGCGGAGGATCTCGATGTCGTCGGGTGGGCGCCGGACGGCACGGTCGAGGCGGTCGAGCTACCAGGACGCACTTTCGTGCTCGGCGTGCAGTGGCACCCGGAACAGGACCCTGCCGACGACCGGTTGTTCGCCGCCCTGGTCGCGGCGTGTGCGGGGAGGTGACCAGGCGGGCCGTCGGCCGCCGCCCCCTTCCAGCGCTTGCCTGCGGGGAGCACCGCCGGGTTGAGCTCACCGCTCACCCCGCTCGCGAACCCTCGGATGTCCTCCCAGCCGAGGGCGTACGTGAAGAAGTAGACCGGTGCCGCCACACCCTTGAGCAGTTCCCCGACCTTGTCGGAGAGATCGGACAACCCGGAGTTCATCTTGTCAACCACGGCCTGAAACTACGTCTCGCTGAAAGCCATCCGGCGCTCCTTGGTTCAGTACAGGTTCTTGAGGTGGTGCAGGTTCTCTGTCTCTTCTTGGTCGTAGGTATTCGCGACCTGTCCGCCAGCGAGCTTACTGTGAATAAGGAACATGTCGCTAACCGCTATCAAGAGCATTGACGCAGCGAAGCGGAGCAACTGTTAACAGTTGCGATTCTCGCTAGAGCCACGCGCCTGTTGCCAGTCAAATAATTGCACTGTGAAGATTGCTGACTGACGCCTGTTTAAACGTTTCTTAACGGTATCAAGAGCGTAGCGCCGCACGTCGAGTCAAAGCGACCGGTCGGCGCTTTAAGGCTGTCCAGGTCTTCTGTTTTAACGCCCGTGATGGGGAAATTCTCGCGCAACCTTCCCTCGCTCAGTCGGCGCCTTTGAGGCGGCCGGGAAACCGAGTTCACATGTCCCGAGTTAAGCACCGATCCCCCACCCAACGCCGACTGATCGGTGTCGTCGTCGCAGCCTGTATCCCGGTGGTCACGAGTGGTCTTCTTGCGGGCACCGCAGCCGCCGGGTCGGGCGTGAACTGGGATGCGATCGCGCAATGCGAGTCTGGCGGGAACTGGTCCATCAACACCGGAAATGGCTTCTACGGTGGGCTGCAGTTCACGCTGTTGACGTGGCGTGCTCACGGCGGTGCGGGTAACCCCGTCAATGCCACTCGGGAACAGCAGATTGCCGTCGCCGAGCGTGTCCTGCGCTCGCAGGGAATCGGTGCGTGGCCGGTATGTGGGAAACGGGCGGGCGGCCCCAGCTAAGGACACTCAGCCCGCGCCGACCCCGATCAGTGCGCCGACCAGGTAGGTCGCTACTGCGGCGATCATGCCGAACCCCACTTGGCGCAGCCCGTTGTGCCACCACGAGCGGGTGGTGAACCGGGCCGCGAGTGCCCCAGCCAGGAACAGCCCACCGGCGCCGGCGACGAGACCCATGATCAGCGAGGCGAAGCCGAGCAGGTACGGGATCAGCGGGACCAGCGCGCCGATCGCGAAGCAGACGAACGACGACCCGGCGGCCACCCACGGGGAGGGCTGATCGTCGGGGTTCACGCCGAGCTCCTGGTTGAGGTGCACCCGGAGAGCCAGCGACGGGTTGGCGTGCACCTCCTTGGCCACCAGCCGCGCGGTCTCGCGGGTCAGGCCCATCCGCACGAAGGAGGCGACCAACTCGGCCTGCTCCGCCCTCGGATGCCGGCTCAGCTCGTCGCGTTCGACCTGGACCTCGGCGCGCACCGAGTCGTTCTGTGTCTCCACCGACGCGTATTCCCCCAGCGCCATCGAGAACGCACCCGCCACTAGCCCGGCCATCCCGGTCAGCACGATCAGGTGGGCACCGGCCCCGCTGCCGCTCACTCCCGCGATCAGCGCGATGTTGGTCCCCAGACCGTCCATCGCGCCGAACACGGCCGGTCGGAGCCACCCTCCGGATACGTCTTGGTGGACGTGCCCGATCTCATCACCTGGCTCGATGCCCATCACTCATCACCGCACCTCAGCGACGTCCTCGTTATCACGGTACGAACCGCACCGGGTCACGCCAGCACTCAGGTTCCCCTTGCCACGGGCAGCCTCACCTGGTTTCCGAGCGACTGACTAGTCTGCTCGGGTGCTTCGTCTGTCTCGCCCCGTCGCCGATGGGCTGGGCACCGTGGCGCGACTGGGGTTGGCCACGGTGTTTCTGTTCTCCGGGGCGCTCAAGGCCGTTGACCCGGCGCAGACCCGGATCGCGGTGCGCGCCTACGAGCTGCTGCCGCCGGGCCTGGTCGGTCCGGTCGCCACGACGTTGCCGCTGGTGGAACTCGTACTGGGAACCCTGCTGGTGGCGGGCGCGTTCACCCGGTGGGTCGCCGTCGCTTCGGTGGTACTGCTGCTGGTGCTGATGACCGCGGTGGTTCAGGCCTGGGCACGCGGACTGTCCATCGATTGCGGCTGCTTCGGCGGTGGTGGAGCGGTAGCCAAGGGCAGCACGCGCTACCCGCAGGAGCTGGCCCGCGACGTCGGCACGCTGCTGCTGGCGCTGTGGCTGCTGGTGCTGCCCCGGACCGCGCTGAGCGTTGACGGGTGGCTGCGCGCGGATCCGGGCGTAGCGGGGGGCACAGTCGGGAATCCAGTCACAGGAACAGGAAAGGACGTGTAGTGGGCGGTACCGAGCGGGCCCAGGACAAGCGCAGGCGCCAGGCCGCGCAGGCGGTGACGGCGGCCCGCGGGAGCGGCGGAGGCAGCCGCGGGGTGATCGCGGGGGTCGCCATTGTCGTGGTGCTCGCCGTTGTCGTCGGGTGTGGACTATGGCTACAGAACCACAACAAGGCGGGTGCTCTCCCGGGGGGGATCCCCGTCGCCGCTGCCGGGGTGCAGTACCGGGTGGTCGCGCAGGGCGACACCATCGTGACCGGAAGTCCCCAGGCTCCGGTGACCATCGACGTCTACGAGGACTCCATGTGCCCGATCTGCGGGCAGTTCGAAAAGCTCTACCATCAGCGGCTCGCGCAAGCTGCCGCCGACGGCAAGGCCAAGGTGGTGTACCACCCGGTCGCCATCCTTGATGACCTCTCGGTCCCGCCCGGGTACTCCACGCTGGCCGCCGGCGCCACCTTCTGCGCCACGCAGGCCGGTATCTTCCCCCGCTTCCACGACAGCCTGTTCGCCGCCCAGCCGCCTGAGGGCGGTCAGGGGTGGACCAGTGCTCAGCTCCAGCAGCTCGGCCGTTCCCTGGGCGCCAGCGACGGCTTCGCGCGCTGTGTGCAGGCCGGTGCGCAGCGGCGCGTCGCCACCGCCACCGACAACGCCAGTCGCTACGTCGGCGGCCTGCGATCCGATCACCGGTTCGGCACTCCGAGCGTTGTGGTGAACGGCGCGCTCATCGACATCAATGACGAGGGCTGGTTGGACCAGGCGCTCAGCGGCGCCCGACGCTGACCGGGTCCCGGCCAGGGACCATCGCCGGCCTCGTGTAAGGTCACCTACGCGCCGCAGCCGAGCTGCGGTGATCGCTTTGGGGCTGTAGCGCAGCTGGTAGCGCACCGCACTGGCAGTGCGGGGGTCACGGGTTCGAATCCCGTCAGCTCCACCAA
>CAWGJH010000002.1:0-200018 GCA_963822695.1 uncultured Actinomycetota bacterium
TCGATCTCACCACATTGTTTACTGGTGACCAATGGCACGACATCAGGCGTAGCACCGCGTTGTGGTAGGTGGTTTGCACAGGGGGAATGGTGTCCAGGCGGGCGCGCTCGTCGGTTCCGTGTAGGCCGATGTAGCTGACGCCGAAGCCCGCAGTGGCGGGGATGCCGAGGCCGGCGAGATAGTTGCCGATGTTGGACGGGCCGGCGATCTTGGCTTCCACCGTGACCCCGGCCGTCTTGGCGGCGTCGAGCAGGGCGATGCGCAGCCGGGAGTCCTCGGCGAGTGCGTAGGGGGGCCAGCGGGTATCGACCTGGATGAGCGTCGGCCGGGTGCCCGGCCAGGCATCGTCGACTCCGGTGACGAGGCGTTCGAGCAGGCGGGCGGCGGCTTCGTCATCGAAGGTGGGCGTGATGCGGATGTCAACGTTGAGGCTGCACAGATCCGGCGTGACCGAGTAGCCCTGGCCGCCCTCGATGGCGGTGACGGTAAGCTTGCCCGGCAGCGGGAACTCGGGGCCGGCTCCGTCAGGGAGCTCGGCGGTGGAGAGCACGCCGATCAGGTGGGCGGCCTTCTCGATGGCGCTGGGGGTGACCTTGCTGCTGCCGGAGTGCGAGGCCACCCCGTGCACGTGCAGCTTGGCGCGGTGCACGCCGCGTCCACCGACGACGAGCTTGTCCATCCCGGGGTAGCCGATCATCACCCCGGCCACGTCGTCGGGTGCGTCGAGTCCTTCGAAATAGCGTTTGGCTCCGCCGAAGCCGCCGGTGTGCTCGTCAACGTCGAACAGGAGCACGAGACTGCCGTGCAGTTGGTCCGCGATGGCTGCCAGGCGGGCGGCGATGTGGCAGAAGATCGCGGCGCCGGACTTGGAGTCGGCGCTGCCGCGTCCCCAGAGCCAGCCGTCCTGGATGATCGCCGAGGTCGGCGGATGGGTCCAGGCGTGCTCATCGCCGAAGGGCGCGGTGTCCAGGCAGGCGTCGAGCACCCAGCGGGGACCAGACCGCGACCCGTAGATTTCGCAGGTCAGTCCGACCGTGGCGCCGGTGGAGTCCTTGAGCACCGTTGCGGGCAGGTCGCGGTGCGCCAGCCAGGCACTGAGCCTGTCGAGTACCGGGTCGTAGGGGTCGACGCCGCCCCGGCTGGGGATGGTGACCAGGTCGCGGGCCAGCTCGACCACCGATTCGTGGTCTTCCTTGGCGGCGGCCAGCACATCGTGCTCACCGCCGTGGTTGATCGCATTCATGACCGTCACCTCCCTCCGCCCAGAATCAGCACTGGGCATCTGTCGGACCTCTAGCTTCGCACTGTCGGCAGGTCACGCAGGACTTGGTCGGTCTCCACCTTGCGGGCTCCGGCGTAGCACTGTCGGGCGTGGTCGATCAACCGTTCGGCCACGCCCGCCTCAAACAGCACCCCGGAGTCGAACGCCTCGGACGAGGTCAGCGACGGGATCGGCACGACTGCGGTGGACTCCGATGCGCAGAAAAACCGCTCCGGTGCGCCGGGGTCGTCGTCGATGATGCCGATGTGCAGGGTCTTCAACCCCAGGCTGCGGTCGCGCAGGTCACGGATCTTCACCAGGCGCAGCAGGTGGTCCTTGAGCACCTGGTGGCGAGGCGGGCCGAACAGCACCCGGTAGTGCACCAGCTCAGGCCGCTGCACCAGCACGGCCTCGATCGCCTCCAGATACACCGCGTCGCGGGACCGGGAGCCCACGACCGCCAGATACTCCCGCGCATCGCCGACGACCTCGGTCATCGCCTCGCGCAGGTCGTGGTGGCCGACCAACAGCCGCAGTGTCTCCGAGGCGGAGGTGAGCTGCTGATCCTGGTGGGCGAACAGCACTTCCGGGGGCTGGGCGAAGTAGTCGGACAACAGTTTCCGGTAGCGGATGCTGGTGATGTGCAAGCCCCGCTCCCAGCCGGACAACATGCTCGGTGTCACGCCGGACGAGCCCTCTGTATCATACCCATCTCCAGCACCAGGAGAACTGATCTTCGCCCCCGTCGGTATCGCGCACCTCACGTCACGATCTACCGCTGGGTACGCTGCCTCACACCCTTGCCGCTCGGCCCGTCGATGCTGACGAACCGGCCACGCTCGTAGCTAGAAGAGGGACAGCTCATCATCCTCGCCTCCCCCTGGCGGTTGGCTGCGAAGTTCTTCGAGCGAGCGCGTGGTGCCGTGGTCCTGGGTGAGCTGGATGAACAACCGAGCTGCCACCAGCGCGTCGTAGGTGGCTCGGTGTGGCGCGAGTCCTTCGGGGATGCCTTGGTCGAGGACGAAGTTCTCGACCAAGGTGCCGAGCCTGTAGCTGCTCTGCTTGGGCAGCAGGCGACGAGCCAGCTTGAGCGTGTCGAAGACCTCGGGGCACTCCCAGTCATCGAGCTTGCGCTGAAGGACACCAACGTCAACGTGCGCGTTGTGGGCGACCAGGACCGCACCGTCAAGAGCGGCCAGCACCTCGTCCTTGATGTCCGCGAAGAGTGGGGCGTCTGCCACCTGCTCGTTGGTGATGCCGTGAATCCTGCGAGCAAATGGGGTGATCGGCTCGTCTGGCTTGACCAGCCAGCTGGTCGGCTCACCGATGGTGCCGGCAACTACCGGCACCACGGCTAGCTCCACGAGGTCGGGTGGCTGCTGGCCGTTGCCCTCGACGTCAACGACGACGTATTTGAGGCTCGTCCAGTCAGTCATGTTGCGGTGCCCTTCCATCCAATGTCGGCACGACCGTGCCGGTTCGCGTGGTGCGGATGGTGCACGTCGTGAACCTGGAAGCCGAGCGCGTGTTGCAGGAAGTAGCGCGGCTGCTCGGTCACCAGGCCGGACACGACGGCCGCCCGTTCACCGATGTCTACGACCTCGAGGGTGTCGGCCTCGGGCAACACGCGGGCGACATCGTGTACCTGCTCGACAGTCGGCACCCGGTGCGCGCCTGCGCAGAGTTCGAGCTGACTCAGCGGGCAGATGTCGCAGAGTTCACGGACGCCATAGTGACCATTGTAGTCCGGCAGACCATGCGCAGAGGACACCGCGCACGAGGTCTTCCGGAACAAAGCCGTTGAGTTCAAGAAGACTTCGAGCACGCGCCGTTCAAGCGTCTCGGGCATGATTTTCCGACGCGCCGTGTCGTCGTAG
Source organism: uncultured Actinomycetota bacterium (assembly GCA_963822695.1). GTDB lineage: Bacteria > Actinomycetota > Actinomycetes > Mycobacteriales > Pseudonocardiaceae. The sequence continues at coordinate 3,139 of CAWGJH010000002.1, forward strand.
GGCTCGGGCAAGCCGTTCGCCTTGTAGTACTCCGCGATCTGGTCGCGGTAGAACAAGCCGGTGAACACAGTGGCGTCGGCGTGCTTGCTCAGCTCGTGCGCGGCGGCCAGGTGCTCGTCTGTGTCGTTGAGACCAGGTACGAGCGGGCGCCAGTACAAGACGGTCCGGTACTTCCGCAGCTCGGGCGCGCTCATGAGCTTCAGCGAGTCGGCCGCGACGTGTGATGGGTAAGGCTCGATGTCCTTGTTGTCGATGCCGGAGTAAGTGAAGAGCAGCGTCACCTTGACGTGCCGGAGTTGGTTAATCCGGTCGATGTCATACGGCTTCATCTGGTGCCGGGTGATGACCAGGACGTGATTCGTCAGCTCCCGCTCGGCAAGGTCTTCGAGTACGGCGAAGGTGTGCGGTCGCACCTTCGGCAAGAAGGGATCGGTCGCGCGGTTGAAGAGCTGCACGGGCGTGACGTGCGGCTGGAAATAGCGGTGGTTCACCAGCTCCTCAACAGCCTCGGCGTCCGACATGAGTGCGGCGGGCTGGTCCTGGTCCCACAAGCCGTAGGTGTGTCTGATGCAGTAGGCGCATCCGAGTGAGCATCCCTGGATATGGTTCAGGCTCAGGCCGCTTTTGCGGTACTCCACTACCTCACGGGCACGTTCGGGCAAGCTGTCTATCTGGTCCTTGCTTAGCAGGGGGACGAAGGTGGTCATGTAGTTCTTCTCCGAGGTCAGCCGGGTGTGATGCTTGTGGAGAGTAAGCAGGCGACTACTGGCCCGCACAGCAAGTTGCTCGGAATTGCTCACAACGAAGCAAGGCGGTTAGGCGCGAAGGAATCAGTCGCTACCGTCGGGCAGGTATGGCGCAAGATCGTCTATGACGCGTGTAATAATCGCCCGAGCTGAGCGGCCGTAGCTGGCGACGGCCGCCAGTTCGTTGAAGACCGTGCTGTACAGCTCGATCTCCTGAGGCTGGGCGAGGTTCAGCCCTGCGGAGAAGGTCTCGACCAACACCTTCTCATCGTCGTAGAGCCAGAAGCCATGCCAGGGGGACGCGGTGTACTGGGTCTCGAAGCCGATGATGCCGAGCCGCACGTTGGGTAGTGCCGAGAGGGATATGAGCCGGTCGAGCTGGCCGAGCATGACTTCAGGCGAACACATGCGAAAACGCAGCGCAGCCTCGGTAAGAACGAAGTGGAACCGCTTGTCCGGGCGGTAGAAGATGTCCTGACGCTTCATGCGCCCTTCTACTGCCTCGTTGATCTCATTGGGCAACTTGAGAATTCGAATGCCCTCAGCGAAACGGGAGCGAGCGTACTCGGACGTCTGGAGCAGTCCAGGAATGACGGTTGCCTCGAAGACTCGGAAGAGCCGAGTCTTCTGATCCAGTTCGGCCAGCGCGTTCTGACGCGGCTGGATTCCGGTACGAAGCACTCGCTGCCACTCGGCGTGTTGGACTTCGAGAGTGTGGAGAGAAGCGAGCAGTCCAGCAGTCTCGCTCTCGCTGGTGGTTGCGCGCGTCCAAGATCGTATGTCGTCATCGCTTGGTGTCTGCCGACCGTTTTCGATCTTAGATATTTTCGATGCTTGCCATGACAACGATTCCGCGAGCTCTCTGCCGGATAGGTCGGCTTGCTTGCGGAGCTCGCGGAGTCGGTTGCCGAGAGCGGTGCGTGCCTCGTGAACGTTAGAGACATCCGTCGCTTTATTCCGTGGCAAAGTTGCCTCGTCGTACTGCTCTATGCCAGGCGGCATCGCGCCAGTAGTTGTGCTGCACTACCTCGGCTGGATCATCGATGAGTTCACCGCCAAGGAAGGCGGACTTGTCATCGAAGTGCATTCGCACCACCGTGCGTGAGTCGAACATCCAGTAGTCGTGGTTTGGTAGGTCAGCTGCCTTGTCTCGGGCGATATAGCGAATGTCCTCACCTGCCTCGACGGTGAGTCGAGAAGCCCACAAACCGAAGCGGCTGTAGTCGGACAGAGGAATACTTACGATCCGTACGCGAGAAAACGAGCGTCCTTTGGCTCGCCCCTCGCGTACCAGTTGAAGCCAACTATTTGACCACTCCAGGTCGTCCGGCTCACCGGCGAGGAACTTCCGTACCGACTCGTTCTCGTACGGAGCGTCGTACCAATCCCGTACCTCAAGGCGGAACGCCGTGTGCTCGAAGGCTTGGAAGAACTGCCTGAAGTCGGGGCCGGGCTTGATGAGCTGGGTCAGCGGTCTTCGTCTTTCTGCTGGTAGCGACGTGCGTAGAACTTCAGGACATCTTCGGGGATCTCGATCAGGGTCTCGTGGTCGGGTACCGGCCCGATGTCGGCAAGCACCTGGGGATCGGTCACCTTCCAGCCCTGGGCGATGTAGGTGACCCTGTCCGTCCGGTCGGTGGTGAACAGGGTGGGTGAGTTCTCGATGTGCGATTCGGGATCTTTACCGAGGAACCGTGCGCACATTGTGCCTCCTTGTGAGCAACTTCGCGAACCTTGCTCGACAATCGTGACCGAGGGTGTCGCATCCGTCAACGGCGGCCACGCCCGAAGTGGATGATCATGTCTCTGACGTTGCGCGCGGCGTTCCCGGACGCCGAGGTCACTGGCTACGAGACGCTGATTGACGGCATGACCAACCATGAGAAGGACCGGCATGTCCTAGCCGCTGCGGTGCGCGGCACTACCCCGACTCGAACGCTGCGGGGTGCCCCACGTTCGCCGCTGAGGTGCGCCGCCCCCCGCGGTCAACTCCTGGCCGGTCACCGACCGGCCAGGAGTCGCTGCCACCGCAGGGGCGCCCTGCGCGGCGCACCAGTCCAGGAACACCCGTACCCCGGCCGTGTCTGTCTCGTCTTGCCCCTCAGATCGGGTAAAGACCTGGTCACGAAACCCAGAGCGGGTTTAGGCTCAGTACAGGTAGTCGCGCATGACGAGCGACTGAATGGCATGTGAACCCGTGCGGAACTTCGCCACACGCTCACCGCGAGGGTGATAGTCGAGTTGGTAGCGACCGTGGGGTACCGGCCAGGCTCGCGCTCAGCAGCTTGATTGTGCCGTCGCGATCCATGCTGCCCAGTGTCCACCATCAGCGCGGCGGAACGGTTCCGCCCAGTGCGCGGGCGCGGGGCCGTTCCGGTGTTCTCGATCAATCGAACTCGCCGGCACATACTTCAGCGGTGAACGCGACCCACTCAGCCGCGACCACCGCCCGTTCTCGCCACCAGGGGTGTGCCGCGTAGCCTGCTCGCTACCTCCTTGCCGAGGTAGCTCCCCGGGGCATCGGAAGGGGGTTCGGGCAAAGAGGGAGAGGGTTTTCGTGGACGCTGACGACGACGCGCGGACGATTGGTGCGCGCGCTCGCATGATCCGCCGTCGTCGCGGGTTGAGCCTGGACGTGGTGGCTGGACTCGCTGGTATCACCAAGACCTACTTGTCGATGTTGGAGTTGGGTCAGCGCGGGTTCAACCGGCGGGGCTTGATCGAGGGTCTCGCCGCTGCCCTGGGATGCTCGGTGGCTGATCTGACCGGCCAGCCGTATGCGCCGCTGGACCGGGCGACCGTTGAGGGGAGAGCGGCGCTGCCCGGCATCAGTCTGGCGCTCAACGACGTCGGCCCCGACGATGTGCCCGACGCCGCGCCGCGCCCACTGGAAGTGTTGGCGAGTTTGGCTGATAAGGCCAATGAGCACTGTAGCCAGGCGCATTACTTGCTAGCGGGTCACGACGTGGGCAGTCTGCTCGCCGAATCGCAGGCCATCGCCTTCACCGGGACCCCGGCCGAGCGGGATCAAGCGTTCACCGCTGCCGTCACCGCGTGTTTCGTGGCCGGTGTGGTGTCTAGTCGCGCAGGCAACATCGACCTGGCGACCATCGCGGCACAGCGCGGTTATGACCTGGCGCAACAGCACGACAACCCCGGGCTCGTGGGGTTCGCTCGCTGGTATTGGGCTCTTGAACTCACGAGCGTGGGCGCACATACCCGAGCGCATACGGTGCTGTCCGAAGGGATCGACAACCTGACACCAGCGGTGCACTTTTCTGCTGCGGACACGTTACCGGCGGAGATAGTTGGCATGATGCACCTTCAACAGGCCCGAACCGCGGCACGGCAGCAACGCGCCGATGAAGCGCATGCACACCTGGACGAAGCAATGTACATCGCAGACAGGGTGGGCGAGCGCAATGGGATGCGGCAGCACTTCGGGCCAACCAATGTCGCAGCATGGCGAGTGTCGATCGGGGTGGAGCTCACCGAAGGCGCCAATGCATATGAGGAAGCTACAGCGGCTCTGATTGGCATTGACGCGCTGGGTAGCCGGGAGCGGTCGTCCTCGCTGTACTTCGATTTCGCCCGAGTGCTGGCACAAGAGGGTGGTGCACGCGACACCGAGGCGATTCGCCACTTAGACGCAGCCGATCGGATCGCGCCCGCCCGAATCCGTAATGACCCGATCGCCCGGGATCTGGTGATCGCCCTGGACCGGCGAGCTCGGCGGCAGGTGTGGGAGCTGGACAGCTTGCGTAACCGCCTCGGTGTCGGCGGCCAGGGCCCACGGCGTGTGGACAACTAATCATCGATCTCATCGCATTGGTCAGTCGAGGTAGTCGCGTAGGGACTGGGAGCGAGAGGAGTGGCGCAGCGTGGACATCGTCTTGGACTCGATCTGGCGGATGCGCTCTCGGGTGACTCCGTAGACCTGCCCGATCTCATCGAGCGTGCGGGGTTGGCCATCGGTGAGTCCGAATCGCAGTCGCACCACACCGGCCTCCCGCTCCGAGAGCGTGGCCAGCACGGACCGCAGCTGGTCCTGCAGCAGCGTGAACGAGACCGCGTCTACCGCGACCACGGCCTCGGAGTCCTCGATGAAGTCGCCGAGCTGGGAGTTACCCTCGTCGCCGATGGTCTGGTCCAGCGAGAGGGGTTCCCGGGCGCACTGCTGGATCTCCAGCACCTTCTCTGGGGTGATGCCCAGCTCCTTGGCCAGCTCTTCCGGGGTGGGCTCGCGGCCCAGGTCCTGGAGCAGCTCGCGCTGGATCCGACCCAGCTTGTTGATCACCTCGACCATATGCGCCGGAATCCGGATGGTACGGGCCTGGCTGGCCATCGCTCGGGTGATGGCTTGCCGGAGCCACCAGGTGGCGTAGGTGGAGAACTTGTAGCCCTTGGTGTAGTCGAACTTCTCCACCGCGCGGATCAAGCCCAGGTTGCCCTCCTGGATCAGGTCCAGGAACGCCATGCCGCGGCCGGTGTAGCGCTTGGCCAGTGACACGACAAGGCGAAGGTTGGCCTCCAGCAGGTGGTTTTTGGCGCGCTCGCCGTCGCGGACGATCCAGCGCAGGTCCCGGCGCAGTTGCGGGGAGAGTTTGTGGGTCGCGTCCTGGGACCTGTGCACCCGCTCGGCGGCATAGAGCCCGGCCTCGATGCGCTTGGCGAGCTCCACCTCCTCCTCGGCGTTGAGCAGGGCGATTTTGCCGATCTGCTTGAGATACGCGCGTACCGGATCGGCCGAGACGGTGAGCTCGGTGTCCACGGTGATCTCCTCGACCTCGATCTCACCGTCGGCGAGATCCTCGGCAGCTGGGCCACTCTTGATGTCAGTGATCATGTCGAGTCCGCACGTGTGTCGCCGGGGTTGGCCGGGCTCTTGCGGCGTCAGTTGATGTCAGGATCGTGGCCGTCGGTAGCCATCGTGAGCGCGCGGTGCGCGGTGGCTGGCGTGGTGTCGGCAGGGATGATGAGCAGATCGATCCGCCGATCATCGGTGCCGAGGGTCCGGACCAGGTGGACACCCGAGGTCTGGAACCAGTCCACGGCAACCTTTCGGCCGCTGTCGAGCCGGATTCGGCGAGGAGCGCTGTCCCATCCGGACATGTTCAGCGCGATCCGGCGGACCGGGGCTCGCTGGGCTCCGACTGCCTCAATCAGCGCGACGAGCTCGATGGCGGGATCTGTCAACCGTGGCCACCACGCACCGTCGAGAGCACCCTGATCGAGAGCACCACTGGCGGAACTCCTCGGCTTCAGGCTCAGGCGTGCCGAGTGATCGCGGGCAGTCACGCTGTGCACCTCGACGCGATCTGGGTTGGTGGTGAGAACCGACGTCATGCCGGCATTCCTGTCCCGGCGTGGACGGCAGCCGGTGTCGTGGTGCGGCCGAGAACGACGCGGGCTGGGATGCCGTGCGCACGAAAAGTAGTCGGCCCTCTCGGACACTAGTCTCAATCGGTTCATTATGCCAGCGGCGCGGGGCGCTCGCCCCTCGCTCGGATGATTGTGTGCCGTGCGGGTGACCGGACCTGGCCAAGGGGGTAGAAGGTGTGCAATGAGCACCCAGCGGTTCGAGATACGCGCGGGGGACCGGCCGCGTCCGGCCCGGGCGCGGCGGTGGGCGTGGTTGCCAGTGCTGCTGGTGGGGATTGGGCTGTTCATCGCAGTCCAGCGGGCCCTGGTGATCAGCGGAAATCCGACGCTGGTGCCCTCGCTGCTGGTGCTGGGGTCGCTGCTGGTTCCGGTGTCCTTCGTGGTCTACATCGATGGTCGAAACCCGACCCATGACCTGCCGCTGAGCGTTCTGTTGAGCTGCGCGCTGCTGGGTGGGGTGCTGGGTGCCGCGGTCGCCAGCGTGCTGGAGTTCGACACCATACGACGGCTGGGCGAGCTTCCGACAGCGCTCATCGGGCTGATCGAAGAAGCCGCCAAGCTCCTGGTGCCGGTCGGGATACTGATCTTCACCCGGTACCGGGCCAATCTCGCCGACGGGCTGCTCATCGGAGTTGCGGTGGGCATGGGCTTTGCCACCCTGGAGACCTTGGGCTACGGGTTTGTGACCCTGCTCGCCACCGGCGGCGACCTGACCGACGTCGAGGGCCTGCTCCTGCTAAGAGGGGCACTCAGCCCGGCCGGGCATGCCGCCTGGACCGGCCTGGCTGCTGCGGCGCTGTGGTGGGCCCATGCCCAACGATGGAGACCACGCGCGCTGGCCGGCGTGGTCGGAGTCTTCCTCTTCGTCGTGGTCTTACATGCTCTCTGGGATGTGACCAACGCCTGGTACGGCTACCTCATCATTGGATTCATCAGCCTCGCCCTGCTGCTGCGCCAGACCCACCGCAACGTCCTCACCACGGCGGTGTCCGCCGATGAAAGCACGTGAGCTGGCCACAAGAGGGGCTAGCGCAGGTAGTGCTCGATATCGGTCATCAGATCAGATACCTCATCGCGGTGGGCACAGCCTCAGTTGGGACTGTTGTGTTCCACATGGGAACCTGGCCGGGAGGAGTCGTCAATGTCCACGGTAGGTCGGTCGCCGGCTGTGGTATTGCCGATCACGACGCAGCCGGTTGAGCCGTCGATGATGATGATCCCCCGGGTCACATTGGGGCCGGAGATCTTGTTGTCGCGTATCTCGACGTTGGGCCAGCGGCGCAGGTTCACCGCTTGCGCACCGTTGGACGCGCAGGTGTTGCCGTCGAAGACGATCGATGGACCTCCGGTCGGGGCGGCGCTGTTTCCGTGCTGATCGCCGGTGGCGATCAGACATTGCGCGTCAACGTTGCGGCAGGTGTTACCCGTGATCACGACGTCAAAGGTGGGCAGGCTGTTGTCGTCGTAGGTTTGGAAGCAGTCGGGGTGTGGCGGGTTGGCGTAGCCTCTCGCGGAGATGTCCGTGATGGTGTTGTCGGTGATCCGGTGACTGTTGCCGAAAAAGCGCATGCCGTCGGCGTCGCCATTATCGCGGGCCACCGTCCCGCTCACGGTATTGTGGCGCACCGCGATCCGCTGCCCGCTGATCCAGATGCCGGCGGTCGCGACATGCTGCACCGTGTTGGACTCGATGATCGAGTTTTCGCACGGCGCGCAGGTGATCCCGCCCCGCTGGGTGTCGTGGACGGCGTTGTTGCGGATGGTCAGGTCGGCGCCCTTGAGGAACATCCCGTCGCCGCCGGCGACCGTGAAGCCCTCGACGCTGACGTGATCCGCGGTGATGGTGATGCTGCGCACGGTGGCCCCCTCGGAGCGGAGGCTGATCGGCGCCTGTGCTGTGCCCGAGCGGTTCATCGTCACCTCGGCACCGGCGAGGTCGTGGCCGGCGAAGCACACTGTGCTCCCGGGGGAGGCCGCGTCCAGGGCCGCTGGGACGTCATCGACTCGGGTGATCGTGCGGCTGCAGTCGGGCGGGCGGTTCTGGTTCGGACCCGCCGAGGGGTTCGGGCCCTGCGAGGGATTCGAGCGGGACGACGGGCTCCGGCTGGACCATGGGTTCCGGCCAGCCGAGGGGCTCTGGCCCGTGCAACCGGCGGCGAGCAGCAGGCTCAGCGCAGTGATCCAGACCGACACCCCGCGGGGCAGCGCCGTCACCGATGCCCCCACTCGACGTTCCCCGGAGAAATGTTCACCCGCGCAGGATATGGCCCTCGTAGTTGCCGACGTAAACCACCGTCGGTCACGTCGGGGGCCCGACACCACCGCATGAGCCGCCAGGTCTCCCCGCACTGCCCAGGTTCACACGATTGGGGGTGGAGCATGCTGTACTTACCGGGCGTTGCTCCATCCTCCTTAATTATTATGGGACTTCATCGGCAGGAACACCTCAATCAGGCCCTCATGCGGATTCCCCGACGCGCGGAGAGTGCAGACCGTTGCACCCTCGCCATGACGTTCGTCTCGGCCGGGTCGTTCTCCGCCATGCTGCACTCGACAGACCATCAGATCCTGTACGGGCGCAGGGGAACTGGGAAGACCCACGCCCTGCTCTATTTGAGTGACCTCATCGAACGTACCGGTGATGTGGCGGTGTACGTGGACCTGCGCACCATCGGTTCGGCCGGGGGCATGTACACCGACAGTAATCTGAGTCCGACGGTGCGTGGAACCCACCTGCTGGTGGATACGCTCGAGGCGATCCAGGACGAATTGCTCTCGGTAGCTTTCGGATGTGAGGTCGGTGACCAGAACGCCCTGCTGCTGGCGCTGGACCAGCTAGCGGAGGCGGCGACCGCGGTCGAGGTCGTCGGTGAGGTTGAGCAGGAGACCAGACTCGGTGGCTCGGCCGAGTCTCGAGTTGGCATCGAGTTGACCGTGTCGCAGAATGCCAAGATATCGGCGACGCGGCGCAGGTCGGCCACGGCTGAAACCCGGGTGCGGCGCACCGGGATCGAGCTTCATCACGTGTTGTTCGGGCCGCTCAGCAGGGCTTTCCGAGGCATTACCAGCGCGTTGGGCAGCGCGCGGTTGTGGTTACTGCTGGACGAATGGAGCAGCGTCCCGCTCGACCTCCAGCCCCTGTTGGCGGACCTGCTGCGCCGCAGTGTCCTCCCGATTGCGGGTATCACGGTCAAAATTGCGACGATCGAGCATCGGTCACGGTTCAGCCAGCCCTCGCCGCGCGGGGATTACATCGGGATTGAGGTCGGCGCCGACGCGGCCTCCGCGGTCAGCCTCGACGATTTCATGATCTTCGACAATGTTCACAGCCGCGCCCAAGAGTTCTTCGGGCAGCTGTTCCACAACCACACCAGCGCGCAACTGTCCACCATGATCTACCAGCCGCCACCGGACCCGGACAGCTTCATTGAGGCCACCTTTCAGCGCAACACCTTTCCCGAACTCGTGCGCGCGGCGGAGGGCGCGCCAAGGGATGCGATCAACATCGCCGCGCTGGCCGCGCAGCACGCCCACGACGAGCTGATCGATCTGTCGGACGTGCGCCGGGCGGCCCGGGACTGGTATTTGCGTGACAAGCAGACCGCGATCAACGCGAACGAGCCGGCCCGCCAGATGTTGCGGTTGCTGATCGACGAGGTGGTGGGCCGGCGCCGGTCCCGCACGTTCCTGCTCGACCAACTGATCGCGCGGCACGAGACGATCGACGAACTGTACGACGCGCGCCTGCTGCACGTGTTGCGACGTGGCGTCGCGGACCCGAAAAATCCGGGCACACTCTACGACGGATTCGCCATCGACTACGGTTGCTATGTTGACCTGCACTCCAGGCCCCGCGACCGTGGCGGGTGGATGAATTCACCGAGAGGCGTCCCGCCGGACGAGTTCAGCTACACCAGAGAAGCCATCGACCTGGCCAGACTCACCTGATACCCGCTATTCGTTCGGGGTTGACCTGCGCCAGCAACTCCTCGCAGGTCTGGACCAACACCTCGGCCGCGTCCCGCATGGCTCTCGTGGACCCCGGATGGGAGGCGCGGCGCTGCCAGTGAGCCAGCGCTTGTTCGGCGGCGTGGCGCACGGCGTCGGCACCGGCGTCGGCTGGCAGCCCGAGCCTGGCTCTTGGCTCGGCACCGGCTGCCCCTAACAACTCTTCGGCCGCGTGGCGCTCCTCGCCGGCCAGTGGCAGCGTGCCGGATCGCAGCTCAGTGATGAGATCGATCTCGGTCAGTTCGTGGGCGCTCGAGCGGATGCGCTCGAGCTGGTAGCGCAGGCGACTCGCCCGGTCCCCGACCAGCGGTGACGAAAGCACCACAGCGTCGAGCACGCGCAGTGCCGAGCGGGCCTTGAGTGCTCCGGCTTGGTGGACGTTGCTCGCCCGCGCGGGACCTACCATCCCCACTCGCGGTGGTTCGTCCAACTGGGTCTGGAGCTCATGCAGTCGTGCGCTCTCCGCGCTCCCGTCGTAGAGTCCGCGTGCCTCGCGGACGATTTCTCGCACCTGGTCGAGCATTGGTTGCTTGCCCGTCACGAGGATGTCTGTGGGTGTGCCGGTGTCTGCGGTAGCCGTCGTCTGGGCGTCGGGCCGCAGTCCAACAGCGCCTTCGATCGTGGTACCCGCAACGGGAATCGAGCGGATCGAGAGTGTGCCGCCGACTGCGGCGATCCGGGCGGTGACGTTGCGCAGTCCGCGCCCGCCCGTCTCCCCGCCCGAATCCGTGTCAGTACCAGCTCCATCAGAATGGGTTCCATCAGAATGGGATGTGAAGCCCGGTCCGTCGTCGTGGACCGTGAAGCGCAGCACGCCGTCCACCTCCGATACCTGCACTGTCACCTGTGCCCCCGGTGCGTGCTTACGCGCGTTGTTGATCGCCTCGAGGCAACAGAAGTAGACGGCCGCCTCGACCTTCGACGGGAAGCGTCGGTCTGGCGCGATGCCGTGCACCGTGATGACAATCGGCGGGTACGCGCCGCGCACATTGGCGTTCAACGCCGCGACGAGTCCCTGCTGGGAAAACGGGATTGCGGAGACCCCGGTTGCGGTCTCCACGAGCACGGCCTCCGCAGTGTCGATCTGGGTGGTGAGCTGATCCAGCCGATCCCGCGCCGGGCCGAACTGACCGCGCGCGATGTCGTGCTCGACGAGGCCCAAAGCGAGCCGCAGCGATACCAGATGGTGCTGCGCACCGTCGTGCAGATTCCGCTCGATTGTTCGCCGCTCGCTGTCCATCTCCGCGGCAGCCGCTCGACGTGAGAGTGCGATGTCCTCGGCGTGTGCGAGCGCCGCCCGGAGCTGTCTCTCGAGCTCGATCCCAAGCCGGTTCAGCTGGAGGATGACGCCCAGGTGCTCCGCGATGTCCGCCAGCAGGTGACGGCGCTGGGCGTGCAGGCCAGCGACGGCTGTCCGGTCTACGGCAATCGCGCCGATGTGGTCGCCACCGAGCCGGATCGGGAGCACGACGTGTTCGTCGGCGGCTGCCGCGGCGCCGTCCGTCCACACGTAGGTGCGGTCCTGCAGCCCGGGATGCACGACGGTCAGCCGGCACGAGCTCGCGCCCAGCCCACGTCCGATGGCCTCGGCGACTCGGGCGAGGTTTGGCGTATCAGCCGGCGTGGATCGGGACAGCGCGGTGATGCCGGCCAGTACGCTGTATGGCGTCGGACGCCTGCCGTACAGTAGCCGGTCAACCAGCCGGTGGACGTGGACGTACAGCGGGAGGAACAGCAGCGCGACAAGCGCTGTCGCCGCCACGGCAGCGGGCAAGCCGGGCCAATACGTGGCGAAGGCCACGATCCCACCGGTGGCCAGCGATCCAACCGCCACCACACCGCAGGCTATGAGCAACGTCCAGTATGTGCTGCGGATGCGTGCCGAGGGCTGGCTGGTCATGGCCCGGCCTGGCCTGATCCGACCGAGTTGGATCCCTGCCGAGTCACGTCGTCAACTGAAGGCTCGAGTTGGTCGGGCAACCAGGCTCGGAGCACAGCACCGCCCGTGCCGTCCTCGGAGAGTTCCACGTCACCGCCGAGCGCCGCCAACCGGTCAACGTCATCGGTCAGCGCGGCGAGTACTCCCTCGACCGGTGTGGCGAGGGCGGGATCATCGATGCGGACGGCCAGCCGTCCCTGGGTATGTTCCAGGTGCACGTGCAACGCTTGGTCAGCCGGCCGGCCAGCGAGATGCTGCATCGCTGAGGCCGCCACGAAGTAGATCCCTGATTCGACCTCCCAGGCCAACCGCTGGGACAGCGTCCCGGACAGCCGCACCGGCCGCGGCAGCTCGGTCGCCAGCTCGTCGAGAGCACCATAGGGACCCTGATCCCGCAACACTGCCGGGTGCACCCCACGGGCGATCATACGGAAGCGATCGAGCAGCTCGTCCAGTCCGGTCCGGGCTCGCTCGAGTGCCTGCTGAGCCTGCTCGGCCTGCACCGTAGCACCGGACAGGTGATCCTGGACCTGGGCGAGTTCGATGCGTAGCACAGCGAGCCGGTCGGTCATCACCTGGGTGAGCTCGGCGATCAGCCGACGACGTTCGACATCCCGCGCGTGAGTCAGCCGTTGCCGGGATGCCTGCAGCTCCGTGGCCAGTTCGTCGGCTCGCCGCACCCGCTCCTGAAGCTCAGCATTGAGCTGGACACCGCGCAGTAACAGTCCAGCGCCGCCCGCGATGTCGTGCATCAAACGTTTGTCGGCCGGCGTCACCGCAAGCCCCGGCTTCCCGATGGCTAGCACCGCCCGGAGCACTGACCCGTCAAGCACCGGGACCACGTGGTCCACCTCCGGCTGTGCCAGCAGGGCCGCCAGGCTGGTGAGGGAATGCGGTTGCGCGCCCTCGACGGCGGGGTAGGACGCGGCGCTGACTAGCTTCTCCTCCACTGCTAGCCAGATGACGGCCCGCACGGCTCCGGTGCCCTCGGCGAGGACCCGGGCCAGGCCAGACAGGGCCTGGTCCAGCGAACCCGCCCGTATTGTGGCGGCGACTTGTGCGAGGGCGGAGTACGGGGTGGTTGTCGGGCGGCGCGCGAGGCCGTGGGCCAACCGGTCGATCCGGGGCAACGTGAGTGCGAGCCCTGCCACGCTGACCGCTGCCGCCATGAACGGCAGCAGCACCGCAACCTCCGCGGATGTGATGAGGAGCCCGAGGCCGCCGACCACAACGGCGAACACAGCACCTACCAGGCACGCGCCCATGAGCAGACGCACCGGCCTCGCTGCAAGCGTCCTGATCATCTCATCGCACCACCGGTCCAACCGGAGAATATCAAGCCTTCGCGATCAGTTTTCAGTTCGCTGTGACCGCAGGTAGGTCAGGACGGCAAGCACTCGCCGGTGGTGCGCGGCCGTGTCGGCATGCAGTCCGAGCTTGGCGAAGATATTCGCGATGTGTTTCTCGACCGCCTTGGGCGTCACGTAGAGCTGTCCGGCGATCCCGTTGTTCGAGCGCCCCTCGGCCATCAACCGCAGCACGTCTAGCTCGCGATCCGACAGTGCCGCGACGATATCCTTCTTGTCACCTCGGGGCCGGTCGATCAGCCGTTTCGCCAGTACCGGCTCGATGACGATCTCGCCGTTGTTGATCCTCGTCAAGGTGTCGGTGAGGACATCGACGCTTCCCACCTTCTCCTTGAGTCGGTAGCCGATGCGTTCGGTACCGATCTCGAGGATCCGCATGAGGTAATGTGACTCCGCGTAGTGGGATAGGAACAGTAGCCCCAGTTCGGGGTGCGCTGCCCGCAGTCGCTCCGCCGTGATCAGGCCGCCGTCGGGTTCCGGCGGCATGCGGATGTCCAGGATCACGACGTCTGCGGGCTGCGTGGACAGCAGCGCGACTAACTGGTCACCGCCGGCTGCCCAGCCGACGACGTGGTGCCCCGCCGCGCCCAACAGCATGACCAATCCTTCCCGGAACAGGGCACCGTCTTCGGCCACGGCTACTCGCATGGGATCCTCGCTGTGATCGTGCTGGCGCCCGGCCGATCCCCATCGACCACGTCAACCGTCCCGCCTAACGGCCGTGCCCGGTCGTCAACGAGGTACGCGTGGCGAACGTCGACACCGAAGACCGAGAGCATGAGCTCGTCACGCTCCCTCCGGACCACCACCTCCACCGCCGGTGCACCGGCCGGCAGCGATGCCAGGCACTCCGCCATGGCAAAGTAGGCGGCACCCTCCGCCGCGAGTCCGAACCGCTCCCCTGATTCCACGATCACGACCGGTTTCCCCATCCGGTCAGCCACTTCCCGCAGCGCCGGACCCAGGCCAGCCTCGTTCAGCAGTGGCGGGTAGAGCTTGTCGGCGACATCCCGCAACTCCTCCAGTACAGCGTGCAACTCGTCCTGAAGCTCGCCTACACAGGCTTGCAATGCCGCTGGTTCGGGTGGGGTATCGTGCTGGACGAGGCCGAGGCGCAGGGTCAACGCCGAGATCCGTAACGCTGCCCCGTCATGCAGCTGCCGCTCGAGGAGCCTGCGGCACATCCACTGATCTTTTTCCTGGCGGCGGCACGCCTCGACCGGGGTCTCATGCGGGTGATCACCGTCGCGGTGGCCGGACCCGAAAACCATCTCTGCATCCTCGGTGGAGGTCGGGGGAAAGGAAAGGGGGTGCTCCCCACCATCGAGGTGGGGTAAACCCGCCTACGAGTACATGCTCCGTAGCTTAAAGTTACGAGAAGTATTTAAATGAGTCCTTTGGTTATCTTATAGTTGGCGGCTATCAATGATTCATGTAACTATAAGTTACGAGGTGGCCCGGTCCAGGGAGCCGTTGTGAGCTATAGCCTCGGGGTGGACCTCGGCACGACGTTCGTCGCTGCCGCGCTGTCCACAGCGACCAGAGTAGAAATGTTCACGCTCGGTGATCGCTCGGTGGTGGTTCCTGCGGCCGTATATCTCCGGGAGGACGGCACTGCGGTCACCGGAGAGGCCGCCGGCTTGCGCGTGGTGAGCAGCCCGGACCGCGTCGGTCGGGAGTTCAAGCGCCGGCTGGGCAACCCGACGCCGGTGATACTCGGTGGTCAGCCGCACGCTGTCACCACGCTGCTCGGCTTCCTGCTGCGGGATGTCCTGCTGAAAGTTACCGAGACCGAAGGCGAACCACCGGACCGCGTCGTGCTGACCCACCCGGCCATCTGGGGTCCATTCCGGCGTGCGCTGTTCGAGGAAGTTCCACACCTGGTGGGGTTGGAGAACGCGCACCTGGTAACTGAGCCCGAAGCCGCCGCAGCGCACTATGCCGCGTCCCGGCAGTTGGACGATGGCCAGATCGTGGCGGTGTACGACCTCGGCGGCGGTACCTTCGATGCCACCGTCCTGCGCAAACACCCCGGCGGCGTCGAGATCCTCGGCACCCCGGAGGGCATCGAACGGCTCGGCGGTGTCGATTTCGATGACGCGATCCTGTCCTACGTCAACTACGCCGCCGGTGGCGCGCTCAGCGAGCTGGACCCGCGGGACCCGCAGATCATCGTCGCGCTCGCCCGGCTGCGGCAGGACTGCATCCTGGCCAAGGAGGCGCTCTCGGCGGACACCGAGACAATCCTCCCGGTCTTCCTCCCCGGCCGGCACTTCAACGTGCGCATCACCCGGTCGGACTTTGAGGACATGGTGCGGGCCCCGATCGAGTCCACCATCGGAGCGTTGTCCCGGACGCTGCAGTCGGCTCAGATCGAGCCTGCGGACCTCAGCGCTGTGCTGCTGGTGGGCGGATCGTCGCGCATCCCGTTGGTCGCCCGGATGGTGTCAGCCGAGTTGGGACGTCCCACGGTTGTCGACACACATCCCAAGTATGCCGTCGCGCTCGGTGCCGCCACGTTGGCCGCGCAGCACGCCTATCTCTCATCCCACCACAACGGGCAGCCCTACGATGGGTGGCCTGTCAGTCACCGCGCGGCGGCCTCGCCCGGAGCGCTTCCGACGCCGCGCACGCCGTCGCACGACACGGTGCCCTCGGCCGCCCGCACCACTCGCGAGGGCGGCGCGTTGCGCTCCGATGCGATCGGAGAGGCCCCTGCCCCGAAGGCGGCATTGCGGCCTCCGCCACTGGTCAACACGCCGCTGCGGAACGACCGTCATCCGGGAGCGGGGACCGGGCCGGGCCCGCCCCGAATCGCCTCGGGTACGGAGGGCTCCACCACAATCGACCCGATCATCCCGCTGCTGGTGCTGGCTGGCTTGACTGCGCTCGTCGTGTTCGTCAGCACCATCCTCTTCCAGGCGCCTTCGCTGTCTGGTTCTTCACCCGAGTCCGCACCGACCGTGGCCGGGACCGCCGGACCGGAGGTTGCGATACCCGCCCTCGGCGCCACCATCGCGGTCGGGAACACTCCCAGCTTTGTCGCAGTCTCCCCGACCGGTCGGCAGGCCTACGTCGCTAACGGGAACGCGGGAGTCGTCACCGTGGTGGACACCGCGGTCAACCGAGTGACCGCGACGGTCCCCATCGCGGCAGGTCCGCCCCAGTACCTCGCGTTCGCGCCGGGCGGCCACAGGCTGTACATCAGCGTCTTCAACGACCAGCAGACGATCCATGCGGTCAACGTGCTCGATACCGCGTCGAACACCGTGATCGCAACGATCCCGCAGCCGGCACGCCCGTTCCTCCCGGCGGTCGCCCCGGACGGGAAGCGACTCTTCGTTCCTAATCACGACATTGCAGCTGTTTCAGTGATCGATACCGCCACCAACGCGATCATCGCACAAATCAAGGTCGCACCGAACCCGCATTGGGTCGCGTTCTCCCTCGATGGCCGCCTCGCCTATACAGCCAATCACGAGTCCAACGTGGTTTCGGTGATCGACACCGCCACCCTCAGGGTTCTTGCCACGATACCGGTCGGGACCAGCCCACATAGCGTTGCGGTAAGCCCCGACCGCCCCTTGGTCGCTGACGTGAACTACGACAGCAACTCCGTCACGGAGATCGATACCACGACGAACAAGGTCGTTGCGACCATACCGGTCGGGCGCAATCCCCGGGATATCGCCTGGGCTCCCGACGGGCGGTTCGCCTACGTGGTCAACGAGGGCAGCGACAGTATCTCCGTGATTGATGCCCGGACCAATCAAGTGACGGCGACCATCCCGACCGGGGGCAGCCCGAACGCCATCGCGATACTGTCCAATGGTCGAAAGGCCTATGTGAGCAATGCGGACAGCGGAACGCTGACCACCGTGGAGCTCACTGGCTGATCACAGACCCCCTTGTGAGCCGTCGGCGTGCAGCTCAGGAGCTTGTCACGAGGCGCCTTGTGGGCGCACCCGGACCTGGTACAGCGCACGGTGTTGAGGCGGTAGCGGTTGTTATCGGCTGGCCGCCGTCCCAGTCCGTGTTCGTTGAGCTTGCCGTGAAGCTGCTGCAGGGCCCGCTGTCGGGTGGGTCCGATCGCGCCGGGCGGGATTCCGACGGTGCGGGCGAGTTCGGCGTAAGGCCGGGGGTGGTCGGTGAACAGCGCCTGTAGCAGGGCCCGTTGGCGGGGCGGCAACTCCTCGATGAGGCGCCACAGCGTCTGTGCGACATCGGCCTCGATGGCCTGCTGCTCTGGGCCCACCGACGGGTCGGCGACAGTGTCAACCACCGTTTCGAGGAGGTCCGGGGTGCGCTTCGCTTGGCGCAGGATACGCAGGCATTCGTGGCGGGCTGTGGTGGTCAGCCACCCGCCCAGCCGTTCTGGCCACAGCACGTGGTGGGTGTTCTCGGCCAGTCGCAGCCACGTTGTCTGGACCGCGTCGAGCGCGTCGGCGTCCTGCAACCGGAACGACCGCACCGTCGCCAACACCAGCTTGCCATACCGTCGCACGATTTCTTCCCAGGCCGCCGGGTCGCCGTCACTCGCCCGCGCCAGCAGGTCCGCGTCTTTACCTGTGGCGCTAGCGGGGGTGCAGCCGCTCGTGGCAGTTGTCATCGAAATCACGATCTTCCTGCCACGGTTGATCCTCTGGCTATGCCTTGCCGATCGGACGGGAAGGTGCTTGTTTCCCTGGTAGTGGCTGCTGACGAGGCTGCCACCGGCACTGGGCACGATCGATGGTGCGCTCCCCCTCATTCGGCGGGGCGGTCCCCCGTCCCCAGGTAGGGCTAGCCCTCGGTTGGGCAGCCACCGCCGGGTCGCGCTCATGACGTATGTGCCGGTAGCGCGCTAACTGCGTAAGCGCAGGGCCGCGACCACTCGCCCGACTCGCGGATCGCGCTGCAGCTGTTCCAAGGTCACCGGTAACGGCAGCCGCCAGTTGGGGTACTCGTCGATGGTGCCGGGCAGGTTGGGTTGCCGTATCTCGCCCACCACGTCATAGGGGGAGGCCAGCAGCAGCCGGCAGGGCGTGCGGGCCAGCAGTGCGTGCATCGCCACCACGATCTCCTCTTCGCTCTCAGTGTCCAGCTCAGCGTCCAGCAGGCCCTCGGCGCGCAGCAGACTGATCAGCTCCGCGCGTTCGGCTGCCGCCTGGGCCCACTCGGCCGCGTCGTCGTTCAGGAGCCCCAGCGCGGCGCGCGCCCGCACGTGTTCCCCGCGGAGAAAGCCGACCGCGGTGGGCAGGTCGTGGGTAGAGATGCTGGCTGCCGCTTGCTGCGGCCAGCGTTGCGGAACCAGCAGCGGCGTGCCGGGGGCCTGCTCGTCGCGGGCGAACCACAGCACCGCGCAACCCAGCATCCGCTGCGTTGCCAGCGTCTCGGTGACCTCCGGCTCCACGGTGCCCAGGTCCTCGCCGATCACCACCGCGCCGGCCCGGTGCGCCTCCAGCGCCAGCGCCGCGAGCATGGCCGCAGCGTCGTAGCGCACATAGGTGCCCTGAGCCGGGGACGCCCCGGGCGGCACCCACCACAGCCGCCACAGGCCGGCGACGTGGTCGATGCGCAGCCCGTCGGCGTGTGCGAGCACGGCGCGCAGCATGTCTCGGTATGCGGCGTATCCGGTGCCGGCCAGCCGGTCCGGGCGCCATGGCGGCAGTCCCCAGTTCTGTCCCTGCTGGTTGAACGTGTCCGGCGGGGCGCCGACGGTGACCCCGGTGGCGAGCACGTCCTGCAGCGCCCAGGCGTCGGCGCCCTCCGGGTCCACCCCGACGGCGAGGTCGTGCACCACCCCGATGGCCATCCCGTGGGCGGCGTCCCTCGCGGCGGCCAGCTGCTCGTTGCACTGCTGCTGCACCCAGGCGTGAAACGCCACCTGCTGCGGGTCCGCGCTCGCCGTCGCCGGGTGCTGCAGCTCACGGGGCCAGCGCGACCAGTGCGGGCCGTGCCGCTGCGCGAGCGCACAGAACGTCGCGAAGTCGCGTAACCCCTCCGGCATCACCGGGCACGGCGTGCCCTCGGCCTGCCAGAGCAGCTCCAACGCGGCCCGCTTGGCTCGCCAGACGGCGTCGTGGTCGATCCGCTCGCCCGTCGAGTCGGCCCCTCTCGAGTGGATCCCCTGAGAATGAATCCCCTGAGAATGAATCCACAGGGCGTCCACCTCGGCCCGTAGCACCGGGTCGGCGCGGCGGTAGGCGCCGAGGTCCGTGATCCGCAGATAGAGCGGGTTGATGAAGCGGCGGCTGGACGGGCTATACGGCGAGGGCTGCACCGGGCAGGTCGGGGTCACCGCGTGCAGCGGATTGACCAGCACGGCACCGCTGCCGTGCGCGGTGGCCGTCCACGTGAGGAACTCGCTCAAGTCGGCGAGGTCCCCGATGCCCCACGACTTAGCCGAGCGCAGAGCGTAGAGCTGCAGCATCCAGCCCCAGGTGCGCGGTGGCTCGGGCAGCGTGGGTGGGGCCACCAGCACGGTGGTGTGCTCCTCGTCGCTGGTCAGCGAGTACCAGCCGGGCGCAAGACTGGCGGGGAGCGCCCCGCTGACCGGTATCTCGGTGCCGTGCTCATCCGTGAGCACGCCGGGATTCCGAATCTTCTGGCGCTGTCCCTGGCGCAGCACCACGGTGCCCGGCAGCCCGGGTTGTCGAGCTGCGGCCAGCGCGTCTCGGACCTGCGCCGGGGTGTCCGCACTGACGCCGAGCAGCCCGAGCACTCGACGCACCACGTCGGGGTCGACGTCAACCCGCCGACGCTGCGCGTCCCGGTACCAGGTTGCGACGCCGTGGGCAGCGGCAAGCTCCTCGAGTGCGATGTCCATGCACTCCATGCTGACAGGCGGCCGCGGAATTGTGGGATGCCGATGAACCTGCGTTGCCGATCGACCGTTGGTCGCGGATCGGATTGATCAAGTGGCGACGCAACACTAAAGAAGCTATCCTGCGGCCAAGTGAGTTAAGACTAATCTCACTTTCCGTAACTGTCTCGGTTCGGAATGACGATTAATTGGAGGTGAATGATGACCCCTGTCTGCACTCTCGCTCTCGCCCCCGCGGGCTCCCCTCGCGGTGTCGAGATCGGCCAGTCTAGGGCGCAGGTCGGCTGAGTTTTCCCAGCTGACCTGCACCCAATCCGCCCAATCCACCCGAACGGTAGGAGCTGATCGGGGGCTGTGGGCGGGGGAGGACGCAGCCCTTGAGCCACCGTGGGAGGCCTGTGTGCAGGTGAGATGGCGCCCGCCGGGCGCCGTGCTATCGCGCGGACGAGCCGTGACCTCGACTGCCTTCGTTGCCATTCTCACCCTCACCGCCGGGGTGGCTGGGGCCGTTGTGGTGGGTACGGTTCCCGTTAAGCCAGGCCTTGGCACGCTGCTCGGTGCTCTCGGGCTGGCGGCGGGATTCTCGATCGCCCGAGTCCTGGCGATCGAGGTCGAGGTCCGCCGCGACACCGCACGGATCCATCTCACCGAGATCCCGCTGGTCTTCGGCCTGTTGTACGTACCTAGCCCGGTGGTGCTGGCGGCCTATGTCGGCGTGACGGTCATTGCCCGGCTGCTGCGCCGCGACACCTGGCCCAAGCTACTGTTCAACGTCTCCTACGCGATCCTCAGCGTCGCGGTCACCGACCTGCTGGCCCGCGTGGTGTTCCAGCCGAACTGGCCCTGGCCGCCGCGATGGATCGCGGTGCTCGCCGGGTTCGCCATCGCCCACACCATCACGTCCTGGCTGACATGGGCCTTCATCGCGCTGCTGGACCACCGGCGTCCTGGTGAGAGTGAGCACCCAGTGGTGCACGTCTACCTCACCGGCCTGCTCAACGCTGGGCTCGGGATCACCGCTGCGGGAATGGTGCGAACGGTGCCCTGGGGTGTGGTGCTGGTAGGCCTGCTGGTGGTGACGGCGACCGCAGTCTACCGCGCCTACTACGGGCTGCTTCGCGACCATCGTGACCTCGGCGTGCTCAACGACCTGAGCCTGCGGGTGGCCGCCGTCGGACGAAATGGCGTTGGGCGGGGTGGCGAGGACGAACCGGAACTGGACGAGGGTGCCTGGTATACCGCCATGGAGCTGGTCCGCGAGCAGCTCAACGCCAACCGCGTCGTGCTGCACCGGATATCTGCCCACGGCGGGTCACACACCGTGGTCGCCGGTCTGCCGCTGCCCCGTCCGCTCTCGCAACACGACCTCAGCGCTGTACTGCCGGTCAGGACCGGGCAGGTGCGGCGTCTGGTGGACAGTGGTTGGGACCCGGTCGTCGCCTCCGCCCTGACCACGAGGGCGGCCTCAGAGATGCTCGTGGCGGCGCTGCGGGGCGCCGACCAACTTCTGGGCGTCATCGAGGTTCATGACCGGCAGAGTCGGTTGCGCGGCTTCGGGGCAGCCGACGTGCGATTGGTCGAGACGTTGGCCAGTCATCTCGCCACCGCGCTGGACAACTGCCGGCTCCTTGCCCAGCTCCGACATGACGCCTACCACGACAGCCTCACCAGCCTGCGCAATCGGCTCGGTTTCCGGGAGGCCGCGACCGAGGTACTGCGCCGGGACTCGGCACCCTGTGCCGTGATCGTCATCGAGCTCGGGCTGCGGTCGTCGGTGAACGACGCGCTGGGTCACGTCTGGGGCGATCGTGTCGTCCTGGGCGCGGGCGAGCGGCTTCGCCGAGCTCTGCCAGAGCATGCGCTCACCGCCCGGCTTGAGGGGGACACGTTTGCCGCGCTGCTGGTCAACGTCTGCTCGCAACGGGCGCTGCAGATGGCCGAGCAGGTGCAGGCGGCGCTGAGCGAGCCCTATCCGGTCAACAAGCTCGCCGTGGAGTGCAGCGCGGTGGTCGGCGTGGCGCTGACCCTGATCGACGGGATCGAACCCGCTCGGGATGCGGATACCCTGGTACAGCGGGCCGATATGGCCTTGCGCGCCGCCCGCGGCGGCGACGGGACCGTCCGTAGCTACCTACCCAGCATGGGCCAGGCCAGACTGCGTCGTTTCCAGCTGGTCACCCAGTTCCGCCACGCGCTGGACACCGGGCAAGTCGATGTGCACTTCCAGCCCCAGATCGCGCTGTCCACCCGGCAGGTGATCGGGGTGGAGGCGCTGGTGCGCTGGCGCCATCCGGAATTCGGGATGCTCGACCCGGGGGAATTCGTCACTCTCGTCGAGACCACCGGTCTGATCGACCTGCTCACCGCCTACGTGCTCGACCGCTCCCTGGCGCAGTGCCGTAGCTGGCTGGATCGTGGGCTGTCCCTGTCGGTCGCGGTCAACCTCTCGGTCCGCAACTTGGCCGACACCGGGTTCCCCCACCAGGTGACCGAGGCGCTGAGGCGGTACCGGGTGCCTCCCGCGCTCCTGGGTTTCGAGCTCACCGAGTCGGCGGTGATGAGTGATCCGGAGCGGGCGTTGCCGGTGCTGTGCGGGCTGCACGAGCTGGGCGTCCGCATCGCGGTGGATGACTTCGGTACCGGGTACTCGTCGCTGACCTACCTGCGGCGCCTGCCGGTTGACGAGGTCAAGATCGACAAGAGTTTCGTGCTGGGCCTGGCCAGTGATCTTGGTGACCTTGCGGTGGTCCGCGCCATCGTCAACCTTGGCCACTCGCTCGGGTTGATCGTCGTCGCGGAGGGCGTCGAGCAGGATTCCACCCGGGACCAACTGGTGGAGATGGGCTGTGACGTCGCACAGGGCTTCCTGATCTCCCGTCCGCTCGGGCCGGACCGGTTCGATGCCTGGTTGGCCGCCCGGACCGTCCGCGCCGCCGGAGCGCGCGAGGAGACCGTGCTCACCCTGGTCCGGTAACCGCTGGACCGACGGGTGCTGACCGCCGTGAGCTTGGGTGGACCGAGGCTGTGTAAGATTGCGGTCGCTCGTTCGCTCGAGCGTCGCCCCAATAGCTCAGACGGCAGAGCGTCTCCATGGTAAGGAGAAGGTCTACGGTTCGATTCCGTATTGGGGCTCGTGGGAGGGGCGCCTGGCGAAGGCGGTGTAGCTCAGTCGGAAGAGCAAGCGGCTCATAATCGCTGTGTCGCCGGTTCGAGTCCGGCCACCGCTACGACCGGTCCGGCGCGCAAGGCGCTGGCCGCGGCAGGCCCCCACTGCATGTTGATGACAGCTTCGGCGAGAGAGAGGCACCCGTGGCCGCCACTGATGTTCGGCCCAAGATCACGTTGGCGTGCGAGGAGTGCAAGCACCGCAACTACATCACCAAGAAGAACCGGCGCAACGACCCTGACCGGCTGACCATGCGCAAGTACTGCCCGAACTGCAACAAGCACCGGGCGCACCGCGAGACCCGCTGAGCCATCTGGCGTCGGTAATCGCCCAGCTAGTCTGCCCCGGTAGCCTGCGCGGATGGCGCTTGATCCCTCCTTTCTCGGCCGGTGCTACCCTGCGGCGGGTACTTACCAGGTGGGACGCGAGAAGATCCGGGAATTCGCCGAGGCCATCGGTGACGACGACGCGATCTACCGCGATCCCAGCGCTGCCCGGGCATGTGGTTACTCCGATGTGATCGCCCCGCCCACGTTTGCGATCATCCTGGCGCTGCGAGCGCAGCAGGTGCTGGTCTACGACCCCGCGCTGGGTCTGGACTACAGCCGGGTGGTGCACGGCAACCAGTCATTCACCCACCACCGACCGATCCGGGCCGGAGACGAGCTGGCCGCGACGCTGCATGTTGACGGCGTCCGCACCATGGGGGGCAACGACATGCTCACGGTGCGTTGCCAGATCACTGACGCGGCCGGCGATCCGGTGACGACGGCCCGGTCCATGCTGGTTGTCCGCGGCTCGGACGCGGAGGAGGACCGGTGAGCCGGCGCCGCCGCAGCGAGGTCACCGAGGGCGACGAGCTGCCCGGGCTTCAGGTTCGCCTCACCCGGGCTGACCTGGTTCGCTATGCTGGAGCCTCCGGGGACTTCAACCCGATCCACTGGAACGAACGGGCCGCTCGGGAGGTCGGACTACCTGACGTCATCGCGCCCGGGATGCTCACCATGGCGCTGGCCAACCGCCTGGTGACGATCTGGGCCGGTGACCCGGGTGCCGTCGTGGAGTGCGCAGTCCGCTTTACCCGCCCGGTCGTCGTGCCCGACGACGCCGAAGGGGCGCTCGTAGAATTGTCCGGCACGGTGGCGCAACGACGCGACGACGGCACCGTCGTCGTCGCCATCACCGCCCGCTCCGCCGGCCAGACTGTGCTCGGCCAGGCCACCGCCACCATCGCGCTAGCCTGAACGCCTCGCTTAACCCCAAGCGCGCGGTCTCGACGGCGTGGTTGCGGCGCAGCTTCGGGGTAGTTGGAGCGCACCGGTTCCGGTGGCCTACACTGTGATGCCGGGGTTACCAGTGGATTTCTCGTGCCCGGTGATGACTGCGGCTCGGGGTAGCGGATGGTGCCTGTAGTGCGGTCGTCTGCAGGAGACGTCCGGATAAAGGGGTGTAGCTCAACTGGCAGAGCAGCGGTCTCCAAAACCGCAGGTTGCAGGTTCAAGTCCTGTCGCCCCTGCGTTGAACCAGAACCGGAGAAGTGGAGGATCACCAGACGTGAGCGACGATCGCGCCCACGACACGGAGGACTGGCTAGAGCAAGCCGAGGCGTCACCCGACGTCCGGCAGCCTCTCGCCGTGCCCCGGGTGCGATCCGCCAGCCGACCCACGCAGGTGCAACGGTCCGGGGTCGTCGGCAAGGGCCATCCCACCAGGGCTCGCGACGCTGCCGAGGCCAAGGCGGCTGCGCCGGCCCGGCTGATTCGGTTCCTCCGGGAGGTCGTCTCCGAGCTCAGCAAGGTGGTCTGGCCAAGCCGCCGGGAGCTGGTGGTCTATACCGGGGTCGTGCTGGTCTTCGTCAGCTTCATGGTGGCGTTTGTGGCATTGCTGGACATGGGGCTGGGTAGGGCCGTGTTGACCGTGTTCGGCTGATGCCGGTTACCCGGGCGCTGGCTGACGACCAGCACGGCATGACGCAAGCTAAAGAAAGCGAGATCGACTGTGACTTCCCCCGGAGGGACCTCCGCCGAAGGCGGGCAGGAGCTGACGGGGCTGTTTGGCGCCGATACGCCCGAGCTCACCACATCCGAGGTTGACACACCCACGCTCGTCGAGACACCGACGCTCACCGAGACCACGACGCTCACCGAGACCACTGACGAAGCCGATCAGGACGCGGAGGCGGCCGAGGTGGAGTCGTCGGAGGGTGAGTCTCCTGAGGTTGAGCCGTCGGAGCCTGCCGACCCGCTCGACGAGTTCCGATCCGCGCTGGCCAACGCCCCCGGCCAGTGGTACGTGGTGCACTCCTACGCCGGCTACGAAAATAAGGTGAAGGCGAACCTGGAGACCCGGATCCAGACGCTGGATGTAGAGGACTACATCTTCCAGGTGGAAGTTCCCACCGAAGAGGTCACCGAGATCAAGAACGGTCAGCGCAAGCAGGTGCAGCGCAAAGTGCTGCCCGGCTACATCCTGGTGCGGATGGACCTCAACGATGCCTCCTGGAGCGCCGTGCGCAACACACCGGGGGTCACCGGGTTCGTCGGTGCTACGTCGCGGCCATCGCCGCTGACCCTGGACGAGGTGCTGAAGTTTCTCGCCCCACGGGTGGCGCAGCCCAAGGTGCCGGTCGGCGCTGGCAAGCATGCGGGGGGCAGGGGTGGCGCCAAGTCTACGATCGAGGTTGACTTCGAAGTGGGCGAGTCGGTCACCGTCATGGATGGTCCGTTCGCCACGTTGCCGGCGACGATCAACGAGGTCAACGTTGACGCGCAGAAGCTCAAGGTGTTGGTGTCGATCTTCGGTCGGGAGACTCCGGTCGAACTCTCGTTCAGCCAGGTCGCCAAGATCTGACCGGTGCCGCGCCGGTCGGTACGCACCAGCTCGAGGAAGGAACCATGCCCCCCCAGAAGAAGCGACGCAAGCTCACGGCCACCGTGAAGCTCGCCCTAGAGGCTGGCACCGCGAATCCGGCCTCGGTCGGGCAGGCGCTGGGCCCACACGGTCTGAACATCATGGAGTTCTGCAAGGCCTACAACGCCGCGACGCAGAACAGCCGTGGTGAGGTTGTACCCGCAGTGATCTCGGTCTATGAGGACCGCTCGTTCGACTTCGTGCTCAAGACACCGCCTGCCTCGGTGCTGTTGCTCAAGGCGGCCGGAGTGGCCAAGGGATCGGCGGAGCCGCACAAGACCAAGGTCGCCAGGATCGGCCGTGATCAGCTCCGGGCCATCGCTGAGCGCAAACGCGAAGACCTCAATGCCAACGACGTCGATGCCGCGATCAAAATCATCGCCGGGACCGCCCGCTCGATGGGTATCACGGTCGTCGACTGAGACTGGAAGACCTGTACGCGTGGGAGGGCCAGCGCTGGTCCGCACCACGACTGATCCGGCGAAGAAGGACAGTGATATGAAGCGCAGCAAGGCCTACCGTCAGGCCGCCGAGAGGGTTGACCGCAGCCGGCTCTACAGCCCTTTAGAGGCTGCGGAGTTGGCTAAGGACACGTCTCTGAGCAAGATGGACGCCACTGTCGAGGTGGCCCTGCGCCTGGGCGTTGACCCCCGCAAGGCCGATCAGATGGTTCGTGGCACGGTGAATCTGCCGCATGGCACCGGAAAGACCGTTCGCGTCATCGTCTTCGCCACCGGTGACCGGGCGGCCGAGGCAACGGCCGCCGGCGCTGACGCGGTCGGCTCTGACGATCTCATCGAGCGTATCCAGGGCGGCTGGCTGGATTTCGACGCCGCGATCGCGGCGCCGGACCAGATGGCCAAGGTCGGCCGGATCGCCAGGATTCTCGGTCCGCGGGGCCTGATGCCCAACCCCAAGACCGGTACCGTCACTCCCGACGTGGCTAAGGCCATCGTGGACATCAAGGGTGGCAAGATTAGCTTCCGGGTAGACAAGCAGGCCAATCTCCACCTGATCATCGGCAAGGTGTCGTTCGACACCGACAAGCTGGTGGAGAATTATGCCGCTGCGCTCGACGAGGTGCTGCGAAGCAAGCCCTCGACCTCTAAGGGACGCTACCTGAAGAAGGTCAACTTCTCCACCACCATGGGCCCTGGCATCCCGGTCGACCCGAGCCGTACCCGCAACCTGCTCATCGACGAGCCCGCCACTGTCTGAGCGGGCTCTTCTGCGATTCTGTGGTGATGGACGTTTCAGACGACGACATTCACCCGGTGGCTCAGCGCCTGCGCCGGATTCGCCAAGGTCGGCGCTGGCGTTGCGCCGCGCCGAGCGCATCTCCCCGAACCACGTACGCCACCATGTGGGCGCCCGGGAGACCCTCAGTGAACTGGTCGCCCGGGCCAAGCAGGACGCGATGGGCCGGGAACTGCGGGGGATGGCCTACCGGGCGGGCCTTCTCGTCTAGGGATCGAGTGCCGTAGATCTCGTGATCTCAGTGGATCAGGTGTCCTCGTCTGGGCCGGTCTGATCTTTCCTGATGCCGCGCATGGCGGGGAAGAGGACGACTTCCCGGAGGGTGGGGGCGTCGGTGAGTAGCGCGACGAACCGGTCGATTCCGAGGCCGAGACCGCACATCGGCGGCATCCCGTACTCCATCGCCTCGATGAAGTCCTCTTCCATCATCATCGCCTCGTCGTCGCCGGCCTCGCGCAGCTCGGCTTGCTCCTCCAACCGTCGTCGCTGCTCGACCGGGTCGATCAGTTCTGAATATGCCTTGACGATTTCCCAGCCGTTCACGACGACCTGGAACATGTCGAGTCTGGTCGGGTCCTCGTCGCTGCGCCGGGCGAGCGGAACCAGCTCCACCGGATGATGCACCAGGAAACACGGCTGGACGAGCTCGGGCCGGACCATTTTCTTGTACAGCAGATCGACGAGCCCCGTGTAGGACACCGCCTCCTCGACGTCCAGACCGAGCCTGGTGACGTGCTCCCGCAGTGTCGGCAGGTCGCGGACGACGGTGAGGTCGATCCCGGTTCGCCGGGCGATTTCGGTCCGGTAGTCCAGCTCCGGCCAGTCGGCACCGAAGTCCAGCTTCACGCCGTCATAGGTGACGGTGCGGGTGCCGAGGACGTCATCGAGCACCGCGAGAATCAGCTCGCGGACGAAGCGCATGTTGTCGCGGTAGTCCCAGTAGGCCGCATACCACTCCAGCATCGTGAACTCTTGGAGATGGGAGGCATCCATGCCTTCGTTGCGAAAGTTGCGGCCCAGCTCATAGATGCGCTCGAGGGAGCCGACAACGACGCGCTTGAGAAATGTTTCCGGCGAGATCCGCAGGTAGAAGTCCTCGCCCAGCGCGTTGTGCCGGGTCACGAACGGTCGAGCGGCTGCCCCGGACGCCGCCTCCTGCAGGATCGGCGTCTCGACTTCGAGGAAGTCGTTATCGTCGAGGAACCGGCGGATCCGCCGGATGATTTTCGCTCTGATCTGGAACCGGTCCCGGGAGTCGGCGTTCACCAGCAGGTCGAGGTAGCGGCGCCGGTAGCGGGCCTCCACGTTCGACAGGCCTTGCCACTTGTCCGGCAACGCACGGACCGTCCGATTGAGCAAGGTCAGCTCGGACGCCGCTACCGTGCGTTCACCGAGGCGGGTGGTGTAGACGCTGCCGGTGACCCCGACGAAGTCGCCGATCTTGACAGCCCGCGACCACTCCTTAAACAGTTCCGCGCCCAGTTCGTTCCTGGACAGCGAAATCTGCACGCGCCCGCTGCGGTCCTGCAGATGCCCGAAAATCAGCCCGCCCATCCGGCGCCAGAGGACGACCCGGCCGGCGAGACGGACAACCGTCCCCTCGGGTACGCCCTGGACGCTGGCGGCTACCGCGTCAGCACGGTAGCTGGACCGAGGCCCCACCCTTCCGGATTCCTCCGTTGACATCACCACACACCCTCTTGAACCAGACGGCACCTAGGCGACCACGAGGGCGGTGTTCGCGAACAGCTCGCCAAGCGGGCCAGGTGGACGGATCGCCATCCATCTGACGGCCAAGCCAGCCTACCAACCTCAGCTCAATCGCCAGCGACTACCCGGCCTGCACCGGAAGCCCACAACTATGATGTGGCGGGTGGACGTTGAGGACGCGCGGACGATCGGCCGGCGAGTACTGCTGATCCGGAAGGCGCGGGGCAAATCGCAGTCGGTGATCGCGGGGCTGGCCGGGATCAGCGGGCCAACTCTGTCCCGGATCGAGAACGGCCACCACGCGCTGGACTCCCTGTCGCAGATCGTGGGCCTGGCGAACGCGCTTCAGATCTCGCCGTCGGAGCTGACCATGTTGTCAATTCCCACACCCGGGAATGGGCAGACCGACGTCGCTATCCGGGCGGTGCGCGCTGCGCTGATGGCGGTGGGACACCACCAACCGGGTGGGCAGGTGCTTGCCGTGGCGGCGCTGCGGGCCAGGGTCGAGACGCTGATGGCGGCTCACTACCGCTGTGACCGGGACGCCGAGGTCAGCGCCGCGCTACCCGGGCTGATTCGGGACCTGCACACCAGCATCGCGGCGGGCCGGGATGTGGCTGAGCTTTCGGCGCTTGCGGTGGTGCTGCACTCGGGCGCCACCCTCGGGTGGCTGCGGTTGGCGGGTGCTCCGCTGGACCTGCGTTCGCAGGTTGCCCTGCTGGCCCGTGACGTCGCGCAGGACCATGGCACCCCGGCTGTCCGGGGTCTTGCTGTCTGGGGTGGCCTGTACGTTCTGGTCATCGCTGGCGCGTCCGATCTCGCGCTAGCTGAGTTGGACTCGGTGCGCGTGCCGATGACCAGTCCGGAGTCGATGCAAGTTGCGGGCATGCTCGCGCTGTGCCGGTCGTTTCTGGCTGCGGCCGATGGCCGGCCCGGTGATGTCGATGGCCCGTTGGATCACGCCGCCGAGCTGGCCGAGCGTACCGGGCAAGGCAACGCATACTGGATGGGGTTCGGTCCCCAGGAAACCGGGCAGTGGCGGGCGCGCACAGCGTTGGAAATGGGAGACCACGAGCGTGCGGCCGTCATCGCGGAGGGCCTACGCCCACAGTCGCATCCCCTTCGAGGGCGTCAGGCTGCGTACTGGGTGACCTACGGCAAAGCGCTGGCCCGGCTGCGAGGTCGGCGCGATGACGCCGCCCTGGCGTTGCGCCGCGCCGAAAAGATCTCCCCACACTGTCTGAGCCAGGACCTGGCCGCCCGAGAGACCCTCGCTGAACTAGTCGCCCGCTCCAAGCAGGACGCGGTCGGCCGGGAGCTGCGCGGAATGGCCTGGCGGGCGGGCCTGCCCGTCTAGATCCGCTGACGCCGCCTCGTCCTTACGGAGACCGTCATGCCCGACCTGAAATTCTGTGAAAACTGTCGAACACTGGTTGGTTCGTGAGCCTGGAACAATCGTTTTGCAACCAACAAGCTTATGTCCGCTGGCGTGCACGTACTGTCATCTTCCTGAGCGGCACCTCAAGCAGGAAATGTCACCGGTAACTGCCTGCGTCATCACTTCCGGGATTCCTCTGGGTTGGTCGTCATCGGGTCCTGTAGAAATCGTGTGGCATGGCGGCGAACCGCTCGCCATCGGTCGGGCAACGTTTGTCGAACTACTAGAGTCCTTCGAACCGCTTCGCGTGGCTGGACGTGTCCAACACAAAGTGCAGGCCGGTGCGACACTGATCACTGGCGAGTGGTGCGACATCTTCGAGCGGTACGGCATGGGAGTCGGAGTAAGCATCGACGGGCCGAGGTCGGCGAACCGACATCGCCTGGACCGAGGTGGGCGGCCGACGTTTGATCGTGTTATCGCTGGGATCGACGTCCTGCGGAAGCACGGCATCCCCTTTACCATCCTTGCGATTGTCAGCCAAGACGGCACGACCGGCGTCGAGGAGATACTCGACTTCCTCGCGGACCTGAGCTGCCCGTGGCTCGGACTGAACATCGAAGCGCGGGAGACAGTCAGCGAATATTGACGGCAAGGTCCCGACCGTAGACCAGGCCCGTCGCTTCTGGCGCGACACCTTTACCTGATTTTTTCCGCCATCGAAACCGAGCACTGCAAAGCCTCATTCCAGGCGCCCGTCCCAGACCTCCCGAAGTAGGTCATGAACGTCGATCGATACGGTGCTCGCTGGCGGCGAGCCACCATCTGCCCGTCGCCCCGCCAGTTCGTGTGGCATACACACCCATGACCCCGCCAACCGCGCCGCCACAGCAGGCGATGAGGCAGGCGCGGGCGAACAACGTCCCGCCCGCGGGTGGTGGTGGCCCACATCAGGGCGGCACCACGGTCATGATCACGGTTTCGGTGTCGATAGCGACACGTCGTGTCGCTATCGACACCGAAACCGTGATCACCGGACCTCCCCCGGCTAGGACCTACCGCAACACGCGCCTCACGGGCACCACCCGGCCCCTCGCAGGCCTGTGATATTCACAAGATTTTCCTGCGAACGCCTCACGGGTGCCCCAAGTCAGAGCTTGATCAAGAAACTACTTCAGGAGGTCTGCGTCCTGGCGCTGGCGGATCTGGTCAACGGGGAAGGCGAGGTTACGGAAATCCTCGAAAAGCTCGTCGCCACAAAAGATCCCGTGTGGGCGGAGATGATCGACTGTCGTCGCGCATCGAGCGCGGGCAGCGTCGGCTCGGGAATCCTGGTAGCGGCACCGCGCATGGGAACAGAGTGGGGCCGGAAGGAGGCAGTCATTTCAAAGACGGAGAGTTTTCTAAGAAGTGACGCTACCTGGTCTTGTGTAACTAGTGTACGAAGGGTCGCTGGCACTCGGATATCATCGACGTGGAGAAAGCGGTAGAGGAGCGGCGGGTCTGGCTTCAAGGTCACTTGGAAACGGCGGCGAGCAAACTCGGAGTCAGAACCGTGGGTCGAGTGGTGAATACCTATGACATGCGCTCTGTCAGTACCAAGGCGCGAGATGGCCGCGCCGACGTGTGGCTTCGGGTTGTTCGAGGATCCCGACTACCAGCCCGCATGCCGCTGGGACGGCAACGTTCAGGCTAACAGCATCCAGGGAGTTCTCAAGCCACGTGCTGCGCTGGACCGATTGGAAGAATGAAGGCGACTATAAGCGAGGTTGCCGACTACGAGGCGAGGTGATGACCCTTGCCCGCGGGGCGACGATCGCGTCAGACAGCGTGCTGCATGGCGACCCTAGGCTGCCTGTCTCGTTGGGATACACGACCAACGGTGTGCGGGAACACTTCGGTATAACCCTTCACCAGGCCGCACTCGCTGAGATCACCTGGACGACCGCTCGCGCCGATCTGCACTGGGGAAACATCACCGGCCCCGAGCTCTGCGTTCTTGACTGGGAAAGCTGGCGACCCGCGCCGGCCGGCTACGACGCCGCCACGTTGTACTGTAACAGCCTCCCGCACCCCCCAACCGCACAACGAATACGCGAACTTTTCCGCCCTGTTCTAGACACTCATAGCGGTCACATCGCGCTGCTGTTCGCGATATGCCGCTACCTGTGGATCGTGGACGAGGGCGGTGAGTACGAGGCGCTAGGCGCTCCATTACGCACGCTCGGCACTGAAGTGATCAACAGTCTCTGATTGGTAACACGGTGGGATTTGGACGGATATCCTGGTCGCCGCGGGGGCGTTCGACCTCGCGCGGGCCGAGTTGGACGCGGTGAGTGTGCCGACGACCAGCTCCGAGCCCCGCTGAGCAGGTACCCTCGACCCCGGCCAGCGTGGCCGAATGTTGCACTTGTCATAGCTCGCTGCTTCGGCGTAGGCGAGCTGGGTGTTGACCGGAGGGAACGACGCCAGCGCTACGGTGTGCATCTCCATGGCGGTGTGCCGGGTCGAGTGGGAGGGCGTGGCTGTGGTAGATGTGTTTGTCAGTCACGCTGGTCGGGATCGGTCGTGGGCGGAGTGGGTCGCCTGGCAGTTGGACCGTGCGGGGCTGTCCGTGGAATTGGATTACTGGGATTGGAAAACTGGCGAGAACTTCGTCGCCAGCATGAGCACGGCTCTGCGGTCTTGCAAAGCCATGGTGGCGTTGTTTTCCGAGGCGTATTTCGAACCGACGAGATGGACCACGCAGGAGTGGACCGCCGCTCTGGTGCTCGCGAAACAGGATCCGACCCGGTTCGTTCCGGTACGCATTGACGACGAGCCTGTTCCAGAGATTTTAGCTCCGATTCTGGCCCCCGCCTTGTTCGGGTTGTCGGCCAGCGATGCTCGTGCGGAACTGCTGCGCGCCGTGCAAGGTCCCACCCGACCCGACCGGGAGCCACCATTCCCGGGGTTGGCGGCACAAGATACCGATGTGCTCGCCGACCGCGGGGGGCCGCGGCTGCCGGGGGTGTTGCCGGGAATCTGGGGTGGCGTGCCGCCCCGGAATGTGGTGTTTACCGGCCGGGACGCGATGGTGGTGACATTGCGGGAAGGGTTGTCGTCCCAAGGCCGGTCGGTGGTGCAGGCGCTCCACGGGATGGGGGGTGTGGGCAAGACGCAGCTGGCGACGGAGTATGCGTGGCGGTTTGCGAATGAGTATGACGCGGCGTGGTGGGTGGAGGCTGAGCAGGCGGACCTGATCGGCGAGCAGTTGGCGCGGTTCGCGGTCGAGTGCGGGGTGGCCGAGCCGGGAACGCAGATCGGACCAGCGGTGCAGGCGCTGTTCGCCCGGTTGCGGACTCAGGGCCGATGGCTGGTGGTGTTGGACAACGCCGCCTCGCAGGAGGCGGTGCGACCGTGGGTGCCGGCGGGGCCGGGACATGTGGTGGTGACCTCGCGAGATCCGCGCTGGCCGGAGATCGCGGCCCGGGTGGAGGTGGATGTGTTCGCCCGCAGCGAGTCGGTGGCGCTGTTGCGGGCGCAGGTGCCGACGTTGACCGAATCCGATGCTGGTCGGTTGGCGGCGGAGTTGGGGGATTTACCGCTGGCGGTGGCGCAGGCCGCAGGACTGATCGCCGAGACCGGGATGCCCGCCGACGAGTACCTGCAGGTGCTCGGCAACTCGGCTGCGGAGGTGTTGAGCGAGGGCAAGCCGGGGTCGTATCCGGTGCCCCTGGCTGCGGCGGTGCGGATCTCATTGGACCGGCTGACCAGCGAGGATGCCGCAGCTGGGCAGCTGCTGACAGTGTGTGCGTTCTTGGCTCCGGAACCGATCCCGATCCGGCTGTTCACCGCTGCCCCGGGTGGGACGCTACCCGAGCCGCTGGCCACGGTGGCCGGCAGCACGTTGGCGTTTCGGCGTTGTATGGGCCGGGTAGGTCGCTACGGATTGGCCCGGATCGCCGAGGACCGGGTGCAGCTACACCGGCTGACCCAGGCCATCGTGCGGGACACCCAGCTGTTCGAGCAGCGTGCCGACCAGGCAACCGTGGTGGAGGAGCTGCTGACCGGGGTGGACCCGGGGCATCCGAACGATCCAGTGTCCTGGGCGGGTTGGGCGGAGCTGCTGCCCCACCTCCGCGCGCTCGACCTCGCCGGCACCGACAACCCCGCCCTGCGCGACCACGCTTGCCGGGTCATCCGGTATCTGCTGTGCCGCGGTGACACCCATACCGGCCACCAGCTCGCCCACCAGTTGCACCAGGCCTGGACCGCCCGCCTGGGCCCCGACGATCACCACGCCCTTCGTGTGACCAGCCACCTCGCCTGGGCGTGGCGCGTGCTCGCTCGCTACCAGCAGGCTCGGAAGCTGAACGAGGACACCCTCGACCGGCGCCGGCGGGTATTGGGCCCCGACCACCCCAACGCCCTGATCTCGGCGACCAACCTCGCGCTCGATCTGCACGCATTGGGGCAGCACGAGGCTGCTCGGGAGCTGAACGAGGACACCCTCGAC
The DNA here is from genome assembly GCA_963822695.1 of uncultured Actinomycetota bacterium. Classification (GTDB taxonomy): domain Bacteria; phylum Actinomycetota; class Actinomycetes; order Mycobacteriales; family Pseudonocardiaceae. Next base: position 38,305 of record CAWGJH010000002.1, read on the forward strand.
CGGCGCCGGCGGGTATTGGGCCCCGACCACCCCGACACCCTGATCTCGGCGACCAACTTCGCGTGCGACCTGCACGCATTGGGGCAGGTGGAGGCCGCCCGGGAACTGAACGAGGACACCCTCGACCGGCGGCGGCGGGTATTGGGCCCCGACCACCCCGACACCCTGGCCTCGGCGACCAACTTCGCGTGCGACCTGCACGCATTGGGGCAGGTGGAGGCCGCTCGGGAGCTGAACGAGGACACCCTCGACCGGCGCCGGCGGGTATTGGGCACCGACCACCCCGACACCCTGATCTCGGCGACCAACCTCGCGAGGGGCCTGCACGCATTGGGGCAGCACGCGGCTGCCCGAGAACTCAACGAGGATACCCTCGACCGGCGGCGGCGGGTGCTGGGTCCCGACCACCCCGGCACCGTGGAATCGGCGAACAACCTCGCGCTCGACCTGCACGCAGTGGAGCAGCACGAGGTCGCCCGCCGACTCGAAACCGACACGTCACAGCAACACTGAGCAATCAGAGACACTGAGCAATCAGAGACACAGAGCAATCAGAGCCGATCGAGCGTCGGCCACAGAACGCTCACTGCGGCGGTACCCTCACGGGGTGCTGCGTAGGCGGCGCGCTTGCGGATGAATGCGCCACCCTGTCTGGGCAGTCGCTGCTCGCAAGGGTCACAGCGCCGTTGCGCCCCGCTGGGGCGATGCCCTCGAACTCGGCGAGAAACATGGCCCACTGCTCACCGGTCACGCTGATCGTCGGGCCTGTGCTGCGGTCCTTGCTGTCCCGGATGCGCACCAGGCCGTCGGGATGATCGAAGGTGACCTCGACGCACTCTCCCGCAGCGCCGCTCCGGCTCGACGTGAACCACCCACTGGCCGCAGGAGCACGCGGCTCGTGCGTGATGGTCATGCGGTCTCTTTGCGGGTGTGGTGGATCAGCGCGAGCGAGTCTTCCCTGTTCAAAGCTTGGTCCGTGGCTGCGTCGAAGCTCGCGGCGCACTCCCGGAGTTTATCGCGACGATCGATGAGCGCTTGCGAGCTGATGGTCTCTTGCCAGAGCAGGTCGGGCAGTCGTGGCGAGTCGAAGCTGAGGATCGTCATCGGATATCCGGTCAGCGAGTGGGCACCGGCGGCGAAGGGCATGATGCGGACCTCGACGTGGTCGTGCTGGTCGTCGATGACCGCGGCGAGGTGCTCCAGTTGGTGTGCCATCACGGCACGACCGTCAACCTCCTGGAGCAGAGCAGCCTGGTTGATCACTACCGACAGGCGCAGCGGGGTGGCACCGCCCAGCCGCGCTTGGCGGGTCAGCCGGGACTCCACCCGGGGCCCGACGTCCACCGGGCGGATGTAGGGCGAGCCTCCTTTGGTCAGGGCTCGGGCGTAGTCGGCGGTCTGCAGCAGACCGGGGATGAGATCCGACTGATAGTTGCGCTCGCTGGCGGCTCCGGCTTCCAAGCCGAGGAAGCGCAGGAACTCCTCGGAGTGCAGGGTGCTGTAGTCGTGGTACCACTCGCGCTGCTCGGCTCGGGCCCGGATCGGCTCCAGCTCCGCCAGCTCGTCGGCGGACAGCTCGTAGACCCTGGCCAGGTCGGTGAGCTTGGCGGCGGTGAGCCGCCGCTTGCCGCTCTCGATCGCCGACAGGTTCGTCCCGCCGATGTCGGTGGTCTTGCCGACGACGGTCGCGGTGAGCCCGAGCTGCTCGCGGCGTTCGCGCAACCGCAGGCCCAGCTCCCAGGCCTGCACCATGCTCGACGTCACGCCGGTGGTCATCAGGCATGGTTCACAGGCCACCCTTATCAAGAGTGATACGAGATCACTCTGTGTCACCGACACCGGATGCGCGCGCTACGTGACGTTGTGCCAGGTTCACGGCCCGCGAGCCAGAGTAGCGGTGGGCATTCCCTACCGCTGGGCACGCTCCCCGCGGGACCAGCGCAGTCACCTGCTCGCCCAGCGTGACACCGATCAGATCGGGGGCCAGGTCGCTGTGTGCGGGCAGCGCCTGTGGTGGTCGGTGGCCATGAGCGCCCAGCCTACCGGGCGCCCGTGCCTGACCTGCGAGGCGCTGTCTGGCGTGCTGGTGCCCGCCTCGCGGTTCGACAGTCCCCCAGACTCCGGCCGGCCGCCGGTGGAGCAGTTGCCCTGGCCGCGCGGTCATCAGCCCGCCTTCGAGGTCTCATGGATGCTTGTGCACCTTCCAGCGCCCTGATAGGGGGTCTTATGGATGCTTGTGCGCCCTCATGGGAAGAGCGTCCGGCACTGGTGGATCACTTCAGATGTCGAACTCGGCCACAGTAGAGTCGATCACAAACCCACGAGGAGATCGACGAGATACGCCAGAGTACGACCGCAGGGCGGAACGAACCCCCGAAGGATTAATGCCGTGCCGCATTAGTGCAGCGCCGCGTAAGTCCGTGGGAAAGTACGGTCAGCGGTGGAGGTGTGTTCGATGGGTCGTCGGCTGCGTGAGATCCGCCACGCTCGTGGCACGTCGCTGCGGGTGGTCGCTGGCCGGGCCGGGATCTCCCCGGCGTACCTGTCACAGCTGGAAGCGGGGACACGTGCCCTGGACCGGCACTGCCTGATCGTGGCGTTGGCCGATGCGCTGGGCACGTCGCCGCCGGAGCTGACCAGGCTGCCGGTACCAGCACCCGGCAATGGGGGCATCGACAGCGCTATCGAGGCGGTTCGCCAGGCGCTGCTGGCGGTCGGTCACCAACGGCCGGGTGGTCAGGTGGTGCCGGCGGAGGCGCTGCGGGCCCGGGTCGCCGCCACGGTGGACGCGCACTGCCGTTGCGACCAGCCGGGCGAGGTCGGCGCGACGCTGTCTGTGCTGGTTCGGGACTTGCACAGCTCGATCGTGGCCGGTCGGGACACAGCGGAGCTGCTCGATCTGGCGGTGCTGTTGCACACCCAGATCACCGTGGGGTGGCTGCGGGTCGTGGGTGCCCCGGTAGATCTGCGCTCGCAGGCTGTCGTGCTGGCGCGCCAGGCGGCGCAGAAGCTCGACACCCCGACCGCGCTAGGTCTCGCTGTGTGGGGCGGCCTGCATGTGATGATCACCGCCGGAACGTTCGATCTCGCGCTGGCCGAATTGGACGCGGTGACGGTGCCCACCGACACCCCGGAATCCACCCAACTGGCGGGCATGCTCGCGCTGTCCCGGTCGCTGCTGGCCGCGGTGGATTCCCGGCCAGAGGACGTGGCTGCCCCCTTCGAGCACGCTGTCGCGCTGGCCGAACGCACCGGTGAAGGCAACGCCTACGGCATGGGGTTCGGGCCCACCACCGTCGGGCTGTGGCGGATGTACAGCCAGCTCGACGTCGGCGACTATGCGCAGGCGGTCCGGACCGGAGATGGGCTGCACCCGGAGGTGCACCTCTCCCCGCTGGCGCAGGCCGACTACTGGGTCACCTATGGCCGGGCGCTGACGCGGGTGCGGAGTCGGCGTGACGATGCCGTCATGGCATGGCAGCGCGCTGAGGAGATCTCGCCCTACCGCGTGTACCGGGACCTCTTCGCCACCGACGTCATCGCCGAGCTGATCGCGCGGTCCCGGGAAGACTCCACGAACCGGGAGCTGCGCGGGATGGCGTACCGCGCGGGTTTGATCAGGTAGCCCTTCGGCGGTGCCTGATCCGATGGCTGGGGGACCGGGTTGGTTTGGTGGGGGCGGTGTTGTTGACGTAAATCCGCCGACTTAAAATCACCGCAGTTCCACCGAAGACCGCTGGTTTCCATGCCATAGGTATGGACGAAGGTCCCGCGACTGCGGGCGACCCGCGCAGGAGGATGTGGTTGTGCCCGCACGCTGCGCGCTCGCGCGCGGCCTGGTTACGCCCCGTGCCTGCTGCGCCGGGGCGTTCGTCGTGTCAGGGCCCTGGTATGGGTGCGCCGTCCGGCGCCCAAGCCAGCAGACGCGCCACACCGATGCCCACCAAGGAGGCGATCCATGGCTAGACCGGACAAGGTCGACGCCGTTGCCGATATCGCGAACCAATTCCGCAGTGCCACGGCGGCGGTCGTGACCGAGTACCGCGGCCTGTCCATGGCCCAACTGACCAGTTTGCGTCGTGGTCTCGGTGCCGAGACCACCTACCGGGTCGCCAAGAACACCCTGGTGTCGCGCGCCGCACGAGACGCCGGTGTGGAAGGTCTCGACGAGCTGTTCATCGGCCCGACCGCGATCGCGTTCGTGCATGGTGAGCCGGTGCTCGCGGCCAAGGCGCTACGCGATTTCGCCAGAGAGCACAACGCTCTGGTGATCAAGGGCGGCTACTTGGACGGCCGTGCGCTGACGGTTGCCGAAGTCACCCAGATCGCGGACCTGGAGTCTCGCGAGGTGCTGCTGGCCAAGCTGGCTGGCGCGATGAAGGCCAACCTCAGCAAGGCCGCCAGGCTGTTCGCCGAGCCGGCTTCCCAGGTCGCCCGGTTGGCCGCAGCCCTGCGCGACAAGCGGCAGGAGCAGCAGCCGGCCGGCGAGCCCGCCGAGGACTGATCGACCCACTCCACCGCATCCACCGACGACAGTAATCGTCCCACGACGACGGAAAGAAGGACGCCATCATGGCGAAGATGAGCACCGACGATCTGCTCGATGCGTTCAAGGACATGACGCTGCTCGAGCTGAGCGACTTCGTGAAGAAGTTCGAGGAGACCTTTGATGTCACCGCCGCGGCGCCGGTCGCGGTGGCGGCGGGTCCCGCCGCGGGAGCCGCTGAAGCCCCGGCCGTCGAGGAGAAGGACGAGTTCAACGTGGTCCTCGAAGCCATCGGTGAGAAGAAGATCCAGGTCATCAAGGTGGTCCGGGAGGTCGTCTCCGGGCTGGGCCTCAAGGAGGCCAAGGACCTCGTCGAGAGCGCCCCGAAGCCGATCCTGGAGGGCGTGCCGCGCGACCAGGCCGACGCGGCCAAGTCAAAGCTGGAGGAAGCCGGCGCCAAGGTCACCCTGACCTGACCGCCCGCCAAACCGCGTTCAGCGGGCGCAGCGGGGTTATTTCGACCCGCTGCGCCCGCTCAGCCCGCTGAATGCGTGGCGGGCAGGTGCTGGTCGAGCCAGGAAACTAAGTCGGTGAGGATCGCCTCGCGCTCGGGCTCGTTGAACACTTCGTGGTAGAGGCCCTGGTACTGGCGCAGAGTCTTGTCTGGGGAGGACACCGCGTCGTGCACCATCGCCGAGCCGGCCAGCGCGCATATCCGATCGTCGGTGCCGTGCAGGAGCAGCAGCGGCATGGACAGCCGCGGCAGCCGGGCGGGCAAGCCCTCCATCATCACCAGCATTTCGGCCCCGGTCCGGGCCTTGACCTTGCCGCGGTACACCAGCGGATCCGCCCGGTAGGCACGGACCACGTCGGGGTCCCGGCTGATCTTCTGATCGGCGTCAATGGTCTACCACACCAAGATTGGGGACCAGCGCCGAGAGCACCCCGGCCAGCCGTCTCTGCAGCGCCGAGCCAGCTGCTACCTGCACCGCCGGTCCGGACACGACCAGCCCGTCAAGGGGGGCGCTCGGTTCGGTGGCCCTTGGTTCGGTGGCCCGCGGTTCAGTGGCATAGTGCAGCGCGATCAAACCGCCGAGCGAGTGGCCGACCATGAACACCGGCAGGTTGGGATGCCGCTCGACGGCGAACCGCACGAAGGAGCTCAGGTCCTCCACGATCAACGTCATCCGTTCGATGTTGGCTCGTCGCCCATCGGACCGTCCATGCCCGCGATGGTCGGCTGCGTAGACCGCGAAGCCCACCGCGGCCAACCGGGCGCCGACGTGCGCGTAGCGCGCCGAGTGCTCGTGGAGACCGTGCACGATGACGACGACCGCCCGGGCCGGGTTCCGCGGGAGCCAGGCCTGCCAATACGCGGAACGACCGGGCGCGATCTCCCGGTGCCCCTCGTCATGACTGGTGCTCAACGGAATTACCTCCTCGGCGCGCGACTGCCCTCCCGCGGACCCTAGGCGCCCGCAGTCACCATCACCATCTCCCTCTCTACACCCTGGATGACCATGACCAGCAGCGCCACCACTCCCACCGCCGTGGGGCGAAGCCCCCTTGGCGGTCCGCTACGGACAGCGACCCTCGTGATGGCGGTGGTCGCGGTGCTCGCCTTCGTCGCCGCGGGTTGGTTCGGCGTGTCCTGGTACTGGGCCGCGCACGACAAGTCCCTTGACCTGGGGAGGGACCGAGACGCCGTGCTGCGGGATGCGCAACGGGCCACCCTCGACCTCGATACGCTCGATTATCGGCGGGTGCAGGACGGGCTGACGCTCTGGGAACAGTCCGCAGCCGGGCCGCTACTCACTCAGCTGCGGGCCAACCGGAACACCTATGCCCGCGCCATCACCGACTCGACAACGATCAGCATCGCGAAGGTTCTCGACGCCGCGGTCGCCGCACTCGACGAGCGTGCCGGCACCGCGCAGGTGTTGGTTGGGGTGGACGTCACGTCTCAATCCGAACGAGGTGACCCGAGCTGCGCGCACCGGCGCGTCCGGCTCGAGATGATCCGTGCCGGCAATGCCTGGAAGGTCGGCACGCTGGCGCCGGTCGGCGACGCTTACTCGGAGCCTGGACCGTGTCCCCCCGCCTCATCTCCGAAATAGGCTCCACAATAGGCTCATTAAAATAGGCCCGGAAATGTAGGCGCCCTGAAAGTAGGGAGCCGAAAGTAGGGAGAAAGCCGAAGATGACCATTCCGGCCGCACCACAACCTGCCCCTACCGAGGAGATGGCGACGCCGCCCCGGTCGCTGGCTGGGGTGCGGCTGACTGGAGTGGCGACGCTGGTGGCATTGGTCGCTGCGGTGGTGATCGCGCTGGGTCTCGCGGCCTGGTTCCGCGGCGAGGCCAACCAACTGGCCGGGTCCGCGGCGGCGAGCAACGACGCGCTGGTCGATGCTGGCACTACCGCTCAGGTCTCCGGGCAGGTACGCGAAGCCGTGCAACGCGTCTTCTCTTACGACTTCGCCCGGTTGGATGACAATGAGCGAGCCGCCGCCGAGGTCATCACCGGCCCGTTCGTCGAAAGTTTTCATCAACAGTTCGCCCGGGTGCGGGAGCTGGCACCGCCACAACAAGCTGTGGTGGCAGCGACCGTGCCCGCTCTTGCCGTCAAGGTGCTCGATGGTGACCGGGCGATCGTGGTGGTGTTCCTCGACCAGCAGGCCCACCAGGGCGGTCAAGCCAAGCCACTCCTTGCCTCCGGCAGGCTCGCTGTCACCGCGCAGCGAGTCAACGGCAGCTGGAAGATCGCCGACGCGGAGCCGTTCTGACCGCTTCCTAGGGCGGTTACCCCGGCTTCCCGGTGTCGATCGGCCACACCGGTCAGCTTAAGGCCCGCTGATCGTGCACATCCGACCACTGATCGGACGACGGACCTTGACGGGCGGCGTCTGGCAGGTCACTCTAGGGGCACGTTTGCGCCGGCTTCTCTCCGGTGCTGGACAGTCGCCGTCCTGTCGGCTAGACTGCCTCTTTGCGCTGCCCTCGCTTCACTTCCCTGCTCGCGGGGTCCCTCAGTACAGGGTCCCCTGTGCGCAGGGTGCTGCGGGCTGCGTCGATGGCACCAACCGTCGAGGGTAACAACCGCAAACGACAACAGCATCTCCACAACCATCCCCACAACTACATCAGCAACTGCACCAACACCGCGCCGGGAGTGTGGTCGCCAGGCGACCCCGTGGTCCTGCGCTCGGCAGCGCTAGTGTTCGGAAGGACGCAATCTTGGCAGTCTCCCGCCCGACCAAGACCTCTGCTGCGAACAACTCCGTATCCCGTCTCCCGGGCGCTCCGGCCCGGCCGTCTTTCGCGAAGATCCGTGAGCCGCTCCAGGTCCCTAACCTGCTGGACTTGCAGCTCCAATCGTTCGAGTGGCTGATCGGTGCCGACAAGTGGTACCAGCGTCGCATCGAAGCTGGTGACGAGCAGCCCATCGGTGGTCTCGCCGAGGTACTCGAGGAGATCTCTCCGATCGAGGACTTCTCCGGCTCGATGTCCCTGTCCTTCTCCGACCCTCGCTTCGACGAGGTCAAGGCCTCCGTCGAGGAGTGCCGGGATAAGGACATGACGTACGCGGCGCCACTGTTCGTCACGGCCGAATTCACCAACAACAACACCGGTGAGATCAAGTCACAGACGGTGTTCATGGGTGACTTCCCGATGATGACCAACAAGGGCACCTTCATCATCAACGGGACCGAGCGGGTCGTGGTGTCCCAGCTTGTTCGCTCCCCTGGCGTGTACTTCGACCACGCGGTGGACAAGACCACCGACAAGGACGTCTACAGCGTCAAGATCATCCCTAGCCGCGGTGCCTGGCTGGAGTTCGACGTCGACAAGCGCGACACGGTGGGCGTGCGGATCGACCGTAAGCGCCGCCAGCCGGTGACTGTGCTGCTCAAGGCCCTGGGCTGGACGACCGAGCGGATCGCCGCGCGCTTTGCGCACTCCGAGACACTGCTGGCCACCCTGGAGAAGGACCACACCGCCGGCCCCGACGAGGCGTTGCTGGACATCTACCGCAAGCTGCGCCCGGGCGAGCCGCCCACCAAGGAGAGTGCGCAGGCGCTGCTGGAGAACCTCTTCTTCAAGGTCAAGCGCTATGACCTGGCCAAGGTCGGCCGCTACAAGGCCAACAAGAAGCTGGGTCTCGGTCTGCCTTACCGCAACGGGGTGCTGACCGAGGACGACATCGTCACCACCATCGACTACCTCGTCCGGCTGCATGCGGGCGAAACGACGATGCCGGCCGCGAACAGCGCGTCCGGCGAGGTGGTGCCGGTGGAGGTCGACGACATCGACCACTTCGGCAATCGCCGGTTGCGCACCGTCGGTGAGTTGATCCAGAACCAGGTCCGGGTCGGTCTGTCCCGCATGGAGCGGGTCGTTCGGGAGCGGATGACCACTCAAGACGTTGAGGCCATCACGCCGCAGACCCTGATCAACATCCGCCCCGTGGTGGCGGCGATCAAGGAGTTCTTTGGTACATCGCAGCTGTCCCAGTTCATGGACCAGACCAACCCGCTGGCCGGGTTGACCCACAAGCGGCGGCTGTCCGCGCTGGGTCCCGGTGGCCTGTCCCGGGAGCGGGCCGGCTTCGAGGTCCGCGACGTGCACGCGTCGCACTACGGCCGGATGTGCCCGATCGAGACCCCGGAGGGTCCGAACATCGGGCTGATCGGATCGTTGTCATCCTACGCCCGGGTCAACCCGTTCGGCTTCATCGAAACGCCCTACCGCAAGGTCGTCGACGGTCACGTCACCGAGCAGATCGACTACCTGACCGCTGATGAGGAAGACCGGTACGTCAAAGCGCAGGCTAACGCAGTGCTGCGCGAGGATGGCTACTTCGTCGAGGAGCGGGTGCTGGTCCGGCGCAAGGGCGGCGACGTCGATTACATCGACCCGCAGGGCGTGGACTACATGGACGTCTCGCCTCAGCAGATGGTCTCGGTGGCCACCGCGATGATCCCGTTCGTCGAGCACGACGACGCCAACCGTGCCCTGATGGGCGCCAACATGCAGCGCCAGGCGGTACCGCTGTTGCGCAGCGACGCTCCCTTGGTGGGAACCGGAATGGAGCTACGGGCCGCCGTGGATGCCGGCGACGTCGTGGTAGCCGACAAGGCCGGCGTGGTCGAGGAGCTGTGCGCTGACTACGTCACCGTCATGGCCGACGACGGCAGCCGGCAGACCTACCGGATGCACAAGTTCCACCGGTCCAACCAGGGCACCTGCACGAACCAGCGGCCCATCGTGGCCGAGGGTGACCGGGTGGAGGTCGGCCAGGTGATCGCCGACGGGCCGTGTACCGACAAAGGTGAGATGGCCCTGGGCAAGAACCTACTCGTGGCAATCATGCCGTGGGAGGGCCACAACTACGAAGATGCGATCATCCTGAGCCAGCGTCTGGTGCAGGACGACGTACTCACCTCGATCCACATCGACGAGCACGAGATCGATGCCCGGGATACCAAGCTCGGTGCTGAGGAGATCACTCGGGACATCCCGAACGTCTCCGAGGAGGTGCTGGCGGATCTCGATGAGCGAGGCATCATCCGGATCGGTGCCGAGGTGCAGGCCGGAGACATTCTGGTCGGAAAGGTGACGCCGAAGGGCGAGACCGAGTTGACTCCCGAGGAGCGGCTGCTCCGGGCCATCTTCGGTGAGAAAGCCCGCGAGGTACGCGATACCAGTCTCAAGGTGCCGCACGGCGAGACTGGCAAGGTCATCGGTATCCGGGTCTTCTCCCGGGAGGACGACGACGAGCTGTCGCCCGGCGTGAACGAGCTGGTCCGGGTCTATGTCGCGCAGAAACGCAAGATCCAGGACGGCGACAAGCTCGCTGGCCGGCACGGTAACAAGGGCGTCATCGGCAAGATCCTCCCGGTGGAGGACATGCCGTTCCTACCGGATGGGACGCCGGTGGACATCATCCTCAATACCCACGGTGTGCCGCGCCGGATGAATATCGGGCAGATCTTGGAGACGCACCTCGGTTGGATTGCCAAGAGGGGGTGGCAGATCAACGGTGATCCGGAGTGGGCCTCCCGGCTACCTGAGGAGCTGCATCAGGCCGAGCCTGGCACCGTGGTGGCCACGCCGGTGTTCGATGGCGCTCGAGAGGAGGAGATCACCGGGCTGCTCAGCTCGACTCTGCCCAACCGGGACGGTGAGCAGATGGTCGGATCAGATGGCAAGGCGCAGTTGTTCGACGGTCGAACCGGTGAGCCGTACCCTTACCCGGTCGCGGTCGGCTACATGTACATCATCAAGCTGCTACACCTGGTCGATGACAAGATCCACGCTCGCTCGACCGGTCCGTACTCGATGATTACGCAGCAACCGCTTGGTGGAAAAGCGCAGTTCGGTGGCCAGCGCTTCGGCGAGATGGAGTGCTGGGCGATGCAGGCCTACGGGGCGGCTTACACCCTGCAGGAACTGTTGACGATTAAGTCCGACGATGTGCTCGGCCGGGTGAAGGTGTACGAGGCCATCGTCAAGGGCGAGAACATCCCCGAGCCTGGAATCCCCGAGTCGTTCAAGGTGTTGCTCAAAGAGCTGCAGTCGCTGTGCCTCAACGTCGAGGTGCTCTCCAGCGACGGGGCAGCGATCGAGATGCGGGACTCCGACGATGAGGACCTGGAGCGGGCGGCTGCCAACCTCGGCATCAACCTTTCTCGCAACGAGTCTCCATCGGTGGATGACGTCGTGCAGTAACGGCTCCTTTCAGACCGCGTCCGGCGCGGGGGTGGTCCTCCCGCCCACCCTCGCGCCGGATGCACCAGACACACCAGACACGAAATAAATGAAACACCCCGCACGGACCCCACCCTGATTCCATCAACACCGGGATCCAATCAATAATCAATATCCTAGGGTTTCGACAACATCAGGGTTTCGACAACACAGGGGAGAAGGAACGAGACGTGCTTGACGTCAACTTCTTCGACGAGCTCCGTATCGGCCTTGCGACCGCAGAGGACATCCGCCAGTGGTCCTTCGGTGAGGTCAAGAAGCCGGAGACCATCAACTATCGTACGCTGAAGCCAGAGAAGGACGGGCTTTTTTGCGAGAAGATTTTCGGTCCCACCCGGGATTGGGAGTGTTACTGCGGCAAGTATAAGCGCGTTCGCTTCAAGGGAATTATCTGCGAGCGCTGCGGCGTTGAGGTGACCCGCGCCAAGGTGCGCCGTGAGCGGATGGGTCACATCGAGCTGGCCGCGCCGGTGACCCACATCTGGTACTTCAAGGGCGTCCCGAGCAGGCTGGGCTACCTGCTCGATCTGGCTCCCAAGGACCTTGAGAAAATCATCTACTTCGCTGCCTACGCCATTACTGCGGTGAACACCGAGGAGCGGCACAACGATCTCCCCACCTTGGAGAGCGAGATCGGCGTCCAGCGTAAGCGGCTTGAGGACCGCCGCGACGCTGACATCGAGGCACGCGCGCAGAAGCTCGAAGCTGATCTCGCCGAACTGGAGGCCGAGGGCGCCAAGAGCGATGTGCGGCGCAAGGTCAAAGAGGGTGGCGATCGCGAGATGCGCCAGCTTCGGGACCGCGCCCAGCGCGAGATCGACCGGCTCGATGAGATCTGGGAGACGTTCACCAAGCTGGAGGTCGGCCAGCTCATTGTGGACGAGCTGCTCTACCGGGAACTCTACGACCGCTATGGCGATTACTTCACCGGCGCCATGGGTGCCGAAGCGATCCAGAAACTGATGGAGAACTTCGACATTGACGCCGAGTCGGAGAATCTGCGCGAGATCATCCGTAGCGGCAAAGGCCAAAAGAAGCTGCGCGCGCTCAAGCGCCTCAAGGTCGTTGCGGCTTTCCAGACCACCCGCAACAACCCGATGGGCATGGTGCTGGACTGTGTGCCGGTGATTCCGCCGGACCTGCGCCCCATGGTGCAACTCGACGGTGGCCGGTTTGCGACCTCCGACCTCAATGACCTCTACCGCCGGGTGATCAACCGGAACAACCGGCTCAAGCGGCTCATCGACCTGGGTGCGCCCGAGATCATTGTCAACAACGAGAAGCGGATGCTGCAGGAGGCCGTCGACGCCCTGTTCGACAACGGTCGCCGTGGCCGTCCGGTGACCGGCCCCGGAAACCGCCCGCTGAAGTCGCTCTCTGACTTGCTCAAGGGCAAGCAGGGCCGGTTCCGGCAGAACCTGCTCGGTAAGCGGGTCGACTACTCCGGCCGCTCGGTCATCGTGGTCGGTCCACAGCTCAAACTGCACCAGTGCGGCCTGCCCAAGCAGATGGCGCTGGAGCTGTTCAAGCCATTCGTGATGAAGCGCCTGGTGGATCTCAACCACGCGCAGAACATCAAGTCGGCCAAGCGGATGGTGGAGCGGCAACGTCCGCAGGTGTGGGACGTCCTGGAGGAGGTCATCACTGAGCACCCGGTGCTGTTGAACCGGGCGCCGACCCTGCACCGGTTGGGCATCCAGGCTTTCGAGCCGCAGTTGGTTGAGGGTAAGGCGATCCAGCTGCACCCGCTGGTCTGCGAGGCGTTCAACGCGGACTTCGACGGCGACCAGATGGCGGTGCACTTGCCGCTGTCAGCCGAGGCGCAGGCCGAGGCTCGGATTCTGATGCTGTCCAGCAACAACATTCTGTCCCCGGCCTCGGGCCGTCCGCTGGCCATGCCTCGGCTGGACATGGTCACTGGGCTGTACCACCTCACCAAGCTCCGCGAGGGCGACACGGGCGAGGGCCGCTCGTTCTCCTCGCCTGCCGAGGCGCTGATGGCGCTGGACCGCGGCACGATCGGGTTGCAGTCCAAAATCCGGGTCCGGCTGCGCAACGTGGTCCCGCCGGTCAGCGAGCAGGCCCGGCTGCGGGAGACCCAGGGCTGGGAACCGGGAGCGGCGTGGCTCGCGGACACCACCGTGGGGCGGGTGCTGTTCAACGACCTGCTACCCGAGGACTACCCGTACGTCAACGACGTGCTGCCCAAGAAGCGCCAAGCTGCGATCGTCAATGACCTCGCCGAGCGGTACCCGATGGTCATCGTCGCCCAGACGCTGGACAAGCTCAAGGACGCTGGCTTCCACTGGGCCACCCGCTCCGGCGTGACGCTGTCCAGTTCGGACGTGGTGGTGCCAGCCGCCAAGCAGCAGATTCTCGACCAGTATGAGATCAAGGCCGATCAGGTGGAGAAGCGCTACCAGCGCGGTGTGCTCTCGCACGACGAGCGCAACGGCGAGTTGGTGAAGATCTGGTCGCAGGCCACCGACGAGGTAGCCAAGGCGATGGAGGCGAACTTCCCGGAGGACAACCCGGTCTTCACGATCGTGTCCTCCGGGGCGGCCGGGAACATGACGCAGGTCCGGTCCCTGGCTGGTATGCGTGGCCTGGTCTCCAACCCCAAGGGCGAGTACATCCCGCGACCGATCAAGCACAACTTCCGCGAGGGCCTGAGCGTGCTGGAGTACTTCATCGCCACGCACGGTGCCCGCAAGGGACTGGCCGACACAGCATTGCGGACCGCCGACTCCGGGTACCTGACCCGGCGCCTGGTGGACGTCTCGCAGGACGTCATCGTGCGGGAGCACGACTGCGGCACCGAGCGCGGGATCCAGATGGCGGTCACCGAGGCCGGACCGGACGGTCGCCTGATCCGGCACCGCTACGTGCAGACCAGCGTGTACGCCCGGTGCACCGCGGAGGACGTGCTGGACAGCTCCGGCTCAGTGATCATGTCTCGGGGGGCGGATCTGGGTGACCCCGCGATCGACATGCTGGTCTCCGCTGGTGTCGCGCGGGTCAAGGTGCGCTCGGTGCTGACCTGCGAGTCCACCAGCGGAGTGTGCGCGGTGTGTTACGGCCGATCCATGGCCACCGGCAAGCTCGTCGATGTGGGCGAGGCGGTCGGCATTGTGGCCGCGCAGTCCATTGGTGAGCCGGGCACGCAGCTGACCATGCGCACCTTCCACCAGGGTGGGATTGCTGGTGAGGACATCACCACCGGTCTGCCCCGGGTGCAGGAGTTGTTTGAGGCCCGGGTGCCCAAGGGTATGGCGCCGATCGCGGACGCCGACGGCCGGGTGCGCATCGAGGACGGCGACAAGTTCTGGAAGATCACCATCATTCCCGACGATGGCAGTGAGGAGATCGTCTACGAGAAGCTGTCCAAGCGGCAGCGACTTGCGGTGACCACCATTGATGGCACCGAGCGGCCGCTGGCCGACGATGACCACGTCACCGTCGGGCAGAAGCTGCTCGAGGGTGTGGTGGATCCCCACGAGGTGCTCCGCGTGATGGGGCCGCGGGAGGTGCAACTGCACCTGGTCCGCGAGGTCCAGCAGGTGTACCGGTCGCAGGCGGTCCAGATCCACGACAAGCACATCGAGGTCATCGTCCGGCAGATGCTGCGCCGGGTGACGATCATTGAGTCGGGCGCTACCGAGTTCCTGCCCGGTGGGCTGGCCGAGCGCGGCGAGTTCGAGTCGGAGAACCGCCGGGTGGTGTCGGAAGGTAATGAGCCCGCCTCGGGCCGGCCGGTCCTCATGGGTATCACGAAGGCGTCGTTGGCGACTGAGTCGTGGCTGTCCGCGGCGTCGTTCCAGGAGACGACCAAGATCCTCACCGACGCGGCGATCCAGGGCAAGAGCGACAAGCTGCTCGGGCTGAAGGAGAATGTGATCATCGGCAAGTTGATCCCGGCCGGCACCGGGATCAACCGGTACCGCAACATCGAGGTGCAGCCGACCGAGGAGGCCCGGGCTGCGGCCTACGCGATCCCGTCCTACGACGAGGGCTACTACTCGCCGGACGTGTTCGGTACCGGGACCGGAGCAGCCGTCCCACTGGACGACTACGACTTCGGTCGCGACTACCGCTGATCCCCAGTGGTTGACGCGCCTCCGGCGGTTGGTGGCTCCTCAGGAGCCGCTCCCCGCTGGAGGCGCGGAGACCCCCAGTCCGCGAGTACTGCGGCGGTGTCGGCGCCGGGCTTCGGTGGCGGTGCTGGCTGGTCCGGACAGGTGCGGGAGAACCGTGGTGCGGGGGCAGCCTGGGGTACCCCGCCGAGGGTGATGACGGTGCCGCGAGCCGCGATATGCGGGTGCGCGGGCACCTCGGCAAACGACAGCACCGGTGCCACGCAGGCGTCGGTTCCTTCGAACACGGCCCCCCACTCGTCGCGGCTGCGACTGGCGAACGCGTCGGTGAAGCGCTGGCGCAACACTGGCCACCCTGCCGGGTCCAGTTGCCCGGGCAGGTCCGCCTCGGTGAGCCCGAGGCCTTCCAGCAGCGCCGCATAGAACTGCGGTTCCAGCGCTCCAACGGCGACGTAGCGACCGTCGGCGCAGGCGTAGGTGTCGTAGAACGGGGCGCCTGAATCGAGCAGGTTGCTCCCTCGCTGGTCACTCCACAGCCCGCAGGCGCGCAACGACCAGAACATCTGGGCCAGCGCGCTGACCCCGTCCACCATGGCGGCGTCGACAACCTGACCGGTACCCGACCGTTCCCGTTCCCACAGCGCCGCCAGGACTCCGAGCACCAGAAACATCGAGCCACCGCCGAAGTCTCCGACCAGGTTCAGCGGCGGCACCGGCTTGCCCCCCGCGTTCCCGACGGCGTGCAGCACGCCAGACAGCGCGATGTAGTTGATGTCGTGCCCGGCGCGGTCGGCCAGCGGGCCGTCCTGCCCCCATCCCGTCATCCGCGCGTACACCAGGGCCGGGTTGCGGGCATGGCAGTCGGCCGGGCCGACACCCAATCGCTCGGTGACACCGGGACGCAAGCCCTCGATCAGCACGTCGGCCCGCTCCACCAGCCGCAGCACGGTTTCCCGACCGGAGGGGTCCTTCAAGTCACACGTCACTGAGCGCCGGCCGCGAAGCATCTGGTCCTCGGCGCCCGGAGCGAGCCGCAAGCCACCGGAGGGCCGTTCGATCCGCACCACGTCGGCTCCCAGATCCGCCAGCAGCATCGCCGCATGCGGTCCTGGACCGATCCCAGCCAGCTCGATCACCCGCAGCCCAACCAGTGGACCCGGCATCGGCGCGCCTCCTTGTCCTGACCCCGTTTTGACCCTGGGTGAATGGTCCAGGTATCCTGGTTGCCGGTCCCGACTCCGGTCGGGCCGCTCCGTATGCCTGTTGGCGGTGCACCCCTGGTGGTGTGGGTTCTGCAGAACTTCCACCTCCGGATCTGGCGCCGGTGCCGCCCAGCTCCCGTCGGGTTTACCCGATCGAGCGGCTGGGCTAACAGCGACACGCCCGAACGCGGGATACGGAGTGACCGGTCACACAGCACCATCGTGGGCCGGGCAGCGCTCCATAACACAGCACCACATGACTAGCACCACATGACTACAGAGCAAGCGCAGAAGACGAAGAAAGCTGGTCCATGCCTACCATCCAGCAGCTGGTCCGCAAGGGCCGCGAGGATAAGCTCGCGAAGACCAAGACCGCAGCGCTGAAGGGGAGCCCGCAGCGGCGCGGAGTGTGCACCCGCGTCTACACGACGACCCCGAAGAAGCCGAACTCGGCGCTGCGCAAGGTTGCCCGTGTGCGCCTGACCAGCCAGGTCGAGGTGACGGCTTACATTCCGGGTGAGGGCCACAACCTCCAGGAGCACTCCATCGTCCTGGTGCGCGGTGGGCGGGTGAAGGACCTTCCCGGTGTCCGCTACAAGATCATTCGGGGGTCACTGGACACCCAGGGCGTGAAGGGCCGTAAGCAGGCCCGCAGTCGCTACGGTGCGAAGAAGGAGAAAGGCTGATGCCTCGCAAGGGTCCCGCCCCGAAGCGGCCGCTGTACTCCGACCCGGTCTACGGATCGCCAGTGGTCACGCAGCTCGTGAACAAGGTCCTCGTGCGGGGTAAGCGCTCGGTGGCGGAGAGGATCGTGTACCGGGCGTTGGAGGGCTGCCGGGACAAGACTGGTACCGACCCGGTGGTGACCCTCAAGCGCGCGCTGGACAACGTCAAGCCCGCGATCGAGGTGAAGAGCCGCCGCGTCGGTGGCGCTACCTACCAGGTTCCGGTCGAGGTGCGCCCGGTGCGCTCCACCACGCTCGCGCTTCGCTGGCTGATCACTTTTTCCCGACAGCGGCGGGAAAAGACCATGGTCGATCGCCTGATGAATGAACTGCTCGACGCCAGCAACGGCCTCGGGGCGAGCGTGAAACGCCGCGAGGACACCCACAAGATGGCCGAGTCGAACAAGGCCTTCGCGCACTACCGCTGGTGACGAACCACTCTCGAGACAGCTAGGGATGAATTCTCGTGGCACGTGAAGTGCTGACCGACCTCGCCAGAGTTCGTAACATCGGAATCATGGCGCATATCGACGCTGGCAAAACCACCACGACCGAGCGGGTCCTGTTCTACACCGGGATCAACTACAAGATCGGTGAGGTGCACGACGGCGCCGCCACGATGGACTGGATGGAAGAGGAGCAAAAGCGGGGCATCACCATCACCTCCGCTGCGACCACCACCTTCTGGAACGACCACCAGATCAACATCATTGACACCCCGGGTCACGTCGACTTCACCGTCGAGGTGGAGCGCTCGCTTCGGGTGCTCGATGGCGCCGTCGCGGTCTTCGATGGCAAGGAGGGCGTCGAGCCCCAGTCCGAGACGGTGTGGCGGCAAGCTGATAAGTACGATGTCCCGCGCATCTGTTTCGTCAACAAGATGGACAAGATGGGCGCGGACTTCTACTTCACGGTGCGTACCATCCGTGAGCGGCTCGGCGCTCAGCCGCTGGTCGTCCAGCTGCCGATCGGTTCCGAGGCTGACTTCCAGGGTGTCGTCGATCTGGTCGGAATGCGGGCGCTGACCTGGCGCGGGGAAGTTCAGAAGGGTGAGGACTACACCGTCGAGGCGATTCCGGCAAACCTGGTCGAGACGGCGAACGAGTACCGGGAGAAACTCCTCGAGGCCGTCGCTGAGGCCGACGACGAACTCATGGAACTCTACGTCGGCGGCCAAGAGCTCAGCACCAGGCAGATCAAGGCCGGTATCCGCAAGCTCACTGTGCGCAGCCAGGCCTACCCGGTGCTGTGCGGCTCGGCCTTTAAGAACAAAGGCGTGCAGCCGATGCTGGACGCGGTGATCGATTACCTGCCGTCGCCGCTGGATGTGCCGCCGATGGTGGGGCTGCTGCCCGACGGCACGTCGGCAATCCGGAAGCCCTCGATTGAGGAGCCGTTCTCCGCGCTGGCCTTCAAGATTGCTGCGCACCCCTTCTTCGGGAAACTGACCTACGTCCGGGTCTACTCCGGTAGGATCGGCACCGGCTCGCAGGTGATCAACTCGACCAAGGAGCGCAAGGAGCGCATCGGCAAGCTTTTCCAGATGCACTCCAACAAGGAAAACCCGGTCGAGGAAGCCCGAGCCGGTCACATCTACGCGATGATCGGCTTGAAGGAGACGACTACCGGTGACACGCTGTGCGACCCGCACGCGCCGATCGTCCTGGAGTCGATGACTTTCCCGGAACCGGTCATCCAGGTCGCCATCGAGCCCAAGACCAAGAGCGATCAGGAGAAGCTGGGCACGGCCATCCAGAAGTTGGCCGAGGAGGATCCCACCTTCCAGGTCAAGCTTGACGACGAAACCGGTCAGACGATCATTGCCGGGATGGGTGAGCTGCACCTCGAAGTGCTGGTGAACCGGATGCGCAGCGATTTCAAGGTTGAGGCGAATATCGGCAAACCGCAGGTGGCTTACCGGGAGACGATCCGCAAGACGGTGGAGAAGCTTGAGTACACCCACCGCAAGCAGACGGGTGGTTCCGGCCAGTTCGCCCGCGTGCTCATCAAGCTGGAGCCGCTACAGACCACTGATGGCGCGCTCTACGAGTTCGACAACAAGGTCACCGGTGGACGGATTCCCAGGGAATACATCCCATCGGTTGATGCCGGGGCGCAGGACGCCATGCAGTATGGCATCCTCGCAGGCTATCCGCTGGTCGGTCTGAAGGTCACCCTGCTGGATGGCGCGTACCACGAGGTGGACTCCTCCGAGATGGCCTTCAAGATTGCCGGCTCGATGGCGTTTAAAGAGGCTGCGCGCAAGGCTGGTCCGGTGATCCTGGAGCCGATGATGGCGGTCGAGGTGACCACGCCCGAGGACTACATGGGCGACGTCATTGGTGACCTCAATTCACGGCGAGGTCAGATTCAGCACATGGAGGAGCGCAGCGGTTCCCGCGTCATCAAGGCGTTGGTGCCGCTGTCGGAGATGTTCGGATACGTCGGCGACCTGCGGTCGCGGACCCAGGGTCGGGCGAACTACACGATGCAGTTCGACTCTTATGCCGAGGTCCCGGCCAACGTGTCCAAGGAGATTATCGCGAAGGCGACGGGTGAGTGATGCCGTGATTCTCTCCGGCTGCGGCTAGCCGCGGCAGCGGGCACCGGGGCACCTCACGGAGGTCCGCGCGAGACCACCTGACAGCATGCCGCTCTATCAGGACCGGCGACGGTCCCGCTGATCCAGCGGATCCAAGAGAACGAGTCCAGGAGGACGAGACCAGTGGCGAAGGCGAAGTTCCAGCGGACCAAGCCGCACGTCAACATCGGAACCATCGGTCATATCGACCACGGCAAGACCACGCTGACTGCGGCGATCACCAAGGTCTTGCACGACAAGTTCCCGGACGTGAACGACGTGTCGGCGTTCGATTCGATTGACAAGGCCCCCGAAGAGAGGCAGCGGGGCATTACGATCTCGATCGCGCATGTCGAGTACCAGACCGAGAAGCGGCATTACGCCCACGTTGACTGTCCCGGGCACGCGGACTACATCAAGAACATGATCACTGGTGCGGCCCAGATGGATGGTGCCATCCTGGTGGTGGCGGCCACCGACGGTCCGATGCCGCAGACCCGTGAGCATGTGTTGCTGGCCCGCCAGGTCGGCGTGCCCTACATCGTCGTCGCGCTGAACAAGGCTGACATGGTCGACGATGAGGAGATCATGGAGCTCGTTGAGCTCGAGGTCCGGGAGCTGCTGTCCAGCCAGGAATATCCGGGCGACGACCTGCCGATTGTCCGGGTGTCGGCACTCAAGGCGCTCGAGGGCGACGCCGAGTGGGGCGCGAAGCTCCTGGAACTGATGGATGCTGTGGATGACAGCATCCCGGAGCCAGTGCGCGAGATCGACAAGCCGTTCCTCATGCCGATCGAGGATGTCTTCACCATCACCGGCCGCGGCACTGTGGTCACCGGCCGGGTGGAGCGTGGCATCGTCAAGGTGAGCGAGGAGGTGGAAATCATCGGCATCAAGGAGAAGTCGCTGAAGACCACCGTCACCGGTGTCGAGATGTTCCGCAAGCTGCTCGACGAGGGCCGGGCCGGAGACAACGTGGGCCTGTTGCTTCGTGGTATCAAGCGCGAGGATGTGGAGCGCGGGCAGGTCGTCATCAAGCCCGGCACCAACACCCCGCATACCCAGTTTGAGGCTCAGGTTTACATCCTGTCCAAGGACGAGGGTGGTCGGCACACTCCGTTCTTCAACAACTACCGTCCGCAGTTCTACTTCCGCACCACCGACGTGACCGGTGTCGTGACGCTGCCCGAGGGCACTGAGATGGTCATGCCGGGTGACAACACTGAGATGACGGTGCAGCTCATCCAGCCGATCGCGATGGACGAGAATCTGAAGTTCGCGATCCGCGAGGGTGGCCGCACCGTCGGTGCCGGTCGGGTAACCAAGATTCTCAAGTGAGGCGGGGGCCATGCCCTCGTGAGTGGCATTGGGTGTTATCACGCTGTTATTCACTCACGAGGGCATGGCCCCCCGATTTGGTCAGCGATCACGTATCGCTTACGATGAACTGCGGTGCGACACACCCGACTGCGGGGACCGGTGTGTGGGGCGGGGCACTTACCCAGGTCAGGTCCCGCCGGTACGACGAGGCCAGCGACACGAGACCCAGCGACACGAGATCAGCGATACGAGACTGACAGGACGGCAAGCCACCATGGCGGGACAGAAGATCCGCATCCGGCTCAAAGCCTACGACCACGAGGCAATCGACGCTTCCGCGCGCAAGATCGTCGAGACCGTGACGCGCACCGGTGCTCGGGTCGTCGGACCGGTGCCGCTGCCGACCGAGAAGAACGTGTACTGCGTTATCCGTTCGCCGCACAAGGACAAGGACTCGCGGGAGCACTTCGAGATGCGCACGCACAAGCGGTTGATCGACATTCTTGACCCGACGCCGAAGACGGTGGACGCGCTGATGCGCATCGACCTGCCGGCCAGCGTCAACGTCAACATCCAGTAAGGCCGGGAGAATGACAGCGACTGATTTCGACCATCAGGTCAGTGGGATCGTGAGCGGAATCGTTGGGGGAGGAATCGTGCGGGGGATACTGGGCACCAAGCTTGGGATGACCCAGGTCTTCGACGAGAACAACAGGATCGTCCCGGTCACCGTGGTAGCGGCCGGTCCGTGCGTGGTGACCCAGATCCGTACCCCAGAGAAGGACGGCTATCCCGCCGTGCAGCTGGCCTACGGCGCCATCGACCCGCGCAAGGTGACCAAGCCGGTGGCCGGGCACTACGCGGCGGTGGGTGTCACGCCGCGGCGCCACCTGGTCGAGCTGCGCACCGCCGACGCGACCGACTACCAGCTCGGCCAGGAGGTCACCGCTGAGGTGTTCACCGCCGGAGACGTGGTCGACGTGGTCGGCACCAGCAAGGGTAAGGGCACCGCTGGGGTGATGAAGCGGCACGGCTTCGGCGGTCTCGGCGCTAGCCACGGCACTCAGCGTAAGCATCGCTCACCGGGTTCGATCGGTGGCTGCGCCACGCCGAGTCGGGTGTTCAAGGGAACCCGGATGGCCGGCCGGATGGGCAACGTCCGGGTGAGCACCCAGAACCTCACCGTGCACGGGGTTGACGTGGAGTCGGGACTGTTGCTGATCAAGGGTGCACTGCCCGGCCCGAAGGGCGGCTTGGTGCTGGTCAAGACGGCGGTGAAGGGTGGTGCGCAGCAGTGAGACCAGAAGTGCGAACAGTTGAGATCCGTACCCCGGACGGCGTCACTGCAGGCACTGCTGAGCTGCCCGCTGAGGTCTTCGACGTGCCGGCGAACATCCCGTTGATGCATCAGGTGGTGGTCGCCCAGCTGGCTGCGGCACGGCAAGGCACGCACTGCACCAAGACCCGAGGCGATGTCAGCGGTGGGGGCAGCAAGCCCTACCGGCAAAAAGGCACCGGGCGAGCCCGCCAGGGTTCGATCCGGGCTCCCCAGTTCACTGGCGGTGGCATTGTGCACGGTCCCACGCCGCGCGACTACAGCCAGCGCACCCCGAAGAAGATGAAAGCGGCCGCGCTGCGCGGTGCGCTGTCGGACCGGGCCCGCGACGGACGGGTGCACGTGGTCTCCGAACTGGTCTCGGGTGACGCGCCGTCCACCAAGGCTGCTCGCACGGTCCTCGATGCGCTGGCGGGCCGGAACAGCAAGCTGCTGGTAGTGATCAGCCGCGCCGACGAGGTGGGTCGGCGGAGCGTGCGCAACCTCCGTTCGGTTCACGTGCTGACCCCAGACCAGCTCAACACCTACGACGTGCTGAGCAACGACGACGTGGTGTTCACCGCAGACGCCCTGCAGGCATTCCTGGCCGGGCGCGGCGCCACCGCGGTGCAGGAGGCAGCTCGATGATCCCCGATCCCCGCGACGTGATCCGCAAACCGGTCATCTCGGAGAAGAGCTACGGGCTGCTGGATCAGCAGAAGTACACCTTTGTGGTCGCACCAGACGCCAACAAGACCGAGATCAAGATTGCTATCGAGAAGATCTTCGGCGTGCGGGTGGTGAGCGTCAACACGCTCAACCGCCCAGGCAAGCGCAAGCGCACCAAGTTCGGGTATGGCAAACGCAAAGACACCAAGCGGGCGATCGTGACCCTGTCCGCGCAGAGCAAGCCGATCGAGATCTTCGGCGGACCGGCCGCGTGAGCGAGGACGGATAGACATGGGTATCCGCAAGTACAAGCCGACGACCTCGGGCCGTCGCGGCGCCAGCGTCTCCGACTTTGCTGAGATCACCCGGGATCACCCGGAGAAGTCGCTGGTCCGACCGCTGCACAGCAAGGGCGGTCGCAACGCCTACGGCCGGATCACCACCCGGCACCAGGGTGGTGGCCACAAGCGCGCCTACCGCCTGATCGATTTCCGGCGGGCGGATAAGGACGGTGTGCCGGCGAAGGTCGCGCACATCGAGTACGACCCGAACCGCACCGCGCGGATCGCCCTGTTGCACTACGCCGACGGCGAGAAGCGGTACATCATCGCCCCGGAGAAGCTGCGTCAGGGCGACACTGTGGAGAACGGGCCCAGGGCCGACATCAAGCCAGGCAACAACCTGCCGTTGCGCAACATCCCGGTCGGGACGGTGGTGCACGCGATCGAGCTCCGTCCGGGTGGCGGGGCGAAGATTGCTCGCTCGGCTGGCGCGCGGGTCCAACTGGTGGCCAAGGACGGTCCCTACGGCCAGCTGCGGATGCCCTCAGGTGAGATTCGCAACGTCGATGTCCGGTGTCGCGCCACGGTGGGCGAGGTCGGCAACTCCGAACAAGGCAACATCAACTGGGGCAAGGCGGGCCGGATGCGCTGGAAGGGCAAGCGCCCCACGGTTCGAGGTGTTGTGATGAACCCGGTCGACCACCCACATGGGGGTGGGGAGGGCAAGACCTCCGGTGGGCGCCACCCGGTGAACCCGGCTGGTAAGCCCGAAGGCCGCACCCGGCGCCACAAGGCCAGCGACACGCTGATCCTGCGCCGTCGCCGTACCGGCAAAAAGCGCTGACCAGGAGGGTGCAAGCATGCCACGAAGCCTGAAAAAGGGCCCGTTCGTCGATGACCACCTGCTCAAGAAGGTGGATGCGCACAACGAAGCCGGCACTAAGCAGGTCATCAGAACTTGGTCGCGCCGTTCCACGATCATTCCCGACATGATCGGCCACACCATCGCGGTGCACGACGGGCGTAAGCACGTCCCGGTGTTCGTCACTGAGGCGATGGTCGGTCACAAGCTGGGTGAGTTCGCCCCGACCCGCACGTTCCGGGGTCACATCAAGGACGACCGCCGGGCGCGGCGCCGCTGAGCCGCTTGAGGAGATGTCTGATACCGCAACTCAGCTATTAGCCATGAAGTACCGTAGTGTGGCGCCGGATATACTGATGCGTTACGAACAAGGAGTAGAGAAGTGACAGAGGCGACTGATGAGGCTCCGCGTGCGGTGGCTCGGGCTCGCTACGTGCCGATGAGTGCGAGAAAGGTGCGACGTGTCGTCAACCTGGTTCGCGGAAAGCACACTGGAGAGGCTCTGTCGATTCTTCGTTTCGCACCACAGGCCGCAGCCCGGCCCGTGCTCAAGGTCGTGGAAAGCGCGATGGCGAACGCAGAGAACAACATGGACCTTGACCCGGATACGCTCGTGATCCAGCGTATCTACGTAGACGAGGGAAAGACCCTTCCTCGTTTCCGGCCCCGTGCGCAAGGCCGGGCCTACAAGATCCGCAAGCGCACCAGCCACATCACCGTGGAGGTCGAGGCGGTGCCGGAGCGTCGCGTCACCGGTCGGTCCCGCGGTGGTCGGGCCGGCACTGTCGGGCCGGCACTGGTCGGGCCGGCACTGGTCGGCAGGCAGGCGCCAGCACAAAGGCCACCCAGACAAGGAGTGCCCGCTAGTGGGTCAGAAGATCAACCCGCACGGCTTCAGGCTCGGCATCTCGACCGACTGGAAGTCCCGCTGGTACGCGGACAAGCAGTATGCGGAGTACGTCAAGGAAGACGTCGCGATCCGCAGGTTGCTGTCCAAGGGCATGGAGCGGGCGGGCATCGCCAAGGTCGAGATCGAGCGCACCCGTGACCGGGTGCGGGTGGATATCCACACCGCCCGCCCGGGTATCGTGATCGGCCGTCGTGGCGCGGAGGCCGACCGGATCCGTGGCGAGTTGGAGAAGCTGTCGGGCAAGCAGGTGCAGCTCAACATCCTTGAGGTCAAGAATCCCGAGGCGGAGGCTCAGCTCGTCGCTCAGGGGGTGGCCGAGCAGTTGTCCAACCGGGTTGCCTTTCGGCGCGCGATGCGCAAGGCCATCCAGTCTGCGATGCGCTCTCCCCAGGTCAAAGGCATCCGGGTGCAGTGCTCTGGACGTCTGGGCGGTGCCGAGATGTCCCGCTCGGAGTTCTACCGCGAGGGCCGCGTTCCACTGCACACGCTCCGGGCCGACATCGACTACGGGCTCTTCGAGGCGCGCACCACCTTCGGCCGGATCGGCGTGAAGGTCTGGATCTACAAGGGTGACGCGAAACGCGAGCGGGACACCGACAACGCTGCGGTCGCCGCAGCCCGCGCGCCCCGACGGGAGCGCCCTGCCCGGCGTCGTTCCGGGGCTGCCGGGACGACCGGGGCCTCGACCGAGGCAGGTCGCGCCGCTGCGGCGGAGCTTGCTGGGGCCATTCCAGAACACATGGCCAGCACTGACGAGGCGGCCACCGCAGGGCATGGGGAGGGCTGAGACGTGCTCGTTCCACGCAAGATCAAGCACCGCAAGCAGCACTCACCGGGTCGGTCGGGCATGGCCACCGGTGGCACCCAGGTCACCTTCGGCGACTTCGGGATCCAGGCTCTGGAACCGGCTTACGTGACCAACCGTCAGATCGAATCCGCCCGGATCGCGATCAATCGGCATATCCGCCGGGGCGGCAAGGTCTGGATCACCATCTTCCCGGATCGGCCGCTCACCAAGAAGCCGGCGGAAACCCGAATGGGATCTGGCAAGGGCTCGCCCGAGTACTGGGTGGCCAACGTCAAGCCGGGCCGGATCATGTTCGAGATGGCCTACCCGAATGCGTCGGTGGCCCGCGAGGCGTTGCGCCTCGCGATTCACAAGCTGCCGATGAAGTGCCGGATCGTGACCCGCGAGGGGGTGGACTTCTGATGGCAGCTACCGCCGCTGCGAGCGAGCTGCGTGAACTCACCGACGACGAACTGGTGCTGCGCCTGCGCGAGTCCAAGGAGGAGCTGTTCAATCTGCGCTTTCAAATGGCCACTGGACAGATGGATAACAACCGGCGGCTGCGTACGGTCCGGCGTGATATCGCCCGCATCTACACCGTGATGCACGAGCGTGAGCTGGGTCTGTCGGTGTCTCCGGACGCCGTTGCCGGAAGTGAGGGTGTGGCATGAGTGACGCGGAGCGGAATAAGCGGAAGGTCCGGGAGGGTTATGTCGTCTCGGACAAGATGGAGAAGACGGTCGTAGTGGCGCTGGAGGATCGCAAGAAGCACGCGCTGTACGGCAAGGTGCTGCGGTCTACTACCAAGGTGAAGGCGCATGACGAGGCCAACGTCGCGGGAGTCGGCGACCGGGTGTTGTTGATGGAGACCCGTCCGCTGTCGGCGACCAAGCGCTGGCGGCTGGTCCAGATCCTCGAGAAGGCCAAGTGATCGGCTGCGCGTCAGTGCTCAGCGGTCTGATGAACCGCCTAGCGGAGGGCAGCAAGGCCTCCAGGCGCGAGAAGGAGTTGACGTGATCCAGCAGGAGTCGCGACTGCGGGTCGCCGACAACACGGGTGCCAAGGAGATCTTGTGCATTCGGGTGCTCGGCGGTAGCTCGCGCCGCTACGCCGGCATAGGGGACATCATCGTGGCGACTGTCAAGGAAGCGATCCCCGGCGCCAACGTCAAGCGGGGCGATGTGGTCAAGGCCGTTATCGTGCGCACCGTGAAGGAGAAGCGCCGTCCGGACGGTTCCTACATCCGGTTCGACGAGAACGCCGCTGTCTTGATCAAGCCCGATGGCGAGCCGCGCGGCACCCGGATCTTCGGTCCGGTCGGCCGGGAGCTTCGGGACAAGCGGTTCATGAAAATCATCTCGCTGGCCCCGGAGGTGCTCTAGATGAGAGTCCGTAAGGGCGACACGGTTCTGGTCATCGCCGGCAAGGACAAGGGCGCTAAAGGCAAGGTGATCCAGGCCTACCCGGACACCGGTCGGGTGCTCGTGGAGGGCGTCAACCGAATCAAGAAGCACACCCGGGTCAGTCGCACCCAACGCGGTGCGCAAAGCGGCGGGATCGTCACGCAGGAGGCCGCCATCGACGTCTCAAACGTCATGATCGTCGACTCCAGCGGTAAGCCGGCCAGGGTGGGCTACCGCACTGATGACGAGGGCAGGCGCGTTCGCGTGTCGCGGCGCACCGGCGAGGACATCTGAGATGACCACGGTAGACAGCGATCGTGTTGTGACGGTGCCGAGGCTGAAGACCCGGTATCGCGAGGAGATCGCCGCGGCGTTGCGTGAGCAGTTCCACTACTCCAATGTGATGCAGATACCCGGGGTGGTGAAGGTCGTGGTGAACATGGGTGTCGGCGAGGCCGCCCGGGACGCCAAACTGATGGACGGTGCCGTGCGGGACCTGGCGGCGATCACTGGCCAGAAACCCCAGGTGAAGCGTGCTCGCAAGTCCGTCGCGCAGTTCAAATTGCGTGAGGGAATGCCAATCGGTGCCAAGGTAACCTTGCGCGGCGACCGGATGTGGGAATTTCTGGACCGGCTATTGGCTATCGCTTTGCCCCGTATCCGCGACTTCCGTGGTCTGTCGCCGGCCCAGTTCGACGGTCACGGTAACTACACCTTCGGGCTCACTGAGCAGTCGATGTTCCATGAGATCAATCCGGACACCATCGACCGCCAGCGCGGCATGGATATCACCGTGGTCACCTCCGCGACCACCGACGAGGAGGGCCGGGCGCTGCTGCGTCGTCTGGGCTTCCCCTTCAAGGAGAGCTGATGGCGAAGAAGGCGCTGATCATCAAGGCTGCGCGCAAGCCCAAATTCGCGGTGCGGGCTTACACCCGTTGCCAGCGCTGCGGGCGACCCAAGGCGGTCTACCGGAAGTTCGGGCTGTGCCGGATCTGTCTGCGCCAGATGGCTCACCGTGGCGAGCTCCCGGGTGTGAGCAAGTCCTCATGGTAAGGCTCCTCTTGGTAAGACCTGGGGTGCCTCACCACGGCGCAGCCAACAGTCGCCGTAGGCCCGAGAGGGAACCACGGCGGGAAGGGAACACGAGGTCACCATGACGATGACCGACCCCATCGCAGACATGCTGACCCGTCTGCGCAACGCGAACTCTGCTTATCACGACCGGGTCGTGATGCCGCACTCCAAGATCAAGGCGAATATCGCCGAGATCCTCCAACGGGAGGGTTACATCTCGGGTTTCCACGCTGAGGACGCGGCGGTGGGTAAGTCCCTGGTGGTAGAACTGAAGTTTGGCCCGAACCGGGAGCGCAGCATTGCTGGCTTACGCCGGGTGTCCAAGCCCGGCCTGCGGGTCTACGCCAAGTCGACCTCGCTGCCCAAGGTGCTTGGTGGCTTGGGCGTGGCGATCATTTCCACGTCCACCGGACTGCTCACCGACCGGCAGGCCGCCAAGAAGGGCGTGGGCGGGGAAGTCCTCGCCTTCGTCTGGTGAGAGGGGAGTAGACGAGATGTCGCGCATCGGGAAGCAGCCGATCACCGTGCCGGTCGGCGTCGATGTGGTCATCGACGGGCGCGCCGTGACGGTGCAGGGACCCAAGGGTGCCCTGTCGCACACCGTGCCTGAGCCGATCACCGTGCATCGGACGCAGGACGGTACCCTGCTGGTCCAGCGGCCGGACGATGAGCGGCGCAGCAAGTCGCTGCACGGGTTGTCCCGGACCCTGGTGAACAACATGGTTCTCGGGGTCAGCCAGGGCTACGAGAAGCGGATGGAGATCCACGGTGTCGGTTACCGGGTGGTGGCCAGGGGCTCGGATCTGGAGTTTTCGTTGGGCTTTAGTCACCCAGTGACGGTCAAGGCACCCGATGGCATCAGCTTCACGGTGGAGAGCCCGACACGTTTTTCCGTGGCCGGCATCAACAAGCAGATGGTCGGCGAGGTCGCGGCGACCATCCGTAAGCTGCGGCGTCCTGATCCTTACAAGGGCAAGGGCGTGCGCTACGCGGGCGAGAAGATCCGGCGCAAGGTCGGGAAGACGGGTAAGTGATCATGGCTGAGGCAGCGATGAACGCGACGGCGATTGATTCGACGGCTCAGCCGTCGGTATCTGATTCGACGGCTCAGCCGTCGGTATCTGGATCGACGGCTCAGCCGTCGGTGACGAGGCCGCGTCGGGTCGGCACAGATATTTCGAGCCGACGCCGGCTGGCCCGGTCGCGGCGGCACTTCCGGCTACGCAAGAAGGTCAGTGGTTCGCCGGAGCGCCCGCGCCTGGTGGTCAACCGCTCGTCTCGACACATCGCCGTGCAGTTGGTGGACGACCTGTCCGGGCACACTCTGGCGGCGGCATCGAGCATCGAGCCGGACGTCCGTGCCATCGACGGGGACAAGAAGGCCAGGGCGATCAGGGTCGGCGAATTGATCGCGGCTCGAGCCAAGGCGGTGGGCGTGGACCGGGTGGTCTTCGACCGCGGTGGTTACGACTACCACGGTCGGATTGCGGCCCTGGCCGACGCCGCCCGCACATCCGGCCTGGAATTCTGAGGCGATGATGAACACAAGACAGCAGCGGCACGCGAGCAACGGAAGGAACGCCTGATGCCTGGACGCATGCGGCGGGAAGGCGGAGGCGAGCGTAGCGATCGTCGGGACCGCCGCGACGGTGGCCGCGGCGGGGCGGCCCAGCAGGAGAAGAGCCCGCACCTGGAGCGGGTGGTCGCGATCAACCGGGTCGCCAAGGTTGTCAAGGGTGGCCGGCGTTTCAGCTTCACCGCGTTGGTTGTCGTGGGCGACGGCGACGGGATGGTCGGCGTCGGCTACGGAAAGGCCAAGGAGGTGCCGGCGGCGATCCAGAAAGGCGTGGAGGAAGCCAAGAAGAACTTCTTCCGAGTTCCCCGGATCGCTGGCACTATCCCGCACCCGATCACCGGTGAGGCTGCGGCCGGCGTTGTGTTGCTGCGTCCTGCCTCTCCAGGTACCGGGGTCATCGCAGGCGGTCCAGTTCGCGCGGTGTTGGAGTGTGCCGGCGTGCACGACGTGCTCTCCAAGTCACTGGGCAGTGATAATGCGATCAATATTGTGCACGCCACGGTAGCGGCGCTCAGGGGATTGCAGCGCCCTGAGGAGGTGGCCGCACGTCGCGGTCTGCCACTGGAGGACGTGGCCCCGGCCGGTATGTTGCGGGCGCGTGCCGGGCAGGGAGCGTGAGGTGTCCAATTTGACGATGCGACCGACTGCGTCCGATTCGACGGTTCGACCGACTGTGTCCGATTCGACGGTTCGACCGTCGCTGAAGATCACGCAGGTTCGGAGCACCATTGGTAGCCTGCGTAATCACCGTGAGACACTGCGCTCTCTGGGGCTGCGCAAGATCCGGCAGTCCGTGCTCAAAGAGGACAACCCCCAGGTCCGCGGCATGATTGCCACCGTCCGTCACCTGGTGACGGTGGAGGAAGTCCCGAACGAGGTGACTGCGAAGTGAGCATCAAGATCCACCACTTGCGCCCGGCCCCGGGCGCGAAGACCGCCAAGACGCGGGTCGGTCGCGGCGGGGGTTCGAAAGGTAAGACTGCGGGTCGCGGTACCAAGGGAACCAAGGCCCGCAAGAACGTGCCTGTTGCTTTTGAGGGTGGGCAGATGCCGATTCACATGCGGCTGCCCAAGCTCAAGGGTTTCCGCAACCGGTTCCGTACCGAGTACCAGGTGGTCAACGTCGGCGACCTGGCTCGGCTGTTCCCTGACGGGGGCACCGTGGGACCCGATCAACTGGTAGCCGTTGGTGCGGTGCGGAAGGGTATGCCGGTGAAGGTGCTCGGTGACGGTGACCTCGGCGGGGTGGCGCTGCAGGTCAGCGCGCACGCCTTCTCTGGTTCTGCACGGGACAAAATCGTCGCGGCGGGTGGTAACAGCACCGCGCTGTAGGCGGTGCCTTACCTTGACGAGTTCTAGCTTCCCTGTCTTACGGATCGCTAGCTTCACTGTCGAGCCTTGCTGTTACAGTCGGCCAGGATGAGTGGGCGAGCCTAGCTGGCATCCGCCGTCAGGTTCCCTGCACCGTTCGGTCGCCGCCGTGAGGCGATGTGGCCGCCGGTCCGTGATCGACGGCCACACCACGGCCGTGCCCAGGAGGTAGGAGTGCTCGGCGCCTTCCGCTCGGCCCTTGCGACGCCGGATCTGCGCCGCAAGATCCTGTTCAGCCTCGGCATGGTGGTGATCTACCGGGCCGGCGCCACGCTTCCCTCGCCCGGGGTCTCCTACGTCAATATCCAGCAGTGCCTGGACCGCGTCCAGCGGGGCGATAACCAGAACGTCTACTCGCTGATCAATTTGTTCAGCGGTGGGGCGTTGCTGAAGCTGTCGGTGTTTGCGTTAGGGATCATGCCCTACATCACCGCGAGCATCATCATCCAGCTGCTCACCGTGGTGATCCCTCGTTTCGAGGTGCTGAAGAAGGAGGGTCAGTCCGGTCAGAACAAGCTCACGCAGTACACCCGGTACCTGACGATCGCGCTGGCTATCCTGCAGTCCACCGGCATCGTGGCGCTGGCGGTGCGCGGTCAGCTGTTCTCGGGCTGCTCGCTGCCGCCGATTCCGGATCAGTCGGTATTCAATCTGGTGGTCATCGTCGTGGTGATGACCGCGGGTACCGGGGTGATCATGTGGTTGGGCGAGCTGATCACCGAACGAGGCATCGGCAACGGTATGTCGATACTGATCTTCACCTCGATCGCCGCACGCATCCCCGCTGAGGGCAAGAACATCCTGGACTCCCAGGGGCCGCTGGTATTCCTGCTGGTGTGCGCTTTCGGTTTGGCGATCATCGCCAGCGTCGTGTTCGTCGAGCAGGGCCAGCGACGGATCCCGGTGCAGTATGCCAAACGGATGATCGGTCGCCGCATGTATGGAGGTACCTCCACCTACCTGCCGCTGAAGGTGAACCAAGCGGGCGTCATTCCGGTCATCTTCGCGTCGTCGCTGCTCTACCTGCCCGAGCTCATCGCGCGGCTCACCAGCTCCCCCACCGGTCGCCAGGGCTGGTGGCAGACTGTCATCACCCGCTACCTGTCCGACCAGGCTAGCTGGGCCCATATCTCGCTGTACTTCTTGATGATTATCTTCTTCACGTACTTCTACGTAGCGATCACGTTCAACCCTGAAGAGCGTGCCGAGGAGATGAAGAAGTTCGGCGGTTTCATTCCCGGTATCCGACCGGGGCGCCCTACCGCCGAGTACCTGAGCTTTGTACTCAGCCGGATCACCTTGCCTGGTTCGCTGTATCTGGGCATCGTGGCGGTGCTGCCCAACTTGTTCCTCGATCTGACCGGCAACGGGCAGAACCAGAACTTCCCCTTCGGTGGCACCGCTGTGCTGATCATGGTGGGAGTCGGGTTGGACACCGTCAAGCAGATCGAAAGCCAGTTGATGCAGCGCAACTATGAAGGGTTCCTGCGCTAGTGCGAATCCTCATTGTTGGCCCGCCGGGAGCGGGCAAGGGTACTCAGGCCGCGCTGCTGAGCGCGGAACTCGGTGTGGCGCACATCTCGACTGGAGATATCTTCCGGGCGCACGTCGGAGGCGAGACTGCGCTAGGTCAGCAGGTCAAGAAGTACCTGGATGCCGGCGCCCTGGTGCCTGACGAGATAACCAACGCGATGATCGTGCAACAGCTTACCGAGGACGTCTGTCGGGCCGGGTTCCTGCTCGACGGATTCCCCCGCACGGTCAGTCAGGCCGAGGTGCTGGAGGCTCTGCTGCGCGATCACGACTGTGAGATCGACACCGTGCTGGCGTTCGACGTGCCCGAGGACCAGGTAGTCGAGCGACTGCTGGCCCGCGGGCGCCAGGACGACACCGAGGACGTGATCCGGCACCGCCAGCAGCTCTATCGCGAGGAGACCGCGCCGCTGCTCGACTTCTACTCCGATCGGTTGGTCACTGTGCCGGCGGTCGGTTCGGTGCCGGATGTGACGGCCCGGGCGCTGGACGCGTTGCGAACGCGGGCGTGATGAGTGCGCGATGACCGGGGACGGGGTGCGTGCTGTGGTACGACGGTTGCGGGGTAGGACCAGCATCGAGCTCAAGTCTTCAGGTGAGATCGAGGCGATGCGCGCTGCCGGTGCGGTGGTAGCCCGGACATTGCGGTTGCTCGAGGGCCACGCCAGGGCTGGGGTGAGCACCGGTGAGCTGGACGAGTTGGCTGAACAGTCGATTCGGGATGCCGGCGCGGTGCCGTCCTTCAAGGGCTACCATGGTTTCCCCGCGTCGATCTGCAGCTCGGTGAACCAGCAGGTGGTGCACGGGATCCCGAGCCGTGAGCAGGTGCTTGCCGACGGTGACCTGCTGTCCCTCGACTGTGGCGCGATCCTTGAGGGCTGGCACGGTGACGCCGCCGTGACGGTGCTGATCGGGACCGTGGCCGAGGCCGACAGTCAGCTGTCCGCGGCCTGCCGGGCCGCGCTGGAGGCCGGAATCGCGGCGGCCCGACCCGGCGGCAGGCTCACTGACATCTCCCATGCGGTGGAGTCCGCGGCGCTGGCCGCCGCTGCCGCGCACGGGACGTCGTACGGGATCGTTGCCGACTATGGTGGCCACGGCATCGGCACGGCCATGCACATGGATCCGTTCCTGCCCAACGTAGGCCGGCCTGGTCGCGGCCCCCGGCTGGTGTCCGGCATGGCCCTGGCGATCGAGCCGATGCTCACCGCGGGCGGCGACAAGACCGAGGAACTCGGTGACGGCTGGACCGTGGTGACCGTGGACGGCTCTCGCGCCGCGCACTGGGAGCACTCGGTTGCCCTCACCGACGACGGCCCGCTGGTGCTCACTGTTGAGTGAGGAAGGTGTCGTGCTGCCCTGGTTCGCCCCGTTGGCTGGCCGGCTGGATGAACATGTGATCGATAGTGTGCTGTTGCGGGACAACCCGCTGGGTGATCCCGCGCGCCGTCCGCTGTGGGTCTATGTCCCGCCGGGCTACGAGGACTCGCGACAGCGCTACCCGAGCGTCTATGTGATCCAGGGTTACACCGGGCATCTGGCTATGTGGCACAACCGCAGCCCGTACCGCCAGCCATTCCCGGAAACCGCCGACGCCGTGTTCGCCGCCGGCGACGTCCCGCCCGCGGTCGTGGTCTTCGTCGACGCGTGGACGGCGTATGGGGGCAGCCAGTTCGTCGACTCCCCGGGTACCGGGCGTTACCACAGCTATCTGTGTGACGAGGTGGTGCCCTTTGTCGATGCGCGCTACCGGACGTTGCCGGACCGTGCGCACCGGGCGATCAGCGGCAAGTCCTCCGGCGGGTTCGGCGCCATGATCACGCCGATGCTGCGGCCGGACCTGTTCGGCGCGCTGGCCAGCCACGCCGGGGACGCGTTGTACGAGCTGTGTTACCTCGCCGAGTTCGGCAAGTCGGTGCGCCACCTGCGTGATTACGACGGTGACATCGGCGCCTGGTGGGCGGATTTCCAGTCCCGGACCGCGTTCACCAAGCCCGCCGACCAGGATCTGCTGATGACCCTGGGCATCGCCGCATGCTTCTCCGCCCGCGAGGACGGCACGCCGGAGCTGCCCTTCGACCCCCGCACCGGGGTGCTGCGTCCGGAGGTCTGGCAGCGGTGGCTGGACTGGGACCCGGTGCGGATGGCGCCGCGGTACGCGCAGGCGCTGCGCTCGCTGCGCGCGGTGTGGCTGGACGCCGGCACCCGCGACGAGTGGTACCTCGACCTGGGCGCGCAGGCGTTCCGCGAGGCGCTGCGTGCCGTCGGGCTGCCCGACGAGCGGGTGCACTTCGAGCTGTTCGAGGCCAGTCACCGCGGGATCGACTACCGCTACCCGCTCGCGCTGGCCTGGCTATGCCACCGGATCGCCGAGGGGACCTAAGCGAGGACGTCCCTGAGGAACGCTGTCCACTGCGCGGTGCTGACCGGGAGCAGGGGTGAGGATGCGCCGAGCTTGCTGTCGCGGACACCGACCCAGCCGGGCAGCTCGGTAGTGATCTCCACGCAGCCGTTTGCGCCCTGGCAGTAGCCGGATTTGCGCCACCCGGCCGTAGTGGCCAGCGCGGCGAGTGCTTCGTCGTGATTCATGTCAGTTCCTCTATGCGGCGGACTAGCAGGGTCCGAGTCTCCTGGGGTGTGCGGGCCTGGATCTGGATGCGCCGCAACGTGTTGCGATAGGTCATGATCTCGGCCGGGTCCTCGTAGTAGGTGCCCCCGATCCGGGATTCCGACGTAGGCGACTCCCGGGTCGCCTACGAGTTCAGGCGGAAACGTCAGGATCATGAAGGTCCCCTCGATCCCGGCGTGCACGCCTGCCTCCAGCGGCAACAGCTTGAATGGTGACCATGGGTAGGTCGAGGAGCTTGACCAGGTGGTCCAGTTGCTCGAGGAGGACCTGCGGCTCACCGGCGGGCCGGTGCAGCGTGGACTCATCCAGCACGCTCCACACGGCCGGTGGATCCGGCTGGCGTGTGAGCACGTCCTGGCGGGCCATCCGCAGTTCGATACGCCGGGCGACCTCGGCGTCGGGCAGTTCGGGTTCGCCGGCCCGGATGACGGCTTTGGCGTAGGCAGGGGTCTGGAACAGACCCGGCACGACCATCGAGTCGTAGCTGTCGATCTGCACGGCTGAGGACTCCATGCCGAGATAGAGGTCGAACCACTCCGGCGCGGCGTCCTTGAACGGTAGCCACCAG
This sequence comes from uncultured Actinomycetota bacterium, assembly GCA_963822695.1. Taxonomy (GTDB): domain Bacteria; phylum Actinomycetota; class Actinomycetes; order Mycobacteriales; family Pseudonocardiaceae. The sequence goes on from CAWGJH010000002.1 coordinate 74,464, forward strand.
TCGCGGCCTCTGCGGGCGGCGTCCACCAGGTCCAGGAACGCCGCGGCGCGCTCGCCGACGCCATAGAACTCGAGCAGCACCTCCAGCTCGGGCCCCTTCGGCAGGTTCCGCATGGTCTCCAGGTGGGAGATGTGCGAGACCGCGCAGCGCAACCGTGCGGCTACCTGCTCGCGCTTGAACCCAGCGGCCTCCCGCAGCCGGCGCAACTCCAAGGCCACGTACCGCTTGAGCACGGTAGGACTCGATGACGCGACCATCGGAGCTCCTGGTTCTCCTTCTCCCGGTGCCGTTGGCCCGGGTGGACGGCCCGCCTGGGCGCACATCTCACCCAAACGGACGCACCCGTACCCTTTTCTTGTATCACGTCACGGCGTAACATGATACGACGTGACGGTGCGCGTGAACGCTCACGCACACCGTAGCCCCTGGCCAAGCAGCGGCACTACCGGTGCTGCGCATCGGGTCCGCCAGGGGTCCACAGCCGGCGGCGACCCCGTGTGTGTCTCTCCCCCATCCGGCGGGGTCGCCGCCTTCCACCCCGTTCGGGGAGCCTGCGATGTGGTTTTGTGGCTACGGGACACGACGCAGTCGCCCGAGAGTTCGGTACGGTCACCGGCTGGCCAAGCAACCCAGGGCCTGGGCGTGAACCCGGCCATCGAGCAGCTGCGCCGACTGTGCCGGTTCGGCTTCCACGGCGAGCGGCTGTTCAACCAGAACGGCCACCTAGACCTCATTCACTACACCCGTGACTTCCAGGGCGTGCGTGAGGTGGTGCTGGTCTACAGCGAACGCACGGCGCTGGCCTACCGCACCCGCGACATGTTGGACCCGGACAGCCCGTTGCACATCACCGAGAACGCGGTCGACTGGCACCTGCACGGCGACATCGTGACCGTGGTCAACGCGCTGCTGTCGCTGCCCACACCCGGGCCGCCTGATCACCGAACTGTTCCCGACCAACGCTGACGCGGGCACCATACCGAGGAGCGTCACTATGAATCACACCTCGCAGGATCGCCAAGTCCCCGGTGGCGTGCCGCTGGTGGGTGGTGGTGTTCGTGGCTGATCGGTTGGTCACGGTCTCGATCACCTGCTGGGTGGATGGGCTGGCGCATGAAGTGACTGAGGAGGACGTGGCCGCCGGCCGCCGCTGCGGTCACCGGCAGTACCGGGCGATCTGCGGTTATCGGTTCTTTTGGCCCGCAGCGTTGGTCGTGCTGACCGGTCAGCCGTGTGCCAGGTGCGCCGCAGTGCTGGCTGCGGCGCGGGAACCGGACCCGACCGCGGGCCGGGTCCGGTTCTGGCCTGGGTGGTGGCGGGTGCTGCACCCTGGCCATGGTGGCGGGGCCGGGCTCCGGTGGTGGTCATGACCCGGGCCCCATTGGCCGGTGCTGAGGTGTACGAGTGGGTCGCGTTGCGCCGGGTGAGCGGCGGTGGGGTGACCAAGGTGGATCACCGCTGGCTGGAAAGTGGTCATCAGATACCGGGTTATGTTGTCGGTGCGCTTGCTAGGTTGCTTGCCAAGGGGCTGGTGATGCTGGTTGACCCGGACCCGACAACGGGAGTCGCAGTCCGGGCGGTGCTCACCAATGCCGGAGCCGACCGCTACGAGCGGCTCTGTCAGAGAGCCCTGCAGATGCCCGCCGCCCAGCTCCTCACCCTGTGTCGCCGGTTGTGGACGACGACCCCGACCCGGTCAGCGGTACAGCGCTACCCGACTAGAAGAAGCCCGGCCAGCCGCTGGTTGAGCATCCCCCGCTTCGGCTCCTACGGCCGGCGGCTAGTCCGTCGCGGGTGTTGATCATGATCAGCTTGCGCTGGCACTCGGCCAGTACGGAGAGCATGCCGAACATCGCGCGGCCTTCGATGGTGGTAGCTTGCATCTCTACCTAGCCCATGGTAGGAATGGAACCATGCCTAGGGGGTCGGAACCGCGGATGACATATTCGACGCTGCTGGTGGTGCGGGCGATGCTCGTCGAGCCCGCTCGGGAGATGTATGGGCTGGAGATCTGCAAGGCCGCCGAGCTGCCCAGTGGCACCATTCACCCGATTCTGGCCCGGTTGGAGCTCTGCGGGTGGCTGGAGAGTCGCTGGGAAGACATCGAGCCGACCGAGGAGGGCCGGCCCCGGCGCCGCTACTACCGCCTCAGCCCCCACGGGGCTGAACGTGCCCGCGCCGCTTTCGAGAAAGTTCATATTCCCGCGCCTGTGCCGGAGCCCGTGCTGAAGCCACAGCTGATTCCCAGGCTGACCGGGGGTGCCTGATGAGCCTCATGAACTGGCGCGCCGCTCTCGACCGCGTACGCGCCCTCGTCGGTGCCCTGGACCGCGATGCCGCTATCGCCCGCGCTCTCGTCCTCGCCAGCGACCGCGATTTGAATCTCGATCTCGCCAGCGCCCTGGAGGTTGCGCGCACTCTGGCCAGCACGCTCGATCTTGACCTTGCTTGCATTCTGGATCAGGCCCGCGCTCTTGCTGGCGATCTCGTCGACGACCTCGCCAGCGCCCTCGATAGTGACCAGGCACTGGACCGTGAGCGTGTCCTCGTCCGCGCTGCCATGAGCGCTCGCGACCTTGCTCAAGCCCTGGATCTCGCCCTCGGCAGTGCCCTGGACGGTGACTACGCCCCTGACCGCGCTGCCAGCCGCGACCTGGACCTTTCTCGTGACCTGGCCAGCGCCCTGGCCAGTGCCCTGGCTAGCTATCACGCCTTGCTCTGCGCCCTGGCCAACTATCCCGCTCTCGATCGCGATCGCGACCTCGCCAGTGATTTCGCCCGCTACCGCGACCTCGCCCAAGACCTTGCCCGCTATCTGGACCGGCACTCCGCTACGCCCGTGGAAGTGAACGCTGAGGGTGTCCGGTCGCTGCCGAGGAGGGTGCGGGTGGCGGTGCGGCTGCTGCCCCGATCGTGGCAACCGCGCTACCGCGAGGAGTTCCGCGCCGAACTCGCCCGGCTCTCCCCCGGTGAGCGGTCCGAGTATGCGCGGCGGGTGCTGGCAGAGGTATGGCAGCTGCGCAGGGTTCTGGCTGGGACCCAGTGCCCGCCGGATCGCGCCCGAGTAGAGGGGTGACTCACGTGGCGAGGTGGCTGGCACCCGGCGCCGGGGTCGTGGGCGGGGTGTTGGTCACCGCGGTGCAGCACGCGGCGCTCGGGCCGGTCCTGGTGATCGTGGGCGTGCTGGGCGCTCTCCCGCTGGTGTTGATTATCACGCTGATAAGCATGCTGGCGCTGGTGGCGGTGTATTCGCCCCATCGGACCCGGCGAGGGGCGGCGGAGAAGATCCTCGATCAGCTGCTCAGCGCGCTGACCCGACCACCCCGGCCGTAGCGGGCCATCGGGAAGTTACTCACGCATGAGAAGTTACTCACGAATTATGTGACGGCAGGGTTGGTTGTCGATCATGGCGCAGCACTCCACGTCCACGAGGGCGTATCGCGGGCGGCCGGGCTTTCGGCGTGAACTCGGTTTGATGGCCCTGATGTTCGTCTCGCTGGGCTCGATCATCGGGTCAGGCTGGCTGCTGGGCGCGTTGACGGCGGCCACCTCGGCGGGGGGCGCGTCGATCGTGTCCTGGCTGTTAGCCGGTGTGATCATCGTGCTGCTGGCGCTGGTGCACTCGGAGCTCGGCGCGGCGTACCCGCAGCCCGGGGGCACGGCGCGCTGGCCGCGGTTGGCGTTCGGCTCGCTGGGCGGGTTCACGGCCGGCTGGGTGGCCTGGCTTCAAGCCGTGACCATCGCCCCGATCGAAGTCGAGGCGGCACTGAGCTACCTGGACCACAAGTGGCACGGACTGATCAACAACTCCGGTGCGCTCACGACCATGGGCTTGGGCGTGGCCACAGTGTTGATGTTGCTGTTCACCGTCATCAACATCCTCGGGGTCCGGTGGCTCGCGGACAGTAATACGATCACCGTGCTCTGGAAGATCGCCGTACCGGTCCTGACCGTGATCGTCTTGATCGTGGTGTCGTTCCGAGCCCAGAACTTCACCGCCGGTGGCGGCTTTGCCCCCTACGGCGCCCACGGGGTGTTCGCCGCCCTACCGCTGGGTGTGCTGTTCGCGCTGCAAGGCTTTGAACAAGCGGCGCAGATGGCCGGAGAGGCACGCGACCCGCAACGGAACGTGCCCCGCGCCGTGATCGGCTCCGTGATCGTGGGCACCGTGTTGTATCTGGCGCTGGAGGTCGCCTTCATCGGCGCGCTGAACCCGGGCAACCTCCTTCAGGGGTGGGCCAACCCGGTCGGCAAGGGCGACTTCGGGCCGTATGCCACGCTGGCCACCGGGCTGGGTCTGGGCTGGCTGGCCGTCATCCTGTACGTCGATGCGTTCATCTCACCGGCGGGCACCGGCCTGGTCTATGTGGGTGTCTCCGCGCGGCTGGCCCATGCGCTGGGCCACGCTGGCTACGTTCCCCGGGGCGTCAGCCGAATCAGCAGCCGCGGTGTCCCCTACACCTCGATCATCCTGGCATTCATCGTGGGCCTGATCTGCTTTCTGCCCTTCCCAAGCTGGCAAAAACTAGTCGAACTGGCCACCTCGGCAACGGTGATCATGTACGCGTTCGCCCCGATCACCTTGCTGGCCCTGCGCAAGACCGACCCCCACCGCACTCGCCCGTACCGGCTGCCGGCCCCCTCGATCCTGGCGCCACTGGCGTTCATCGCCGCGAACGAGATCATTTACTGGACGTCCTGGACCACGGTGGAGAAACTGATGCTGGCCATCATCGCTGGCTACGCACTGTTCGGGATCTCCTACGCGCTGGGCCGCCCGATCGAGCGACCACCCCTGGACCTCGCGGTCGTTGATCTGGATCCTTCCCTGGTTCACCGGCTTGACAGTGATTTCCTACCTGGGGCAATACGGCGGAACGAAGCTCATCCCCGAGTGGGTTGACCTGGGTGTGGTGGCCGTGTTCAGCCTCCTCATGTGCGCCCTGGCGGTCCACCTCGGCTTACCCGCGGAACGAGTCACCGCCACCGTTGCGGTCGACCAACTCGACACACCCGTTCACCTCAACCCCCAGGAATGCTGATCCGCGCGAAGAACGATCATTTAAGCCGGGTCGGTGGATTCAGGTTCCGCTGGCGGTCCCGTAGATGGCGAGAAGATTGGCGAAGTCAAGGTTGTCTGGGTTGGCGTTTGTGCTGTCCGAAGTATTTGCGCTTCGGGACCATATACCCGCGGCGGACGCCTCGTCCGCAGTTGTGGTGCCCGGAGGGAGGGAAGGTCCCGTCTGGGATTGGCATCCCGAGGGCGCGACGCCGCTGACGACAATGAACGCGATCAGGGCGAGAAGGTGGGAACGACGACGTGATCCGTCGTCGGCGTGGCGCACCAACAGTACCCGGCCCACGTCATTGCGCACTCGTGAATATGGCGAGTAACCGATCGCGGCCCTGTGTGGCGGCGGTGCCTTCACCCGACGCCGAGGTGGCGAGCGTGGTTGGGCCCACCTCGGCCGCGTCCTGTATCTCGTGGGCTGGGTTTCCCCGCCATCGTGCGTGTGGGGTGACTTCGGTGCCCTTCATGAGGAAGGAGTCGGCGTCGAGTATTGCGCCATCTCCCATTGTCACGCCGTAATGGACAAAGGCGTGGGTTCCGATCGTGCAGCCGGCGCCGAGGGTGATGTGGTCGGATTTGAAGGTGCCGTCCTCCAGCGAGTGGCACTGGATCGAGCTGCCCGCACCAAGTGTGCAGTCGTCGCCGAGGGTGACGAGAGTCTTCTCCACGATGGCGCAGCCGTCGTCGAAGACCCGGTGACCGATCCGGACGCCTAGCAGCCGCCAGATCACATTCTTAAACGGTGTGCCGTTGAATAACTTGAGTCCACCCGCGTTCAGTTTCCAGAAGCGTTCGTGCCACCAGAAATAGGGGTCATGGATCGAGCAGTACTGTGGGCTCAAGGCACGGAAAGCCATACCGGCGCGTTCGAAGAAGACGAAGTAGCCGATGCTGAACAGAACCGTGACGATGACATCCGCCGCAGTCGCCGGTACACCGATCCGGTCGTACAGGACTGCCGCGAGAAGGGCGAGCACGGTGACGATGTAAAAGTGAAACCACCGCACCAGCAGGAAGATGCCGATGGTGGCGATGTTGTGCCTGTTTTTGGCGGCCAGGCGACGACGAAACTCGTCTCCGGTACGAAGGTGGTCGAACTTGTGGTCCCGGTGGACCGACCGTGGAATCTCAAATGGCGGCGAGCCCAGGAGCCCGATGCCCTCCCGGACTTTTCCGTCGATGGGGACCATGACCTTTGTGCCATACAGGCAGTTGTCGCCCATTCTACTGTTCGAGGGGTAGACGATGTTGTTGCCGAGGAAGCTGCGTGGCCCTACTGTGGCTCGGGTCACGGCGAACGACGTGCTCGAGAAGTTCGCGTTGATCATCGATAGGCCGTCGGAGACCATCGTGCCGGTGCCGATGGTGCACAGGTAGGGCGTCTCGTGGCGCTGCCTTACGCCGAAGTTCGACCCGGTCTGCTCGACCTGGGATAGGTCGTATCCGAGTGCCTGCAGATAGTGCACGACATAGGAGCTGTCGCCGAACAGTGTCATGTAGAACCGCATGTTAGTCACGCGCGTGATCGTCCGGTGCAGGGAGTAGTGAAAGCCGTACAGCGGATAGATCCGGCCCGGTGTGATGAACAGGTTCAGCAGGCGGGGGAGGATCACCACAACGGCGAGTCCGGTGAGCACGCCACCGCAGAACAGCACCAGCGAGCTGATGAGCAGGTGGACGTAGGACGTCCACCTGCTCATCAGCGCCAGGCGTCCCGGGTTGAGAAAGTTGATCAAGGTGTCCTCGGCCCCGATGAGCAGCGGCACCGTCACGCCGAGCAGGTTCAGCAACTGCAGGGCGCTGAAGACGATCCTTCTCAGGGTGCTGCAGCGGGTCGGGTTGACCGACCGGTAGTCGAGGGTGCCGCGTTGCGCGGGTGACCCGTGCCAGCTCTCCCCGTCGGGCACCACCTGGGAGGTGTGCAGCGAGGACGCGTGGCCCAGTTGCGCGTCGTCACCCATCGACGTCCTGATGTCAATGACGCTCTGTTCGGCGACGACCACGTTGCGCCCGAGGGTGACCTCGCCGGTCTGGATCCGGCCGGCGTGCGCTCGGTAGCACACGAAGGAGGTGTCCTTGCGGATGACCGTGCCGTCCCCGATGGTCAGCAGGTCCGTGCACACGGGGATGGTCCGGGAGAAGATCGCGACACCCCGGCCGATGTTCGCCCCGAGTGCCCGGAGGTAGAGCAGGTAGAGCGGTGAGCCGACGAACAGCGCCATGGGATTCACCCGGATCAACGTCTTGACCAGCCAGAAGCGGAGATAGGCAAGGCTCCAGACGGGGAACTCCTGGGGCTTCCAGCGCCCGACGAGGACCCACTTCGCCACGATCGGCAACGCGCACGGGACCAGGAAGGTCACGCCGCCGAACAGCACGGCCCGCAGGTAGATCTCGGCGAGCCCGGTTCCGGGCGCCACCGTCCATTCGTAGCCCTGGACCATGAGCAGTGCGCTCAGGTACGACAGTCCCAGGAACAGCAGGAGCTGCAGCGACCCGCACAGCAGGTACCGCGCCGTGGTAGCCCGCACCAGTGTCCCTCCCGACGACGGCGGGATCGTGGACTCGGCGGGGGCGGGCGCCCGCTCCGCCAGGGCGGTGGCCAGGCCGCGGATCGTCGGGTGCAGGTAGACCTCTCTCATGGACACCGGTGGTAGGTCCGCGCGCTTGCGGACCCGCGCGCAGAACCGCGCCATGAGCAGCGAGTCGGCACCCAGATCGTCGAAGAAGTGACCCTCGACCGACACCCGCTCCAGCCCTAACACGCTGGCCAGCGCCTCGGCGAGGAACCGCTCGGTCCCGGTCTTCGGGCTGAGGTAGGCATCCAGGCTGGCCTGGCTACGTGGACCCTGGGGCGCGGGGAGGTTCGTGCGGTCGGCCTTGTCGCTGGGGAGCATCGGAATGACCGCGAGCTCCTCCAGATACGCCGGGACCATGTACCGCGGGAGTAGCCCGCGCAGCCGCTGGTAGACCTGGCCATGGTCGATATCGGCGGTGCCCTTGCACCGGCGGTAGTAGGCGACCAGCTCCACCGTGCCGGGCTCCGGTTCGTAGGTGCCGACCACCGCTTGGGTGATCCCCGGCACCTGCAGCAGCACCGACTCGATCTCGGTCAGCTCGACGCGATAGCCCCGGATCTTGACCTGGGCATCCATGCGACCGCGGTACTCGATCTCACCGTCGTCGTTGATCCGGCCGAGGTCCCCGGTGCGGTAGATCCGGCCCGAGGGATTGTTGTCGATCCCGAGGAAGTCGCGGATGAACGATCGGTCCGTGAGATCGTCACGGTTGAGGTAGCCGCGCGCGAGTCCGATCCCGGCAATGCCAATCTCACCTACCTCACCGGGCGGGAGCGCCGTCTCCTCGGCTGGGTCGAGGATCATCACGGAATAGGTCGGAAGGGGGACACCGATGGTCACCGGCCGGTCGGGATGGACCGACGTCCAGGTCGCGGTGACCGTGGCCTCGGTCGGGCCATAAACGTTGAGGAACCTACGGTCAAGCCGGTGCCATCGAGTGATGAGCTGCTGCGGGCACGCCTCACCGGACACCAGCAGGAAACGGAGATGGGGAAGGTCCTCCTCCAGGGTCGCCAGGAGCGTCGGCACACAGCACAGTGCCGTGATCTCCTTCACCCGCAGGAACTCGCCAAGCTCGTGACCGACAAGACTGGAACCAGCCGGCTTGGGCACCAGGGTCGCCCCAGCGACCAGGGGAACCCAGATCTCTTCAACAGAGAAATCGAACGCGATCGTCATGCCTTGATAGACCCGGTCATATGGCTGGATCTGGTAGACCTCGACGGCGACGCGAACGAGGTTGCAGATGCTGGCGTGCTCGACCGCCACACCCTTGGGCCGGCCCGTCGAACCCGAGGTGTAGACGATGTAGCACAACTCGTCAACCGGGTCGCCCTTCTCCGCGTCGGTGAGCCGGCGGTCGTCCTCGGCCGCGACCAGCGCCGCGATCTCCTCGACGCACAGGTGCGGGCAACCGACGTGCCGGAGACGCTCACGCAGGTGCGAGAGGGTGAGCACCACCACCATGCCAGCGTCGCCGACGATGGAGGACAACCGCTCGGATGGGCAACCACCGTCGAGCGGCACGTACACTGCGTTGATCTTCAGTATGGCCAGCATGCCGACGTAGGAGTGCACGGCGTCGTCGAACAACAGCCCGATCCGATCGCCGGACCGGGCGCCCCAGGCCACCAAGAAGCGAGCGAGCTGGTTGGCCCGCGCGTCCAACTGGTCGTAGGTCAAGGTGACGTCACCGGCGTCCACGGCCAACTGGCCGGTGTGTCGCATCCGGTCGCACCGGTCCTCAAAAAGGTGATCAAGACGTTCGCCGCGCCGCCAGCGGATCGTGTGCTCATACCCACGGCAGACGAGGACGGGCTCGGTCATGCACTCTCCCTCAACGTCCCGCCCTCATGGACTAGATCGGGGCAACCGGAGGCGGCATTACGGAGGGACAGCCGGTTTATGGACGATGACGCGCAGTACCCGCGCTGTGATTAACTGGCTGTGACTAGTCGGTTGGGGCTAGCTGATGGAGCGCAGCGGCCCGGGTGAGGACGGGGCCGATGGGCAGCACTCCTGGAGGACGTCGAGGAGAATGGTGCAGGCGGTGTCGATGACGTCCTCGGTCACGTTCAGAGGCGGCATCAACCGCACGACGCAGTCGTGGCGGCCGCCGAGCTCGACGATCAGCCCCCGGCGCAACACCAGCGCCTGAATGCGCTCGGCCAACTCACCCGCCGGTCAACCATCCGCCGGGTCAGCGAGCTCGATGCCCCACATCAACCCCAGGCCGCGTACATCGCGCACCCATGGATGGTCCCGGAGCCCCTCAAGCGCCCGGGCGATCTGCTCACCACGCCGCCGCACATTGCCCAACACATCGTCACGATGGAAAATCCGGATTGTCTCCACCCCCGCCGCGAAGGCAAGCTGGTTACCCCGGAAAGTCCCGGTGTGCGCACCCGGAGCCCAGGTATCCAGTTGCTCATCGTACAAGATGATCGCGACCGGAGCGCCGATCCCACTCAACGCCTTCGACGCGATGATGACATCGGGTTCGATGTCATACTGCTCGAAGGCGAACCAGGTGCCGGTGCGCCCGCAGCCGGTCTGCACCTCATCGATCACCAGGGGGATGCCCAGGGCGCGAGTCAGCGCGCGCACCCGCCGAACGAAGTCCAGGCGGGCGGGCACGACACCGCCTTCCCCTTGCACCATCTCCAGCACGACCGCAGCCGGTAACGGTATCCCCCCATTCGGGTCCTGTAGCGACCGTTCAAGGTAGGTGACGCAATTGATCGTGCAGGTCTCCGGCGTGAGATCCACCGGACACCTGCTGCAGGAGGAGTACGGGAAGAAATGGATACCGGGCACGCCATTGCGGACGAGCGACTTGGTCGACACCACTCCACTCAGCGCCATACCGGTGTGCGTGGTGCCGTGGAAACCTCCCTGGAAGGAGATCACGTCGCCGCGGCCGGTCGCCGTCTTACAGAGCTTCAACGCGGCGTTGACCGCGTTGGCTCCGGTGGGTCCACAGAAGTGCACCTTCACCCGGCTGCGCATGGTTGGTGGGAGCATGGACAGCTGCGCGTCGGTGAAGGCGTCCTTAGCAGGGGTCGGAAAGTCCAGACCGTGGGCGAACAGGCCAACCTGCTCGGTCACGACCGCGACCAGCTCTGGGTGGCTGTGTCCCAGTGGTAGCGCACCGGCACCAGTGAGAAAATCGATGAAGACGTTACCATCGAGATCGCGCACAAAGCTGCCAGCAGCGTCCGCGATCGCGATCGGAAGGCGCCGCGGGTACACTCGGGCGTTGGACTCCCTGCGACTCTGCTTGGCGAGTAGCTCGGCCGAGCGCGGGCCCGGAAGCTCACCGTGGACACACGGGCCGTTCAACGTCTCATGCTGGCTAGGCGTAACCATGACTATCTCCCAGAACAACTCAGTGCAAATACGGCATGCCAAGTGGCGAATATCAGATCAGTAGCGTCGGACGGAGTGAGAATAAACTCGCAGATAAAGTAATCAAAGAAATCTAACACCAGATGAACAAAAGGTGAATCATCGCCCGACGGAGAGAAGGATTGCCTACGCTTCCTAAGGATCGCCTACGCTTTATAGGTAGAGTGGGAAAAACTTGGGGAGGCTACGCGGCCAGGGCTTGATGGATCAGGTGTGTGGGTCCACCCGGGTACCAGCGGTGGAAGTCGTTCGCAGCGGCCGCCGCCGCAGCGATCGATCCGGCCCGCCAGCGCTGGCTCAGTCCGCGTCCAGCGGTGAACGCTGCCCCGGTTTTTCCCGGTCTCCCTTACACCTACAAGACCGTCGCGAACCAGCTGCGTCGCCCCCGGTCGGCCACCGCGCGGTGGTTCACTCCGTGTTTATCAGGGCAAATCAAAGGTGGAGCCGAGGAGGTAAACAATCATGGCGGGCCCGGCAGCCGCCTGACCACAGCGCCACAACCACCCCATCCCGACCCAAGACTGCCCCGGGAACCCCTATCGCCAACAACTTGATGACAGCCCCAGCGACACACCAAGGGACACAGGCCAGAGATACGGGCCAGAGACATAGGCCAGAGACATGGCGTTAGGCATGGTTGCTCTGGTGTAGTGGGCTGGATCGTGGTAAAGCCACGGTGCGCAAGCGGCGCCACCCGGGGGCGCCTGGGGCCTGAGACAGCATCGGGTGCTGGCGTCGCGACGAGGGGGGATGTGCGGGTGAGGAGCAGTGGGCGGGGTTGCTGTACGCGGTGTGGGGCTGCGCTGCGCCGGACCCGACCGCGAGGTGAAGCGTGGTGTGACCCCTGCCGCCGGATTGGGCCGGATCCTCGTCGGGATGTGCCGCCGGGGTTTTATTTCCAGGACCCGATCGCGGCCGCGTTGGCTGACTATGACTGCGCCACTGTGTTCCGCCGGGCGCGGGCGATCACCGGCTGGTCGCAGCAGACCCTCGCGACCCTGGTCGGGCTGGATCAGGGCCGGATCTCGGCGATCGAGCGCGGCGCGCGCCACCGGCCCATGGCTACCACCAGCCCTCACACCAGCTGAATAGCTACCCACCAGGACCTCGGGAAGGAGGCTCGGCAGCGGATATGGACAACGGCTCGTTTATCTACAAGGATTTCGACACCGAGCAGGTGTCGTTCATTATTCCGCGCCTCCGCGACCTGTATGCCAAGGTGTACGCCGAGCCGCCCTACTACGAAGGTCCAGCTGAGGTCGTAAACTTTGCGACCAGATTTGAGGATCAGCGGAGGGAAGTCGGGTTCTCCTTGACATCATGTTGGAGTGATCGACAACTCTTGGGTTATCTGTACGGGTTTACCCTAACGCCGGAATGTGGCTGGTGGAATAGCGTCCTAACGCGCGCATGTTCAGGTAAATCGGTCGAGGAAGTCCGAAAACGGACTGCATTCATCAGCGAACTACTAGTACGTGCGGATGTTCGAACACGTGGAATCGGACGCACTCTCCACGACCGCTTTCTAGCGTCGAGAGCTGAGAGCCAGGCCCTGCTACTTGTACATCCGAACGCGCACGTCGGCCGCATCGCATACGCCAAGTGGGGGTGGCGGAAAGTAGGCTATGGCGTGCCCTTTCCGGGCGCCGGATCATACGAAACCCTGGTCTTGTTCCGATAGCTGAGTGGGCGAGGCAAAATGGAAAAGATAGACACCTCTACTGCCAACGGTCGCGAGGCATTTTCCGTTTGGCATCCACACACAGCCGAACAGAGCGGCGTTGACACGCATCATCGCCTGGCACCGACCGGTCGTGACCTCCCAGATCCGGATGTTGCCGTCCACTCCTGCCGACGCAAGCCACTTGCCGTCCTTAGCCGCCGCCACGGCCCACACCGGGCCTCTGTGGGCAGAGACGGCGAATATCGACGAACGCGTCCGGATATCCCACATCCGTACCATTCCGTCAGCGCCCCCAGAGGCAATCCAGCAGCCATCGGCTGCGATCGTCACTCCAAGTAGAGGACTCGCGGGACCGGCGAGTGTCGCGGTGGCTGTCGCTGTCGTGGCGTCCCAGATCCGAACTGTCGCATCATCTCCCGCCGTGACGATCCAGTCACCGGACGGAGCCACAGCAACCGCGTTGACATCGCCTTGGTGGCCACGAAGTATTGCTTTGAGCTCGTGGGTTTCCGAGTCCCAGATCTTGGCTGTTTCGTCAGCCCCGACGGACACCAGCCAGCTACCGTCGGGGGAATAGTCGACCGCATACACCCAGCCTCCCGGATGGCTCAGGGTGGCAACCAGAACACGGCTCTCGATGTCCCACACCTTGATTTTGCCGTCCCCACCCGAGGACGCGAATTGGCCGCGCTCAGTCGAAACGGCAACTCCAAGGACAGGACCGGCATGGCGGCCGTAGATCACGGACGTCCGCTCTTTGACATCCCAGAGGCGCACCACGCCGTCGAAACCAGCCGACGCCACCGACCTGCCGTCCGAGGTCACGGCGGCGTGCCACACCGCGCCGATATACTCATCATGTAATCTGCCCGCTTCCGGGTTCCAGATTCGAACCGTTCCATCACCTCCGGTCGAGATGAGCCGGGTACCGTCGGCCGAGTACGCCACTCCAAGCACCCGCCCGGTGTGCCCCAGAAGCGTGGCCACCAGGGTGTGGGTTTGCGGGTTCCAGATTCGAACCGTCGCATCGTCTCCGATGGAGACCAAGCGCGTGCCATCCGGCGCAATGGCAAGCCCGCGGACCCGGCCGCTATGGCCGGTGAGCGTCGCGACACAGGTATGAGTTGCAACGTCCCAGATTCGAACCGTTGCATCGTCACCAGCCGACACCACCCACGTCCCGTCGGGCGCAGCAGCAATAGCCCACACCTGACCGCTATGGCCTGTGAGGGTGGCTTCGAGCACCCGGGTCTCTACGTTCCAGATCCGGACCTTTCCGTCGTCGCCGGCCGACGCGAGCCACGCGCCGTCCGGTGCGACCGCCAGCCCGCGGACCCGGCCTGCCCCACCGGTGATCGTCGCCCGACAGATCTGGGTCGTTACGTCCCAGATCTGAACTATCCCATCGTCACCGCCCGACGCCAGCCACTTGCCGTCTGGCGCGACGGTCAAACCACGTACCCAGCCCGTATGGCCGGCAAGGAGGGCCGTCGGCACCGGTATGCTCGGGTCCCAAATCTGGATCGTGCCGTCCTCACCGCCTGAAGCAAGCCAGGCGCCGTCTGGCGCGACTGCTCCACAGAGGACGCGACCGGTCTCGTGGGTCAGGATCGCCCTTGGCGCATACGTCGCGTCATCCCAGATGCGGATTGTCCCGTCGTCGCCTGTGCTCACCAGCCAACCCGCACCCTTTGCGGTCGCGGCCGAGTTTACCTCTCCTGTGTGACCACCGAGAACCCCCCGTAGTGCGGGATCGGCCTTGTCCGCAGGTGGCCAAGCATTCGACAACCGGGGCCGCGCCGGTAGGCGTGCGGCATAGTCGGCCATTATCGCATCCAGGTAAGGCGTGCCGTCGAGCCGGCTCAGCAGAACGTCGGCCAACGCCTCCGGAGGCTCCGTCGAAAGGAGCAGATGTGCTGATTGTCCCAGAGCCTCGAGAAGGGCTCGAGCAGTTGGTCCGTCATCAAAACTAAGGTCGCTCGCAACCGCGACGACCCCGTCGCGGCGAAGCCTGGCTTCAACCCAGCGCAGGTCGTAGACCAGTGACGCCAACCTATCGCGCTGACCCGCCTCTACCAGGTGCCATGTTAGGTGTCGCCACAGGTAGCCCGCTGATTCGGGCAGGCGCCACCAAGCGTCAGTCTCTGGCATGGGGGCTACACCGAGTCTGTCACCAGCAGCGCCCGCAAGTTTGTCGGCGACCTTCGGCAGCAGCGCACGGGCGGCATCCACCAGGTGACTGTTGAGGACGGTGAGGCGGTGCTGGTGCTCCTGATCGGCCGGTCCGCGCAAGTAAGACCGCAACACATCGTGCAGATGCACGACCCTAGAGTTCTGGTAGGTGGACATAGATATGAGAGACAGTTCTGCCAGGTCCCGACATAGCTGATCCGCATCGATGCTCGACATCCTACCCGTGCGCTGCCATAAGAGATGCACCATCTCCTGAGGAATGTCGACATCCTCAGCGAACACGCCAAGCTCGATGTACCGCTCCTGCTGCTGTCTAGATAGCGGCTTAAGGCTCGCCTCGACCGTGAGACGCACAGCGCGCTCCCGCTGGGTTTCGAAGGTCAGGTCCAAGGCCGCCGGCCCGCCTGCGCTAAGCTCAGTGGCGATGAGCCGCGCTTCTGACGACGGCTTAATTCCCTGCCTGCCAGCGCGCACAATGCGACCATGTACCAACCCGAGTAGCAGCGGCCACAGCCCAGTCAGCCGGAGCAGTAGATTGCTAAGCTCGACCGGCAGCGGCTGCGACAGCCCTCGTTGAAGCAGGTCCGTTGCTTCGCCGAGGCGCATTTGGTTAACCAAAATGGGCGCAGCGTCGTTCGGCAGCAGACTTCGTATCCGAGTTGTAACGAGACGCGTGCACGTGTCGCCTCGCTGCAGGAACGGCCTGAGCTGATCGGCATGCCACACATCGTCAACGACGAGCAGGGTTGGAGGACGGCCATCAAGCAGTTCGCCCAGCCGGAACCCCGCCTGCTCCGGATCGGACATACTTAGACGCTCATCACCCAATTCACGGCACAAATCGCCGATGGCTGCGGCAAGTTGTGCGCCCTGTGACTCTTCGCCAACTGTGATCCAGAGAAGCCCTCCCGGAAACGAATCACGGACGTCGGAGCGCAGGCAAACCTGTTTTGCTAGCGTCGTCTTTCCAAAACCGCCGGCACCGTGCAGCGCCGTCGTGACACCCACGGTCCGCGCGTGGTTGAGGACGAGGTGAGTGACAGCCTGGATGAGCTCCGACCTTTCAACTGCCTCGCCGTCGATCGTGGGAACGTTCCAGGGACTCCTTGGCGCGTCGGGAGGCTCTGAACGCGATGTTGTCAGAATCCGCTCTACTGCGTCGAGCAAGGGAACGACGTCGGAGCGAAACGTCTCGTGGTCGAGTCGAACCGCGTTGCGCCGGGCAAGGCCATTCAATCCTTCAGAAATGTCGTCTCGGTCGGGCATAACAGCGCCATCGACTAGTACGGGAATTACGTGTATCTCGCGCTCTAATGCAGTCCGGATTTCAAGGGCCACGAAGTCGTCCGGGTCGTCAAGCCTGCGTCGCCCCCACCGGTCGGTGATCTTTGACCAGGTTGGTCCAATCAGGGCGATCAGCACGTCACACGAGGCGACCTCGCGCGTTATCGCAGCGGCGAAATCGTCGCCCGGCTCGATCGTGTCGACGTCCATGAAAACCTGCGTTGACCCCAGACGCTCGGTCAACCGGTCAGCCAGCCGACCCGCAATATGACGCGTCTCCTCTCTTCGGTAGCTGAGGAAAACCGCTCGAGTCGTACCAGGCATCACTCGTGCTGCCTCTCCTGCTGTCTGGGGGGTCGGTGCTGGAACGAGATCCGGCGATAGCGAGGTTTCCTGCTCCCTAGTGGGGTGATCGGTCCGGGTCAGTGGCAAGCCTTGCTCAATGGTCCGGACCTCGCGGCGGGCAGCCCAGCGTGAATAGCACACGACAATCAACCCTCAGACCAGGCGAAACGCCGTCTACCGCCGGATCTCGTTCCAGATTCACTCCGACCCCCCACCTCCTCCCTGCGAGACCATGGAGCGTGTCCGGGTATCGCGCGCGTCTACCCGACTAGGCTCGGGTGATTCACGGGAGGAAAAACCGACTCCACCGCTGCCCCGCTGATAGGCGTGGGTCTCCTCGCGAAAAACCCCCGATAGGCGACAACCCATAGATGTAGAAACCATTCTGTGCTACCTTATCTGATGTACCGGGACTGCATGATCTGGAGTACATGGAAGATGATCCGTGGAGGTGATGACCGGACCCGGGCGGCTGATCCAGTCTGATCGTGAGCGTTCGAAGCAGGGTTCGATCGTCGTGGTTGACCTACGCTGGGCTTACCCGGTTAGGCAGCGGAGTGTCTGGATCCGGGGTCGATGCCGCCTTGCTCACATACTTGTCCTCCGCAGGGTGATCCGTGGTTCAGGGTGATCGAGTGCGCACCGGTGGAGGTCCACCGGAGGAACGCCCCGTGCGTGGTAACGGGGGGTCACTGGCTGGGTCCGTGCGTCCTGAACGAGGGCGACACGCCGTCGCGCCGGGCTAGGGTTAGGTCGTGGTCGGGCACGCCGTCGGACCGTAAGGTGCGCCTGGTGGAGCAGGTGCGCGGGAAGTGTTCGATCTGCGGGTCGAGGTGGGTCGGTGCCGGCCGCTGTCATTGTCCGGTCTGCTGTGTGACCTGGGATGACGAGCGGTTGTATGAGGCTCATCGCCTGGGTGGTGGTGACTGCCGTTCGCCCCAGGTGCTCGGAGGTCTTGAGCCGCGTCTGGGTGTCTGGTGCGCTCGGATGGACATGAGGGCCGCTGGGTGAGGGGACCTCCCTGTCCGAGCCGAGAATCGGCATTCGAGCCTCTGCCATGTCAGCAGCGAGGAGGTCCTTCCGCGGCTTGACGCGGCAGCTGTTGTCGCGGGGCGCACGATGACACTGCGGAGCTCACACCCGGGTGTCGAGGGTGACGCGGGAGCTCGCCGGCGGCTCGACGCGGGGGCCGGGATCGGACCGGAGTGGATCGATGCCGACAAGTGACATGCGGTCCGGCGCGAGCGACGTCGTGCTGCCGCCGCGGATCCCTGAGGTCGTGAGGGCTATCGAGGTGCCCAGGCCCGCCGCCAGAACGTCGGTCAGCGGTTGTTCCAGTTCCTGATTGACCCTCGATGACGTTGACTTGCGTGAGGAGACCATTGAACTGGCGCTTCCTGCCGCCGTCGTCGTCATCACTATCGAGCAGGCAATCACCGGACCGTGGGACGGAGACCGGGAAAACCGGGGGAGGCCACGCGGCCAGGGCTTGTGGATCGGGTGTGTGGGTGAACCCGGGGGTACCAGCGGTGGAAGTCGTTCGCAGCGGCCGCCACCGCCGCAGCGCTCGATCCGGCCCTAGGACAAGCGGTAGCCTAGAAGCCACCGCGCAACGTCCTGCCCAGTGGGGAACCACGCCTTCGGTGACCTTGCCGAATCGGTGACAATGCCGAATCGGTGACACACACCCGGCCGAGAAGCAAAGCCATGCGCAATCGGGGATCGCACCTAAATCACCGAGTCGACTGCCTAGTAGTGGTGATCTGCACGGACGGGCGAGGCGGTGCGGCCGTGGCCTACTGATCATGAACGTAGCACGCGGCGGGTAAGGCAAAGGTTAACTCCTAGTGCGCGGTTGGTCACGCTCTGACGTAAGTTGTCGCCCGGCAGCGTTCAGCCTGGGCCCGAGGGTCGGCCGTGCCTCGGGGGCACCACCCTACGAAGAGGAGTCGGTGCCTCGTCGAGATCTGAGAACCCCGCTCGCGCGGCGGCGTCCACCGGCCCTCTGCTCGCGACGAGTGACCGTGAATCGCTCCACCTGCTGCGGTCTCCTGCTCCGTTCGGCCCTAGGTTTGCCTCAGGCGCGCCGGTGCGCAGAGCGAGATCCACTCAGGGCGGGTTTTGGGCTTACCAGTACCGCACACAGCCCGCTACTACCCGTCTGGTGCCCGTAGCTGCCGCACCGGCGGTAGGTCCGCTACGTCACGCGCACCCGTCGCCGCTCGATCAACCCAGCCCACCACCTGTGTAACCCCATCGCCCCGGTCACGGCCGGTGCTGGTTGTCAGCTGCGACGAACTCAACGATGCCGAGCAGCCGATCGTGGTCAACGTGACGTCATTCAGCCCACAAGGGGCGGTCGCGTTGCTGACCGTGCGCGTCGGTGACGAGCTGGGCGGTTACGCGCGGTGCCGCACGATCAGCGTCGGGGATTCAACCTGTAAACCACGAGGTTGGAAACCGGGACAAACCGTGGTTGACGATTGATCGTCGGCCTTCAGCGTAGGTCGTCGGCGTCGACGATCCGGTAGCCGTAGCCTTGCTCGGCGAGGAAGCGCTGGCGGTGCGCCGCGTAGTCGGTGTCCAGGGTGTCCCGGGAGACCACCGAGTAGAAGTGCGCCTGGCGCCCGTCGCCCTTAGGCCGCAGTAGCCGGCCCAGCCGCTGGGCCTCCTCCTGCCGGGAACCGAACGTGCCGGAGACCTGCACCGCCACCGAGGCCTCCGGCAAGTCGATGGAGAAATTGGCCACTTTGGACACGACGAGCCGCCGTACCTCGCCGCGGCGGAACGCGTCGTAGAGGTTTTCCCGCTCGGAGTTCCGGGTCGAGCCTTGCACCACCGGCGCGTTCAGTGCCTCGCCGAGTTCCTCCAGTTGCTCCAGGTATGCGCCGATCACCAGCGTCGGCTCGTTGGGGTGCCGGTCCATGATGGCCGCCACGACAGGGAGCTTGCTCCGCGCGGTGGCGCACACCCGGTAGCGCTCGTCGGCTTCCGCGGTGGCGTAGCGCAGCCGCTCGGCGTCGGTCAGGGTGACGCGTACCTCGACGCAGTCTGCCGGCGCGATCCAGCCCTGCGACTCGATGTCGCGCCACGGTGCGTCGTAGCGCTTGGGCCCGATCAGGGAGAACACATCACCCTCCCGGCCGTCCTCGCGCACCAGGGTGGCGGTCAGCCCGAGCCGCCGGCGGGACTGCAGATCGGCCGTCATCCGAAAGACCGGTGCGGGCAGCAAATGCACCTCGTCGTAGATGATCAGCCCCCAGTCCCGGGAATCGAACAGATCCAGATGCCGGTACTCGCCTTGTGATTTCCGGGTCATGACCTGGTAGGTCGCGATCGTCACCGGACGGATTTCCTTGCGCTCCCCGGAATATTCGCCGACCTCGTCATCGGACAGCGAGGTACGCGCGATCAGTTCGCGCTTCCACTGCCGGCCGGCGACCGTATTGGTGACCAGGATCAGCGTGGTCGCTCGGGCTTGGGCCATCGCGGCGACCCCGACCAGGGTCTTTCCTGCTCCGCACGGCAGCACCACAACCCCGGAACCGCCGGCCCAGAACCCGGTCACCGCGTCACGCTGGTAGTCGCGCAGCGACCAGCCATTCTCGGCCAACTCGATCGGGTGCGCCTCGCCGTCGACGTAGCCGGCCAGATCCTCGGCCGGCCAGCCGATCTTGAGCAGCCCCTGCTTGAGCCTGCCGCGCTCAGAAGGGTGCACCCGCACGGTGTCGTCATCGACCCGGGCCCCCAGCATCGGGGCGATCTTGCGGTGCCGGAATACCTCTTCGAGCACGGCACGGTCCAGCGACACCAGCACCAGCCCGTGCGTCGGGTGCTGCGTCAGCTGTAGCCGACCGTAACGGCTCATGGTGTCCACGACGTCAACCAGCAGTGGCTGCGGCACTGCGTACCGGGAGAAGCGCACCAGGACGTCGACGACCTGCTCTGCGTCGTGCCCCGCAGCCCGCGCGTTCCACAGCGCCAGCGGGGTCACCCGGTAGGTGTGCACATGCTCGGGTGCGCGCTCAAGCTCGGCGAAGGGCGCAATCGCGGCGCGCGCCACCCCGGCTGCCGGGTGGTCGACCTCCAGCAGCAGTGTCTTGTCGGACTGGACGATGAGCGGTCCGGCCTCAGGCGTTGAGCTCAACGGGTTCCTCCGCACTTGGCAAGCACCGCAGCCGGTGATTCGGGTCGGCTGGTGGGGGTCAGTCTCCCAGGTGCGCCCGCGCCCGCGCCGCCGAGGCGCCCACAGCGGGGAGACGCCCGCTCGCGCAGTGTGGCCTATGCGCTCTTTGGGTGAAAAACAGTTACTTTAGGTAGTTTATTGGCCTCCATAGCGGTAAATCGGCCTGGGCTGGCGGGTGTTGTCCCTCCAGTGCCCTGGTGTTGTCAGCGGTCAGGTAGCACGGTAGGAAGGCTTGCGGGACTGCCCAGCCCAGCTCGTCGTATCGTCCGTGCTTTAGAACGGGCGTATCCGGTTCGGTGCCAGAGGCGTTACTCCGTGCGGTGCGTGATGGCCCACGACTGCGGTGACCTGTGGTGAGCCGGATGCCCGGCCACCGTCAACTCCTTGGGGAGGGACCCCACCGTGCCAGCGAGTAGTTCCGCCACTCCCGGCTCCCGCCGAGGCGGCGTGATGACCGCCGACGCATTTTGTCCCGCTGAGGCTGCGTGATGACCGCCGTACTCAGTTCTCCCGTGGACGCCGGGGCAGCAGCGATCGGCCCCCAGGCCACGCGGTCGCGGTGGTACTGGCGCAACTGGCCGGTGGTGGTCAAGCTGGCCGCAGTCCTGCTGGTGCCGACCGTCGTCGCCCTCGTCGCGGGGGTATTGCGGATCGTGGATCAGGCGAGCGCCGCGCCGGCCTACGCCCGGATCACCCAGGTTGTGCGCGTGCAGCAGCAACTGTCCGATCTGATTGGCGCGGTGGCGCGCGAACGGGACCTGGCTACGGCGTTTGTGGCCAAGGGTCGTCTGGGGGACCGGCGGCCGCTGGACATGCAGTTTCGCGCCGTCGACAGTAGCGTGCGGGTGGTCGCGGGGGCCGCCGGCCAGGTGGTGGGGCTGGACTTCACCCGGTCCCCGCTCGCCGCGCTTGGTGCGCTGGGGCCACTGCGGGCGAGTGTGACCACCGGCTTCGGCCCGGTCGAGGTGGTGGTCGCCGAGTACAGCGACGCGATCGACCCCCTGATCGAGTTGGATTCCGCGCTGACCCGCCAGCTCGACGACGTTGCCGTCACCAATGACGCTGCCGCCGTGCACGCCCTGGTCGCTGGCCGCGAGCAGGTCAGTCGCCAACACGCGATCGTCTTGGCAGCGCTGTACGCCAACAGCCTTGGCTCCGGCCAGATCGAAGACCTGCGCACGGCGGCCGTCCGGTTGACCACTGAACAGGACGCGGTCCGGGAGGCATTGGGGCCCGCTGAGCGCGCCAACGCCATCGCCGGGATCGCCGGGGGTGGTCCGGACGCGGAGCTGTCCCGGCAGCGGCTGTTGCAGCTGATACTCAACCGCGGTCTCGCGGGGGAGCCGCTGAACACCTCGCCGCAGGAATGGGATCAGCGCAACGCGGTGGTCGTCGGCAACATTGCCACCGTCGAGAAGGAGCTGCGGCAGCGAATCGAGCGGACTGCGCAGGCGCTGCTTGACCACGTGCGTACCGCGGCTGGCCTGAACTCGGTCATCCTCTTCTTCGCGCTGGCGCTGGGGGTGCTGGTCGGTATCTTTGTGACCCGGGCTCTGTTGCGGCCGCTCGGGGTGCTCAAGCGCACCGCGTTGGACGTCGCCGGTCGGCGGCTGCCCGAGGCGATGGCCCGGATTCGCGACGGCGAACTGTCCGGGGTGGCGGTCGAGCCGGTGCCGGTCGGTACCCGGGAGGAAATCGGTCAGGTCGCCAGGGCGTTCGATGAGGTGCATAGTCAAGCGGTCCGGCTGGCCAGCGAGCAGGCGCAGCTACGTGCCAACGTCAACGACATCTTCGTCAACCTGTCGCGCCGCACTCAGGGCCTGGTCGAGCGCCAGCTCAAGCTCATCGACCGGCTCGAGAGTGGCGAGCAGGACCCGCAACAGCTGGACAACTTGTTCCAGCTCGACCACCTCGCCACCCGGATGCGGCGCAACAGCGAGAACCTGCTGGTCCTCGCGGGCACCGATGCGACCAACCGGTCCGGCCGTCCGGTCCGGTTGATCGACGTGCTGCGCGCCGCGGTGTCCGAGGTGGAGCAGTACCAACGGCTGGTGCTGCAGCAGCCACCCGCGGTCCTGGTGCTCGGCCGGTCCGCGAGCGACCTGGTGCATTTGCTGGCGGAGTTGCTGGACAACGCGACCCATTTCTCGCCCCCGGATAGCCAAGTGATCGTCTCCAGTGACTTCGCCGCGGATGGCTCGGTCACGGTCGAGGTCGCCGACTGCGGTGTGGGGATGACCGAGGCGGAGCTCGCTGAGGCCAACCAGCGGTTGGCCAGCCCACCGGTGGTGGACGCTTCGGTGTCCCGCCGGATGGGGCTGTTTGTGGTCGGCCGCCTGGCTGGCCGGCACGGCATTGAGGTGCAGCTGCGCCGCGGCGAGGGTGACGTCGGTGTCTGGGCCTGCGTCACCATTCCTCCCAGGCTGGTGCGGGTGGCATCGGAGGCGGTGGAGCCCAGCGCGACGCTGGTGGCCGCCAACGGCAGCGCTAACGCCAACGGCAGCGTCAACGGTGGTGGCGTCCCGTCTCCTCGCCCGAACCTCGCCCCGAACCTCGCCCCGGACGTCAACGCTGCGGGCAGGGCACAGGTCAACGGCCACGAGGTCACCGACCATGAGGTCACCGACCATGAGGTCAACGGCCATGAGCTCAATGGCCATGAGCTCAATGGCCATGCGGCGCAACCGTTACCGGCTCCGCCTGGACCCCTGGCCAGCTCCCCAGTGGACAGCTCGGTGGACGTCCCCAGCGCCGGATCCAGCGCGGATCTGTTCCGACCGGCGCGGGCCACGATGACGGGACCGGTCGCACCGGGGCATCGGGTGACGCTGCAGCACTCCACGCCGATCTTCGATGACGTGGCCTCCGCGTGGTTCAAGGAGCACGAGGCCGTCCCGGTTCGCTGGACCGCGCCACCGGCGCGGGGACCGGCTGGAGCGACGCGAGAGGTCCCATCACCGGATGCCCCGGTGCCGGATGCCCCGTTGCCGGATGCCCCGCCGGCGGACGCCTCTCCGACGAAGTCGGCAGCGCCCGCTACGGCGGGCTCGCCACCCCTGATACGTCGGCAGCCGGGCAAAACGTTCACCGAACCCGAGTCCGATGACGCTGGCAGGCCTCGCTCATCGGACCAGCCGGTGCCGGCGCTGGAGACCACGCGCCCAGTCGGCGCGCCGGTGCGGGACTGGGGTGCGGCGGATGAGGGCTGGCGGGCGGCAGAGGCACTGGCGATGCCGGTCAGTGCGGAGGTCACCGCGATGGGGCTGCCGCGGCGGCAGCCTCGGGCGCTGCTGGTGCCCGGTGCCGTGGGTGGGACCGATCCCGCCACGAGTGCACCGGTGCGCAGCGCGGAGTCGATTCGTGGCCGGCTCTCCAGCTACCAACAAGGTGTCCGCGAAGGGCGCGAGGCCCGTCGAAGCCTTGAGCAGGAGGCTGACGGGTCGCCGCCAGAGCAGCAGGATGGGGAAGAGGGGATGAAGTGACCGTTGCGCGGCCGCAGCCGGAACGCTTCGGGTGGTTGGTCGATGACTTTGTCAATCGGGTTCCGGGGGTGGCACACGCATTGGTGGTGTCGGCCGAGGGAATGCCCCTGACTGCTTCAGCCCGCCTACCCAGAGACCGAGCCGATCAGCTCGCTGCAGTGGCGTCTGGACTGGTCAGCTTGGCCCAGGGAGCGGCCCGCTGCTTCGACGCCGGCCAGGTCGTGCAGACAGTGGTGGAGCTGGAACGTGGGATCATGCTGTTGATGTCAATCAGCGATGGTTCCAGCCTTGCGGTGCTGGCGGCTCCGACCTGCGATATCGGGCTGGTGGGATATGAGATGACGTTGCTGGTCGATCGGGTCGGCCAGCAACTCACCCTGCACCCGCGTGGTGAGTTGCATGGTGCGCTAGGTCGTTGATGTGGCGGTGAGGCGGCGGTGAACAAACCTAGTGGCGATGATGATGGTGAGGATCAGTCGTTTGCTGATGTGCTGAATAACCTCAGTAGTGGCCCCTGGTGGCCTGGCGGGCGTCGCAAGAGGGTAACGAGGTCATCGGCCACCCAGCAGCCGGTTTCGGTGGATCAGACCTTTCTGGCGCGGCAGCCGCCCCCGGCGCTTGCGGGATCCGACGAGTGGAGCGAGCCGGCCGCCCCAGCGTCCGTGGTGCGGCCTTACACCTGGACCAGGGGCCGCACCTCGCCAGTAGTCGACCTCGCGGTGGAGACGCTGGTGTCCACCAGCGGGCACCGTCCCGACATGGCGGTGCTGAGCAGTGAGGAATACCGGGCGGTGGCGGAACTGTGCCGCGCCCCCCGATCGGTGGCTGAGGTGGCTGCTCTGCTGTCTCTGCCGCTGGGCGTGGCCCGAGTTCTGCTGGCGGACATGGCGGACATCGGCTTGGTCGTGGTGCACCGCAGCGCGAACAGTTCCGGCGACAGGCCGGATATGACCTTGATGGAAAGGGTATTGAGTGGACTTCGTCGGCTCTGATCGGGCGCGGCCCCCGGGGGGCTCATCGGTGGCAGCGGTCCAGCCCGGCCCGGTTCGGTACGGCCCGCCCGCCGCGCGGCAAGTTGCGGGCGGCTCCGGCGTGATGTCCGCGAAGATTGTCGTAGGCGGTGGTTTCGGTGTGGGCAAGACGACGTTTGTCGGCTCTGTATCCGAGATCGCGCCGCTGACCACCGAGGCCGTGCTCACTGATGCGAGTACCTCGGTGGATGACCTCGCGGCCACCCCGGACAAATCGACCACCACCGTCGCGATGGACTTCGGCCGCCTCTCTCTGGATGCGGAGCTGATCCTCTACCTGTTCGGCACCCCGGGGCAGCACCGCTTCTGGTTCATGTGGGATGATCTCGTGCGTGGTGCGATCGGCGCGGTGGTGTTGGTGGACACCCGCCGGCTGGCTGACTCTTTTGCGGCGGTGGACTTCTTTGAGGATCGTGGCCTGGCCTATGTTGTCGGAGTGAATTGTTTTGACGGCGTGCTCAGCCACAGTGTTGAGGACGTCCGTGAGGCGCTGGCCATCGAGTCCGCAGTACCCATCATCCCGTGCGATGCTCGCGAGCGGGAATCGACCAAAAACACCCTCATCGCGCTGGTCGAGCACGCTATGCGGAGGTCGGTGGCGACTCGCACGTGATCGTGGAGTGGGGAGAGTGCGCAGCGTGACGGGCCACGAAGTGAACACTAGACTACCCGTCAGCAGCTCCGACGGCTCCACTGACGTCACTGTGCGTGATGGGCTTACTACGCGGAGTTTCGGCCGGGCACCTGCCGTCGCCATGTACGGGGCGGGTGGCGCCGCGCTGCGGCGCCGCGGCGGCCGGTGGCGGCTGCGGGATTGGAGACTGCGCACTAAACTCACCGCAGTGCTACTGGTGCCCCTGGTGCTTGCCGGTGTACTCGGCACGCTGCGAGTCACCGATCTGGTGCGCCGGGCGCAGGGTTTCGCCACGCTGGCCCGCCAGGTCGGTTTCGCCCAGCAACTGGATCTCGTCGTGTACAACCTGCAGAGGGAACGGCACCGGGTGGCCGCGATGCTCGCCACCGGAGGTCCCACAGACCGCACTGCGCTGCAGGCCAAGGTTCAGGTCCAGGCGCAGCGGGTGGACACCGCCGCCACCAAGCTGCGCACTGCGGACATCAACGCCGAGGCTCTCGGTCCGACTGCGGCCGAGGCCCGCCGAGCCGCGATGCGCCGGCTGGCCGGGCTTGCCGCTCTGCGGCAGGCCGCCCTCCAACCTCACGCTGTCCCGGGCAACGCCACCGCACAGAGCGCCGTCACCGCCTATTCCGACTTCATCGCGGTGCTGCTCGATCTTGACCGCAGAGTGTTGGATGGTGCACCCAGTCCGGTAGTCCATCAAGTCGACGGCCTCGCGGCGCTGTCGGTCGCCGATGAACAGGCCTCCGTGCAGCACGCGGTGTTGCTGACGGGGATCTTGTCCGGCGGTCTGTCCCCCGCGCAGCAGGCCACGCTGCGCACTGCCGACGCCCGGTTCGACGCCGCCGCCGACGAGTTCGGCCACGTCATGTCCGCCACTCAACGGCACCTTTATTTCGACACCGTGGCGGCGGTGAATCGGAAGCGGCTGCTGGATGCCGCGCTGGACCGGGCGGTGCGGGGAGCGCCACTGGAGACGGTCCCCGGTGACTGGAACTCCGCCGCCTCGGGGACCGTCGAGACGATGCACCAGGGGATGGGAACCCTACTCAACGAGTTGCAGGCGGATGCCCAAGCTCGCAGTTCCCAGGTGTGGCGCGAGGCATTCCGGGATGCTGCCGTGGTCGCTGTGCTACTGCTGCTCGCGGTGGCGCTGCTGGTTATCGTGGTGCGCTCGCTCCTGCAACCGCTGCGTACCCTGCGCACCGCCGCGTTTGAGGTCGCCGACCGCCGGCTGCCGGAGGCTGTCGAGCAGGTACTGGCCACCGACGGTATCCCCGCCCAGACGATTGTCGATCCGGTGCCGGTGCACTCGATGGAGGAAGTCGGTCAAGTCGCCAGGGCGGTCGACAGCGTGCATGTCCAGGCGGTCCGGCTGGCAACCGAGCAGGCCCACCTGCGCAGCAGCCTCAACGAGGTCTTTCTCCATCTGTCCGGGCGTAGCTATCGCCTGCTGGAACACCAGCTGCAGCTGATCGAGGAGTTGCGCGCCGCAGCGCACGATCCTGAGTTGGTGCGCGGCTTGCGCCGGCTCGGTCGCCTTTCCGCCCGGATACGCCGCCACAGCGAGAACTTGCTGGTGCTGTCCGGTGGGGCAGCGCGCCATGGTGCCCAAGGGCCGGTGGCGGTGCTCGATGTGCTGAGCAACGCGGTCTCGGAGCTCGATGAGTGCCAACGGGTGACCGTGGGCCCGCCTGTGGTGGCGACGGTGGCCACGGTGGCCGGTCCGGTCGTCAACGATCTGGTGCACCTGATCACAGAGTTGCTGGACAATGCGACCAAAGTTACCCCGCAGGGCACCATGGTGACCCTGAGTGGCGCGCTTACCGACGACGAGAGCCTGCTGGTGGAGATCACCGACTCCGGACCCGGCTTACCTTCTGACGAATTGCAGGCGATCAACGCACGGCTCGCGTTGGCACCGGCGGCCGATATGTCGGTCTCCGGTCAGGTGGGCCTGTTTGTGGTGCGCGAGTTGGCCGCGCGGCATGGCATCACGGTGCGGCTGCGCCAGCGCCTCGGTGAACGCGGGATCACCGCGACCGCGCTGCTGCCTCCCTCCCTGGTGACGGTTGATTCCCAGCTGTCAACTGATGTCCCAGTTCCTCTACCTGAGGAATCGCCCGCCACCGGGTGGAGCGGGACCGAAGGGCAGCTGCCGCTACAGGTGTCGGTGATCGACGAGGCGACTGCGGCGGACCTGTTCAGCCCAGCCTCGATCAGCCCAGCCTCGCTCGGAGTTGTCAGCTCGCAGCGTAGCCGTCCGCGGACGGCCCAGGAGGAGTGGCGTGAGCTCTTCGGCCATCCCCAGCCTCAGCCCGCGCCCGAGCCGTTCTCCGATCAGCTGGGTGGCGATGAGGCGCAGGTGGCGGAGTCGAGCGGGCAGCCCGGGGAGGTTCGCGAAGAGATCTTCGAGATGGTCTCAGCCTGGTTTCGCGAGCGTCAGTCCGTGCCGGTGAGCAACCCGCCGTCCACCGTCGTGCCCGAGTGGCGGTCCCCGTTTGACGAGGCATGGCAGGCCGCGCAAGCACTGCGCACCCGCGTTAGCCACGAACTCACCGGAGCCGGGTTGCCCAAGCGGCAGCCCCGCGCGCATCTAGTATCCGGTCCGGACGGCCGTGTTCTGCCGACTCCGGTGCCCGCTGGCTTGGCCCGCACCCCAGATGCGGTGCGCGGCCGGTTGACCAGGTACCAGCGCGGATTGCGCGTCGGGCGGCACGCCCGCATCGATCAGGGACCTTTCGAGGAGAATCAGCAGTGACGACAGCGGCTCCCCAGCACCCGGTCCAGCCCAGCCAGTTCGGTTGGCTGGTGGACAGCTTCGTGCAGCAAGTACCCGGGGTGGCGCACGCTGTCGTGGTCTCCGCCGACGGGCTGCTCCTGGTTGCATCCTCAGGGTTGCCCCGCGACCGCGCTGACCAGCTTGCCGCGGTGACGTCGGGCCTGGTGAGCCTCACCCAGGGCGCGGCCCGCTGCTTCGAGGCGGGCGGAGTGGTGCAGACCGTCGTGGAGATGGAGCGTGGCATCGTCTTGACCATGGCCATCAGCGACGGGTCCAGTCTCGCTGTGCTGGCCTCGCCGAGCTGCGATATCGGTCTGATCGGCTACGAGATGACGTTGCTCGTCAACCGAGCGGGCAAGCTGCTGACCCCCGAGCTCCGCGCACAGCTGCAGAACGCTGCCCGCCCGTAGACCTTAACATCTACGGTGTCAGTCTGGCATGACTGCTGCTGAGGTGATCAGGTGCAGCGGGAAGCGCCACAGCCCCTCAACTGAGCCGTCGAACCCCTCCAGGACGCCGCCACCGACGGTCACCGGTCGCACGATCCGCCTCCTGGCCACGCCGTGGGAATCCACGTAACCGATACAGACGTTGCTGCCGGCGTGGGCGGCGCCCCGCAACACCGCCAGCGTGCTACCGGTGGACACCGCGCTGGTGGCCATCGCGCTGGTGGCCATCGCGGGCCTTCGCAGGGTGGTGGCGGTAGCGTCCCCGGTCCGCATCGCTGCCACCAACGCGGCAAGCTGCTCCGCTGAGGGGGTGGGGGGTACGGCGGCATGGCGGGTCGCCTGGGCCCGGACCCGGGCGCGACGAGTTCCGGTGCGCAGGTTGAGCACCTGGCCGTCGGGCCCCTCGGCGACCGGGAGGAAGCCGGCACCGCGCACCTCGTCGAGCAGCGCAGCCAGCGACAACGGGCTGACCAGCACGGTAGGAGCAAGCCGGCGCAACCCGCAGCGCGCGGCCACTGGATGCGCCAGTAGTTCAGTGAGCAGCACCGCGTCGTCGCACCGGAGGAACGCGGCGGCGGCACCACCGCGCAGCCGCCCGTGTCGCCGGGCCACATCGTCGATGAGGTAGCTCAGTGACTGCGGCACCGGGGTCGCCGACCGGGTTCGGAACAGTTCGTGCAGGTCGGCGGCGCTGCGGCCGGTGTCCAGTGCCCGGCGGACGGTGTCCTCGGTGACCCGGTAGACGGTGGCGCCACCCGCTGACTCCACGTCGGCCACCAGCCCGATCTCCCGGGCCAGTTCGGGCTCCAGCGGTCCCGGTGCCACCACCGTGCGGTCGGCCTGCACCACCACGTGGGTCACCGGCGCGGGCAGCGCGGCGGCCAGGACGGCCGCCGCGGCCGCCGCGCCATCGCGCAGCAGCGCCCGTCCGGCCGATGACGCTGCCCCCAGCGCGAGCACGCCCAGCGTGGTGGCTTCCTGCACGGTCCAGCCGACCACCTCGTCGCGTCGCCGGCCGTCCTGGAGCGGTGCCCGCCAGGCGAGC
Source organism: uncultured Actinomycetota bacterium (assembly GCA_963822695.1). GTDB lineage: Bacteria > Actinomycetota > Actinomycetes > Mycobacteriales > Pseudonocardiaceae. Next base: position 104,640 of record CAWGJH010000002.1, read on the forward strand.
ACGGCGGCGAGCTCTTCCGGTCGCTGGATACCGTGGCCGGCGGGCAGCTCGGTGATCACCCCGAGGATTCGGCGCCGGTGCGCCGGGGCGCGGGGCTGGCGCAACTCGCCGGACAGCGCGGCCAGCGGCCGATCCTTGTCGTCGCGCGTCCCCGCCAATCCGGGTAGCCGGGGCAACTCGAGCCACGCGCGTGCGAGCGTGGCCCAGCGCCGCTGCGATGGCGCGGCGAGCCACGAATCGGTGGCGACGGTGGGCAACCACAGCGACGCATCCGTTCCCTCATCGGTCGAGGTGATCAGTCCGGCAGCGACGGCGACCTCGGCGAGCAGCGCGACTGTCGCCTCGTCGACGTCCAGCAGGCGCGCCGTTCGTCGCACGTCTCGGACGCCCAGGCCACCAGAGCGCAACTTCGGGGGAGGATCCGCTGACCATTCGGCGAGCAGTATCTCGGTGTGGCGCAGCAGACCAAGCACCGCGCCCGCGGCCGTCGAGTCCACCAGGGACGGATCGCGCTGCCGCGTGGGCAGCTCTGGCTCATCCAGCTCAAGGGGGCCGAGCGGCTGGTCTCCGCGCATCGCCAGACCCACTTGCGCGGGCAACTCGACGGTGCCAGCGTCGATCCGCCGCAGCAGACCACGGGCCAGCAGGCGTTGTACCGGCGTGCGGGCCCGGCTGAGGGGAAGCACCTCGGCGGCGTCCCGGCTGCTACCCACCGGCAACCCGGCGGCCAGGACCCGCAATACCCTCAGCTCGTCCTCGGCGAGTTCGGCGAGGACAGCCTCGATGTTGGCGCCGCCGAGATCCCCGCCAGGGCGACCCAAGCCACCAGGATGCGGCCCGATGACCTGGCGCGCTGCCGGTACCACCGCGAGCGCCCCATCGTTGCCCCAGACCAATGCGTAGCACCGCAGCGTGTCCAGACCCTGCTGAACCCGCTCGGCGGCGACGTCTCGACCGAGCAGGCGCTCGAGGGCCTGGCGGTTCACCGGTGCGGCGTCGGCACCGGCGACCACCAGTGCTGAGAGCACCGCCAGGGTGAATCGGTCGAGCTCCTCGCAGGCCCGAGCGACCGACGCCGGGATCCCGGCTCGGGTGGCCAGCACGGTCGAATCGGCCGGAGCGGGTACGGCGAGGTCCGGGCGGGCGCGCAGTAACCGGGCCAGCGTGTCGTCGTCCCGGGTGCGTAGCCAGTCAGCAAGTGCGGTACTGGACATCTGCTTCAGAGTAACGAGGGTCCTCCTGGCGCGTCGCGTGACGCCACTGGCCACACGGGAGATGATGATGGGCACAATCGACGTCATTCATGCCGCCTGGGCGCCAGATGAGTGCGGCAGATGAGTACGGCAGCACCGAGCGAGGAGGAACTGTGGCCAAGCGCACCGACCGCATCGACCCGACCTGGCCGAGTTGGTCAGAGGAGGACCACCCGGTCAGCGAGCTTGCCGCCCCGGTCCAGGGCGCGCTGTCTCCCTTCGGTGAGGTGATCTTCCCGCTGCCGGTCGACCAGCTTCGTTACGAGCACCCGCATACCGAGATCAACCGGAGCGACATCCAGTAGCGGGGGCCCGTTGGGTCGGGGTTTCGGGTCCGTTAGGGTGCCGTCACCGCACGGCCCCAGCGGACGTTCCAGTGAATGTAAGAACGTCGTTGGCCCGAGCGGGATCGCCCGATCGAGGAGGGCGAGCCAACCAGTTCCGCTCGTCCGACACCACCAGAGGTCATGGCCCAACGTCCTCCCGAATCGTCCCGGTTGCTTGATCGTCCTTACTTGATCGCGTGCGCGGTCGGCGGGGTTCTCCTGGTCGTGCTGGCAATGGTTGTGGTGGCCTTCGTGGCCCCCTTTGGGGCTGGCGAGACCCGCAAGGTTGTGCCACCACCGGTTCCCGTGATGGCCTCGCCGGCCGTCACGATCCCGCCAGCGATGCTCCCAGCAGATCCTGCGGTGCTGCCGCAGAGCACCACCTACACCGTCGTCGACGGAGCGCCGCTTGACCCCGGTCCGCTGGTGGCCACTGACGGCACCGTGGTTCACCCGCGCCGGGAGGTTGTGGTGTACGCCGCCCCCGGCGGCGCTCCGATCGCCAGGCTCGGCCCCCAACAGATCGGCGACACCTGGCTGCCGGCGATCGCCCAGCAACCCGGGTGGGTGCAGGTGCTGCTGCCTTCGCGACCCAACAGCTCGACGGGCTGGGTAACCGAGACTGCACTCGATCGTGCGGTCAGCCCGTATCTGATCCGGGTCCACCTTCGTTCCCTCGGTATGGAGCTGTTCAAGGGGGGTCAGCGCCTGGGTGACTGGACGGTGGGCATCGGTAAGGAGTCCGCTCCCACCCCGGTGGGGCGGACGTTCCTGCTCGGTTCGTTCAGTGACACCGCGCAGCGGTACTCATCGGTGATCTTGCCGCTGGGCACCCACAGTCCCACTCTGAACAGCTTCGGTGGCGGCCCGGGAACCGTCGCGATCCATACCTGGCCCACTGCCAATGTCTTCGGTACCCGCTCTAGCGATGGTTGCATTCGGGTGCCAAAGGACGCGCTCCACCAGTTGACTCAAGTTCCCCTCGGGACGCTTGTGCTCATCGATGAGAACTGAACGAACAAAATGAAAGGACAGCATGTGAACAGTAGGAAGCTCGCCGGCGCCAGTGCTGCCAGCGTCGGTGCTGCCACCGCCGTCGCGGCCCTGCTGCTGGGGACCCTGTCCGGCTCCGCTGGCGAAGAGCCCACCGCCTCGGCATTCGGGATCGCTGCGGAAGGCTTGCTGCCCATCGCGCCGACTCCGAGGGTGGAGGCGCCGTCCGACGGCCATAAGGCACTGCTCGAGGTGCCGGGGCCGAACAAGAACGGCATCTATGTCGGCCTGCTCAAGGTCGAGGCCGAGCACTTCCGGTCCAAGGCCACGGCTGTCAAGGTGGACATTCTCGGGCTGCGGCTGAAGGTCATCGAGGCAACCTGTGAGAACGGCCATGGTGATTCCTCGATTATCAGCACTGACAGCGACGACAAGTCGTCGCCATACAAGGGTCAGGAGCTGAACCTCTCGCCGGTGGTCGAGATCGAGTTCAACCGGCAGCACCGGGATCACGACTGGCTCACCGTCAACGCCGCGGTGATCCGGCTGCTTCCTGGTGACCGACACGGACGGGGTATTTCGCAGAAGGATCTCAACCTTTTCCAGAGCCTCGCGTCCAAGCAGCTGAAGGTCCCGACCATGGATCAGCTGCAGGCAGCTCATGTCAAGTCGTCGGCAGCGGCGGGCTCCGCTCCCACCGTCGGAGACTTGGAGAACGAGCTCAAGGTGCTCAACCCGAGTCTCAACACCCCCAAGGGTGATCATGACGCGCTGGAGGAGATTGTGATCTCTTCTGCCAGCTGCCGCGAAGAGCACCATGAGAACCGCCACGAGCAGAAGGAAGAGGCCCCGCCGCCGCACCCGGTCGAGGCTCACCTGCCGGTCACGCACTGATCTGACCGACACATATCCGGAAGGGCTGGCACGTATCCCGTGCCAGCCCTTCCGGCGTATCCGCCCACCGCCACTGACGGGGTGCGGCCGTAGGATCGACTGGTGAGCTCCGAGAGACGGCTGACCCATGTGGATGATCGTGGCGCGGCCCGGATGGTCAACGTCTCGGATAAACAGGCCTCCGTACGGGAGGCGGTTGCCTCGGGAGTTTTGCGCACCACCGAGGAGGTAGTGCGGCTGCTGCGCGGTGAACGACTACCCAAGGGCGATGCACTGGCCACCGCCCGGATCGCGGGCATCATGGCGGCCAAGCGGACGCCCGACCTCATCCCGCTGTGCCATCCCCTCTCCCTGACCGGGGTGACGGTGGACCTGCACATCTCAGGCACCGAGGTTCAGATCACCGCCACAGTCCGCACCACCGACCGCACGGGTGTGGAGATGGAGGCGCTCACCGCGGTGGCGGTCGCCGGGCTGGCGCTGCACGACATGGTCAAGGCAGTCGACCCCGCCGCCGTGCTCGACGCGGTGCGGGTGGAGCGCAAGCTGGGTGGGAAGACCGGCCTGTGGATCCGGCCTGTTGAATTAATCCAGGGGGACCGATGACAACAGCGGCCAATTCGACGGCTCAGCCGTCGGTGATCAATTCGACGGCTCAGCCGTCGGCGACCCGTCGTCGCGCCGTGGTCGTTGTGGCGTCCAACCGTGCGGCCGCCGGGGTGTACCCCGACCGCACCGGTCCAGTCATCGTCAACTGGTTGTGCCAGCGTGGCTATCAGACCTCGGATCCCGTGGTGGTACCTGACGGCTCGCCGGTGCGCGATGCGGTGGCGGTGGCGGTGGCGGACGCGGTCGACGTCGTGCTGACCACCGGCGGCACCGGCATCAGCCCCACTGATCGCACCCCGGAGGCCACTGAGCCGCTGTTGGACCGGCGCTTGCCTGGATTGGCGGATGCGATCCGCTCGGCCGGGCTGCCTCGGGTGCCCACCGCGGTACTCTCCCGTGGGCTGGCTGGAGTGGCCGGCCGCACGCTGGTGGTCAACCTGCCGGGCTCCACCGGTGGAGTCCGGGACGGCTTGGCTGTCCTCGACCGGGTGCTTGACCACGCCATCGAGCAGCTACACGGCGCAGATCACGCCGGCAGCGGGACCGGCCAGCCAGCCCCGTCTCACCCGGGGCACGCTTACCCGGGTGTCGTGCTTCGCGCAGTGGTCACCGAGGATCCGCTGGACGTCGAGGAACACGCCCGGCTGGTGGCTCGCTCGGCCGCTGGCGCAGTGGTGAGCTTCTCCGGTGTGGTCCGCGACCACGACGGTGGCCGGGGAGTGTGCGCGCTGGAGTACTCCAGCCATCCCAGCGCTGGCGACGTGATCACACGAGTGGCGGCCCAGATCGCCGCGGCCCACCCGGAGGTGCTCGGGTTGGCGGTCAGCCACCGGATCGGACCACTGGCGATCGGCGACTCTGCGCTGGCCTGTGCGGTGTCCGCAGCCCACCGTGGGGTGGCCTTCGCGGCGTGCGCGGCGCTGGTCGACGAGGTGAAGCTGCAGTTGCCGATCTGGAAGCGCCAGGAGTTCTCCGACGGCTCGCAGGAGTGGGTCAACTGTCCGTGAGACTCCTGGATCCGAGTCGGGAACTCAGCCGCCAGCGAACGGCGGTAGGACGTCCAACTCGGCGTCAGGTTGCAGCGGCGTAGCGCGATCTCGCACCGCGACTGAATCGAGCAGGAAGCTGCAGGCGACGAGCACCCTGCGCAGCGCTTCGCCGTGCCGAGCAACGAGCGCGTCGAGCGCGTCGGCCACCGTGGCGCCGTCGCCGACGTTGACGTTCTCGCTGGGCAGGCCAGCGGCGGTGCGTGCCGCCGCGAAGTAGCGCACGGTCACCACAGTGCAGCCCCCTATTCTCCGCATGGGTCCCCACAAATCGGTTCACTCCCGCAGGCCTACAGAGCATGAAGTATAGCGGAGAGCTTATCCGAAGCCCTGGCGCGGTAATGACTCGCCGCCGGCGAAACAGACTTTTCGCACTCGTGCCTTCCTTACTTCATGACCATTTTTCCGCACAGCGGAGAAGATGACTGATCTGTCCCGCATATGCTGCTGATACAATGCTCGGTTGCTATGCTGGCGGCGCTGGAGGCCCGCGTCCCACTGGCGGCCACACCGTGCGCCCGGGCCGGACACACGGGTTATGCGGCGCAGTCGGGGCGTCCTGTTTCGTGGCCGCGCTTGCGGAGGTATTCTCCGCGATGTGCCGCACTATCGGATGTCAGAGGTCGCTGAGCTGTTCGGCGTCAGTGATGACACCGTTCGTCGGTGGGCGGATTCCGGGCACTTGACCGCGATCCGGGACGCCGGTGGTCGCAAGGCTGTGGACGGGGTGGAGTTGGCGGCATTCGCCAAGTCACAGGCACACGCCACGCGCGACCCGTCCCTGGTGGACCGATCGGCACGTAACCGATTCGTCGGGCTGGTCACCGAGGTGATCACCGACCAGGTGATGGCACAGGTGGAGATGCAGTGCGGACCACACCGGGTGGTCTCACTGATGAGCGCCGAAGCAGTACGGGAACTGGGGCTCGTGCCGGGGGTACTTGCGGTGGCTGTTGTGAAGTTGACCCAAGTCATGGTCGAGATCCCAGGAGGACGTGAATGAAACGGTTGGTAGTGGTAGGTCTCGCGACCGCGCTGGTGCTCGTGGGCTGCGGAGGTGCCCAGACCCAGCAAGGTGCCCAGACTCAGCAAGGTGCCCAGACCAGCAAGGTGCCCAGACCCAGCACAATGCCCCGGCACGGGTGCCGGTCACGGTGCTGGCAGCAGCGTCGCTCACGGACGTGTTCACCAGGTTGACACCGCAGTTCGAGGCCGCCAATCCCGGCGCTGAGCTGCGGTTCAGCTTCGGTGGCTCGTCGGCGCTGGCCCAGCAGATTCTCAACGGTGCGCCTGCCGACGTCTTCGCTTCGGCCGATGAGAAGCAGATGAAGGTGGTGGCCGACGCCGGGAAGGTGGCCGGCACAGCGCAGCCGTTCGTCACCAACGTGCTCACCATTGTGGTGCCCCCGGGCAATCCGAAGAACATCCACTCGTTCGCTGACCTGGCCAAACCAGGCGTCATCGAGGTCGTCTGTGCCCCGCCGGTGCCCTGCGGCGCGGCCACCGTGAAGATCGAGCAGAGCACCAAGATCAAGCTGAGTCCGGCTAGCGAGGAGCAGGACGTGCTGTCGGTGCTGTCCAAGGTTGAGGCCAAGGTCGCCGATGCCGGGCTGGTCTACGTCACCGACGCCCGCAGCGCCGGAGGGAAAGTCCAGGAGGTTGACTTCCCAGAGGCCAAGACCGCCGTCAACACCTACCCCATCGCCGTGATCAGCAACTCCCCGCACGCCCAGCTCGCGCAGGCGTTCGTGGCATTCGTCCATAGCACTGCCGTGCGGCAGCAGCTCGCTGCCGCCGGCTTCGGCCCGGCTTAATCCAGGCCGGGCCGGACCGCGACCCCCGCGTGATCCAGACCGCGTGACCCAAACCAGGGATCCGAACACTGTCCGCATCGGGCTGCCCGGTGTGCTGTGGCTGCCTGCGCTGGTGGCTCTCGCGCTGATCGTGCTGCCGGTGATCGGGCTGGTCGTGCGGGCGCCGTGGTCCCGGTTCGGCCAGTTGGTCACCAGTGAATCGGCGCGCGCCGCGCTGGAGTTGTCACTGCGCACCGCGGCGGTGTCCACCCTGCTGTGCGTCCTGTTCGGCGGGCCGCTGGCGGTGGTGCTGGCTCGCGGATCGGTCCCGGGTCTTCGGCTGCTGCGCTCGGTGGTGCTGCTTCCGCTGGTGCTGCCGCCCGTGGTCGGCGGGCTGGCGTTGCTGTACCTGCTGGGGGTCAGCGGGTTCGCTGGGTATGCCCTGGACGTGGCGTTCGGCGTGCGCGTCCCGTTCACCACCACGGCGGTGATCCTGGCGCAGACATTCGTGGCGATGCCGTTCCTGGTGGTGAGTCTGGAGGGGGCGCTGCGTACCGGCGGGGAGCGGTACGAGGTGATCGCGGCGACCCTCGGCGCGCCACCGTGGACGGTGTTCCGCCGGATCACCGTCCCGCTGGTGCTGCCCGGCCTCGGCTCCGGCATGGTGCTCAGCTTCGCTCGCTGCCTGGGCGAGTTCGGGGCCACCATCGCCTTCGCGGGCAGCCTGCAGGGGGTGACCAGGACGCTGCCGCTGGAGGTGTACCTCAGGGAGGAGGTTGACGCCGACGGGGCGATCGCGCTGTCACTGGTGCTCGTGGTGGTGGCGATCGTGGTGATCGCGGTGGCCCGGCCGCGCTCGGCGGAGGGCGTGGGATGAGCGCGGGGTTGCACGTCGAGGTCGTCGTGCGCCGCGGCGACTTCGCGCTGGACGTGACGATGCACGTGGTGCCGGGCGAGGTGGTCGCGCTGCTGGGACGCAACGGGTCTGGCAAGTCCACCCTGCTCGCCGCGGTCGCCGGCCTGCTGCGCCCGGATACCGGACGGATCGTGCTGGATGGCCGGGTGCTCACCGACACCGCGGCCGGGGTGGCGCTGCCGCCGCATCGCAGGCGCATCGGCTTGCTAGCTCAGCAGCCGCTGCTGTTCCCCCACCTGTCGGTGCTGGACAACGTCGCGTTCGCGCCACGTGCCGCCGGTACCCGCCGGTGGGCAGCCCGGGAGGTGGCGCTGCGGCACCTCACCGAGGTGGATGCGGCGGAGTTCGCGTGGCGCCGTCCCGGGCGCCTGTCCGGCGGGCAGGCTCAGCGGATCGCGCTGGCTCGAGCGCTGGCCTCGGACCCCGATCTGTGGTTGCTGGACGAGCCGTTGTCCGCGGTGGATGTGGAGTTCGCCTCCGCGTTGCGGTCACTGCTGCACACGGTGCTGGCTGGCCGGCTCGCCCTCATCGTGACCCACCAGATGATCGACGCGCTGGTGCTCGCGGACCGGGTGGTGGTGCTCGACGGTGGCCGGGTGGTGGAGCAGGGTCCGACGCGCGAGGTGCTCATCCGGCCGCGCAGCGCATTCGCCGCGCGGCTAGCCGGACTGAACCTGGTGTCCGGTACCGCGACGGTCGGCGGGTTACGGGCCGACGACGGCACCGAACTGTCCGGCCTGACCGAATCGACGGTTCCGGGCGCCTCGGCGGTCGCCGTGTTCACCCCTGCCGCGGTGGCGGTCTATGTCGATCCGCCCAAGGGCAGCCCGCGCAATGTGGTCCACGACCGAGTCGCGGCCCTGGAGCCCAACGGCACGCTGGTCCGGGTGCGCGGCGTGGGTGGGCTGGCAGCGGACATCACGCCGGCCGCCGCCGTGGAGCTGGGCCTGCACACCAGAGCCGACGTATGGCTCGTCGTCAAAGCCGCCGAAGTCGCCGTCTACCCCACGCGCGCCTGACCCGTCTCCGCGCGCCTGACCCGTCTCATGGATGCTTGTGCCCCTTTTCACCCGCCCGTACACCGTCTCATGGATGCTTGTGCACCTCCAACCCGGGCTGTGGATGGACGTTGGACAGGCGGCTTGTGGTGGTGCAGGGTGCGCAACTGTGGGTAATCAACGGGAGACCAGCGGGCTGAGCGGAGCGTTTCGCGGTTCAGCGGCCGTCGCGGCGGGTCTCGTCACGCGCGGGCAGCTGGTTCCTCCGCGATACCGGCGAGTGTTTCGAGACGTCTACGTGCCTGCGGCCACGGCCTTGACACATGAACTGCGCTGCGAGTGCGCCGCGCTAACCCTGCCGGCCGACGTGGTGATCACTGGTCGGTCGGCGGCTACGCTGCACGGCGTCCAGCTCGCATTGCCCGACGATCCGGTCGAGGTGCTCGCCGGCCTCCAGACGCGGTTGTTTCGCCGGGCGGGAGTGGACCTGCGGCGCTGCGAGGTGCGGGCCGACGAGGCGCAGCCGTGGTCGCGGATCCGCCTGGCGACCCGCCGCCGCACCGCCTTCGACTTGCTGCTCGACCGCCCGCTTCCGGACACGGTGGCCGATCTGGATGCCGTGCTGAGGGCAGGCCTCGTCGGGCGATCAGAGATGGAGCTGTTCGTGGCGGGTCGGCATGACCGCGGCATCGTGCAGGCGCGGCGCGCACTGGAGCTCGCTGATCCGAGGGCGCAATCGCGGCCCGAATCCCGGCTCCGAGTACACCTGGTACTCGACGGGCTGAGCCCGGAGGTGCAGTTCCGGGTGTATCACGCCGGTCGATGGGTGGCTACCGTCGATCTCGCTTTCCCGCGCCATCGGCTCGCCGTCGAGTATGACGGGGTGTGGCACGGCGCGCCGCTGCAGGTCGGATCGGACCGGGAACGACTTAACCGGCTGCACGCCGCGGGCTGGGAGGTCGTCTTTGTCACCCGGGAGCACCTGCGCGATCCGCACCGGGTGATCTGCACAGTCCGGGCCGCGCTGCAGGCACGCCATGCTGCGTGACAACCGGGTCGGAAGGTGCACAAGTATCCATGAGACCGTGCGAGAGCGGGTGGGAAGGTGCACAAGCATCCATGAGACGGTGGGCGCCGGTGATTGCTTCGTATGCGTCGGGAGTTTCGGACGTCTCGCTGTTGGGGGAGACGGTGGGGGACAACTTTGACCGGACGGTTGCGCGGTGCGGTGGGCGGGAGGCGCTGGTCGATTGCCCGAGCGGGCGCCGTTGGACCTACTCTCAGGTGCGCGCCGAGGTCGACGCGATGGCACACGGGCTGCTGGCCGCCGGGATCGGCAAGGGCGACCGGGTCGGCATCTGGGCACCGAACTGCCCGGAGTGGCTGTTCACCCAGTACTCCACCGCGAAGATCGGCGCGATCCTGGTCACCATTAATCCCGCATACCGGACCAGCGAACTGGAATACGTGCTCACGGCGGCCGGGATCCGGCTCCTGGTCGCCGCGGAGTCGTTCAAGACCTCCGACTATGCCGCGATGATCGCGCAAGTGCGACCCCGCTGCACCACGCTGGAGCGGGTGGTGCTGATCGGGTCCTCCGAGTGGGATGCGCTACCGGTGCGGGGCGGTGCCGCGTCGCTGCTCGCCAGCAAGCAGGCGGCGCTGTCCCCCGACGACCCGATCAACATCCAGTACACCTCGGGCACCACCGGCTTTCCCAAGGGCGCCACGCTGTCGCATCACAACATCCTCAACAACGGCTACTTCGTTGGTGAGCTGTGCGGCTACACCGAGGCGGACCGGATCTGCCTGCCGGTGCCGCTGTACCACTGTTTCGGCATGGTGATGGGCAACCTGGCCGCCACCTCGCACGGCGCCTGCCTGGTGTACCCGGCGCCGTCGTTCGAACCGGCGGCGACCCTGTCGGCGCTCGCGCGGGAGCGGTGCACCTCGTTGTACGGGGTGCCCACGATGTTCATCGCCATGCTGGCCCACATGAGTTCGGCCCACATGACCGCAACCGACCTGTCGTCGTTGCGGACCGGGATCGTGGCGGGCTCGCCGTGCCCGGTGGAGGTGATGAAGCAAGTCGTCGAGCGGATGGGCATGACCGAGGTGACCATCTGCTATGGAATGACCGAGACCTCCCCGGTGTCCACTCAGACCCGGGCGGACGACACGCTGGACCGCCGGGTGTCCACGGTCGGCCGGGTGCACCCGCATCTCGAGGTGAAGATCGTCGACCCGGACACCGGCATGACGGTGCCGCGGGGGACCCCGGGCGAGCTGTGTACCCGCGGGTACTCGGTCATGCTTGGCTACTGGGGGCAACCCGACAAGACCGCCGAGGTGATCGACCAGGCTCGCTGGATGCACACCGGGGACGTCGCGGTGATGGATCCCGAGGGCTACCTCACCATCACCGGGCGGATCAAGGACATGGTCATCCGTGGCGGCGAGAACGTCTACCCACGGGAGGTCGAGGAATTCCTCTACACTCACCCGGATATCCTGGACGCGCAGGTGATCGGTGTGCCCGACGCGCGCTACGGTGAGGAGCTGTGCGCCTGGGTGCGGCTGCGGCCGGGTGCGCCCGAGCTCACCGCCGAGGCCCTGCGGGACTACGCTGCCGGCAAGCTGGCGGGTTACAAGATCCCTCGGTACGTGCACGTGGTAGAGGAGTTCCCGATGACCGTCACCGGCAAGGTCCGCAAGGTGGAGATGCGCGAGCGTTCCGTGGAGTTGCTCGGGCTGGGCGACGTCGCCGCCACGAAGTACGCCTGAGGTGTTGATACCCATGTCGTGGGAAGCGCCCGAAAGGCGCCCGAAAAGCGGCCAGAAGTCGTAAGCTGGGGCGCACGCGTCCCGGGTGCGTTCGGGGCGCGTTCGTCTTGCTGGTCGCGCATCCCCAGCAGGCAGGCGGTACTCCACGAGGGAACGGTGAGGTCAGTGCCGACCGGCAAGGTCAAGTGGTACGACGCGGGCAAGGGCTTCGGTTTCGTCACGCAGGACGGGGGTACCGACGTCTACGTGCGGGCCAACGCCCTCCCTACTGGGGTGACCGATCTCAAGACCGGCCAGCGGGTGGAGTTCGGGGTGGCGGACGGGCGGCGAGGCCCGCAGGCCTTATCGGTGCGGTTGCTGGAGCCGCCGCCGTCGGTGGTGGAGGCTCGGCGTCGGCCGGCCGAGGAACTGCACGGCTTGATCGACGACATGATCAAGTTGCTGGAGTCGCGGGTCCAGCCCGACCTGCGCCGCGGCCGCTATCCCGACCGTCGCACCACCAAGCGGATCGGGGAGTTGGTGCGGGCCGTCGCCCATGAGCTGGATCCCTGACTGGCTCTGCGCCCCGGCCCGTCAGAGCTCGTGGCCCACCCGGCGGGTGGCCGGGTGCTGGCGAGGCGGGGAGCCCGTGCCGAAGCCGGGAATCAGCGACGATCCGCGTCCGGTCAACTCGGTCTGGATCAGTCCCAGGCCCAGCATCGCTGAGACCGAGGCGAAGCCGACCCAGTAGGTGGGTGGCAGCAGCACGCCCAGCGCACCGCCCATCACCCAGGCCGTCTGAAGCACGGTTTCCGACCGCCCGAACGCCGAGGCGCGGGACGCCTCCGGCACGCCGCGCTGGATCACCGCGTCCAGGCAGACCTTGGCCACCGCGCTGCCCGTCGCCGCCACCAGGGCGGTGACCGCCGCGATGGCGATGCTCTGCACCAGCGCGGTGAGCACCGCCATGGTGAGCCCAGCGGCCACGCATCCGACGATTGCCTGCTTGGGCTTGCCGAAGTGCATCCGCGCCCCGACCGCGTTGCCCAGGAAGCTGCCCGCCCCGGCCGCCGCACCGACCACGCCGAGCAGCACCAACTGCCGTCCTGGTGAGCCCTCGGTCTGGGCCTTCACCACGAACGCCACGAACAGCGTGAGGAACCCGGTGAGCACTCGCGCGGTCCCGTTTCCCCACAGCGCGACGACCACGTGGCGACCCATCGGTTGGCGGCGCCGCGTGGCGCCGAGTGCGTCGGTGGCCTCGTTCCGCAGCGAGGCCGGAACCTCGCCCTCGGTCACCTCCACCCAGGACGGGATGCGCAGGCACAGGGCCGCTCCCGTCAGGCAGATGACCGCGGTGAACAGCAGCGCTCCCGGTGATCCGGTCAGCGCCGCTACCCCGGCGGCGACCGCACCGGCCAGCCCCCCGGCGACCAGCCCGAACACGGTGAGCCGCGAGTTGGTCTTCACCAGAGTGATCCCCGGCGGGAGCACCCGGGGGATGACCGCCGCCTGCAGCACCCCGTAGGACTTGGCCAGCACCATGAAACCGAGCGCCGCTGGGTACAGCAGCCAGTCGTGGACGTGCGCCGCCATCACGATCAGCAGAAAGCTGCGGCCGACGAACGACAGCGCCATCGCCACCCGCCTCCCGTGCTGCAGCCGGTCCAGGAGCGGGCCGACCACCGGGGCGACCACCGCGAACGGCGCCACCGTGATCAGCAGGTAGAGCGCCACGTTGGCCCGGCTCTGCGCGGTAGCGGCGGCGAAGAACAGCGTGTTGGCCAGTGCGACGGCGATGGCCGCGCTGCCCGCGTAGTCCATCATCGCCGCGTAGGTCAGCGAGGACAGCCCGGAGCGGCCCGCGCCATCGGCCGTGGTGGCTCGGTGGAAGCGCCGCACGCCGCCGGAGACCAGTTGCCTGCTCCGCCACGCAGCCACCCGGGTAACGGTGATCTTGCGGGGGAACTGCGGGTCACCCGGTGCGGATTGGGGGCGGATCGGGACCGTCGGCGGTGGGTTGGCTGGTGGTGGGTTGGTCGGCGGTGGGTTGGTCGAGCCGGCACCGGCCCGGCGGTCCTCGGGTACCCAGCGCCGAGTGCGGCCTGCCTGACGGCGTCCCCGGGAGGGGGGGCGCTCAGCGCCGGATGGGGAGGCGGGCCGCTTCACGCGTTCCATCCTGCACCACCGGGCGCGTCCCGGCGCTGCAGCTGAGACCCCACGATCAACTCCCCGGCGCGGACGGGACGAAACGCACCCGAAACAGCAACGGCCAGTGCTTGCCGGTGACCAGGAACTCGTCGGTGTCCGGGATCGCCGCGATGCCGTTGAGCACGTCCCCGGTGGACTGCGGCTGGGTACTGAGCAGACCGGACGCGTCGACCACGCCGGTCACCACACCGGTGCTGGGGTTGATGCGCAGGATGCGGTCGGTCTGGAAGACATTGGCCCAGATGACGCCGCTGGCGCACTCCAACTCGTTGAGCTGGCGCACCGGCTCGCCGTCGAGGCGGACCGCCAGTTGGCCAGACGGTGCGAACGTCACAGGGTCCCGGAAAGTCAGCCGATCCGAGCCGTCGCTCATCACCAGCCGGTGCCCGTCGTGGCACAGCCCCCAACCCTCACCGTGGTAGCTCACCTGGCGGCGCTGCGCCAACGTCGCCGGATCGCGCTCGATCGCCACCCCGTTGGTCCAGGTCAGCTGCCACAACCGAGCGTCGGTGACGGTCAGCCCCTCGCCGAACAGCGGGGCGGGCAACGTCACCTCCCGCAGCATGGCGGCGCTGGACAGTGCGGTGGCTCGCACCCGGGACTGCCCCACCAGCCCGCTGCTTTCGTAGAGCACCCCGTCGTGGATCTCCAGACCTTCGGTGTACATCGAGGTGTCGTGCGGGAGGGTGGCCAACACCTGCACGTGCAGCTGCTCTGCGGTCGAACGCCTGGTGGCGCAACCAGCCAGCATGGTGGCCGCCAGCCACACAGTTGCCAGCACCGCAATCGTCACCAGAGGGACGCCTAGCCGGGTTGTCAGCGCGGACCACTGGTGCGGCACAATGGGACTCGTGATTGCCGACACTACCGCGCCAGGCTCTAGCTGCTATGGGGACCTCTGGGACGCTGTTGAGTTGGCTCGGCAGGCGGCGCAGACCGAGGCCGGTGACCAACCGGTAGGTCGGCATGTGGAGACACAGACCGAGAACGGCGGCGCGGTCACGCACTTGTTCGAAGCTGACCTCCCCGGCTACCGCGGTTGGCGCTGGGCAGTCACGGTGGCTTCGGCGGGCCCAGCGACCCCGGTGACGGTCAGCGAGGTGGTGCTGTTGCCCGGCCCACACGCCTTGGTCGCGCCGCCCTGGTTGCCGTGGACCCAGCGGCTTCGGGCCGGTGACCTCGGGGTCGGGGACCTGCTGCCGACCGACCCGGATGACCCGCGACTGGTGCCCGGCTACCTCATCGAGGATGACCCGGCGCTGCAGCCGCTCAGCCCGGAACTCGGGCTGGGACGACTCCGGGTGCTGAGTCGTGATGCCCGTCTGGCCCTGGTACAGCGTTGGCGCGATAGTGACCGCGGCCCTGATTCGGAGATGGCCCGCGGTGCCCCCGACCGGTGTGTTACCTGCGGTTTCTACCTTCCGCTAGGTGGCCTGCTGGCGGCTGTCCTCGGCGTCTGCGGCAACGACCTGGCCCCAGCCGACGGGCAGGTGGTGCACGCCGAGTTCGGCTGTGGGGCGCATTCCGAGGTCCGGGTGGACACCAGCCCGAATGTGCCGGTGGCCGAGCTGGTCTACGACGACGCCGAGCTGGAGCTGCTGCCCCGGACACCGGTGGAGTGACGACGACCACTGATCCGTTCGGCACTGCAGCGCTGCGTGAGGGGGTACTGGCCGCGTGGCGGGGATCCCCCACCCGGTTCCGCGAGGACGCCAACGCCGAGTCCGACCTCGCCCTGCTCGGTTACGCGGACCGGTTGCTCGTCGAGCTGGCGCAGAACGCCGCCGACGCCGCGCAACGCGCGGGTACACCCGGGCACCTTCAGATCACCGTCGAGGGAGGTGAGCTGCGCGCCGCGAATACCGGGGTGCCGCTGGACTCCGCCGGAGTGGCCGCGCTGGCCGCGCTGCGCGCGTCGGCCAAGCGGGCGGGTGACAGCGTCGGTCGGTTCGGGGTCGGCTTCGCGGCGGTCCTCGGGGTCACCGATGCACCGCGAGTGGTCTCCCGCTCCGGCGGGGTGCAGTTCTCCGCGCAGCGCACCGCCCACGCGGTGGCCAGTGACCCGGCGCTGTGCGCCGAGCTGAGCCGGCGCGGTGGCCGGCCGCCGGTGCTGCGGCTGGTATGGCCTGCCGGCGGCGACCCGCCACCCGCGTTTGACACCGAGGTCCGGCTGCCGCTGCGCGCCGGGATCGACTCGGAGGCGCTGCTCACGGCATTCGCGGACGAGGCCGCTGACCTGCTGCTGGCATTGCCGTGGCTGCACCGCATCGACATCGGTGACCGGGTGCTGCGCCGCGAGGGCGAGGATCCGGTGCTGGTGCACGATGGTCCCGGGCTGCGCCGGTGGCGGGTGGTACGGCGGGCCGGGGTGCTGCCGGCGGCCGCCCTCACCGGGCTCGGCCCCGAGGCGCGAGGCGAGTGGAGCCTGTGCTGGGCACTGCCCGTCGGCTCGGACGGCACCCCGTTACCGCTGAGCGGGGAGGTGTTGCACGCGCCCACCCCCACCGCGGAGCGGCTCACCCTGCCCGCGCGACTGATCGGCACGGTGCCCGTCAACTCCTCACGGCGGCACGTCCACCCCGGGCCGGCCGCCGAGGCGCTGCTCGACGCTGCCGCGCGGGCCTACCCGGAGCTCGCCGCCGCGCTGGCGCCGGATCAGCGCACCGCGCTGGTGCCTACCCCCGGTTTCCCGGCCAGCGAAGTCGACGCGGCGCTGCGTGGCGCGGTGCTCGAAGCGCTGCGCCACACCCGGTGGCTACCCGGCGCCTCCGGCGGGGAGGTCGCGCCAGCCGGCGCCCTGGTGCTGGACGTGCCGTTGCCGGAGCTGGCTGAGCTGCTCGCTGAGGTCACACCCGACCTGCTCGACGGTGAGCTATCCGCACCCGCGCACACCGCCGCGCTCACCGCGCTCGGGGTGACCCGGCTTCCTCCGGCGGCCATCGTCGAGCTGCTGGCCGGGCTGGACCGGCCACCGTCCTGGTGGCGGCGCTGTTATTCGGCGCTGTTTCCCTTGCTTGACGCCGACCCGGCGGCCCGCGAGGAGCTCGGTGCGTTGCCGGTCCCGCTGGCTGACGGGCGCACCGTCACCGGCCCGCGTGGGGTGCTGCTGGGAGAGTGCGCTGATGTCGCCGGGGAGGTGCCGGCTGACCTGCGGCTGGTGCACCCGGACGCCGCGCATCCACTGCTGGAGCGGCTCGGGGCTCGGCCGGTGGGCCCCGCGGAACTGCTGGATGCGCTGCGCCCCGCTATCGAGCGCAGTGTCGATGACGCCGAGGACGGCCTGGACGTCATCGGACTTGCGCAGGCGGTGTTGTCGCTGGCCGGGCGGCTCGCTCCAGCCGGCGGTGGCACTGTCCGGCCCTGGCTGGGTGCGCTGGCGCTGCCTGACGACACCGGAGCGCCGAGGCGGGCCGATGAGCTGGTGTTGCCCGGTGGGGCGTTGCGGGAGCTGCTCGCCCCGGACACGCCGCTGGGCGTGCTGGACCCCGCCGTCGCCGCCGAGCAGGACGCCGCCGCGCTGCGGGCGGTCGGGGTGCTGGACTCGTTCGCGGTGCTCGACGACCCCCACCCGGATGGCCCGGACCACGATCTGGACGCCGAAGAGCAGTGGTGGGCCCAGGCGCAGCGCGCCGACGGTGAGCCGCCCGCGCGGCTGCTCGCCGTCCGGGACCTGGACCTCGTCGACAGTCAGTGCTGGCCAGCGGCGCTACGCCGGATCGCCGCCGACCCCGCTGGCCTTGCCGCGCTGCGCGAGCCCGGCGGCTATACCGGCTGGTGGCTGGCCCGCCATGCCCGGCTCGGCGGCCACCCACCACCGCACTGGCGGCTCGCTGGGGCAGTTGCGCTGGAGGGCCTCTACGACGTGGTGCCGCGGTGTGATACCGACGAGGCGCTGCTCGCCGCCGCCGGTGTGCGCACCGGGTTGAGCATCACCGGACCCGCCGACGCCGCCGACCTGCTGGCCCGGCTGGCCGATCCGGCCCGCACGGTCACCCCCGGGGTGGTGCATGCCGCGCATGCCGCGTTGGCCGCCGCCGAACTCGACCCGGCCGACGTGGAGCCCCCGGCTCAAGTACGGGCGGTGACCGGCGAGGTGGTCGATGCCGACCGTGCGGTGGTGCTCGACTCCCCGTGGCTGGCCGCGGTGCTGCCGGCCGGCGAACTGGTGTCCGGTGGCGACCCTGGCACGCTGGCCGACCTGTTGGACTTGCCGCTGGCCTCCGAGCGGATCGCGCCCGAGTTGCTCGATGCCGGTGGGGGTCGGATTGTGCGGTGGGTCGAGCTGGTGGAGGTGGTCGCGGTGTGCGCCGCCGCCGGACTCGCCGTCCCGGAGGGGACGCTGCGGCTACACGAGCACCTGCGGGTACGTCTCGGCGATGCCGAGCACGCGGTACCGTTCTGGGTCACCCCGGAGGGCACCGTGCACGCCGCCGATCCCGTGCGCGCCGCCCTGTTGCTGCGCTCAACGGGAGCCGTGAATGGACACCTTTGTCCCGCTCTCCGGCTCGTGTCGAGTCGGCCGGGTGAGGTCTAGTACCGATGTTAAACGTCTTGCTCGATGCGCTCGAAAATGTCTGAGTCGGTTTCTTGCTGCCACCGGGGCAAGTCGTCCCAGTCCGCCACATAGGCTGGTTTCGGGTCCGGGAAATTCTTAAAGATTTGCCCAATCCAACAGAGAGCTACGAAGCGGCCCTTCTGCGAACGGGTGAGCTTCGCGGTACCGCCGTCGGTGGCTTCGATGAACGCGCGCACCTGATCATAAACGGCAGCAGCGCTCTGCCGTTCCCACTCGGGGGTTTCGTCCCAAGGTGCAATATAGCTGGCCTTCGGCGTCCCGGGGTAGTGTCGCGTGACACCAGTAATCCACGCTTCACGGAAGACGCGTCCCTGCTTGACTGACAATTCATCTCCTTTGTAAATCGCCCAATCGTTAACGTTCAAAAATTCCTGGACAGGGTCGCGATTCGCTGATTCGCCAGCCGAACCCGACTGTTTCCTAGTAGCGGTACGAGATGACCTTGAAGATCTTGCAGCTTGCGACTGATGAAACCTGATCTGGTCTGTTCGGCCACTTCTAAAGCCGCATCAGCATAGGTGATAATCCGATTTACATCACCACGTTGTACCCCAATGATTGCGAGATCAGTCAGGACGCTGACACGACGACGTGCAGACAAATTCTGGTGCAAGGTGTCACCGAGGGTAGCTCCAGCAAGGTCGGGGCATCGAAGCTGGACATAACATGCCCCTCGCTCCTCGGCAAGGCGAGAGCCGTCGAATCGAAGCCATCCGCCGTTGCTGGCATCGCCCGATAATTCGCGTACCCCCTCAGCCGCGTCAAGCGCTCGCTGGCAGGCGGCTAGCTCCCCGAGACCGGCGAATACCTGCGCTTGAACAGCGGAAACCCAGTATCTGGTGGACAGCGCTTTGTCTCCTCTTCGCGCCAGGCGTGCGGCCAACTCCAGTATCGGTGCCGCTTTATCAAAGTGTCGTTCGTAGATCTCAATAAACGCATGGCGCGTCATCGCGCACGCCCATAGATCAAACACGTTGGCTTCCTTGCTGGCGGTGGCCGCCAAAGTATAACAGTAGGCTGCGTCGCTGTACTTGTTAGCATCAAAGAAGATCTCACCTGTCAGCTGCAATAACTCGCTCGCTAATTCACATAAGTGCTGATGCGTCAACGGTCCCAGTGATTGACCGAGGCCGACTACTATTGCGTCGAGCTGATTGCACGCAAGCGGAAGGACAGTCCCCTTGAATTTGGACAGCGCGAACACTCGCCACAGATGTTTGTTGAGCATCGCGTACTCGTCCACGGCTCCGTTATCGAACCGACCCGGATTGACGTAGGAGCAGTCCAACCGGTCTGTTTGGTCATCGGTGCCAGATGGTGTAACGAGCACCCCGATCATACTAAGCAGACGAAGCAGCTCACGAAGCATCATATCTTCAGAACTCACGCCCGACACGCAAGCCGCCAAGTCCCGCTGTGGGTCCTCTTGCGCGGGAAACGCGGGCGACACCTGTTCAGGTTTCAGCGGGGGAACCGCTGTTAGCTCTCGGACGGTAGCGTGGGCTCGTGCTCGTCGCTCGGCTTGCTGCTCGGCGAGATGAGCCGCCTTGGCGTTGACCAACTCGTCGTAGCTGGCGATCAGCGCACCGTTCGCGCCGACGAGTCGATCCGCTGTCTCCCAGAAGTCGCTCGCGGGGAGCTGCGAGCCTGCTTCAGCGTGTGTCACGGGCGTGCGGTGGCAGGGCACGGCCCGGGCGATATCCACCTGATAGAGACCAGCCGCTTCCCGAAGGGCCACCAAATATCGGCCTAACCTCCGTTGCTGCTCGGCGAGGTGTTCGGGTTGGCGAGTCACGCGCTTGCTACCCCCTATCGTTCGGACTACTAAAACCCTAAGTCGGTTATCAGCCTAGCGATGACCAGGTGCGTGCGGTTGTCGCACCCGCTACCCCACCCGCCAACTCATCGCCTTTCCTCGTTGCTCAGGCCCAGATTCGCAGGTCCGTACGAGTCTTGCCACCCAGGGCGCTGGATGTGGGTCCACACACGATGAACTCGAAAGGGAACTACCGTGCCAGCTCAACACCGTCAAGCAGGTCATGCGGCAACAGGCGCCGATGTGGCAGGCCAAACACCGCCCACCGACGTCCTGCTCACCCGCGCCCGCTTCCCTGGCTCCCTCTGACGCACCACCCGATCAGTAAGCGGCACACGACCCCACCCCATTCGAGAGAGAAGAGGTTGACCATGGCTGACGGCGCGACCGCGGGCGCGTCTCGCGAGAACCGCACGGCGATCCCTGTCAGCTGCGCGCTGCATCGGGGTCCGCGGGGTTTCGCCAATCTGGTGGTGGAAAAGCAAGGCAGCGAGATTGTGCTCGATCCGCATGTGACTGGGGCGTGCGTGATCATTTTCGACGACGATGCCGCGACGGCCCTGTTCGAGGTTCTCCGCAGGTGGCTCCGCCGATGAGCGCCAACCCGGCCCCACAGCGACCTGGTGGTGAGTAGTGGCGCGCCTCCACCAGCCAGCGACAAGGCAGCCACCCGGGACGTAGCCCGGCCTAGCGAGGCGAACCCGCAGGCAGAGCCCTTCACTCGAGGTCGCTAAGACAATCCGACATCGCGCGCACAGGCTCGCGCATACCACTGACAAAAATCTCCACTCCTCGGATCGAACGTGAGTCTGGACGTGTTGGCGGGCCTGACGAGGGGTGTGGACGCTCAGCTAGGCATCACGCCGACGTCGACAGCCTGAGCACCTGGGTCCGTCGATGACAAGCCGCATCCTGTCAACGGGGTAGCGGCTTCAGCACCGGGAGGAGAACGCCAGGTCCGTGTCACGCTGGCAAGCGAGACGCTGGTCTTGGGCGGAGCGCCAGGAGCGCGGCGGGACGGTTGAGGTCGCCGTATTGATCTTAACTGGATGCCGGCTCGGTCGAGCTGCGCGCCCAGGTCGCCGCGATCCACCGAACTGCGGCGCGCTGTCTAACGTTGATAGACTTGATTTGTCCGGACCATCTAGTGTAGTGTCTCGTTATTCATTTTACACTTGCTGGAGCGCGACTCGTCCGCGAGCGACCTTGGCGAGGATCTGCTCGGCGGTGGCGGTCCACACGAATGGTTTCGGGTTGTCGTTGTTGGCTTTCAGGTAGTCCTCGATCGCGGTAATGAGTTCATTGACACTGTGGAACACGCCCCGGCGAATGGCCTTATCGGTCAGGTTCCGAAACCACCGTTCGACCATATTGAGCCACGATGAGGAGGTGGGGATGAAGTGCAGGTGAAACCGCGGGTGCTTGGCTAGCCATTTCTTGACGTTGGCATGCTTGTGGGTGCCGTAGTTGTCGCAGATCATGTGAATCTGTAGTCCTTTGGGCACCTCGCGGTCGATGATACGCAGGAACTTTAAGAACTCGGTGTTGCGGTGCCGGGGCAGGCAGCGGCCGATCACCGTTCCGGTGAGCACGTTCAGCGCGGCGAACAGGGTGGTGGTGCCGTGGCGTTTGTAGTCATGGGTCATCGTGCCAGCCCGGCCCTTCTTCATCGGCAGGGACGGCTGGGTGCGGTCCAGGGCCTGGATCTGGCTCTTCTCGTCCATGCACAGCACCACGGCCTGCTCAGGCGGGTTCAGGTACAGACCCACCACGTCAACGAGCTTCTCCTCGAAGTGGCGGTCATTGGAGAGTTTGAAGGTCTTCACCAGGTGGGGCTTGAGTCCTCGCGCCGACCAGATCCGCTGCACCGACGCCGAGCTCACCCCGACTTTTTTTGCCATGGATCGGCACGACCAGTGCGTCTCGCCCTCCGGTTTCGAGTGCAGCGTCAAGTCGACGATCTCGGTCACCTTCTCATCACTGATCGACGGTTTACGGCCTCGCCCTTTAGCCACTTCACCGAATCCGGTCAATCCGTTTTTCTCAAACTGGCCGCGCCAGGCCAGCACGGTCGGACGCGACACCCCGACCACCTCACTGATTTCAGAATTCGACACCCCATCGGCAGCCAACAGCAACACCTGGGCTCGCTGCACCACACTATGCGCCGCACTCCGCGACCTGACCAAGGTCTCCAGGATTTCTCGTTGCCCATCGGATATCACCAACGGCGCCGCTGCTCGACTCATACATCACAGTATAAGGTACTGCAAACTCAATTGCAAGACACTACATCTACTAGACTACTGGTGAAACGGCCAGCGGTGATCAGAAAGATACGGCTGGGCGCCAAGCGTGCCGGGGTCGAGTTCGAGATGTACGAGCTCACCCGCCACAGCGGCGTGCGCTGCGGGACCGTCTCGACCACTGTGCCACGCCACAACGAGATCCCCGAGGAACTGGCAACGGAGATCTTCAAGCAGCTACCGCCCGTCTTGGGCACGAGGTGGTAGACGAAGTGACCCGCTACACGGCGACCGCTCACCGTGCGGCCGGCTGGTGGATCGTGCAGTGCGATCAGCATCCGGGAGCCCTCTCCCAGGTCCGCCGGCTCGACCAGGCCGCTGGCGTGCACCGTGAAGCCATCGCGTTCGTCGTCGGCGTACCCGTCAACGAGGTGGAGGTCGAGGTGCGTCCCGAGATACCCGAGCAGGTTACGGCGCATCTGCGCCGTGCCGAGGAAGCTGCCGCGCAGGCGCAGCGGGCTACCGCGCAGGAGCGTGCCGAGCGAGCCGCTGCAGCTCACGCGGCTCAGGACGCCGGTTTGACAGTCCGTGACATCGGGGCCGTGATGGGTGTGTCGTTTCAGCGGGCACAGCAAGTTCTCGCCGTGTCGCGTGAGCTGGCTCAGTCAAACACCACGCCGACGTCAACAGCCTGAACACCTGGATCGTCGATGACAAGGCGCATCCTGTCAACTCGCGGTGTCAGGGTGGCGGGCATACTCATTGCTGTGAGCACTGTGCCTGCCGCGTGTACCGGAGGTGAACGGCACCTTCGGTACGTTGATGTGCGCCCTTACACGGTGCCGGAGGTCCTGGAGCAGCTAGCCGGACCAGACTGCGGCGAGGTGCAACCTCCGACGGCGCTGACCGGGGCACCCCGACGAAGCTACCGGCTCGACGTCGAGCATGACGCCGAACTGCTCTACCGGACAGTCATCCGTGAGGCGAGCACCATTGATGAGCTGGCCCGCATAGGGCTGGCTGCCACCCAGGGATACGGATTCGCCCTCGCTGGCGGCTACGCGCTGGCAGCCCACGGCCTGGTGGACCGGGCCACCGAGGACGTTGACCTGTTCACCAACCACGGAGAAATCACGTGCAGCAGGAACTGGCGGAGTACTACGAGGTGTCCCAGTCAACGATTTCCCGGGCGATCACGTCGATCACGCCTGAGCTGGCACGGGTGACGCGTCCGTTCATCCCGACCGCCGAAGAGCTGCCCAGCGATGAGCAGCTGATCGTCGATAGCGCCGCGTTGCGCCTCTCGAGTGTCCTCGACGGGGTCGATACCCAGAACTGGATCGGCGACAAAGGCTACTTGGGCCTCAACATGATCACTCCCATCAGAAAACCACCACACCCGCGAACTCCTCGACTGGGAGAAGGAGTTCAACACCGCCATCAACAAAATCCGCTGGAGAATCGAACAAACAATCGTGAACCTGAAGACCTGGAGAATCCTCCACACCGACTACTTCCGACCACTCGCAACCTTCGCGGACACCATCAGCGCCGTCATCGGACTACAATTCTACCGGACCGCGTGAATAAGCCTCCAGGTTTCGTCCTGTTGCTGCGCTCGTGAGCCAGACTCAGGCAGGCGGTGCAGCCGCGACCCGGGCGGGGGGCACCTCTGAGCTGACGGCCCGCCGACGCAGACCGAGCTGGAGAAGATATTCTTTCGATGACCTGTCGTGTGTGAAGCGCTACACTGCCAGCGGTCTTCCACATCCTACGTCGTCTCGTCAACCTCAAGGTCGGTCCTGGGTAGGAGGTCCAGCCGGATCAGGGAGGGCCCCAGGGGGACCACCCGGACCTCAGCCACTCCGAGGTTGTAGGCGATCGCTGGGGCGTGTGCGGCGAAGTTGTCGGGTGTCTGGCCGGGCAGGGTGCGGATGTGCAGTCCCACCGGGGGCCCGGCGGCCACCGAGACCACCTCCGGAATGTGTACACTCCGCCCGCCGGCGATGCTGAAGTCGGACTGAGTCAGCTCGAGCCCGGCGATGATGTCCTGCACGCGCCAGGCGAGTGTTTGGTTGTGCTCCTGAGGCGTGCGGTTGGGCTGCCAGGCCGTCCTCTTCTCATCATCGATGATGATCGTGTTCGTGCTGTGCACGAACATCCATGTCATCACGCCAGCAAGGAGCAATGCGACAGGCACCATGAGGAACAGGTACCTGAATTGTGATTTGCTGGTCGAGATGATGGCAAACATCACCGCGAGCACGACATAACCGATGGCCATCTGGAATGCTTGATCACGCCAGATATCACCGATCTTCGTTCGATCAATTCGTATCATCATGACCCTCTGATCATTCGTGTGGTAGGTCAAAGACGATGCACGCCAGCCTACGTCCGACTGGAACTCAATCGAGAAGCCGTAATCAGCGAACCCATCCTGCGTCCGTCAATCTATGACGGCCACAGTTCTTCCTCCCGGCCGGGGTCACTGTTGCGGTTACACGGGGGGAGACCCCGTCTAACCAGTAGGCTAAGGTAACCTTGTTGCGCCCACCTTGCGCGTATCTTGCGTGCGTCGCATCGGGGGCGGCGGGAGTTGTCGGGCAATTGAGAGGGTCGATGACCAACTATCCCGTTCGCGTCCTCGGGCGCGTGGAGGTGTGGGTTGGGGGCAAGCCGGCGCGGCTGGCCGCCCAGCAGACCAAAGCTCTGGCCATGCTCGTCGCCGCGGTTCATCAGGGCTCAATATCGCGTGCCGAGCTGCTCGATGCGCTCTGGCCGGCGGCTCCGGAAGCCGACCGGCTTTCACCGGTGATCTCCCGGCTTCGCCAGCTACTGGCCGAGTGCGGACTGACCGTGTCAACGGCACGTGGCCGGCACACCTACCGTCTGCAGGCGTCAAGGGATGAGACGTCTCTTGGTACGGCGGTTGACGCGGTCGCCTTCGAGGAGCTTGCCAGCCGAGCACACGAACTCTTGGACGATGGAAGGGCCGAAGCCGCGCTGGCCGGCTTCCGGTCGGCGGTGGCGATCTGGCGTGGGACGCCGTTCGACGAGGTCGACGAGGACTGGCAGCTGCCCAGGGTGTGCCGGGATGCGCAGGCCCGGTGGGAGCGGGCCCGCTCCCGGCTGTTGCGGGCCTGGGCAGTGACCGCTCTCAGGCACGCCGACCTGTCCGCCGACCCGGTCGTCGACCAGCCAGGATGGCCGGTGGACGACGAGCCCACCGACGACGCGGTGTGGCTCCTGCGGTTCCTGGCAACCCTGCGCGGCGACGGCACCACAGTGGCCAACGCCATGCTGGACAGCCGAGGCCGGAACCGGCTCACCACCCGGGCGTTCCAGCTGATGGCACTGCACGAGCTGGGTGTGGCGATCGACGCGGCGCCACCCCGCGGGACACCGGGTGCTGATGGCGGGTCACGGGTGCTG
Organism: uncultured Actinomycetota bacterium; assembly: GCA_963822695.1. Classification (GTDB taxonomy): domain Bacteria; phylum Actinomycetota; class Actinomycetes; order Mycobacteriales; family Pseudonocardiaceae. Next base: position 130,515 of record CAWGJH010000002.1, read on the forward strand.
CGGATCGCCTGCTCGGGAACCGGGGACATGCAGCCGTGGCCAGACCTGGCCGGGCGGCTCTGGGCCGCAGCCCTCCGGGACTTGAAGGTGCCAGCCGAACGCTGGACCACCAGATCTGCCAGGATGCTGGCAGATCTGGTGGAATCGGGCCGCGGGACACCGGAACAACTGGCCGAACCGCTCGCGACGCTGCTCCAGCAGGTGGGGGGCGAAGAGCGGCTCACGATCCTCTTTGAGGAGATCGACCGGCTCAGTTCCCCCGCACGGGAGCTGTACGAGCGGATCTGTACCGAACTCCGGTACAGCAACGTCCGGTTCTCCTCGACCTCACTTGTCGGTGAGCCCGCGGAGGCCGTCCTGAGGCAGCTCGCCCTGGGCGACGCCCGTTACAACGCGGGCGACTTCGCTGCTGCGGAGGCCGCCTGGTTCGCGGCGCACGCGGCCACCACCGATCCGCTGCTGCGGGCCAAGGCGCTGGTCCGGCTGGCCCGACGATGGTCCGAGCCGGGTCAGGTCGATCGCCAGCTGGTCGCCCTGCTCGACGACGGGCTCCTCGCGCTGGAGGGCGCCGCTGACCAGGACGCCGAAGGCTGGCGACTCCAGCTGGCGGCGCACCTCGCGCACAAGCTGACGATGGCGGTGGTCGAGCACGTTGGCACACCCGAGGGCCGCCGGGGAACCGCACTGGCTCACCACACACTCGGCCAACTCGACGCGGTGACCGACGCAAAGATCATCTGCGAGGTGTTGACCGAGTGCCGGTGGGCATTGTTCGACTCCGAGCCACCGACACGGCTGCTGGAGTTCTCCGAGCGCCTGGACCGGGTCAGCGCCGCGAGCGCCGCCGAGAACCCCCGGCTCCGCAGCGAGGCCTTGATCAGTCTCGTGGTGGACCAGGTACGGCTAGGCCGGATCATCGCCGCCCGGGCCGCGCTCGAGAAGCACCGTACGCATGCGGCGGCCGGCGGGTCACCGAGGGCCCCCTGGTTGCAGCACACCGCCGATACCATGCTTGACCTGTGGCATGGCAACTTCGCCACGGCAAAGCGCAGGCTGGAGGAACCGCAAGGGGAGATCGACCTGCTCGCGCCGCCCAGTGACCCGCAAGCCGACAACCTGCACCAGATCTGTACCGGGCAGGTCTTCTGGCTGCACCGCGAGCAAGGGCGGTTTGCCGAACTGATGGGCAGCGACGTAGTCACCGCCATCGAACGGCACGGGTTCTTTCCGGTCTGGGTCGCGGGTCTGGCGCTGCTGCACTGCGAGATCGGCCGGCCCGAGGACGCCGCGGATCACGTGGCGGCGTTGCTCGTGGAGACCGGCGACCTCGCGGCGTTTCCTCCGCACGGCTGGGCGGTGCCCACTCTCGCGCTGCTCGCCGAGGCGTGCGCCGGGATCGTCCGTTCCGGCGCCGACGTATCTGGGCGGCTCGACATCAACGCACTGCTGGCCCGGCTGCACAAGCTGCTGCTCCCGCACCTCGACGAGGTCGCGCTAGCCGGATGGCCGACCGTGCTGCTCACCCCGGTGGCCCGCTCGCTGGGCTTGCTCCAGCTCGCGGCCGGTGATCCGGTCGGCGCGCTCGACCGTTTCGACCGTGCGGAACGGCTGGTGGGCGCGGCCCGCCCACAGCTGGCCCGGCTGCGCTACGACCGGGCGCGTGCCCTGATCCTGGCGGGCGGTGCCGCCGACGAGGCTGTCGGGTTGCTGCGCAGCGCCCGGAGCACCGCAACGGACCTGGGCATGTCGCTGCTGGCCCACGAGGCCGGGCAGCTGCTCAGCGAGGCAGGATGACGCCAGCCTGGGGCCATCAGCGGGTCAACCGGATCGGCAACATGCACAACGCAGCCAGCGCCGCAGCCACCACCGCAGCCCCGAACACCGCCGGGTATCCACCGGCCATTGCCAGCACCAGCGGGACCAGCGCCGGGCCAAGTGTCTGGCCACCGGCGTTGGCCACGTTGAGGATCCCCAGGTCCCGGGCTCGGTCCGAGGCACTCGGCAGGACGTCGGTCATCAGCGCCGTGTCAACCGCCTGGTAGCCGCCGTAGCCGAGGGCGGCGATCGCGACGAACACCAGGAACCCGGCGACGGTGGGCACCATGATCGGGATGAGCGCCCCGCCGGCCACGAGAAGGGCGGCCAGCAAGACCGGGATTCGGCGGCGGTCGAGCCGGTCCGACACGATGCCGAAGAGCAGCGTGGCGGCGAGCGCGAGCGCCCCGGTCAGCAGTCCGGCAATGACCAGCACTTCCTTGGCTTCGACCGCCCCGAGCCCGATGTAGTCGGTTAGGATGAACAACTGGAAGCCGAGGATCATTGCGACGGCGGTCATCAACAGCAGTCGGCCGACGAGCACCCAGGAGAAGTCCCGGATGGTCAGCGCGGACAGCGTGCGCGCCAGGGCGACGGGTTCGGGCCGACCGCCCGTCCACGGGTTGTCGGGGGCGAGGATGACCACGACAACACCCGTCACCGCGATCACGCCGGGGACGATGCCCAACCCGCCCTCCGGGTCGGCGAGAAACACCGATCCGACTACGGAGCCCAGCACCTGACCGACGATCAGGCCGCCGCCGTACACCGCCGACGCCGTCCCCCGGGACCGCTGCGGGACCCGATCGGCGATCACCGCGATCAGTGGCGCGAGGAAGGCGTTCAGCGCGGCGCTGAACACCCACCACGACAGGGCCAGCGCCGGCACCGACCCGGCCAGCGACGCGGCGAACAGCGCGAACGACGCGCCAAGGGCCCCGCCCACGATCCATGGGCTGCGCCGACCGAACCGCGACCGGGTGCGGTCCGAGGCCATCCCGAACCCGATGTTGGCCACGAGCGCGATCACCGCAGCGACACCGGTGATCACGCCGAGGTGCAGGGTCTTGCCCGCCGGGTCGAGCTGCGCGAGCCGGGCCGGCAGGAGCACGGTGCTGACCGCCGCGAACGGCAGATACCACCCCACCGCGGCCAGGAACAGCGCGAGCCGCAGCCGCGCTGCCGGAGCTGGTACCTCCGGCTCGTCTGCGGCGTCGGCAGACACATGCGTGGCGTCGCTGCTCATCGCCGTGCTCATCCTCCAGCTCGTCGCGCCGACGTAGACTGTCCTCGTCGGCGCGACGGCCCGCATTACCGGGTCCTGACCCGCAGCGCTCGGGCCGTGGCTCTGGCCGTCGGGTGGTCCTCGTCGAGCTGATAGCCGAGCCGGAGTTGCCAGTAACGCGAGGTGGGCTGGCTCCCCGGCGCCCAGGTGTGCACACGTCCGTCCTCCGGATCGAGCATCGGTGACTGCCGCAGGTCAGGGTCGCGCATGTCGAGGATCGTCACCCCGGTGCCACGCTGGCGCGCCAGCTCCCGGACGATCTCGGCGGAGCGGCTGTTCTGACGGGACCACCAGCTGTCGGCGGCCGCTGGGAGCGGCCACGGGAAGACCAAGGTCGTCGTCCTGCTCAAGAGCCTGCCTGCCCGGCGACATCTGGGACGGGTCCGGCGCCGACTGCCATGATCCGGTCTCCGTCAATGACGATGTGGCCTTCGTACTCAGTGCCGGCGGGATCGAGCGGACTTCATCGAGGCACGGCTGGCTCCCAAGGGAGTGGGCCTGATCCTCCGCAGCGCGCATTGCTGCATCGCGGTGCGCACGCTGGCCCGCTGGGCGCTGCAGGACGCCCGCCGGCTGACGTACCGGTTCCTGTTCATCCCGGCCACCATCGGCGCGCCCGTCTGGCTCGCCACCGCGCTCCCGCCCGTCGCGCACGGCCTGGTGCTCACCGGGCTGGGCCCTCGCCGCTAGTCACACGGACGCGGGACGCGCTGTCACCATCTGCGGCACGATGGTTCTCCCGGCGAACCTGCCCATCCTAGCTTCAGGCGGCGATACCCACGTGGCAATCCACTGACGCCCTGCTCACCCGCGCCCGCTTCCCTGGCTCCCTCTGACGCACCAACCGATCAGTAAGCGGCACACGACCCCACCCCATCCGAAAGAAGAGATTAACCATGGCTGACGGCGCGACCGCGGGCGCGTCTCGCGAGAACCGCACGGCGATCCCTGCCCGGCCTAGTGAGGCACACCCGCAGGCAGAGCCATTCACTCGAGGGTGCTAAGACAATCCGACATTGCGCGCACAGGCTCGCGCATACCACCGACAAAAATCTCCACTCCTCGGATCGAACGCGAGTCTGGACGTGTTGGCGGGCCTTACGAGGGGCGTGGCCGCTGTGCGGTGAAGCAGAACTGGGTGCAGGCGAAGAAGAACTCGCTCCGCTCGCCGAGTTGGTGCTGCTCGGCATCCCGGCGTGCACCGTGAAGCCATCGCGTTCGTCGTCGGCATACCCGTCGACGAGGTGGAGGTCGAGGTGCGTCCCGAGATACCCGAGCAGGTTACGGCGCATCTGCGCCGTGCCGAGGAAGCTGCCGCGCAGGCGCAGCGGGCTACCGCGCAGGAGCGTGCCGAGCGAGCCGCTGCAGCTCACGCGGCTCAGGACGCCGGTTTGACAGTCCGTGACATCGGGGCCGTGATGGGTGTGTCGTTTCAGCGGGCACAGCAAGTTCTCGCCGTGTCGCGTGAGCTGGCTCAGTCAAACACCACGCCGACGTTGACAGCCTGAACACCTGGATCGTCGATGACAAGGCGCATCCTGTTCAACTCGCGGTGTCAGGGTGGCGGGCATACTCATTGCTGTGAGCACTGTGCCTGCCGCGTGTACCGGAGGTGAACGGCACCTTCGGTACGTTGATGTGCGCCCTTACACGGTGCCGGAGGTCCTGGAGCAGCTAGCCGGACCAGACTGCGGCGAGGTGCAACCTCCGACGGCGCTGACCGGGGCACCCCGACGAAGCTACCGGCTCGACGTCGAGCATGACGCCGAACTGCTCTACCGGACAGTCATCCGTGAGGCGAGCACCATTGATGATCTGGCCCGCATAGGGCTGGCTGCCACCCAGGGATACGGATTCGCCCTCGCTGGTGGCTACGCGCTGGCAGCCCACGGCCTGGTGGACCGGGCCACCGAAGACGTTGACCTGTTCACCAACCACCTCGACCCGGTTGATCCTGGCTAGAGTGATGCGTCGATGATGAAGTCGCGGTCGAGCCCGAGCAGGACGCGGTCGGCGGTGAGGAGTTGCAGTCCAGCTTGGCTGGCCTGGGCGACGAGGAGCCGATCGAACGGGTCATGGTGGGTGAGCTCGGGAAACTCGCGAATGCCTTCGGCGTGCTCCGCCGTGATGCCCAGCAGGGTCAGTCCTTGCTCGGCGAGCCGGAAGGTGAACTTATCCGGAACTACCAGCTTGCCGAGCATGGCCTTGATCGTCAGTTCCCACATGGTGGCCGCCGAGACGTGAACCGCAGTCGCTGACGTGATCGTCTGCCGGGCACGTGGTCCGAGCCGAGGGCTGTCGTCGAGTATCCATAGCGCTGCCTGGCTGTCAAGGAGCAGCAACGTTGTCACCGTAGAACAAACGCTGAATGTCCGGGTCCACCCCAGCGAAGGAGTCGTCGTCGTAGCTCAGCTCGCCGGCCAGGCCTCCGAAGACCACCGGCGTCGCCTGATGCGGAACGAGGTCCGCGAGTGGCCGCCCAGCTTTCGAGATGATAACCCGCTCTCCTGCCGCCACGCGTTCCAGCAGGCGGGAAAGATGTGTCTTGGCTTCATGGATGTTGACATTGACCGTCATCAGCAAGACCTCAGCTTGTCAACTAAGTCTAGTCTAGCGGGCACTGTTGGTCGGCGGCAATCTCCGGTGAGTGTGAGTTTCTGGAGTCCCCGGCATGAGGAGGAGTGTGGCCGAGGTGCGGTGAAGCAGAACTGGATGCAGGCGAAGAAGAACTCGTTCCGCTCGTCGAGCTGGCGCTGCTTGGCCATCCAGGCAGCGACATCGGCCTCGGTGAGCCCGCACCGCCCGGCGACGAAATGCGTGACAAACTGGCAGACCGTTGCGGCGAAGCTGTCCGGGTCGAGCCGGGTGGTCGCGACGGTGTGGGCCGTCATGGGGACATCGTCGAGGCCGACCGAGCGGAGCTGGGCGGCCAGCGTTCGCGGTAGGCGATACAACTCGGCCAGCGCCGCGACCACGTCGGGGACGTACTCGGCACCGGTGTGCCGCAACCGCGAGCATCTGGGGGTTGCGGCACACTCCGACGACTGATCCTGTGGTGCCCACCTGCCCGAGGAGTTCCGCGACGACGAACCCGGGTCCACAGTCGACGTCGAGGATCCGGTCGGCGTTGCGGTGGCGGTTGCGGGGAGGATCGCAAAGGAGATGGAAGGGGACAACAAGCTCCGCTAATGCGGGGTAGAAAGGATGTTTTCCACGCTTGTGCGGATGCCGATCTCCGTGCGATGCTGGGCTGCACGGGGGTACGGTTGGCTGGTTGCCCGCCTGCGGGGGCCACCCAACCCATGAAATCGGTTGGGAGCGTGGGATGTCCTTCGCTGATGCGACCCCTTTCCTCCCGGTCATGAACGGTGTTGTGTGCTGCCCGACGTGCGGCCTGGCGGCACTCGTCGAGGGTAGGTTCCGTCTCCAGGGCACCGGCGAGCCCATCGGGCGCCTGCGCATCTCGTGTATCGACGGGCACAGCTGGCTGCTGCTGGCCGACCGAGTCAGGCAGGTGTCGCCTTGTGATGATCTTGATGTGCTGGTCGGCCAGTCTGACCACAACGGCAAGGGTACGGCGGAGAGGTCAGGCCACGTCTCGCTGAGCGCCTCGGGATCCGCGCCGGGCGGCGCTACGCTGCCAGTAGATCATCGCAAAGCCGGTCAGGCCGAGTAACCCCCCGGTCAGGCAAGCCCATATCCACGCTGGCGGCCCACCGGTGAGCAGCAGTACCACCGCCGCAGTGAACCACCCGAGAGTGCCGACGCCGACCACCGGCCGGGGGTCGGCGAGGTGGCGGGGCAGCGAAGGCGGCACAGGGCACGCTAGCGCGTGCCCGGAGAACTGGTGGGCCTGGTTGGACACCTAAGTTGGCTCAGCTCTCGCCGTGCACCGGCTGATGCGCGAGCCACAGTTGACAGGTAACAAAGGTTAGCCTAACTTAAGCGGTGCCGGCTTCGTGGTGGGAGTCCTGGCAACGCAGTTGGAACGCGTCGGGCCTGACCGGGACGTCTCGGTCGGGCCCGACGTAGCCGCGCAGCGCGCGGGCCTCCATGGGCATGGGCTAGAAGCCGTGTTTACAGTAATGGGGGTGGACTGCGGCAGCCCAGGTATCAGCGCAGGTATGCAGCCTGGCGAGCCGACGCCGTGGGCCACCGGTCTCACCGTCAGCGTGGTGGCGGCAGCGATCATCGTCATCGCGCTGCTCAGCCTGTCCCAGGGGTTGGCGCCGAACGGCACCGGATTCGTCGTGCTGGCGAACCTGCTGGTGGCCGTGGGGTTGGCGCCGTCAATATGGCTGGGTCGGGCAACCCCGATCTGGCGGTGGGTCGCCTACGGCACCGCGGGGGGCATCGTCCTCACCTGGATCGCCCTGTTGCTCTCCCTGCTGGGTTAGCCAGCTGCTGGATCAGGTGCGTGGTGAGCGGACTCCGAGGAGTACGTCCTCCCATGAGGGGACCATCGCGCGGTCCTTGCGGGCGCGTTTGGGGGGCGGGTTGGCTGGGCGGTATGGCGGTCCGTCATCGGGCACCGCCCGGGCCTCGGGCTGCTCCTCGATGACCGGCGGCACCGTGCGCAGCGGCACGGCTGGTTGCGGATCGATCAGGTCGGTGGCGTGGTCGTCGAGCGCGGTGACGGTGCCGCCATGGGCACCCGGGTGAAACGCCCACTGCGCCCGGTTCTCCGACCGACCGGCTTGCCAGCGCAGCGCAACGACCCACTTGCCGTCCTCTCCGCGCCGAGAGTCCCACGTCACTGAGTCGACGTCGTGACCCCGCTGGCGGAACGTCTCGCTGACGACCTCCTCCAGGGTGCGCACATCGGGCCCGTCGGTGCGCACCGGGTGGGCGCGCTGGGCCAGCTGGGCAATGCGGGATCGCTCCAGCAGCACCGGGTAGGCGAACCGCTCGATCCGCTCGCTGGGGGCGCCAGCGGCGGCGGCCAGTTGCTCGACGGACGCTCCGGCCCTGATCCGAGCTTGAATCTCACGGGGTCGCATCTGATTCTCCAGCTCGATCTCGACTTGGTCGAGGCGCGGAAGATCACCCCGTACCGCTGCCTGCAGGGTGTCGTCCGCCGGCAGGGTGAACTGCTCCCGCCGTTCGCCGGGCCGCTGCGGGACTGTCTCCAGGATGACCGTGCGGCCGTCGATCCCCAGACCGGCTACTCGCAGCGCGCGCATCCAAGGACCTCCCCATCAGTAACCGTCACCGTAGGCCGGTGAGCGGCAATGCCGGGGGAGGCGCGCCGCCGCTGACCGTCAGGTCTCACCCAGCTCGTGACCATCCAGCCGTTCGATCACCCAATCGATGCATTCGGTGAGCGCGGAGACGTCGTCCGGGTCAACGGCCGGGAACATCCCGATCCGCAGTTGATTGCGGCCGAGCTTGCGGTAGGGCTCGACGTCCACGATGCCGTTGGCCCGCAACACGGCGGCGAGCGCAGTGGCGTTGACACTGTCGGCGAAATCCACGGTGCCGACCACCAGCGAGCGTTTGGCGGGGTCGGTGACGAAGGGCGTCGCGTACGGCGAGGACTCGGCCCAGGAGTACAGCCGCGAGGAGGAGTCGGTGGTGCGCGCGACACACCAGTCCAGCCCGCCGCCGGCCAGCATCCATTCGATCTGGTCCACCAGCAGCAGCAGCGTCGCGACCGCTGGGGTGTTGTAGGTCTGGTCGGAGCGGCTGTTGTCCAGCGCGGTGCGCAGCGAGAGGAACTCCGGCACCCACCGGGGCGACGAGCCGATCTCAGCGACCCGGTCCAGCGCGGCCGGGCTGAGCAGCGCGATCCACAGCCCACCGTCGGAGGCGAAGGACTTCTGCGGTGCGAAGTAGTAGACGTCGGCGTCGCTGGCCCGGACCGGCAAGCCACCGGCGCCGCTGGTCGCGTCGATCGCCACCAAGGCGCCCTGCGACAGCGCCGGCCGGCACACCGGAACCATCACCCCGGTCGAGGTTTCGTTGTGCGCCCAGCCGATCAGGTCGCAGGACGGATCGGCGACCGGCTGCGGTGCGTCCCCCGGCGGTGCGCAGACCAGCACCGGGTCGGCCAGGAACGGAGCACGTGTCGTGACGGCGGCGAACTTCCCGGAGAACTCGCCGTAGCTCAGGTGCAGCGAGCGTTCCCGGACCAGGCCGAGGGCGATGGCATCCCAGAACGCGGTGGTGCCACCATTGCCGAGCACCACCTCATAGCCCTCGGGCAGCGAGAACAGCTCACGTAACCCGGCACGGATCCGCCCAACCAGCGACTTCACCGGCTTACGTCGATGTGAGGTGCCCATCACCGAAGCGCCGGTGGTGGCCAGCGCGGCTAGCTGCTCGGGACGGACCTTCGACGGCCCGCACCCAAAGCGCCCGTCAACGGGTTTCAGCGTGGTGGGGATGGTCAGCTGCGCGGTTTGTGTCATACCCCAGACTTTACGGTGACCTATGGGGACCACGAGGTTCCTGTGATGCGCTCGTAGGCCTCGACGTACCGCCGCCGCGTTTCCGCCACGATCGCCGGCGGGATGACCGGTCCGGGTGGTTGGCGGTCCCATCCCGTGCTGACCGCCCAGTCCCGGACGAACTGCTTGTCCAATGCGTGTTGCTCCTGGCCGGGTTGCCAGTTCTCGGCGAGCCAGAAACGCGATGAATCCGACGTGAGGGCTTCGTCTCCGAGGGTCAAGTGACCGGAGGGGTCCCAACCGAACTCGAATTTAGTATCCGCGATGATGATGCCGTTCGCCAGGGCGTGCTCCGCTGCCTTCGCATAGAGTTCGAGTGTCAGGCTATGGAGGCGTTGGGCGGTATCCCGTCCGGTGTCGTGCACAACGTCGTCGAAGGTGATGAACTCATCGTGCCCGGTAGCGGAGAATTTGGTCGTCGGCGTGAAGATCGGTTCGGGTAACCGGCTGCCGAGGACCAGCCCGGGAGGCAATGCCACACCCGAGACGGTGCCGAATTTCTGGTACTCGCGCAGCCCCAGGCCCGCGAGATAGCCGCGAGCAATGCACTCCACTGGGATCATGCGCAGCGGCGTGACGCGGATCGCCCTTGTCCTGAACTCCCGTGGCACATCGGTGGTGGAGATCAGATGGTTGGGTGCCACATCGCCGAGTTTGTCAAACCACCACGCCGACAGTTGCGTCAGCAGCGCACCCTTGTCGGGAATGGGCGTCGGGAGGACTACGTCGTAGACAGAGATCCGGTCCGAGGCAACGAGCAAGATGTCACCGTCGATCGAATACAGGTCCCGTACCTTGCCGGCGGATATGCGCTCCACCCTGGTCACCGTACCTAGTCTCCTCAGAACTCTGACTCGTCAGGGGGTGGGTCCAGTCGCTGTCGGGGTGTTGGCACCACACGTATTGCTTGTCGGGGGTGACGGTGAGGCCGAGGGCGGACGGTTGGGATTGACGACGCAGCTGGGCCAGATCGATCCCGGCAGCACCCTGCACCCGCTGACCGTGTCGGCCAGTTCCTCGACCAAGCCAACCTTGATGGCCCGCATGCTCGCCGACCTGCACGCGCATCCCGGTCACCGGGTGTTGGAGATCGGCACCGGCACCGGCTACCACGCCGCCCTGCTCTGTCACCGGCTTGGCCAGCGCAACGTCTGCTCCGTCGACATTCACCCCGGGCTCATCGACGCTGCCCGTACCCGGCTGGCCAACCTGGGCCATCACCCACTCCTGGCGTGCATCGATGGCGCCGACGGGTGGGTCGAGCACGCCCCCTACGACCGGATCATCGCCACCTGGGGGATCTCCACGATCCCCTACCCGTGGGTCGCCCAGACCCGGCCCGGTGGGCTGATCCTCGCTGAACCACTCGCTGGTGGCCGCGGCATGCTGATTCGTCTCACCGTCGCGGACGACGGCATTGCGTCGGGACATTTCCTGGAATATCCCGGCCTGTTCATGGCACTGCGTCGCACGCCTGACCGGATAGGCCGGCCCACCGAACTGCCCCCAGAGCGGTTGTACGGTGCCCGCCACGCCCAGATCATGCTCGATCCGGCGGTGTTGGCTGATCCAGCGTTCTCTTTCTTCTGCCAGCTGTATCTCGGCTCCGGCCGGAGCAGCCACCATGTCATCAACAAAGCCGTCAGAGCTACCGTGGTCGCCCACGATGGCTCCTGGGCCGAGGCCACCGGCGGTGGCCTCGTGACGTTCGACGGCACCCACAACCCCTGGGAGACCGTCGAAACCACCCACGAGACCTGGACCCAACTCGGCCAACGCGGTGTCGGAATACACCGCATCCAGCCATTCAGCACGTCGCGCCGGGTCGCTCCCCTCGATCGCGATCAGGTCCCCGGTGGCGTCACGGCGGAAGAACCGTGGAACGAACACGTGACGGGGCACTGCGGCGAACACCTCGGCCCACCCGGGATCGGCCAACTCCCCCATGGTGGCGGCCAATGCCGCGGCGTGGGCCTGCCACACGGTGTCCGCCACGACCGGCGCCGTGGTCGTCATGGCGCCGTGGTGATGGCGCGCACGGTAGCTAGTCGCATTTCCCCTAATTTCCCGGACTCTCGCCTCGCCCCCGCATCCACCGCTGCCCCAACCCTCGAATTTCCGCAAGGTCAGTCCACCCAGCCGGCAGAACCGGGATAGTGCCCAGGATATCGGCCATTCCGTGATCGCCCACTCGCTGGCCCCTCAGCACGTACGCCACCCGATCACCTCGCCGCCACCGGATTGTGAATCCCTCTGCACGGTATCGATCAAGGAACACCCATCCAACGAGTGATGTTTTAGGTGTGGCTCCGCCCCGGCTACTCATGCCGAGTCCCCATCAATAACGATGGGAGCCAGACACCTGCACGATTGTCCTCGTGTGTCACCTTTTCCCACCTGCCAGTGCTCTGTCTCATCACCACGTGGACGGCACCCAGGACCGGGGCGAGTCCATCCTCCGAACAGCGCGCGGCTCGGGGGAGGGGCCTGCCAGTGCTTCAGTCTGCGCTGGAAGGAGAAGCGCGCACGACTAACCGGCAAGGACACCAACCGTGCGCCGGGGTGTCTCGTCGTCCCGGCCCTGGGGCCTGATCACAACCGTGCCCATGTTTGTAGTGACGACCCACCCTGAGTAGCCGCGACCTCTGGTCACCGGCATCCCGACTGCGTGAGGAGCTTCCGTATCAGGTTGGCCGGGTAGTGCCCAGCCGGTAGCGTTCCTCTGCCCCGTTCGAAAGCCGCCTATGGAGTGAGGCTGCATGATGTCGAGGAAGCACTGTGGGTGAGCCACGCAGCCAGAAGCAGCGGCGTGAGCAGCTGGTGCGTTCGCTGCGGGCCGAGGGTAAGTCGCGGGTGGAAGTGGCCGAGGCTCTCCGGCAGCGCTACCACTTCAATGCCCGGGTGGCGCTCCGCTACGCCCATGGTTGGAGCCAGCGCCAGGCCGCCGATGAGTGGAACCGGCGCTGGCCCGATGAGTTGAAGACCTTCAAGTCGTTCTCGTCGTGGGAGCAGTGGCCGAGTAGAACTGGGCACGTTCCTTCGTTTGGCAATCTCGGCAAGTTGGCGGAGCTGTACGAGTGCGCGGTCAGTGACTTGCTCGGTGACCTGCCTGATTTCCGGCATCGCGATACCGCGGCAGGCGCACAGGAAACAGCACTGACGATGTGCAAGCCTGATGCCGAGCTCATCTTGCCGAGCGATTCCGCGGTGTGGGCAACGGCACCCGGTCTTCAGTTGCCAGACAACTTTGTCACAGTGCTGATGCAGCACCTCGGGTCATTGGCGCCTGCTGATCGTAACGCGCTCACCACGCCCCGTGACCACGACCGTGCGTACCATCAGCTTGTTCAGTTCCTTCGCAGTTGGGCGCACACCATGGACCGTCGCGACGTGCTCGGTGTTCTGAGCTGGGCAGCGGCCACCGCGTCCCTGCTTCCGATCATCGACGGTGACGAGCACCAGCGCGTCGCCTCAGTGCTCAGCAAGTCGAGCCGGGTCGATGCACAGACCATCGAGCACATCGAGGCGGTGCTGTGGCACTGCCGGCGGCAGGATCACGCACTGGGCCCGCGGGCCGCCCTGACCACTGTCCTGGCCCAGCGAGACCTGGCTCGCGCGCTGGTGCCCGACTGCCCCGCCGAGTTGCGGCCGCAAATGCTCTCGGCACTGAGCGAAGCCTCGCGTCAAGCCGGCTGGCTGTCGTTCGACCTGAAACAGTTCGACCACGCCGGATACTATTACGAGGATGCCCGCGCACTGGCCCACGAAGCCGAGAACACCGGGCTGGGCGCCCTCGTGTTATGCGAGATGAGCCACCTAGCAACTTGGCAGGGCAAACCGCGCACCGGCATCGATCACGCTGTCGCGGCCGGCCAGTGGGCCAATCGTACCGAGGACACGCGGCTGCGTGCCTACACCGCGGAGGTGACCGCGCGGGCCTACGCCGCCGACGGGCAACGAGACGCCTGCCTGACAGCCCTCGACACCGCCCACACCGTGCTCACGACAGCCGATGACCGAGCCCCGAGCTATACCCTCTATGACGAAGCAACACACATCTCGACTCGCGGCGGGTGCCACCTCAAGCTAGGTGAGGCTGACCGTGCTGTCTCGTATGCGCAGCAGTCCCTTGAGGTTCTGGACCGGTCACGCGCTCGGTTCGTGGCTATGACTATCGTCAACCTCGGCGAAGCATATATGCAGTGCAATGAGATTGACGAAGCGGCGCGACTATTCGGTGATGCCGGGGACATCGCGGCGAGCCACAGTTCCGCTCGGCTGACGCTTAGCGTCTTACGGGTTGGCATGACCTGACAACAGGTCATGCCATCAGAGGGTGGGTCCAGTCGCTGTCGGGGTGTTGGCACCATGCGTATTGCTTGTCGGGGGTCTGTTGTGACCAGGAGAAACAACCGCGTTGGCGGCTCTTGGCGGCTTCCTTAACGGCACCCCCATATAAGGCGAACCGTCATTTGTTTACACGCTTGTGACTTGGGGCGATCGTTGGGGGCGGCCGTGAGTCACCCCCAACGGCTCAATGAACAGGCATAACGGTGCTGCTCAGTGTGTGATGGTGCCCGGTGCGGGCAGGCCCCAACGGTGCGGGCCGTCCGGGTGGTCCAGCCACACCGTGTGTCGTCGGCCCCGGACAGTCAGCCCGAACCGGCTACGGACTGGTTGGCCGAGCTGTTGCCATTCCAGGTGTGCCGTTTCGATCCCGTCCCACAACCGCACGGGGCCATCTTGGCGGACAGTGTGCTTGCCGTTCTCGTCGGTGATGTGGCAGACCCACGAACCGTTCGGTTGAGTCAGCCAGGTCTGAACCGGGCCGCCATCGTTCGGCGTGAAGCCGAGCCAGTCATATCCGCCGATAATCAACGCGGCGAAGAACTCGAACGGGTCGCGTGCGTTCGTTACCACGTCCACGGGCAGAGTGGTTTCCCGCGTCTTGCCGTCGTCGTCTCCGACCGTCGACATCACATCGTTGGCCTGGTGCTGGTTGGCGCGTACCGGCATGAAACCGCCGTAGTCGGGTAGGAATGGCCCCTCTGCCTTGCCGCCCGCATAGACGGTAAGCAACGCCAGCAACCCGGCACGCCCGGCCAGGTCCAGCGGAACGAGGATCTTCCCGCCGAGCGCGGTTTGGTTGATCCATGAGCCGGGCACACGGGCCAGTCCGACCGTAGAAATGATCCGGTCGAACGGAGCGCGGCCCCAACATCCGGATGTGCCGTCCGTGGCTTCCAGGTAGGGGAAGAAGTCGAACGCGGCCAGCTGCTCACGCGCCCGGCTGGTTAGACCCGCGTCAACATCAATGCTGGTCACGTTGTCCGGGCCGAGCCGGTGACACAGCAGGGCCGCGTTGTACCCGGTGCCCGTGCCGACTTCCAACACCCTGTGTCCCTCGATCGTGTCCAACGCTTGCAACATCAACGCCATGAGCGACGGCGCGCTACTGGACGAGGTAGCAATACCGTTGACGCGGCCGCTACGGGCATGCTCCGCGTTGTCATTTTCGTCGTCAATCTGCGTGATGAGCGCGCGTGGGCTGTAGACCCCTTCCAACCATTCCGCGCTCGGTCGCTCCACCAGCAGCCACCCCGGTTCGCCGGGCCGTTGTGTGAAGTAGTACGGTACGAAAGCGTCACGTGGAATGTCTCGGAAGGCCGCGAGCCATTCGGGGTCTCTCACGGTTCCGCTCGCCACTAGTTCGTCCAGGAACGCAGTCCGGAGGGATTCAGTGTCCGTCACGTTTCGAGCTTCCTTCCAAAGCATCGGCAAGAGCACGGGCAATCGGCATCCCGGTTTCGTCTTCGATCCACGCCCATTGGCCGTTCGGGTTGCACTCCAAGAACCACCATTCGCCGTCCGGTGCCACCACGAAATCTAAGGCACCGAATCGTAGGCTGAGCTTGTCCAGCAGAGAGCTTACGCGCGAGCGAACGAAGTTCGGAGTCTCTATCGCCTGGTATGACAAGTTGTCGTAGTCAGAGCGCCAGTCCACGTGCGCAGCATCCGACTCGCCGTCAATGCGCGCCGCGAAGAACTCACCATCAACGACGGTCAGCCTGACGTCATAGTCTTTCGGTACCCACTCCTGAAAAAGGTGCATGGTGCGGGCAACGTTCGGGTTGTCGCAGTCATCCGGGTCAACCACCGAACAGAACACCTGACGAACCCCATCCTCGTCATACACGCCCGAGCCACCGAACGGCTTATAGACAGCGCGGCCAACATCGGTCACGAATGCACGTGCAGTCTCGGACTCGTTCGTGACGAGAGTGCGCGGTACCTGCAACCCGCAAGCCACGGCCGCGCGCAATTGGACCGGCTTGTATTCGGCGTAACCAATGTGGTGCGGATGATTCAACCAGGGGTCCAGCGTCGCCAGC
Organism: uncultured Actinomycetota bacterium; assembly: GCA_963822695.1. Taxonomy (GTDB): domain Bacteria; phylum Actinomycetota; class Actinomycetes; order Mycobacteriales; family Pseudonocardiaceae. The sequence goes on from CAWGJH010000002.1 coordinate 146,456, forward strand.
AGGCCGCCAAAACCCATGCGGGCCTGAACCGCTGACCATCGACGTTCGTTCTCCGACAGATCAGGGTGGAACTCGAAATTCGTCGGACGCCGGTAGTAGACGCCCGATACGGCGGACAAGTCCAGACAGCGCCGCGCGGTCCGCATCTGGCCCAACCATTGACCCTTCGTCAGCTCGGCACCAACAGAAAGCCTTTCGGGAAACTCGCTGGTATCCACGCGAAACAATGGAACCCCACGGTTGTTCAGTTCCTCCACAACCTTGTCCACCGTTGGGTCAAACCGGTGAGTCAGGACCAGCACGGACCGCGCGGCGCTCACGGGTCAGTCCTCCCGAACGTCGGTGTCCGAGTCCGGCCCGCTCTGGCCGTCCGCGTTGGTCTGCGTGTTCGTCGTGCCGTCTGTATGCTTCGACATCGGCACCATCACGTCGCCGTCGCGAATGAGTCCGATCTGTCCCACCTCGTCATAGCCCAGCTCGTCCGGGTTGAACCGGATGTTCTTCCGGGGCTGGACGGCCAGCGTCAGGCCGAACGGCCGGACCTCCGACGCTGGGGCGGGCTCGGCGTCTGTACGGCCGTACGGACGCCCCAGCGGGAAGTGGTCGGCCGAGGGAAACACGCCCGCGCCGGTCGGGCGTTCGTGCAGTTCAACGGGCATGTGATCTACCTCCTGCCGGGTAAGAGACTGGTCGCTATCCGTCATACACGGTTCTGAATCTGGGAGACACCCGTCCCCGCTCACGTGTGGTTGCCAAGCGCGGCGCGACGGGGCCGCCGTCACACGATGACGGAGCGAGATCTGGCCCCGGCCGCGGCCGGGCCCGCTGCACCCTGTCGGCCGGGTCGGCGAAGTGGGGGTGCGCTGGCTGCGCCGGTAGGTTGATCGCCGTGGACGTCCGGGACACCTTCGGTGAACTTGTCGGGGAACTCGATTACTCGATGTTCATCGTCACGGTCCGCGTCGGCGCGCAGCGGGCTGGTTGCCTGGTCGGGTTCGGCTGCCAGAGCAGTATCGACCCGCCGCGTTTCCTGGTCTGCCTGTCGCGCAAGAATCACACCTACCGGGTGGCGACTGACTCCGACGTGGTGGCCGTGCACTTCGTGCCACGGCGGGCCGAGGCGTTGGCCCGGCTGTTCGGCAGCTGCAGCGGTGACGACGTGGACAAGTTCGCCCACTGCGGTTGGCAGCCCGGCCCGGATGGGGTGCCGATCCTGCAGGAGTGCGGGAACTGGTTCGTCGGGCGGGTACTGGAGCGGCTTGATCTCGGCGACCACGTCGGTTTCCTGCTTGAGCCGGTCGCGGCCCACCGGGCAGGCAACGAGTTGTACTTCACGTCCCACCAGGCCATCCGCATCCAACCGGGACATCCAGCGTGACCGCGGTGGCGTTGCGGCGGTTGCTGCCCGAGCCCGGAGTCCTCACCGCCGTGGAGGCATTGGAGGGGCTCGCGCTGGCCGATCTGGCCCCCGAGCACCGCCCCTATGTGGTACTCAACATGGTGGCCACCGCCGACGGCGCGGCCACAGTGGCGCACCGCACCGCCCCGATCAGCAGCCCCGCGGACCGGCAGCTGTTCCACGAGCTGCGGGCGCACGTCGATGCGGTCCTGATCGGTGCGGGGACGGTACGCACTGAGCGGTACGGGCGCCTGGTCCGCGACCCGCAGCGCCGGGAGCGCCGGGTCGCCCGCGGGCTGGCACCCGACCCGCTGGCCATCGTCGTGAGCCGCCGGCTGTTCCTGACCTCGGACCTGCCGCTGCTGGCCGACCCGCACTCCCGCGTGGTCGTGCTTACCGCCAGCAACGCCGAGCTATCGGGGTGCGCCGCTGACGTCAACTACCTGCGCCCGGCACCGGGCGAGGAACTGGATCTGGCCACGATGCTCGCCCGGTTGCGCACCGAGCACGGCGTGCGCTCGGTGCTGTGCGAGGGCGGTCCGAACCTCAACACCTCCCTGTTGCCCGCCGGCCTGGTCGACGAGCTGTTTCTGACCATCGCGCCCGCACTGGCCGGCAGCGCTGGGTCGCGCTCCATCGTCAACCGGGCGCCGCTGCTCGAACCGGTCGCCCTGGAGCTGGTGTGGTTGTTGGAGTCGCAGAGCCAGCTGTTCGCCCGGTACGCGCTACGGCAGTGATCCGGCCCGCTGATCCGGCCCGCTCACGGACACCCGATCTCGTCCCAGCCTGCCACGTCCTGCCGGCGCCGGGGCTGCGGCCCGACGTACTGCGCCACCGGACGGACCAGCCTGCCGGTGCGTTTCTGCTCCATGATGTGCGCGCACCAGCCCGCGGTCCGGGCACAGGTGAACATCGCCGGCATCATGTGCGGCGGGACCTGCGCGAAGTCCAGGAGCACCGCGGCCCAGAACTCGACGTTGGTCTCGATCACCCGGTCGGCCCGCCGGTCGGCCAGCGCGGTGAGCGCGGCCCGCTCCAGTGCCACCGCCACCTCGTAGCGCGGCGCACCGAGCTCCTTGCAGAACCGGCGCAGCACCCGGGCGCGCGGGTCCTGCGCCCGGTACACCCGGTGACCGAATCCCATCAGCCGCTCACCGCGATCCAGCACCGTGCGGACCACCTCGGTGGCATTGCCGGTGCGCTCTACCTCCTCGATCATCGGCAGCACCCGCGCCGGCGCGCCACCATGCAGTGGGCCGGACATCGCGCCGATCGCCCCGGACAGGCAGGCGGCGACGTCGGCGCCGGTGGAGGCGATCACCCGAGCGGTGAAGGTCGAGGCATTGAGCCCATGTTCAGCGGCCGACACCCAGTAGGCGTCAACGGCCTTGACGTGTGCCGGGTCCGGGTCGCCGCGCCACCGGGTCATGAAGCGTTCGGTGATGGTGGAGCACTGGTCGATGCGGTGCTGCGGGACGGCCGGCTGGTGGATTCCGCGGGCAGACTGCGCCACGTAGGACAGCGCCATCACCGATCCCCTGGCCAGATCCGCGCGGATCTGCGCGTCGGAGCTGTCCAGCAGCGGGCGGTAGCCCCAGATCGGGGCGAGCATCGCCAGCGCGGCTTGCACGTCGACCCGGACGTCACCGGTGTGCACCGGCAGGGGAAACGGTTCGGCGGGGGGCAGGCCGTGCCCGAAGCGGCCATCGGTCAGCAACGCCCACACGTCGCCGAAGGTCACGTGACCGGCCAGATCTTCGATGTCCACGCCGCGGTAGCGCAACGCCCCACCATCCCGATCTGGTTCGGCGATCTCGGTGTGGAACGCGACCACGTCCTCCAGCCCCGACTTGAAACCGGGGGTAACCGCCAGCCCGTTCACCACAGTCACGTCGTCCTCCTCGCGCGGTTAGGGTCCTCACCCACTGTGCGCGCGGGTCGCTGACCGGCCAGCGAGTGCAGATGCACGCTACAGTTGCGGTGCCGCGCGGATGGGCTAACAGTGCACCCGATAGCCGCCCTGGGGCAATATAGACGGTGGTTTTGCCGGTTTCGGCCCGTAATGTCCCGCCTGGGATTTCCGGCAGGTTCCGGCAGCGATGCGATGGAAGGACCATCACAGGACGTAGGGTGCGAGCAGGTGGACGGTAGATCGGGAGCGTGCGGCGTGGCGGCTGGGTGGACACGACGGGGGGATTGGACCGCTGAGCTCGCCCGGATGCGGGTCGCCTACCCCGCCAGTGCACTGGACGAAGCCGACCTCGCTGGCACGTGGTACGAGCAGTTTGCGGCTTGGCTCGACGACGCCATCGCCGCGGGCCTTCCGGAGCCCAATGCCATGGTGCTGGCCACTGCGGGCGCTGACGGGCTGCCCAGTTCCCGGATTGTGCTGGCCAAGGGCCTCGACCCGCAGGGTGTCGTGTTCTACACCAACTTCACCTCCGCCAAAATGCACGACCTCGAAGTCACCAGCTTCGCCGCGGCGACGTTTCCCTGGATTGCGTTGCACCGTCAGGTGCACCTGCGCGGGCCGATCGAGAGGTTCACGCCGGAGGAGAGCACGGGCTACTGGAAGACCCGCCCGCGGGATGCCCAGCTGGGAGCGTGGGCCTCAGCGCAGTCCTCCGTGGTGCCTGACCGGCGCGTGCTGGACGATGCACTGGAGTACGCTACCGCCCGATTCGCCGACGCCGACCAGGTGCCGTTGCCGCCGCACTGGGGCGGGGTGCGGATCCGACCGGTGAGCGTGGAGTTCTGGCAAGGTAGGCCCAACAGGATGCACGACCGGCTGCGTTACCACGTCACCGACGCCGGCGACTGGGCTGTTGAGCGGCTCGCCCCATAGCACGGTACCAGTCTTGCTGCGTTCTGGGGGGCTAGAGTGCACCAATTCCCGGTGTGATAACTGTGTTCTGTCCTCAGAACGCGTGGCGAGCTACCTTGAGCATGTGTCTTGTGAGCAAGCTGTGAGGTTGGGGTACTCAGGTGGCGAGCACCAGTTGCCGATCATCAGCGCTACCCAGGGAGCGCCCGGGATCAGCCTGGGCACGCTGCGGGTCGATACCGGGATGGTCACTCTCGACCCGGGGTTCGTGAACACCGCTGGGTGCACGTCGGAGATCACCTATATCGACGGCGATGCGGGCGTGCTGCGCTACCGCGGCTACCCGATCGAGGTGCTGGCTGAACGCTCGACTTTCCTGGAAACCAGCTACCTGCTGATCTACGGGGACCTGCCCACCAGCGGGCAGCTGGAGAACTTTACCGACCTGATCCGCATACACACCCTGCTGCACGAGGACCTCAAGCGTTTCTTCGACGGCTTTCCGCGCGACGCCCATCCGATGCCGGTGCTGTCCAGCGCGGTATCCGCGCTGTCCACTTTCTACCAGGACAGCCTCAACCCATTCGACCACGACCAGGTGGAGATTTCCACCGCGAGGTTGCTGGCCAAGCTGCCTACCATCGCCGCTTATGCCTACAAGAAGTCGATCGGCCAGCCGTTTCTCTACCCGGACAACTCGCTGAGCCTGGTGCACAACTTCCTGTGGATGACTTTCGGCTTGCCCGCGGAGCCCTATGTGGTCGATCCGGTGGTGGCCAATGCGCTGGACTTGTTGTTCATGCTGCACGCTGACCACGAGCAGAACTGCTCGACGTCCACGGTGCGCATGGTGGGCTCCGCGCAGGCCAACCTGTTCGCCTCGATCTCGGCGGGGATCAATGCGCTGTTCGGCCCGCTGCACGGTGGGGCGAACCAGTCGGTGCTCGAGATGCTCGAGCACATCCGCGCCGATGGGGGTGACGTGGAGGCCTTCGTCACGAAGGTGAAAAATCACACTGGTGGCGTGCGGCTGATGGGCTTCGGGCATCGCGTCTACAAGCACTACGACCCACGCGCGAAGATCGTCAAAAAAACCGCGGACGACATCCTGCACAAGATGGGGGTCAATGACCCGTTGCTCGACATTGCCCTGGCGCTGGAGGCCAAGGCACTGTCTGAGGACTACTTCGTCGAGCGCAAGCTCTACCCCAACGTCGACTTCTACACCGGTCTGATCTACCGGGCGATGGGCTTCCCGACCAAGATGTTCACGGTGCTCTTCGCGCTGGGGCGGTTACCGGGTTGGATCGCGCACTGGCGCGAGATGATCAGTGACCCGGAAACCAAGATCGGCAGGCCGTGTCAGGTCTACACAGGCTACCCCGAACGGGAGTACATCGCGATTACTCAACGTTGACTTCCCACCAGGGCGGGGTCATCCGTTGAGCGGTGCGCGACGTGCTGCGCGACGCGTAGGTTGCCCGCAGGCCGAACCGGGGAGCACGATATCCATGCGCACCATTGAATGGGTCGACGGACATGTCGATGTGATTGACCAGACGGCTCTGCCGCAACAGCGGCGGGTGGCCCTGCACACCGTCAGCGAGGTGGTGGACGCGATCCACCGGTTAGTGGTGCGTGGCGCACCCGCGCTGGGCGCGATGGGCGCTCTCGGCGTTGCGCTCGCCGCGGCGCGGTCGGCGGAGCGGAACTACGACTCCGAAGCCGTGCGGGCCGATGCCCGTCGCATTGCCGGAGCCCGCCCCACGGCGGTGCACCTGAGCTGGGCGGTGCAGCAGGTGCTGCCCGCAGTGCCGCGGGGACCCGCCGCGGTGCTGGACGCCGCGCAGGCTCTGGTGGAGGCCGACGTGCGGGCGTGCGCGACGCTGTCCCGGCTCGGTGCCGCCCTGCTGCGCAGCTACGTTGGTGACCGGCCGATGGTGCTGCACACGCACTGCAACGCGGGCGCGCTGGCCTGCGTGGAGTGGGGCACCGCGCTCGGCGTGGTCCGGGCGCTCCATGCCGACTCGCTGATCCGGATGGTGGTGGTCGGGGAGACTCGCCCGCTGCTGCAGGGGTCGCGGATCACCGCGGTGGAACTCGCCCAGTTGGGCGTGCCGCATCAGGTGGTGGTCGATGCTGCGGGTCCGGGGCTCATCGCCAGCGGGCAGGTCGATGCGGTGATCGTCGGCGCGGACCGGATCGCCGCCAATTACGACGTGGTGAACAAGGTGGGTACCTACCCGCTGGCGCTGGCCGCGGCCAGGGCCGGTATCCCGTTCGTGGTGGCCGCCCCGACCGCCACGCTGGACCCGGACACGCCTACCGGGGCAGCGGCGACCATCGAGTACCGGGACCCCGACGAGGTGCTCCTGGTGGGGGGCTGGCGGATGGCGCCAGCCGAATCCGCCGCCCTCAATCCCGCCTTCGATGTGACACCTGCTGACCTGGTTACCGCCATCGTCACCGAGTCGCGGGTGATCGAGCCCTCTCGGGTGGCCGAGCTGACGGGCGGGGAGCGCTCGGTGACGGTCCCCGCCATGCGGCTGGTCGGGGCTTACTGATCATGTCGGTTGCCGGAGGAGGTGGGTCAGTGGATCATGCGCTCAGCGGGCCTTGCGAGCGCGACGTTTCGCGATCTTCTTGGCGCGCTTGGACCGCTTGCCGCCGGGAGTGATGATCGCCAGCAGCAACCCGCCGAGCAGGCCACAGTTGGACAGGAAGTGCTGCTGGTGGGCCTTGCGGGTGTCGGGAGAACCGGGGGACCAGAACGGGTGCTCGGCCACAGTGCTCGGGATCAGGTCCACGGCGAGCACCGTCGCAGCAATCCGGGGCGCCCATCCGAGGGCCATCATCAGCCCGGCAGTGATCTTCATGGCAGCGTCCGCCTGCACGACCAACGCCGGACTGAAGGGCGCGGGCAATGCCCCCTGGGTCCTTGCCAGCAGCGGCGTGGCTGCCTCGATCTTCGGTTTCGGGTTGATCAGGGTGTCCACGCCGTTGGCGATGGATACGGCGGCAATCAGTGGGCGGGCAACGCGGCTTAGCAACACGGCGGCTCCTCTCTGAGCTGTTCGCTTTTGCACCGTAACCCTCCTGCGCCGCTATGCGCGGGAAGCCACCCATCTGGGGCATCTATTTGGGGCATCTGTTTGGGGCATCTATCTGGGGCACCTATCTGGGGCACGGTCGTTGAAAGCCTCAGCCTGTTCGTGCCTTCGCGGCGGCGATGAGCAACTCCTCCCGATTTGCGATCTTGATGCGGGTACGTCCTGCCGCGACCCCGAGTGCCCGCTCGGCAGCGTCGATCGCCTCCCAGCCGGCCCAGGTGACTACCCCCACGCCTTGCCGGGCGAGCCTATCGATGATCATGTCGGGTTCGCGGTGCGGGGCGCGGGGCAGTGTGTCGAGGTCGTGCAGCAGGCGCTCGACGGTTTCCTTGGCGTCGCCCTTGTTGGTGCCGATCACCCCAGTGGGGCCGCGCTTGATCCAGCCGACCACGTACTCGCCGGCTGCGGTAGAACCGTTGCGCTGAACCCGACCGGCCACGTGCGGGATCACCCCGGACCGCTCGTCGAACGGGACGCCGGGTAGCGGCAGCCCGCGGTACCCCACCGAGCGCAGCAGTATCTGGGCCGGCAGGGTCACCATCTCACCGGTGCCGATGACGCCGCCGGAGCCGTCCAGTTCGTTGCGTTCACACTGCACCGCCTCCACCGCCGCGGTGCCGAGCACGGCCACCGGAGCGAGCAGGAACCGCAGGTGGATCCGCCGTGCCCGGCCTTGTGGCGACCGGGTAGACCACTCCTGCAGTGTCTCGAGGTTGCGCCGCGCTGTCTTGTTTGTCTCCACCAGTTCCTTGCCGGCCTCATCGAGCACCAGCTCCGCGGGGTCAACCACCACATCGGCATTGGCCAATTCGCCCAGCTCGCGCAGTTCCTTGGTGGTAAATTTGGCCTGCGCCGGGCCACGCCTGCCGACGATGGAGATATCGCTGACAGCACTGGTGTCGAGTACCTTCAGTACGTGATCGGGCATGTCGGTGACGTCCAGCTCGTGCGCCGTCTTCGCCAGCACGCGCGCGACGTCCACCGCGACGTTGCCTACCCCGACCACCACCGCGCTGCGCGCATCCAAGGTGAACGCGTCCACCTCGGCGTCCGGGTGGCCGCAGTACCAGGCCACGAATGTGGTGGCCGAGAAGCTGCCGGGCAGGTCTTCGCCAGGGATGGACAGCCGACGATCCACTGGTGACCCAGTCGCGTAGACGACCGCGTCGTAGTGTTCGCGCAGCTCGTCCACACTGATTCCGGTACCCAGCTCGACTCCGCCGAGGAACCGCACGCGGGGTCGCTCCAGGATCTTGCGCAGGGTGATCTCCAGCGATTTCATCTTGAGGTGGTCCGGTGCCACGCCATAGCGCAACAGCCCGTACGGGCAGGGCAGCCGGTCCACGACATCTACTGACACCGCGTCATGCCTGCTCAGCTCATCGGCCGCGTACAGTCCGGAAGGACCAGACCCGATCACCGCCACCCGAACCGATCCGGACACGGCTGATGCACCTCCTGTACCCAGAACGTGGGCTCCTCTCCCGCTCGACGTTACGCCCCACCGGCGACAAGGCGCCGCAACGCCGCGACGGTCAGGCCGTCAGCCCACCGCGGGTCACCACGGAGTACCGAGACCCCCTCGGGGCGGGCCAGGTCGTCGAGCACTGCCACCGCGCCAGACAGGTCCTGGTCACGGGTGTACCCGTTGACCACTGCCACACACCGCAACCCTGCGGAGACGGCGGCTTGCACCCCGTTCGCCGAGTCCTCCACAGCTACCGCGTCGGCGGGAGTCAGGTTCAAGCGAGCAAGTGTCTCCAGGTAAACGGCCGGATCGGGCTTGAGATCAGTAACGTCTGACCCGGTGACGACGATGTCAAACGCATCGAGCCCGAAAAGTATGTCGAGCAACGGCAGCACCCAATCGCTGGTGCCAGTGGTCGCGACCGCGGTGGCCACGCTCTCAGCGCGCAGTGCCGTGATCAGCTCTGCCGCGCCTGGGCGGGCCTTCATCGCGCCCGTGCGGACCAGCGCCGCAAACCGGCGGGTTTTGTCCCGGTGCAGTGTCGCCGCCAGCGCAGCGGCCTCGGTGGGGGAGTGCCCACGGGATTGGAGGTAGCGTTCGAGGCGCCGACGACCACCGGTTATTGTGAGCAGCTCGCCGTATTCATCGACGCTCCACCGGTAATTCAGACCGGCCGCCTCGAAGGCCTCATTGAATGCCACCCGATGGCCGTCCCGTTCGGTATCGGCGAGCGTCCCGTCCACATCGAAAATGACTGCTCGCAGCGGGTCCACCCGCTTGAGCAGCGGTGGGCCGGTATCGGGCCCGGCAGCTGGCGAGGCGCCCTGGGGCAGGTTCTGCCGCCGTGCGATCGACATGAACCTCAGGCTAAGACTCAGGCGGGATCGGTGTCGAGGCGAGGCTAGCCGCCCGGTCTCGTGGTCGGTCCGGACCGCCGGCCTCGCCTCCCGTGGAACTCCGCCCGTACCGACTTCGAGTCTCGGGGCCGGCCCGCTGACCGATCCAGGTCCCACGGAAGACCACTTTCAACCGATCGTGAAGATCCTTGATGCAGGTCATCGGGCGTGTCAGAAGTAGTTTGACGGCCGAGGTTCCCGACAACGCTCTCGGTGACGTTCTTGGGGACACCAGCCCGGCCGGACGACTCGTGGCGGCCTTGCCAGCCGTCAGTGAGGACGCCCAGGGCGTCGATGAGGTTGCGTACCGAGGCGAAGGTTCCTCGGCGGATGGCCTGCTGAGTAATGATGCCCAGGGAAACTTCGACGAGCTTGAGCCATGGGTCGGGCGCACCTGCGGATTGTCCTTCGGTTTCAGCGGCGCTCATGAGGGCTGTCCGATGCAACAACGCCGCAGCGCGCTGAGATAGGTTGAGGTAGAGGCCGCTGAGGTCGCGGGTTTGAGCCTGCCGCGTGAGGTCGGGGCTGAAGGTGAACGTCTCGACGTGCTCCGGCTGGATGCCCCACTTGCGCCAGATCCGAGCGACCGTGGCGAACGAGATGCCCAACTGCTGGCCCAGCAGCCGGGACGACCAGTGGCTGACTCCCAGATGCGCTGGTGGACGACCGCCGTCGGCGAGCGTGGTGGCCACCACCTCGAGCTCATCCACCACGGCCGGTCGGCCAGAACGGGGCAAGTCGCCGAGAGCGTTGATTCCGCCGGCGGCATAGCGCTTGCGCCAGCTGATCACCGTCGGGCGGGTCGATCCGGTCCGGTGAGCGATCTCCGTGTTCGTCAGACCCTCTGCCGACATCAGCACGATCCGCGCTCGTTGCGCGAGGCTCGGCCGCGCCGACACCGAGCGCACCAACGCCTCTAGGCGGCCACGGTCGCCCTCGCGCAGGGCTAACGGAGCTGCGATAGCCATGCCCCATGATCCCGCAAGTCAGACTGTAAAACAACTATCAACACATGGCACTGCCTGGGACGTCTGTGGTGGCTCGCTCCCACGTTCGGGGCACGTAGATCCTCTTGACAGGCCCGCGCTCATCCGTGTGGACTAGTGCCCTACGTCACAGTAAGAAGTAAAACTTTTGGACGCGGAGCCCGAGCGCACCCAACGCAAGCGAACTCAACGAGACGTCGCCAGGGCAGCGGGGCACGGGAGCAAGGGAGGGGACAGGGGATGGCGATCGAGTCTGACGGACACAGTCGAGGTAACCCCCGACTTTACGAGCTGATCGAGAACGCGCCGAAGACCGGGAAGAGCCCAACCATCTGGGCCTGGCCGGAAGTGGTGGACTGGCTTCGAATCGCTGGCCAACCGGTGCCTGGGCCGTGGCCGCCTCACCAGCAGCCTCGCCCCAACCCCGAAGAAGAGAGCCTCCCGGTGGCGGTGGTCGAACCGGAGCGTCCGACGGACCGGCCCGCCCCGCGTCGAGAATATGTGCCGGAAGACACTGCTCCCCCGCGTCGGGAATATGTGCCGGAAGACACTGCCGCCCCGCGTCGGGAATATGTGCCGGAAGACACTCCCTCCCCGGTTCTGGGATATGGGTCGCACGACGAACCTCCGCCGCGTCACGGACTTGGACTGATGGATTCTTAACCCACTCATCAGTGGCCCGATCGTTGCTGGCTCTAGGTGGATATGGATACGGTCGGCAGCGAGTAATCGTTCGTTGTGGCGTCCGAATTAGGATACGCACGGGTGGGCCAAAGTGTGTTGTGCAGCTTCCCGTGGACTGTCAGGACTAGGAGGATCTGAATGTACCCGTCTCGTTTCCACTACGAGGCTCCACGTTCGCTTGACGAAGCGTTCGACGTTTTGCGGGTGTACGGTGACGAGGCGAAGATCCTCGCCGGAGGGCAAAGCCTAATTCCGCTCATCAAGCTGCGCTTCGCTGCGCCAGCGGCAATCGTTGATATCAACAATATCCCCGGTCTGGACTACCACGAAGAGGACTCCGACGGCTCGCTGAACATCGGCGCTCTGTGTCGGCACAGAACTCTGGAACGGTCCCCGCTGCTCCGGAGCAAGAACCCCACCATGGCGGCCACCGCGCCGCTCATCTCCGACCCCATGGTCCGCACCCGCGGGACCTTGGTCGGCTCCCTTTGCCACGCGGATCCGCAGGGTGACTGGGCGTCGGTGATGTTGGCTCTGAATGGGGAAATCATCGCTCAGAGCGCCAGGGGTGAGCGGGTCATCCCGGTCTCCCAGTTTGTGGTCGGGCCGTTCCAGAACACCCTCCAGACGGGCGAGATCGCGGTCCGGGCTCGAGTACCCGCGCCGAGAGGCACACGTTCGGGAACCTACCTCAAGCTCGAGCGGCGGGTGGGAGACTTCGCGACCGTTGGTCTCGCCGTGGTTCTCGAGACGTCCGGCGGCACGATCAACCGGGCAGGTCTTGCGCTGACCGGTGTAGGGCCGAACAACATTCAATGCACCGCGGCGGAGCAGTCACTGGCTGGTAAGACGCTGAACGCCAGCACGATAGACCAGGCAGCTCAGCTGGCGGCGGAGGCGGCTCAGCCCAGGACCGACGTTCGCGGTAGCGCGGAGTACAAGCGGCACGTTGTGTACACCTTCGTCACGCGTGCGTTGAGCAACCCGCAGGCCCGAGCGGCCTGAAACGCCTGACATTCGGATTCGACAACGTTCAGAGCAGTGGTGACGTCAAGGAGGCGGCGTGGAAGAGCGACGGATAAACGTCGTGGTGAACGGGGAACCGAAGTCTGTCGATGTCGAGCCTCGCTTACTCCTGGTCCACTTCCTCCGCGAAGTGCTAGGGATGACCGGCACGCACATCGGCTGCGATACCACGAACTGTGGTGTGTGCACCGTACTGTTCGACGGATTGCCCGTGAAGTCGTGCACGATGTTCGCCGTCATGGCGGACGGGCATGAGATCATGACTGTTGAGGGTCTCGGCTTGCCGAGTGAGCTCCATCCCATCCAGGAAGGGTTCCGTGAGGAGCACGGGCTGCAGTGCGGTTACTGCACGCCCGGGATGATGATGGCATCGAAAGCACTTCTCGATGAGAACCCCAACCCGACGGAGGAAGACATACGCTGGGCACTGGCCGGCAACCTCTGTCGTTGTACCGGTTACCAGAACATTGTGAAGTCGGTGCTGTGGGCTGCGGAGAAACTGCGGTCTGACGCAGGAGCGATTTAGTCGCTGACGGCTAGAGGCTAGAGTCGACGTCAAGGGAGATGCGACGTGGCGCAGGCATTAGACGAAATCAAGATCGGTGGCTTGGGTTCAAGCCGCAAGCGGGTGGAGGACGACCGCTTCCTTCGGGGTAAGGGCAACTACACCGATGACTTCAAGTTGCCCGGTATGGTGCACATGGAGATCCTCCGTAGTCCATTGGCCCACGCGCGGATCAAGTCGATCGACACGAGTAAGGCGTGGCAGATTCCCGGTGTGCACATGGTGCTCACCGGAGAAATGGCAGCTCAGCACAACCTGGCCTGGATGCCGACGCTGTCCTACGACACCCAGGCGGTGCTCGCCACCGACAAGGTGCGGTTCCAGGGCCAGGAAATCGCGTGCGTGGTCGCCGACGACCCCTACATCGCCAAGGACGGCTGTGAGGCGATCGTCGTCGAATACGAGCCGCTGCCACCGATCGTCAACCCTTACCAGGCCGTCGCGGAGGGCGCCCCGATCATTCGGGACGACAAGGAAGGGCAGACAGACAACATCTGCTACCGCTGGGAGGTCGGTGACCGGGAAGGGACCGAACGCGCCTTCGCTCAGGCCGACGTGGTCTCGAAGCTGGAGCTGCACTACCCGAGGTCGCACCCTTCGCCCATTGAGTGCTGCGGATCGATCGCGGACTACAACTCAGCGACCGCGAAGCTGACTGTCTATATGACGACCCAGGCGCCCCACATCATCCGGGCAGCGGTGGCGATCGTCGCGGAACTTCCGGAGCACATGATCCGGATCGTTTCCCCTGACATCGGTGGCGGGTTCGGCAACAAGGTGCCGGTCTATCCGGGGTATGTCTGCTCGATCCTCTGCTCGATCCTACTTGCACGGCCGGTCAAGTGGATTGAGGACAAGACTGGTAACCTCATTTCCACCCACTACGCGCGCGACATCTACTACAAGGGTGAACTTGCGCTCCGCAAGGATGGCAAGATTCTCGCCGTGCGGTTCCATTGTGATAGTGACAACGGAGCCTTCTTCTCGGACGCCCAACCCACGAAGTTCAAACTCGGACTGATCCATTCCGCGTTTGCGGCCTACGACATTCCGTTTGGATACATGACCGCACAGGGCACGTATACGAACAAGGCGCCCGGCGGTGTCGCATATCGGTGCTCCTTCCGGGTAACCGAGGCGATGTTCTTCCAGGAACGGGCGATCCAGGCCGCTGCCGACGATCTGGGTATGGATCAGGCAGCGTTCCGGCGGCTCAACCTGGTGAAGGACCATCAGTTCCCGTTCCGTACGCCCTACGGATTCTTGCTGGACTCAGGGCAATACGAGAAATGTCTCGACGTGGCACTCAATGCCATCGGCTACGACGATTTCTTACGCGAGAAGGAGGAAGCTCGCGCGCAGGGTCGGCGGCTCGGAATTGGTATTTCCACCATGACCGAGCCACTCGGGGCCGGTAACAGCCGCGAGTACGACATTCTCGGTATCAAAATGTTCGACGCCGCGGAGCTGCGGGTGCACCCGAGCGGGAAGGCGATCCTGAAGATCGGATCGCAGACTCAGGGCCAGGGCCACGAGACGACGTTCGCGCAGATCGTCACGCACGAGCTCGGCATCCCCGCGGCCGACATCCTCGTCCAGCACGGCGACACCGACAACACACCGTTCGGTATGGGTACCTATGCCTCCCGCAGCACGCCGGTGGCCGGTGCCGCGACCGCGATGGTGGCCCGGAAGGTCCGTGCCAAGGCGCGGAAGCTGGCGGCGCACCTCCTTGAGGTCTCCGAAGAGGACGTGGAGTGGGAACTCGGCCGCTTCTACGTGCGGGGTGCTCCGCACAATGGCGTGACCATCCAGGAATGCGCGATGGCGGCCTACGGCAACATGCCTGATGGCATGGAACCCGGACTGGAGAACAACGCGTATTACGACCCGCCGAACATGACGTGGCCCTTCGCGGCGTACATCGTGACGGTCGAGGTCGATCCTGAGACCGGAGTGTGGGACGTGTTGCGTATGGTCGCGGTCGATGACTGCGGTGTGCGCATCAACCCAATGATCGTCGAGGGTCAGATCATGGGTGGCATGACCGAGGCCTATGCGATGGCCAATATGCAGTTCATCACCTACGATGCCGAGGGTAACTGCGTGGGCTCGAACTACATGGATTACCTGCTGCCCACGGCGTGGGAAACTCCAGGTTTCGAGCTGCACGAGGTCGTCACGCCGTCACCGCATCACCCGATCGGCGCTAAGGGCGTCGGTGAATGCGCAGCGGTCGGCGGGCCGGCGGCATTCGTGAACGCGGTGATGAACGCCATCGACGACACCGGTGTGCGTAACATCGATATGCCTTTGCTTCCGGACCGCGTGTGGGAGGCCTTGAAGTACAGGCATGACATATCCGGAATGCCCCCGGTCAAATCCGACGACTCATGAGATGAGATAGAGTAGGTCGATGACCATGGACGGATGGGACGTCCTCGAGCGGGCCCGCGAGTTGTCGATGCGGGGTGAGGCGTTTGCGCTGGCCACTGTTGTGTGGCGGCGTGGCCCATCGTCGGGCAAGGAGGGTTGTCGGGCTATCATCACAGCTTCAGGGCAGGTGTTCGGCTTCATTGGTGGCGCCTGTGCTGAACCTGTGGTTGTTCGTGAGGCGCGGCACATCCTCGCCGAGGGTGTGCCGCGCCTCGTGTTCCTCGGCACCCCTGACGAACTCGAGTCTGTGGCAGTGCGGGAGGGCATCAGCTACGTACCGATGTCCTGCCAGAGTGAGGGGGCTTTGGAGATCTACATTGAACCCGTAGAACCCAAGACTCACCTTGTTGTGGTGGGGCGGTCGCCGATGGTTGAGGCCCTCGTGCAGATGGGACAGGCGATTGGTTGGCGGACGGTGCTCGTCGACCCCGACGGCGGTTCCGCGGAGGATCATCCCTGCGCGGAGTGCGTCGTCAGTGAACTCGACTTCAAGGCGGCTGGCGTCGATGAGCGCTCGCTTGTTGTCGTTGCCACGCAAGGTCATCACGACGAGGAAGCCGTAGAGCAGGCACTGCTCGCAGGTCCCGCCTACGTTGGTTTGGTGGGCTCCCGGCCGCGGGCCAAGTCGGTGCTTGACTACTTGGAAGGCCGAGGGTTGTCCAAGGAGACTCTGGGCCGGGTGAAGGTGCCAGCAGGTCTCGATCTGGGGAAGGTCTCGCACCGCGAGATTGGTGTGGGGGTACTCGCTGAGCTAGTGAAACTGAGGGCTGCTGGTGAGCTGGTCAAGGGTGTGCGACCGAAGATATCCGAGGTCGCCGAAGCGGTTGACCCAGTGTGCGGCATGACAGTGGAGGTGGGGTCCGCCCGTCACAAAGTGGATCATGACGGAACCACATATTACTTCTGTTGTGCGGGATGCCTTAAGGCATTTGAGGGGGACCTCGCCGCATCCGCGGGGTCGGGAACAAAATCGTGAATCGTCCCAGCGTGTGTAAGGAGAGTCGGGACCCAGCGTGTAATAAGGAGAGCGAGTAGTCGATGCTGATCGAGAGTGAGTTCGAGGTTGCTGCGCCGCTCGAGAAGGTGTGGAAGCACATGCAAGACGTGCCGCGGATTGCACCATGCCTGCCGGGTGCCGAGCTCATCGATGTCAATGGCGACGTGTACAAGGGGCGAGTGACGACCAAGATGGGTCCGGTGTCACTCAAATTTTCCGGTACAGCTCAGATCGTGTTGCGCGACGAGGTCGGCAAACGGATTGTGATGAATGCGTCCGGGTCGGAGGAGAGGGGCAAGGGTCAGGCCACCATGTCGGTGACATCGACGATGGTGCCCTCGGGAGCGGGAACGCGCGTCAAGGTGGCCCAGGACCTCCAGCTCTCCGGTGCAGCTGCGCAGTTCGGCAGAGGCATGGTCCAGGATGTCACCAGCGTGATCATGAAAAGTTTTGCCAAATGTATCGCGGATGACATTGGACGCGAAGCCCGGGGTGAGGCCCCGGTACGGCGCGACGCTGTTCCAGTGAAGGGTTTCAGTATCGCCATGCAGGCGACTATAACTGCGCTGAAGCGATTCTTCGGCCGGCTCTTCGGTCGGGGGAAATCGTGATAACGATCCGTGAGGGAAAGGGAAACTGGACATGATCTTGTGGTGGATTGGTGACCTCATCCTGCTCTTCGTGGTGTTGCCCATCGTTGTGGTGTTGATGAAGCGCATCGTCACGCCAGTGGATCGAATCCGGGCGACAGTGGATGACATTCTGTACAACGGAGTCATCCTGACTGGAGAACTCGACAACGTTCCGCAGCTGTTGGCTGAAACGGATAGCACGGTCAAGGAGGTCTCCATCGGCGCGACCCGCTACGTGAAACGTGTCGGTCATCTGCTGGGTGCACTGGGTGTCTAGTGCACTGGGTGTCTAGTGCACTGGGTGTCTAGTGAGCGAATGACCTGAGGGAACGATCGAGGAAGAGGAGGAAGCCATGCCTGCAGTCGCGTGGGTGATGCTGCTGGCCGTCGCGCTGATCGTGGCCGTTGTCGGTATCTCGCTGTTGAAGGTAATTTTTCAGCTGAAGCACGTGGCGTGGACACTGGGTGCGGTCATCGTGGGAGTCAATGCCATCGCCTATCAGACGAGGACGGTTCCCGAGGTCTTGCCTTCGGTCAACGCCAACCTCGCGCCAGTACGGTCTATGGCAGAACAGGTTTAACAGCCAGCGCCGTCGAGTCGCCGACGATCAGGGTTCGCGTTGGAATCGAATCGAAGGAGTACAGAGATGCACGAGTTCACGTGCGGTCATCAGGAGTGTAGCTCGCAATTCACCTCGTCTGACAAGGACGTTCTGATGAGCCAGGTGGCCGATCACCTCAAAAAAGTGCACAACGTGCAGACGGCGACCCAGACGCTCATGGGTTACCTGGAGACGACTTGTGTGACGACCACACCGGACCGTTAGGTCTTGTGACTCCGTAGTAACTACTGCTACCGAAAGGAGGGCTGCGGGATGGTGTTGCTTGCGGAACAGGCGCCCGGGCCCGGTGAAGCGCATCTGTTCGGCTGGTACCTAGGTTTCGCTATCGCTGTCGTGGTGATCTCTGTGGTGGTCGCTCTGGTAGCCCCGATCCTGGTCCTCGCCGCGCGGATCGCCCGTCAAGCGCCACAGATCAACCAGGCCCTGCAACAGTCATATCACAACACGCTCCCGTTGGCGGATCTACGGCAGACGATTGATCATGCTGAGGTCATCATCGGGGGTCTGGAACGCGGCCGAGCTCGGCTTGGAGGTTAGCGATGCCATTTCTATTGGGGTACGCGGGTGGGCCTGATGGATATGCACCCGAGGAAATCACCTTTTGGTGGGTCGCCGTAGGGATGGCCTTCGGTGTTGTCATCGTCGTGATTTTGTTGCTGAGCTCCCTCGTGTCGATGGTGAGGTCCATCGACCGAAGCGTGGTGGGCGTTCGGGACACCCTACGGGCTATCCCGGAGAACACTGCAAATTGCGCGTTGATTCCTATCACAGCCGACAGGGTTGACTCAGTACTGGCAGAGGGTCTGCAGCATCACCTGTTCCTGACCAGGGTACTGACTGGTTCCGGGACGCCGGTTGGAAAGGGCTAGAGATGACTCTCATCATCCTAACGGTAGTCGTCATTGCTTTGCTGATTGCTGTTCTGGCGGTCTACCTCTTGATAATCGGTGTGCTGCTCAACCGCATTGCCGACAATCTCGATGACTGCTTGGGAAACGTCAAGACGATCGCCAAACATGCCGAGGTGATTATCCCGGGCGTCGAGCACATCAACCGCACGGGTGGAGTAGTGGCAGGTGCGCTACCGCTGCTGTACGGGGGTGCTGAGCGTATCGCGGCCAAGGTGTCGCCTCCTACACCAGCTCCGGTGAATGGGCACACCAATGTTCCGGCCTCGGGTCGGCGGCGGTCTCGTTTGATGGACACAGTGGGTTTCCGGGGTCGTCAGCATTAGATCACTGCGAGGGCGCCGTCAGGTAGGCGAAGCCAGCGTAGTCTTCAGTCCTCCGTCGGTAGCAGTTGGAGATTGATGACACTAATTGGGCAGCGACCCCACACTATGGTCGCTGCCCAATTAGCCCACGGTCCCGCACTGGTTACAAGGGGGCCTCATCGGGGCCTCGTCGGGCGAGGGGGCCGGTCAGCTCGGACTGATACGCTCCGATCCACTCATCCTTCCACGCCTTATCGTACTTCTGTTCGTTGCAGTACGGATTGTAGATCGCGGTGAGTTCCTGAGAGATCATTTCGCGGTGAGATCGCGCCCACCCGTCAACCTCGTAGGTGCAGATGTGCAGCTTCCATCGCGATCCTGCCCGCGCGATCCAGCAGTTAGATCGCGGGTGCTTGAATGGAAAGCCGGCTTCCGCCAGGTTGTCGGCGTGACCAACGTAGATGACTGCATAGCGGTCAGGCTTGGTCTCGGGGTCCGGCTTGTACATGATGGCGAAAACCGCCGGCCTTGTAGGAGGCGTCCAGCCGCCGAGGATCCGTGGTCCCTCGAAAGAGTAGCCAGCGAGTGATCCTAGGCGAATCATGTCCCGACCTGCGTGTTCATCCGATGTGTCCTCATGTCATGGTCAGATATCGGCGTCTGTTGCGTCTTCGTCTTCGCTGATTGCCTCGACGCGCACGATCGGGTAAGCCGGCAACCCCGCCTTCTGTACTGCGCTGGCGAAATGCTCCTTGCCCTTAGCGATCGCGTCCTCACGGTTGTCTGCGAACACGACAACTTGCGCACCGTAGCGGTTGGTGCCGATGCCAGTGGCAATGCCGCTGATTGGCGCGACCGCGTCGGCCAGCTCAACGACTTCCTCGAGTTTCATGATGCGGTCGCCCTCGGCCTCGATACCGACGCTCCACCTCATCAACATAGATACCTCATCAATAGGTTCGGGCCTCCTAGCCGAGTTTTGGAAGCAGCGTGGCGAGTTCTTCAAGACTACTGAGGTCGTGGCCGGACAGGAGCACGTCGATGTGTGGCTCCGCAGCCATCATGCCGACGGTTTGCGGCTTGTAGTCTGCGTTGTTGCCCTTGTGTGGGTTCATCCACACGATGTTGTGACACAGCCGGGAGAGCCGCTCCATGGAGTCGGAGAGCAGTTCGGGATCACCCCGATCGAGCCCATCGGAGCAGATCACGACGACACCGCCACGGCACATGCCTCTGCGAGCCCACTTGCGCACGAAGTGGTCGATCGAGTCGCCGATCCGAGTGCCGCCCTCCCAGTCGACCACAAGTTTCGCGGCGCGCTCGAGCGCCTCATCCGGCTTGCGGGTGTGCAGCGGCTTGGTCACCTGGGTCAGTCGGGTGCCGAAGCAGAACACCTCGACCTTCTGGGAGGCGCGCTTCGCGGAGTAGGCGAATTGCAGCAACGCTCGAGAATAGTCCGACATTGACCCGGACACGTCGAGGATGAGAATGAGCGGACGCAGCCGCACGCGGCGCCGCCGCCAGTACAGATCGACCATCTCGCCGTGCGTGCGCATCGACTCGCGGATCGTCCGGCGCATGTCGGGCTTTCGCCCACCACGTGCCGTCTTGGTTCGGCGGGTGCGACGTTTGGGTGGGGTAAGTTTGATTCGCGCCATGATGCGTCGTATCGCGGCAAGCTCTTCATCGGTGCACTCGCCGAAGGACCGGTGCTTGAGGGTCTCGACGTTCGACGCCATCAGCCCGAGGAGGGCTTCCTCCTCTTGTTCCTTGCCCGACGGTTCGGTGGCCGGAACCTCGAAAGGTACCTCAGCCTCGGCAGCGGACTGGGCCTTGACCTTCAGCAGCTGCTGGACTGGGCTGTCCGACGCGAGGAAAAACGACCTGAACACCTCGTCGTAGACGACCACATCTTCGCGCCGCACGATCATGGTGGTCCGTCCGGCCCAATATAGATCGACGAGGTCCGTCGGATCTAGTGGGGTCATTGCCGCGCAGTAGGTCATGATGTCACCCGAGCCGATGGCTAAGCCCTTTGACCGCAGCGCGCGCCCGAACTCGACGAGCACGGTAACGAAGCCATTGTTGTTGCGCGACATCGGTGTCAGACGGATCCGTGAGGCGTTTCAGGCATGAGACGTCACTTCCCCGAGGTTGTCCCGCACCAGCTCGAGGTCGTCGCGATCCTTGATGATCGAACCGAGGGTGACCTCGGCGGTGCTCACGCTCAAGCCCGTCTCGCCGAGGAAGGAAAGGGTGCGAGCCCAGTCGATGGTCTCAGCGACCCCGGGGGGTTTCGCAAGATCCATTTCGCGGAGCCGGTTGACCGCCGCCACCACCTTACGGGCGAGTGCCTCGGACACGTCGGGCGCCTGGACAGTGACGATCTCGACCTCCCGGTCGGGGTCTGGGTAGCCGATCCAGTGGTACATGCAGCGTCGCTTCAGAGCGTCGTGCAGATCCCGGGTGCGGTTCGAGGTCAAGATCACCAGTGGTGGGCAATCTGCCTTGATAGTGCCCACTTCGGGAATGCTGATCTGGAAGTCGGACAACACCTCCAGCAGGAAGGCCTCGAACTCGTCATCGGCGCGGTCAACCTCATCGATCAAGAGTACGGCCTGATCACCGGCCTGGATGGCCTGCATCAGTGGACGCTCAAGCAGGAACCGCGGACCGAACAGCTTCTCGACCGCCTCCTCCCCACCGATGTCCCGATCCGACAATGCTCGGATGTAGAGGAGCTGGCGGGCGTAGTCCCATTCGTAAAGGGCTTGATTAGTATCGATGCCCTCGTAGCACTGCAGCCGAATCAGCGTACGCCCGAGCACTGTGGCCAGCACTTTGGCGATCTCGGTCTTGCCGACGCCCACCTCGCCTTCGAGGAGGATCGGTCGCTGCAGGGACATCGCCACGAACACCGCCGTCGCCAATCCCCGGTCGGCCAGGTAGTCGCCCCGGCGCAACATTTCGGTAAGTTCTTTGACGGTATTCGGATAGTTCATGGAGCGGTCTCCTTGGCAACGCTGTCGGCCGCTGAGCGGCGAGATCGATCGGGATGAGTGCTCGCCGCGTCCGCAGGGCCTCAGTTGATCGTTTCGTATCCGCGATTATTCCGTTGCATGGCGTTTATGTAGGACGTCGTTTTGGGTACACCGGTGGTCACCGGCGCGGCGTCTTGGTCGAGCCGGTATGAGGTGGTGCGATCCGACGCGGTAGTTTTCTCGACGGGTTTCGCTTCGATCGTTGGCTTCTTTCGTCCAAACATTAGGCCTTCTCCTCCTGTGTGTCCGACCGTCGCTCGAACGAGCGGCGGCTCCCTCATTCTTGCTGGCTACTCTTTCTGGTCTGGCGAGCCGAAGACGAGATCCCGCACGCTGCCCGCCTCGGAGCTCAGCTTGCCCTCGCGCTCAAGCTTCGTCTTCCACGCGGCGCGGAGGTTGCTGCCTACCGACTGGTTGGCCTTGGTCGGTGTCTCGATGTCGTCGGCCAGTCCCTGGAAGCCGACGGCTTCCATGCTCTTGCACGGCTTCGTGTTGCCACATGCCTCATCGAGGCTAGCACTCGTCTGATCTTGTGCTTTCCAGATGCCACGCAGCGCGGAGAGCGCCTGGGTGCCCTCGTCGGTGAGGCTATTTGTCGGCTTTGCGTTCTCGTGCTCTTGGCTCATGTTCGTGCACCCTCTCCGATGCGACTGGTTGGGGATAGCTGGTTGGGGCTATGACCGCGTCGCCTCCTCGAACCGACGGCTTACCTCTTCCCAGTTCACGACGTTCCAGAAGGCCTCGACGTAGTCGGCACGTGAGGGGTACCGCAGGTAGTAGGCGTGCTCCCACAGGTCGAGCCCGAGGATCGGGGTCTCCTCCGCGGTGAGCGGGGAGTCCTCGTTGGGAAGGCTGTAGACCACCAAACGGTTGCGGACCCGCACCAGCCATGCCCAGCCGCTGCCGAAGTGAGCGGTCGCGACCCCCGAGAACCGCTCCCGGAACGCCGTGAACGAGCCGAACTCCTCCGTGATGGCCTCGGCGAGGAGGCCGGAGGGCTTTCCACCACCGTCCTTGCTCAAGATCGCCCAGTAGAGGGAGTGGTTCGCGTGTCCGCCGCCGTAGTGACGCACCGCATTGCGGGATCCCTCGGAGACCTTGCCGATGTTCCACAGCACGTCATCGATGGACTGCTCGCCCACCGAGTGCAGGCTGGCAGCGCTCAGAGCCGCGTTCAGCTGATCGATGTAGCGGCGGTGGTGCTGGGCGTGGTGTAACTCCATCGTTCGCGCGTCGAAGTAAGGCTCGAGCGCGGTGTAACCATACGGTAGGTCGGGAAGGCTGTAGGCGCTCATAAGCCCCTTCCTGAACTGGGGACTCGCATGGTTCGTAGTTGCCCATCGTACACGGAGAATCAGCGCGAGCGCGCGTCGCGCGACCCCGCAAAGCCGGCTCGGGTGATCACCTCGGCGGGTCAACACGATGATTCCAGCCGGCGTTAACGCTGTACAGCGCAACCCTCGGTCCGCAGTCTTGCTACCGCACATATGTATGTGGATCAGGATCGGTTCGGCTGACCAGCAACTCGGGTCTGCGCCTTGCTGGCGACCTGGCCGGCTGGCGGCCGGCTGGCGGTCGGCCAGCGGTCGACGAGGCGGTGTGGCTGAGGACGGTGCCCGGCAAATGGCCGCACGGCTGCGGCGTTCGGCCTAAAGCGCGACTCCTCGTCGCCGGGAACGCACCTGTGGGCGCCGCCGAGTGCTGAGGGCTCTCAGGTCGGGACCAGCCGGCGACCGCGCGTCGTAGTGTCCGCCGCGGCGACGGCTGGTCACCAGGACTCAAGCCACAGCGCCGACGGTGTCCTTGGTCCTTACCCGGTACGTCCGGCAGTACACCCCCGGTTCAGCGTGTTTCGCCCCTGCGCGCTGGATGGGTGCCGACTGCCGGAAGTTGCGGGGCGGTGGCCCCAGTAGTGGCCCCAGTAGTGGCTCCAGTAGTGGCTACTGCCCCGCTCACTGACTTGAGAGAGGTTTGCGTTGGTGACTTCCCGCACGCCACGCTTCGTCCGCTGGAGCCTGCCTGCCGTCGCGGCCGCGCTGCCGATCGCGATGATTGCGCCCTGGCAGGCCCAGGCTGGCCCCGAGCCGGTTGCGCCCGCGAGCGCCGCAGTGCCGGCGAGCGGCGCTGCTGTGGCTCACCCGGATGGCGTGACCCACCCGGATGGCGAGACCCAAACGGATGGCGAAGCCCAGGCCCTGACCACCGACGGGCCGGACCTCAACCCGGACCCAAACCCAGATCCGAACCCGGATCCGGCCCTGAAGGGGCGGAACAATGAGCGCCACCGCAAGCTGCAGGCCGCGCCGGATGGTGGCGGAGGCAAGGCGCCCAACCCGAGCTGCACGCTGATCGTCCCGGCTGCGCCGCTCACCGCGCAGGGCCTGGCCACGCCGTACCAGTTGGTGGCGACAAATCGCCGCAACGGCGCCTGCCATGAGGTCAACGCCAACCAGTCGGCGTTCGTCGAAGCCACGATCATCGATCCGGCAACGGGCGCGTTGGCGGTCTACCGGCCGCTGGTCGTTGACCGGGGGACTCAGCCAGCGGCCCCGCCGGTCGTGCCGAAGCTGCCTGCCGGTTCCGTGGTCGGGCTGTGGTTCGGTTTCCAGGGCAATACCTTGACTTTGCGTGGTGCCACGGACGGCTGCGTCAACGGGTTGCCCGGCTCGCCGTTCGGGCAGTTCGCCTACTGTGGTGCCCCAGAGTTCTTCCGCGCGGCCAACGCCGCGATCGGTGCTGGCAAGCTGAAGGTGCCGCCCGTCGGGATGGCCCGCGACGGTCAGCCTTGCCCGACCACCCGCGACTTCGCGATAGTCGATCAGGACCAGAGCGACAACCTCACTACCCGCTACTTGGCGCTGCCCAACGGGCGCACCGCGCAGAACAACGCAGCGAACGCCGCGGCGCTGCCCGTGCGCACCGTCCTCAAAAACGCCAGCGACAACGAGCTGTTGACCGCGTTCATCAACCCGGCGCTGGGCTGTAGACCCTTCACCGCACCCGACCTCACCGCAGGCGGCACCCCCGCACCATCGTTGGCGCTGAACGAGCTGCAGGCCGCAGCCGCGCAGATAACCCCGATGGCGCTTGTACCGCCCAATGATCCGATGGTGAAGGTCAACGGCAAGCCGAATGTAGCCAAGATCAACCTGTACCGGGCTGGTGTGGACCAGCCGCCGTTGACCCCTGCGGTCGACACCGCGAAGAACTACTGCCGCAATCTGGCCGGCATCGCCCCAGCACGGTTGCGCCTCGATCGGCCGCTCACCATCGTTGCTCCATCCCCGGACCGGGCGGCAGCGAAGAACCTGTTCGGCTTCCTGGTGCAGCGGCTGAAGGCCTCATTCACCGACCTGGCCTGCTTCCCCGCCCGTCGGAAGGGTTGAGGGCCCCGTGAAGCGTCACAGGGTAACCGGTGGCGCGGTAGCGACATCAATAATTGGAATGGTAAGGGCGGTAGTGGACGATCTTTTCAAATCCCCTCCATATACTGGTGAGAATGTCGCCAAGATTGGTAGTAGCCTGCGGAACTGAGTTCGCGATGAAACTTCCCAGCAAGTCCAAGAGAAGGAGGATTAAAATGAGAACGACGAAGAAAGTAAAAACCTTCTCTATCGACTTTACCATCGAATTTCCTTCCTGCGCGGGCGGTGTGGTCGGGTGGTGAGCTCAACGGGAACCCTCTCACAGGCGCGGTGTGCGGTCGAGACCCGGGCGAGTCCGTGTACCTGTGCTCGTAGGCCTGGCGCACGGCACCGAGCCGCTACGGGGCGTTGATCCGGATCGCCGTGCGTGATCACAGGCACAAGGGTACGGCCTGTGTCTAGACCTCCACACACCGCGACGGAGTTCAACCCCCAGACGGGTCACGCTGGTACGCCACCCCTTCCCACCAGCATTTCACGCGGTCGGCGCGGAGCGTGTGACAGCTACTACAGCGGAGTGGGGGCTTGAGTGTCCCCGAGGGCTCCTCCGGGGGCGTCCCCGGGGGCGCCGGAGGGGGTGTAGAGGTGGGCGTGGATCAGCCTGAGGAGCAGGTCGGTGTCCACGGGTTTGGTGACATAGTCGTTCGCCCCGGAGGCCAGGCTCTTCGCTCGGTCCTCCTTCATCGCTTTCGCGGTCACCGCGATGATGGGCAGATCCGCGTAGCGGCTCAGGTTGCGGATCGCGGCGATCGTCGCGTTACCGTCCAGCTCGGGCATCATTACGTCCATCAGGACCAGCGTGATGTCCTCGTTGCGCTCTAGCGCGCGGACTCCGGCCACTCCGTTGTTGGCGAAGGCGACGTGCAGGTCATGGGCCTCGAGCATGCTGCTCAACGCGAAGACATTACGCAGGTCGTCGTCGACGATCAGGATTTTCTCCCCGTGGAAGCGTGGCGTCGTCTCGTCGCGCGCCGGCTGTAGCTGCGGTAGCGACCGGGCCGCTGATACCAGTTCCGTGGGGGCGAGCTCGTCGATGGGAGTGTCCTGCGCCGTGCCGTCCGGAACCGCCGGTGGGGACGGCACGGCGACTTCGGGCAGGTAGAGGGTGAATACGCTGCCTACCCCCGGTTCGCTGCGTACCGTCAGCTCGCCGCCGAGCAGCTGGGTCAGCTGGCGGCTGATCGACAGCCCGAGCCCGGTGCCACCGTAACGCCGGCTGGTCGTTCCGTCGGCCTGCTGGAACGCTTCGAAGATCACAGACAGCTTGTCCGCGGGGATCCCGATACCGGTGTCCTCCACCTCGAACGCCACCCGGGCGGGTGCGGCGCGTAGCGCGGTGTCCGTCACCTCCGCAGCGGACGCCGGGCGGATCCGCAACGCCACCCCGCCCTCATCGGTGAACTTCACCGCGTTGGACATCAGGTTGCGCAGCACCTGCTGCAGGCGCTGTTCGTCGGTGTGCAGGATCTCTGGCAGCGCGGGATCGAGCTCCACGGTGAAGTGCAGCGCCTTCTCGGCGGCCAGTGGCTCGCACAGGGTCTTGACGTAGCTCACCACGGCGGTCATCGCCACGTCGGACAGCGATGGTTCCATCCGCCCGGCTTCGACCTTGGTCAGATCCAGGATGTCGTTGATCAGCTGCAGCAGGTCGCTGCCGGCGGAGTGGATGGTCCTGGCGAATTCCACTTGCTTGTCCGACAGGTTGCCGTCCAGGTTGTCGGCCAGCAGCTTGGCCAGCACCAGCGCACTGTTGAGCGGAGTGCGCAGCTCGTGGGACATGTTCGCCATGAAGTCCGATTTGTAGCGCGATGCGGCGGCCAGCTGGGCGGCCCGGTCCTCGATCTCCTGGCGGGCAAGCTCGATCTCGGCGTTCTTGATCTCGATAGCGCGGTTCTGGGTCGCCAGCAGGGCGGCCTTCTCGGCCAGCTCGTTGTTGGATTTCTGCAGCTCGTGCTGCTGGGCCTGCAGCCGCTGCGAACCCAAGGTCAGCTCCTGGGCCAGCCGCTGTGACTCGGCCAGCAGTGCCTCGGTGCGGGAGTTGGCCAGGATGGTGTTGACGTTGACGCCGATCGTCTCGCGAAGCTGTTCGAGCAGGTCCCGGTGCACCGCGGTGAACTCGTTGACCGAGGCCAGTTCGATCACTCCCAGTGCCTGGTCCTCGAACAGCAACGGCAGCACGAGCAGGTTGGTCGGTGCGGCGCGGCCGAGGCCGGAACTGATCGCGGCGTAGTTCGGTGGCGCGTCGGTGACCAAGATTGTCCGCTTGTCCAGCGCCGCCTGCCCAACCAGTGACTCGCCGAGGGCGAAGCAACGGATTGCCGTCGGGTCCTGGATGCCGTAACCGGCGGTGAACTTCAGCACAGTCGGCCCGCCGTCGTCCGTGCTGACCAGGAAGAAAGCCCCTTGCTGCGCTGATACCAGGGGAGCGAGCTCGCTCAGCACCAGCGAAGCGACGGTCGTCAGGTCGCGGTGGCCCTGCATGAGACTTGACAGCAGCGCGAGGTTGGTCTTCAGCCAGTTCTGTTCCTGGTTGGTCCGGGTCGCCTTCTTGAGGTTGGCGACCATCTGGTTGATGTTGTCCTTGAGCTCGGCGACCTCGCCGGAGGCGTCGACGGTGATCTGGCGGGTCAGGTCGCCGGCGGTCACCGCGGTGGCCACCGCGGCGATCGCCCGCACCTGGGTCGTGAGGTTGCCCGCCAGGACATTGACGTTCTCGGTCAGCCGCTGCCACGTGCCGGACACGCCGATCACCTCGGCCTGCCCGCCGAGCTTGCCCTCGGTGCCGACCTCGCGGGCCACCCGGGTGACCTCGGAGGCGAACGCGGACAACCGGTCCACCATGGTGTTGATCGTGGTCTTGAGCTCTAAGATCTCGCCGCGAGCGTCTACGTCGATCTTCTTGGACAAGTCACCGCTCGCCACCGCGGTGGTCACCTGGGCGATGTTGCGCACATGGCTGGTCAGGTTGTTGGCCATGAAGTTGACGCTGTCGGTGAGGTCCTTCCAGGTGCCGGCGACGTTGGGTACCCGGGCCTGGCCACCGAGAGTTCCCTCGGTGCCGACCTCGCGGGCCACCCGGGTGACCTCGTCGGCGAACGCCCCCACTGTGTTGACCATCCGGTTGATCGTCTCGGCCAACGCCGCGACCTCGCCGCGGGCCTCCACGGTGATCTTCTTGGACAGGTCGCCGCCAGCTACTGCGGTCGCCACCGTGGCGATGCTGCGCACTTGGCTGGTCAGGTTCTCCGCCATGCCGTTGACGTTGTCGGTGAGTGCCTTCCAGGTGCCGGCCACCCCGCGCACCCGGGCCTGGCCGCCGAGCTTGCCCTCGCTGCCGACCTCGTGGGCCACCCGGGTGACCTCGTCGGCGAAGGCGGAAAGCTGGTCGACCATGGTGTTGAGGGTGTTCTTGAGCTCCAGGATCTCGCCGCGAGCGTCCACAGTGATCTTGCGGCTGAGATCTCCCCGAGCCACCGCGGTGGCCACTTGGGCGATGCTGCGCACCTGGTCGGTGAGGTTGCCGGCCATGACGTTGACCGAATCGGTGAGGTCTCGCCACGTCCCAGCCACCCCAGGCACCTCCGCCTGGCCGCCCAGCCTGCCCTCGCTGCCGACCTCGCGGGCCACCCGGGTCACCTCAGCGGCAAACGCGGAAAGCTGGTTAACCATGGTGTTGAGGGTGTCCTTGAGCTCCAGGAGCTCACCGGACACCTCGACGGTGATCTTGCGGCTAAGGTCGCCACGGGCTACCGCGGTGGCCACTTGGGCGATGTCGCGGACCTGGTCGGTGAGGTTGCCGGCCATGACGTTGACCGAATCGGTGAGGTCTCGCCACGTCCCGGCCACTCCTGGGACGTGCGCCTGACCGCCCAGTTGACCCTCGGTGCCGACCTCACGGGCTACTCGAGTCACCTCGGCGGCGAACAGTGACAATTGATCGAGCAGCCCATTGACGGTGTGCCCCAACCGGGCGAAGTCGCCCCGCAGCGGCTGCTCAGACACCCGTGGGGACAGGTCACCCTCGGACACCGCGGCGAGCACCCTCGCCAGTTCAGTGGTCGGCCGGGTCAGGTCATCGATCAGGCCGTTGATCGCCGCGGCGGCCAGCGACCACCCGCCGCCGCCCTCGTCGGTGATCCGCTCACCCGTCCGACCCTGCTGGCCAACCGCCTCGCGGACCTGAACCAGCTCGCCGACCAGCGACTGGTTGCGCTGCGCGATCTGGTTGATCACTGTCGCGATCCGGCCGGTAATGCTGGTGTCAGTGACCACCACACGGCGGCGGAATTTGCCGTCGCGAAGCTCCTCCAGAGCCAGCAGGATTCGTTCCAGCGCGGCGGGGTCGAGCCGATTCAGCCGCTCCGATTCCGCGGCCGACACGGGCTGCGCGCTCACGGTGAGCCTCCCAGAACATCACGGTGCTTGATGCGCGCAGCGTGCCACGATTGGCCTTGGGTTGCGAGCGGGAGCACGCCGGTGGAGCGGACTATTCTCGTCGCGACGTGATCGGATCGGGTGAGGAGATGCGGTGGCATCTGACGTGGACCCCGTTGCCGATCTGTTGGTGCCGGGGCTGCCCGGGCTCCTTGATGACATCGACCAAGCCGTGATAGTGCAAGACGCGTCGGGCCGGATCCAGCTGCTCAACGGGGTGGCCCGCCGGTTTTTCCCCGGCCTGGACCTCGGCGATGAGTTTGGGCCCGATGAGTTTGGGCCCGATGAGTTTCACCCCAGTGGAGAGTCCTTCGTCGCTGAAGCCGGCGGTCGTCGGGTCAGTGGACGGCTGCGGCGGCTCGCCGATGGCTGGCACGCCTGGGTAGTCAGCGACATCGGCCTTGACCAGCAGGGTTTCATGCTGAGGGCGAGTCGAGAGCTGGCGGCTGGGGAGGGTCACGATGCGGTGGTGGCCGCTCTGGTCCAGCTGGTCGTCCCGGTGGTGGGAGAGCAGGCTGCGGTACTCCTGCCGGTACCGCGGGCCCGGGTGGCCTGGTGGCGCTTTGTCGCCGGTGCGGCCCAGCCGGCTCATGGCGTGGCCCGGGCGCCAGCCCCGCGAACGGCCCCGGTACTGGCCAGCGCGCTGTGCGGGACCAGTGCGGACATCACCACGGTGCCGCCGGGCGAGCTGGCCGAGCTGGCCGCGGTGCTCGGACCCGACGTCACGGAGCGGGTTCCGGTGGTCGCGGTACCGCTGCGGGGACCGGACCGGATCGAGGGACTGCTGGTCGTGGTCCAACCTCTCGCGGCCCCGTTGCTCGCCCAGCTGGCGGCGCTGGCCGGGCCGACGATCGGCACCTGCCGCAGGCGGCGCGAGCAGACCAACGCGCTCGCCCAGCTGCAGGCCCCACTGCTGCCACTGCGGCCGGACGCACTGCCCGAGCTGTCCGGGGTGCAGCTGGGCGTGGCTTACCGGGCAGCCGGTGAGCTGGCGGTGGGTGGTGACTTCTACCTGGTTCGTCCCATTCTTGACGGGGGTGCCCTGCTCGGGCTCGGCGACGTGTGCGGCAAGGGGGCTGAGGCCCTCGCGGAGAGCGGCCGGGTGCAGCACTCGCTGGCTGCCCTGATGGTCATCGAGCAGGACCCGACCCGGTTGCTGTACCTCCTCAACCGGGCACTGCTGGCCGCTGGACGGACCGTTTTCACCACGCTGGTGCTCGGCGCGCTGCAGCCCGCTGGCCTGGGATGTCAGCTCACCCTCGCCACCGGTGGTCACCCTGCACCGATGGTGCTGCGAGGCAGCGGCCACGTTGAGGAAGTCGGGGTGCCCGGAACGGTGGTGGGCATCCTGCCCGACGCCCGCTTCGGCCGGACCTCGATCACGCTGGCACCGGGGGAGACCTGCCTGCTCTACAGCGACGGCGTCACCGAGGCCGGCCGCCGCACCGCGGACAGCCAGGAGCAGTTCGGGCCGGCACGGTTGGCCGCCTGCCTGCGCGACTGCGCCGGGGTGAGTGCGCAGGCGGTGGCAACCCGCGTCGAGCGCACCGTCACCGCCTGGCTTGGCCGCGACGACGGAGACGACCTTGCCGTGCTCGCGGTCCGCGCCGTCGAACGCGGTGCGTAGCCGATCGATCGCACCGATCGGGTATCCACCCAGCCCGTATTGGGTTGGCTGAGACTTGCCCTATATCGTCACCAGGGTGGACAGTGAGTTCCCCGCCGACATCATCGGCTTGCGGGTTGCCGAGCATGGTCCTGATGCGCGTGTGGTCGTTGTGACGGGGGAGGTTGATACGCTCACCGCGCCGAAGCTGGCTAGTTTCTTGAGCGAGCAGCTGTCCGCCGCGCGGGTTGTGGTGGTGGATCTTGATGGTGTGAACTTCCTAGGGTCCGCGGGGCTGTCTGTGTTGTTCGAGGCGAACGAGCTGGCTACCCGGGAGCGCCGTGTCTTGCGGCTGGTGTGTCACTCCCGGATCGCCAACCGAGCCTTGGAGGCAACTGAGTTGCGGCAGCACTTCTCCTTCGCTGAGACCGTGCCAGATGCCCTGAAGGACTCGCTCTGATGGATGCGACCCGATCGCGGTGACGTACGTGGACAGAGACCGTGTGACTCCTCAGAGTGGTGCCCGGTCGCCGGGCTTCTCTGGAGGACAGGCTGTGGTGTGCGTTGAGTTGCGCACCGCGGCGAGTACTGGTGTGATCCCGACGGTCCGTACAGTTGCTGCTGATCTTGCAGCTCGTGCTGATTTTGATCTTGATGCTATTGATGATCTGCGGATGGCGGTTGATGATCTGTGTGCCGTGTTGGTCCGGGTTGCTGCTGATGATGCGATGCTGGAGTGCAGGTTCGCTGTCTGTGCTGAGCGGATTGAGGTAGTTGCCGAGATTGACGTTGATGGCGGGGTGGATCCGTTGCCTACTGGGTCGTTTGGGTGGCGGATGCTGGAGTGTCTGGTTGATGAGGTAAGGGTCGTGTCGTTGCCGGCTGAGCCTGGTCGGGGTACTCGGCTGTGTGTCACGTTGGCCAAGGATGCCGTGAGGGCACACCAGCGGTGACTTCTTCCGTGTCGGCGGTGGGGACTGAGCATGGGGAGTATGCGCATCTGGTTCCGTTGCAGCGTCGCTATGCCGAGCTTGCCCCTGATGATCCTCAGCGGCTGCGGTTACGGGGGCAGTTGATCAGTGGTTATCTGCCGGTGGCTGAGCACATCGCTCGCCGGTTCGCTGGTCGTGGTGAGCCGTTGGAGGATCTGGTCCAGATCGCTACGGTAGGGCTGATCAATGCGGTGGATCGTTTCGAGCCCGATCGGGGTTCGGACTTCTTCTCTTTCGCGATACCGACGATCACTGGTGAGGTGCGCCGGTATTTCCGTGATCATGGCTGGTTGACGCGGGTGCCACGGCGGCTGAAGGATCTGCATATCTCGATCAGGAGTACCCAGAGGGAGCTGTCCCAGCAGTTCGGTCGTGCTCCCCGTCCCAGTGAGATCGCGGAGCGGTTGGGCTTGCCGGTTTCGGAGGTGATCGAGGGGCTGCAGGCCGGGGAGGCTTACCGTAGCTCGTCTCTGGACGAGATGCTCGGCACCGGTGAGGGCAAGGTCACCCTGGGTGAGCTCATCGGTGGTCTGGACGCTGAACTGGCCCTGATCGACGACCGTGAGGCGCTGCGGCCATTGCTGGCCGAGCTCGCACCCCGGGAACGGACGATCCTCGCGCTGCGGTTCTTCCGCCAGCTCACTCAGACCCAGATCGCCGAACAGGTCGGCATCTCGCAGATGCACGTCTCACGAGTGCTTCGCCAAACGCTGACCTTCCTCCAGGAGCGCATGACCAGCTCGGACTGATTCCCCCGGTTTCGAGCGCACCTTGTACCACGTCGTGTTCCGCTGTTTCGTTGCGCGCGCGCTGGGTACTCGTACGTTATGAGTACTTCGACCACACCGATTGACGTGATCACGTTCCTCATCGACCAGCACAAAGAGGTGAGCGACATGTTCGCCGAACTGGAGAAGATGGACGGGGCCACCGACGACAACCCCCGGCGCCTCGCTGAGCAGGTCGTGACGGCGCTGGTCAAGCATTCTGTCGCCGAGGAGATCTACCTCTACCCGACTGTCCGCAAGGTTGTGCCAGGTGGTGACGAGATCGCTGACCACGAGCTCAGCGAGCACGACGAGGCGGAGCGGACCATGAAACAGTTGGAGGCGCTCACCCCCGCTGAGCCCGAATTCTGGCCGACAGTGCACAAGCTGATCGGCGAGATCCGCCATCATGTGGCGGAGGAGGAGAACGGCCTGTTTCCGGAGCTCCGCGCGGCCTGCTCCGAGGAGCACTTGCAGGAACTTGGCCGCAAGGTCGAGCAGGCCCAGAAGGTCGCTCCAACCCGGCCCCACCCGTCCGCGCCCTCGAAGGGTCCCGCGCAGGCCATACTGGCCCCCGGTGTCGGGTTGGTTAACCGGGTGCGCGACGCCCTGTCTGGCCGCGGTCGCTGAGCGGCTGGTTCATGACGCTCCGCGGGCCGGGCAGCGGCAGCTCGCGGAATCCTGAGCACCGGCCGGCCAGCGGTACTCCGCGCCGGCCGGTGCTCACCATGGAGTCGAGATTGAGTCGAGGAGGATGAGGTGCGCGACGAGGAGTTCATCAGTGACGTCCAGTCCCGGGCTGGGTTGAGCACTCGGGATGACGCTGAACGCGCCACCCGCGCGGTGCTGGCGATCCTTGGTGAGCAACTGCCGGACAGTGTGGCCGGTCCGGTGGCGGCCGCCCTACCGGAGGGGCTTGGTGAGCATTTGTGGGGCCAGCGCTCGCGATCGCACACGACCGCAGCTCAGGCCGGCCGGCTGAGCCGAGGCGTAGCGCGAGGCGAGGGTAGCTGGCCTGGCGATAACACCGTCGCCGACGCTGATATCGATGGTCTTTCCCCGCAACGCGGGCGGCATGCCCCTTCCTCATGCCACTTGACGAGCACATAACAGCGAGCACATAACAGGTAGCGGTGGGAGGCACGTGCTGCCCCCACGGTGCGTCGCTGGGTTAGGCGCGTGTGTCGGATAGTGATTACCGCGACACTAATCGCGTCCGCTGGAGCGGACCGCTCGCCTACCTTGCTCCGCTCCTGCCGGTGAGAAACATAAAATTTTCCGCAGCTAAGAAATGATTGCTTGCGGAGCATGGGTGACAAGGGTACTGATTATGGTGTGGAGAAGATGGGTGGCATGCGGAGCACGTTCCACGCCGAGCTCGAAGAGCTGATTGCTGCCCTCGCGAGGATGGCCCGACTGGCCGCTCAGATGATGATCAATGCGTCGATTGCTCTGCATCAGAACGATCTGGCGCGTGCTGGACTGGTCATCGGTGACCGTGACCAGATGAACGCGCTGCACGATGATACGGAGCGGCGCTGCATTGCCCTGCTCGCGTTGCAGGCCCCCGTGGCAGGGGACCTGCGGATGGTAGTCGCAGCCTTGCGTGCGGTGGGTCACTTGAAGCGGATGGGCAGCCTTGCGCGGCACATCGCCGCCGTTGCCCAGCTTAAGCAGCCGAATCCGATGATCTCCGGTGAAGTCCGTCCGGTGCTTGCCCGGATGAGCCTGCTCGTCTGTCAGCTCGCTGAGGACGCCGCGGCCGCGATCGAGCGCCAGGATCCGTTATCCGGCTGCCGGCTGGCCGGAGCGGACGACGACGTGGACGCGCTGCTCCGGCACCTGTTCGGCATTTTGTTCGCCGATGACTGGTCACACGGCGTGGAACAGGCCGTGGATGCCGCTCTTATCGGCCGCTATTACGAGCGCTTCGGTGACCACGCGGTGGCCATCGCACAGCAGGTGTGCTACATGGCCACTGGGTGGATATCTGAGCCCGAGGCCTTGGAGACGGCTAGCGGCCCAGCCTCTTGCGCACCATGATGCGCTCGTTCTCACGCTGAATCACGGGTACGTCGCTCCTCGTTGCGGGCCCGTGTTGGCGATCACCAATGTGATCTTGGCAGGTTTCTCAGCGGGCCTGAATCCAACCGCTAGTCCAGACCAATCCGGTAGGTCATGCCCTGAGCTCCGGGTCGGCCGCTTTATCCTGCGCGTGTACCTCCGATCACCTCCCGTGGTTTTTCCTGGGCGCATCCCGTATGCGAATAGGTACCCGCAGTGATTCACCGGAATGCCCTACTTGTTAGCGACCGCAAACATCGTGTACCGATGCAAGAACAGATGCAATCTACTATGCTCGCGCTATATCGTTTTGGGCGTTTTGACCGCTCTGGCGGGTGGCTGGCTGGCCGGAGCCTGTGGAGAGGTGGGAGATGCCGCAGGTTACAGAGGGTAGGCTGGCCACGCCGGTGGGGGGCATCCGGTGGACAAAGAGTAGTCACAGCAACCCCGATGGGAACTGTGTGGAGGTGGCGGAGCTGACCGTTGGAACGATCGTCGTGCGCAACTCCCGGCACCCGGACGGTCCCGTCTTGAGCTACGCCCGGGCTGAGATGGCCACGTTCGTTCAGGCCGTGAAGAAGGGAGAGTTCGACGAGATGGCCGGTTGATCTCTCGGTCTGGGATGTGGAACGGCATGCCGGGGTGTCGGGTGGCCTGCCTGCCGTCTAGGGTGAGGCCATCCATAGTGCTTCACTCGTAGGAGGAATGGTGAGGGCGACTCGGTCGGGTCATGATGTGGCCAGCGGGCACGCTCCGGTACGGCCGCAGGGACCGACCGCGCTGCGCATCGTGTTGGGCAATCAGCTACGTCAGCTCCGTGAAGCGAGCGGAATTACTACCGGAGTGGCCGGCCACGCGATCCGGGCTTCTCATGCCAAGATCAGTCGCATGGAGCTCGGGCGGGTCGGTTTCAAGGAGCGCGACGTGGCGGATCTGCTCACCCTCTATGGCATTACCGATGAACAAGAGCGAGAATCGTTCCTGGCGCTGGCCCGGCAGTCCAACGTGCCCGGTTGGTGGCATCACTACAGCGACATCCTGCCAAACTGGTTCGAGATGTACCTTGGCTTGGAGCAGGCCAGCTCTGTCATCCGCACCTATGAACCACAGCTCATACCTGGCCTGCTGCAAACTCCGGAGGTCGCTCGTGCTGTTATCCTGCTTGGCAACGCCAACGCATCCGCCGACGCTATCGAGCGCCGGGTCGCACTGCGGATGAAACGTCAGAAAGTTCTCACTCAGCCTGGAGCACCCAACTTGTGGGCAGTGGTTGATGAGGCGGCACTATGGCGGATTGATGGTCGTTCGGCGATGCAGGAACAGATTCGGCATCTGATCGAGATGGCCGAGCTCGCCAACGTCACACTTCAAGTGATACCGTTATATTCCGGTGCGCACGCGGCGGTAGGTGGTCCATTCTCGATCCTGCGGTTCTCTGAACCCGATCTGCCGGATATCGTTTATCTCGAACAGCTGACCAGTGCCCTCTACCTGGACAAAGAGCAGGATGTCCAGCACTACCTGATGGTCATGGATCGCTTGTGTGTCCAGGCCAAACCCCCTGCCGAGACGATCAGGTTCCTGGGTAGCACTCTCAAAGAGATCTGAATGTGGGAGTCGATAGTGCATACTGTGGTGGACAGCCCTGTCGGCAGGCTCACCCTGGTAGCCACCAGCGGTACCCTCACCGGTCTCTATCTGGACCTGCAGCGGCACCGGCCGTTAGAAGAGACGTTCGGCGAGCTGGATCCCACGCCGTTCACGGAGGTGATCAGGCAGCTGGAGGAGTATTTCGCCGGGCGCCGCGCCGAATTCGACCTATCGATAACGCTCATCGGCACTCCGTTCCAGCGCACCGTGTGGACGGCTCTGCGGGAGATCCCTTACGGCGAAACGGTGTCCTACGGTCAGCTCGCCGAGCGGATCGGACGCCCCGGCGCCACCCGGGCGGTCGGCCTGGCCAACGGCCGTAACCCGATCTGCATCATCGTGCCCTGTCACCGCGTCGTGGGGGCCACCGGTGACCTCACGGGCTACAGCGGTGGCCTGGAACGCAAGCAGCACTTGCTCAACTTCGAGCGGCTTCGAGCGGCACAGTTCTGTTCACACCGAGGGGCAGCAGTTGTTTGAGTTGAGAGATGTGTTGCAAGCTACTCGCGCTCGGGTGAGACAACATGGACCTCACAGTTTCACCCAGGCAGTGATCAGTAGCAAAAGCGCCGACGAAGGTTCTCTGTTTGTTGCTCTTCGTGGTACGGCGCGGGACGGGCACGACTACGTTCGTGATGCCATTGACGCTGGAGCTGTAGGTGTTCTCGTCAGCCGGGAAGTGGACGTTCCACTCGGCGTTACTGTGATCGAGGCGCCCGACACGTTGCACGCGCTCCAAGGCCTCGCGAGTGCATTGCGGCGAAAATATAGTCCGCGGATCGTCGCCATTACTGGCAGTTCGGGAAAGACTACGACGAAAGACATGGTCGCCCATGTCTTGCGGTCGAAATTTCACGTGTTAAGAAGCTCAGGAAGCCACAATAACCATCTAGGCGTGCCGTTGACTCTCTCCTCGTTGGAGCACGGGCACTCCCATGCCGTTATTGAGATTGGCACCAACAATAAAGGTGAGATCGATAAGCTCGCCGCGCTTGTCACTCCTGATATCGGTGTTATTACTAACGTGGGATACGCGCACATCGGCAATTTTGGCAGCCAAGAGGAGATTGCGGTAGAAAAAGTGAGCTTGTTCGACCATGTTCCCGTTGGTGGTGCTTGTATTGTCAACGGGGACGATGTACTTCTCGGTGCCGTGGTCGAGCGATTTCTTGATGAATCTGAAAAACGGCGATTTTCGGTAGGTTTCAGCGCTCGCAACGATGTCTGGGTAGAATCGGTCGAGATGTGCGAGAATGGCATGTCGGGTGTAGTCAGACACGAGGGGGAGTCTGCGGATTTCTTCGTGGGTGTTCCTGGTCTTCACTTTGTGTACTCTGCCCTGTTTGCAATAGCGGCAGGCCTTGAAAACGGAATCTGTTTAGAAAACTGTGTCGATGCCTTAAGGTCTTTTGTTCCGCCCTCAGGTAGGTCGACACTGATTCGATTGCGGCCGGACTTAGTGGTCATCGATGATAGTCACAACGCGAGCCCAGACGCAGTGCTCGCTGCGTTAAGCCTGCTGGAGGAGTTGCCGGGGAAAGTGAAGGTAGCGGTACTGGGTGAAATGCGGGAGCTGGGACAGAAAACGGCAGAGTTGCATGCCCTGGTTGGCGCGAGGGCTGCTGCCGTAGCGTCCCACTTGGTAACGGTTGGTCCGGATGGCGAGCTGATGATAGCCGCTGCTTTAAACAGGGGCTTGGATGTGCGCAATACGTGGTGCGTTCCCTCCGCCAGGGATGCGCTGCATCTGGTACAGCAGATACTTGCCGGCACGACCGACGCTTCGGTGGTCCTCGTGAAGGGGGCACGATTTACGCACATGGAAAGGGTAAGTTTGGGCCTCCGCGGTATGAACATCGGCTGCGGGCTCGGGAATTGTCGACTGTACATTAACTGTTCCACCTGCCCTCAATTGTGAGGTCGATGGTTCATCTTAATCACGTTGGCGACCAGTTTGATCTTTGCACTTATGATCGCAACCGGGCGAGAATGGTGGACGGTTAGGACCAGATGGTGGCCAGCGGGCTGGCGTCTAGCTCGCGTAGCAGCGCCCGGCAGTCGTCATACACCGCGACCGCGCCCGCCTCGGTCAGTTCGCTAGCGCTGATGCCCCCGCTGAGCACGCCGACGCAGGCCACCCCCGCCGTACCGCAGGCTTGCACATCCCAGACCGTGTCGCCGACGAACATAGCCCGGTCCGCGGTCACCCCCGCCCGTTGCAGGGCGACGTGAATCAGGTCGGGCTCCGGTTTAGCCGCCTCGACGTCTTCGGCGGCGGTGATCTCCGCGACGACGTCCTCGATGTCGAGGATGGAGCGCAGGACGTCGAGTTCGTCGGGTGCCGCGGAGGTGGCGAGGACGACCCTGGCCCCGCGCTGGGCCACCGCCGTCACCAGGTCCCGAGCGCCGTCGAAAGCCCGCAGCAGGTCCGAGGTCTGCCGATAGTGCTCGCTGTGCTGCGCCTTGGCCTGCGGGCCGATCTGCTCGGCGGCTTCGCCCAGCAGCGCGGCCAGCAGTTCTGAGGAACCCATCCCCTGCCCACGGTGAATCCGCCAGGTGTCGATGGGATGACCCACGGCGCGGAGCGCGTGCATCCAGGCGTTGACGTGCACGTAGGTGGAATCGACGAGGGTGCCATCGATGTCGAACAGGACCGCGCCTGGTAGGCGGGTGGGACCGATGTCTGTCACTTGAATCCTTCTACCATGTCAAGGACTCTCCCGCGCGCCCAGCGGGGCACAGACCGCAACCACTGATCAACCTCGTTCCACTGCGCATCCAACGCGCCGTGCGGGTCGACGCGGGCGGCCATCGTGGTAAATCAGTTACTGTCAGTGCCGTCGTCGGCATGCACCGCTTGAGCAAAGTGGGCAATCCTGTCGCTGAGCCATGACAGCAGGAGGAAAAGAGTGGGAGCGCACGATCAGGACAGTGCGCGGTGGAGGAACGCCAGCCCCGGCTCGGAACGGGGGGTGGGCCACCACGCTCTGGTCGCTCAACCGCATACCGAAGCCGAGGGCCCGGTTGCGGCCGCCGAAGCGGTCGCTGCCCGGATCAGCACAGCGCAGCACGCCCTGGGCCGACCCGGCAGACCGCTGGACCGTCGATCACCGTTTTTCATCGGCATGAGCGCCGCCGCCGGAGTCGCGGTCATGGTCGGCATGGTCGACATGATCGTCACTGTCCGCGACATGCTAGTGCTGATCGGGCTGGCGTTGTTCCTCGCGATTGGCCTGGAGCCGGCGGTGTCGCTGCTGGCTCGGCGCAAGGTCCCGCGGTGGGCGGCGGTGATCACGGTGCTGGCGGCGTCCATGGCGGTGGTGGGTGGGTTCCTGGCCGCGGCGATCCCCCCGTTGGCGCGCCAAGCGACCCAGTTCCTCACCCAAGCCCCGACCATGTTCTCCCAGTTGCAGAGTCAGCATTCGCTGGTGGGTCGGCTCACCGACCGCTTGCAGGTGCAACAACGACTGCAGCAGGCCCTCAGCGGGAATGCTGTGGACTTGCTCAACGGCCTGCTCGGCGCGAGTCAAGTCGTGTTCAGCGCCCTGGCCAGCACCCTGATCCTGGTCGTGCTCACCGTGTACTTCGTGGCTGACCTGCCCCGCATCCGCATGACGCTCTACCGGCTGGTGCCGCATTCCCGCCGTCCCCGCGCGATCCTGCTCGGCGATGAGATCTTCGCCAAGGTCGGCGGTTACGTGCTGGGCAATCTGCTGATCTCGCTGATCACCGCCGCCCTCACCTTCACCTTCCTGTTGATCATGAGGGTGCCTTACCCGCTGTTGTTGAGCATCTTCGTAGCGATTCTGGACCTGGTTCCGGTGATCGGCTCTACCATTGCGGGGGTGGTGGTGTGCCTGGTCGCGCTGAGCGTGTCACTGCCCGTCTGCCTGGCCACCATCGGGTTCTTCCTCATCTACCGCCTGGCCGAGGATTACCTGCTGGTCCCCAGAATCATCGGGCGGGTACTCAAGGTACCGGCCCTGGTGACTGTCGTGGCGGTCTTGCTAGGCGGCGCCCTGCTGGGCATCGTGGGCGCCCTGATCGCCATCCCCGCCGCCGCGGCCCTGCTCCTGATCGCCCGAGAAGTGCTCTTCCCCCGCCTCGACCACGCCTGACCACCTACTCCCGTCACCGCCGATGCCCGGCACCACCGTCATCGGCCTGCGCCGTGCTCGGCTCGTCGGCGAGGGGTGTTGCCCCGGCGATCTTGAGGTACTCGTTGATTTCGTCGTGGGAGGGGTCGATGCCCACCGACTCGGCGTAGGCTTCGGCCACCTCTGGGTCGTGATCTTCTGGGTCGTGCTCGCTGCCCGATTCAGCCGTGCCAGCGACCGGGAGCCGTTCGTCAGGTGTTGTCATGCCCGCCTCTCCTTGACCGCAAGTCTCCTCGTCGTACGACGCGCCCCGAGGCTACCCGGTTTCCGGTGGAGACGCTCCGGCGAGCGTGTGGTGGACGTGCCGCGCATCCGGGTCGGTGACCTTGATGTTGTAGGCTCGGTACCGGACGAGGGCTAGGGTTGAGCTTTTCCTCCATGGTCCGACAACAGGAAGGTGCTCGCCGTGGGAACCGGAGACAAGATTGAGAACCAGGCCGACGTACTCAAGGGCAAGGTGAAGGAGACTGCGGGGCACGTCACCGACGATCCTGAGCTTGAAGCTGAGGGCCAGGGTGACCAGGTCAAGGGCCACGTCAAGCAGGCCGGCGAGAAAGTCAAGGATGCCGTGAAGGACGTCTTCGACAAATAGTCGTGGAAAGATATGTCCCTTTCGTCGCCTCCGCGGTGTTGTTGACCGTGGTTGACCGATACTATGGTACGCGGGGTAAGGCCTGGGGCGGACGAGCGGAAGCGGCCCGCCCCAGGCCTGTTCTATCCTGCGGTACCGGTGTGATGTGCTATGCGAGGTAAGGCTTGAGCAGGATGCCTAGCTGCAGGGTCAGCATCCGCATCCATGCCTGACCCATCTCCGCCAGCGCTGCCGGCTCGGGGAACTTCCCGAAGACATACTCGCCGTCGGGTTCAGGAGCGATGGTGTTCAGCGCGGTCATGACTCTCATTTCGACCCATCCCATGAGGGCGATGGTCAGATCGGCTGGGATGACCACGTGTGGATGTGTCCCACCGCCTTGGACGTGGGCGTCGGCTACTGTGGACATGTAGGTGTGGAAATCGCCGTCCATGGGCTTTGTGGTGCTCTTGGTCCACCACGCCTTGAGTGTCATTTTACGCTGCGCGAGATGTGAGACGTCCTGGAAGTATCCGGCTGATTCTGGGCGGGACAGCAGGTAATCGTAGGCCAGGGTGACCACGCCTCCTGCCGCTGGTCCCAGGAGCGGGCCGGTCTTGCGCAGGATCGACGCCTCCTTGGCGCCGAAACCCGCGAACTCCGCGTAGGGGTGGAACTCGGCGGATTCATGACGACCGAGGGGGCTGTCCGGTTCTGCCAGGCTGGGTGCGAGGATGATCCCGAGTTGCAGCATGAACTGGTTCATCCAGGCCGCTCCGGCGGCGGCGACCGTGGCGGTGTCGCAGGTCTGACCCATGGCGTGGAGGATCTGTCCCTGCAACCAGGCGGTGAGAGCCAAGACGAGTTGGGGTGGAAGCGGTATCTGTACTCCCGGAAAGGTCACTTCCTTTTCCCCGAGGTGACTGACCTCCCGCACGAAGTCGGCCAGTTCGCCGTCGAACGGTCCGGCGATCGTTCTGTCCAGCCATTCCTTGATGAGTGGTTCGCTGACCGGTAGGTCCGATCCGCCCATCAACGGTGCGGATTCCGGACGCGCCATCAGGTATGCGGATACCGCCCCTGGGATGCGGTCGATGAACGCCGCGATGTTCCTGCCTGTCTCTTGGACCGCCACTGCCTCGTACGCCCGGAACCCGGCGAAGTCGGCGAGTGGAGCGAACTCTGGTGTTACCAGCTCTTCGAAGTCTCGGACTTCCTCGGCCTGGCTGCCGATGGTCATGATTATCTCCCCATACTCAGGTGGTAATCCATGCTCATGAGGGCTAGGATCTGGACATGGAACGGAGACCAGATGTCCCTAAATCTGACCTTACTGGACCCCCGTCGAACAGATTGTTACGCCAGTGTTGGAGTCGTGTAACTAGTCGCTCACAGGCGGTAAATCTCCGTCTGAATATAGCCGGTAGTTACGGCGGTACCCCTGTTTAGCTTTCTGGCAGTTACGCCAACGTTGGATTTATGT
This sequence comes from uncultured Actinomycetota bacterium, assembly GCA_963822695.1. Classification (GTDB taxonomy): domain Bacteria; phylum Actinomycetota; class Actinomycetes; order Mycobacteriales; family Pseudonocardiaceae. The sequence goes on from CAWGJH010000002.1 coordinate 189,505, forward strand.
AACTACTTACTCACAGGCGTTAAGCTCTCGTTGTGAGCTGCCGAATCTGTAGCGTTAATTCAGCTGGTTGAACCGCTTGTACAAGTGCCCGAGGGGGGCCGGCTCCAGCCGTGAGTTCGTCCATGTGGAGAGTCCAGCGTAAGTCCGTTTGTTGCCCCATGCGCTTGCCGTCACCGATCCCGGCTGCGACCTCGACCCGGCTGGCGTGGACGTCGCCGGCAGGGCGGGTCCGCCGCGGGTGTCCGTCGCCGCTACCGTCGGTTCCCTAGCTGAGTTACCAGGTGAGTGGAGAGCTCGATGCACGAACAACCCGGACTGTTCGACGTGCCCACCCCCGAGTTCGCGGCACCGCCCCGCGCTGGTCGCGGGAGGGCGAGGGAGACCTACGCCCGGATCGTCGTCGCCGACGTGGTGGTCCAGGATGCCGCTGCGCTGCGGGCCGCTGCGTTGCGAGCGTTGGACGGTGGGATCGTCATCGCCGAGTTCTCCGGTTCGCCGGAGGACGACCACAACTCCCCGTGGCGTATGCGACCAACGGGCACGAGATCTGGGAGATCGAGATCGGGGGAGCGATCCGTCAGCGGCCTGTTTTCCCTTCCCCGGATGAGCTGTGGGAGCGGTTCTGTGACAGTGAAGGTGTCGAGTCGCAGCTGGAGAGGGAGATGCTGCTCGCTCCCTTCGACTCGTCGCTGCGCGATTACAACCTGGAGCCCAAGCGCCCGCGCTACTACCAGCGCATCGCGGTCAATTGCGCCCTGCGAGCCATCGCTCACGGGCAGCGCCGCATCCTGCTCACCCTCGCGACGGGCACGGGCAAGACCATGGTGCCGCTTCAGTTGGTGGCGAAGCTCAGGAAATCGGGCTGGACGGTGGGCCGCATGCCTCGTGTGCTTTATCTCGCCGACCGCAACATTCTGGTCGACCAGCCCAAGGACGACTATTTCGTCCCCGCCTTCGGGGACGTCGTCCACAAGATTTCGAAGGGCCACGCGCAGCGGAGCCGCGAGGTTTACTTCGCGCTCTACCAGTCCCTGGAGCGGGGCGATGAGCAGGCGCTCTTCAACCAGTACGACAAGAGCTACTTCAACCTGATCATCGTCGATGAGTGCCACCGGGGCAGCGCCAGCTCGTCCTCCCAGTGGCGCCACATCTTGGAGCACTTCGACGAAGCTGTGCAGATCGGACTCACTGCCACTCCGATCCGCAGGGACGATGCCGACACGTACGGTTACTTCGGCAATCCGGTGTACGAGTACTCGCTCCGCGACGGGATCGACGACGGGTTCCTCGCGCCCTACCGGGTGCGCCGGGTGCGCCTGAACATCGACATGACGGGATTCCGCCCGTCCGCTGGGCAGCGCGACGTGGCCGGAGACGTGATCCCGGACAAGCTTTACACACCGAAACAATACGAGAAGGTGCTCGCGGTGCTGGACCGCACCGGCGCGGCTGCCCGCTACCTGACGGAGTATCTGCACGATACCGCCAGGATGGGCAAGACCATCATCTTCTGCGAGAACAACGATCACGCCCACCGGATGCGGGTTGCGCTGAACAACGCCAACCTCGACATGGTCGCCCAGTACGAGAACTACGTCTGCCGCATCACCGATGCAGACGGGATCCGGGCAAGGCCCTGCTCGACGAGTTCAGCAAGATTGACTCAGCCGAGCCCGTGATTGTGACGACGAGCCAGCTCCTCACCACCGGTATTGACTTGCCCTCAGTCAAGAACATCATCATCTTCCGGCGCATCGGCTCGATGCCACTCTTCAAGCAGATCATCGGACGCGGCACCCGGCTCTGCCTGGAAGCCCACAAGGGTTCTTTCGACATCATCGACTTCGTCGAGGCCACCAGACTCTTCAACGACACCGCCTTCGACGGACCACCGCTGCGGATCATCGATGACGAGGTCGACGAGCAGGGTGTCCGGATGGCCGGCGAGGAGCAGACCGGCGAGGACGACGCCGAGCAGGTCGCGGAGCCGGACGCGGAGTACGAGACACAGGACGAGGGCACACTCCCGACCGGACTTGCCCGCTCACAGGTGCTGAGCCCGGAGGACGACGACACCGCCGACCAGATCATGGCCCAGGGCAAGCGCATCTACGTCGACGGGGTGGAGGTGTACGTCTGGAACGACGTGCACTACCAGTTGGAGTCGGACGGCCGGACGCTGCGGCTCGTGGAGTACCGCGAGTTCGTGCGCGACCGGGTGCTGTCGATGAATCTCTCGCCTACTGATCTGCGGACCCAGTGGGCGATGGCCAAGAGCCGGGCGGCCCTGCGTAACGAGCTCCAGAGCCGGGCCATCGAACCCGACGATCTGATGGCCAAGCTCGGCCACCCCGAGGCCGATCCCCTCGATCTGCTGATCAAAGCGGCCTGGGGGCTCCCACTGGTCTCCCTCGCGGAACGGGCGCTGCGCGTGCAGCGTGAGCGCACAGAGTTCCTGGAGAGCTTCGGCCCCCAAGCCCGGGTCGTGCTCGACGTCCTGCTCGACAAGTTCACCGAACACGGAGCGGAGGAGCTGAGCGCTCGGGCGCTGCGCGTGGCGCCCTTCACCGGGATGGGAAACGTGATCGAGCTTGGCGGCCTGTTCGGCGGGCGGGACGCCTTGCACGAGGCGATCGATGATCTCGGTCAACACCTGTTCGACGTAGGATAACTAAAGTTGAACTTTAGTTCTGAGCACAGTCATGCATAGAACTAAAGTTCAGTATGAGGACATTCGGTGATAGGGTGCCGCCGTGCTCACCGAGAGAGGCCCCCGGGACCGGCTCTGGCATGTCGCCAGCCGTCAGCGCGGCTACTTCACCGCTGCCTAGGCTCTCCAGGCTGGCTATTCGTACCAGGCCCAACAGTTCCACAAGCAACGGGGCAACTGGATACAGATCGACCGTGGCATCTACCGCTTCCGTGAGTATCTGGACCTCGCTAGCCAGGACACGGACCACTTCGTGCGCTGGTCGCTCTGGAGCCGTGGGCGCGCTGTCGTCTCCCACCCCAGCGCACTCGCGGTTCATGATCTCGGCATCGCGAATCCCGCGGAGATCCATCTGACGGTGCCGTCCGGCTTCCGACAGAAAGACAGCGCGATGGTACTGCATCGCTGCGAACTGGCCGACGAAGACGTCGAGCAACACGAGGGTTTCCGCGTCACCACCCCTCTACGGGCTGTCGTCGAGACGGCCGCATCAGGGGCGGACCAGGACGTGATCGACTCGGCGGTCGCCGAGCTTCTCGACCGCGGGGCAGCCAGCCGCCGACGCCTGCTGCAGGCGGCGCAGCAGTTGGGACCACAAGCTGAACTGGCCGTGGAACGGGCACTACGAGCGGAGGCGGGGTGAAGCGGTAAAGGACGCGACGGCACTACGCCGCGCGCTGGAAACCCGGCTCAAGCAGGAGTCAGACAACACCGGCGGCGATCTCGGCAGGCTACGCCGCCGAGTGGTGTTCGACCGTCTCGCCGTGCGCCTGTCCGTGGATGACGGAACCCAGTGGATTCTCAAGGGTGGGGCGGCTCTGGAATTCAGGCTGAAGGGACGGGCGAGGGCGACAAAGGACCTCGACCTCGCGGTCACCAGTGGTGCGGCAGATGGCCTGGTCATACGCGAGCTGCTCATCGACGCACTCACCGAGGATCCGGACGGCAATTGGTTTTCGTTCCGTGTGAAGGAACATCGAAACGTCCGCGCAAGTTCGCGAACATACATGAAACCACTGTTAGAGCGGCTATCGGACTCCTGACACAGCCGGGCGCGTTCGGGCGCGTTCGGGCGAGTCCGTGTCGATTGGCTCCCTTATTGGCTCCCCTGGCGATCCACACAGGACGGCCCGGAGGTCCGACCCATGATCGACGATTCCACCCCCATCGCCAGCGCGCGGCTGGCCGTGCCGCTCGATGCGCTGGACGGCGTGGCGCTGTCCGGCGGTGAGCGCGTCTCCCTGACTTGGCTGGTTGGGTTTGAACGCTGCACCGTGGAGAACATCGCGGCGGTGGTCACCCGTGCCCAGCGGACCCGGTAGCCGGGAAATGTCCGATTTGACCGCTACCGCCGAAACCCTAGTGATTCGGCACCGTCGGGTGGTGGCGTTGTCGCTGACCGCCCGCACCGTGCGACAGGTCACGACGATCACGGTAACCAGCGCCCCAAGATCAGCCGTCGCCTCCACGCGCGCGGGGGGTTTGCGAAGACGGCCATGTCGAGATCATGAAGGCGAGATTACTTGCGATCATTACTCCCACGGGCCATCTCCCCGCTACCTCATCTGATGCAATCTCACTACATCAGACGAGGTAGCCCTGAGAGGGTTTCTCCATCTTGAGGATGATTTACAGCAAACTTGCTAACGGAAACAACCTCGACCCGTCACGGCAGCCGGCGACATCTTTCCACTCAGCGGGTTTAGCGCATGACATCCCCCAGATGTAGAAAACTCCAGGGCTACATCACCTAAGGTACGTGGACGATGATCCGTGGAGTGGATGCCCAACACTGGAATATTCGACATCATAGATAGCAGTCGGACAAGAACAGCCGATCAACGCGCCACAATGCGCAATAGGGGCAGCGCGGTATCGCGCTAAATACTAGGGGGAACACCAATGGGATGGTACGAATGGTTATCCGGCAGTGGCCAACTGGAGGGTGCGCGCCCCGCATCCGTGGCCGAGCGGTGCGAGATCAAACACTGGAGGGCCGACCATCCTCCGCTGAAATCTGATGAATCGCTCGGGTGGGAAGGTCACCTCTTCACCGGATACCACCTCCACAAAGTACAGAAGGACGAGTCCACGGAATACGTCAAGACGGGCTTGCCCGGCTGGTCAGCGAAAATCAACACTAGTAGATGACCCGTGGCTCGTCCCGACGCGGGAGTCGGCGCTGGGTGACAAACCGATCGAGCACTGCCCCGCAACGCAGCGAGGTACCGCTCGATCGGGCGCGGAGCCACGCCACGTCCCGGGTCAGGGCTCGAACGCGCACCCTGGCCAGGATCGCGGCCAGCGGCGTGATCGTGCCGTCGGGGTTCCACGCCGCGCGGTGTCCACCGGGCGCCGCGCGTAGCCTGTCGCTACCTCCTTGCCGAGGTTCCGCCCCGGGGCGACGGCCCCGGGGCATCGGCAGGGGGATATCCCGGCAAGGGGGGTTCTTGGTGAACGTTGACGACGACGCGCGGACGGTCGGTGCCCGGGTACGGCAGATCCGCAATTCCCAGAAGAAGGGACTGCGGGTCGTCTCCGGCCTAGCCGGGATGAGCAAGTCGAAGCTGTCCCTCATCGAGCGCGGAGAGATCGCGCTAGACAGCCGATCGGACATCGTGGCCTTGGCCAATGCCCTCCAGATCGCCCCGACCGAGCTGATGAGGCTGCCGGTGCCGCTGCCCACCAATGGCGACACCGACGCGGCCACCAACGAGATCCGCCGCGCCTTGCAGGCCGTGATCACGGGTGCCTCGAACGGCCAGGTACAGACCACCGAGCAGCTATCGGCTCGGGTGCACGCGATGGGAGAGCTACGGCAGCGCTGCGCCTACCGCGAGATGGGCGCGGCCCTACCGGGGCTGATCGCAGACCTGCACGCCAGCATCGACGCGGGCCACGACGATGCTCGTCTGCTTCACGTGGCGGTGCTGCTGCATGTCTTGGGCACGGGTACGTATCTGGCCATCGTGCGCGCACCGGATGATCTACGGCTGGTCGCGGCGTCACTGGCCAACGACGCCGCGCAACGCCTCGACCATCCGGTGAGTTTGGGCCTGGCCGCGTTCAGTTTCAGCAATGTGCTGCTCGCCTCCGGATCATTCGCCCTCGCCGATGGCGTCGTGCGCCGGGCGGGGGTCACCCCTGGCGCGGACGCGGAACTGGCCGGGATGCTGGCCCTGTCCACCTCGCTGACCGCAGCCGCCGATCAGCGTCCCACCGACGTAGAAGCAGCCCTGGACTACGCCGCCGACCTAGCCCAGCGCACTGGGGAGGGCAACCGGTTCTCCCTGTCCTTCGGTCCCACCAACGTCACGCTCTGGCGTATGACAGCGGCCCTTGAAGGAAGGGACTACGAGCGGACCGTCGCGCTCGCCGAGACCGTGACACCGGAGCGGATCCAGGCATCGTCGCGGCGAGCGGGCTACTGGATGAACTACGGCCGGGCGTTGGCTCGGATCCGTCGCCGGGATGACGCGGTTGCAGCGCTGCGTCGAGCCGAGAAGATCTCACCGGACGAGGTGCAGCGCAATCCGTTCGTCCGCGAGGTGCTCGGCGAGCTGCTGGCCCGGTCTCGCCGGGACGCATCAGGCCGGGAGCTGCGGGGAATGGCCTACCGGGCAGGTCTACCGGTGTAGCCCATTCGGGGGATGGCGTCCAACCTTGTGGACGCCGGCTACCGGCCGATCGTCCATGGTTTGACCCGTGATCGACATACCCGACTGCCACCCACCGCTGGTTTTCATCCACGAGGCGGATGGCTCCTGGGCTATCCACGGCCTGGGCGCGCCCGGAGTGCGGCTGTCCAAGGTCGAGATGGTCGCGCTGGCCGAGTCCATCCTGGGCTGTGCCCGGTGAGCGCGCCGCACCCATGGGGTGTCCTTCACCTGCTGGTGGCTGACGACGCGCTGACCGAGGGGCATGTCTATCGGTGTTACCTGGCGCTGTGCGGCGCGCTGCTGCCCACGTCGGGACTTCCGCCCTCATCCTGTCCGGAGGACTGCGAGTGTGATGTCCGGTATTGCTCGGGGTGCGTGCGCGCAGCCGCCCAATGGACCGCCGAGGCCCAGCGGGCCGAGCGCGCGTCGGGAGCCTCCGGTGAGCGCGGCCATGAGGTGGGGCCTGAGCGTGCTGGACTGGCGCAGCCACGCCATCAACGAGGTGGGCGAGCATGCCCTCGGTGTCCGGAAGGCCGAGTGCGGGCACCTGCTGATGATGGTCACCACCCTGCACGAGAAACCCTCCGGGGTGCCCCGCGGGGCATGCGCCGCGCTGCGGTTCGACCACGCGATGGCGAGGTTCCCGGGCAGATCCACCCGCCGCGCAGTGGCGACAACGAATCGGACGACGAACCGGACCCGCAGGCGTGGATTACCTACGTCGGTGACTGCGGCCACCGGCGGGTGATGAGCAACCTGGCCCCTATCGGACCATGCCCCGATCGCGACGCGCAGATCGGCGCCCCCTGAAGCCCGGCCGGCCGCCGGTGGAGCCCAGCCCCCGTCATGCTCCCAGCGGCCGGTCGGTTCCAGCCACTCACGACCCCCATTTCGACTCCGGTGGCCGGGGCCACCACTCACACCCGAGGAGACCATCCGCGATGCCCACCGCTGAGGTGGACGCCACGAATCTTCCTGTTCTGCGTGACGTCGATGGCACCCCTATTCCCTTTCAGGGCTGGGTTCACCAGGTCGCGGTGGATGAGGCGCACGGGGCACAGCCTTTCCGGCTACACACGCAGGGCCACGCTATTGGTCGGGGAGTCCGTCTCCTCTACGTACGGTTCAGCGACGACACAGTCGCCATACGGCCCGACCTCGTCCGGGTCGTTCACACCACACCCGACGGTGACTGATGACCACCACCACCCACACCCACCAGCCCGGGACCACCCACGAAGTGACCACCCCGATGCCGAAGGTCAGGCCCACCACCTCGTCACTGCCCCCGATGCAACTCTCAGAGCAGACACTCGCGTGGCTCGCTGAGCGACCCCACGCGCTGCACCACGTCCGCTCGGTATGGGATGCCCTCACGGACAGCGCTGAGCGTCCCGACCTGGTCGCCACCCTGCGGGCCATGCTGATTGATCACCATTTCCTCACTCGCACCGGCCGATGTCACGCTTGCCGACACACCTGGCGACGTGGCTGGACAGTCAAGCGCCGTCATTTTCCGTGCAAAATCTGGTACACCGTCGAATTAGGCCTCCAAGGGTTCTTCACCCGGTCGCCCGTGGTGCCCTCAGGCGCTCAGCGCCGGACTGGACGGCACGCGCGATGAACGGCCCGGCCCTGGCCCGGTCGATGGTGGACACCGGCACGGGGCAACGACATCTCGTTCGGATTGAGGTTGTTCCCCTGCATCGGCGCTCCGGCCGGTACCCCGCGTTGTGCGGCGCCGTGGTCAGCACGGGGGCCACCCCCACGGCGTCTATTCGGGACTGCCAGAACTGCGTCATCCATGCCGAGGGCCGACCCCGTCGCCTCGCATGGGCTGCGTTCCTCGCGAAGGTCAAGGCCCGGTGGCACAACACCGGCTGACGAGCCGCCGGACCGGGGCGGCCCTGCGCCACACCGTGGACATGATGGACCTGCGCACCGGCACCATCCACCTCTTGACCTCCGCCGCCGCCGCTGTGGGCACCAGCCGCACTGGTTGCTACGTCGCCCTGTGCGGGGCCGACGTGGTACGCGCGGATGACCTCACCGATCCCGGATTCCGTCGCTACTGCTGGTCGTGCCGGTCCATCATCCCCAGTCAAAGATCGGAAACGTGAAGACTCCGGCCGGGCCGTGCGGTTGAGCCCTATCCCCGTACGGCGCTCCCTCGAATTCGTCAACAGCGACCTCCTGCCGTATCTGCGCGAGTTGAAGGGCAGTGGCGACGATGACCCCCGCAACGTTATCTCCGCCATTTTTCAGGACGTAAACAATCGAATGCTCTCCGGGACGTTGCTCCGCGACCTGGTGAATGTCGTCGATCGCATCGACTTCCAGGCCGACGACAGTGTCCACACGATGGCATATGTCTACGAAACCATCATGAAAGAGATGCGGGACGCGGCAGGCGATGCAGGTGAGTTCTACACTCCACGCCCGGTCATTAGGTTCATGGTGGAGCGGTCGTTCCTCAAGCTAGGGGAATCCATGATGGACCCGGCATGCGGAACAGGGGTTTTCCTGTCGCCGCCTTCGAGGCCCTCAAAGAGCACGCCAACGGCTCGATCAAGCGAGCTCAACTCCACTACAACATCAGGGGAATCGAGAAGGAACCTCTGCCGTATCTACTGTGCATGATGAACTTACTTCTGCACGACGTTGATACGCCACGGGTCGCGCATGACAACGCACTGACACGCATGCGAAACGAGACGAGTCCGAGGTACCGCGTGGATGCCATCCTCACCAACCCGCCGTTCGGTGGTGAGGAGGAAGAGTCCGTCGTCAAGCGGTTCCCGAAAGGATACGCAACACGTGAGACCGCAAGCTGCGTTATTTCCGAGTCCCAGCGAACGCTCGAGTGCTGAGCAACATCAAGGGCTAGGAAGGGGCAATCGCACTAACTAGCGAGGCGGACACGACCACCATCGCTTCGAATCGATTCTTGTTCTACATCCCCCGCGACAAAGAATTAGACATTCGCTATTTGCTCTACTACTTTCTCAGCGAGCCCGGCCTATCACTCATTGGCAAGGCTTCCCCAGGATCGGCTGATCGAAATAGGACCCTCGGCATCAAGTCATTTGAGGCTCTTCGGAAAAGGGTTCATCCACCATCCACCCGCCAAAGGGCAGGACCTCAGCAAACTCAACTACTTCCAGTTCTGCGCGGGGGCACTCGCGCTCAGCAACCTCATGGCCTGGGAAGGCGGCATTACGGTGACCCGCCCGGAGGACACCCGGTACATCGCCTCGAACCGCTTCTTCTTCTACCTGCCGACCGACGACCGCGTGAACGTGAGCTTTCTGCGCCACTTTCTGCTTAGTCGACGGGGCCAGGCGCTCATTGCCTCAGCATGCTCGGCCGGTGCGGATCGCAACCGCACGCTTGGCCGCAAGCGGTTCGAAGCCCTGGAGATCCCGCTGCCGCCACGTCCCGAACAGGACAGGGTTGCCCGGATTCTCGACTCGTTCACTGAACAGGCCAGCAAGGTACATGCCGATCCCGCGCTGGACGCTCTACGGCCGTCGATCCTGAACGCCGCGTTCACGGGTCAGCTGTAACCCGCCGCCAGGCGTCGTCTGTCACCACCACGTGGTCTAGGAAACGTACCCCGACCACCTCGGCGGCCTCCCGCAAGCGAGCGGTGATCTGGCGGTCAAGAGCGCTCGGGGTGAGGTCGCCGGAGGGGTGGTTGTGAGCCACGGCGAATGACGCGCCGCCCGTGGCGAGGACCGCGCCGAGGACATCGCGTATGGGGATAAGGCTGCGGTCCGTGCCGCCCTCGATCAGGCGGAGCGTACGCAACACTGCGCCCGCGTTGTCGCAGACGACGACCACGACCCGCTCGTGTCTGAGCCCTCGCAGAAGGGGCGCGGCACACGCGGCGACGTCAGCTGTCGCCACAATCCTGCGGCGTGCGGGCTGCTCCTCCGCTAGTGCGCGCCGCGCGAGCTGGAACGCGGCCGCCACCCTGGCCGCCTTTGCCGGGCCGACGCCGAGCAGGCCCACCAGCGCATGCGGCGGCGCCTGCGCTAACCGACGCAAACCGCCTTGGCTCGCAATCAATTGCCCTGCCAGCCCCACGGCGTCCAGCCCGCGCGCTCCCGAACCCAGCAGGAGCGCAAGCAGTTCACGGTCGG
>CAWGJH010000003.1:0-93695 GCA_963822695.1 uncultured Actinomycetota bacterium
CGGCTAGTTGTCCACACACCGTGGACCGCCGACCCCGAAACGGTTACGCAAGCTGTCCAACTCCCACACCTGACGCGGGGCACGACGATCCAGCGTGACGGCTAGCTCCCGGGCGATCGGGTCGTTACGGATTCGGGTGGGCGCGATCCGGTCGGCGGTGTCCAGGTGCCTCATGGCCTCGCTGTCTCTATCCCCCTCGGCCTGCGCCCAGGATCGTGCGAGCTCGAAGTGCAGCGCCGCGATGCGGTCCTTGCTGCCGAGGGTGTCCAGGTCTATCGGTTCGCGCTCGACACGCTCGGCAGCCGCGGGGCCTTGCCCGAGTCTCACACCGATGGAGACGCGCCACACGTTGACGTTGGTGGGTCCAAAGTGCTGCCCCAATCCGTTGCGCTCACCGGTGAGCATGGCGACCCGGACTGCCTCATCAAGGTGGTCGGCAGCGGCATCGGCATCGCTGTCCCGGGCCGCGAAGTGGGCGTCCATGAGGTGTAGCAGCCCGAACATCTCGGCGCCAAGGGTGTCGCCGTTCCTGATGGTGGTCAACTGTTGCGCATCATCGAGCGCGCGGTCCAGCATTCGCGCCGCGCGGCGCCGACCGCCAGCGCGCGCCACCGACGGCGCCCGAGCAAACATGGCGAACGCCTCCAGCTCGGGCCGCTCGGTGATCCGGGCCGCGTCGAGGGCACGCTGCGCTGCCAGCTGCGCAAGATGCAGGTACCTGAATGTGGTTGCTAGTACGAACGCGTGATAGGCGACCTGGGTGAGCAGTTCGGCCGCACGCCGCCGCTCCCGGCCGTGGCCGGTGGCCAGGTGAACCTGCAGCTCGATCAATTCAGTGTCGATGCCTTCGCCCGAGGACCGGTAGTCGGCCGCGTCCCGCAGCTCCACAGCCGATCTCACCCAGCCATCGAGTGCGTCCAGAGGGCGCGGCCGCAGATCCGGCACATCCTCAAGGGTGGCCTCGTTGAGCCCGCGCTCGATCTGAGCGATCACCATCTTGGCACGAGCGCTCTCCCGATCCGGTGGCAGATAGAGCTGCCCAGTCAGGTCAGCCACTGAGCAGCCCAGCGCCTCGGCGAGGTCCTCGATCAGGCCCCGCCGGTTGAACCCACGTTGCCCCAATTCCAACATCGACAAGTAGGTCTTGGTGATACCGGCAAGTCCAGCCGCCACGGCGAGGCTCAACCCGCGACGACGACGGATCATACGAGCGCGCGCTCCGATCGTTCGCGCGTCGTCGTCACCGTCCACGACACCCCTCTCCTCGCTAAACCCTTACTGGCCACCCTCCTGGGTCCGCCGGGCACGGATGATCATCGCGACGATGTTCTCACCATCGACCCGCTCGACGTCATCAAGACCGTCGCCGGATTCGTCGGCGCCGTTCTCGTTCGTCATCGATGCGGAATTCACAACCGGCTGCAGTATCACATGGGGTCCATTCGAAATGCGACCGGTCGGTGCGCGAGCAGCGAGCAGCACTGAACGGCCCCGGGTCCTGGGAACTGGTGTACCCGGTCGGCCATCGGGGCCAGCCGGTCCCGTAGTTGCTCGTCGGTCAGCGCGTGGGCGTCGGTGGCCAGGGTCACGACCTGACCGAGCGCCCACCGCCAGCACTGTGAAGTCCGCAAGGAAAATCAGACGACAGCGCTCACGGTGGCCGGGTGCCGCTCATCGGCGCAGCCACGTCCGGAGAACCTCGAACAGTGCCGTCGCGGCGTCCTCGTCGAGGATGATCACGCACGCGCCGGTCACATGCGGGTCGAGCACAATCTCACCGTTGAGCTTGCGCTCCACCACCAGGTTGGCGAAACCCCTCGGACCCCGGTGCAGCGCACAGCTGATTGGGATCGCCTTACGGTTATCGCGAGAAGCGCCCGCGGTCGCGCCTTCCGTGACGGGGATCGTTCGAGGATTGCCGCTGGCCGGTTGCGTCGCTGGTACGTCGTTAGTGCCGTTGGTCACCAGCAGATAATGCGGTGAGATGGATGGCTAGGTGTCCACACGCCGTGGACCACCGACTCCGAAGCGGTGACGCAAGCTGTCCAACTCCCACACCCGACGCGGGGCACGGCGGTCCAGCGTGACGACTAGCTCCCGGGCAATGGGGTCGTTACGGATACGGGTCGGCGCGAGCCGATCCGCGGTATCCAGATGACGGATCGCCTCCGCGTCACGGTTCGGTCCGTCCTGCACCAGCGCCCGAGCCAGATCGAAATACAGCGCCGCGGATCTCTCCTGACTGTTGAGCGCGGCCACGTCCAGCGACATCCGGGTAGCCAACTCATAGGCCCGGCCGCCCTCCCCCATCTCGATACCAATCCCCAACCGCCACACCGCGACATTGGTAGGACCGAAGTGCATACACATCCCATTGCACTCCCCGATCCGCGCGGCGATCCCCTCAGCCTCGGCCAGATACGCCTGCGCATCGTCATTCTGCTTGTCCCGCGCCGCGCGCTGCGCCGACACCAAATGCAGAAAGCCGAGCATCTCCGCAGGCAGCGTGTCCGCACTGCGCAGGCGAGCGGATGGCCCCAGCTCGTCAATCCCGGCAGCGAGCACCCGCGACGCGCGGCCACGCGCACCGAACTCCACCAGCCTTATCGCCCAAATCCAACGAGCGAGGCCGATCAGCCCGGGGTCGCCATGACGACAGGCCATATCATATCCACGTCCGGTCGCCGAGACTGACAGGTCACCATTGCCGGCAAGCCGGTTCGCGACGTCGCCCGCCACGACGCACGACTGCACAAGCGCTGTGAACGCGCGGTCGCGATCGGTGCCTCCGGCCGTCAGCGCATGCGCCTGCAACTCGGTCAGCAGCGTGCCCAGATCACGCCCCGCCAGCGAGAACCGACCCTGGTCACGATGCTCGTTCGCGCTGGTGGCCCAGGCCACCAGCTCCTCGAGCGGTCGCGGTGTGACGTCCGGAACCTCGTCGGGTCCGACGTCGTTGAGCGCCAGACTGATGCCGGGCAACGCTTCTCGCCCCTCAGCGGTCGCCCGGTCGGGCGCCAGGTACGGCTGGCCGGTCAGGTCAGCCACTGAGCAACCCAGCGCCTCGGCGAGGTCCTCGATCAGGCCCCGCCGGTTGAACCCGCGCTGGCCCAATTCCAACATCGACAAGTAGGTCTTGGTGATACCGGCGAGTCCAGCCGCCACGGCGAGGCTCAGCCCACGACGACGGCGGATCATGCGAGCGCGCGCACCGATCGCCTGCGCGTCCTCAGCGTCCACAGAGCACCAACTTCATTCACCGGAGTAAGGGAGTGCCCTCACCGATGCCCCGGGACCCTCGCCCCGGGGCGGAACCCTCCGGTGAGGGGTGCGAGCGCCAGGCTACTGCTCACCCTCCCGGGTCCACCGGAACGTCATAGCGTGTATGACCGCACGGCTTCCATCCATGGTTGAATCTGCCGCGTGGATGATGACGGCCACAGGCGTCGCCGATCGAGCGGTCAGCGCACAACCGATGACCAGTCCGCGAAGGTGGTGACGGCGAAGGATGTCGACTGGCTCGTCACTCACCTGCGGGCGGTGGTCGCCGCCAGCTCCGCCGTCTGGGCGGGCCGCGGGATGACGCTGTTACAGCTCACCGCGCTGCACCTCATCAGCGCGCTAGCACCGGTCACCCTCACCGACCTGGCCCAAGCCCTGGGCACCAGACCGCCGGCCACCTCCGCGATGGTCAACCGGCTGACCCACGCCGGCCTCGTGTGCCGCACTCCGGACCCGCACAACCGTCAACGCGTCCAGCTGACCCTCACCACCGCCGCCAAACCGATCACCGGCGACACCGACCCGGACACCGCCAGACGCCTGCACGCAGCGCTCACCAGCATGGGCCCGCAGACCCGCCGCCACCTGCTCGACATCCTCATCGACACCGTACGGCGCTCCGCCGAGCCCACAGCGACATGAACACCCAGCGGCGGCCGGTGAGCGAGGGTTAGTGACCGTCGTCCGGGTCCGGGCCCTGCGCGGCAGCGCCGGGGTGGGCCGGCGTCGTCGCGGCTTGTTCGACCGCCGGGGCGGGGAACACGGTGTGCTGGGGAGCAGGCATGGGTGTGTCGGTACCCTTCACGCTGGCCCAGATCGCCTGGTTGAACTGCTGCATGTTGATCTGGTCTTCCTTGGTCAGGTCCTGCAGCTCGGACTGGGCCGAGAACGGGGCGTTGACCGGGTTGACCTCGCGCAGGTCCTGGGTCGGCTTCGTCGCGGTGTAGGGGGTGAGGTCGGGCCTGGTGCCGAAGACGGCGAGCATCGGGGTGGCGTAGGCGTCGAACTGGGTCAGCGGGCGCAGGCCCACGATGAGCTCCATGGTCCGCAGCATCGAGGCGGTGCTGTAGAAGGTGGCGTCCACCCGCCCGGTCCTGGTGTAGGGGCTGATCACCTCGGCCACGGTACGGTGCGCATCGACGTGGTCAGGCCCGTCCTGGGCGTCGTCCTCGGTGACGAAGATGGCGGTGCTGGCCCAGTACTTCGAGTGCGATACGGCGTCCACGACCTGGCCGAGTGCCCAGTCGTTGTCAGCGATGTAGGCCCGCGGGGTGGGGGCGCCGCGCTTGGTGCCCGCGTTGTGGTCATTGGGAAGGCGGAGCAGTTCGACGGTGGGCAGGTTGTTGCCCTTGACATAGCCGTTGAACTCCTTCTTCCACTCGGCGAACCGGGGCGAGCCGCAGTTCGCGATGCGTGGGGTGAAGCTATTCGGGCTGTCCGGGCAGGATAGGTCGAAGCCACGGAACGCGTGGTCGGTGTTGGCGTCGAGCACCGGATCGGTGGCCTTGGAGCTGCCGTCAGGTTGGGTCTGGACGTAGAAGCCGTAGTTACGGAAGGAGATCTTGGCTGCGGCCAGCCGGTCCCAGATGTAGGCCTGGGCCGGGTCGCGGTTCGGGGCGATCGCCGGGTCGCTGCTCTCCGACGGGTAGGGAGCGCCCCGAGCGGAGTAGTTGCCCGGCCACGCCTGCTCGGAGTAGGGGTTGGAGTTGGCCGCGACAGTCCAGTTCCAGCCCTGGGCGCTGACCTCGGCGTCGGCGTAGAAGTTGTCCAGGGTGGCGTACTCGCTCTCCAGCGCACGGGCGTTGGGCGCGGACTCCGGACCGAAGAGGTTCAGCGTGGGGTCACCGTTGCCCTTGCCCAGGCTGCCGAACACCTGGTCGTAGGTCCGGTTCTCCTTGACCACGTAGATCACGTGCTGGATCGGGCTACGCTCCCCAGCATGGCGCGGCACGATGCTCGACGCATGGCCCTCGGCGCGGACGTCGCCGTGCGAGTCGAACCCGTCATTGCGGGCCACCTGCTCGGTCCATGTCTTGAGCTGACCGTTCCCTGCGGGGATCTGCACAGTGGACAGCGTGCCGACCATCATCGAGCCGGCGTATTGGTTGGGCGTGGGGGTCTTGGAGTCGTACGGGTTGGGGTGGCCTGGCCCGTTGTTAGGCCCGGCGCCCAGGCCCTTGCCGTTGGTGATGAACAGCGCCCGGTCGCCTGTGACCAGCGCGGTGGGATACCAGGCGGTCGGGATGAGGCCGGTGACGCGTCCCGATTCCAGGTCGATGACGGCGACGTCGTTGTTGCCTGCGTTGGCGACGTAGAGCGTGCGCCCGTCCAGCGACAACGCCAGCGCATCGGGGTTGCTGCCGACCTGCGCACCCCGGTAAGGGGCGAGGCTGATGGTACGGGTCACCGCCACCGTGGCGGCGTCGATCACGCTGATCTCGTCGGAGTCGCCACCCGCCACGTAGAGGGTGCGCCCGTCGGCTGAGGCCACCGCCTTGTTGGGGTGCGTGCCGACAGTGATCGTCTTCTGCTCAGCTGGCTCAGGGCCGGTGAGGTCAAGCACCGAGACGGTGTTGCCGCCCTGGTTGGTGACGTAGGCACGGTGCCCGTCGGCCGAAGCCAGCACTGCGTAGGGACGGTGCCCAGCGGCGGTGGTGTGCACCGTGCCGGTCGGCAGGTCGACGACGGAGAACGCGTCGGCCTGCTGGTCGGCAATCAGCAGCCGGTGCCCGTCTGGGGTGAGCGCGATGCCCGCCGGCAACAGGTTGATCTTCGCTCCGGCTGGGTTGGTGGTCGGCAACGAGAGTGGCGTGCCCTCGGTGAGCGTGCCGCCGGTGACCGTGTAGCGGCGGATGAGGTTGTTACCGCCGCCGCTGGCGTACAGCGTCTTGCCGTCCTGGGTGAAAGCCAGGCCGACGAACAGCGCCTGGGGCGCCGGGTAGGACAGCGTCTGGGTCACCTTGCTGGTCGTGGTGTCGATAACCTGCAGAGACTGCGCGCCTTGCCCGTCATTGCTGACCACTAGCCAGCGGCCGTCCGGCGAGCTCACGGCACCCAGTGGGAGATCACCGAGGTTGGTCTGCTTCCCGGCCGGGGTGACCGTGTAGCCGATCGGGGTCACCCCCGTGCCGTCATCTCCAGGGCCGTCATCTCCGGGTCCGGCGTGGTGAAGTCCCACGGCCAGCGCGGCACCGCTCAGCGCGAGGGTGGCGGCCAGCGCAACTCCCATCATGATCCGCCACCGACTATGATCCGCCGCCGACGCGTGGTCCCAGAACTGCTCATCAGCCACTGCCCTTCCCCTCCGGCCCGGACGCGACAGTTGCCACAAGTAGCCGCGACGCTATACCGGTCCGATGGCCAGAACCCCTCGATAAGGTGCACTGACATGAACTGGAGACATGCTTTTCAGTAAGCTGAAGGGCAGAACAGACTGGCAAGTCGGCCGGCGTTCGCGCGTCACTGGGAAACCGGGGGTAGCCGGGGTTTGGCGTTCTCGATAACAAAGAACGCTAGCAGGGCCGTCTATAGGGTAGGTCGGGGACGTATTGTTGCCACTGGGTAGGGGTGAGGTGGGTGACGATCAGGGAGCAGACATTCTTAGCGGCCTCGTTGGGGTCGGTGTCCCACAACCGCACCGTATCATCGTCACTGAGGTTCCCCCCGTAGCACGGCCACCTCCGGTGTGGGGTCAGTGATCTTGGTCTGGCCCGGTGTGGAGGGTCTCGAAGGTGACGGGGCTGTGCATTCCGATGCTGGAATGGCGTCTTTGTGGGTTGCACCAGCATTCTATCCACTCGACGAATGGCGTTGGCAAGTTCGTCGCGGGTCTGCCATGATTTCGTGTTGAGTAGTTCAAGTTTCATCGTGCCCCAGAAGGATTCCATCCTGGCGTTGTCGTCGCAGTCGCCGACGGTACCCATCGAGGCGAGTAGTCCGGCGGCGCGCAGACGTTGTCTGAACGCCCAGGATGTGTCTTGGCAACCGTGGTCGGCGTGGAGTATTGTTCGGTCGTCGCCGGATCGCTTGTCGGGTTGGCGGCGGATGATGGCCACGGGCGAGCGCGTCGGTGACGAGTTCGGTGCGCATATGTTCGACAATGGACCAGTCGACGATGAGCCGGGAATAGGCGTCCATGACGGCCGCGCACTATACCTTGCCTTCTGCAGCGGGGTGCTCGGTGATATCGGTGACCCATGACCGGTTCGGCTCGTCAACGGTGAACTGGCGCGCGACCAGGTCCGAGCTGGGATCGGCGGCCGGGTCGCGCAGGGTGCAGCTGCGGCGTCGGCGCCGGTAGAGGCCCTGGATGCCGGCCGCGCGCAGGAGTCGGGCGACCCGCTTACCAACAGCCCACCCCCAAGCGTCAGTTCGGCATGGACCCGCAGCGAACCGTACGTTTCCCGGGAGTCGGCGTGAACCTGTTTAATGTGTTTGAGCAAGTATTCATTCTTCTGGTCGCGTAGTGAGGGGGGCACCGAGAAAGCCAGTCGTAGTAGCCTGATCGTGACACGGTCAGTACCCGACAGGCCACCGCGACATCGATCTCGTCGTCGGCGAGTTGTAGCTATTCAGCAGGCCCGGGACGGGAGTAGCTGCTGAGCTGTCTGTGAGGGCTGCGGTGTGTCGGCTTGATCTTTGTTGGCTGATGCTGATCATGTGGTGGTGTGTCCGGCGGTCCGGCTGCGAGCCTTCCCACCTCGGTGGAGGAGCTGCGCGCGCTGGTCGTGGAGTTGGCGGAGGCCAACGCGGCTCTGCGGGAGGTGATCGCGGCCAAGGATCACCAGATTCCTGCTACGGAGCGGCGGATCGCGGAGTTGGAGCGGCGGCTGGGTGCCGACTCGTTGACCTCGGGTCGGCCACCGTCGTCGGATTCGCCGTATCGCAAGCCGACGCGGCGTTCCTCGCGGAGCTCCTCAGGGCGCCGGCCGGGTAAGCAGCCCGGGGATCCGGGATCGACGATGCCGCTGGTGGATGACCCGGATGAGATCATCATCCGCGATCCGGGCTGCTGCGGTAGCTGCGGTGCGGATGTGTCGGGGGCGCCGGTGCTCGGAGTGCGGCGCCGGCAGGTGGTGGAGGTGCCACCGCCGCCGACGCCGCAGGTGACCGGGTACCAGATCCTCACCAGGGCCTGCCCCGGGTGCGGAAGTCGGGCCAGCGGGGCTGCGCCGGGGTGTGCGCCCCCCCGTGTGCGGTATGGGCCGCGCCGCGGAGCTGGTGTGTGTTCATTACCTCCCCGGTGGCCCGCGCCGCGCACCTGATGCGCTCGATGCTCGGGGTGGGGGTCTCGACCGGTTTTGTGGCCGCCATCCGGCATCGGGCCGCCCAGCTGCTTGAGTTCACGTTCCTGCACCGGGTACACGAGCTGCTGCGCGGCGTGGGGGTGCTCCACGTGGATGAGACCCCCGGCCGTGCTGCGGGTGGGCTGGAGTATGTGCACGTCGCAGCCACCCCGTTTCTGACCGCGATGCACACCGGCGGGCGCAGCGCTGCCGACATCGACGCCGGGACCATCCTGCCTGGGTACACCGGCACTATCGTGCGCGATGGCTACGCTGGCTACACCCACCTGATCGACGCGCACCACGCCTGGTGCGGCGCGCACCTCCTTCGTGATCTTCGCGCGATCCACACCGCCGACCCCGAAACACAGCTGTGGGCGGCCGCGATGGCCACCACTCTGACCGAGGCGAACACCGCCGCCGCAGCCGCCCGCGCCGCCGGGCAGACCACCCTGGACCCCCAGACACTGGCCACGATCCGCAACCGCTACCGCGGCGCCACCGCCCTGGGCATCACCACCAACAGCGCCCGCGCCGGACCGCTGGCCGCCGACGCGCTGACACTGGCCCAGCGCTTCCGCACGCACGAAGACATGATCCCGCGCTTCGTGGTTGACCTTGCCGTGCCCTTCACCAACAAAACCAAGCAGAAAGGGACGTCCGACCCGTCAAGATCCAGCAACGCACCTCCGGCGGCGCCTGGCGAACCCTGCAAGGACTCACCGACTTCACCATCGTGCAGTCCTACCTATCCACCGCCACCAAGTGGGGACTGGACCACTACGACATCCTCTACCAACTGTTCACCACCGGAGCCTGGCTACCACCAGCGGCCCAACCCTGCTGAATAGCTACGGCGAGTTCATGGACCAGCGGGTAGATCAGTTTGGGAGCATGTTTTCACGGGCGAAGTACACGGCGGCGCGCTTGAGGATCTCCACCTCGAGTTCGAGCCTGCGCTTATCCCGTCGCAGCTGGACCAACTCCTGTTTCTGGGCGCTGGTCAGTCGCGTCTCACTACCACGCCCACCAGCGTCGGCTTGGGCCAACCACTTCCGCAGGCACGACTGGAGAAATTCGTCAGTCCTTCGCCACCTCAGCGATCGGTGTGGTCCGCTCACGAGCCAGCTCACCGGCACGACGACGGAACTCGGCAGGGTGAGGAGGGGGCATCCTTCCTGGTGGCCGAGGCCACCTCAGTCGGGTGTCCGTGCTACGGGGGGAAGCTCACCCCGGATCCTGGCGGCGCTGACATGGCTAATCCGTCGGCTGACGCCTTCCAAGGTTCGAATCCTTGACCCGCCATACCAGTCAGATCGTCCCCTGACCAGCAGCTAGACGGTCAGGGGCCGATCTTCGTCCAGTCCGACTGCGTCCGGTTCCGTCCGGTGGTCTACGGGTGGCTGTGCCGTAATACCTGCCGAAGTTCCGGAAGCCCGCACGGTCGCCCCCATCCCAGTCCCGCAATCAGGTGCACCGCGATCGGGCGCCCTGGTGTATGCCTCCCAGCATATGGCACTGGTTAGGCCCCGTTCCGAGGTTCCTTGTCTTCGTGGGGTTGATTTGATCATAACCCGCGTCATCGGTGCGGCCGAGTGGGTGGCTCACGGGCAGGGGGGCTGGTACTCCGGGCCGGGCAGGTAGTGATTCCACTCACTCTCGGTGATAGTGGGAGTGGTGCTACAGATTCGAGTGGCGACACGATCGACGTTGGTTTCCCACAACCGCGCGGTGTCATCGCCGCTGCCGGTGGCCAGGGTGTGCCGGTCG
The DNA here is from genome assembly GCA_963822695.1 of uncultured Actinomycetota bacterium. Classification (GTDB taxonomy): domain Bacteria; phylum Actinomycetota; class Actinomycetes; order Mycobacteriales; family Pseudonocardiaceae. Next base: position 10,338 of record CAWGJH010000003.1, read on the forward strand.
GGGCTAAACACCACCGTGTAGACGATGTTGGTGTGGCCGGTGAGGGTGGCGAGTGAAGTCGGGTGATGGGGGTCGCTCATGTCCCACAGCCGCGCGGTGTCATCGCCGCTGCCATGGCCAGGGTGCGCCCATCAGGGCTGAACGCCACCGAGTTGACGGCGTTGGTGTGGCCGGTGAGGGTGGCGAGTGAGGTGGGATGGCGGGGGTCGGTCACGTCCCACAGCCGCACGGTATTGTCGAAGCTGCCGGTGGCCAGGGTGTGCCCATCAGGGCTGAACGCCACCCGGGGGACGTTGCCGGTGTGGCCGGTGAGGGTGCGCCAGCGGCGTGGGGTGGTGGGGATCGGTGATATCCCACAACCGCACGGTGTCATCGGCGCTGCCGGTGGCCAGGATGCGCCCATCCGGGCTGAACGCCACCGAGAGACGTTGCTGGTGTGGCCGGTCAGGGGCGCCAGTGCTGTGGGGTGGCGGGGGTCGGTCACATCCCACAGCCGCGCCGTTTGTCGTTGCTGCCGGTGGCCAGGGTGTGCCCGTCGGGGCTGAACGCCACCGCGAGGACGTTGCTGGTGTGGCCGGTGAGGGTGCGCCAATGCCGTGGGGTGATGGGGGTCGCTGATATCCCACAACCGCACGGTGTCATCGCAGCTGCCGGTGGCCAGGGTGTGCCCGTCCGGGCTGAACACCACCGCGTTGACGGCGCTGGTGTGGCCGGTGAGGGGCGCCAACGATACGGGGTGGTGGGGGTCGGTGATATCCCACAACCGCGCGTGGTGTCGTAGCTGCCGGTGGCCAGGGTGTGCCCGTCCGGGACTAAACGCCACCCCGAAAACGCTGTTGGTGTGGCCGGTGGGGGCGCCACGGTGGGATGCCGGGATGGAGGTCCCACAGCCGCGCGGTGTGGTCGGCGCTGCTGCTGGCCAGGGTGTGCCCGTCGGGGCTGAACGCCACCGCGAGGACAGTGTTGGTGTGGCCGGTGAGAGGGCGCCAACGATGTGGGCTGATGGGGGTCGCTCATATCCCACAACCGCACCGTGTGTCGATGCTGCCGCTGGCCAGGGTGTGCCCGTCCGGGCTGAACGCCACCGAGTAGACGTCGTTGGTGTGGCCGGTCAGGGGCGCCAGCGCTGTGGGATGGCGAGGGTCAGTCATATCCCACAGCCGCACGGTTTGGTCGAGGCTGCCGCTGGCCAGGGTGCGCCCATCCGGGCTGAACGCCACCGCGTAGACGCTGTTGGTGTGGCCGGTGAGGGGCGCCAACGCTGCCGGGTGGCGGGGGTCAGTGACATCCCACAACCGCGCCGTATTGTCGTCGCTGCCGCTGGCCAGGGTGTGCCCATCCGGGCTGAACGCCACCGAGGTAGACGGCGTTGGTGTGGCCGGTCAGGGGCGCCAACGCTGCCGGATGGCGGGGATCAGTCACATCCCACAACCGCACGGTCTGTCACGGCTGCCGCTGGCCAGGGTGCGCCCGTCCGGACTGAACGCCACCCCGCAGACGCTGTTGGTGTGGCCGGTCAGGGGCGCCAACGCTGCCGGATGGCGGGGATCAGTCACATCCCACAACCGCACCGTTCTGTCGCCGCTGCCGCTGGCCAGGGTGCGCCCATCCGGGCTGAACGCCACCGCGCGGACGTCGGTGGTGTGGCCGGTGAGGCTGCACAGAAAAATGGGCTCCTTGGCATCACTGATATCATAAAGGCGCCTGGTGTGGTCGTGCGGAGCCGACGGCCAGGGTATGCCTATTGGGGCTGATGGCCACAGCAAGGATGCCGCCATTATTGCCGAGCACGCGTGGCGGCATAGAAGCGTGGAAGCGCTGAGCAGACTGCCGAGGGCCTCTGGGGTGGGAGCAATCCGGTAAGCGGCCAGGCTGAGCTGCATGGCCAAGGGCGGGGTTGAGAGCGCAGTGATGATGTTAGCTTCGTCGGCGACCTGGCGGGAGATCGCGACATCGCGCTGGTGGACTGCGGACCGCTGTTCGGAAAACGCGACAGGACACCGCCGACGGCGATCACGAGCAGCGTGGTCAGGGCAGCGATAAACTGGCGCTGGCGGCGGGTCCTTTGGCGGGCTGCTTCCTCGACCTGGTGGCGAGCTTCCTCTGCTTGGTGGAGAGCTTCCTCGGCTTGGTGGGCTGCTTCCTCGGCGCGGTTACGCGCTTCCTCTCAGCTCCGCGATCCGCTGGAGCAGAAGGGTTTTGCTGCGTTCGACCAGTTCGCGGACTTCGGTGGGGATGTCATCTGGCCGTTCGGCTAACCAGTGTTCCGCCTCGCTGATGCGCGCCTCGGGGAGCAACTCGTTATAGACTACGAGGTCTTCCATGGTGACCAGCCAGCGTTGGAAGCCCGCGTCAGCGTCCAGCCAGCGGGCGAACCGCGACCAGGATCGGATCAGCGCCTCGTGCGCCAGCTCCGCCGTCGCACCACCTCCGGTGGTGTCCTCGTCCATCATCAGTCGCCGATCATCAGCAGGCGCCGGCGTGCCAACTCTTCGACCACGGGCCAGTCCTGGGCGAGACGGTCTCGTCCCACGACACGCCGGGTTGCCTGCGCGGCTCCCTCCCGGCTGCGGACCAGGGCCAGCATCACCCGCCGGACCCGGTCGCCGAGCCCGCGTTCCTCCAACTCAGCAAAGACCTCTTCGGCGTACCGGTCGAGGGCTCCGGCGACACCGCCGAGGCCGTGGTAGTCGGCGAACGTCAGCCGCCGCCGCCGCTGGCGCGTCCCACAGCTCGGTCAGCGCGAACTCCATCAACGGCAAACCACCACCACCCCCGGCCGCATCAATCGCGATCTGTCTGGCCAGCCCGTCGTCATACCGCACACCGCGCACCCGCGCCGGTTCGCTCACCGCGCGCTCCAACGTCGCCACGCCCATCGGGGACAGGGGCAACAGTCGGTCCTGCAGCCGGGGTCCGACGTCGGCGTGGTCCAGCAGCGGCTGCAAGAAATCGGCCCGCAACGTACACACCAGCCGGTAGGGCACATCATCGACGCTCGCGGCGGGCAACACCCGGTCCAGGAACTCAGCTCTTTCCCCGACCGGGCAGGTGGTGAGCATTTCCTCGAACTGGTCGGCGTGGAGCAGGATGCGGCGCCCGCCCAGCAGCACGCTCAGCTTGCCCGCCACCCCCGCCAATCCTTCGTCCCGGACCTGCTCACCGCGCCGATCGACGGCGGTGGTGCTCAGTGCCTTGGTCGGGCGCCTCCAGCTCATACAGCGCCCTGGCCACCGCGAAAAACGGCGTCTCCCCGGGCCGGAACGTCGCCACGGCCCACTCGTTCCGTACCCAGCAGCGCGGGCAGCAACCCAGCATTAACCAGCGAAGACTTGCCCACCCCCGACGGCCCGACCACCACCACCAGGGCACGCTCGTCCACCATCCGCCGAAGCCGGAGCAGCCTCCTCTTCCCGCCCGACGAACAACCCCGTCTCGGCATCCTCGGCTCGAAAGGGCAACAAGCCCCGGTACGGGCAGGCCGGCACGCTCTCCAGCACCTCCGGCCAGGCATCCACCAGGCGGGCCACCGGAATCGCGTAGGCGTCCCGGACCTCCGCATCCCGACTCGCCACGGCCAGCATCCCCACCACAGCATCCCCCACACCATCGGCCACCACGGCCGGGGAACCGCTGTACCCAGGCTGCGCGCGAAAAGCCGCCTCGCTGTCCGCATCCAGCTGGATCATCCCGCCGCCGACCGCACCACCCAGCCGGCAGCACGCCCACGCCCCGTCCCGCCGCAGCGGCTCACCCGGATAACCGAACAGATCGACCTCCGCGTCCCGGACATCCACCGCCTCGGCCAACCGCGCCGGACCCGCCCCCGCCGGCAGACCCTCCCCCACCAAAACCAGACCAGCCACATCCCCACCCGCGACACCCAAGACCGGCGGCGGCACCCACACCTGCACCCGACAATTCCGCAACGGCGCCCCCTCCGGATCACCCAGCAGCGGAAACTCCACCTGCACCCGCACCTGCTCCCCCGGCGCCTCCTGATCCCGCTGCGCCCGACCCAACGCCGCATTCACCACATGCGCGCACGTCAGGACATGCCGATCACCAACCACGAACCCGACCCCGGCCGGCAGCGCCGACCCGGTGCGCAGCACCCGGACGACGAACCCCTCCCGCCTGGCATGCAATACCGGCTACCCTCACTTCGGTGACGTATCTGCCTTCCAGGACATCGTAACTTTGAAGTTCACTTCCGCGGTGCCCTTAGCGATGATCACGCCGGTCTCGCCCCCCAGCTTCACCCCGAACTCCACCGTCATCTCCCCCGGCGTCATCTCCCGCAACACACCAATGATCTTGGCTAATGACGGCTTGACGTCGGCGAGGGCTTCCTCCAACGTCACGCGTGCCCGGGCCGCCACCTTCCCCGGCTCAGGCGAAGCGAGAACCAGATCATCCGGCACCTCACTACGGTCAACCTCAAACACCACAACATCACCGGTACCCCCACCCACCGGAACACCCAACAAATACGACACGCATCGCTCCTGGGAAGTTGCCTTCAGCGCTCCGAATAGTGAGCTGATGTCAGGAAGAGTGTGACACCAGGGGCGGTAGTTGCTGGAGGGGGCGGGCGGCGAGCAGGCAGGCCACCCCGAGCAGCACCCCGGCGGTGACGTCACTGGGGTAGTGCACGCCGAGCAGGACCCGGGACGCGGCGACCGCAGCCACCAAGACGGCCACCAGGACGCCGAGCACACCAACTGCGGGCCGCGCCGGGCGCCGGGTGGCGGTCAGGGCGAGGACGAGCACGGCGCCATAGACGGCAGCCGAGCCACCGGCGTGGCCGGAGGGGAAACTGAAGCCGCCGGCGTGCGCGACCGGGTCGGGCCAGGTGGGCCGGGGCCGGTGCATCACGTGCTTGACGCCGGTTTCCACACCGAGCTCCGCGAAGCGGACCACCAGCAGATACAGTACGGCGCGGACCCGCCGACCTACGAGCAGGATCAGCCCGACCGCGACGGTGACCACGTCCACCGTCAGGGGGCTACCGATCGTCGTGACGACGCCGGCACCAGCCAGCAGCCACGGGTGAGCCAGCACATCGCGGTGGGCGGCCAGTTCCCCAGCCTGGTCGACCCTGATCAGCGGGCTCCACCTGAGGGCCACGAGGACAGCCAGGGCGATGAAGGCGGCCACGACGACTACCAGCCCCGCCACAGTCCTGCGCGAGGGTGGGGTAAGGCGCCAGGAACGTCCACGACGAGCGGGCGGGGGCTCGGAGGAGACCATGCGCTCTCTAGCCTTAGGTTCGGTCCATCTGGAGCCGGATGGTGGTGAGGTGGGACCACAAGTAGACCTGATCGCAGAGTTGATGGGCCATCCACAGGCCGCAGCCCCGGCGCTGGGTCGCTGGCGGGGCTACGAGCCCAGCCAGCGGCTGGGTGTGCTGGCCGGTGTCGGTGACCTGAAATTTATGAAGGCGCCGGTGCGCTGGTCGGCAGGGTGGCGTGCATCAGCGAGACGTTGTAGCGGTCGTATTGGGTCATCGTGAAGTAGATGTCAGACCCCTTCGAGTCCGGGTGCAGGAAACCTCCGTAAAGGCTCGGGTACTGGTGGGAGGTGGCTACCGGTATCGGCGCGCCCCACGGTCCGGTCGGCTGCGACGCCAGCCGGACCACGATTGCCCCGCGCGACTCGTCCATGGTCATCATCTCCCAGCTGGCGAGGGTCTGGTCGTAGCGGACTGACAGCTCCCCCACGGGCCCCGCCACGATCGGAGCCGCGATCGCGCTGCTGCCTGGCTGCCAGGCTTTCCCGGTCCAGTATTCGTAGGCGGGCTTGTCCAGCAGCCGCTGCTCGGGCACTCGGGCGAGATACGCGTTGCCGAAGCGGCCGTTGGGCGTGCCGAAGGCGTAAACGAAGCCGTCTCGCCGGGCATAGGTGACCATCTGGAAGTTCTCATCGATGCCCGGGACGTTCGGCCGCAGCGCGCTGGGGGCGTTTACCCAGGTCTGGCCACCGTCGTCGGAGTAGGCGATGCCACTGTAGTTCGTGATCCACCGCCCAGGTTGGCCGAAGTGACGCACCGACATGTACGCCAGGTAGTTGCGCCCGCCGACGTTCACACCGCCAGTCGGGATCTTGCTGATCTCGCCATTATCCCGCTTCAGTGACGGCAGCAGTTCCTTGGCATGGCCGGGATAGTCCGTGACGAAGCCGTCGAAGACCATGCCATCGGCCGGGTTCCGGTTGCTGCTGCGAGCCAGCGTGTTCGACCGCCAATCGACCGCGGCCGGGTTCCCCACCTCGCTGCCCGGACCAGTCCACCCGGCGCCGAAGGTGTCACCGAAGGCGACCAGGATCCGCCCCCGCTCGTCAGCCCACATGATCCCCAGGTCGGTGCCCTTGATCCGGTACCGCGCCTCGGTGGCGTTCAGGGACTCCGCCCCGGTGAGCACGGCAACCCGGCTCGCCTGGCCGCGCGGCGCCCCTTGGGCCGCCCCCGACGGTGCCAGACCTACCGTGACTGCCACGATCAGGACCGTCACAGCGGCTCCAGCCCTGGCGTGGTAACCCAGCATCATCCCCCTTAACATGCATGAACACACGTGCGCTCGACGCGGTGCACGGCAGGCGCCAGCACTCCACAGCGGCACGCAACCACGCGACATCCCCAGCGCCGGGAAGTAAGAAGACTGGCCGCCCCGGCACACCCGGTAGCTAACGCGGAACCGGACGTATGGGTAACGACGATCAGACTGGTCCACTTGGGTGAAACTTGCCCGAGCCGGTGCATAACCCCAGCTGAGCCGACCTACGCCGTAAGCTCGGCAGGCGGAGCTTGCACAGCTGCGGGCTGACCGGTATGTCTTGCACTATCCGGCCACAGGAGGACGACGTGCCAGGCGTGCCCCCAGAGAACCTTGCAGAGGCAGACTTGCTCCGCGAGCTGGAGCATCTCCACACGACCCGCTACGGCACTTTCCTGCACGGCGCACCTGATGCGCTGCGAGAACACAGCAGCCGCACCGCCCAGCTCGAGGAGGAATACCTCCGGCGTCATCCCGAGCGGGACGTTGACCCAGCCCGGACCCGCGCCGGCGCCCGGGGTGAAGACGGGAGTGCGGACACTTTCTCTTGACGACGCCAACGCGACAGGCTCGCGACGTCGGGAAGCATAGGCTGTCACCGCAGTGACCGCGCAGCAGCTACGAGAGGGGAAAAATCCATGAATTACTACCCGCTGTTGATCGCGCTCGGTTTGCTGTTTCTGGCCGCAAGTTTCCTGGTGACGTACTCAACGGGGCGTATCATCCTAGTCGTCTTGTCGTGCGTCGCGTTCCTCGTAGCCGCGATCTTGACCGTCCTCGGGACTGCCGGGGTGCCGGGCGGCTGAGTGACCACCACCTGGCGACCGTCAACACAACCGTGCCCCGATGGCGTCCCACAGCACAGGCGTCACTGTGCCCGTTCCGCTCAGTGGCGCTGGTCGTGTTCCTGAGGCGCAATAACACGACCCAGAAGTTCACTGGCGCGATCTTCGGCGCACTTCTTCACTGCTTGCGAATAGGTCTCTCGGGGTTGGGTTCGATAGTCATGACCGGTGTGGGCGGCTGAGTCGGATACACAACCGGGGGCGGGACCGACCTGAGCGACTGAGTCGGATACACAACCGAAGGCGGGACCAACTTAGGCGACTCAGGGAAAAATCGGATACACAACCGAAGGCGCGACCGACCTGAGCGGCCGCTCCGGATACACACCCCGAGTGTCGGGCTTGACGACCATAATGCGTGGTGGCTGAAAATGTGGCCAAGATGTGCCCACATATACTGGTTGCGTGCGTAACTGAATCATAGGCGCAAGCGGATTGCCGGAAGCACAGCGAACCCTCAAGGACTCTTCCGCTGTTTCGATACGAACGCAGTGACGCGACGCATGGACGCCCATCCTTCCACAATCACTGATGCGCGATGCGTAACGCGACGATTACATTCTGTGGTCGAACTTAACGCCTCTTTGGGTTGTCAACTGCACCACCGGTCGCAAACCCTCTAGCTTTCGTTACAAAATGATGCATAAGTCAAGAAAATTCACCCGAAAAGAGCATTTGGCCTGTTCGAGGTCTTCCACTCCTCGATCACCTAGCGGGCCCCGGCGCCCCGGATCAGTTCCGGAACCGGGGTGCTCACCAGTCCGGCGCAGCGGTAGAACGCCAGCTCGGACACCTTGCCCGAGGGCGGGGCGGTCTGGCGGCGCACGAGCAGTCAGTATCCGAAGTCCGGCCAGGCGTGGCGGATCCGGTCCTATCAGCGCGATCGCGGTTGCCGCCCCGATGCCCGTCTCGTCCACCACCTGCCCGGTGCTCCGCTCGATGGTGCAGGCGCCGTTGGAGACGATGACGGCGTCAAACAAGTCCACATTGTCGCCGAGGACCGCCTGCACCAGCCGCAGCGGGGCGCCGAGCCACGCGAGCGCGACGCCGACGCTCCGCGCCCTGGCCAGTGCGGCCCCGGAGGGGAGAAATACGTGTGCTGCGTACCCGCACCCCCCAGGTGAGTAGTCAACTACTCACCTCACCGCGCCGCGCCCCAGCCACAGTCGACCGAAGCAGACAGACGACAGACAGGAAGCGGGGATGCGGCATGAGCACGGTTCTGCGCATCGGCGTGGTAGGCGGCGGGTTGATCGCTCAGACGATCCATCTGCCGCGGATAGCGCGGCTGGGCGAGCGGTTTGAGCTCGTCGCCATCGTCGATCCGAGCGAGACGGTCCGTGAGGCGCTCTGCGCGCGTTATCCGTCCGCGCGGCCGTATGGCGACTGGCGGAGCATGCTGGACGCGGAGGTCGTGGACGCGATCGTGATTTGTTCGCCGCACGCCACCCATGCCGAGATCACGCTCGGGGCACTCGACGCCGGCGTGCACGTTCTGGTCGAGAAGCCGCTGTGTATCGACCCGGTGGACGCGCACGCGATTTGTCGGCGTCGAGACGAGACCGGCCTGGTCGTGCAGGTGGGATACATGAAGCGCTTCGACGCGGGTTATGCGTCGCTGCTTGAGCACCTGCCGCCGGGCCGCACGGACGTGCGGATGATCGATGTGGTGACATACGACCCGTCGCTGCCTCGCGAGCCGTTTGTGCCCGCTCGTGAGCTTGTTACGGGCCGTGACGTCCCACGCCAGGTGCTCGACGCGGTCACAGTCGCCGAGCGTGAGCAGGTCGAGGCCACGGTGGGGCCGATCCATCCGGACTCGGTGCGGACCTTTAGTAACACCTACCTGGCGGCTCTGGTGCATGACATCAACCTGGTCCATGGCGTCCTGAAGCATCTCGGCATGGAGCTTCCCGGCACGCCGGTCACGTCGAACCACGTGGCTGCCGGCAAGGTCGCCGACACTCTCGTGCGCCTGTCGAACGGAGCGAGCTGGCACAGCGCCTGGTTGCTTCTCGAAGGGCTGGAGGAGTTCCGGGAGACCGCGTCGTTCTACTTCGACGATGTGGTCCACGAACTGCGGTTCTCAGCCCCGTATCTTGTCGAGCACGCGACAATGCACCGGATCGTCAGCGCCGAGGGAGCCCGGCATACGAACGAGATCCACCAGCGCATCGCAGACTCCTACCTCACGCAGCTCAAGCACTTCCATGCGTGCATCGTCGATCGCACCCCCTGCCGGAACCCGCCCGAGGACGCCACGATGGACATCGAGGTCCTCCGCGACCTCTTCCTCACTCACTCGCAGGCCGATCGTAGGCCATCGCTCGTCGCTGGGCGGTCGTCATGACCGTGACGCAGACGAGCGCACCAGCAACCGACGGTCAACCCGTGGGCATTCCCGGAGCGGTTGCGGTGCACCATGTGGCCTACACCGTGCCCGACCTGAACCAGGCTGTTGAGTTCTTCACCGAGGTCATTGGCGCGGAACTGGTTTACGTCCTGGGTCCGGTCCAGGACAGTGCGGGTGACTGGATGACCCGCCAACTCGGCGTGGCCGCTGACGCCCGCGCGCAGATCGCCATGCTGCGCCTGGGACCCGTGACCAACCTCGAGTTGTTCGAGTACACCGCGCCGGACCAGCGTCAGTCGCTTCCGCGCAATAGCGACTGGGGCGGCCACCACTTAGCGATCTATGTCACCGACGTGGACGCCGCGGTCGCGTACTTGCGCACCCAGCCCGGCGTACGGGTACTCGGCGAGCCACAGACGATCATCGATGGTCCCATCGCGGGGGATCGCTGGGTGTATTTCCTGACCCCGTGGGGCATGCAGATGGAGCTGATCCACTTGCCCGCCGGGGTGCCCTACGAACAGCAAACCCAAGCCCGGCTGTACCTGCCCGACCAGCCCTGGTCCAACCAGTAGGGGAGTCCGCCGTGCCTGGTGCCACCGCCGCCGTCACCCGGGGAATCGACGAACCGTTCACGTTAGAAGACATTTGGATCGATGAACCGCGCCCCCATGAGGTCCTGGTCCGTATCACCGCGGTGGGGATGTGCCACACCGACCTGTCCGTGCGGGCTGGCCATACCCCCTTCCCCCTCCCGGCCGTGCTGGGCCACGAGGGCGCCGGCGTCGTGGAGCGCGTTGGTCACGCCGTGACCGGTGTCACGGCCGGCGACCGGGTCGTGATCAGCTTCGACTCGTGCGGGGCGTGCTGGCCGTGCGAGGCGGGCCGGCCGGTGCAGTGCAGGCACTGGCCGGCGCTGAACTTGCTCGGTGGTAGCCGTCTCGACGGCAGTCCCACCGTGACTTCGGCGGGCGCGCACGCAGACCAGCCGTTGCACGGCTGCTTTTTTGGCCAGTCCTCGTTCGCGACGCTTGCTCTGGCGAGCGAACGCAACGTCGTCAAGGTCCCCACGGCAGCGCCGCTGGAACTGCTCGGGCCACTGGGTTGCGGGGTGCAGACCGGAGCCGGTGCCGTGTTGAACGTCCTGAAACCGAGCCCCGGCTCCACTCTCGCTGTGTTTGGCGGAGGCGGGGTTGGCCTGTCCGCGGTGCTGGCCGCCCAACTCACCGGCGCCACCCGCATCATCGTCGTGGACATCGCACCGGCCCGGTTAGCGCTGGCCCGCGAGTTGGGAGCCACCGACGTCATCGACGCCCGCACGGACGATCCTGTCCGCGCGATTGTCGACCTGACCGGCGGTGCCGGCGCCGAGTACACGCTGGAGACCAGCGGTGTCACCCAGGTGCTGCGCCAGGCGGTGGACGCGTTGGCGGTCGGCGGCTACTGCGGCGTAGTCGGTGCACCCCCCTTCGGCAGCGAGGCGAGCTTTGACGTTTCCCAGATGCTCGACCGTAATCAACACATCGTCGGGATCAACCAAGGTGCCAGCGTGCCACGCCAGTTCATCCCCGCACTCATCGAATTACACCTCAGAGGTCGCCTGCCCTTCGAGCGCCTCGTCCGCACCTTCCCCTTCGCGGACATCGAACAAGCAGCTCAGGCGGCACTAGCCGGTGACGTGGTCAAACCGGTGCTCCTGATCTGACCCTCGATAGATACATGGAGGAAAGCGGAATGGTAGATCGCGAGGTTGCGCTCCGGGTCAACGGAGCTGAGTACCGGTTTGCCGTCGACACGCGCTGCACGCTGCTTGATGCATTGCGCGAACACCTTGGTGTTACCGGTCCGAAGAAGGGATGCGACCACGGTCAGTGTGGTGCGTGCACCATCCTGCTCGACGGCAGGAGGGTCAACAGTTGCCTTGTGCTCACGGTCGCCCAGGACGGCGCGGAGATCGTGACGGTCGAGGGCCTCGCCGATGGTGAGGAGTTGCACCCGGTGCAGCGCTCATTCATCGCCAACGACGGTGTCCAGTGCGGCTACTGCACTCCCGGACAGATCTGCTCGGCAGTCGGGATGCTGCGGGAGGCGGCAGCCGGCTGGCCCAGTGCCGTGACCGCGAGCTCCGCCAGCGCCGATATCGAGCTCGGCCCCGAGGAGATCAGGGAACGGATGAGCGGCAACCTGTGCCGGTGCGGCGCCTACGCCAACATCGTGCGCGCGATCGCGGAGGTGATCAGGTGAGACCCTGTGACTACATGCGCCCAGCGGGACGCGGCGAGGCGATCGCGGCCGTGGCGGCGAATCGGGACGCCGTCTTCCTCGGCGGTGGCACCAACCTGGTTGACTTGATGAAGCTCGGCGTGATGAACCCGAGCCTGCTGGTGGACGTGTCGCGGCTGGCGTCCGACGAGGTCGAGCAACGAGCCGGAGGTGGAGTGCGGATCGGCGCCACCGTCCGCAACAGTGACCTGGCGGCCAACCCGGCGATACGCCGCGACTACCCGATGTTGTCGCAGGCGCTGCTGGCAGGCGCATCCGGCCAGTTGCGCAATGTCGCGACGGTTGGCGGGAACCTGTTGCAACGCACGAGATGCGGCTACTTCACCGACACCACCAAACCATGCAATAAACGGGCGCCGGGCAGCGGCTGTCCGGCACACACCGGGCACCATCGGGAACTGGCGATCCTGGGTACCTCGCCGGCATGCCTGGCTGTGCACCCTTCAGACATGGCGGTGGCCCTCGCTGCGCTGGACGCCGTCGTGCAGGTCGAAGGTCCACACGGAGCACGCGCCATCCCGCTGTCCGGCTTCTACCGGCTGCCGGAAGATAAACCGGACCGCGACACCGTACTTGAGCATGGCGAGCTGATCACCGCGGTCGACCTGCCCCCCACTCCGGTCGCGGTGCGGTCGCGCTACCGCAAGGTCCGCGACCGCGCGTCGTACGCCTTCGCCCTGGTGTCGGTGGCGGCGGCGATCGAGGTCGCCGACGGCGCGATCACGGACGTGCGGATCGCGTTCGGTGGTGTGGCGCCGGTGCCGTGGCGTGCGCGACGGGCCGAATCGGTGCTGCACGGCGCATCACCCGGAGAGGACACGTTCCGAGATGCCGCCATGGCGGAGTTCGCCGCGGCGCAGCCGTTGCCGGCCAACGCGTTCAAGGTCCGCCTTGCGGAACACCTGATGGTCAGCACGCTGCTGAGACTGGTGGAGGCGAACGACCGATGACCGAGATGCTCACGCGCGCCACGGGCGTACCGATCGACCGCGTCGACGGTCACGCCAAAGTGACTGGCGCGGCGACCTATGCCTATGAGTACCCGATCAAGGACATCGCGTACGTGTGTCCGGTGCAGAGCACGATCGCCGCCGGCCGGATCACGTCGATCGATGTGAGTTCCGCCGCCGCGCTCCCCGGCGTGCTGGCCGTACTCACCCACGACAACGCGCCCCGGCTGCGGGTGATCAAGCCGGCACCGCCGAGGTTCATCGACGTGGAGGTCGAGGCCCTGCAGACCGATGAGGTGACCTACCGGGGCCAATTCGTCGCCGCAGTCGTCGCCGGCAGCCTGGAGGCCGCGCAGGAGGCGGCCCGTCTGGTGGCGGTGAAGTACGAGCGACATCAGCATTCGGTAACGCTGAGGGCCGACGATGACCGGCTGTTCAAGCCAGCACGCCTTTTCAACGGCGATCCGCCCGACACAGCGACCGGTGACACCGACCGGGCCCTGGCGTCGGCGTCCGTCTCGATTGACGCCACCTACACCACCCCGGCCTGCCACCACAACCCGATGGAGCCCCAAGCCACCATCGCGATCTGGTCCGGGGACGGACTGACGCTTTATGACTCCAATCAGGGACCGCACACCATCCGCGCCGCGCTGGCCGCGGCGTTCGGGCTACCGATCGAGCGGATCCGCGTCATCTCCCCGTACGTCGGGGGCGGGTTCGGCGCCAAGGGATTGCCACACCCACACCTCACCCTGACGGCCATGGCCGCACAGGTGGTGGGCCGCCCGGTCAAACTTGCACTGACCCGCCAACAGATGTCCGCGGTCGGCGGCTACCGCACCCCCACGATCCAACGCGTCCGGCTCGGTGCCGATCCCTCGGGCACGCTCACCGCGCTGTCCCACGACGTGGTCGAGCAGACCTCCCTCAGGCACGAGTTCGTCCAGCACACCGCGGTGGCGTCCCGACTGATGTACGCGGCGCCCAACCTCGCCACGACCCACCGGGTGGCCAGGCTGAACGTGCCCTATCCGACCACCATGCGGGGCCCGGGGGAGGCACCCGGGATGTTCGCGTTGGAGTCGGCCATGGACGAACTCGCGGTCGCCTGCGGGGTGGATCCGGTGCGGCTGCGGATCCACAACGTCCCACCAGCCGACCCGAGTACTGGTTTGCCGTTCAGCAGCCACGGCCTGGCCCAGTGCTTGCGCGAGGGCGCCCACCGGTTCGGCTGGCAACACCGCGCGGCGCGACGGGACGGTCGTTGGCTGATCGGCTCGGGCGTCGCCGCCTCAACCTACCCGGTCATGACCTGGCCGGCTACCGCGCTCATCCGCGTGGACCACGCTGGCGAGTTCCAGGTACTGATCGGTGCATCCGACATCGGCACCGGTGCCCGTACGGTGCTCACCCAGATCGCCGCTGACGCACTGGACCAGCCCCTCCACCGGGTGCACGTCCGCCTCGGCGACACGACACTGCCCTTCGCCAGCGCCGCCGCTGGAGCTACCGGCACCGCATCGTGGGGTTCGGCCATCGTCCACGCGGCGAGCATCCTGCGTGCCCGGATGACCGACCTTGACGGTGTAGTACCCGCCGATGGATTGGAGGCGCGCGGCGAGGTACAGGGCAACCCTCAGAGCGAGCATTATTCCATGCATTCCTTCGGAGCGCAGTTCGCCAAAGTGAAAGTGGACGCCGACACCGGCGAGGTACGGGTTGCCCGGTTGGTCGGAGTGTTCGCCGTTGGTCGAATCATCAATCCCAAGACAGCCCGCTCGCAGTTGCTCGGGGGCATGACCATGGGACTGTCGATGGCTCTCCATGAAGCGAGTATTCTCGACACCAAATTCGGCGACTACCTCAACCACAATCTCGCCGACTACCACATCGCGGTCAACGCCGACATCGGAGACATCGACGTATCCTGGATTGACGAACACGACCCACACATCAATCCCATGGGAGCCAAGGGGATCGGGGAGATCGGCATCGTGGGCACGGCCGCCGCGATCGCCAACGGGGTCGCGCACGCCACCGGCATCCGAGTCCGTGACCTGCCGATCCTGCCCGACCGGCTGCTCACAGCGCGAAGCTGGGGTCCCGGTAGCATGTGATCTTGGGTGCTCGCAGTACGCCAACAGTAGAGTTGATCACAGGTTACGAGATCTACTGAGTACTTGATATCGGCGCTGGTCGTAGGGAGTGCCGAGCATGGGGGCAAGCTCGGTGCGAAATTCCTCGGTGTGCACGGCCATATTATGCGCATTCCAATCGCGCTCGCTGGCCCAGATTTCGAACAGTCTGAAATGGTTTCCCGTTCCCGGAGCCTGTCGTATGATCTGAAACTTCTGCATGCCTGGGTCTTTGAGAGTGCCTTCGCTCAGCGGTTTCATGATTTCCATCAGTTTAGGCAGCACGTTCGGAATTACATCGAGATGACTGAGGACGATGACGCTGTTGGGTCCTGGCGTCCCTATGTCCGGCGCGCTGAAATGCATCAGATGGGTGCGAACGTCGGGTGGACCAAATTGGAAAGAGCGCAGCTTGGAGAAAAGTTTTGTTTCGGCCGCACCTTTGATATGTTCGTCATAGGCTCCCCAATCCATCCAAGCGTCCAAGGTGGCGAAGCGCGAAGGCCAGCCCGCTTCCTGATAGACATCCACCGACAGGGCTCCGGACTCCTTGCGCGCCGCGTCCCGGTATGCTTTCAAATTCGCCGCCGTATCGGTGGTCGCCCCGGGGGTGACTTCAAAGAAAGTCGTTACGTAGACGGGCCCCTGATCGCGCGGAAGCGCATCCGCGGCGCGAACCGGAGAAGTTGCGGCAGCAACGACTCGAACCGCACTGAAGAAAAAACTAAAAATAGACTTCATGCTTGCCTCGCTTTCGTTTCATGGGTGCGCAGATCAATGCAGCTGGTCGGCAATGGCCGCCACGCCGCCCTTGGCACAGGCTTCATCGCCCGTTTGTCCGCCATTGGAACCCGACACGCCGACCGCGCCGATGACATCGTCCCCGCTCATGATGGGCACGCCACCGCCGAGCGCGATCACATCCACCAATTGCCGCTGCGCCGCATAGGGAGAACCACCCGCGGTGCGATCGCGCCAGGCCAACGACGTCGTCCGGAAGGTGCGCGCCGTATAGGCCTTGCGCCGCGCCAGTTCGAGATTGTGCGGAGCAGCGTTGTCGCCGCGCGCGAGAAGGGAAACCTGCCCGGCGCGATCGACGACGGCGACAGAAACGTCGTTCGAGTTGGACTTCTTGCACTCCTCGACGGCACCTTTATAGGCGACCATCGCCATTTCTATAGAAATGTTCTTTTCTGTCAGAACTGGCTCATTCGGCGCCGAAGAGCCGGTGAAAAACAGGACGCCGGCGGCAGTACACATGACAAGAGTTGAGATAGACATAATAATAACCCCTTGGATGGTTCACGTCGCGGCATGCTCGACGTCAGCGGAATGCATCGATTCAGTTGGTTTGCGGTCTCGGCGCTAGCCGCTTACACCGTGCTCACCGGCCGCGCCTACGCCGCCCGCAGTCGGCCGTAACAGCGCGAGCATCGCCAGTCCGCCGAGGGTGAGTCCGCATATCAGGGTGGCCATCGGTACCGCTGTGCCGGCTCCGAAGGCTCCCACCAGTGGCGCCGCCACCGCACCGAGCAGGTACTGCAGCACGCCGAGCAGGGCCGAGGCGCTGCCGGCCTGTTCCGGATGGCCGGAGAGCGCGAGCGTGGTCGCGTTCGGCAACACCAGGCCGACGCTGGCAACCACGGCGAACAGTGCGGGTAGTATGGCTGGCAGGCCGAGCCCGGCGAGTACCGCCGTGATCAGTCCGACTCCGCCGAGCGCCGCGAGGACCAGGCCCGCGGTCAGGAGCCGGCGCGGTGGCAGCCGGCGCAGCAGGAGCCTGTTGAGCTGCCCCAGCGCCGCGATGCCCATCGCGTTCACCGCGAACGCCACGCCGTAGAGCTGTGGGCTGAGCCCGTAGATCTGTTGCAGCACGAATGGCGATCCGGCGATGTAGGAGAACATTGCCGCGAATACCAGCCCGGAGGCCAGTGCGTAGCCAATGAACCAGCGGTCGGTCACCAGTTGCCGCATGACCCGCCCGGTGGCGCGCAGTCCGCCTCGGCGCCGGGCCGGCGGTGGCAGCGTCTCGGGCAGCCCGACGCCGACGCCGACCAGCAGCAGCACGCCGTACCCGGCCAGCACCGCGAACAGCCCCTGCCACGGCACCACCCGGATCAGCTGGCTGCCGATCAGCGGCGCCAGGATCGGCGCGAGGCCGTGGACGAGCATCAACAGCGAGAAGAACCGGGCCAGGGCAACGCCTGAATAGAGGTCACGGACGACCGCGCGGGCGATCACTAGCCCGGCCGCCCCGGCCAGTCCCTGCACCAGCCGCATCCCGGTCAGGGCCGCCGCTGAGGGCGCCACTGCGCAGCCGAGCGAGGCCGCCACGTACAGTGCGAGTCCGATCAGCAGTGGCCGGCGGCGGCCGATCGCGTCGCTGCACGGGCCGGCCAGCAGTTGACCGAGCGCGAGCCCGGTCAGGCACGCGGTCAAGGTCAGCTGCACGCTGGCCTGGCTGACCCCGAAATACCGGGTCAGCTCCGGAAACGCGGGCACGTACAGGTCGATCGACATCGGCGCGAAAGCTGTCAACGAGCCCAGGATCAGGGCCAGTCGCAAGCGGCTCGGCGAGGTCACCGGCGCGATCATCGGCGAGGTGGCCACGGCCGGGGCAACGAGTACGCGTCGTGACGTGTCGGTGCCGTGTGCGTGCGAGTGGTTCGAATCACCACCCGCCGTGTAGGGTGCCGGGGACGAACGTGACTCATTGTCATGCTCCTCTGGTGTCGACGATGGAAGAGACGAAATCGCCGATGCTGATCTCGTATTCATCGGTGATGTTTTGTCCGTAACCGACGGACGCGATCGGCTATGGCCTGGTTAAGGCTGAGCTGGTGGTCGAGGCTCAGCCGACCCGGTCCTGCGATAGTGAGGGCGAGAGCGATGGCGATGAGTACGAGGTTGTACTCGTAACCAAGGCGGCCGGGGGTGATGAAGCCGTTGTGGCCGCTGCTCACCGCGGTCGCCACGAGCATGTTGCAGGTAATGATCAGCCCGGCTACCGGCGTGAGCAGGCCTACAAGCAACAACAGCCCTCCGCCGAACTCCGAGATGCCGCTGAGGACAGCGAAGAGCATGCCAGGTTTCAGACCGTATCCGGCCATGGCATTGGCCGTTGCGTCGAGGCCGCCGCCGCCGAACGCGCCGAACAGTTTTTGGGCGCCGTGGGCGATGAACACCACGCCAATCATGGCGCGGAGCAAGAGTGACGCAACGTCGGATTTGCGGACGAGCAATCCGACCCGCTTGTCCTCCCACTGGGCTATGGTCTCCATATCCAATCCTCCTTATTCGGATCCGACCGCCGCGGGATGTGGAAACCGCAATCGCTCCGGGAATGTCCGGTGGCGACCGTCGGTTGCTGGTGCGCCCTGCTCTGTTGCGGTCACGATGTGACTCCTTGGGCGCTATGCGGGTTGGGGCTCGGGTGAATGGCGCTCGGTGTATTGCTGGTTGGCGATCGCGCTCATCAGCGTCAGGCCACCGTCAATGGTGATTGACACACCGGTTGTGTATGCGGCATCGGGCTCGGCCAGGTACGTGATCAGCGCGGCGACCTCGTGAGCGCGACCGGGGCGGCCCGCTGGAATCGCGGGACGCCGGATGTCTGCGGCATCGAGGTTGTCGGGAACCCCGTTCATGGGGGTGGCGGTCTCCCCGGGGCTGACCGCGTTGACGGTGATGCCGTACGGGGCGAGTTCCAGGGCCATCACCTTGGTGAGTAGGCCCAGTCCGCCCTTGGCGGCGCAGTAAGAGGATCCCCCGGTGATCGGGACAAACTCGTGGACGGAGGTGAGGTTGACGATGCGGCCACCCCGGCCCTGCGCCACCATCCGGCGGGCAGCCGCCTGGGCGCAGGCGAACGGTCCGGTGAGGTCCACGGTGAGCACCCGCTGCCAGTCGGCGAGTGTCTCCTCCAGGAACGGTGCGCGCCGGTTGATCCCGGCGTTGTTGACGAAGACGTCCAACCCGCCGAGTTCCAGCGCAGCGTGTTCCACGGTGGCTGCAGCCGCTGGCGGATCGGCGAGGTCGAGTCGGAAAATCTCCGCCCGCCGGCCCGCGTGACGGACGGCGGACGCGGTGGCCGACGCCCCTGCCGCATCACTCCGGTAACCGACACCGACGTCGTAACCTCGCTGGGCTAAGGCGATTGCCGTGGCACGTCCGATGCCGGAGCTGGCGCCGGTGACAATGGCCACACGCGTACTCATCGTGGTCACAGTCTGTCGGATCATCTGAGTTCCCCATTGTTGGTTTGGACCGATCCGCCGAACCGCAGCAGCAGTTTCGGTTTCCCGGAGCGGCCATGTTCGAGTTGTTCGAAGGCACGCGGTGCATCATTGGGCGACAGTACGTCGGCTATCAGGAGTTCGGGGTCAAGGACGCGATCGACTATGAGCTTGATCGTGTGGTCGTAGTAGTCCAGTCCGTGGCGTATGCCGACGATGGTGATGCCCCGTAGGGCGATGTCCCCGGGTACCAGCCCGTTCAGCGGTTCGCCGGCCACACCGATGACCGCCATGCGGCCGCCCGGTTCGAGCAGGTTGAGTCCGCGGGCGAACGCGCTGCTCGCTCCGGACGCTTCGATCACCAGCGAGTAAGCGCCCGGTTCGGCCTCCTCGGGCCGCATGAGTCGGCGTGCGCCACAGTGCCCGGCCAGCTCCAGGCCGGCGTCATCGATGCCGATGGCGTGGACAGTGCCGGCTAGCCGGGTAGCGAGTTGGACAGCGAGTAAGCCGATCGTGCCGGTCCCGAGAACGGCGACCCGGTCTTGCAAACCGCAGCTCACCCCGTCCAAGCCGCCGACGACGGTGACTGCGGGCTCAACGAGGGCGGCGGCGCGGTCCGTGACCGTACTGGGCAGTGTGGTGAGCGCCGTGATCGGCATTCGGAGGAAATCCGCAGCCGCGCCCTGGTGGCCGTACAGGCCCACCTCGGCGAGGTGCTCGCACAGGTTCCGGTAGCCGCGTTGGCACATCCGGCACAGTCCGCACGACAGCATCGTATGGCCGACTACCCGGTCATGAACCGTGACGCCGGTGGTGTCAGGACCGACCGCTACTACCACACCACACCATTCGTGTCCAAAGACGATCGGATAGGGCGCGCGACCGTCCCGGATGTACGTGGCGGTGCCGTGGAAGAGTTCGAGGTCGGTACCGCACAGCCCGACCAACTCCGGCCGCACCAGGGCGGTACCCGGCAGTGGTGGTGGGATCGCGACCGAGGACAGCGCGACCTTCCTCGGCGCGGCGATGGTCAGGGCTCTCATCCGGCCGCTCGGCCACGCCGGCGGACCGGCGCCAGGAAACTCGCCGCGTGCCAGGGGAGGTGCCGTGGTGTGGTAGTCAGCGGTGCGGGCGGTGTCGTTGTTCATGAGATCACCGGCTTCCTGCCGGGCAGTGTCGCGGTGACGGCGGAGGGCAGGACGGTCAACCACAGCACATCCACGCCAGCTAAGCCGGCGTGCAGCACGAGCTGGCCACCACCGTCGGGGGCGAGCAGCAGGTCGCCTTCTCGCACCGGGTGGCCGGTGGCGTCCCCGGGGCCGCTGGTGACCTCCCCAGTTCCGCGCAGGATGAACCAGACGTGCTCCGTGGCGTACCGGCCGCGCAACGCGAACTCGGTGTCGGGGCTCAGCCGCACGTGGTCGAACGACTCGCACTCGCTGTGCAACATCCCGCGGCGCGCTAGGGACCGCCACTGGGTGCTCTCGCCCGCAACGCCCACCGTGCGGACGGGGCTGGTGACAGTCGTGATGATCACCGTTCACCGCCTTGCCTACCGTCGTGCGGGGCTGCGATGGTCTCCGGTGCTACTTCCAGGCTGGCCTGGAAGTACTCCAGGCCAGCCTGGCCGGCGACGACCGTGACGTGGGTTCCCAGCGGCAGCGTGACGGCGACTTCCGGCCCGAGGTCCACAGTGGTGTCTCCGTGGGTGACCGTGCCCGTCCCACGCAGGGTGAACAGGGCGTGCTCGGCGCCCTCCGCGGCGATCTCCACCTGTCCAGTCGGCCCCACCGTCACCAGTTGGATCACCCGCAGTGGTCCGGTCAGCCAGCGGCCGGGGTTGACCTGCCCGGCTTCACGCAGGTTGATGACGATCGAATTGTTCATCTCCGCGATCCTGTCTCGTGTTCGGCATTCACTCGGTGGGCGCGCTCCAGCGCCCTGGCCGTGGCTGGGCTCGCCACCTCGATGACGAGCCAGCCCAGACCCTCGGTGCCGGTGTTACGCAGACCGTGCCGCGTCCCGACGCTGGTCAGGATCAGGTCGCCGGTCTGCACCTGATAGGGCCGGCCATCCAACGTGATCTGGCCGCGGCCCGAGAGGATGAAGTAGATTTCCTCAGTCCGGGTGTGCAGGTGTTCGCCGCTGACCCCGCCCGGCGGGATCCAGGCCCACTCCACGGCCTCCCAGCAGCCGACCAGCTCGGCCCGCCGCGCCAGGCACTTCCACAGAGACAGCCCGTCGCTGCCGTGGACGCCGTACACCGTGGAGGGTTCGGCCAGATCGGCGACCACGATGCCCTCACGCACGGCCGAGCTCCAGAGTCGTGGACTGATCCAGCTCGAACAAGGTTGTGGCGGCTCGGGAGAGCTCCGCGACGGTGAGGTCATTGACGAAGCACGCTCCGCCGATGCCCACGGGAAGTGGCAGGCGTTGCAATCCATCGCGGTGACGGACGGTGTCGCATAGTGCCTCCCGGAGCAGCCCTGGCTCGAGCAGCGGGTGCCAGATGGGCAAGCGGAGCCGCCGCATCACCTCGACGATGCGTTCGCGGTCCCGGCTGGAGACCAGTCCGCGTCCGTGGGCCAGCACCGTGGTCAGCGCCATGTCGACGCTGACGGCTTCGCCGTGGAGCAGCGCCGGCAGAGCACGCATCTCCAACGTGGGGCTGAAGGAATGCCCGTAATCGACGACACGCTCCAGGTTTTTTTCCCACAAGTTGGGTTGGAGTTCTTCCAACATACCGCCGATTGACCGACTGAACACGTCCCTGGCCACAATGTCACCGATCGGAGTCTTTCCCCCGAGCCGCTCCTCGAGCAGCAACTCGGCGTGCTCCTCAAGAAGCTGAAAAAGACGCCGGTCCTTGATCAGTCCGATCTTGAGTACTTCCGCCATCCCATTACTAATGTGCCGATCGTCCAGAGTCGCCAAGAAGCTTCGGTCCAGCAGTGCGGTCGAGGATGCGAAATAGGTGCCCAAACGGTTCTTGTGGCGCTCGAAGTTCACCCCTGTCTTGACACCGACTCCGGCATCGACCAAGCCGATGAGCGACGTGGGTACGCGCACGTAGGGAGTGCTACGACGATAGAGACTACTGGCTAGGCCTACTATGTCAAGTAGGACGCCGCCACCGATGCCGATAATCGGCTCGTGCCGGCGGGAGATCCCGAAGGAGTTCAGCCCGCGGACCACCGTGGAGACGGCGCCCATTGTCTTGGTCTCCTCCGACGCTGGTAGGACACACAGGTCGTAATGGCAATTGTAGTGGTCGAGGTACCGGCGTAAGGCCGCCCCATAGAGTTTGTAGACGATGGCATCGATCACGATAAACCGGCGAGGACGATCCGTCCGGTTGGTCGCGCCCGCCTCAATCAGAGCCCGATTCTCCACAGCAAGCAGATCATCCACCATACGCACGTCGTAAGCGACCGTCTGGGACGCCCGAACGCTCCACTGGTAGGGCGGGACGCCCGACTCGACCAGCCCAGATTCTGATGTGGCAACCGCTTTGACGCGAGCGGTCAATCGCGTATTCATGAATCCTCCCTCATGGTGTCCTCCTGTGGTCGGTGTTCGCTCACCTAGTCGACTGTGACCGTGGGGCGGTGAGGTGAGTAATTAGCTACTCACCTCAGGATGTGTGGGTACGCAGCTGGATCACAGCGTGACCACCCGACCAAGCCGTTCTGGTTCTGTAGATCACAAAGGGTCCAGTCGAATTTTTGTCGAGTTTGGGTCGGCGGTATCTGCCGCTGGCCCGGCGTGCTCTGTCCTGTGTCAGGTCATCAGTGGGGAAGGGGCCCTCGATGAAGTCCACAACCGCCATGCTGGGGCGAGTGCGTCCGGAGAGTCCGTCTTCGGGTGTGGCGGGGGCGTGGCCGTTGATGGGGCGGGGTGAGGAGCTTGGTCGGATCGGGAGGTTGGTTCGTCGTCGGGAGGGGCCGGCGGGGGTGGTGTTAGCTGGGGTGGCGGGGGTGGGTAAGACCCGGTTGGCCCGGGAGGCGCTGGCGGCGGCTGAGCAGCGCGGGACGCTGACTCGGTGGGCGGTGGCGACGGCCTCGGCGCGGGTGTTGCCGTTGGGTGCGTTCGCGGCGACGTTGGGGGTGGTGGGTTCGGATCCGGCTCGGTTGGTGGCTCAGGCGAGTGAGGCGTTGGTGGCTGGTGCGGGGCGGGCGGGTGTGGTCGTGGGGGTGGACGATGCGCACCTGCTGGATGAGGTGTCGGCTGTGTTGGTGCATCAGTTGGTGTTGCGTCGGCTGGCGGGTGTGGTGCTGACGCTGCGCAGTGGGGAGGCCGCGCCGGATGCGGTGACGGCGTTGTGGAAGGACGGGCACCTGCCGCGGTTGGAGTTGCAGCCGTTGTCGCCGGAGGAGACGGCGATGTTGGTGGAGGCCAGGCTGAATGGGCCGGTGGATAGCGTCGCGGCGCGCCGGTTGTGGTCTATCACCCAAGGTAATGCGTTGTATTTGCGGCAGTTGGTCGATGGTGAGCTGGAGGCCGCGCGGTTGTGTCAGGTTGCGGGGGTGTGGCGGTGGTCGGGGGAGTTGGCGCTGTCGCCGGGGTTGGTGGAGTTGGTGTCGGCCCAGATCGGGCGGCTGCCTGAGGCGCAGCGAGAGGTTCTGGAGGTGCTGGCGTTCGGTGAGCCGTTGAGTGTCCCGCTGCTGGTGGGGTTGACCGATGCGGTGGCGGTGGAGCAGGTCGAGGCCCGGGGGCTGGTGGAGGTGTACCAAGACGGGCGGCGGTTGCAGGCCCGGCTGGCCCACCCGCTCTACGGCGAAGTGCAACGGGCGCAGATCGGCACGCTGCACGCTCGGCGACTGTGCGGTCGGATCGCCTGCGCGCTGGGCGCCACCGGCGGGCGACGGGCCGGGGACACCCTGCGCCGCGCGATGTTGATGCTGGACTCTGACCTGCCACCGGACCCGGTGTTGCTCACCGACGCCGCACACCGCGCCACGGAACTCGGGGACCTCGCGCTGGCCACACGGGTCGCGCGGGCTGCGGTGGCCGCCGGCGGCGGTTTCGAGTCCCGGCTCATCCTGGACAACACACTGGCCTGGTCTACCCGGTGGGCCGAGGCCGACACCGAGTGGGCCGCGCTGGGCGCTCTGGCCCGCACCGATGCCCAGCGAGCCCAGGCGGCGATACCTCGGTTGGGCACCTTGGGCTTCAGTGGGCGTCCCGCCGAGGCCGAGGCCGTGCTCGACGCCATCGCGAGCACCATCTCCGATGACACCGCCGCACTGGAGCTGACCGGGGCGCGCTCGGTTCTCGACGCCCACCTCAGCCGGACTGTCCAGGCCGCCGAGGCAGCCGCCGGGGTGCTCGCCCATCCGCGATGCTCCCCAGCCACCGCGCAGATGGCCGGGTGGGGTCTCGCGATAGCCTGCGGGGGACTGGGTCGCCTCGACGGGGTCGAGGAGACCTTGCGGCGGATCGACGACCACGTCAAGTCGGTCGAGATCGGGCTCCACCAAGCAGCCGTCGTCGTGTTCTATTGTGTGCGGGGGTTACTCCTAGCCGGCCGACTGGATCAGGCCGATCAGGCCGCGCGGCACTACCGCGAGCGCTGCCAAGACACCTCCGGACCCGCGGATGCGATCGTCAGCGCCATGTACGGGGCGGTGGCGACCTCCCGTGGACAGGTCAAGACCGCGGCACGCTGGCTGCGCCAAACCATCGCAGCCACCCACAGTGCGGACTTCGGCGGTGGATCGTTCCGCGCGCTTGTGTTCCTCACCAGCGCGCTGGGGATGGTCGGTGATGCGACGTCGGCACGCCAGGCCCTGGTGGAGATGACGGCCGCGCGGCATCCCATCTACGTTTACCTGGAGCCGGAGGTGCTACTCGCCCAGGCGTGGGTGACCGCCGCGGAGGGTGGTGTCAGTGCGGCCCTCGCGCTAGCCCGGCAGGCAGCCGAGGTGGCAGCGTCGCAACACCAACCCGCCGTGGAAGTGCTCGCCCTGCACACCGCCGTCTGCTTCGGTGACCGCACAGTGGCCGACCGACTCACCCAACTGGCCACCCAGATCGACGGACCCCGCGCCCCGGTCGCCGCCGCGCACGCTGCCGCCCTGGCCGCTGATGACGGCGCGGCGCTGCACGCCGCCTCGGTCCAACTCGAACACATGGGTGCCCTGCTGCTGGCCGCTGATGCCGCAGCCCAGGCCGCCGCCGCCCACACCCGCCATCACCGCCGCGGCTCCGCCCACGCCGCCAGCACCCGCGCCCACCAACTTGCCCAAGTCTGTGAAGGCGCCCGCACCCCCGCGCTAGCCACCCTGGCCGCACCGCTGCCCCTCACCGACCGGGAACGCGAAATTGTCACCCTCGCCGCCAGCGGGCTATCCAACCGCGATATCGCCCAACGACTCGTCGTCTCGGTCCGCACCGTGGAAAACCACCTCTACCGCGCTTTTACCAAACTCGGCACCTCCGACCGCACCACACTCGCCACCCTGCTCCACAGCCCAACCACTCATACCAGCCGCATAACCCCTCCGCCCCACGGTCCCAGTCGCCCGAAGCAGGCAGACGACAAACACACCCGCAGTGGTCCGTGTGCAGTCACCCCGTGATCGAAAGGCCCCACTGTGTCCGTCACCACACCAACCTTGATGATCGCCACAGCCGCCGAACGTCGCACCCGGCCGGGCGTCGTGCTCGCCATGGTGTGCTCCGCGACTGCGCTCGTCGTCGGTATGGTCGCTGCGGTCAACCTCGCCGTGCCGATGCTCGCCTCCGGATCGCTACACCCCTCAGCACCGCAACTGCTGTGGATCGTCAACGCCTACGTCGTGCTCTTCGCCTGCTTGGTGATTCCCGGCGGGGCACTGGGCGACCGGCTCGGGCGGAAGGGGGTCCTGCTCACAGGACTGGTCGTGTTCGCGGCCGGTGCCGCTGCATCCGCTGCAGCACCCACTGCCACGGTGATGCTCGTCGGACGGGCGGTCAGCGGCATCGGTGCGGCGTGCGTCTTACCGAACACCCTGGCTGTGCTCCTGCACGCGACGCCGAGGGAACGCCGGAGCACCGCGATCGGGGTGTGGGCCTCGACGACCGGCGTCGGCGGTGTGATCGGCAACGTCGGCGGGGGCGCCGTGCTGAGCAGTGGGTCTTGGCGCTGGCTGTTCATCAGCATTGTCCCGTTATCACTGGTGTGCGTGCTGCTGATAGCCGCATTCGTCCCCAGGTCCTCCCGAGCTGACCGCACGCTGCAGCCGGTCAGCGCCACGCTGCTCACTGCGGCCACAGTGGTCCTGCTGATCGGGATCATCCAGGGCCCCCAGAGCGGTTGGGCAAGCTGGCAGGTGCTCGGCAGCTTCGGGGTCGCGGTGCTGCTGTTCGGCGCATGGATCGCCTGTGAGCTGCGGGCGGCTCACCCGATGCTCGATCCGCGCCTGTTCCGGATTCCTCTGCTGCGAGGCGCCACACTGGGTACAATGGTGATCTTCTTCGCCATGTTCGCGCTGTTCTACGTCAACGCCTCCTACCTGCAGTACGCCAAGGACTACGGCGTGTTGCGGACGGGGTTCGCCGTCCTGCCGTTGGCGGTGATCATGATCGTGGTCGCCAGGCTTGCCAGCAGCTTCTCCGGCTGGATCGGACGGCAGGGGACCGACGCCCTCGCATTCGGTCTCGTCGGGGTCGGTCTCCTGCTCCTGTCAAACTGCGGAACGAGCACGGCATACTCGGTCTACGCCAGCTACCTTCTCGTGGTCGGGGCAGGTCTGGCTCTGGCGTTGCCAGGACTGGCCGCCGATATCACCAGCTCCCTGCCGCCGGAACAAGCCGGTGTCGGTTCCGGCCTGCAGTCGACCACGCGCGAGCTCGGCAGCGCCCTCGGTGTCGCAGTCGTCGGCACGGTGATGACAGCGCGATTCACTGCTGGCCTGCCGGCCGGGCTCACAAACGGTGCGGGGGGGATACCCCACACGGTCGCGGATGCGCTCAGCCTTGCCCACACCGACCAACTACGGATCGCGCTCGTGCAGGACTTCACCCACAGTGTGGACATTGGACTGCGCGTCATGGGCATCGTCACGCTGCTCGCTGGGCTGCTCGTCCTCGCCCAGCTCCGCCAAGCGAGAGCTCACTGTGTGGGACCATTATCAGCAGGCGCCCAGTAGCCTGCACGGCCTGACCGCAAGCCGGTCGCTGCTGGAGGGCCACGTCCGGCAGCGGGTACGTGCGTTGCCCACGGTCCAGATGCTGGATGGCCGCGGCTCGCGCACGCCGGTCTGGCTGTCGCGGCTCGGATACCCCCGACCGGCCCGCGGGGAGAACATCTACGCCACCACGTGGACCGATCGAGCCGCCGTACGCGGGATTGTGCTGCTCGTCCCGGCGGCCGCGCTGTCCGAGGCGTGGCAGCAGATCCGCCGCCATGGCCCCGGCTCCGTCAACCAGATGCGAGACCTGCTGGCTTCCCCCATGGTCCTCATCGATCCCCTTGATGAGACCAACGCCGCGCAGGCTGGGGAGTTGGTCGAGGGTCGCGACCTCACCCCAGATGTGGCCGCGGCGCAGGTCGCGACCTGCGCGCGGTCCCGGGACTGGCCGGTGTTGGCGGCCCAGCCGGCCCGCCTGCGAGTCATCGACCCCGAGCTGTCCCTTGACACCCTGACGCCGGGGAGTCCTCCACGGCTGCGCTTCCAGGCTCTTCACCGCTTCCCTGGCCCTCGCCCCTCCACTCCGGGCTCAGCACTCCCCGCGCCCCACCCCTCGGATGGATCCAGTGACCACACGGCAGGCTTCACGTGACGGTACGGACCGTTCGGTTGCACACCCCCAAGACTGGGGTGCTCGACGCTGGGCTTCGACCCCGCCCGTTTCCAGACAAAACCGCCAGCCCGCTACCGGGCACCCTGGCAGCTACCCGGACCGGACTCACACCGGCAAGCGACGACGAGCTTAGGACAGCATTGTCAACCACTCACATGATCAACCACCTATCTACTGGACGCACAGTGGCATCTCGACGAGGTGTTCATCAAGATCCGTGGGAAGACCCACTACCTGTGGCGTGCGGTTGACCAGGACGGGAATGTTCTGGACATTCTGGGCACCTCCCGGCGTGACGCGAAGGCTATCACCAGGTTCTTTCGGAAGCTGCTCACGGGGTCGCGGTCCGTGCCGCGGGTGCTGGTCACCGACAAGCTGGCCAGTTACGGGGTGGCCCATCGCCGGCTGATGCCCGGTGTGGAGCACCGCCGGTCGAAGTACCTGAACAACCGGGCCGAGAACTCCCACCAACCCACCCGCCGGCGCGAACGAGCCATGAAACGCTTCACCTCACCCGGACACGCGCAACGATTCCTCTCCGCGTTCAGCGGAATATCATCGCACTTCCGGCCCCGCCGCCACCGACTCACAGCGACCCAGTACCGACACGAGATGACCACCCGATTCACCACCTGGAACCAGGTCACCGGACTGGCCCCAACAGCCGCCTGACCACAGCGCCACAGCCACCCCATCCTGACCCAAGACTGCCCCGGACGCCCTCATCAGCCAACAACTTGACAATGCCCTTGAGGGGAAGGCGTTGGGGAAAACTCCTCCCATCCCCGGTGCCTCCTACCCGCCGCGCCGCATCAATTGGTACGCCTCCTGCAGATCCGCCGCTTCGGGCAAGCCCCGGGCTTCGATAGCTCGGATCACCTCAAGTGCCCGCCAATGGTTTGAGGCCACCAGGCGGCCGGAGAGCATAGACTCCCGGGTGACAGCACAGGCTTCATCTAGCCGGTCAGTCAGCAGCAAGGTAAGCGCTAGATCGATGTTGGCGGAGGCAAGTTGACGCGGCCAGCGGCCAGCCTCGGCTTCCTGAGTAAGTGTAGCAACAACATGGCGGGCATGGTGCTCGGAGGCTGCATCGCCGAGCCATGCGAGCGTGGTCGCAACATAGGCTTCTGCTTTGTTGGGGTCATAGCGGTAGTGGTGTTCCGGTGTGTCGGGTTTTGCCATGCGAGAGACAAACCGCTCTACCCGATTGAGCGCGTCGTATGTTTGCTGAGCTTGGCCAAGTCGTGCCCACGCGCGTCCTTCCTGGGCTGTGGCTTGGATGGCCGCCGAACTGCCGCGTGGCGCGAGCCGCTGCGCTGCCTGGGATAGCTCAACGGCATGAGGGTAGTCGCCATCAATCAGCGCCTGCCATGCCTCGGTTTCGTAGCGCCAGGCATAAATCTCGTGCTCGCCTGCCTGCTTCGCCAAGCTCGCGGTGGTCGCAAGCCAACTGTTGGCCGCTGCTCGCCGTTCAAGATCGGTATATAGCGTGGCCGCAATCAGCGAGAGCCAACCCCCCACGACAAGCAACCGGCGGTGTTCATCGAGCGTCTTACGCGCATCGAGTAGCCACATGACATAGGACACATGCCGCCGAACCGGACCGATGAGCTCTCGCGGTGGGGTTACGGAATACTTGACGGCCAGTTCATCGACGATTCCTTCGAGCCGATTCAGCGTCTCGGCGCTCACGTCTGACACAGCGACCCGCCGGGCGAGTTCCAAGGCTTCGTGCTCGTCGGCGACGCTTAACCGATCACCCTGCCAGACAGCCAATTGCGGATCATTCGGGGTAACCACAGCCACGTCCGCGTCCGGGGTGGGTTCTTCGGCATGAGGATCGTGCACTGGTCCACGTGCCGACGTCGCACAATCCGGTTGGCTGGCCTGGGCTAGCAGATCAGATCCCTGTGCAGACAAGTCCTTAGTTTCTGGTGATATCAACAACTCCTCGATAGGCGATTCGAAAAACTTTTCCAAAAGGCGTGCCGTGGCGGGACGCAGTCGGTCTGATGCAAACTGGCCAGCGGCAAGTCTCTGCACGTGTCGAATGCTCACCGTACCGACTTCGTTATTTTCGCGGGCGAATAATTCCAACTGCTCGGAGAATTCTTCCAAGGTAAGTCTGCGTTCCCGGATACGCCGCGCCAGCACCGTTCGTGCTGGGTATACTCTGGGCATTGCACCCCTCCCGTTTACGCACGCCGACTACGACTGGTCACTTAATGTAGTTCTCGCTAGTCACAGGACCCTGCAATTGCCCCGCCTCGGTCGACGCTCGCGGGGGCGTTCTCATCGGAATCGTGGGCACTATCCTCTCGCTAGCGCCCAAGCGGCGCTAGGCTGGTCGGCATGTCGGTTACGCGAAGATCGTAGCTGACCCCAAGACCGTCTACGACCGGCTGCAAGAGCACGCCACGACCTGTGGGGTTCCAGAAGTCGGCCACCCGTCGTGAGCAGCGGCTTCAGGCTGTCCGTTCGTACTCGTTGGTCAAACCACCTAGAACCGGTCGGCGTTTGATCCGTTCCTGGCTGAGGTTGACCACGGGATGGGTCGGCCGTGGTGGGCGAAGGTCGCGGGCACGGTGGGGCCCTCGATCGTTGTCGTGCTGAACGTGTTCCGCGAGTACCACACGCGGGTGCCGCTGGCTGACGATCAGCATGCGGTCGGTGAGGTCGGCTCGGAGGGTGCGCACGAACCGTTCGGCGACACAGTTCACCCCGGGGGCACCGCGGCGGAATCCTGACCACGCGGATGCCGACCTCGGCGAAGACGGCTCGAAGGATGCCGCGAACTGACCGGCTCGATCTCGGATGAGGAACCGGACCTGGGTGAGGCGATCGTCGAGATCCATGACCAGATGGCGGACTTGCTGGGTGGTCCACGTGCTATCCGGGTTCGGGGTCATGCCCAGCGGGTGCACGGACCGATTGCCGACCTCCAGCACGAAGAACACCGAGATCCGCTGGAGCCTCACCACGGGAGTCCACGGGGAAGAAGTCGCAGGCCACCATCGTTGACGCCTGGGCGCGCGGGAACTGCCGCCCTGTCCTGTCGGTGTCCCGGACCGGCGCCGGAGGTATCCGCAGCCGCCTGGAGAACACGGCGGATCGTGGAGGCTCCCACGCGGTGGCCGAGTGTGAGCACCTCACCCTGGATTTCGCTGGTATCCCCAGCTCCGGTTCTCCCGGGCCATGCGCTCGATCAACGAGGCCACCGTGTCCTCGACGGGTGGACGCCCGACGCGGTGTGGATACGTCCCTTTCTTGGCGATCAGGTGATGGTGCCAACGCGGGATCGTGCCCGGCGTGACCAGGCGATGCCCCCGCGGCATCAGCGGCAGCCTTCGGGCGAGCGCGGCGAACACCGCTCGATCCGCCCAGTCCCGGCGGGGCTGGGGGTTAGCTCCGCGCGGCACGGCGACTTCGTGACGCAGCACCAGGAGCTCGACGTCCTGGGACATCGACGAACGGGTAAGCAACAACACCAGGTTCACCAGCTGACAGAAGATCAGGTTGCCACCGACACGTATGTTATGGTCCAGCGCATGTGGGGAGGACCCACTCCGATCTTCGCCTGGTACATCACGCCGACACCTTCTGATCTTGCAAGCATGTAGTATTTGGCGTTGTACCACGGGGGCTAGAGGAGCGGTCATCGAGGGCGAGAGCGGAACTTTTTGGGGGAGGTAGCGCTGAGCTGGGGATCAGTACCGGCGTGTCAGGTCCACGGCGGCGATGCCGATCCGCGTCCAGGCTCCCCCTCACGAGCAACTCGCCGACGACCTCCCACCGCGATTAACCCGGGTTCAACCAACACACCTCGATCACCAAGCCCTGCCCCGGATGAGCGCCGCCCTGTGGGAGTTCCCCGCCCGGTTGTTCAGATATTTGGATCAACGGTGCTCCACGCTGCGCATCAGCTGTCGGTGGGCCACACCGTAGTTAGCCAGCTTGTCGGTGGGCCGCAAACGGATTCGCCACCTCCCGGATCCGGATACGGGTGGGTCCCTGACGGATGATGGGGCCACGCGGGGATCAGCCGTGTGTGGTCCCGGTCAGGAGCCGTTTTCGGTCAGGAACCGGTCCACGCCGTTGACTGCCTGGAGATGGTTGGCCTCAATCAAGGGGTAGTGCGAGGCTGCCGGGATGATCGTCGTGGTGACCTTGGGGCTGCCGGTGTAGCGGGCAGCTTGCTGGTTGGCGGCCAGGGGTTGCGGGCCGAACACCGCATCGGCGTCTCCGAAGATCACCTGAACCGGCACGTCGATCGTCCCAAGCAGCGCCACATCGGTCGCGATCGCGGCCGGGATCGACTGCAGTTGGCCACACGGGTCCGGGTGCAACGGCGGCACCGCGGCCCGGACGTCGGGCGCGGCGCTGTTGAAGTAAAACTTGTCCCGCGAGTTCTTGAAGAACGCCGCGTAGTTCGTTGGAGCACCCTGGTCGCCGCCCCGCGCGCAGCGGCCCAGCACGTCGGCCAACTCCTGGACGGTGAATGGGGTGGCGGCGAAGTCGCCCCAGGACATGTTGATGAGGGCATCGACGTCTTTGAAGGTGTAGGCCTCGATATGCGAGGTCAGCCCGCCGACCGAGGATCCACCGATGTTGACTTTGCTGAACTTCACCGGCGGGTGCGATTCGGCGTGGTAGCTGCCGTTGCGCAGGGCCTGGACCATCTGGTGGGCGACGTCGGCCTCCGAGCCGAAGCAGGTGGCCTCGCCGGGCGGCCTATCGCTGGCTCCGTAACCGAGCCGGTCGACGATCACCGAGGTGTGGCCGCGTTCGGCGAGCTGGGTGGCGAAGTCGTAGTCCGCTACGCCTTTGAAGTTGAAGTAGTACTCGCCCCAGGTGACCGCATGCAGGTACAGCGTCACTGCGGTGGGGTGCTCCAGGGCGGAGCGCGGGGCCACGATGTGCCCCCGAACCGTGTAGTCCTTCCCGTCGCTCTGACAGGCCACGAGCGTGTGGTTGGTGTTCTTGACGCTGAATGTCACGGGGACTTCGACCACGGGGCCCTGGCCCGCCTGCGCGGTGGCCGGCCCTGCGGCCGTCAGTGCGGCCGTGGCCAACACAGCGAGCAAGCCCGCCATCACGGCGCTCACTTTCTTGGTCAGTCTTCCCGACATCATCCACCCATCTCGTGATATCTCGCCCCAGCGTCCTGGACGCCAACGAGCTGGGTAATCGGATGGTTACGGAGAGTTCACGAAAGAGACCGTGCATAATCAGGTGGTAACCGTCACGCGGCCGGGTGTCGCCGGTGACCAGGATGACGGGCGATCCCGCCCTGGTAGCCAAGGATGCCTTTGATCTCACGACATGCTGGCAACTACCTGCCCAATATGGACAACCTTGTCCATTTGACGGTCCATTAACTCCAGTCCCCTGAACCCTACTGAAGACTTGATGGAGAATCAGAGCAGACAAAGTCCAGGTAGCACTCCCCTGAATGCGAACTTCAAACTCTTAGGAGAAGTAATTAAATAACTAATCCAATCTAGTGAATCTCTTGGCGTGTCACGTGTCGTTTCGATCGACACCGATTGTCCGTGAAAAAATTGACATTGTGACCATCAAGGATGATGAGGCTTTCCGGGCGACGCAGGCGCGTTTGGCGGATCTGTTGCCCGGTCGAGGTGTCCACCTATGATTTCCCCAGCGAAGCTGACGGTAAAGCTATTCCCTACAGAGTCTACGATCTGACCGACAACAGCGCATGGGTCTCCGTGGGCATCGACCATGACACATCAGGTCTTCGCCGTTGCCGCCATTGAGAAATGGTGGCAACGCATGATTGATCAGCGGGTTCGGGGTTCGATCCCCGACTCGTCCACTTCGGCGATCCTGACGCCATCGCAGTGCACGCCAACACCCCTCGCCCGCCCAGTCCATCGTTCGTCCGCACCCGAGACAGCGCTCCGTGTCGATCTCGCCACAGCCCTAGCCACCCAGTCGCGACCGAGACCAAGCCCGCCCCTACGTCAACCATGCAAGCTTGGCTCGCAGCCGCAGGTTGGCGCAGCACACTAGCGTCGGCACATCACAACCCTTGGCCTCCGTCTCGCGTGCCTTGACCACCTCGTCCTCCTACCGTCGCTCGCGCGATGCGTCGGACGCGTGGGGACACGGCAGGGCCACGGGTTCACCGACGAAGCTGCGACTCGCACGATGCACCGCCACCTTCGCCCCTATGCGACCGGTGCCCCTATGCGGTACACCTGGGTGTGATCAAAACGATGCGACAGACCGGGGGCCGCGCTGACGTACCGGAGGGGTCAACCGGTCCAACCCACCCTGGTGTGTTTCTGAAGGCAGAGATGGGCAGACATCATGACGCTCCTGAGCCAAGGGGAGACGACAGAGACGACGACAGTGTCCAAGACGACGGCAAGGACACCAGCAGGCACAGCGTCGAGGGCGACAAACAGACCGCCACCGTTCCCGACCCCGACGACTACAAGTAGGCAGGCGCGGTGACGATCACGGCCGGACCGGAGGCGCTGGCCGACAGGCTGAACACCACGGACACGGTGGCGGACGCGGTGCGCGCCGTGCCGCGTGAGCACTTCCTCCCAGCCCGTATCTGGGTGCAGGAGACCAACGACGGTCCTTACGAGCCGATCAACCGGGATACCGAGCCGCAGCGCTGGATGCACGACGTGTACATCGCCGATTACGCGATCGTGACTCAGTTCGACGACGGCGCCACCCCGTGGCCAGAGCGAGGTTGGCGCCCGTCGTGCTCGGCGTCGCAGCCCTCCGTGGTAGTAGGCATGCTCGATGCTCTGACCGTCCAGCCGGGACAACGGGTGCTGGAGATCGGCACCGGCACCGGCTACAACGCCGCGCTGCTCGCCGAACTCGTCGGCCCACACGGGCACGTGCTGTCCGTCAACGTCGACAGTGAACTGGTCAGCGCGGCCCGCCGGAATCTCGCGGCGGCCGGCTACCAGGATCGGGTCGAGGTGCGGCTGGCAGACGGGGCGACCCCGCTGGCCGCCGCCGGATCGGTGGACCGGGTGATCGCCACCGCGGCCGTGCAACTCGGGCGCCTGCCCTACGCGTGGGTGCAACAGACCCGCCCGGGTGGGGTCATCCTGGCCCCGGTGCGCGCCGAGCTAGCGTCCGGCCCGCTGGTCCGCCTGCAGGTCAGTTCCGAGCGCACCGCCCGGGGGCGGGCCGTGCGGATGCGGGTCGGGTTCATGGAACTGCGCGCCCAGCGAACACCGGGCGCGTCCTGGGCAGGCGCTGCGGTGGGACGATCCCACCGCAGCGCCTGCCCTCACCGACGTCAACCCGTTCACCGCGTTGCTGCACGAGGCGTCGCGCTGGGCAATCGCGATCAGCGTGCCATCATGCCGCTACAACCTGGAGAAACGCACCAGTGAGCGGGGACATGGTGTGGCGTGGCTACTCGATCCGATCACCGGGTCCTGGGCGAGTATCGTGCCCACCACCCCACGCAGCGAGAACTACCTGGCCCGGCAGACCGGGCCACGAAGGCTGTGGGACGAGACAGCGACCGCCTACCGGTGGTGGGACCAACAGGGCCAGCCACCGATCGAGGCGTGGCAGTGGACCATCACTCCCGACCGGCAGCGAATCAGCCTCGCCTGACAACGAGGCGGGACAAACCGGGGAAGGCTGCGTGGCCAGGGCTTGTGGCTCGGGGCGTTGTCAAGTTGTTGCGTCGGTTGGGTCGCACAGGTCAAAGACTGGCAGGACCAACCTACCGGGGAGCGAACCGCTGACATTGCCGGAGTCGGTCGGATCGCGAGCGGGAGTGACGGACCTGCCTTCGCTTACCCTGAACGAGTGAACCGCTCGGTGGGCTGGCAGGAGGCTGTAACAGTGCCGCGGCGCACCGCGATGACCGATTGGCTCCGTGACGCCGCTGGACCCCCGACCTGGCAGCGTCACGGGGCCGCCCTCTGAATGGGACCCGCGAGGCCCGGGGCAGGCAGGCGCGCCGTGTGCGAAAGCCGCCCCCCGGTAATGGGGCGAGTCGTCAGACGTTGTGAAGTAGCATCATCTCCGGGCGGTTGGTGACCCTCGTCCCGGAGCTACTCCCCGACAACCGATCGCAGGGATTGTTGACGACATGCGTCCACAGGACGGCCCTGATGACGTGGCTGCCGAGCCACAGCGTGAGCTGGCGGAACCGGGAGAGCAGTTGACGCGCCGCCCCGAGGACAACGGTGACACCAGCACCAACAGCCACGTCGCGGGCGGACTGACCGTCGTCTCGCTGCCGGACGCGCCGCCGCTGCCTGTCGAACTCGACCTGCGGCTCGCTGCGGTTGAGGCCGCCCTCACTGAGATGGCGCAGCGGTTCGACGGCGAGAGTGGCCGGGCGCTCGCCCGGGAGCGCGTGATCGACCGTCAGCATGAGGAGATCGAACGGCTGAGGTCGGTCGAGCGGGCCGGGCAGTTGCGGCCGGTCGTCACGGACCTGTGCCGGCTGCGCAACGGCCTGCTGCGCCAAGCCGGGACGGTCCCCGCCGAGATGACCGGACCGCAGGTCGCGGTCCTGCTCGATTCGTTCGCCGCGACCGTGGAGGAGATACTGGAGCGCTGCGGCGTCGTCGTCCTCCCGGGGGAAGTGGGTGTCGCCTTCGCGCCGAGCCGCCAGCAGGTCGCCGCGGTCGTGGAGATTGACGACCCCGAGCGGGACGGCACGGTTGCCGAGGTGGTCCAGGACGGCTACGCGGAGATCGACAGTGGGAAAGTCGTCGTTCCGGCTCGAATCAGGCTGCACCGTTATGTGACGAAGGAGAAGACGGATGGCTGACGGGGCCAATGGGGCGGGCCGAGTCTTCGGCATCGACCTGGGCACCACCTACTCGGCGATCGCCTACATTGACGAGACTGGGCGGCCGACGGTGTGCCGCAACGACACCAACGCCGAGATCACACCGTCGGTCGTGCAATTCGAGACGCCGACGAACGTCGTGGTCGGTGAGTCGGCCAAGCAATCGGCTTTCATCGACGCCGACAGTGTCGTGAGCCTTATCAAGCGGCAGATGGGCGAGGACAGGGAGTACGAGTTCCACGGCGAGGTCCATACGCCGGAGTCGATCTCGGCACTGATCCTGCGCCGCCTGGCCACCGACGCCGCGCACTACACGAACGGCCCCGTCGAGCGGGCTGTGATCACCGTGCCGGCGTACTTCGGTGCGCGGCAGAAGGAGGCCACGAACAAGGCCGGCCTGATCGCGGGGCTCGATGTCGTCGGCATCCTGCCCGAACCGGTGGCCGCTGCCGTGCACTACGACCTGACCAGGGGCGGAGTGGACAAGACCGTGCTCGTCTACGACCTCGGCGGTGGCACGTTCGACACCACCGTGATTCGCGTGGGCGCGAGCGAGATCACGGTCATCTGCACCGATGGCGACACCAACCTGGGCGGCGCGGACTGGGACGCCCGGCTGCGCGACCACCTCCTGGAGCGCTTCGTCGCGGAGGCCTCGCCCGCGGAGCCTCCGGACGACGACGCCGAGTTCCTCCAGGAGGTCGCGAACAAGGCCGAGGAGGTGAAGAAACAGCTGTCGTTGCAGGAGAGCCGGCCGGTGCAGCTGCGGTTCGCCGGTGCCGCCGCGCGAATCGAGGTCACCCGGGCCGAGTTCGACATGATGACCGTGGATTTGCTGGATCGGACCATCGAGATCGTGCGGCGGATGCTGGATACCCTCCAGGAGCGCTCACCGGGCGCGACGATCGATGAGGTGCTGCTCGTCGGCGGGTCCACCCGCATGCCGATGGTGGCGGCCCGGCTGGCCAAGGAGTTCGGCTGGGACCCGAGGCTGCACGACCCGGAGCTGGCTGTCGCCAAGGGCGCCGCGATCTTCGCGCTGTCCCGTGTCGTGTACACGATGCAGCAAGAGGCCAAGGAGAGCGCCGGCAGCGACGCCGAGGCGGAGCGTGCGGCGGCCAAGGTCGTCACCGAGGTCGCCCACCAGTACGGCATGTCGGAGCTGATGGTGAAGCAGCTCTCCGACAAGAAAACCCAGAGTGTTCTGCCGAAGGCGTTCGGGGTGAAGCTGCAGGATTTCGACAACCCCGACCGGCACTATATCCGGCACTTGGCATTCGCCAACGATCCGCTGCCCACCGGCGACCGGACACTCGCCGTCCAGGCCGTCCACCACACCCAGAGCGTGGTCCTCATCGAGCTCTACGAGCAGGCTGGCACGGTGGTGAGCGAGGAACTCTCGGCGAACAACCCGCTCACCAACGGTAGCGGCCGGATCACCGGCATCCCGCCACA
Organism: uncultured Actinomycetota bacterium; assembly: GCA_963822695.1. Classification (GTDB taxonomy): domain Bacteria; phylum Actinomycetota; class Actinomycetes; order Mycobacteriales; family Pseudonocardiaceae. Next base: position 48,753 of record CAWGJH010000003.1, read on the forward strand.
GCCCTTCGGGAAGCTGGCGAAGGTCAACATCGTCATGTCTATCGACGAGGACGGTCTCCTGCAGCTGCGGGCCACCGAGCGCAGCACGGGCAATGACCTCATCATCAAGGTCACGGTTGGGTTGTCCACCGAGCAGCTCGGGCAGGCCATCGACGCCGTCTCCAAGATCTCGGTCTCGAGCTGACGCACGTGGCTGGCTTTGATCCCCGGGCCTACGAGGACCAGGTGCTCAAGCCGTTGCGCAGGCGGCTACCGCACCTTCCCGACGATCTGCTGACCCGCTACGCGGTCGAGCTCACCATGGACTCCGCCGCACTGCGCGAGCGGACCGGCAGCGTGGTCCGGTTGTGGAACAAGGCGGCGATGAAAGCCGGCCCGACCGGCCTGGTGTGCCAGCAGTTGCTGCGCGAGCACGAGGAGCTAGAGCGCAGCACGAGCGTGGACCTCACGAGCCCGCGGTGGTGGCAGACCTGGGAGAAGACCCGCCACCGCCAGCTCGGCTCGCAGATCGCGGACTTGGCCGGGCTGCTGAGGGCGAGCCACGGCGAGCTCGGTGTGATCGCGCGCAACCAGCTGCGGGCGACGGCCGCCGCCCATCCCACGCTCGGCGACGCCGAGATCGACCAAGCCAGGAAGACCGCGAGACTGCAGATCTTCGAACCGGTCGAGCTCCCGACCGAGGCGGGGATGCGCGGCAGGCTCGAGAGCCTGAACACCACGCTCATCGCCGCGGGCGTCAACAGCATCCCGCGGTTGCTGTTCCCGGATCTGGCCACGTTCGGTCTGCTCGGCGGGTTCACCGTGACCCCGTTGCCCGCGGACCGGGACGCGGCACTGTCCCAGAAGGTCGCCGAGAAGCGTGGAGAGGATCTGGCCAAGGCGTCGGACAGCCCGGCGACCCGCGCGAAGCGGGAGGCCGTGGGCATCCTGGTCAGTGAGGCGAAGGGCGGCGCCGACCTCACCGCGCTCGCCCTGTTCCACGTGCTGCAGGAGGTGCGGGACAAGCGCATCGAGGGCGCCCAGCCCCGCACGTTGTTCACCCTGCTGACCCGCAGCGGGATGCGCAGCGACGACGCGGGCCGGATCGTCGTGAGTGTGCTCGCGGAGTCCGGGGTCCGGCGCGACCCGCTCGCAACCGTCAGCGGCCTGCTCGCGGGGGGAAAGCTGGTCGCCGCGCAACAGCTCGCGGCCACCCTTGCGGGCCCGCAGGGCGAGACCGCGCGCGAAGCCGTGCAGCGCCAGCGCGATCAGGTCGAGAGCCTGCGCCGAACCGCTGCGGCGGACCTGCGCGCCGGCCGCGATGAGCAGGCGGGGACGCGGCTGCGGGAGGCGCTCCGGCTGGCCTGCGACCTGCCAGGGTTGGCCCAAGAGCTTGCGACGGTGCCGGCCGCGTCGGTGCTCGCGGTGACCGCGAGCGCCGACGGCGTCGGTGTCCACATCGCCTGGCGGCTGGCGACCGGCCACGGCGACGCCACCGTATTCCGGGTGATCCGCCGGGAGGGCCGCGAGCCGGTCGACGCCGACGACGGCCACGAGGTCCCGGTCCGGTCCAGGTGCTCGACCACCGACGACGCGCCCCCGGTCGGGCGGCGGGTGCACTACGCGGTGTTCGCGCGCACCGTGGGGGGGCAGTGGTCGCGCCCGGCCTGCGCCACGGCACAGGTCGTCCCGCCGGTCACCGACGTGGTGGTCGAGGGCGGGAGCAACGTCATCACGGGACGCTGGCGGGTCCACCCCGATGTCGCGGCCGTCGAGGTCCGCCGCACCGCGGGCGTCTCCGAGGACCCAGGCATGCCGGTGGCCGCCCAGCGCAACCGCGCGTTCCGCGACGAGACGGCCGTGGACGGCGTCCAGTACTCCTACTCGCTGGTCGCCTGCTACCCGCCGCCAGGCGGTGCCGGTGCGCTCCGTTCCGCGCCCGTCGTCGTGCGGGGCGCGACCCGTCCGGAGGCCCGGCCGGTCACCGCGCTGACCGCCACGCTGGCGGCCGGCCCGGGGCTGGCGGTGCGACTGTCCTGGTCGCAGCGGGCCGGCAGCGAGATCGTCATCCGGCGTTCGTCCCGTCCATGCCCATGGGAGTATGGCCAGGTCGTGGCGCTGGCGGAGCTGGCGGGTTACGGCACTGAGCTCGACGGCACGCTCACGGCGAAGGGCGAGTCGATGACACTCGTCGCGTCGGTGCCTCCCGGTCGCTGCTACTGCGTGCCGTTCACCGTCGACCCTTACGGCGCGGTCTGCGGGCAGTACGCCGTCGTGGACCTCGCCAATCCGGTACGCCGGCTGCGGGCTCAGCGGTTCGGCGGCGACGTCCGCGTCACCTGGCGCTGGCCCGACCAGGTCAGTGCAGCCGACGTGCAATGGGCGGGCGGCACGCGTCGGATCACCCTGCAGCAATACCGCGAGGAGGGCGGCTGCCAGCTCCGCAGCGTCCCGGGAGTGTCGCGCGTCGAGGTGGGTGCGGTGGTGCTCGGCGAGAGCGGCGAAAGCCGCTCATCCATGACGTCGGTGGTGGTCGAGGAGCGGCCCCCGCAGCTGACTTACCAGCTGCGCCGCCGCGGCTACCACCTCGTGGGCGGCGTGACCTGCGTGGTGACGCTCCGCGGCGCTGAGTCCATCCCTGGGCCCATTACTGGCGTCACACTGATCATCGTGGCCGCGGCCGGGCCCGCCATGCCGCGCTCGCCCGAGGCGGGGGTGGAACTGCTCCGGCAACCCGTCGTGATCGACCCCGCGGCGCCGGTGGTGCTGGAGGCGCCCGTCCCGCGGTTGCGCAAGCCGTACTGGCTGCGGTGCTTCCTCGCCGAGCCCGCGCCCGCTCTGCTCGTCGACCCACCTGTGGGCCAGTTGAAGGTGTCATGAGATGGCCACCGTGGCCTGCCCGTACTGCTACCACCTCATCAACCAGGGCAAACTGGCCTACCAGTGCCTCGGACGCGGAGTACCAGGCGGCCCGAAGTGCGTGAAACGGGAGGAGGAGCGCCGCCAGCAGCTGACGAATGTCCGAACGGCGGCCTACCCGACCTTCATGCCGGAGTCGCGCCGACTACTCGGTAGCGCCCGCCAGGCGGCGTGCCCGCATTGCGGCGGCCTCACCGGCGTGCGGGCCTGCCCGGTCTGCTACACACCACTGTCGTCGACATTCGCGGAGAGCCGCAGCCCGCTCGTCGGGATGGTCGGCGGCAAGGGGGCGGGGAAGACTGTCTACCTGTCGGTGCTGCACCACGAGCTGCGTACGACGGTGCGGCGACGGTTCCAGGCCGACATCCGGCTGACCGGGGACCAGCAGGGCGGTGCCGGGTCGCCGCGGCAGTGGCTGGAGAACTATGAGGAGCAGCTCTTCAGGCACGGGCGGCTGTTCGAGCAGACGGCTGGGGCACTCAACGGGCTGCGCGCGCCGGTCGTCCTCGAGTGGCGGCAGCCGAGGCGCAGGCTCGGCAGGGAGACCTTCGGCACGACGGTGCTCTCCTTCTACGACGCCGCGGGTGAGGACCTCACCAACCAGGACCACGTGCACACTCAGGCCTACCTTGGCGTGGCGACCGGGCTGGTGTTGCTGCTCGACCCGTGGCAGCTGCCCGGCGCGATGGACCGCATCGAGGTTCCCGAGTCCGTCGTCCGGGAGGCCGAGCCCCCGCTGGAGGTGCTCAACCGGATCACCGAGCTGCTGCGGGTGTCGCACCAGGTCAAGGCGAGCAGGCGGGTCAAGGTGCCGCTGGCCGTCGTGTTCGCGAAGATGGACGCCTTCTTCCCGCTGCTCGGCGGCAACCACCCGCTGCTGGTGAAGCCAGCGGCGCTGCCGGGCTACGACGAGACAGCGGGCTACAACACCCACGAGCACGTGCGGGCCATGCTGCACGAGTACGGCGCGGACGATATTGACGCGCACCTCATGCACAACTACGCGACCTTCCGCTACTTCGCGGTGTCGGCCCTCGGTGCCGCCCCCGACTACGCGGCCAAGGAGGTCGACGCGGGTGGCGTGCAGCCCTTCCGCGTCGAGGAGCCGCTGCTGTGGCTGCTCCACCGTTTCGGTGTGATCGACCGGAGCCGGGTGTGAGCGGCGGGTTCGGCTCGCTCTATTACACCGACTGCCGGCCGGGACAAGGTCTGCAGGGCTGGGCGGGATTCCAGTTCCAGGCCGCGTCGCCCGGGATCGCCCCCGAGGCCATGCCGCTCGTGCAGCGCACGGCGCTCTACGAGCCTCCGGTGCGGTGGATGCGGGAGCGCAGGCCGGTCGCCGACTACCCGCCGTCGTTGGCGCACACCGTCGAGGGGGGCGTGTTCGCGACCGCAGCCGGGTGTTACCTCGGCCAGGAGGCGAACGGCACGCGTGAGGGCAACCAGTTCACCCATGCCGTCGTCACGCGCGATCCCGCGAACTACGGGTTGGTGCGGCCCGCGCAGCTGTGGGCCGCACCATGGTGGGCTGTCGCGCCCGCCCCGGGTATCGAGCTCGACGAGCTGGCGGCCCACCCGGAACCAGGGCCGCTCACGGTGGAGACCGTCCGAGACCGGGTGCGCGACGCCGAAGGCGGCGAGGAGCGGCTGACCGCCCTGCTCTCGGCGATCCATCACCTCGCCGACCCCGAGCACCGGCGCACCGTGGTGCTCGTGGGCGCCGACCCCGAGGAGGCCGCGTGCTGGCTCGCTGCGGCGACCCTTCTGCTGCCCCGGCCCGAGGCGCTGCGAGTCAGCTTCAAGATCTTCGTGGCGGACGGCCAGTACGGCCAGCACGACATCATCGCGCTGCACCCGGAGTGGGCCGGGCGGTGGGCGGACACCGGATCCAGCAGCGGGCTCGCGGTCTTCGACCTCGATCGGGGCCGCCACACCGCCGTGGAGGCTACCGCCGCCGCGTGCTTCTGGGTCCCCCGCTTGCTGACCGAGGACGCCTACGACGTGGTGGATGCGGTGGAGCTCGCCGGCCAGTTCGCCAGAGCCCGGGTCGCCGACGCGCCCGCCCCGCCGACCGGCCCGGATCGTCTCGCCGCGGCCGTGGTCGCCGTCGGCGAACCCTTGACCACGTCGGACCAGCTCGAGGCGGCGGCGGGCTGGTTGCTGACCGCGCCCGAGGAGGCGATGCGGATCGCCCGCGATTCGGTACTGGCGGCGGTGCTCCAGGCGTCCCCGCGCGCGCCCGTGCTACGCACGCTGGCCGCCGCCGCTGGATCGCGCGGGTGGGCGCCCGCAGCCCAGCAGATCCAGCGTAGGTTGCTCACCGCCGAGATCGCCGAGGCCCTGACTGCATCAGACGGGGCGGCCACATCCGACGGGGTGACTGCGCTCCGCAGGCTCACCGCACTCGCGCCACTGCCGCCCCTGGACCGTCCGGACGGGGACCGGGAGCGCGGCCGCGCCGAGGTCGAGGCGGCCCTGCGCGAGGCGCGTCCGGATCAGGTTCCCCCGTTGCTCACCGTGGCCCACCGGCACGCCGTGCGACCCGTCACCGCGAACTTCCGCGGCGCCGCGTACACGTTCGCCGCGTGGTGGGTGGAGCAACCCGACCCCGACCTCGCGCCCGAGCGCTGGCCCGCGCCGCCCGAGGCGATCGACTGGGTGCGCGACGTGCTGCGGGGCGCCTTGGCAGGCCCGCAGCAGGCCCGCGCCCTGGAGGCGGTCCGCGCGCGCTGGTGGCGGCCGCTGTGGCAGGAGGCCTACGATCCGGGCGATGAGCTGGACGCGACGCTGATGTCCGTGGCTTACCAGCACCTCACGGGCTCACGGCGCAACCAGCTGATGCGGGACGTCCAGGAGTGGGCGTTCGCGCGCATGGTCAGCGGAGCGCATCCGAGCGCGGTGGCCTGGGACATCGTCTTCGACGCGCGAACCCCGGGGATACCCGAGGCAACCGAATTCCTGGCGGGCCTGGTGGATGGCGGCCGGACGCTCTCACCCGAAGTCGGGTCCTGGCTCTGTGCGGCGCTTGAGCGCGAACCGGTCCTGTCGGAGGAAGGCCTCTGGGTGATCGCTCAGCTCCGCCAGCAGGGCCACCCGTTGCCGCTGCGGCTTGCTGAGCGATGCACGAGCGACGTCGTCATCGAGCGCGAGGATCAGGTGTCCACGGTGGAACCCCGCCGCTGGAGCCTGCGCCGCCGATCCAGCGCGAGATCGGACAGGCAGTCCGGGAAGCGGGGCGAGTGAACCGTGCCCGCATTGATACTGATCGGGATCGCCCTGTATGGCGTGGCCTGTTACTGCGCCTTCGTCTACGTGGTCGGCCCCGCCTGGCCCTTTGTGATTGTCGGTGCGGGCGGGATCGGCGTGCTGCTGGTGATCGCGGTGTTGGCCGGGACGCTGCTGCGGGTGGAGGGCCTGGCAGCCCCGACCGTCACCCCGCTCGACGTTGGCGAGCGGCTGCCGGAGGTTAAGTCGAACTTCGAGCGCGACAGCGCGTGGCCAAGCTACCTGTTCGCTCAGAGCCGAACCGACCTCAGCACGGCGCTGGAACACATCGCGAGCGCGGTATCACGGATGTGGACGTCGATGGCCGGGGTCGTGTGTGACGCGCCCGCAGTGCTCTTCTGCTGGCCGCTGCTGCTGCTGCCGTTGGCGGGGGCCCTCGCGCTGACGGCGGGCGCCGCTGTGGGCGCCGTCGCGGTCTACAGCCTGCTCGGGATGGTGCTGACCCTCGCGTGGCTTGGCTGGCTGGTCGTCGTCGGTCTCCTGCGTGGGGTGGACCTGGGCATCCGCACGCTACGCGGCGCGAGGGCCACCTGCCACCACTCCGGCTGCAATTACCGCAACCGGCTGCCGGCCTACCGCTGCGCGTGCAGCCGGACCCACCATGACATCCGGGCGGGTCGGCTCGGCGCTTTCGTCCGCCGGTGCGAGTGCGGGGCGCTGCTGCCGACCACCGTCCTGCAGGCCGCGGCAGGGCTGGTGCCGGTGTGCCAGAAATGCGACCGCCCCTTGCGCGCCGGGGCGGCCGTGCTGACCGACGTGCTGGTCCCGGTGTTCGGACCCGCTTCGGCCGGCAAGACCCGGCTGGTGCTCGCCGGCATGGTCGCGCTCGGCCGGCACCTGAGCGCGGCCGGCGGGTCGCTGCGCCCGGTCGGGCCGGAGAGTGCAGACACCTTCCGGGACGCCACCACGGTCGTGGAGTCCGGGATGCAGACGACCAAGACCGAGGCCGACCGGCCGCCGGCGGGAATCACCGTCCGGCTCACGGCGGCGCGACGCACGGCGCTGCTGCACCTGTTCGACGCGGCAGGCGAGTTCTTCAGCAACCGCGAGCAGCACAGCGAGCTGGCCTTCCTCGATGACGCGCAGGGCCTCGTGTTCGTCCTCGATCCGTTCTCGGTACCCGCCGTCGCGGACGATCTCACCGGGGCGCTTGCGTCCCGACTCGCGGCGGCGCAGCCGGCCATGATGCATCCCGAACAGTCCTACCTGGTCACCGCGCAGTCGCTGGGTGATCAGGGCATCACGCTGAAGCGCAAGCCGCTCGCCGTCGCCGTGGTGAAGGCCGACCTGCTGCTCGGTCTGCCCCCCGCCACCGGCCTGCACCCCGAAGCGGGCTCGGGAGAGGTCGAGACCTGGCTGCGAGGCAAGGGACTGGACAACATGCTCGACGGCGCCGCGCGTGACTTCGGCGTGGTCCGCTACTTCCTCGTGTCCTCGCGCAACGCGGCAACCGACGCGGACGGCTGGGCCGACCCCACCTCACCCGCGTGGCCACTGCTATGGCTGCTGGATCGGTCCGGGGTGTCGGTCCCCATGCAGAAGCTGGCGGCCGCATCGTGAGGACCCCCGTGCCCCCGCACTACCTGTCGTTCCGGATCGTCCTGGTCCTGGTGCTGATGGGGGCGCTCGCCAGCGCGGCGTGGTGGATCGCCCAGCCAGCGGTGCTGGGCGAGATCCTCCGGTTCCTGGGGATGTAGCCGTGCCCGACGTGACCGCCGCGAGCGAAGGCGTGGTCCACCCTGGTGGCACCGTTGGGCAGCGTGATGAGTTCCCGGTAGGTGCGGCGACCACGACGAACCGCGCCCAAGCCAACCGCTGAGCGTTCAGCAGATCGTCACCGGCGTTAACACCGCTGACACAAAAAATGTTCACTCTTCTTGGTGAACTTCTAGCGGACAGTGCACAGTGCTTCCCCACCGAGCCCGGTGATTCTTTGCTGTGCACCATGTGGGTACAAGGAGTTGCCAATGGTCCCTTACCCTCCGTGGCTTAACGCGGGAGACAACGCCTGGCAGCTGGTCGCGGCGACCCTGGTCGGCCTGATGAGTATCCCTGGCATCGCGATCTTGTATGGCGGGATCGTGCAACGCAAGTGGGCTGTCAACACCATGCTCATGGCGTTCACCGGTTTTTCCCTGGTGCTGCTGGTGTGGGTGCTGTGGTTGTTCAAGATGGGTTTCGGCAGCCCGCTCAAGCTCGGCCCGGGAATCTTGGGTAACTTCGTGGGGCACCCTGGTCCGATCCTGGGACGCGCTACCCAAGATCAAGCGCAGATACCGCTGCTCAACGGTACGATGCCGGAGTTCCGGTTCCCGCAGTCCACGCTTGCCTATTTCCAGTTCGTCTTCGCTGGGATCACCCCCCTGCTGTTTTTGGGCAGTGTCGTCGGCCGTATCAACTTCAAGGTCTGGCTGATCTTTGTTCCACTGTGGTCCACGCTGGCCTACTCGGTCAACGCGTTCCTGCTGTGGGGCGGCGGTTGGTGGTCCCAGCGCGGCGCCCTGGACTACAGCGGTGGTTACGTGATCCACCTCGCCGCCGGGACGACCGGATTCGTGGCAGCCGCGGTGATCGGGCCGCGACTGGCCCGCGACCGCGCTCGGGCGGTACCCAACAACCTCCCCATGGCCGCGGCTGGCGCCGGCATTCTCTGGCTCGGCTGGAATGGCTTCAACGGTGGTGACCCATACTTCGCCGGTGCCGATGCCTCCACCGCGGTCATCAACACCAATCTGGCGACCGCGACCGCGCTGCTGGCCTGGGTCGTGCTGGACATGTTCTTCGGTATCGACCGCAAACCCACCTTCCTGGGCGCCGTCAATGGCATGATCGCCGGGCTGGTGGCCATCACCCCTGCGGCCGGCTACATCAACGGCCTGGGAGCGCTCCTCACCGGACTCATCGCCTCCACCCTGGTCTGGCTGTCGTGGAACAAGCTCAGCAAGACCAGGCCCTTCCGCGCGGTCAACGACGCGTTGGGGGTCGTGCACACTCACGGAGTCGCCGGACTGGCCGGTGGCCTACTGGTAGGATTCTTCGCCGACCCCAATATTATCGTGTACCTGGGAAGCGGATCGACCGCCAGCGTATCCTATTCCGGATTGTTCTATGGAAATCCGCGCCAGCTTCTCTGGCAGGCTGGCGCCGCGCTCACTGTCATCGTCTGGGATGCGTTGATCACATTTGTCATCCTCAAATTCCTCAGCCTGTTCATGCCGCTGCGGATGTCCGACGAGGTCCTCGAAACCGGTGACCTCGCCGTCCACGACGAAGAGGCCTACCCCACGGACACCCTCATCCATGCCGATGGCACTCGCCAAGCGGTTGCATCAGAAGGGGCCGCAGCCACCCCGGCGCTGCAGGCCCAGCGAACCTCGCCCGGTCCAGCGCCGAATAATTAGCTTAGACTGGCTGCACCGCCCCAGCCCCGAGAAGGGGTGACCATATCGATCTCATCGCCCCCGACCACGACGTTACCGACCTCATCCACATCATCACGAAGGTGGTATCCGCGCGAGGACGCCCAGAAAATATCTGGATCACTCCCGTCGAGGCGCTGACCAGGGTCCGAACCGGCGAGCGTGGCACCGACGCGCTCTGACTTAACGCTGCCCGGCGTTCATGACCCACCCCAGTCCGTCGCGGAAGAAGCGGCGGCTAACTTTGAGGCAACTGGTGGGCGGTCGGGTCTGGCTCGATGGGGGTGAGGGTTGATGGAGGGGGATCAGAAGGTGGCGCGCGGCCAGGCTCCACCGGGGACTGAGCGGCCTGAGGGGGTGCGGCCGCGGTTTCATTACGAGCTGATCGGCTGCGGGCTTCGCGGCCATGAGCTGGTCGGTACCGACGTGGCCGAGATCCGTCCGGTCGATGGTCTGCTCGTGCGGGAAGCCGGGGATGGGCTCCGCTGGTATCGCTGCGTGCGCTGCGATGCCTGGGTTCCGCTGCCACCGCCTGTCGCGCCGACTCGCCAGCATCTACCAGAGCGGTCTGAGATCGCCCTGCCGCTGCGGGGACGACCGCTGCGGGACCGCTATGTGCTACGCCTGATCGCCCTGGATCGGCTCGTGCACTTCCTCGTGCTCGGTGCGCTCGCGGTGGCGGTGTTTCTCTTCGCCGCTGATCGGGCGGCCTTGAGTCAGACGTTCTACCGGGTCCTGGATGCGGTGCAGGGCGGCGTCGGTGGGCCGAGCGGGCCGGGCGGCAGAGGCATTCTCCGGGAGCTGGAGCGGGCCTTCGCCGCGAAGTCCTCCACCTTGTGGGCCGTGGGGGGCGTGTTGGCCGGCTACGCCGTGCTTGAGGGGGTCGAAGCTGTGGGGCTGTGGTTCGCCAAGCGGTGGGCCGAGTACCTCACCTTCATTGCTACCACGCTGTTGTTGATCCCCGAGGTATACGAGCTGACTGGTCGGATCACCATCACCAAGATCATTGCTTTGATCATCAATCTTGCCGTGGTCGTCTACCTGCTGTTCGCGAAACGGCTGTTCGGGCTTCGCGGCGGTGGGCGCGCCGAAGCCGCCGAGCACGCCCACGACACCGGCTGGCAAGCACTGGAACGCACCCTGCCCGGCCGATGAGCTAGGCGAGCTCGCCTGCCGGTTCACCCGGCTCATGTCCTCCGTGTCCGCACGCGCTTCCGGTCGTTGATCCGTGGTGTGAGCGGTGAGAAGCGTGTGTGGCACGGCCGGGTGGGCGGTTACGCGCTGCGGGGGGTGTTGTCCGGTGGTGCGCTGGCCTGTGCTGGCCTGGTCCTGGTGGGCTTGGGCGCGCTAGCCGCCCCGCTACCCGACCGGGGACTTGCTGCGCCTATGCCGGTGGCGATGGCCGCGCCCGCCGCGCTGCCTGACGTCCCCGAGCCTGCCGCCGCGCCGGCTGCCCAGCCCGCCGGGCAGCCGGCTGGCGAGCGGGTCACGATACAAATCCCCGCTCCTGCGGCCCGCCCCGGTGCACCGGCGCTGGCCTTTGCTGCGTGGGCAACCCGGATGGCCCGGGTGACCGGGATCCCGGTGCGGGCGTTGGAGGCCTACGCCAACGCACATGCCCTGATGGCCGCCGCCCGGCCCGGTTGCCGTCTGACCTGGGTGACCCTGGCCGGTATCGCGGCGGTGGAGTCCCAGCATGGGACTATCGGAGGTCGTACTCTGCTGCCCGACGGTCGGTCTTCATCGCCGATCATCGGGATACCGCTCAACGGCGCCAACGGTACCCGGACCATCGCGGCCACTGACGGTGGTCTGCTGGACGGTGACAAGGTGTGGGAGCACGCTGTGGGGCCCTTCCAGTTCATCCCGTCCACCTGGGCGTTGTGGCGGGCTGATGGGAACAATGACGGGATCAGCGACCCACAGAACATCGACGATGCCGCCTTGGCTGCCGCTCAATACCTGTGTGCGGACAACAGGAATCTGGCATCTGGTGACGGTTGGCTACGGGCGATCCTGTCCTACAACAGTTCCCTGGACTACGCGCAGAAGGTTTATGGTTTCGCGCAGGGCTACGCCCGCAGCGCCCGGAACCTGACCTGACCGCACCCGCGTTCGGTCCCGTGGACCTTTTACCCGCCCTCGACGGTCAAGATCCACGGGACACGCTCTTAACGATGAAGCTGCTGGGAAAGCTGCTGGTCGGTCTGCTGGAACGCGTCGGCCGCGCTGTGTAGGTAGGAGTTCATGCCCTCCAGACCTTCGATCGTCTGGCGGGCGCCCTTGTTGAACTCCTCGTAGGAGGCCTGGAACTGCTTGCTCGACGTATCGGTGACATATCCGCCCTGCACCAGCTGGTCAACCTGGCGCTTGAGCTGGTCCAAGCGGCTCTCGATGTCGTTCTTGCCCGCCTGTAGCTGCTTGCCAGCGTCCCGCATCTCATCATAGGTAACATTGACGTTCGCCATGCTGATGCTCTCCTCACTGTTCAAGGTGTGTTACAGGACGGTCGGCGACGGCAAGTGCGCCGAGGGTGTCCGGTAGCGTGACCACGGCTCGGGCATGATATTCACCCGCACTCTCCTGTCGAATAAGCCGGGGGTATGGTCGCCGTCGGTAACCGTGCGGGCGGTATGCTCCCCGCCGGCACATGGCTTGGCGAAGTGGTGGGGGGAGTCGTTGGGCGACCATCTCACGGTCAACGTAGCGTTGATCCGGGCAACCGCCGGGGGGCTTGGGGTGATCAAGGACGTCCTCCAGCGTGCTGATGCCAGCAAACTCGGTGCCGAGGTGTTGGGCTCGGACGAGTTATCCCAGGCGATGGATGACTTCGTGAACAACTGGGGCATTCACCGTGGCAAGCTCGTCTCGGCGGTTGAGGCCCACCAGAAGATGGCCACCGAGAGTGCCGATGCCTATGAGCACACCGACGCTGAGCTGGCCAAGGAGCTGACACAGCACTCCTCCCCGGTCGGGGCGAGGGTCGCCTCGTGAGCCGGCGTCCCACCGACTGGTCGCCGCTGACCGGCCCCGATCCGGTTCCTGGCGACCCCGACGACATCGAACGCGCCGCCAAGTCTCTGACCGATGTGGCCGAGGAGATCACCCGTCAGGCTGCCAACCTCCGCAAACTCTCCACCGCCGAAGGTTGGGACGCCGACGCTGGCCGCACCTTCGCCGACTCCGCCCGCGACCTCGCTGGCCAGTTGGATAAGGCCCACGGCCGCTACGCCACCGCTGGTGGCGCGCTGAAGCGCTACGCCCCCGAACTGCGCCACGCCCAGTCCATGGCTGACACCGCGCTCCTCGAGGCCAAACAGGCCCAGAGCACCATCAACGCCAACCGGCCGCCGGCCCACGCACCCGCCGGCCCACCCACCCCGGATGACGCCACCGCCGAACGGCGCCGCCAGTATGCCCACGACGAGGGCATCAGCGCTCTGCAGGCCGCTCGCCGCAAGCTCGACGAGGCCACCCAGCACCGCGACGAGCACGCCGGACGGGCCGCGCGGGCGATCAGCGACAGCATCGACCACGACGGGCTCACAGACTCCTGGTGGGACAAGTTCACGAACTGGGTCCACGAGCACGCCGACATCCTCAAAGCCATTGCCAAGATCGCCGAGATGGTCGCCACCGTCCTGAGCACCATCGCGCTGCTCATCTCGTGGATCCCGGTCCTGGATTTCCTGTCTCCGGTCCTGCTCGGGCTGGCGGCACTGGCATCAGGGGTGGCTCTGGTCTGCAACCTCATGCTCGCCCTGGCCGGCGAGGGTTCCTGGTTCGACGTCGCCGTGGACCTGTTCGCCGTGGTCACCTTCGGCTTCGGGGCCAAGGCCGGCCTGGCGCTCCGGGCCGGAGAGGCGGCAGAAGGCGCGGCTGAAGGGGTCGAAGTCGCGGAACGGGGTGTGGCTGAAGACATCAGCGAGAACATCGACAGCCAGGCCTCAAGGCAGACCGAGAACCTGCGCTGCGAGAACGATCCGGTCGATGTCGCGGCTGGGCGGGTGGTGCTCACCCAGACCGATGTCGAGTTGGCCGGGGTGCTGCCGCTGGTGCTCTCCCGCACCCACCTCTCCTCCTACCGGGTGGGCCGCTGGTTTGGTCCGTCGTGGGCGTCCACCCTGGACCAGCGCTTGGAAATCGACGACACCGGCGTGTACTACGCCGCCGCTGACGGCATGCTGCTGGCCTACCCCACCCCGGCCGACGGTATCTCGGTGTTGCCCAAGGAGGGTCCGCGTTGGGCGCTGTCCCGGAGTGCGGACGGCAGCGAAGTGCAGGGTGTGCCCGCGCTGCGGATCGGTGATTATGTAACACGGCTTACCGAGGTGACCAACTCCTCTGATATTCCGCTGCGGTTCGACTACGACGACGCCGGCCGGCTCACGGGCTGGCAGGACCGCAACGAGGTCGCCTACCACTACACCTACGACGAGGCTGGTCGCTGTGTGCGCACCTCGGGTGCTGGTGGGCACATGAACGGCACCTTCTCCTACGACCCGGACGCTAGAGTCACGGTGTTCACCAACTCGCTTGGTGCTGCCACGACGTTCCATTTCAATGAACTGGGTCAGGTGATCCGCGAGGTTGACCCGCTGGGTCACGCGACGGTCTCGGTGTGGGACCGCTACGACCGGCTGCTGGCCCGCACCGACCCGCTCGGGCGGATCACCCGCTACACCTACGACGGGGCCGGCAACCTCGTCACGCTCACCCGTCCGGACGGCAGCCGCGCCCTCGCCGAGTACAACGAGTTCCGGTTGCCGGTGATGGTCACAAACCCAGATGGGACGGTGTGGCGGCGGGCCTACGACGAGCGCGGCAACCTCACTGCGGTCACCGACCCGCTGGGCGCGACGACCAGCTACGCCTACGATGAGCGGGGTCATCTCAGCGCGGTCACCGACGCTCTGAGTCACGTGCGTCGGGTGCAGACCGACGCGGCCGGGCTGCCGATTGCCGTGACCGACCCGCTCGGCGCCACCACCTGCTACGCCCGTGACGGCTGTGGGCGGATGAGCGCGATCACTGATCCGGTGGGTGGGGTGACTCGGTTTGGTTGGACCACCGAGGGCAAGCTGGCCTGGCGCGCCCTGCCCGATGGTGCGACGGAGCGCTGGCGCTACGACGGTGAGGGCAACCTCGTCGAGCATGTCGATGCCCTCGGTCAGCTCACCCGCACTGAGTTCGCCTCCTTTGATCTGCCTGCCGCGCGGATTGGGCCGGATGGGGCGCGGTTGGAGTTCTCTTACGACACCGAGTTGCGCCTGGTGAGTGTCACCAATCCGCAGGGCCTTCTCTGGCGTTACGATTACGACCCGGCCGGCAACCTCATCCGGGAGACCGACTTCAACCACCGCGAGCTGCGCTACGTCCACGACGGTGCCGGGCAGCTCGTCGAGCGCACTAACGGTGCCGGGCAGGTCATCCGCTTCGCCCGTGACCTGCTTGGCAACGTGGTCGAACAACGGTCTGGTGATGCGGTCACCACGTTTGCTTACGACGCGGTTGGTCGGATGGTGCGTGCGACCAACGCCGACTCCGAGGTGAGCTTTGATCGCGACGCGCTGGGGCGCGTGCTCGCCGAGACCTGCAACGGCCGCGCCCTCACCTCCACCTACGACCTCCTCGGCCGGCGTACCCACCGCCGTACCCCTTCGAGAGCGGAGAGCAGGTGGGAGTACGACGCGAGTGGGTCGCCGGTCTCGTTGCGCACCGCCGGTCGCACGTTGCGCTTCGGCTACGATCCCGCTGGCCAGGAAGTCGAACGGCACCTTGGCGCCGGTGCCGTGCTCGCCCAATCTTGGGACGCCAACCACCGGCTGACTTCCCAAATCCTTACTACTGACGGTCTCGGGCCGTCGGCTTCCGCGCGGGAAGCGCGGCTGGTGCAGCGCCGGTCCTACGGCTACCGGCCCGACGGGTACGTCACCACCATCGAGGACCACTTCTCCGGCCTCCGCCGCTTCGACCTCGACCCGACCGGGCGGGTCACCGCCGTGCACGGAGCGGGGTGGACCGAGCGTTACGCCTACGACCCGGCCGGCAACATCACCGATGCGGCCTGGCCGGCGCCACCACAGGCCGACTCTCTGGATGGCGACGCCCGGGGTGAGCGCGAGTACGCCGGTACCCTGATCCGCCGCGCCGGCAATGTCCGCTACCAGCACGACGCCCAGGGCCGGGTCACCCTGCGCCAGCAGAAACGCCTGTCCGCCAAGCCCCGCACCTGGCACTACACCTGGAACGCCGACGACCGCCTAGTCGGTGTCACTACCCCCGACGCGGCGCGCTGGCGCTACCACTACGACCCGCTCGGCCGCCGCATCACCAAACAGCGCCTCGAAGCTGATGGCTCGAGCGTCGCCGAGCAGATCGACTTCACCTGGGATGGCGCGGTCCTCGCCGAACAAACCCACACCACCGACCCGGACACCCCCACTCGCATCACCGCCTGGGACTGGGAACCCGACAGCTTCCGCCCCCTCACTCAAACCGAACGCACCCCGCTACGCGACGCCCCCCAGGAATGGGTCGACGAGCAGTTCTACGCCATCGTCACCGACCTCGTCGGCACCCCCACCGAAATGCTCAACCCCGACGGCAACCTGGCCTGGCACCCGAGCACCACTCTGTGGGGCACTGTCGTCGCCCGTAGTGCCAGCGGTGCCTCCTGCCCACTGCGTTTTCCCGGCCAATATCACGACCCAGAAACCAGTCTCAACTACAACTACCACCGCTATTACGATCCGGCTGGTGGTCGATACGGGAGCAACGACCCCCTCGGCCTCGACGGCGGACCCAACCCCCACACTTATGTCCCCAACCCCACCACCTGGCTCGATCCCCTCGGGCTCAAATGTGAACCGCGCTATCCCAAAGACTTCGCGACCCCAAGAACCAAGAACTGGAGTGCCGAATTTCGCTCCGAGGCGGAGGCGCGAACGTTCGCGCGTGAGAAGGTAGGGAGCAATCCGGTTGAGGTCGGCCGGTACAAATTGCGTAGCGTGGACGGTAAGTGGCAGTATCGGGCGAAGCCTGGTGACGTAGCCGACCGCCATGTCCACCTGGAGGAACTCGATCCGAGTACGGGTGAGGTGCTGCAGAATGTTCACCTTCGATGGCCGGAAGGATCCGAGAGATGAGACACCTTCGTATCTCGGAATCACTTGTTGAGCGCCGTTTTCGCGATACCTGGCAATATCGAGTCTTGCTGAAGAAATCTGAGATCCAGGGATTGGCAATAAATCTTCTTGGGCTCTTGTATGATCTGGTTGATGAGTTTGAAGTGTCCGGAGCAAATCCGCCTGCGATTCGCTTGAAGTACGATACAGCCGCTTTGGCTTCAGCGTGGATCGCTCCCAATGGTACTTACTGGACGATCGGACTTTCTCGGACAGAGTTGGAGGTTTGGCTAAAATTCTTAGTCGCCAGCCTCGTAGGAATTCCTTCCATTGATCACATCGACTTGATCAATGAGACGTCTGAGCGGGACCTTCATTTCACTCTGGCGATCGCTGGGAAGATCGAGACAGTGGACTCGACTGAGGCACGGAAAAGATTGGAATAATGAATACCCCCGGTGAGGATTTTCGTAATGGAGGAAGTCTTGACGGCATCGGGTGAGCGTCCGGCCAGTCTGGATCCGCGGTGGTGGGAGACTCCGGGGTTGTTGCGTACCGCTCTGGTGCAGCTCGACGTCCAGGTGGGGACGGTGGTGAACGTCGAGAAGCGCGTGGTCGATCCTGCGGTGGTCTCCGGCGAGGTAGCTGGACAGCTTGGACGGCTTGCACAGCAGATGGGACTGGGGGCCGGAGGCGGGACGGTCGAGCCGTCGAGTAGCGCGACCGGGTTCGAGCCCGTCACGTTGGGCTTTACTCGGCAGGCGGGATCGATTCGACGGCGGGTGAACGGCCGATGAGCAGTCCATCCGCCAACGGTGTCGACAGAAAGGCGGGGCCGCTTGGATGGTCGTTGTTGGTGCCACCCGGGTGGTGGCATATCCCGTTGGACGAGCGCCGAGGGCAGTCGGTCACGGCGCTGCTGGACCGGCGGCTGGCGTCGTTGCCGCGAGACCGGGTCGCCACCCTGCGCCGTGAGTTGGACGGGGAGCTGA
Source organism: uncultured Actinomycetota bacterium (assembly GCA_963822695.1). GTDB lineage: Bacteria > Actinomycetota > Actinomycetes > Mycobacteriales > Pseudonocardiaceae. The sequence goes on from CAWGJH010000003.1 coordinate 66,474, forward strand.
CCCAGTTGGTCGAGCGGGCGGTGGCGAACGGCGCAGTGGAGATGTACCTGAACGTCGATCTGATGCGTGGTTTACCGGTGGCGGCGTCGTGCTTGGTTACGGTGGTGCCGACTGGGGCGGCGACGGCGCTGCCGGCCGCTGAGTTGGCGGCGATGATGGCGGAGCGGCCGGGGGACGAGGTGGGCGTGCTGGAGGTGGCGGGGGCGCCGGCCGCGCGGGTGCGGCGGCGGGAACCGGTCACCGACGCCGACGGCTTATCGACCGGGGAGCTTGCGGTCACTCGTCTGCAGGTGTATGTGCCGGTGCCGAACACAGCGAAGATGCTGCTGCTTTCCTTGAGCACTCCGATGGACCCGATCGCCGACGCGATGGTGGGGCTGTTCGATGCGATCGCCGGATCGCTGCGCTGGCGGCAGACGTGATCGACCTGCGGCTTGATCCTGACGGCCCGTGGGTCCAGGTCAATCTGGTGGCGCAGCCGCGGGAATGGGCGGCGGACACCGTCAGCCGGCGATGGGCGGCGCAGCGGCTGGACCCCGACCCGCGCCGCGTCGAGGTGATCACGGCGAGCGTCGCACGGATCGTCGGTGCTCTGGACCCGGCTGCCCTCGACGTGGCGCTCCTGTTCTACCCGGCCGCCGACGAGCCGGTGGTGACCGTGGTCGGGCTGCGGAGCTTCCCCGCCCCACCCGGGTTCACCCTGGAGGCGCTGGGCGAAGACCTGTGCGTGCCCGAGGAGATGCTGGAGCGCCCGCGCCAGCGGTCGGTCGTTGAGACGCCCACCGGGCCTGCGGTGCGGCTGGTCCAACGTTACCGGGAGCCGCTGTCTGCGGAGGTGGCGGAGATCCGCGACCACGTCACCTACGGCTGGCTGGTCGCCGATCACGCCCACACCACGGTGGTCGTCGCATCCACGGCCTTCATTGACCTGGTGGCCGCTGGTACTTGGATCACAGCGGTTGACGAGCGGTTCTCCGGAAGGAAGCACGTGGCAGGGATGAACGGATGAGCGACAACCCAAAAGACTCGAGCGGTCGGTGGTGGGAGATTCGGGGCGAGGGCCAGGCGGACGAGGACGGTCACCGTGAGCTGATGACGGACAGCCGGGGGCGCAGCCGGCCGGAACGATCCCTGTCCGCGGGTGCTGACCTCGCGGAGGAGCCCCACCATCCCTCGCGTGCTTTCCTGTGGCCGATCGTCTCAGTGGTCGCGGCTGTCGGGCTCATCCTGTCCGTTATCTACGGTGTATCGAGGGACAAGGCCACACCTACGGGCAGCACCAAGCCTCCGGAAGCGACCGCCCGGGGCAGCGCGCCGGACGACGTGGGGGTCAAACAAGACTCGGGAGTCACACCAGCCGTGCCGCCCCAGGCTCCACTGGGCAACCTACCGGCGATCGGTGGCGGCGCGCCGCCACCGATCGCCGGCTGGGACGGTAGCCTGCGTACTTCGGGAGCGCCAGCCGGTACTCCGGGCGCTCCGGCGGGTATCCCGGGCGCTCCAGCCGCTGCTCCGGGCAGCCCGGCGAGTACCTCGAGTGGTAGTCCGGGTAGTGCGGCCGGGAGTACCGGCAACCAGCCGAGCGGCACGCCGACCTCGAGCACAGCCGCGCCTTACCCAGCGCCCACGCTGGAAGGACCCGCCCCGGCCGCGCCCAGGTCGTCACACCAGGTCGGACCGCCGGAGCCGGGTAGGGGTGGCTGCAAGCTCGCCGACAGTAAGTACTACAGCTGCACTATCCCCCATGACGCTCCCTACTACCTGGCCGGAACGACCGAGCGCCGCGGCCCCGTGCACGGGGAGTATCCGTTCCTCTGCCAGTCAGCCGGGTCGGAGTACTCCGTTGGAGACCGCGCCAACCACTGGTGGGCGTGGCTATGGGTGCCCTACATCCACGTCGTCATCTGGGTACCAGTCGTGTTTTTGACCGGTGGGCCCGACAACGCGCCTGAGCCGGGGCTGCCGGTGTGTGACCGTCAGCCAACGTCCACGACGACGCCTCCCGCAACGTCCACCAGCAGCGCGCCAACAACTACGCCAACAACTCCCAGGAAGCACGCCAGGTAGCTCGACGGTGCGGTCAGTCGGTCGCGTAGGGGACCTGGACGATGCGTGGTTCGCCGTCGCCGAGGTGGAGCAGGCCGCGCCCGGGTTGGGCGGGTTGGCCGAGGAGGCTGCGCGGTGGCCGGATACCGATCAGGTCGCCCTCGGTGATGGACTGCGGGGCGAGTAGCAGCCCGCGGCGGGCCTTTTTCAGCTCCACCTGCCAGCCGGAGAATCCGGCGCAGACGGCTTCGGCGTCACCGGCGATCACCAGCGCCCGTCCGGATCCGGTTCCGGCGCGCAGCAGCCCGCGCAACTCGTCCGCAGCCTGGCAGTCACGCAGCAGTTCGGCGTCGTCCATGATGACGACGGCCCGCTCGGGGGCGGCGGCCAGTGCCGCGTTCAGATCCGCCGTAGCCAGCTCGGAGCCGGTTAGCACGGTGGCGCCCTCCTCAGCCAGCCGCCGTAGCGGCGACGGGCGGGGGGTGACCGCGATGACGCCGACACCGGTGCGGAGCAGTGACCGAGCCATGGCCACCAGCACGGTGCTGCGGCCGGAACTCGGGGGTCCGGCCACCACGAAGGCCGGTGTGCCGGTGGCCAGGTCCGGCCCATACGCGCGCAGGGTGTCCCCGCCGATCCCGACCAGCGCCCACATCGACCCGGCCTGATCGCCTGCTTCCCGTAGCTCCCAAGCCTGCTCGAAGCCCATCCGGGCCGGTAGCACGTCTACCCGGAACGGTCGCAGCCCGGCTGGCAGGTCAGCGTCACGCTCGCGGGCTTGGGCCGCGATCCGAGCGAGTGCCGCAGCCTGACCCTGGCCGGTCGCGTCCGGCGTGAGCAACGCGATCTGGGTTTCCACCCCGGATTCAGCACGCAGTGCTCGGCCTGGTGGCATCGTTTCGGCGACCGTGCGCGGGTTGATGCCGATCAACGAGAAGTCACCGCGGTCCGGTAACCGGAACACCAGCTTGGTCTCGGTCAGCGTGGACATCCGCCCGGACAGCAAGGAACGGTCCCCTGTGATGATCAAGTGCAGGCCGACGCTGGCGCCCTCCCGCAGGATGCGCTGGACTTCCTCGGTGAGCGCGCCGTTGTCAATCTCGCCGAGGGAGATCGTGAACGACTCCCACCGGTCGATCATCACAACGAGGTGCGGCAGCCGCCGCTGCGGCGCCGCCGCGGCCCGCTGCTCCTCGACGTCGGCGAAGCCGGATTCACCGAGCAGCTCGATCCGGCGTTGCATCTCCACACCCAGGCGCCGCAGCAGCCGGACCGCCCGCTCGGTCTGGGTATTGCGCACTACCGCACCACAGTGCGGCAGCTCGGCAAGTGGCAGCAGCGCGCCGTTGCCACAGTCGATCCCGTAGAGGTGCACGTCCGCGGCCGAGTGGATCCGGGCGATCGAGCCGGCGGTCGTCCGGAGGATCTGCGAGCGCCCACTGCGCGGGCCACCGATGGCGAACAGGTGGCCGAACGTGGTCAGGTCCAGGCACGCCGGGCGTTGCTGCTGGCGGGCGGGCAGGTCGTCGAGGCCGTAGGGGACTGGGGCGAGCCGGCCGGGCGTGGGAACCGGTTCGGGCAGCTCATCCAGGGTGAGCTGGTCCGGTAGTGCCGGTAGCCACGGGCTGGGCTGGGCCGGGATGCCCAGGGCCTGGGTGGCTTTGCTGATCGCCTCGACGAGGACGGCCAGGTCGGTGATCTCCTCGTCGGCTGTGGTGCGCTTGGGTGGTGCGGGCGGTGGCTGGCCGAGCCTGGCCGGGTCCACGGTGGCGACCCACGGCTCACCCACTCCTGCCGGCCCGGTGCCGGGACGGCGGCCACCGACCCGCCCGGCCTGCACCGGGACCAGCGAGCTGGCGCCGCACCGGATGTAGGCCCGGCCCGGGGTGGCCTTGGCGATCCGGGCCGCGTCCGGGGCGTCGATCACGTCGGCGGACTCGGCGGCGTCGGTGACCCGCAGCGCGATTCGCAGATCGGTGTTCGCCCGGATCTCCGGCGAGACCACCCCACTGGGCCGCTGGGTGGCCAGGATCAGATGGATGCCCAGCGACCGGCCACGGCGGGCCAAGTCGACCAGACCGGTGACGAAGTCCGGCAGCTCCCGGACCAGCGAGGCGAACTCGTCGATCACGATCAGCAGCCGCGGCAGCGGCGGCAGCCCCGGATGGGCGCCGGCGACGAGCAGGTACCCCTCGACGTCGGGCGCGCCGGCGTCGGCGAGCAGCCGCTCCCGGCGGCGCAGCTCGGCCGAGATCGACTCCAGGGCCCGCTCGACCAGGTGCGAGTCCAGGTCGGTGACCATGCCGGCGGTGTGCGGCAGGTCCACGCAGTCCTTGAACGCGCTGCCGCCCTTGTAGTCGACGAGGACGAACACCATCGCGTCCGGCCGGTTGGCCACCGCGAGGGAGGCCACCAGAGTCTGCAACAGCTCGGACTTGCCGGCTCCGGTGGTGCCGGCAATCAACCCATGCGGCCCGTCCCGGCGCAGATCGATCGCGTACGGACCATCGAGACCGACGCCGACCAGCGCCTCGGTACTCCGCCCACCCACCGCCCAGCGAGCCATGATCGCCTCAGGGGTCGGCGGCTCCAGCGCCAGGAGGTCCAGCAACCGGCACGCGCCCGGCAGCACCGCCTCCTCCTCATCACCGCTGATATCGCGGAGCGGGGCCAGCCCCCGGGCCAGCCGCTCGCACCAGGCCGGGGTGACGTACTCGGGGCGGACGTTATCCACCGGGTCCGCGCCGGCCTGGCGTACCCGCAGGCCACCGTCGGGAGCCACGGCCACGGTGGCCGTGCATTCCGCGGGCAGTAGCCGCTCGTCGGCGTCCAGGCACACCGCATACACGCCGACCGAGGGACCTTCCCGCAGGATCTGGATCACCCCGGGCAGCAGTCTCAGCCGCCGAGCGCCATCCAGCATGACCATGATGTCCGGATCGGCGAAGGTCACCGCCGAGGACTCGCGCAGTGCCTTACGCCGGGCGCTCACGATCGCGGCCAACTCGGCGAGGCGCCGAGCGAGGGTGTCGGCGTCGGTGCCGACCAGCGCGGTCGCGTAGTGGGCGTCGGTCGGACGGGCGTGCGGCAACCAGCGCACCCACTCCCAGCCGCAGCGGCCTGAGGCGTCGGTGAGCAGGTAGATCTGCACGTCATGGGGACTGTGCAGGACCGCGGCCTGGGCGAGGACCCAGCGGGCCAACGCCCGTGCCGTCTCGGGCGAACCGGCGATTCCGAGCACGCCGGACTCGCGCAGCCCCACCGTGACCGGCACGTCCAGCGCGGTCCAGGTCACCGCCCGCCGGTGCTCCTCACGGGTCGGGTCATCGAGCACCACCTGAGAGGGCAGATCGCCGGTGCCTAAGCGCACCAACAGATAGTCGGGATCCTCACGGCGGCGCTCCCACAACCGGCTGCGCGGGCCGACCGCGGTGAGCAGCACGGCAGCCGGGTCGGGGCATTCGGCGCGGCGGGCCACCTCTTCAGCGTGCAGGGCCGCCCTGGCCTCGGCCTCCAACGCGGTCTTGCGCCGGAGGTACTCAGTGCGCCGCTGACCGTAGGACTTGCGGCCAGACCGCCGGTCGGTAACGTAGTTCCCGATCACCATGACCGGGCTGAGCAGGGCGAACCCGAGGTAGCTCCAACTCCCCTTGAACACCAGCACCATGACCACCGCCAGCACGAGTGGGGCGATGGCCATCAGGATCGGCAGCGGCCGGCGCTCGCCCTGGGTCGGTGGCGGCGGCATCCGGAACCGGGTCGCCCGGGACGGCGGCCGCAGCCGGGGCGGCCGGTTGTAGTCCAGACCGCCACCGTCCTCCGACGGCTGCACCGCCGCGTCCGGCGGCGCTGGAGCGGCCAGCTCAAGGACAGTCCAGCCGACGGCAAGCTGACCACCGAGAGGCCACGGCGCCGACCCGGCGAGCCGCTCCCCGTTCAGCCAGGTAGGCAGATCCGTTCTCGGCGTCACGACGACGGTACCGACGGTACCCTCGGCAGCTACCTCAATCGTGACGGCGGTCGCCGGCAGGCTGGGGTCCTCGATCCCGACCGTGGCTCCCGGATCACCACCGATCTGCGCGGCCCCGGGGTCCAGCCGGAACACCCCGCCCGCGTCGGGCCCGCTGACTACCCGGATCTCCACCAGCCCCGCCGGCTCCGGCTGCGGGCAGCCAGCCGGGTCGTCCAGGCTGACTAGCGCGCCCTCGCGCAGTGGCGAGGTGGACAGCGCCAGCCGCGGATCCACCGCCGTGCCCTCGACGTACAGAGTCATGACCCGCGAGCCCGGCCGCAGCAGCCTGGCGAGCGCGACGCCGACCCGGCTCGCCGTCGCCTCCGGCTCGGTGTCCAGGATGATGTCCGCCCGCCGCTGCGCCAACGGATCAACGACCGTGAACGTCAGGCGCACCCGTTCCCCCTCTTCATGCCGCCTACCCTAGGCACCCTTCCCTGGCTGGCGAACCCGACCCGTGGGCGCGGTAAGCTACGGATGCAAGGTTGGCTTTGCGCCACCGCTCGGTACGTTCGGAGATCGAACTGGATACCCCGGAGGTCTTGGCGTGGCTACAGTGACTTCTTCGACGACATCCGGTGGCCCTGCTGACCGTTCTGGTAGCCCGACCGCCCGCCGCATCATGTTGGGCGCTCGGCTGCGCCGGCTGCGAGAGGCTGCCGAGATCTCGCGCGCTGAGGCCGGTTTCGCCATCCGTAGTTCCGAGTCGAAGATCAGCCGGCTTGAGCTCGGCAGGGTTAGCTTCAAGCCACGGGACGTGGCTGACCTGCTCACCATGTACGGAGTGGCGGATCCCGAGAAGCGCGAGGCGTTTCTCGAGATGGTCACCCGGTCCAACGAGCCCGGCTGGTGGCATCGCTACACCGATCTGGTGGCCGACTGGTTCCAGGATTACCTCGGGCTGGAGGAGTCGGCCTGCCGGATCCAGGAGTGGGAGCAGCAGTTCGTTCCTGGCCTGCTGCAGATCGAGGACTACGCGAGGGCGATCGCCAGGCACGGTTGGTCTCCCTTGTCGAGCGAGAGTGTGCAACGCCACGTCGCGGTGCGGACGCGGCGCCAGGAGCTACTCAGCCGGCCGAATCCACCCAAGCTGTGGGCCGTCATTGACGAGTCCGTTCTGCACCGGCCGATCGGTGGCCGGCGAGTGCTGCTGGCCCAGATCGAGCATCTCCTCGAAATCACCAAGCGGCCCCATATCACCGTGCAGGTGTTGCCGTACCAGTTCAGCGGGTACGCTGCCGAAGGTTCGTTCACCACGCTGCGCTTCGCTGAGCCAGACCTGCCGGATGTGGTCTATATCGAGCATCTCAGCGGCGCGCTCTACCTGGACAAGCGAGCCGATACCGAGCAGTACGGCAGGGTCTTCGACCGGCTGACCGTGGACGCCCATACTCCTAACCACACCCGGCAATTGCTCATGAAGATGCGCGCCGAGATCTAGGCCGAGATCTCGGCAGGACCATTCAGGGTTTACGCCCGACCGCTCCGACGATGCAGTGCTGCACGGGGTCCAGCGGCTTGATCCGCGGCCCGTCGGGCCACCAGTCGTCGCACCGGACGAGGCCGGGGGCAATCAGTTCCAAGCCCGGGAACATGCCCTCTATCTCGGTGCGGGTACGAAATATTCCGCTACCCATCGGGCTGTGGAGGAACACCTGTTCCATCTTCCGGGCGAGTTCGGCCAACTCGGGGGTGGTCTCAGGCTCGAAGAAGTGGCTGATCGCCACGTAGGAACCTGATGGCAGGGCATCGATGTACTCGGCCATGATGCTCTGCGGGCTGCGCTCACCGTCGTAGTGGTGCAGCGTCCCAAGTTGGAACAGCGCGATCGGCTCGGAGAAGTCAAGGTACTTGCGGACAACCGGGTCGTTGAGGACCTGGGCTGGCTGGAAGATGTCGGCAGCGCTGAAATGGGTTTGGTTGTTCTCCTCGAGTAGCGCTCGACCGTGCGCGAGCACGACCGGGTCATTATCGATATACACCACGCGGGAGTCCGGCTGTATTCGCTGGGCGACCTGGTGGGTGTTCTCCGCCGTGGGCAGTCCCGACCCGCAGTCGAGAAACTGGGTGATGCTGGTCTGACTGGCGATAAAGCGGGTCACCCGGATGAGGAAATCTCGGTTGTCCATGCCAAGCCTCGCGACCTCCGGTGCGACCTGCTGGACCTGCCGTAGGACCTCGCGGTCGATCTCATAATTGTCTTTACCGTTCAGAGATGCGTCGTAGACTTCAAGCGATACTCGCCTTGGTTGTATCGATGTAAGCTGGTACAGCATCATCATCCACCAGGGGGGCGTCGGCACTGGACATTGAGAACCTCACACATCGTTTCGTTGCGGTACGGATCTGGACGCAACCGAGCCTAGGAGGGCGGCTGCGTGCGGTAAACCACGGGTGCAACGTTGACGGTGGGTCACCGCGCGGTAAGTTCAAAGATTCGGCAGCATACACCGGAGCGCGTGGGTCTGCCCCCGCAGCCAGACCTCATCCGATCGGAGCCTGCCCCGCTCAGCCTCCCCCTGCGCGGCCTCCCGTCATGAGCATCTGCACGTGCATTGACGTATGCAGCTGCACGCGCTACCGTCTCCTCCGTACACCTGCAGGTGCACGTTCCGTAGGACGGTGGACGATGGGAGGTGGTTCTATGTCACAGTTAGTTCGAAACGGCATGTCGGCTGCGGGCCTTGCTGGGGTGACGTGGCGCAAGAGCAGGCACAGCGGTCAGCTTGGCAACTGCGTGGAGGCTGCGGCACTGCATAGCGGTGGCGTTGCGATGCGCAATTCCCGTCATCCGGGCGGCCCAGCGTTGATCTTCACTCGCGGTGAGATGTCTGCCTTCTTGGCCGGCGCCAAGGATGGCGAATTCGACGATTTCGCCAGCTGAGCCGGCCTCCAGCGCCGTGGTGTGGCGCTGGCGACCGGCACGTCCCCTCCACGACAACCCGAGGGTGACGTGGCGAACGATACCAACCGGCAGGGGGGACCGGGTGCCGGTGCGGGGTCGGTGTGGACCAGCCGTGGTGCTGCTCCGCCATTGAGAGGTGCCGGTATGACCGGCCCGACCGTCCGCACCGCGCACCCGGTTTGGTTTTACCGGGAAGTCGATTCAGCCGTTGGTCGGCGGGCGTTCCACGAGTTGGCTGAGGAAGAGCTGCTCGCCGAGCTTGTCGATCAACTCGAGGTTGGTCTCGAGGTAGTCGATGTGGTCCTCCTCATTGGCGAGGATGCGCTCGAGGAGGTTGGCGCTGGTGATGTCGCCCTTCTCCCGGCACATCGGGATACCGGGACGCAGCCGCGCGACGACCTCCATCTCAACGGCTAGATCCGCCTCGAACTGCTCTCGCACGGTCTGCCCTATGCGCAGCGGGAGCAGCTTCTGGTAGTTCGGAAGGCCCTCCAGGAACAGGATGCGGTCGGTGATCTGCTCGGCGTGCTGCATCTCCTCGAAGGACTCCGACCGGGTGTGCTCAGCGAGCTTGGTGAAGCCCCAGTTGGCCTGCATCTTGGAGTGCAGGAAGTATTGATTGATGGCGGTCAGCTCACTGGTGAGCTGTTCGTTGAGCAGTGCGAGGACCTCATCATCACCACGCATGGCGCGAACCCCCTCCGGATCGACCCTTGGATGATCGCGACGTTACGCGGGCTGGCCAGGGTTGTCACTGAAGGTGTGCCTGCCCTGGCCAGGGTAATAGGGTTCAGATCCGACGATAGTGCCCGGAGCAGGCGCTGCGCTGCCGTGTGCTGCCCACCTTATCGCCATGGGTGCCGAGCAGGGCAACGATCTTCCCGACACAGGTGCCGCATCCGGTACCGGCCTCGGAGCGGGTGACCACGTCTCTGACGGTGCACGCCCCCTGGGAGATGCACCCGCGCACCTCGGCCTCGGTCACCGCGCGACAGATGCAGACGTACATAGCTTCGCCACCCTCGATCGAGTGATTAGGCAAGGCTAAGCACATCAGATCATCGGGCTGACGTCCAGTCTTTTCGTCGGCTGCCTGAGTTCTTCAGCCGCTCTTCAGCCGGCATGGTTTGCCTGTTCATGGTGTGGTCATCTGGTAGATGCTGTTGAGCCACACGGTGAGGAGCACGTCAACGACGTTGGATTCGATGACGGCGGGTCCGTCGTCAGAGAAGGTGGCATACAGCACCCGCTCGTTCATCAAAATGAGCGCCACCGCCAGATCTCGGGCGGGTAGCCCGGCGGGTGCGGCGCCCCGGTCACGCTCAGCCTCGATGGCGGTGGTGGTGCGGCCCACCCATCCTTCCATCACAGTGGCCCACAACTGGCGTATTTCGGCATTCGTACCCCGCACCTGTGCGCAGGCGAGGGTGACCGCTCGATGCGACCGGAAGACCTCGTAGATGGCGCTGATGACTTCCCGCCACCGCGCCCGCGGGTCTTCAGCGAGGTGGTTGAGCACGTCGCCGGCGGCTGCTTGTGCCTGTTCGAGGACGCGGTCGAGTAGTTCGAGCAAGACCGCGTCCTTCGAGGCGAAATAGAAGTAGAACGTGGGCCGGGAGATGCCCGCCCCACGGGCGAGGTCGTCGATGGAGATCTCGCTGAACGTCCGGTCCTCCAGGAGCCGCTCTGCCGTGGCGAGGATCGCCATCTGCCGGTCGTCGCCAGATGGCCGAGACGTGCGTCGGCCTCTGGATGTCCCTGTGTGCGCCGCGGTGGGTGCTGGACTCATGCTCACACTCTACATGCCGTCGACTATCTCAACATACTGTTGACAAAGTCGACGCTATGTCGATACGCTTCACATGTGCGGTAGCAAGCGGTTCAGGGTTCACTGGTGAAGCGGGGTGAAGACATGCGGCTCGACCACGTCGATGTGCTCATCGTCGGTGCCGGTTTGTCCGGCATCGGCGCCGCCTGCCACCTGCGGCGGCGGTGCCCGGGCACGACGTTCGCGATCCTGGAGGCCCGCGGCAGGATCGGTGGCACCTGGGATCTGTTCCGCTATCCAGGTGTCCGCTCGGACTCGGACATGTTCACACTCGGCTACTCGTTTCGCCCGTGGACGGACCCGAGGGCTATCGCCGACGGGGGCTCGATCTGCCGGTATATCCGTGAGACCGCGCGCGAGCACGGCGTGGATGAGCGCATCCGTTTCCATCACCGGGTCGTGCGAGCCGAGTGGTCCAGCGAGCACGCCCGCTGGACCGTCCAGGCGCAGCGGACTGACACCGGCGAGTCGGTGGTGCTGACGTGCAGCTTCTTGTTCGCCTGCTCCGGCTACTACCGCTACGACGAGGGCTACACCCCGCAGTTCACCGGCACGGACCGCTTCACCGGGCAGCTCGTGCACCCCCAGCGGTGGCCCGAGGACCTGGACTACGCCGGCAAGCGGGTGGTCGTCATCGGCAGCGGCGCGACCGCCGTGACCCTTGTCCCGGCGATGGTCAACAGGGCCGCGCACGTGACGATGCTGCAGCGCTCACCCAGCTACATACTGTCACTGCCGGCAAGGGATGCTGTCGTCGATTCACTGCGCCGCAGGCTGCCGCCCACAGTGGCGTACCCCATCGCCCGGTGGAAGAACGCACTGCTCGCCACGCTCACCTACCAGCTCAGCCGCCGCGCACCTGATGTGATGAAGGCCCTGCTCCGTAAGGGCGCCACGGCGCAGCTACCCGAAGGCTACGACATCGACACTCACTTCACGCCGCGGTACAACCCCTGGGATCAGCGACTGTGTCTGGTGCCGGATGGTGATCTGTTCACAGCGATCCGCAGCGGCCGTGCGTCGGTCGTCACTGATCACATCGAGACGTTCACCGAGCACGGGATCCAGCTAGCTTCCGGGGCGGAACTGCCGGCCGACATCGTGGTCACCGCCACCGGCCTGAACTTGCTGGCGATTGGTGGTATGACGTTGAGCGTCAACGGCGCCGAGATCGACCTTGGCCGCACCGTGGCTTACAAGGGCATGATGCTCTCAGGCGTGCCGAACTTCGCCCTGACCCTCGGCTACACCAACGCCTCGTGGACGCTGAAGGGTGATCTGGTCAGCGAGTACGTCTGCCGGCTGATCAACCACATGGGCCAGCGTGGCTATCAGGTCTGCACGCCAGTGGCGCCGGACACGCCGCAGCGGGAGCCGATCATTGATCTGCAATCGGGTTACGTGCTGCGCAGTGTGGCCGTGCTGCCGAAGCAGGGGCCCGCCGCCCCGTGGCGGCTGCACCAGAATTATCCGCGGGACGTGCTGCTGATGCGGCACGGCGCACTGGAGGACAAGGGTATGCGATTCAGCCGTGCGTCGGCAGCGGTACGCGCTGTGGACGCCTCACTCACCTGACCTCACCAACATCAGCACTTCGGAGGGCCTTGCATGCGGAGGTATGCCTTCGCTGGCGGCACCGCCGTCGTCACCGGCGCCGCCAGCGGGATCGCATCCGCAGATCCAGTTGTTGGTGAACAACGTCGGTGTGGCGCTGAGTGGACGGTTCGATCAGGTAACCCTGGATGAGCTCGACTGGGTCATCGACATCAACTTCCGTGCGACGGTGTGCCTGACCCATATCCTGCTGCCGGCGTTGAAGGCGGAACCCGGCTCGCACCTTGCCAATGTCTCCAGCCTCTTCGGTCTCATCGCCCCCGCCGGCCAAGTTGCCTATACGGCCAGCAAGTTCGCCGTCCGCAGGTTCACCGAGGCGCTGCGGCACGAACTCGCCGACAACGGGATCGGCGTCACGTCGGTCCACCCGGGCGGCATTCGCACCCGGATCACCGAGCCAACGAGCATCGGCAGCGGCGTTTCACGCGAGGAGAAAGGTGGCCGCGAACAGTGTGCCAACCTGCTTACCATCGACCCCGCCCATGCGGCCGACATTATCGTCGATGGCATCGAGCGGCGCCGCGGGCGCGTGCTCATTGGGTGGTCGGCAAAGATTTCCGACCTGCTGCCCGGCTACTACCGGCCTCCTACGGGAATACCCTCGCAGCCGCGATGCGTATCCGGATGACGTCCGGCAGCGCGCCGTGGACTGCCTTGTTTTTTCCGGACACCTATTTAATTGCTTATGTCATGCTGCGGACTGCCGGTTCAGGTACTCGTTGTAGACCTCTTGCGGGGTCTGGTACCCGAGTGCCGAGTGGAGACGTTGAGTATTGTAGCAGAATTCGATGTACCGGGCAACATCTTTGCGGGCGGGTTCGCGGGTGGGGTAAACGGTGCGGTTGACTCGTTCAACTTTGACGGTGGCGTTGAAGGATTCGGCAAGGGCGTTGTCGAAGCACACTCCGGTGGCCCCCACCGACCGTCGAATGTCGAGGAGGTCGGTGGCGGCCGCGAAGGCCGCGCTGATACATTGGGTGCCGCGATCGGAGTGGAATATCGCACCCTGGGCGAGCGGATAATTCCGGGCGGCCATCATCAGGGTCTCGATCACCAAGTCAGCGCGGAGATGGTCGGCCATGGCGTATCCAATGCAGGCTTTGGTGTGGCAGTCGATGACGGTGGCGAGGTACAACCAGCCCTCCCAGGTCGGAATATAGGTGATGTCGCCCACCATTTTCATGCCGGGGGCGCTAGCGGTGAAGTCCCGATTCACCAGATCGGGGATGGGGCCAGGATCGCCGGGCACGGTGGTGGTCGGCCGGTAGGGCCTGGGCTGACAGGCGACCAGGTCGAGCTCACGCATCAGCTCCCGCACGAGCTCGAGGCTGGCCTGCTCACCTTGACGAACGAGTTGCGCGTGCACGCGACGATACCCGTAGGTCTGATCGGAATGTTTGAAAATCGCTGTGATGAGTTTTTTGAGGTGTTCGCGGCGAGTCGCGGTAGTCGATGCTGGCCGGTCTCGCCATTCATAGTATCCCGATGTGGACACCTCCGCCCACTCGCACATCTTGACGATGGGGAAATCGGCCTTCCGCGCGTCGATGAGCTCGAATTTCGCGCTCATCGAGACTCCTGGACGAAGAAGGCCGCCGCTTTTCCCAAAAAATCCGCCTTCATTCTCAGTTCACGGTTCTCTTTTTCCAACTCTCGGAGACGTGCCCGTTCCGTGATTGACAACAAGGGTTCCTCGCCGGCGTGATTGATCCGGTATTTTGATACCCAATTCCCCAGTGTGCCCTCATTTGCATGGATCTCTCGGGCGATCTCGGCGATCGGACGTGAGCTCTCGACCACCATCCTCGCCGCTTCGTCCTTGAACTCAGGTGTGTACTTTCTGCGCTGCTCTGGCATTTATTCCCCTCCGTTCCGGTTCGGACCTTATTGGGTCCGATGTCCGGAATCTGGGAGGCGCGCCACCTACCTAAGAGCGCCCGAAGCCCGGGTTCGCCCCCGCCAGGCTGGCGTCATCCCAGCCTCGCGAGACAAGACCCAGCGGACGTCCTCACATGCTGTGAGAGGTCGGCAGCGCGTAGCGGTCGGGACACCCCCGCAGTGAGGTCGTCAACGACGTGGCCTCGACCGCGACGGCACGGGTTCGAGAACTCTCTCGGTCCTTGCGCTGCACGACGAGCGCCGTGACAACGCGTGCCGCACGCTTGCTTGAGCAGGATTTCGATGAGGGTGCGCGTCGGTCCGGAGTCGGCCTCACTGGTTTGTGGATGGAGGACGGCTGGCGAGCGGCGAGAGGATTACTGTCAGGGTGGTGATGCCCTGGGCGGGGTGGACGGTCTTGCCGCCGATGTCGGCTGACCCGGACGGTCCCGACAGCAATACCGCGTAGGCGGCATTTTGGAAGCTGGGGTGGCGGTAGGCGAGGTGGATGTTCTCGACGAGGTCGGCGGGGTCGAGGAGCACGACTAGATGCTGCGCCAGCACGGCGATGGTGTTGACGCCCAGCTCTTTCTCGGTGACCAGGATCGATCCGGTCTCGGCTACGGCCAGCGGCGTCCGGACGACTGTGACATCCACGTCAGCCGGTGCGGCCCAGTCGGAGAACTCGGCCGGGGTGATGGTTCCGTTGACTTCGGGAACCACTGAGCAGATGCGGCTGGCGTCAGGAAAGGTCTCAGACAGCCACCATTGCAGGTCAGCGGGCGGCTGGGTCACGGTCTTGCCGTCGAGCCGGGCCAAGGCGACGGCAAAGGGGCCGATGAGGTCATCGGTTGCGTGGTGGAAGTCGGGGACCTGCGGCAGCTCCTGTGATGGCGGCCGGCGTTCGCGGATCGCCGTGAGGATGTCCTCACGCGCGGCCATCGTCGGCCCCTTGTGTCCCTGTCTCCGGTTTCCGGGCCGGTGGGTGGGCGTTGCGGCGGTTGCGGGCGTACCACTGGTGAAAGGTCCCCGCCACCGGGGTCGGTAGGTCCCGGTGGCGTCCCCAGGCGTTGAGCCGGTTGTAGATCGCGAAGTGCGGCAGGACCTTCAGCGCCGCCTCGCCGGCCTCGGTGGCCACCCGGTAGGCCTCAGGGTGGCTGAGCACCTTGTCGGCGACCTTCATGGCCGCCTTTTTGGTGGTGGAGAACTCGCCCTTGGCGTTCATCACTTCGCGCCACTGGTAGATCTGTTCGTGGATGTTGATGTGGACGGGGCAGACGTTCGAGCAGCTGCCGTTGATCGTCGAGGCGAAGGGCAGCTCGCTGTGGCGGCGGATGTCGAAGGTCGGCATCATGATGATGCCGATGGGCCCCATGTAGGTGGAGCCGTAGCTGAGGCCGCCGCTGCGCCGGTAGACGGGGCATGTGTTCATGCACGCCGCGCAGCGGATGCACTTCAGCGAGGGCCAGAAGCGCTCGTCGGCGAGTCGCTGCGTGCAGCCGTTGTCGACGAGCACGACGTGCATCTCGCCATCGGCGCGGGGCCCGGCGAAGTGCGAGGTGTACTGCGTGATCCGCTCGCCGGTGGCGCTGCGGGTGAGCAGCCGGATGAACACGGCGAGCTGCTCGACGCCGGGGATGATCTTTTCGATGCCCACAGAGCAGATGCGCAGCTTCGGCACGTTGCCGGACAGGTCCGCGTTGCCCTCGTTGGTGACCGTGACGACAGCTCCGGTCTGCGCGACCGCGAAGTTGGCGCCGGTCATCCCGGCGTCGGCTTGGAGGATCAGCGGGCGGGTGTGCTCACGCATGACGTGGGCGAGGTAGACCGGGTCGGCCCTGTCCTGGTCGGAGCCGTAGATCCGGTGAACAGGTCGGCCACGTCTTGGGTTGTCTTCTGGAAGGCCGGGCCGACGATATGGCTCGGCGGCTGGTCGTCGAGCTGTTGGATGCGTTCGCCAAGGTCGGTCTCGGTGACCTGGATGCCGCGTCGCTCCAGGAACGGGCGGGTGTCGCATTCCTCGGTCAGCATTGACTTCGACTTCACCAGGTGCCGAGCACCGTGCGAGTTGAGGATGTCGGAGACGATCTGGTTGTGCTCGTGCGCGTCTCGCGCCCAGTGCACTTGCGCGCCGTTGCGCGTGGCGCGCGCCTCGAACAGCTCCAAGTAATGTCCGAGGTTCGACAGCGTGTGCTCCTTGATCTGCGACGCCAGGGTGCGCAGTTTCTCCCACTCCGGGACCTCGCGGGCCGCCACATCGCGCCGCTCGCGAAGCCCCCAGATCAGCTTGTCGAAGGCATGCTCGTGGGTCTCATCCTCGAGGAAGGCAAGGGCGTTGCGCGCCTGGTCGATGGGTTTCATTCGGTGCCTCCGTTTAGGACCTGGGCCAGGTGCACGAAGTGGAAGTCCTCGCGGTTGCGGTGGGCGCACCCTTGCAGGTGCATCAGGCATGACATGTCCGGCGAGACGATGTAACGGGCGCCGGTGGCGCCGATGCGTTCGAGTTTGTCGTTGCCGATGGCGGCCGAGACGGCTTCCTCGGTGACCGCGAAGGTCCCACCGAACCCGCAGCACTCATCCGGCCGGTCGACGTCGACGATGCTGATGCCCTTGACCTTCTCCAGCAGGCTCCTCGGCTTGGAGAACCACGGGTCGTTGGGCCGCTCGCTCATCGACTGCTCATCCAAGCCGCGGATGGCCGAGCAGCTCACGTGCAGCGCCACCTCGTGGGGGAACTCGGCCCACGGAAACTCCTGGACGTTCAGCACGTCGCAGAGGAACTCGGGCAGGTCCCACACGCGCGAGGACACGTGACGGCGCTCGGGGGTGTCCTCGGCCGCGGTGAACTTGTTGCGGATGTGGTGCACGCAGCTCCCCGACGGCGCGACGATGTGCTCGTAGCCAGCGAAGTTGCGGACAAACAGCTCCTCGGTCGCCTTCGCCTGCGTGAACGCGCCGCTGTTGGCCATCGGCTGCCCGCAGCAGGTCTGATCGAAGGGATAGTCCGCCTCGATGCCCAGCTTCTCCAGCAGCTCGAGCGTTGCCACGCCGACCTGGGGATAGAACATATCGATGTAACAGGGAACCATCAGGCCAACACGCACGGCGGGCACCCTTTCTCGTTCAGAATGTGATGGCTAGTGGCGCGGGATGTTGCGGAGGTTGGCGCGGGCCAGCTCGAGCATCTTGCCGACGCCGCCTTCAAGGACGGTCTTGGTGGCGGCCAAGGCGAACCCTCGCACCTGAGCGGCGTCTAGGTGCGGCGGGATCGACAAGGCGTTGGAGTCGGTGACGAGGTCGAGGAGGGCGGGGCCGTCGTGGGCGAGGGCCCCGCCGAGGGCGTCGCCGATGCCGCCTGGTTCGCTGACGCGCCATGCGCGGATGCCGATGGCGGTGGCCACGGCGGCGAAGTCGACGGGGGTCAGGTCGACGCCGGAGTCGGGCAAGCCGGCCACCAGCATCTCGAGTTTGACCATCCCCAGACACGAGTTGTTGAAGACGACCACCGTGACTGGGAGGTTGCGGTCGCGCAGCGTGATCAGGTCCCCCAGGAGCATGCTCAGGCCGCCGTCGCCGGACATGGAGACCACCTGGCGGTCTGGGAAGGCTTCCTGGGCGCCGATGGCGTGCGGCAGGGCGTTGGCCATGCTTCCGTGCAGGAAGGAGCCGATGATCCGGCGCCGGCCGTTGGGGGTCAGGTAGCGGGCCGCCCACACATTGCACATGCCGGTGTCCACGGTGAAAACGGCATCATCAGCAGCCATTTCGTCCAGAAGGCGGGCAGCGTACTCGGGGTGGATCGGCAGGTGCTTCTCGACGTTGTGCGTATAGGCGTCAACCACCCGCTCGAGGGCCCGGGCGTGCCGGCGCAGCATGCCGTCGAGGAAGGAGTGGTCGGTCTTGGCTCTCAGCAGCGGCAAGACCGCGTTCAGGGTGGCCTTGACGTCGCCGTGGACGCCGAGCTCCAGGGCCGTGCGCCGGCCCAGCCGGGTGGCATCGTGGTCAACCTGAATGGTGCGCGCCTGCGGCAGGAACGTGTCGTAGGGGAAGTCCGTGCCCAGCAGCACGAGGAGGTTGGCCTCGTGCATCGCTTCGTAGGCGGCGCCGTAACCGAGCAGGCCGGACATCCCCACGTCGTAGGGATTGTCGTACTGGATCCATTCTTTGCCCCGCAGCGTGTGGCCGACGGGTGCGCCGATCGTAGCCGCCAGCTCCATGACCTCGGCGTGGGCGCCGCGTGCCCCGGCCCCGCAAAACAACGTGACCGAACCAGCGCCGTTGATGGCCTCGGCTAGCGACGCCACCTGGTCCACCGCGGGAACAGCTGTCGCCGTGGGCGGGGTAAACGAGGCGTGGCCCGTGGGGTTGCCCGCCTCGAGTGCGGCGACGTCACCGGGCAACACCAGCACCGCTACCTCGTTCCGTCCCAGCGCGTGCTGGATTGCGGTACGCGCCAGGCGGGGCATCTGAGCGGGCTGGCTCACCAGCTCGCAGTAACCGCTCGCCTCCACGAACAGCCGCTCGGGGTGGGTCTCCTGGAAGAACCCGGTGCCGATCTCGCTGGTCGGGATCTGCGAGGCCAGCGCCAGCACCGGAGCCCCGCTGCGGTGAGCGTCGTATAACCCCTGGATCAAGTGCGTATTGCCCGGGCCGCACGACCCTGCGCACACCGCCAGCCGCCCGGTGAGCTGCGCCTCGGCGGCGGCCGCGAACGCGCCCACCTCCTCGTTGCGCACCCCCACCCACTCGATTCCCGCCGTTCGCCGGATGCCGTCGACCACCGGGTTCAAGCTGTCGCCCACTACCCCGTACACGCGCCTGACGCCCGCGGCCATCAAGACTTCGATCAGCTGGTCTGCAACCGTCGTAGCCATGTCCTACTTCCTCTCGAGGTTGTCCCGAAGTTCGTGGAACTTCGGGAGCGGCCCGGTGATCATCAGGCTGCGGTAGTGGCCTCGTTATGAGGGGTGGCCCCGACGGTTTCGGTGACCCGTTCCAGGGTGTCGCGGAGAGCTCGCAGGTGCAAGTGGCCGTTGACCCGGCGGAACTGGGTGCTGGCCTCGGCCATGCGGGTGGCGCACCAGCGCAGCGCCATTGTCCCGTTCCGCCAGCGCTTGACGTTGCTCGCGTGATCACGGCAGATGGAGATCATCGACTCGAAGCTCTCTTGTCAAGCGGCGGTCGCTGCGGATGTGGTCCGGTGGTGGGTCGAGCGTTCGGCGTCGTTCCAGATGTGTCGGATGATGTGGTTCGCGAGTTGGCGTTTGTGGGCGGAGCCACACCAGCGGGCGAATTGCTCCCGTGGTGAGCGACAACGCCCTCCAGCCCCCGTCACCTCGTGAGGCAGAGGTTGAGGCGGCCGTCGTCCTTTCTTCGGCGGGCGCCTGCGGCCTCAGCGGTTGCCATCGGCGCGAAAGCTAGGCCATCCGATTTCGGTTTCCCATTCGGCCGGGTCCGGTGTGTCGTGCGAGTCACGCAGGTAGTACTCCCGCAGAGGCCCGTCAACGCTGATTTCGTGCCCGGTCGTATAGGCGCCCAGCTCACCGTAGGTGAGGTCGACGTCTGCCAGCGAGCCGTGGGGCGACACGACCGCCAGTTCCGCCGCGGGTACAACGAACGGCATGACCCGGCCCACCGCACGGACGGTCCCCTCACCGGAATGAACACGGTCGCTTCGCCGCGGTCGTGCTGGTACAGGTCACTCGCGGTACAGACCACCGCTCGGCCCCGTCTGGCTCAGGCCCAGGGCGTGGACCGTGGCGTGCGGCTCGCCCAGCGCGCCCTGCCACCACAACAAGACATCCTCTCGAATCGGCGGCCGAGAACACTCATCAAGGAGGACCAACGGGCATCAGTGCCGACCGACGTCCTCCAGCACGGCGCCTTCGCCGAACAGGGCACGGTCGTTTCGTTCACCAGGACCTCGCCCGCCTCGGCCGCTACCTCGAGACGTGCCGCCACGTTGGTGGTGTCGCCGATCGCAGTGACGTTGCGCATCTGCTCGGCCCCACGTTGCCACCAGCGACGATTCAACAGTTGATGGAACAGTCATTAACCAAAGTTGAAAGATAGATGGCGCGATGCCTACCACCATGCGCAACACCGGCCGCTACACGCGGCGATTCTCTACCACGCCTTCGGCGCGGTGCCCATTGGGTAGTCCGACCAGCATCAGGTATTGGGTGGAGCGTTCGGCCAGCGTCGCGACGGGGCTCGTGCCGCAGTTCACTCTCCCAATGCCCGGGCACCGCGCGATCGGCTGCCTCTGCTGGCCGGGCGGAGATGTTCAGGATGTTCGGCCTGACGCCGCTGCCGCCGGTGCACGCTGGCGAGCGCGAGCAAGGCGAGGCCGGTGGGCAGGGCGACTGACGGTGGGCCGGCGGCCATAAACAGGGCGGCACCCAGCGCGGCGCCGGCCGCAAAGCCCACGATCGCCGGCCAGGTGTGCGCCGCCCGGCGGCGCGCTGCCGCGGCCGCAGCCGGGTCCCGGCCCAGCAGGACCTCGCCGACGTCCATCGTGAAGCGGGTGATGTTGGTCGTCATCACCGCCGTAGCCGGCGCCCCCCGCACGGAGATCTGCACCAGCGCGTTCTGTACCGCCATGGCCGAGACGCCCAGCATCCCGGCGAGGACTCCGCTTGCAGCGTCCGGGTCGATGCGCGGGCCGGTGGAGACGCTGACCGCCAGGAAGCCGGCGAGCAGCACGAACTGCAGCACGAGCAGCGGCCGCAGCGAGGCGATCCCGACCGATTCCAGGCCGGCTGCCAGCAGTCTCATCAGACCGAGCACCAGGATGAAAACAGGGACCGACACGATGGGCGCGATCCCGACTCGGGTACCCGTGACGACGTGCGCGGCGAGAATGACCAGGTTGCCGGTGATGTGCGCCACGAATAGACCGCCCAGCCCGAGGAAGCTGATCACGTCCGCGCTTCCGGCGATCACGCTGAGTAGGGTGGGAAGCAGCTTGAGGCCGGGCGAGGCGTCAACCGATGGAGCCGGGACGTCCGCAGTCATGGCCGGGGAGAGGGGTACAGCAGACAGAGCACGAAGCTCACTGAGGTGGCGGCGGCACGCGAGAGCGCGGCAGCCACGCTCTGCCCGCAGCTGCTCCGGTAGACGAAGACGGTGGCGATCACAGCCCACATACCACCGAGGAGGTCGTCGGATAGGGAAAGGGAGTAGACGTGGCGAGGATGTGCGTGATCAGCCAGTAGCTGACCAAGCACGCGATGGCCAGCCCCAGGCTATAGCCGACGGTTCGGCGAAACCTGTATGGGTCGCCAAGGCGGTGCGGTGGTGGTGGCGCGGCGCTGGCCATCACGTCCCCTTACTCTTGGGCTAGGGGCCTAGTCGAGTCCGAGATCTCGCCGGGGGTGGCCGACCATGGTGGCGGGGTCGAGGATGCGGTCGAAGTCGAGGGCGGGGACACCCAGGGCGAGGGCCGCCTCGCGCAGGGTGGTGCCGTCGTTGTCGGCTTTGTGTGCGATCGCGGATGCCTTGTCGTAGCCGATGGTGGGGCTGAGCGCGGTGACCAGCATCAGTGACCGGCCGACGTAGTCGTCGATCTTGGCCTGGTCGAGCTTGGTGCCCTCGACGCTGTAGCGGCGCAGCTTGTCGCAGGCGTCGCCGAGGATTTGGGCCGAGTGCAGCACGTTGTTGATGATGATTGGGCGCATGGCGTTGAGCTCGAAGTTGCCCTGCGCGCCCGCGGAGGCGACGATCGTGTCCTCGCCGATGACCTGCAGGCAGACCATGACCATGGCCTCGCACTGGGTGGGGTTGACCTTTCCGGGCATGATCGAGGAGCCGGGCTCGTTGGCGGGGAGTTCGAGTTCGTGTAGCCCGGCCCTGGGTCCAGAGGCCAGCCAGCGCATGTCGTTGGCGATTTTCATCAGCGCGACGGCCAGGCCGCGCAGGCCGGCGCTGACCGCGACCATCGCGTCTAGCGATCCTTGGGCGGCGTACTTGTTCGGCGCGGTCACCAACGGCTGGCCGGTGAGTTCGGCGAGCTGCGCGGCGATCTGCTCGCCGAACCCGTCGGGGGCGTTGAGCCCGGTGCCCACCGCGGTGCCGCCTGCCGCGAGCTGGTAGGTGGCGTGCAGGGCGTCGGCTAGCCGGACGCGCGCGTCGCGCAGCTGGGTGGCCCAGCCCGACCACTCCTGCCCGACGGTGAGCGGGGTGGCGTCCTGCAGGTGGGTGCGGCCGATCTTGATCACGTCCACCCACTGCACGGCCTTGTCGTGGATAGCCCCGGCGAGCTGGTCGACGTGGGGTAGCAGATGCCTGGTCACCTCGAGCACAGTGGCGATGTGCATCGCGGTGGGAAAGGTGTCGTTGGATGACTGGCCCATGTTGACGTGGTCATTGGGGTGCACCGGGGCCTTGGTGCCCAGCGTGCCGCCGAGCAGTTGGCTGGCCCGGTTGCCGATGACCTCGTTGACGTTCATGTTCGACTGGGTGCCCGACCCGGTCTGCCACACGTACAGCGGAAACTCCGGGTCGAGCCGGCCCGCGATCACCTCGTCGGCGGCCTGCACGATCGCGCCGGCCCGTTCGCTGTCGAGCCGGCCGGCGCGGGCGTTGAGCAGCGCGGCGGCCTTCTTGACGTAGCCGTAGGCGTGGTAGACGGCCTTGGGCATGCGGTCGTCACCGATCGAGAAGTGGATCAACGACCGTTGAGTCTGCGCACCCCAGTAGTGCTCGGCCGGCACCTCGACCTGGCCCATCGAGTCGCTCTCCACACGGGTGCCGGTGGCGCCGGTGCCGATGGGCACGGCCGGCAGGGTCGTCTTGTCCGCGGCGGGGGTCATCACGCCACCGCCTCAGGGTAGGTGGGCTGCCACATCGCGTCCTGCACGGCCTGCACGGCGTCATCGTGGGTGGACCGGGCGACGCCCTCGTCGGCCGCTTGACGGACGACCGCGACCGCGACGGTGGCGGAGACGGCCCGTAGGTTGGATACCTCGGGCAGCAGCGACGCGCCGGGGGTGGTGGTGTCAACCAGGCTAGCGACGGCCTCGGCGGCGGCGCGGATCATGCCTGGGGTGACGTGTTCGGCGCGGGCGACCACGATGCCCAGCCCGAGGCCGGGGTAGACCAGCGCGTTGTTGGCCTGCCCGATCTGGTAGTCCACCCCGTGGTAGGCGACCGGCTCCCACGGGGTGCCGGTGCCGATCAGGGCCTGGCCCTCGGTCCACTGGACTAGGTCGGCTGGGTGCGCCTCGATCTTCTCGGTCGGGTTCGACAGCGGGAAGATCAGCGGCCGGTCCACCTGCGCAGCCATCTCCCGGATGATCGGCTCGGTGAACGCGCCTCCCACGGTCAACGTGCCCACCAGGATCGTGGGATGAACCTCGGTCACCGTGGTGGCCAGGGTGATGCGGCCCTCTCCGTCCCGGCCGTAGTTTGTGGCCTCGCCCGCTGGCCGGGCGTAGGGGGTCTGGAAGTCGCGCAGGTCGGCCATGTCGTCCAGCAGCAGGCCCTGCTTGTCAACCAGCCACACCTGCCTGGTCGCCGCCTGCGGCCCGGCGCCACCGCGGACCATCGCATCGCGGATCTGGTCGGCGATGCCCACTCCGGCGGTGCCGGCGCCGAAGACGACCACCCGCTGGTCAGCCAGCGGTGTGCCGGCCACCCGCACGCCGGCAAGGATCGCGGCCAACGTGATCGCGCCGGTGCCTTGCATGTCGTCGTTGAAGATGCAGGCCTTCTCGGCGTACTCCAGCAGGATGCGCCGGGCGTTGGACGGGCCGAAATCCTCGAAGTGCAGCAGTGCCTTCGGAAACAGCCGCGACGCGGTCGAGATGTAGGTGCCGACCAGCCGGTCGTAGGCTGCTCCGCGGGAGCGGGAGTGCCGTAGGCCGACGTAGAGGGGGTCGTTGAGCAGGGCCTCGTTGTCGGTGCCCACATCGAGCATGACCGGGATGACCCGGCCCGGGTCGATGCCCGCCGCTGCGGTGTAGACCGCTAGCTTGCCCTGCGAGATCCCCATGCCGTTGCTGCCCCAGTCACCGATGCCCAGGATCTCCTCGGCGTCGGTGACCACCAGCAGGTCGACGTCGTCGGCGCCGAGCCCGAGGTTGGCGAACGCCGCCTGGACACCATCGGGATCGTCCACCGACAGGTACACCCCGCGGGGGCGCTGGTACTCGTGGCTATACCGCTCAATCGCCTGCCCCACCACCGGGTCGTACACCACCGGCAGCATCTCGGACAGGTGGTCGACCAGCAGCTTGTAGTAGAGCGTCTCGTTGCGGTCCCGCAGCGCCTCCAGGAACGTGTTCTGCGCCAGCGGCGTCGGCTGACCCACGAACTGCGCGTACGCGCGGACCGCCTGCTGCTCCAGCGTCTGCACCCCCGGCGGCAGCAACCCGGCAAGCCCGAGCTGGGCACGCTGCGCATCGGTGAACGCGGTACCCCGGTTACGGATCGGATCCCGCAACACCGCAACCCCACCAAAGCTGACAGTCCCCTTGTCGGTGCTCATGACATTCCGTCCTTGCCTATAGTCGCCGTCGTGGACATGCCCTCCTCCGGGCCATCCCTGAGATCCGACCGCCGCCGCCTTGCTGCCAACTAGGACAAGCGACACCCGGTCCCGGAAGCCGACGCCCAGGCCGCGCAGGAATAGCCACCAACCATGACTCCGGCACCGACACGAGGTGCGTTCTCGCTCCCAAGTAAGCCTTCCCACCGACACCACCGCGCACATCGCCGCCAGTCCCCATCCCTGGCCTGCTGTTGCCCTGACCTCCATGTACCTGCTACCCGGTAGCGCCGTCACCGCGTGACCGCGGCGCGCGGCCACGACCAGCACACCAACGATGACGGCGAGGCGACCAAACGCCCTGTCCCGCAACCGGCCCTCGATCAAGCCTCTTCAGGGAGCGGACCGGCAACGTCGCCCATCTCGCACTCGGGACTACTGTCGGGCTGCCATCTCGATCTGGTCTCCGCGCCATTCCGCCATGCCGGCCTGTTGATATCTACTCCAGCAGCTCCCACGGCAACGAGGGACGAACCTGCGCTGGGTCTCAACAGCGCATCTCGCCGGGGTGGGGTGCGCGACTCGGTCGAACGCCACCACCAGCGTCGCCGGGTCATAAACGAAGTTGAATTGCTCCCGATGGACCGTGTAGGTGCCGGCTCCGAGCGATCGGGGCCACGGCCGGACATCATCCTGTAGCACACCGCTCGCCGCTGCTCCGAGACCCCGATGACGGGCGCGAGTCACTTAGCGTGGTCGTGACGGGATCGCCGCGTGCGGCCAGGATTGGACGGCATGCACGGATTGGAAATTTTGGTGGTCATCGGGATGGCCGTGCTGCTGTGCACCGCCCTGGCCCGGCGTTGGCACGTCGCACCGCCGGTGCTGCTGCTGGTGGTGGGGGCCGCGTTGGGTTTCGTGCCGGGGCTCGATGGGGTGTTGCTGCCACCGCAGGTGGTGCTGTCGATCTTCCTGCCTGCATTGCTGTACTGGGAGGCGCTGAGCACCTCGCTGCGCGAAATCCGGGCGAACCTGCGGGCAATCCTACTTTTGTCGGTGGTGTTAGTACTCGTCACCGCAGCTGGCGTCGCCGCAGTCGGGCACGCGCTGGGGCTGTCGTGGCCGGTGGCGTTCGTGTTAGGGGCGATCGTCGCGCCGACGGACGCCACCGCGGTGTCAGCGGTGGCGCGGAACATGCCGCGGCGGCCGCTGACCACGCTGCGCGCCGAGAGCCTGATCAACGATGGAACGGCGCTGGTCGTCTTCGCGATCGCCGTGCAGGTGGCCACCGGCGCCGCGGTGTTTTCATTTTGGTCGGCGACCGGGCGGTTCGCGCTGTCCTACCTGGGCGGCATCGCGGTCGGTGTCGTCGCGGCGTGGGCGGCGGTCCGAGCCCGTCGGGCGTTAGGCAGCCCGTTGCTGGAAAACGGCGTCAGCGTCCTCACCCCCTTTGTCGCCTACCTCGGCGCGGAGCTGGTCCACGCCTCGGGCGTCTTGGCCGTGGTGGTCTGTGGACTGGCGATAAGCCAGGTCGGCCCTCGGGTCATCAGCGCACACACCCGGGTGCAAGCGGTCGCGTTCTGGACGTTGACCACGTTTTTGCTCAACGGTGCGCTGTTCGTCTTAGTCGGTCTCCAGCTCGGCGGAGCGCTGGACGGGCTGAGGTCGTATTCCCTTACTGAGGCGGCCGGGTTCGCCGTGGTCATAGCGGCCACGGTGATCGGCATCCGGCTGGCCTGGCAATACACCGTCCCCTACCTACTTCGTGCGCTGGACCGGTGCCCTCAGCAGCGCGCCCGCCGACTCAGCGCCCGGCAGCGGCTACCCCTGGCCTGGGCCGGCTTCCGCGGCGGGGTCTCTCTCGCCGCCGCACTCGCCGTCCCCAGCACCCTCATCGGTGGCGGTCGCTTTCCCGGTCGCGCCCTCCTCATCCTGATAACCTTCGGGGTGATCCTGGTGACGCTACTGGTCCAGGGCCTCACCCTGCCCGCAGTGCTGCGCTGGGCAGGCCTGCCCTCCGACGATGCCGAGAGCGCCGAGTACCGCCTCGCCGAACGGACCGCGACAGAGGCCGGGCTGGCGGCACTGCCCACCGTCGCGCGCGCCTGGGCGTCAGCGACACCACCGCCCAACGCGTCCGCGACGAATACGAAGAGCACCTCGCAACGCTCCGCGAGTTCGATGACATCGCACCGCTGCCGTCAGACGGTGCCGACCCGCACCGCGACCACGACCACCAGCACTACGCCCGGCTGCGCACAGCCCTGCTCGCCGACAAGCGCCGCGTTGTCATCGCCCTGCGTGATGCCCGCCGCATCGACGACATCGTGCTACGCCGCGTGCAGGCACAGATCGACGCCGAGGAAGTCCGCCTCGCCCCCGACCACGCCGACGAATGAGCAGAGCACCATCGGCGACCCTCTGCTCTGACCGGGTCTGTCAAGTTAATG
>CAWGJH010000004.1:0-102368 GCA_963822695.1 uncultured Actinomycetota bacterium
TTGGCGGCTATCGAGTCCGCTGCGGGAGCGTTCGAGGCGCAAGCCCGTAGCTGGGAATCACGCGAAACCAGCGAGAGTGGGCTATGACCGTGCGGAAAACCACCATACCGAAGCGGATCCACCGCGGACGGCAGTGGAAACCGAAGGCGTGTTCTGCCCATCAAGAAAGGAGTCGTGATGAACTGGCATAGTTATTACACCGATGGTCCGAATAAGGACCGCCGTAAGGCGATACCGGCGTCGTGTTCGATGCATCGGGGTCCGATCGGTTTCGCCAACCTTCTGGTGAGTATGCAGGGCGGGTCGCTCGTGTTCGATCCCCATGTCACCGGTGCCTGCGTGATCGCCATCGACAAAGACGGGATCAAGAAGTTACGCAACATCTTGACCGAGTGGCTGGACTGAACTGGGACGGGTAACGACCACGACTGCGAGTCGCGCCACTGTCCGACGCGCGAGACGGTCGAGACGATGAGGGGAGGTGAGGGGTGATGGGGTTACGCAGCTGGTGGGCTGGGGTGGTCGAGCGGCGTCGGGTCCGCCGGTGTCGGCGGGTGCGGGGGACGTGGCGGGTCTGCCGCCGGTGCGGGAGCTACTCCTACCAAACGGGTAAGAGCGGGCTGTGCGGTGGCTGCTTGATCCTGTAATCAGACACCACACGAAAGCCCAGAACGTAATTTAACGCACCCAGGGTGGTGCGGTAATGCCGCACGCCCACATCACACGCACCAACGACGTACGCGCAGAAGCGGAATCTATGGCTACCAACCTGTCCGCTTCTGCGCTGTCCACACCAGAGACCGGAGTGAACAGTGAAAAGGATAGAACACCGCGCCCTCGAGCGCGCCAGCCCGTTACCGATTCGCCCCGCTGTCTCCCGGGGACACCGCGTGTGCTTCGCGTATGGGTGGGTTGGCGTTGGAGTGTCTGGGTGGGGGTGGCCGGTGATGCGCCCGGGCCAGTACTCGCGATGGGTCGATCCGGCTCCGTTGGAGGTGGAGCGGCCGCGGTTGCCGTGGTGGACGATGCTGCCCCGCAAGCTCCTGCTCGCCGCCTCGCCGATCATCCTGGTGGCCGTCGTGACGACGATGGTGGCGTTCGTCGTTCGTCGGGTGTGGCGCTACCCGCTGTTCGTGATCGGTGCTGCGTGATCCTGGTTGGCTTGGGTGTCGGGTACTCCTGGTGGGCGCCGGTGAAGCTGCTCGCCGCACTTGGGGTCGTGGGTGGGGTATGGGCCTGGCAGCACCCTCGACTCCTTCACCCGCACCGTGGCGCGGCAGGTCCGCTCGGAGTGGCGCCGCGCGGTCGTGTACGCGTGGCGGTGGCGTCGGGTGATGCTGTTCACGGAGTTGACTAAGCACACCGGACACGAGCAGCGCCGGGTGCACTACCCCACGCTGCGGCGGGTGCGGGCCGATGGCTGGCGCGACCGGGTATCAGTGAAGCTGTTGCACGGCCAATGCGCGGCCACCTACGCCGCTCACGCCCCGGAGCTGGCGAACTCCTTCGGCGCCCACTCCTGCCGAGTGCGGGTGGATCGTCCCCGGCGGATCTGGCTGGACCTGATCCACGCCGACCCCCTCGCCACGCCCTCGCTGTCCCTGCCCTGGCAGATCCGGACATGGGGGTGGATTTGGCCCGGGTGGTGATCGGGCGGACCGAGACCGGCCGAGCCTGGGTGCTGCGCCTGCTGGGCCGCCACATTCTCGTCGCGGGAGTCAGTGACGCCGGGAAATCCTCCATCATGTGGGCGGTACTGCGGGCGCTGGCACCCTGGATCCGCGCTGGGCTGGTGCAGGTAGTCGGGATCGATCCCAAGGGCGGGATGGAACTCGGCCGCGCGGAGGGACTGTTCCAGACACTGGTGTGCAGCAATGGTGCGGAGGCCGTCGAGTTGCTTGAACATGTCGCCACGGTGACCCGCCAACGTGCTGAGGCACGTTCGCCAGCAGCGCACCCGGAAATGGAGCCCGGCCTTCGGGTCAGCCGTTCGTGCTGCTGATCATCGACGAGTTGGCTGATGTGATCGCCTACCAACCCGACAACACCCTGCGCAAACGCGCCAACGCGGCCCTGCAAACCATCCTGTCCCAAGGTCGGGCACCCGGGGTGTGCGTGATTGGCCAGATCCAGGACCCTCGCAAGCAGATCATCGACTGCCGGCATCTGTTCCCCATCAAAATCGCCATGCGGCTGGATGAACCCGAACAGGTGGACATGGTCCTCGGCGACGGGAGTGCGGGAACGCGGTGCGGCCGCACACGAGATCAGCGAAGACACCCCGGGTGTGGCGTGGGCCAAACTCGATGGCCGCCGCGAACCCCACCGTGCTCGGGCCTTTCACACCACCGATACCGACCTCGACGAACTCTAGGAGTACGTCATCACCGGCCGCCGCACCGCTCCCCGCCCACTCACCGGAAAAGAGGCCGCATGAACATCGTCATTGATCGGCTGGACTCTCTCCGCGCCCACCTGGCCGCATTCGAACTACCGGAGCCGTATTCGGTGACACGTAGTACGGCCGTGGGCACACTAGACGTGAGCGCGCAACTGGCCTGCCACCACCCAGCCGAGATCGCCTCAGGGCTGCTGGCCTGGGCAGACACCCTCACCAACGTCACCATCGAGGCCTGGCGGGTACCCAGCGGGGACACCGTGCACCTCTCGGTAATCGGCCGGCTACCCAATGGCGTCACCATCCGCGTGTACGGCGGTATGGCGTTCACCGAGCACGGGATCGGCGCCGACTCTCGCTCCGGATGCCAGCACGACCGTGCCGTGGGCGCTACTGCGCGAGCGAGCCACCCTCGGGCAGGTGACCCTCTGATGAGCGCCACCGAACCCACCACCCTCGATGCCTCACGGATGACCCGCGCGCAGCGGGCCGCACTCCCGCTGACAACGGAGGTAGCCCAGGCCATCGCCGAACAACACGGCGTCTGCATCCGACCCTTGGCCATGCGCCGGATCGACACCACCACCGGCCGCGTCGAAGTCGTACCGGTGCCCTGCGGATCCACCCGCGAGGACCAATGCCGGCCATGCTCGGAGAAGGCCCGTCGGTTGCGGATGGCCCAGTGCCGCCAAGGCTGGCACCTCGATGACAGAGCCGGTCACCGAGCGGGCGAAACCCACTGAGGACCACAAGGAATTAATGGCCGCCCGGGCCGATTTGGCCACCGCCTACACCGAATGCCAGGCCAACGGAGACGACCAGGTCTGCGAGCAAATCGCCGAGTCCGTCGCCGAACTGGACACCGAACTCCGCGCACTGGGGGTACGCGGCCGGCTCACCCCGCTCGATCCCCCACCCAAACCGGTCAAGCGCTCCACCCGACGCCGCCAGGACGCCCCGGACCTGCCTCGCCGACCGGTCCAGCGGCGCACAGTGGGGCGGGTATTCGCCGGGCGCTACCGACCCTCCACCTTCCTCACCCTCACCCTCGACTCCTACGGCCGAGTTGACGGTCACGGAGCGGCAGTGAACCCGGACAACTACGACTACCGACGGGCCGCCCGGGACGCGATCCACTTCCCGGCGTTGTTGGATCGGTTCTGGCAGAACACCCGCCGCTGTGTCGGGTGGGACGTGCAGTACTTCGGCACCGTCGAACCCCAACAACGCGGCGCTCCGCACTTCCACGCCGCCATCCGAGGCGCGATCCCCCGAGCCGAGCTGCGGGCGATCGCGGCAGCGACCTATCACCAGGTGTGGTGGCCGGCGCATGACCAACTCCTCTACACCGACGAGCGGCTCCCGGTGTGGGACAGCCGGGTAAAGGCCTTCACCGACCCCGACACCCCAAGTCGCTACCGAGCTGGGAGCAGGCCTGCGAAGAGCTCACCGAACCCGCGCACGTCGTCCGCTTCGGCGCCCAAGTGCACGTCAAGGGAATCCTCGGCGGCACCGAAGAAGCCGGCCGCCACATCGGATACCTCACTAAATACCTCACCAAAAGCGTCGGACCAGGCCGCCGGACTCGACGAACACACCACCGACGCCCACCGCGACCACGCCCACCGGCTCCACGCCGAACTGAGCATCACGCCGTGCTCGCCCCGGTGTCCGGTCTGGTTGCTCTACGGAATCCAACCCCACGGCGCCCGACACTCCATGACCCCGGGGCGCTGCAAAGGCAAAGCCCACAAACCCGAACACCTCGGCATCGCCGGGCGCCGTGTCCTCGTCTCCCGGAAGTGGTCGAACAAAACCCTGCAGGACCACCGCGCCGAACGCGGCGAATTCGTTCGGCAACTCCTCCAACAGGCCGGCATCCAACCCGCCCACGGCCCAGAGGACGGGCCGTACCTGTGGGAACGCCCCGCACCCACCGACCCCGACGTCCCACCACGACCCGTCCTACTCCTGCACGCCATCGCCGAGCGACAGCGATGGAAAGCCGAATACACCGCCGCCCAACTCGCCACCAGCAACCCACCACCGGCGCACCGCGAAAGACGTTCGGCAACCCGCGATCAAGCCGCCTGAGCGAGGGGGAGAAACCATGCAGAAGTACCTCACCGTCCCCCAGGAGTATTCCGAGGAACGCCCGGTTCTCACCATCGTCCAGGTGCTCGCACTCGCCGAAGTGATGCCCTACCGCAGGTACCGCGCGCTGATCCTCATCACCGCGTTCTGCTCACTGCGATGGAGTGAGGTCACCGCACTACGCCGGTGCGACGTGGCTCCTGATGGGAGCTGGGTGCGCGTCAACTCCCAGTTCATCGATCTCGTCGGACGCGGTCTGGTTCGCACGCCGCCGACGTCACGGGCGAACGCGCGGACGATCACGGTGCCGGCGGCGATCCGGCCTGAACTGGTGGCGCACCTGCGGGATGTCGTCGCGCCCGGCCCACCACCTGACACCGCCACTGTTTCGGCAACTCCACAAGCAGCGTAACCACGGGGGAAGGTGAACACATGAGCAGCAAGTCACCGGAGAAGGTTCGGGAGCTGGCCCCGCTGATGAGTGTTCCGGAGATCCTGGCGGCGCTGGGCGGGTCCGTGTCACGCGACACCTTCTACAAATGGCGGCAAACCGGGAAAGGACCCCGCTGCTTCTCCCTGCCCAACGGGGAACTGCGGTGCACGGTAGCCGACTTCACCGAATGGCTCAACAGACTACAAGGAGCGGCGGCATGACCACCACGTTCAAGGTCCGGTTCTGGGAGATCGCGGACTGGACGAAGTCAAAAGACAAGAAGAAAAAGAAAGGCCGCCCCTACGGCGTCCGATGGGTGACCGAACACAAATCGCACTCGGAATGGTACTCCACCAAGGCACTCGCAAACAGCCGGCGAGCGGAGCTGATGCAAGCAGCCCGCGACGGCGAACCCTTCGACGTCGAGTCCGGTCTGCCCGTGGCCGAGGTGAAACGACGAAACTCACTGTCCTTCGTCGAGTTCGCCCAGTCCTACATGGACATGAAATGGCCAGACGCGGCGGCCAAGACACGCACCAGCACCGTGGACGCACTAGCCACAGCCGGCACCGCATTCGTTCGCGACGCTAGCGGCAGACCAGAAGCAACCGACCTTCGCCGCGTCCTGACCTCCACACTGCTGCCACCCACAACACGAGACGATGACGTGTCACCGGACGATCGGGAAGCCGTGGCCTGGATCATTCGGCATTCACGTCCGATGTACGACTTGACCGACATGGTAGCGATGCGGGACATACTGGACGCCCTAGCGACGAAGCTCGATGGCACGAGCGCGGCAGCCACGGTGTACCGCCGCAAGCGGGCGGTCCTGTTCAACATGCTGTCCTACGCCG
Source organism: uncultured Actinomycetota bacterium (assembly GCA_963822695.1). GTDB lineage: Bacteria > Actinomycetota > Actinomycetes > Mycobacteriales > Pseudonocardiaceae. The sequence goes on from CAWGJH010000004.1 coordinate 5,783, forward strand.
TCGAGCGGGAACTCCTGCCGGACAATCCGATGACCAAGGTCAAACGGACCGCTCCCAAGATCGTCGATGCAGTGGACCCGCGCGTGGTGGCCAACCCCGCCCAAGTCAGGCAGTTGTTGACGGCAGTCACCTACGTCGGCCACCGCAACCAAGACCGAGGCGCGCACCTGGCCGCCTTCTTCGCACTGGGCTACTACGCGGCAGCACGACCAGCCGAAGGATTAGCGCTTCGGGAGCAAGACTGCACGCTCCCCCCGCAAGGCTGGGGAGAACTAGCGCTCGGTGAGTCCCGACCAGCGGCGGGGAAACGATGGACAGACTCCGGGGAAGTACACGACCGGCGAGGCCTGAAACACCGGGGCCGCAAAGACGTACGCATCGTCCCGATCCCCCCGGTACTGGTGGACACCCTGCGCCATCACCTGGACACCTACGGCACCGGACCGGACGGTCGACTGTTCCGCTCTCCCAGCGGTGGCGTGGTCGGATCGTCCACCTACTACCGGGTATGGGCACAGGCACGGACATACGCGCTCACACCCGCCCAGGTGGCCTCCCCTCTCGCGGGGCGACCGTATGACCTGCGGCACGCGGCGGTGTCACTGTGGCTCAACCGAGGCGTCCCAGCACCCGAGGTCGCCCAACGGGCCGGCCACTCCGTGGACGTCCTCCTCAAGGTCTACGCAAAGTGCATCGAGGGCGACCGGGTAAAGATCAACAAGGTGGCTGAGGATGCATTCGCCGAATAGAACACGACCCACGACGAACGACCCGGGGAGACGCCAACCATGCGCAACGCGAAACGGATGCGAAATGAGCAGGAGTTCAGTCGCCGACGAACCAAGCAAAACAGCACGTCAAACACTACGCGGAACCGGCTACCGACAAACCATTCCTAAACCGAGTGGCGCAGGTTCGAATCCTGCCGGGGGCACCCAGCCACAGCCACTAAGCCGCCCTGAGCTGCCCGTTCGTGGTGCGCCCGATGGTGCGAGACTCGAACCGTGGGCCACCAGAGTCAGAGCTGACGCACGGATTGTGACTGCAACAAGATCATCTTGTGCTGTGCCGCGCAGAAGGGCGGAAGGAATGCCCTCCTCCGCCGATGACGGACGCAGGAGCGCGTTATCCGACGACGCGGTAACGGCGCGTCGCAGTCGCCTGGACACTCCACCACTCTTGACAGGTAGCCCCGCACGGCAATGACGTGTGAGGGGGATCGGCTCTCGGTCGAACTTCGGGAAGTGGTCGTTTGACGGTCGCCGTGTCGTTCGCCGTACCAGGGCCGTCGATACCCGGTGGTGATCATCAGCGAGTGTGTCTGGTGGCACCACTGGTTCCGCTAACTGCTTGCCTACAGCCTCATCTTGTCCAGACTGGACAACCCGCGATATCTGGCAAGTTCCGGCGCTTAGGATGGTGCCATGACTGGGGTTGAGCTGAGCGAGCGTGACCTGCTGGAGCGGGGGATCACGCAGCTTGTGGACCTGCTCGGCGACGGTTGGCGACTCGGGCTGCAGCAGGATGAGACAGAGCCGGTTGATCGCGGGATCGATGCACTCTTGCGAGTAGGACGACCCGGCGGTCAGCAGGTCGTGATGATCGTCGAGGCGAAGTCGAACCTGACCCCCTCGGACGCGGCCAGAACAGTCGGTCCGCGGCTTCGAGCTCGCTCGCCAGCGGCGAGGTGGTGGTGCCGTAGTGCTCGTAATCTCGCCATGGTTGAGTCCACAGACTCGTAGGGTGCTCGAGGAGCAAGGTCTCGGCTACCTCGATCTGACCGGCAATGTCTCGATCAGTATCGACGATCCAGTGGTGCGGATTAGGACCGACGGCGATCAGCGCGATCCCAGGCCTCCGAGCCGCGGGCGGCGGGGACTGTCGGGGCCACGGGCCGGTCGGCTCGTCCGCGAACTCGTCGACTTTCGCGAGCCTCGGCGTGCAGCTGAGCTGGCCAAAGCGACAGGGATCAGCGAGAGCTACCTCTCACGGCTTCTCGAGTTGCTCGCCGAGGAGGCGCTGATCCGTCGCAGCAAGCACGTGATCACCAAGATCGACTGGAAGGCGCTGCTGCGATCTCGAGCCAAGACATATCAGCTCATGAAGGCCAACCATGTCTGGCCAGCGATCACGAGGATCGGACTTGATCGGACGCTCAGCGCTCTCCGAAACAATGAGATCCGTCACCAGGTCCTCGCGACAGGATCCTTCGCCGCGCAGGGTTTCGCGCCGATGACGGTGGGAGGCGCACTGATGCTCTACGTCCCGCCGGGCCCCCGCGTGGTGGACGAGGTCGCACACGATCTCGGGCTGCTGAGAGTCGATCAGACAAGCGTCGAGGTCTTGCTGCTGCAGCCCATGAGTGAGGGGGCAATGGACCGACCACATCCCGAGCGCGTAGATGACGTTCCCATCGTCGGGCTCAGCCAACTCGTCCTGGACTGCCTGAGCGGACCCGGGCGACTACCCGCCGAAGGGGAAGCGCTCCTCGAGTGGATGACCAACCACGAGGATGAGTGGCGCGGGCCGAGCCCGCTTCGAGATCACGATCTTGCTCTACCCTGATCGGCCAACGCAGAGCGCGATCGGCCTGCCGAAGGCCGTCCGATCACCCCAGGACGGAACTGTGTCGAAGATTCCTAAGGGCATGGGAGACGGCCAGGCCCTCTACGTTGTTGCGCGTCGGGTGCTGCTCGACGCTCTCGTGGCGCTTCACGATCAAGACGATGCGATCACGATCGTCGGAGCGCAGGCGATCTACTTGCGCAGCGTTGACCTCGACCTGTCGGTGGCGGCATACACGAGCGATGCGGACCTCGGCCTTGATCCCCAGCACCTGGTCGACGAGCCCCGGCTGCAGCAGGCGATGACAAACGCGGGGTTTGTCCGCGCCAGCGCCGACCTTGCCGGCTCCTGGTCACGCGAGGAACGCGTCGGGGACCACGTGGTCAAGATCCCAGTCGATCTTCTCGTACCCCAGGGTCTGTCCGAGGGCGGGCGCCGGAGTGTGCAGATCCCTCCGCACGACAAAATGTCCGCCCGCCGAGTGCCCGGCCTTGAGGCCGCCGTGGTCGACAACGACGTGATGGCTGTGACAAGCCTCGAACCCGGTGTTGATACGCGTGTGATCATGGCCAGCGTCGCGGGTCCAGCAGCGTTGCTGGTCGCGAAGGCGTACAAGATCCGTGATCGGGTCGAGAAACCAGGCAAGTCCAGACTCACCGACAAGGACGCCGGCGACGTCGTCCGTCTGATGATGATTGACGAGGGCCCACTCGAAGTCGCCAAGCGCTTCCACAAGCTGCTCGTCGACGACCGGACGAGTGAGGTTGTCCAGACCGGCCTGGGCTATCTCGACGACCTGTTCGGCGCCCGAGCAACCATTGGCACCGAGATGGCCGTCGCAGCGCTCGCCGGTGGTCTCGACGAACGAACGATCCGGGCACTCGCGCCGAGCTACGTTGCAGCCTTATTGCAGGCACTGAACTGAGGATCAGCCCTCGACCCACCGCTGGCAGCGCTAACAGCAACGCCGGTGCCGTCCGATTCGTCACCACACCACGGCAGGCACTAACAAGTTGCCGGGTGTGGTGGGATGAGCTCCCGGTAGATGTGGGACCTGTTTGATGGTCGCCGTGTCGTCCTCGCTGTCCGATGTAAAAGATCATCCACATAGCTGACTGCCGAGCTTATCACCGTCGGATGAGAGGGGTAGTCATCAGTCAGCGTCTCGCAAGCGAATCCTCTACCGGTACACATGAGCAGCATCTAAATCTAAGACGTCAACGGGCTGCCGCTGGAGTCGCAACGACGGATTCTAGCGATCGCAACACACCAAGTCAGGGTGCAGTCAGCAGCTGCGAACCAGCGCATAGGAAGCGTAAAGTAATAACTAATCCGTTCGAGTGAATGTTTGTAGAGCGCCGCGTGTCGTTCCGGTCGAATTGTGTCGCCGACTAGGCTGGGGTTGTGCGCGACGAGGATGACGCTTTCCGAGCGATGGCGGGTCGGTTGGCGATTTTGCTGCCTCGGTTGAATGAACGTGATCGGCGTCTGGCGTTGGCGACGGAAGCGAGGTCGTGGGGGCGTGGTGGGATCGCCGCGGTGCATCGGGCCACCGGCGCGTCGCGGTCGACGATTCGTCGCGGGCTCACCGAGCTGGATAGCGATACCGAAGAAGGGTCGAACCGTCGTGTTCGGGCGCCCGGGGGTGGTCGCAAGAAAGCCGATAGCGCCGACCCGGAATTGCTGGGCTGTGTGGATTCGCTGATCGAGCCAGCGACGCGGGGGGATCCGGAGTCGCCGCTGCGGTGGACGACGAAATCGACGCGGCACCTGGCGGCCCAGTTGACCGCGATGGGGCACGCCATCAGCCACTCCGCGGTGGCGAATCTGCTGCGCTCGGCCGGGTACAGCCTGCAGGCGACCCGCAAGACCCTCGAAGGCGCTCAACACCCCGACCGGGACGCCCAGTTCCGCTACATCAACTCCCTCGCTGAGTCTTTCCTGGCCGCCGGTGACCCGGTGATCAGCGTCGACACGAAGACCAAAGAGCTGGTCGGACGGTTCGGGCAGGCCGGGCGGGAGTGGCGGCCCACGGGCCAGCCCGAGGAGGTGTCCACCTACGACTTCCCCGACCAAGCCGAGGGTAAAGCCATCCCCTACGGCGTGTACGACATCACCGACGACAGCGCCTGGGTCTCGGTCGGCATCGACCACGACACGTCGGTCTTCGCGGTCGCCACCATCGAGGAATGGTGGCGACAGATGGGATCCCAGAAATACCCGAACGCGCGACGACTTCTCCTCACCGCCGACGGCGGCGGATCGAACGGACACCGCCCCTGGCTGGAGGAAACACGAACTCGCCCGGCTAGCCACGGCCACCGGACTCGACATCACCGTCTCCCACTACCCACCCGGCACCAGCAAATGGAACAAAATCGAGCACCGGCTCTTCTCCAGAATCACCCGCAACTGGCGAGGACGACCACTAGAAACCTATCAAATCATCGTCAACCTCATCGCCAACACCACAACCACAACAGGACTCACCGTACGAGCCGACCTCGACCTCAACCCCTACCCCACGAACATCAAGCTCACCGACCACCAGAAGAAATCCATACCCATCACACGACACGACTTCCACGGCGACTGGAACTACACCATCCAACGACCCGACAAATAGGTAATATCATTACGGTTCCATACTCATGCAGAGTAAGTCGCCGGATACGACGTCCTCTGCCGAGGTGCGCACTGTCATGCCGAATTGAGGACGTTTCCAGCGGTGTCTGCCGCTAGGTTGTGCACGTGCGGTCACATCTCAGTCATGGCGCTTCGGGGACGATCTCGCTGGAATGCTGACGAGGGAGACCAGCGGCGAGTTGCTGAGGCGGTACGGCATGTCGAGGCGTCATAGGTTGGCGCGGTCGAGCTTGGCGATGAATGACGTCTTGCGTTTGTGACGGTCTCGTAGACGGTCGAGGTATGTTCCGAAGCCGGGCGTCGTCACCTGTGGCTCGGTAGGCATCGCGGAGTTGCCGGAGCATCTTGATGGCTTTGCTGTACCGGTACTTGTCGGTGCTGGCGTCCAGTCGCCGCTGGATGAGCTGTTGCCAGGGCTCGATCACGTCCCGGGGGTGGGTGGGTTGACGCAGGTCGATGAGCTGATTCCAGCGTGACTCAGGTAGGCCGTTGGCGTGGTCGACTGCCGTTTGCCACGCATCGTCGAGTTCGCCCTCGTCGAGGAGTACGCCGATGAGGTGGTCGGCGAAGGCGGGCTGCCCAGTGGTGGCATCGCGCAGCCGCCCGATCGCCTTATCTCGGAGGCCGGGCCAATCACCGGTGCGTTCGGCGGTGCGGCGCAGGTCGTTGTAGTGAGTCTGGGTGGGGTGTTGGTCGAACAGCTGCCAGCGCATGGTGGACGCTTCGTTGGTGGCGCCGCGTTCGAGTAGCAAGTTCACGTAGGTGTCGCGAAGCTTGCCTTGGTCGATCGGGTTGCCGATCCCCAGCCCGCGTCGCGCCCAGCGCTCGGCCTCAGCTGCGCGTCCGACGTTCCGCAGTGCGTTGACGATCTTGAGGTATGAGGATGCAGCGTAGAGGTCTTCGGCCAGCACGGCGATGTAGTGGTCGATATCGCCGGAGATCTCAGCGAGCTGCTCGCGCAGCACGCGGATCCCAAAGGGTGTCCTGCCGAGCAGGTCTAGCTCGGTTGTCTTGGCACGATCTTCGACGACGCGGGCCAGTTCGGCTCGGCCCCTCTCGCCCAGCGCGGCCGCGTAGTCGCGCAGGTCGAAGTCCGGCCAGCCCGGCCCATCGAGCCGCAACTTCCCCAGCCACGCCGCCAGCCGCTTCGGATCGGGTGGCGTCGCAGCGCAGGCACGCGCGTGCACGGCCATCAGCGCATGGAGGTCATCGCCCACGATGCCGGACGAATCATCCACATACATCAGCGCCGTCGTCACAAGCTCGACCGCGCGCTGCGCGAGGGCTGGCACAGACGCCGGCTCGCTGTCGATCAGCGCCTCGCACGCGGCAGCGACCTCCCTCGCCAGCGGGGAATACTCACGCCGCCCGTGATACGGGTGCCTCCGACGATCGCGCCGCAGCCCGTCGATCAACCGACGTACCCGCTCCACCGCCACGCTCGCCACGAGCGCCATTCAAACACCGACGCATCGATTGACCTTGGCATGGCTATCCTCACACCGCGATGGCGACACGGGTGGAGGACCAATGCCCCTGACCGGCCGATGGCGGATCGTGGAGATGGACATGTGGGACCGCGACGCGATCGACCTCCTCGAACCTGGCTTCATCGAGTTCGCCGGGGACGGGACCGGCCAGTTCGGCTTCATCGCCCTCCGTGGCTGGATGCACTGCCGCAGTACCGAACGCGACGGCCGCACCAGCGTCGAGTTCAGCTGGGACGGCGTGGACGAAGGTGACCAGGTCAGCGGGCGCGGCTGGGCCGCTGTGGTTGATGACGTCACGCTCAAGGGACACCTGTTCATCCACATGGGGGACGACTCGGGTTTCCGGGCGGAGCCTTATACCCGTGCCGATCAGCAGGATGGGCGATGAGCGAGTACCAGTACTACGAGTTCCTGGCCCTCGACCGGCCTCTGGACGATCGCCAGCAGGCCGAAGTGCGTTCCCTGTCCACCCGCGCGTCGATCACCGCCACCAGCTTCGTCAACGAGTATCACTGGGGCAACTTTCGGGGCGATCCAAGCCGGATGATGGAGCGCTACTACGACGCGCACCTGTATCTGACCAACTGGGGAACGCACCGGATCATGCTCCGCCTGCCGCGCGACCTGCTCGCCATCGATGTCGCCAGGGACCACTGTGTCGGCGATCAAGTGACAGTCTGGACTACAGGCAAGTTCCTCGTGCTCGACATGACGAGCGAGGACGACTTCGGTGACTGGGAGTACGACCCCCAGGGAAGGCTGTCAGCCATCGTCGGAGTCCGCGCCGAACTCGCCGCGGGCGACCTCCGGCCGCTCTATCTCGCCTGGCTGGCCGGCTACGGCAGCTGGGAACGAGACGAGGACGCCTTCGAGGGCGACGAAGACCACGAGTTCGAGCCACCCGTGCCGCCCGGACTAACCACGCTTACCGGGGCGCAGCAGGCACTGGCCGACTTCCTCCGCCTCGACGACGACCTGCTCACAATCGCAGCCCAGACAAGTCCACCACTCGACGAGATCGCTGACGATCCCGGCCAGCTCGCCGCGTGGGTGACACACCTGCCTCATGCTGAGAAGAACAGGCTCCTACTGCGGGTCGTCGACGATCACGCCGCGACCGTGCGGATGGAGATGCTTCGCCGATTCCGCGACGAACACACCACGAACATCCCCGACCCACCCCGCCGGACCGTGGCCGATCTCCTCGACGGCGCAGCACGTCGGCGGACCGACCGAGAGCGCCAGGCAACCGCCCGACGTGCTGACCAGGAAGCGCGCCACGAGAAGGCACGTGCCCTCGCCCGCGAACAACGGCTGGACGAGCTGGCCCGCACTGAAGACGCCGCTTGGTCGCGCGTCGATGCAATGATCGCCACCCGCAAGCCTGCTGAGTACGACGCCGTCATCACACTACTCACCGACCTCCAGGCGCTTGCCGAACGCGACGGCCGCCATCACACGTTCACCCAGCGCAGCATGGCGTTACGTCAAACGCACACACGCAAACCAAGCCTCATCGAACGCCTCAACCGGGCAGGCCTTTGAGCAAACCACTAAAAGACAACAGGCCTCTTCGTGTTCGTCAGGTCGCATTCATCACCCGTGTATGCAACCGCGGAACGTCCGCTCAGCTTTCACGACCCCAATAAGCCGACCGGCCCAACAGGCAGGAGGATCTACGAGTATCCACACATGCCGCATTGAGCGCGACTGCGGCAGGACGCGGGAGGTCAGATCGACGATGCCGGTCACGAAGCTGGTCGAGCAGGTGGCCGAGGCGGCCTGGAACACGGTCTCATCCAGCCCGAGGGCCTCGATCCCCTCAAGCCGGATCAGGTCATCGATCCGCGGTGTGCCGTGCTCGCGGACTGCGGCCATCGCGGTGCGCCACCCGATACCGAATTCCCGGGCCACCGCCGCGACCGACGCGCCCTCCTCACCGACCCGGCGGCAGACCTCCGCGCGGGCCCGCTCAGTCAACGACGCCCGCAGCGTGATCAGCGGTGAGGTCTCCGTCCTGGTTCGCTTCGGGCACACCGCGTGTGGGCAGCGCCAGACCCGCTTGACCCACACCACCATCACCGGACTTCCACCCGAGGGCAGATCCCGCACACGGCCGCTGGTCATGCAGCACGGCCACCGCCCCGCACTCCGGGCAGCCCGCCAGATCAGCGGTGGTCTCGATCACCTGCTCTAACGCACTAGCGTAATCCGACACGGCCAGCACGACAAACCCGGGCAAGCCCAACATCGCCGCCGCGACACTACGCTCTCGTTCCACCTGGGGCCTACATTTCCGTGTCGGTGAACACCACGGATCAGGAGGCTCCAGGCCCGCCCCCGGACTCAGGCTGAAGATCGTATCCTACAGCGACGCGCCACACTCAGAGACGAAGAGCCGGTAAAGCTTCGTCGCCGAGCACCGGCCGTGCTATTCGGCAGAGGCTGCGTTTACCGGTCAACCTGGCGCGTGCCGGCTCGTCGATGCTGGGCGGCTCGGTGCAGATATCGACTCGTCTTGTCCTGCGTGGCGGTGGCTGATCGAGCTTTGGTGGTCGATAGGGAGGGGGCTAGGTCGGTTCCTGTCTGGCAGACTCCCGGCCGTGGGCAGGTGGGTGTGGGACCGGGCGTCCTTCATTGTGGGTCTAGTGCTAATGGGTGGTGCTCTCGCGTGGATTGGATGGGTCTACCACCTGCCAGCGTCTCAGCGCAGTACTGCACTCGTTGTCCCTGGATTTGCGGTGGCCCTGGCTGGTGTCCTCGTCAGTGCGATGGCGCTGGTGGTGTCGTTGGGTCGTCGTCCACCGGCCCGGTCAGTGGATACTCTGGCTGAGTTACTCGCCGAGGTGGTGGACCGGCAGTGGCGGCGGGTGGCTGTCGAGCGGCGGTTGGTGACACCCGAGCCGATCCCTCTTCGCTGGTCGCTCAGTGACCAGGTTGTGATGGGCTCGGTGGCGGCCGCGGTTGGCGGACCGGAGACGCCACCGGCGTTTCCGCCCCTGCCTCAGCAGGCCAGGATCGTTGAGGCAGACCTGCGCGCCGGTGGCGGGCGCAGCGAGTTGTATCACCTATACGCGGGGCTGGCGTCCGGTCGGGTCGTCGTGCTTGGCGCACCGGGTGGAGGCAAGAGCGGGTCGGCGATCCTGCTTCTGCTCGACGCGCTGAGTCACCGCTACGGCCTCACGAACAAGCAGCGGACGCGGGTTCCGGTGCCGGTGCTGTTAACCACACGCGGCTGGGACCCTCACAGCGCGTCGGTACGGGACTGGCTGTGCGACCGGCTTGTTGAGACCTACCCGCTTTTCCAGCATCGCAGTGGCCGGGCTGAGGCGGTCGCGCTGGTTGATGCGCGGGATAAGGTGGCGCTGATTCTTGACGGATTCGACGAGATGGATCAGGCGCTACGTCCGGCCGCTCTAGAGGCCCTCAGTGATGCTCCTTTCCGGGTCGTCGTGCTTTCCCGTAGCGAGGAGATGAGCCAGGCGCTGAGCGCGCCGTGGTTCGTTGGTGCCGTTGTGGTGAGCCTGGATGCCATCACTGGGTGCCTGGCCGCTGAGTATTTGAACTGGGCCGCGCTTGGGCCACTACCGGCAGGCTGGGACCTGTTGCTCAGGCACTTGCGGGAACAGCCCAACAGTGCTCTTACGGGGTTGTCCACGCCACTGGCTCTTACCCTTATCCGCGACACCTACGGGGCCGATGATGATGTCAGTGAGCTGCTCAACTCCGGCTGCCGTGACCATATCGAACAGCACCTCATCGCCCGCGTGCTACCTAAGGCCTATACCCCTCGGCCAGGTAGGCCGCCGCCCCGCTACAACCTAGCTCAGGCGACACAGGTTCTAACCTTTATCGCATCGCGGATGAACCAATATCATACGGGAGATTTCGCCTGGTGGCAAATTCCTCGATGGGTTCCCGTCGCCCCCCGCATTCTCGTTAGCGTCCTCGCGGGCGGGCTGATAGGCGCGCTGACGTCCTGGTTCATGGCCTGCTTGGCAGTCGGGTTCGGGTATAACTTCTTTCACCTTGGGTTCGGATTGGGGTTAGGAATCTTTTTCGGGTTCGTACGCGGACGGGAGAATGGCGCACCTAAGCGGATAAGAAATTGGCGATCCGTCAGCTTCCGTCTACTTTTTTACAGGGTTTTTGTGTACGGGTTCACGTTTAGCGTCGCGGCTTTGCTTATCGAATTCATGATGTACACCGCGTATGCTATGACATTCGAAACTCGGCGTCAATTCCCGGATATTGTCGCCGGATTAATTATCGCGCTTATGGCCGTGCTTTCGCTCGGGCTCAAGCGCGAACCCATGAGTGGGGCCGCAGCGGACGAAAGCCGCTCTCCTCGCATGCGCAAGAGCTGGCTTACCGGAGGATCCATCGCACTCGGAAACGGGCTGCTGATCGGGCTACTGGTCGGGCTACTGGTCGGGCTTGCGGGCGGGCTTAAAAACGGGCTCTCGTTCGGGCTCGGCAGCGGTCTCATGTTCGGGTCTGTATACGGCGTCGTGTTCGCGGTCGCGTACGGACTCATACGCCGCCTCGCCCATAAGTCCATGTTCGTGCTCGTTGAGGGTGAGCGCCGTCCCCTCGGTCCTCGTGAGAGCTGGCGTAACGACCGAGTACTCGCGGTAGTAGCCGGAATCATGGTTGGGCTCGCGATGATGACCGGGTACGTGATCTATTATATTTTGGTCGGGTTCGTGAATGAATTAGGCGGGGTGGCACCTCGAACGGATCTTGCGCATGGGCTCGCGAATGGACTTATATTCGGGCTCGTCATGGTACTCGTGTTCGGGGCAACCTCCTCCCTGGCCTGGCCAACCACCATAGCCTGGCTCCAACTACAGTGTTCTCGCCACATCCCCGCCATTGCCCTCATGCCCTTCCTGGAGGACGCCCGAGACCGAGGGATACTGCGCACTATCGGAGCAAATTATCAATTCCGGCATGCGACACTGCAAGACCAACTGGCCACGCAAATCCGGAACCCGGATCCCACGACATCCTCCGCGACCAGTGACGCCCCCTAATACTACAGCAGCATTTTGTGATGTTTGAGGTGTTGCCGCTGGTACAGTAGTGGCATGTGCGGGCGCGGGTTTGGTGGCGTCGTCGCCAGTGTGACCAGTGGTCGGTGTGTGCTCGGGGGCGTGTGGGGTCGGTCAGAGTGGCCCAGAGTCGTCTGATTTCGTTGCAGGATAAGGGAATCAGTTGTTCGTGGTCGGTTGCGTTGCCCTTTTTTCCTCGTGGAGGTGTTCGGTGTGGGCGGTGATGGCGAGGAAGGCGACGGCGAGCATGGATAGGGTGATGTGGCGGTACCGGGCATGGTATTTGCGGACCTGGTAGCGATCCAGTCCGGTCTCGTTTTTGGTGAACTGGAAGGTTTCCTCCAGTGCCCATCGGGATCCAGCGACCCGGACCAGTTCGGCCAGCGGGACTGGAGTGCCGCTGTGGACGATGTAGTAGGCCAGTTCGTCGGGTTTGCTGATCGAGCGGCGGATGAGCAGGTGGTGGGCGTCGATTCCGGGGTCGATAAGCAGCCAGTCATAGAGGCGCTGTCCTTTGCCGCCCTGGCCGGCGGACAGGCGCTGCCATCCGCGCTGGGGGGCCAGCGCTGCGAGTTCGTCGGCTCGCATCCGCCCTGTCGGGGTGGAAAACCTCTGGTCACAGGAGATGGCCATCACGTAGTTGATGTCTTGGTCTTCCAGCCAGGTCCGCAGCCCGGGGTTGTCACCGTAGGCTTCGTCGGCGGTGAACCACCCGAAGAGCGCCCCGGCGTCGCGGGCGCGTTGCAGCATGTGCCGGGTCAGTTCAGGTTTCGTCGCGAAATCGACCTCCTCACCGATCCCTGCCTCACCACACCGTTCGCGGTCGATGGTCCAGGACGTCGGCAGATACAGTTCGCGGTCGATCAACGCTCGACCTTTGCCCGATACGTAGGTCAAGAACACGCCCAGCTGGCAATTCTCAATCCGCCCGGCCGTGCCGGAGCATTGGCGTTGCACCCCAGCGGATTTGGTGCCTTCTTTCAGGAAACCGGTCTCATCGGCCACCATCACACCACTGGGGTCACCGAGATGGTCCAGCACGTACCCGCGCAGGTCATCACGAACCGCATCAGCGTCCCAGGAGTAGAAGTTCAGCAGCCGCTGCATCCCATCCGGGGTGGCGTCCCCGGCCTGCTCAGCAATCGTCCAGGAATTCTTCCACTCCGCCCCAGAGAGCATCCCCAGCAGGTACATCCTGGCCCGGCGACGGGACTCCACCTGCGCGAACCGGCCCGCGACCAGCGCGAACATGTCCTTAAACCCCGCCCGCCACCGATCGAGGGGATCATCAGTTACCGTCGGCGGCGCGGCTACCGCGTTGTCCCGCAGAGTCATCACACCCGTAGCTGATCACACGATGGCCCCCTCCATGGTCACGACATGCCGACCGAGATCACACACTGCGGCTGCCGTACTAGTTAATGCTGTCCCCACCGCACCACCTCGCTTCCGCAGACGCGCGCTCATGCCGCGTTGAGAGCGCGTTCTGCCGGATGCACGGGTGTCAGTCCGGGTTGCGCCGAGCAGGTTGACGCGGGCAAGCTGGTGCGGCGTGGCGTAACGCACACCGATCCCCTGCTGCGGAATGATCACTTCTCCAGATTTCATCGATTTCAAGGTCCTGAAGATCCCGTCACCGAGTGCCGGCGGCACCGTCTGGATTTCACGCCCGACGGTCCCTGCCCTACCACCGACCTGCGAACAGGTAGACATCCCGCCGAGACAGACCAGCGCCCACCACCCAGAAACAGCCATGCCCTCAGTGGGCCTGGAGGGGGTGTCTCTGCTGGCAAGCGGCGCTGCCGAAGTCAACCTACCGAGATGCGCGAGCCCGTCGGCGTGGTGCGGATCGTGGTGCGAAATGAACCAGAACTATGCCTCAGGAGGACCATGGTGCGACGCATGGCGAACTATAGTCGCTGTTAGCAGGCCTATGAGCCGGGGACACAGCTCTTCCTAAACCGTGTGTCGCAGGTTCGAATCCTGCCGAGGGCACCCCATCTGAGCAGTACAGATGCTCTGAGGATACTCAGGCAGAGCCCTTCGGGGAAGGGTTTAGGGAATGAGCGTGCGCTAGCCTGGCCTCTTGGCAGGCCGCAAGCACCGTCCCCGGGGGCACATCGAGACCCGCTCCAACGGCACGTTCCGGGCCATTGTGTATGCCGGCGTTGACCCGCTGACAGGCAAGGAGCGTTACCTGCGCAAGTCCGCGAAGACGCACGCACAATCCGAGATCGAGCTGACGAAGCTCCAGTCTCAGGTTGACGAGCAGCGGCACCCACGCAGTGCGATCACCGTCGGCCAGGTGGTCGAGAAGTGGCTCGAAGTGACCGAGCTGGAGGACACCACCCGCCAGCGCTACAAGGGCCTGATCCGTCTCTACATCGGTCCGACGTTCGGCTTGATGCTCGCGGCCAAGCTCGACGCTGAGCTGCTGGAACGCTTCTACGCCCGGCTGCGGCGCTGCAACAAGCTGTGCAGCGGGCGGGCAAGGGACCACGACTGCCGGCCACTGTCCGCATCCACCGTGCGACAGATCCATTTCATCATTCGTGCCGCACTCGACCGTGCCGTGCGCTGGCGCTACCTCAGCAACAATGAAGCCGCGCTCGCCACGCCGCCATCGTTCGAGCGGCCCGACCCCGACCCACCGTCCGCTGCCGAGGTTGCCGCACTCCTCAACGACACCTGGCAAGATCCGGCCTGGGCCACGTTCCTCTGGCTGACGATGGTGTCCGGCTGCCGCCGTGGCGAGATGTGCGCACTGCGCTGGACCGACCTCGACCTCACCCGCGGCATCATGACCGTGGAACGCAGCTACGCGCAGACCACCGACGGCAACCGCGAGAAGTCGACCAAGACCCGGCAGAAACGCCGTATCGCGCTCGACGCGCACACCGTTGACCTGCTCACCGCCTACCGCACGCAATCGGAGTCCGAGTGCGCAGCACTCGGGATCGAACTACCCCGAGACGCCTTCGTGTTCTCTAGCAGCCCCGACGGCTCCATTGCCCTGCTCCCCAGCACCGTCACCCAGAAGTACCGGCGCCTCGCAACCCGTCTCGGTCTGCGCAGTACCCGCATCCACTCCCTGCGCCACTACTCCGCCACCGAGCTACTCACCGCCGGCGTTGACCTACGCACCGTCGCCGGTCGCCTCGGCCACGGCTCCGGCGGAGCAACCACTCTCCGGTTCTATGCAGCATGGGTCGATGAGGCCGATCGTCGAGCCGCCGACGCCATCGCCGACCTCATGCCCCAACCAGACCCCACGCACCGGACACCACGTAATCCCTACGAGACGCTCGCCGCCGAACTCCGCGCCGCGATCGAACGCGGCGAATTGGCCCCTGGCTCACCGCTGCCCACATCCACCGAATTGGCCGCGCAACACAACGTCTCCGCCGGCACCGTCAACCGCGCCATCGCTCTTCTTAAGGAGTCTGGACTAGTTGCCGCCAGCCGTGGCAGACGAGCGACAGTTATTACAACTCATTGAAGTCGTGGTCCCCGCCCTGCCAGAGTGCTGCCGATGCTGGCTGGCCCGTCCGCCGCTGTGTCGGCTGCGTGCGCGCCTGCCTGTGGTGGCGCCCTTGTAAGGTACGGCGACGGCAGAGTTTCGGTAACAGAATCGGCTTGGGCTCAAACGGTCGTAGCGACAGGCAATTATTCTAGGCCGTCTGCCACACCCACGATGTGGGTCTGGGCCACCCCTGACCGGCCACATCAGCAACGTCAGCGCGGTGGCGTTCAGCCCCGATGGGCGCACCCTGGCCACCGCCAGCGACGACCAAACCGTGCGGTTGTGGAACGTCATCGACCCGGCCCATCCCACCCCCCTAGGCCCACCCCTGATGCGATGAAGGAACGGGGCCTCCGCTCCCCGTGACGTCCCGAGGCAGGCTCGGGGTGCTCACTTCCACAACGCCCCCTGGTTAGAGTGCGGTCCAGGTAGTTGAGGTGTCGCCTGTTTGGAGTGCATCGAGTCGTTGTCTTAGTGCGTGGGCGTGGGGTGGGGAGTGTGGGGTGGGGAGTGTGGGGTGGGGAGTGTGGGGCGCGGTGGAGTGGTCCAGTGATTTGGGTGAGGTCGCGCATGGTGAGGAGGGTGGGGAGGCCGGGCCAGTTGGTGAGGTCGTGGCCGTAGTGGTGGATGAAGTTGGTGGTCCAGGTGGGGCCTTTGGCGTAGCGGTGGGTGGCGTGCCAGGTTGGGATGAGGTCGATCTCGCGGGGGCCGTGGGAGACGTGGTCCCAGTCGCCGAGCAGGATGCCATGGTGTTCGTGGGTGGTGTTGGGGCTCCAGAGGAGGTTGCCGGCCCAGGCGTCGCCGTGGATCAGGCCCTGCCCTGGAGGGCGCGCTTGAGGGAGTCCAGGGGGTATCCAGCGCGGTAGGTCGGGGGTGGATGGGGGATTGCGTGCAGGTCTGCGAGCAGGCTTCCCATGTGCGCTGAGGTCGGTGGCTGTGGTGGGTTGGGTTGCGGGTAGTACACCCAGAAACTCACCGTGGTCCTCGCGTCTAGCTCGACCAGTTCACTACTGCCTAGTGGCCGGGTGGCGGGGAAGCTGTGTTCCTCTACTAGCCAGCGCGTCACGTCCTGGGACCGCTTGATCTGTGCCACGTCGTGGAGGCCGGTCGCGACTCGGGTGTCAGCCGCCGCTGAGGATGACGATGTAGTGCCGGTTTGGCGCCGTTGAGCGTGCGGATTGAGTCTGGGTTGGGCGAGTCGTGTTGACCTTGTTGGTCGGCGCCGCCACCGTGCCGAGGTCGGAGTTGGCCACGGCCCTCCCGCTGATTTCTTGGACGGAGTCGCGCGGGAGGGCCGTGTGGTGCGCTCGGAGGCGCGGTGGTCACGGTAGAGGCTGATGCGGATGGGGTCGAGGCGCGGTTGCGGGCGGGGACGTTGGCGTGTCCGGGTTGTGGTGGGGTGCTGGCTGGGTGGGGTCGGGCTCGGGGTCGGTCGGTCCGTGGCTCAGACGGTGCGGTGTGGATCACTCCGCGGCGGTCGAGGTGCACCGGTTGTGGAGTGACTCATGTGTTGTTGCCGGTGTTGGTGCTGGTCCGTCGGGCGGATGTCGCCGTGGTGATCGGGTCGGCGTTGGCGGCGAAGGTGGCCGGTGTGGGGCATCGGCGGATCGCTGTGGGGTTGGGGCGTCCGGTTGAGACGGTGCGGGGCTGGTTGCGTCGTTTCGGCACGCGGGTCGAGGCGGTGCGTGCGGTGTTCACCTGGTGGTGTCGGGCGCTGGCACCGGATCCGGTGCTGCCTGGGCCGGCGGGCAGCACCTGGGCGGACGCCCTCGCGGTGATTACCGCGGTCGCGGGGGTGGTCGCGGCACGGTTCGGGCTCGGCACGGTGGCGTGTTGGGAGGTCGCCTGTGCGGTGTCGGCGGGTCGGTTGCTGGCTCCGGGCTGGCCGTCGGCGACGTGGCCCGGGTGATCAACACGAGTTGACCCTTACCCAGGTGGCGATCTTGCTGTGATCCTCGGCGTTCACCCGACCGGACCAGCCGGACGGGCGTGACCGAGGAGGTGCACCGCTGATGGCGGGCAGAGATGACGAGGCGAGGGCGCGGGCCGAGCGGGCCCGGGCGGTCGGGCTGTTCCGATACCAGTTGATCCGCGAGGCGGCCGACCCCGAGCTCTCGACCAAGGCCCGGGGCCGGTTGGTGCGCGCCATCGCCGCGGGCGAGCACACCACCCCGGGTGGGCGTCGGGTCCGGGTTTCCCGCGACACCCTGGACCGCTGGATCCGGGCCTGGCGGGCCGGTGGGTTCGACGCCCTGGTCCCCAGCCCCCGGCAGTCAGCCCCGCGGCTGCCCGTGGAGGTGATCGAGATGGCGGTGGCGTTGAAACGGGAGAACCCGGCGCGAACCGCGGCGCAGGTCGCCCGGGTGCTGCGGACCCAGATGGGCTGGGCGCCGGGCGAGCGGACCCTGCAACGCCACTTCGCCGAGTTGGGCCTGACCGTGCCCGACCACGCCGGGACTGAGTCGGTGTTCGGCCGGTTCGAAGCCAGCCGGCCCAACGAGTTGTGGACCGGAGACGCCCTGCACGGCCCGGTTGTGGCGGGCCGCAAGACTTACCTATTCGCCTTCATCGATGATTACTCCCGGGCGGTGGTCGGGCACCGGTTCGGGTATGCCGAGGACACCGTGCGCCTCGCCGCGGCGCTGCGCCCGGCGCTGGCCTCCCGCGGTGTCCCCGAATCGATCTATGTGGACAACGGGTCAGCGTTCGTGGACGCCTGGCTGCTGCGAGCGTGCGCGACACTCGGGATCAAGCTCACCCACTCCACCCCCGGCCGCCCCCAAGGCCGGGGCAAAATCGAGCGATTCTTCCGCACGGTCCGGGAACAGTTCCTCATCGAGATCACCGGGACCAGCGAGGACCAACCGGGCCGGCACCTGGTCGCTGACCTGATCGAGCTGAACCGGTTGTTCACCGCCTGGGTCGAACAGGTCTACCACCGCCGGGTCCACACCGAGACCGGGCAACCACCCCTGACCCGCTGGCTGGCCGCTAGCCCGTTCCCGCTGCCCACCCCGGCCGCGTTGGCCGAGGCGTTCCTGTGGGAGGAACGCCGCAGCGTGACCAAGACCGCCACGGTGTCACTACACGGCAACACCTACGAGGTTGACTCGACGCTGGTCGGACGCCGTGTCGAGTTGGTCTTCGATCCGTTTGATCTCAGCCAGATCGAGGTCCGCTACCACGGTGCACCGAGGGGGTTGGCGATCCCGCACCGCATCGGCCGGCATTCCCACCCCAAAGCCCGACCCGAAACACCCCCCGAAACACCCCAACCGACCGGGATCGACTACGCGCAACTGATCGACACCACCCACACCCAACAACTGCGACAGCAGATCAACTACGCCGCCCTGGCGCACACCACCATCGACCCGGTCGCCGAGCAGACCACCAACACCGCCGAGAACCCCCGGGGTGAACTGTGTCGCCGAACGGTTCGTGCGCACCCTCCGAGCCGACCTCACCGACCGCATGCTGATCGTCAGCCAGCGGCACCCGCGTGTGGTACTCGCGGAACACGTTCAGCACGACAACGATCGAGGGCCCCACCGTGCCCGCGACCTTCGCCCACCACGGCCGACCCATCCCGTGGTCAACCTCAGCCAGGAACGGATCAAACGCCGACCGGTTCTAGGTGGTTTGACCAACGAGTACGAACGGACAGCCTGAAGCCGCTGCTCACGACGGGTGGCCGACTTCTGGAACCCCACAGGGTGCCACCGCCGTGGGTGTTGGCCGCCCATACATATACGGGCTGGCCCTAGAAGGCACCGACGGCATCATCCACGTCCTACGCTCACTGCTTGCCGAAGCTGACCTGCTCATGGCGGTAGACGGCTACCCACCCCTGAAAGATCTTCGGGTGGATAGCGCAATGCGCCGCATCTCCTCCCCACCAGCTCAACCAGTACCGGCCCTGGAGGAACAGCGGAACCAGAAGTCCCGGTAACAGCTCTGGCGCTTCGCTTGGAGGCCTCTCGGTAGTAAGCAGCGAAAAACAACGGATTACCTGGTCTCAGCCTCAAGGGGCCTACCTCGGCCAAGAGGCTGACATGGCCGCCGACCTGCATTTTCGTTGTTTTTTCGCTGCTTACTACCGGCAGGCCATGTCGTCGTGAACACGGTTCCACCAGGGGATTTACGGACACAAGATCATCCCATTGCCGGTTTTACCCGTATCTTGGTTCTGGACCCGCACTTCACCCGAACACCGGATGCCGCAGCGCCTGCGGCGTAGGCCTCCCCCAAAATGTCTCGCTCTCGTTATGGCCGCACGCACACTGTGACCGGCCTTGGGTTCACGAGTTCGGGAACAGGGGCCCGCCCGCCATGAGGCCGCCGTTGACCAGGAGGATGTGCCCGGTGACGTAGCTCGCCTTGTCCGAACCCAGGAACTGGACGGCCTCGGCGATCTCCTCCGGGGTGCCCGCCCGGTGCATGGGCAGCACCGAATCGACCGCGTCACGCGCCGTGTCGTCGCCGGTGAACCGCTCGTACATCGCGGTCCGGGTGTAGCCGGGTGCGACCGCGTTGACCCGGATACCGTGAGCGGCGCCTTCGAGTGCGGCTGCTTTGGTGATGCCGGCGACGGCGTGCTTGCTGCCGACGTACAAGGTCGCTCCGGGGTAACCCATCAGGCCGTAGTTGGAGCTGACGTTGACGATGCTGCCGCCGCCCTGTTCCCTCATGACCCGGAACTCGTGCTTCAGGCACAGCAGCGTTCCCTTGACGTTGGTATCGAAGGTGGCCTGGTAACCCTCGTCGGTCACCTCGGTGACAGGGCTGGGTGTTCCCTCGGTGCCGGCGTTGTTGAAGGCGACATCGATCCGCCCGAACCGCGCGACCGCGTGGTCAACGAGGTCTTTCACTTCGGCGTCGAAGCGGACGTCGGCACGCACGAACTCGGCCGGGGCGCCGAGGTCGGAGAGTTCCCTGGCGAACTGCTCACCCACGTCCTCGTGGCGGCCGGAGACCACAAGGTTCGCGCCTTGACGGGCGTAAGCGAAGGCGGTGGCGCGGCCGATACCGGTGAGCGCGCCCGTGATGAGGACGACGGGATCAGACACGTCGAGGGTCCTTCCTGCCACCACACAGGTGAACGACGGGCAAGCGGTTCGGAACCCGCACGGCACCAGGTTCCTCTTCGGGCAGGGGCATATCCCCACGGTACCTCCGCAAGGAAGGTGTCTCAGCAGGACGACAGCCGCATCGGACCCGACCGCTGCATCCATCGAACGGCGGCACTTGATGGGGTGTCTTAAGGAACGTGTCACCAAGTGCCATTGACGGCATCTGTGCAGCTCAGCGCGGTAACTGCTGACTGTTGCGATGCGCTCAGACGGTTCAACGGAGATCACTAATTAGACCGTTGACCAGCAAGAACGTCACGGTTGGCACTTGGTGACACGTTCCTTACCAACACCCCGTTTCAGGGGATTGCCGGTGACGTCCAAGCCGCCTACGATCGTCATTGGGGCCTCCTCACGCTCCGGAAAAATCTCTGACGCAAACTCAACGTGCATCTGAGCTGAGGGGTTAGGTGCGGTTGGTCGGGGTGCTGGCCATCCACGCGGAGGTGACCGTCGTGTCTGACTCTGTCATGGGCGATTTTGTCAGTCAGTTGCGCCCAGCGTTTCACCGGCTCCAGGACTGGGCCTACCCGGATGAGATTGATCATGCGCTCTTCCGGGCGTACATGAAGACGCCGCATGATGTCGGCGGTGAACCGGACGCCCCGGCCACGTTCGAGGAGAAAGAGGAGGAGCAGTGGGAGCTCAACACGTTTGTGACGTGTGAGGTCCTGGGTTGGCGAGGCATCTGGACATCCGAGGAGCGCAGAAGGCTCGGGAACGTTGATGTCGGAAGGACCCGGTATCTCGGCTTTCCCTACTACGGCCGTTGGGTGTTGGCCGCCACCCGTTGTCTGATCGACAAGCGCCACATCACGCTCGGCGAGCTGATCGAACGGGTTGGGGAGGTGCGTGAGCGCTGCACCGCCAGTGGCGACGCTCCGCTGGAAGCCGCGCCCCACACTACCGGGGACGGGAAAGCGGTCACCAGGAACCGTCATCACAGGGAAGCGGTCGGCAAGGGAGATCCCCAGTACTTCGCCGGCATGGCTGGCCCTTCCCGGTTCGGTGTTGGCGACGAGGTGCGGGTGCGGGACCTGCCCACGATCTTTTACACACGCACCCAGGAATACCTGCGGGGCAAGCCCGGGACGGTCGTCAAAGTGTCATACGAGAGCCTGGCGCCGGAAGACGAGGCGTTCGACCGCGACGATCAAAAGCCCGAATGGTTCTACGTCGTGCGCTTCAAGATGACCGATCTGTGGGAGCCGTACGCAGGCTGTCCCAACGACACGCTGCAGGCAGAGATCTCGGAACGGTGGCTGCAGCCGGTCGCCTAGGCCGAGACCCACCCATCGGCGACAGAAAAGGGACACCGAGATGACAACGCAAGATGGGACAGTCGAGGCGGTCCACGACAGTCCTGCCCGGCACGCAGCACCGATGGTCGAGGAGGTTACCGACTTCGAGGTGCTAGAGATCGCGTTGCGCGAGCTCGCGATTGAGAAGGGTTTGTTCACCGCCGAGGATCACCGGCACTATACGGAGTTCGTCGAGCAGATCGGGCCGGCGCCTGGCGCCCGGCTCGTCGCCAAGGCCTGGCTCGATGCGGATTTCAAGCGGTTGGCGCTCAAGGATGCCATCGCCGCTAGTCAGGAGGTGGGAATCGACTGGCTGCGACCGACCGGCTTCGGGACTCCCAGCGATTTCACTTCGCTGCAGGTGCTCGAGGACACGCCGACGCTGCATCACGTGATCGTGTGCACCCTGTGTTCCTGCTACCCCCGGCCGATTCTTGGCAACTCACCGGAATGGTATCGGACGCCGAACTACCGACGCCGTATCGTGCGCTGGCCACGCCAGGTCCTCGCGGAGTTCGGTCTTCATCTTCCTGAAGACGTCGAGATCCGCGTCGAGGACTCCAATTCCAAGCACAGGTTCCTCGTGCTTCCGGTCCGGCCGGAAGGAACGGAAGGCTGGAGTGAGGAACAACTCGCGGAGATCGTGACGCGCGACTGCATGATCGGCGTCACACTTCCCAAGCCTGGCGTGACGTCGAACGCGGTTCGCCCCGTGCACCCCGCGATCCGGCCGGCAGAAAATTACTAGCCAACGGAAGACCAAACGATGGCAACCGACCCCGACATTACAACTGTCAGATTGCAGACGCTGGAGCGGATCGTCACACGCGGACAAGTATGGTCACGAATGGCAGAAAAGTACGGCGTCACAAATCCAGTGCCGCCCTGGAGGTCAAGTCTCGACGGGATGTGCGCCGCACTCGATAGGGAAGACACAGTGCTGCCGCCCCTCACGCGTCGCGATGACGAGGACCGTCTGTCCCAACAGGTGTACCAGACGCTGCCGTTTCCGGAGAATCAGCTCGTCGTGCTGGCGCACTCCCTCATTGCCAGGAAAGTCATCGATGAGTCCGCGTTGGCCGACCGCATGGAAGCCGTGCGTGCGCGGCTCGAAGCGGGCGAGGTGTGATCCGGCGCAGGCACCGTCTCGACCCTGCGACCGCAGGTCGAACACAAAGCCGACGGCACTGTCAAGTTAACCTTGATCATGATCTACTTTGCTAAAGCAACCACAAAATGAGCCACTGTTCGGCGAGTGTGACCTGTACCGTGCCAAAACTCGTCACACAGGTGGTGACCTGGGGTTTCCTTGGTGCCTGTGATCGTGTCATGATCCGGTGCCGTGCTGTTCAGACTGCTGTATTTGATCTCTGTCACGGTGTTCGGCTGGGTCGGGTTGCTCGCCCGCGGCGCCGCCGCCAAGGACATCGAGATCCTGATCTTGCGTCATGAGGTCACGGTGCCGCGTCGTCAGGTCAGCAGACCGCGGCCTCGATGGCCGGACCGAGCGATCTTGTCCGCGTTGGCGCGGTTGCTCCCCGTGCTGCCGCGTCGGCGTCGGCTCGTTACCCCAGCCACGGTGCTGGCCTAGCACCGCCGCGTGGTCAGGAAAAAGTGGACCTATCCGAACCGGTCCGGTCGCCCACCGATCAGTGACGAGATTCGTGACCTCGTGGTGCGCCTGGCGCGGGAGAATCCGTCCCTGGGGTCACCGCCGCATCCACGGTGAACTAGGCGGGCTCGGACACCGCCTGGGCGCGGGCACCATCCGCGCTCAACGGGTTCTCGATCGGGTCCCCAAACACACGATTCAAGAAGATGTCGATGGCACGGCCGCCGTCGAGCTCCGCAGGGGCTGCCACATCGCAACAGGAGCCCTTGTGGGCTCATCTCTGGTCTCATCCGCCTGCGTTCGTCCGAGTTCAGCAGCGTTCGGATCAGTGCTGCTATGCAGGTCACGGACGCGGGCGGGGCTTGGCGGACTCGCATCCTTAGCCCTGAAAATCGGAAGGTCGGCGGTTCGACCCCGCCCCTGGCCACTACCTCTGATGCGCAGGCGGTCGTCTGTGATGATCTATCGTCGGTCTCTGTCCAACTGACTGTCCCATTCGGCTGTCTCCATTCTGTCGCCGTGTGGCTCGCAGGAAGCTCCGAAGGACCTGGCCGGCATCCGACAGGGGCGCACTTTTCAGGTGCGGATCTTCGGCGGTGGACTGGATCCGGTGACGGGCAAAGCAGGTGATGCTGGCTGACTCGGCCGACGAGGGGGATGCGCCGATTAAACTGCGGGATGGGTTTCCCTGGTCGCTGCAACCGTGGTGTCATGGCTGGCGCTGCATTGCCTCGCGGACCTACGCGCCGGTGGCACTCAAGCGCTGGCGCGTGGATGGATCTCGTCAAGGATGGATGCGAGACGGTCGCGTTCGACCTCGAGGTCGTAGCGGCCTTGGAGGTTCATCCAGAAGCGCTCGGAAGTTCCGAAGTAACGTGCCAGGCGCAGCGCCGTGTCGGCGCTGATGCGCCGCTTGCCGTGCACGATCTCGTTGATCCGGCGCGGCGGTACATGAAGGGCAACGGCTAACGGGGTTTCACCCCAGCCCGACGAGGCATGTCGTGGCTGGCTTGGGTGGGCGGGCTCCGGTCGGCGGGATGTAGACCGTGACCGGCGTGCCGGTCCGGTGTATGAAACCGCCCGTAGCGGTTTGGTTGGCCTGTAAGGCCCCCGTCCGACCGGAGCCCATCATGACGGTAGCGCGCACTGTGGCTGATGTCCTCAACGATCATGTGGTGTTCGAGGTGGAGTGCATCGATCGGATGTACCTCAACGTCTACGTTCCCCAGTTGCAGTACCCGGCGGGGTTGGTGGGGTTCGTGCATCGCCAGTTGGGGTTGCCGATCGCCTCGACCGCGCCGCTGGCGCCGATCAGTGACGGCTTCAGCAAGGCGATGCGCCGCTTCGCCCGTGACCAGGGCGTGCCGTGGATCGACTTCGTCAAGGGTCAACGCAAGGACGACATCATGCACCAGCACCTGGCGGCCTTTAAGGGCGCTGAGGGGGTGTTGTTCATCGGGCGGGCTCAGGAGAAGACGTGGCTGTTCCGTACCGAGAAACGCCGCGACGCCGAAGGCAATGCCTATCCTTGGATCGTGAAGGTGACCGGTGTGGTCAATCACTTCTACGTGTATGCGGTGGACGCCGACTTTGGCCCGTTTTTCCTCAAGTTCTGCTCGTATTTCCCTTATAACGCCCGGCTGTGTGTTAATGGGCATGAGTGGGCGAAGCGTCAAGCGGCCAAAGAGGGGATCGCCTTCACCGAGCTGGACAACGGTTTCGCCACCGTCGAGGACCCGGCCCGCCTGCAGACCCTGTGCGATGAGCTGGGACCCGCCCAGATCCAGGCTTTGCTGGACAAGTGGCTGGCGGTCCTGCCCAACCCGTTCACGCCCGAGGACGAGGCGGCCGGCTACCGGTATGAGATCTCGATCCTGCAGGCGGAGTTCTCGCTGACCCAGGTGCTCGACCGACCGGTGAGCGGACGGGTGTTTTTCGAGCACGTCTTCCGGGACAACCTCGACGCCGGGCGCCCGGACCGGATCAGCCTGGTCTTCGACCGTCGCATCATCTCCAAGGGACGCGCCCGGACACCGGGCCGGTTCCGCACCCGGGTCATCACCGAGGGAGTCACCCTGAGTCTCTACATCGACTACAAACACACCTCCATCAAGCAATATCACAAGCACGGCACGGCGCTGCGCACCGAGACCACCATCAACAACACCCGCGATTTCGGAATCGGGAAACGACTGACCAATCTGCCCGCCCTGCGGGAGATCGGCTTCTCCGCCAACCGACGCCTGCTGGGCGTCCAACGACTCAGCCACAACCCGATCCACGCCGAACAAGCCTTCACCGCCGTGCACCACCCCATCGTCACACCCGACGGGCACCGCATCGCCGGACTACGCCTCGGGGACCGCCGCGCCCACGCCCTGCTCCAAGCCCTGCTGATTTTCCGGCTGCTCCCACACGGATTCCGCAACCCCGATCTACGCGGCCTGCTCGCCCAGCTACTCGGCATACCACCCACCGAGATCACCGCCGGGCAGATCACTTACGACCTGCGTCGGCTGCGCGCGCACGGCCTGATCACCCGGGTCCCCGGCACTCACCGCTACCGCATCACCGACACCGGCCTGCACCACGCGATGCTGCTCACCCACATCCACACCCGGCTGCTCCACCCCGGCCTGGCCCAACTCACCGACCCCAACCCACCCACACCCAGCCGACTCCGCACCGCCGCCCACAACTACCAACGCGCACTCGACCAGCTCACCCAGGAAGCCGGACTCGCCGCATAAACTCAAACTTGACTCGATCAACCCGACTTCGTCGGCCCTAGCCGTCCAGTCCGGTTCCGGGACCCTGCCCGGAACCGGTGGCCCCTGGCGGGGCAGCTGATGGGAACCTGCCCGTCGTGGCTGACGGGTTCAGTGAGCGGTACGGCGATCTTCTGTTCGGCAGCTATGACTGTGTGGATCGCATCGTGCTCAATGCCTATAACACGCTGTGTTACGCGCCGGGTGGGTTCCGGACCTGGTGGCGGCGGCTACACGAGGGCAGCGACGAGCAGTTGGACAACGCGCATCTGATGCGGATGGCGGGGCGGTTCGCTCGCCGGGTCCGGGCCTCAGCCAGAGCGCACGGGATCCCGGTCATCGACTGCAAGCGCGGGGAGCGCAAGCACCAGATCGCCGAGGAATACCTCGCCGAACACACCGTGGGCACTGGGGTGTTTCTGATCTTCGTGTCGCGCGCCGTGGCCCCAGTGTGGGAGGTCGCCCGCTCGGCCAGCGGTGTCATCGGCAACTTGGCCAAGAAGCGGGCCTTCGTCAACCACTACTCCTTTCACATCATGGATCCGGAATGGGGCCATGTGACGATCAAGATGTCCGGGCATCCGCCGTTCGGCGCGCAGGTCATCCTCAACGGCCATGAGTACGTCGCCACCCAGGCGCAAGTGGCCGGGATCGGGTTCGCCAAGGAGGGCAACTGCTTTACCCGCATCGCCGACCCCGCGGGCCTGGCTCAGATCGCAGACACCTTGTCGCAGCCCGCGACGATAGGGCGACTGACCCAGGTATGTGATCGGTGGATCTACACCGCGTGCCTGTGTTTCGGTCTGGACCTCGACGAGCAGCAACGCAGCTGCTTTCGTTACAGCTATTCGGTCTTCCAGGCTGAGTACAGCCGCAACCTGCTGTTCACCGTGGGCGCTCAGATGGACCAGGTCTTCGATCGAGTGGTGGACCGGACCCGGGCCCGACTGGACGTGCCGACGCCGCGAACTTTGTTCGGCGCCAAGCAACGCCCCGGCCGTAACGGCACCCCCGACCTGTCGCTTCAGCTCGCAACCGTGATCGAGACACCTCGGTATGACCTGACCCTGTTCAAGGTCCACTTCGGGAACTTGACGCTGAAGGCCTATACCAAAGGCGAACACGTGCTGCGCTTCGAAGCGGTCGCACACAACACCAAACAGCTGCGCTGCGGGCGCGTTCTGGATCGCTTTCCCGAGATCATCACCCGGCTCGCCGGCATGGTTGACCGGTTCGCCACCACCCTGGACTGTGTTGATGTCACCTTCATCAGCGACGGGCTCCTCGACCAACTCCCCGCGCCCAGCCAGATCGGCGCCACCCGCGTCGGCGGGGTCGATATGAACAAACCCCGAATCCGCGCCGCACTGTCGGCAGCGCTGGCCCTGTCCACCGCACCCGACGGCTTCACCGCCACCGAGTTCACCACCAAGGTCCACACCATGACCGGACAGACCAACTCCGACTACACCACCCGCCAAGCCGCCTACGACCTGCGCAAACTGCGCGGCAAAGACCTGATCACCAAACCCGGCCGAACCCGCCGATACCACACCCCGACCCACGCCGCCAGCACCATCGCCGCCCTGCTCACCCTGCGCGAGCAGGTCATCAGGCCCATCCTGGCCGGTGTCCGCAGCCCACGACTGGGACGCAAACCCACCACCTGGACCCGCGTTGACCGAGACTACGAAACCCTCCGCATCAACATGCACACCCTCTTCCACGACCTCGGCATCACCACCACCGGAGCCGCCGCAGCATAGACAACTTTTTGTCGATCCGGGTTCCGCAAGCGACTAGCCCGTGCTGAGTGATGCCTAGCGGAGCGAGGTACTCCTCGGCGAGGATCTCGCCAGGATGGATGGGGGTCATCGACGCTGCGGTGCTCATGAGGCTCCTCCTCCTTCAGTGGTAGTCGGTGATCTCGATGTCTTCCGGTCCCGCGGCGCTCCAGCGAAAGCAGATGCGCCACTGCTGATTCACCCTGATGCTGTATTGCCCGCAACGGTCTCCACGGAGCTTCTCCAGTCGGTTGCCCGGCGGGATCCTCGCGTCATCGAGGGTCTCTGCCGCATCCAATATCAACAACTTGCGCAGCGCCGCGCGCTGAGTGTGCTGGTCGAGCCGACGTGAGCGCTCGCGTCGCCAGACTCGTTCGGTGTCCTTGTCGGCGAAGGAACGCAGCACGAGCCAGTATAACGCGACGCGTTATTATCGCGCCACGTTACGGGCATGTTCCGTGGGTCGTGGGGGGAGCCAGCCGCTTCCCGTGTCCCGCTCGCGCGCTGCTCGGCGCGGGGAGCACCGAGTCCCGGCACGCCAATCGATGACAGCACCCAGACCGTCGAGGCTTGGGACATCAGCCACCGGCGGAATACCTGCAGCCGGTCGCGAAGCCTAGGGCCGGTTCCGCCAGGTGAGCAGAGGATGCCCGACGTCCGTGTTCGCTCGCACGGTACTCACTTGCCCGGCGAAGATGATGTTGGCGTTGCGTCAGTACACAACCTCGGAGTGCGAGCGATGAGTACAGCGTGGCAGAGTCGCCGCAGTGTCCAATGTCGCGGTGTCCAACAGACTGTCCAATAACTCTAGTCCTCCGGGAGCGTCTAGGGATCCTTGGTCCCTAGCCATTGGGCGCGCCGAATGTCGTCGCGGTAGTAGGAGTTTCCCCCGTCGATGACGGTGTCACCGGACTCCAATACCTCAGCCAGCCCGGTAATGACGGAGGTGGTGATCTCCCCGGCCGGCACCATCACCCACCACGCGTGGTGGGGTGAGTTTCGCCGCTAGTTCCTGTACCGAGCGCACACCGGTCGCACCCTCGCTGGCCAGCGCCTCGACGGGCTGGGGAGTACGGTTGTAGACAACGCATTCGTGGCCCTTGCGCATCAATCGCCGCACAATGTTGGCGCCCATGCGACCCAGGCCGATCATCCCCAACTGCATCAGCGTCTCCTCGTTGATCTGTTCCGATCTGCCATCGGTGTCCAGTGTGCTGCCTTCGCCCTGAGCGGTCATTGTGGTCGCTGAGTGGACGCGCCCCGCTCGGCGCGCAGGGTCCGCACGGCGTGCGCGACCGCGTCCGGGGTGATCCCAAAGTGGGGGAATAAATCGGCCGCTTTCGCTGAGGCCCCGAACGTGGTCATTCCGATGACCCGGTCGGCGAACTCGGACCAGCCGAACGGCGAGGCTGCCTCGACCGCGACTGCGGGCAGTTCCGGTGGCAGAATGCTTCGCCGCTCGTGTTCTGGCCGCTGCCGGAACAGCTCGAAGCTGGGCAACGACACGACTCTGGCCCGCACCCCCTCCTCGAGCAGCACCTGGCGGGCCGCTAAGGCGATCGCCACCTCCGAGCCGGTGGCGACGATCGCCGCGTCGTCGCCCTCGGCCAGTACCGCACCCCGCACGTCGACCGTGGCGGGGTCCAGCACGGGCAGGTCCTGACGGGAGAGCACCAAGGCGGTGGGGCGGCCCTGCTCGAGCGTCACCGCGACAGCCTGAGCAGTCTCGTTGGCGTCCGCAGGGCGGATCACCAGGAGGTTCGGCATGGCCCGGAGCCCCGCGAGATGCTCGACAGGCTG
Organism: uncultured Actinomycetota bacterium; assembly: GCA_963822695.1. Classification (GTDB taxonomy): domain Bacteria; phylum Actinomycetota; class Actinomycetes; order Mycobacteriales; family Pseudonocardiaceae. Next base: position 35,458 of record CAWGJH010000004.1, read on the forward strand.
GTGGGTGGTGCCGTCTTCGCCCAGCCCGATCGAGTCGTGAGTAAACACCCACAGCACGGGCAACCCCATCACCGCCGAGAGCCGCAGCGCGCCGCGCAGGTAGTCGCTGAAACAGAAGAACGTCGCCCCGAACGGGCGCAGGCCGCCGTGCGCGGCGAGCCCGTTCACGATTGCCGCCATCGCATGCTCGCGGATCCCGAAGTGGATGTTGCGGCCGGCGAAGTTCCCCCGGCGGACGTCCTCGTACTCAGTGAGGCGGGTCTTGGTGGAGCTTTCCACGTCTGCGGCGCCCCCGACGAGCTCGGGCATGTCGGCGGCCAGGGCATTGAGCACGTGCCCGAGGGCAACCCGGGTGGCCATCGGGTCACCGTCGGGCGGGAAGCTCGGCAACCGGGTCGGCCACTGGCTCGGCAGACGCCCGTCCATCACCCGGGTGAACTCCTCAGCCAGCTCGGAATACTCGCTGCGGTAGGCCGTGAAGTGCTGCCACCAGTCCGCGCGGGCCGCCGCCCGGTCGGCGACCGCGTCATGCCAATGCTGGTACACCTGGTCCGGGACGACGAACTCGGCATGGGGCCACCGCAACAGCTGCCGGGCGATGTGTGCGTACTGCTCGCCGATCGGCGAGCCGTGCGCCTTGTGGGAGTCGTGCAACGGCGTGCCGATCCCGATATGAGAGTGCATCACGATAAGCGATGGCTGGTAGGTACGCTGCTGCGCTGCCGTGACGGCAGCATCAATCGCCTCGAAGTCGTCAACATCGCCCAGCCGCACCACGTGCCAGCCCTGAGCCAAAAACCGGGTGGTGATGTCCTCGCTGCTAGACCAGGACACCGGCCCGTCCAGGGTCACCTCGTTGTCGTCGTAGAAGGCGATCAGCTTGCCCAGACCCAGGTGACCGGCCAGCGAGCACGCCTCCGCGGAGATGCCTTCCATCAGGTCACCATCACCGCACTCGAGGTAGGTGTAGTGGTTGACCACCTCGTGGCCGGGGCGGTTGAACCGGGCCGCCAGCAAGCGCTCGGCCACCGCCAGGCCGACGGCGTTGGCGACACCCTGGCCCAGCGGTCCGGTGGTGACCTCGATCCCGGGCGCCAGGCCCCGCTCCGGGTGCCCGGCGCATTTGGAGCCCAGCTGCCGGAAGCCGCGGATGTCATCCAGGGTGATGTCATAGCCCGACAGGTGCAGCGCACCGTAGAGGACCATGCTGGCATGCCCACCGGAGAGCACAAACCGATCCCGGTCGGGCCACTGCGGGTCGGCTGGGTCATGGCGCAGGTGCCGGGTGAACAGCCGGTAGATCACCGGCGCGACGTCCAACGGGGTGCCCGGATGACCGGAGTTGGCCCGATTCACCGCGTCCACGGCGAGGAACCGCAACGCGTTGACGTTCGGATCGTAAACATCGGGCGGGATGACCGCTCCGGTGTCCGGGCGATGCTCGGTGTGCATAGCCATCAGTCTCTAGACCTCTCCTTGACCGACCTGACCGATATGACCCGGTCCGCTAAACCTCACCGCAGCCCCCGTCCGCGGGTCGCCAGCCCGGCTCGTCGCGCCGCGCCAGCTCCTGGAGGGCACCAGCGCCGCCGACACCGGCAAGGATCACCCGCTCCGAGCGGCTACGGGTCACCAGGTCAAAGGCCCAGCGGGACAGCACCCCGACGCGGTTGCCCCAGCCGACCAGAAACGCGATGTGCACCACCGCCCACGCCAGCTGCGCCGGGAGCCCAGACAGGCGCAACCCGAACACATCGGCCACGGCGTCCCCGGGTGAGATCGTCGCCATTGTCCCCAGATCCCGGTACCGGAACGGGCCCGGCCCGGGCTGCCCAGCGATCCGAGCCCGGATCAGCCTGGCCACGTAGGCGCCTTCCTGCATCGCTGGCTCCGCTAGTCCGGGAAGGCCGTGCTGGTCAACCATGTCGCCGATGGCGAACACCTCCGGATATCCCGGCAGGCTGCAATCCGGGCCGACCGCCACCCGGCCCTGGCGATCGACCTCGGCGCCACTGGCTTCGCCGAGCAGCCTGCCCAACGGCGAGGCCTGCACGCCCGCCGCCCAGATCACCGTCCCGGCACGGATGCGTTCGCTGCCGCCTCCGTGGGCTTGGACGTCGATGCCGTCCTCGTCGACGTTGACGGCCCTGCTGCCCAGCCGCACTTCCACGCCCATCTCGATCAGTTTCTTCCGCGCGTGGTCCCGTAGCGGCTTGGCAAACGACGCCAGCAGCTGCTCACTGGCCTCCACCAGCACGATCCGGGCCCGCTCGGTCTCGATCCGATGGAAGTCGCGGTGTAGCTGGCGTGCGAGCGTGGTCAGCTGACCGGCCAGCTCGACGCCGGTGGGCCCCCCGCCGACGATGACGAACGTCGTCCAGCGACGCCGTTGCTGGGGGTCGGTGACCTCGGTGGCACGCTCGTAGGCCGCCAGGATCCGGTCGCGCAAGACCACCGCCTGAGCCAGAGTTTTCATCGGCAACGCATACCGGGCCCACTCGTCGTGGCCGAAGTAACTGTCCCGGGCGCCAGCGGCCACGATCAGATAGTCATAGCCCAGCTGCCGGGCCGCCCCGTCCGCCCCGCAGAGCCGGATCTCACGCTGCTGCAGATCAACATCAGTGACCTCGACCAGCATGACCGTCGCATTCGGCTGCCGACGGAAGATGCTGCGGATCGGTGGGGCGATCTCTCCCGGCGACAGGATCCCGGTGGCCACCTGGTAGAGAAACGGCTGGAACAAGTGATGGTTGGTCCGGTCAACGATCACCACCTCGACCGCAGCATGAGCGAGATGCCGCGCGGCGGCCAGACCACCGAAACCGGCACCCACCACCACAACCCGCGCTCGCCGCGCCCTTCCTGGTACCCCAGACCCTGGTCCCACAGACACTGCCGGATTGCCCTCCTCCAGTCAGCAGACGTTTGATCGATGGGGGGCTTACCCGGTGTGCAACCGGGCGCCCCAGCGGGTCGTGACGGCCTGCCCCGGTGCCACACGGCGAACACCCTCCCCCGATTGGAAAGCGTTCGGTGGGCAGCTCATCGGCTCGGTACCCAGGCCCCGACGGCGACGATGCGGGCTGAGCGTGTCACCGGTGAAAAGCTCAACGATCGGATACGTCTCGTCCACCCACAGCTCGGCGCGCCGCCCGTCTGGCCCGTCCAGCCGCACCCACGCCCGCCCGGCGCCGTCGCGGGCAAGATCGGTGAAGGCGAAATCGATGCGCTGATCCCCCACCCGGCGACCCTGAGAAAAATCAAAGCGGCCACCGGCCACGGGCTCGGTCCCGGTCGGCAGCTGACGCTGCGGGTCGGTGACAATCCGGGTGCCGGCCGCGAAGCGCAGCACGGCATCGTCAATCAACCCGTCTCCGGGTGACAGGTAGGGATGCTGGCCGCAGCCATAGGGGCAGGTCCGCTCGCCCCGGTTGGTCGCCGTGGTCGTGACCGTCAAACCCTCGCCGTCGAGCACGTAGTCCACCGCCACATCCAGCAGGAAGGGATACCCGGTCAGCGGGTACAGCCGGATACCCATCGTGACCCGGTTGCTCTCCTGGCGCACCGCCTCCCAGCCGCGCCAGCGCAGCAACCCATGGATCGCGTTGCCTTTATCCGGTTCAGTGATCGCCACCTGATAGTCCAGACCGTCGAACCGGTAGCGACCCTCGGCTAACCGATTAGGCCAGGGCACCAGCACAGTGCCATGCGCACCGTCACACATGGCCTCCCGCGGGTAGGGGTCCAACACCGTCCGGTCGCCGACCCGGTACTCCCGCACCCCGCCACCGACCTCCACCACCACCGCAGCTTGGTCGTCATACCGGATTTCATGCTGCCGCCCTGACGGTGGGATACTCATCCGACCTGCGCCGATTCTGCCTCGTCGGGAGAGTTGAGCAGCCATCCGATGGGCGCGGCAAGCCGATCCGCCTCGGCTGGTCCCCAGGAACCCTTGGGGTAGATCACCGGTTCAGGCTTGTCGGCGAGCACGGCGGCGGCCACCTCCCAGACGTGTTCGAGTCCGTCGGGTCGGGTGAACAGCGAGCGGTCACCGAGCAGCACATCGTGGATCAGCCGGACGTAGGGCGGCAGCGGGTGAGCTCCGGGCACCGTCCGCAGCGGCAGCGAGGTGCTCGCCGTGCTGAGCGTCAAGGTAGGTCCGGGTTCCTTCACGATGAGTGAGAGGTCCAGTTCCCCCTCACCGGCAAGGTCGAAGGTCAGCACGTTGCCCGACGCCGGCAGCTCCGCCACTGGCGCGGCGGGCTGGCGGAACATCAGCTTCACCTGCTGGCGCGATGCCGCCATCTGCTTACCGGTGCGCAGCAGGAACGGGACACCACGCCAGCGTGCCGTGTCGACCCACAACCGGGCTGCGACGAAGGTCTCGGTGCGGGAGTCATCGGCAACACTCTCGATGTCGCGATAGCCCGCGAACTGACCCAGCACCACGTCGGCTGGCTGCAAGGGGCGGAAAGCACCGATCACTGCCTCTCGGGCTGCCGCGAGATCCTCGGCGTCGAAACTGGCCGGCGGCTCCATGGCGACCTCGGCCACGACCTGAAACAGGTGAGTGACGAGCATGTCGAGGATCGCCCCCGTGCCGTCGTAGAAGGCGGCACGGTCTGCCACGTCGAGGACCTCAGGCACGTCAACCTGGACCATCGCTACGTGCTCGCGATCCCATACCCCGCTGAACAGCCCGTTCCCGAAGCGCGCCGCGTAGAGGTCCTGCGTGGCCTCCTTACCCAAAAAGTGGTCGATCCGGAACACCTGGGACTCGTCGAGAACCTCATGCACCACCCGGTCAAGTGCGCGGAAGGAGTCCATGGAAATGCCAAACGGCTTCTCGTAGACCACCCGGGACTGCGCCGCGAGCCCGTGCCGGCCAAGGCCGCGGGTGAGGGTCTCGAACGCGGTGGGCGGCACGGCGAAGTAGTGCACCCGCTGCGGGTGCCCGCCAAGCTCGTGTTCCGCATCGGCGAGGATCTCGGGCAGGCTACCCGGATGGTCCGCGGAGAAGCCGCCGCCGGCGAAGCGCAGTCGGGAGCAGAATTGCTCCCAGGGACCATCGTGGGGCTGCGGCCCGAACTCGGTCAGCGCATCATGCACCCGAGCCTGAAACTCCTGGTGGCTCACTGCGCCACGGCCGTTGCCGATCAGACGCCAGTCCGGCGGCAGCAGATCGGCTTGCGCGAGACGGAAAAAGGCCGGTAGCACCATCCGGCGAGCGAGATCTCCGGTGGCACCGTAGAGCACGAACACGGTGGAGTCGGACACGCGACTCAGCTCGGACACCGACCGCGAGAGCTTTTTTCCCCGCACCAGGCCAACTCTAAGGGTAATGGAGTAGCGAAGGTTGATCGGTCACCGGCACGGAGGAATTTCTCCGCTACTACACCGGCGGCAGGCCGAGCGCCTCATCGACCCAGGCCAGGATCTCGACGTCGCCCACTCCGGCTCCCCGCAGCAGGTCGATGGCTGTCGAGCGCAGCTGGCCGACAATCATGACGAGGGAGAGCGGCGGCCCCTGGGGAAGCAACCGACCGGCCGCGCGCAGAGCGTCTAAGACGGCCGCCTCGGCGTGCTCGGTCGAGCGTTTCGCAGCCTTACCCGATTCCACCAGCTCGGCGGCGAGCACGGTGTTGACAGCGCGCACCGCAGCGGCGAACGAGCGCGGCGCGCCGCGGCACTCAACTCCGGCGGCGAGGCGGCCGGGTGAGCGTGACTCCGGCCCGGGCCAGCACCCGCACGTTGAGCCACCCCGGGTTCGGTAGAGACTCGTTGTTGGGGTCAGGCGACCAAGCTGATCAGGTCGCCCAGCTCGTACAGGGTCTCGTACTCGACCGGTGGCCTGCCTCCGCAGGCTCCGTGCAATCGACGGTTGTTGTACCAATCCACCCATGCCGCGACGTCAACTTCTTTCATAGTATGCCACGGCCCGCGTGGTTTAATCAACTCCGTCTTGTACAGGCCTATCGTGGATTCCGCCAGCGCGTTGTCGAGCGCGTCACCGACAGTGCCGATCGATGCGTCTATCCCCGAATCGAGCAGGTGCTGAGTGAACCGGAACGACGTGTACTGGCTCCCAGCGTCGGAATGGTGAACCAGCTTGTTGACACCATGGGACGGGTGATAGCCTCGTTGTCGTAGGCCCATGTCGATCGCGTCGAGCACGAGATCGGTCTCCTTCGACATACTCGTCTTCCAGCCGACGATCCGGCGGGAGAACACATCGATAGCGAATGCGGTGTACACCGTGCCAGCCTAGGTTGACACATAGGTGAAATCAGCGACCCACAGTCGGTTCGGGGCGCTAGCGGTGAACCGGCGTTTCACCAGGTCCGGTGCGCGAACACCTGTACCGTGCCAAAATTCGATGCAGTGCCCTTGACCAGGCATTTCTCTGCTCGGGCTAGGCCGCTCGCTGGTACTGGTTGATCACACCGCCGAGAACCTTGCGGCGTCGGATCGGGGCATCGAGAGGGATCGCGGTGGTCGGGTCGTGGTGGGGTGGGTGTTGGTTGAGGCTGTGGTGCGGGCGGTGGTCGTGTCGAGGGTGAACAAGTCGGTGGCCAGCAGCCCGGCGGCTTGGGTGTGCGGGAAGCTCCGCCACCCGGTGTCGGTTCGGCGTGGTGTCGGCCCGAGGTGGGCGGCGGCCAGGGTTCGGTGGATGGTGCCGGCGCCGAGGTGGTGTCCGAGCTCGACGAGGTCACCGTGGATGCGGCGGTGATCCCCGGGACGGATTCTCCCGTGCCAGGCGCACCACGAGGTCACGGATCTCGTCCCTGATCGGTGGGTGACTGGACCGGTTCGGATGGGTCCACTTTGTCCTGAGCACGCGGTGGTGTCAGGCCAGTAACGTGGCTGGGGTGACGAGCCGATGTTGGCGCGGCTGCACGGGGAGCGACCGCGTCAACGCGGACAAGGTCGCTCGGTCCGGCTATCGAGGCTGCGGTCTGCTGAGCTGAGGACGGGGTACCGTGACCTCATGGCGCGAGATCAGGATCTTGATGTTTTTGGCTGTGGCGTTGCGGGTGCGCGACCCGAGCCAGCCGAACACCGTGACAGAGATCAAATACAGCAGTTTGAACAGCACGGCACCGGATCATGGCACGACACAGGCACCAAGGAAACACCAGGTCACCGCCTGTGTGACGAGTTTTGGCACGGTACACGCAATTCTGTTGGGCACCCCGGCTGCGAGCATGTTCGTTACGATCTGTCAGTCGGACGACGAGGCTGACGTATGGATTTTGTGTCTAGCAAGATCGCCCAGTGACGGGTACCACCAGCCTGGGCCTTCTCTGGCGATCTCGGTCGACGCACCCAAGCACCATGACCCCTGAGGAGCGAACGCGGCTGATGCCACAGGTCACTCTGGAGGCTTATCACCACGACGACGGTGCACGACCAGTGTGTCCAGGCCGAGCTCGACGAAGTCGCCTTCGTCCAGCGCTGCGACGATTGCGTCGAGGTGTTTCCCGAACAGGGCAAGCAGGGCATCGTTCGTGATGTTGCCGGTCGCGACGACCAAAAGTCGCCGCGGGGACCTCGTCAACAGGTGGCTGTCTCGAAAGTCGCGATCTTTGGTGACCACAACTCGGTCGCTGCCATCCGCAACTTCGGCGATTCGGACATCGGTCGTGCGGTTGCCCTCAGGAAGCTGCAACGTATGCAGCGCATCGTGTCCCAAGCTGCTCAGGAACCGCGCGAGCCGGGCAGGCAACTGGGCGTCGACGAGGAACCTCACGCCGCGCCAAGTGGGACCACCCTGCGACGGCCCGAAGCAAGGGCGCCGAACTCCAGCGCAGCAAGCAGATCATCACGCTCGAGATCCGGGTAGTCGGCGAGCACTTCCTCGATCGTCATGCCCGATGACAAGAGCTCGAGAAGGCTTTCGACAGGATATCGCAGACCACGAACCGTCGGTTGGCCGTGACAGACCGCCGGGTCCGACACGATGCGATCCAGCCTGGACATGTCACAACGGTACCCCTACGGCATGCTAACGCGGTGAGCCGTTCCCCACTCATGATCGGGGAGGTAGGACCGCAAGACATAAAGCACGCAGGTCAGGGGTTCGAGCTGAGTCCGGCTGCAAGCCCGAGGATGACGCACACTATCCCCACAGTAGGTCGATCCACAACGGTCGATACAGCATGGCAGCAGCCAACCGACGCTGGCCGTCTACACGCCGGTCTACGTGAGCTGCCGCGGGGTGTTCCCTGATCGCGAGCCCGCGGCACTCGAACCGCGCTCGGTCCGCAGGCGGCAGATCTTAGCTACGGATGCATGATCCTTATTGTCACCGTGCCAACGGTTGCGGCGTGGTGCGGATCGTGGTGCGAAATGAGCAAGAACCCTGCCTCAAGACGGACGTGGTGCGACGCTGCGCGAACCATAGTCACAGGTAGCAGACGTAGGGGCCAATGTACAAGCTCTTCCTAAACCGTGTGTCGCAGGTTCGAATCCTGCCGGGGGCACCACTCACCAGACAAAACACAGCTTACCAGCACAAAGGCTGAGAAATGTCGATCTTGTATTCTGTCGCCGCCTGCCGCGATCAGCCGCCGTCTGCCACCGTTCGCGAAACCATCACGAAACGGAAGAACGGCCCTGAAGGCGGGATGGGCGGCCTCCTCATCGGAGGGCGTGACGTAAGCATGCGAGGTGCGCTGGGAGGGTCCAAGAGTGGCCCGGTGTTGCTCGGTGCGGTCGGAAGCGCGGTGACCCGGCGGCATAATCAGGCGCCGCCGGGTCACCGCCTACTATTCCTATCGGACCGTTAGCTGGGCGGATCCGACGATCTGGTCGATGACACTTGCCGGCGGGGCGCCCGCCAGATCGGACACGGTCACGAAGACCACCGATGTCCGGACCCCCTCGGAGGAGGTGGGGCCGGTCTCGACTGCGGCGGCCTCGGCCTGGAACTTGGCGGTCGGATTCGAGTAGGTGAACCTGACGTGGTAACCGGGCCGGCCAGCGACCTGGGCGGGTCCCTCGTTGGTGACGGTGGCGCCCTGGATGCCCGGTGACCCGGCGAGCGCTTGCTCGACGGCCTCCGCCGCGATCTGGGCGCTGGACGCCTGCCCACTGAACACGCGCGCGATGGCGAAAGCGCACTCGATCCCTACCGAGCAGGCGTCGGGATACACCATCTGCGGGATCTGCTGGTGATAGGCACCGATCTGGTGCCAGCCAGGCGGGATGGTGACCGAAATGTCGACCCCCGGCCCGGAAAATCGTGGGTCACTCACTTGCGCGCCGGGTGAACCGGCTCGGGCGGCGATCGCTGGGCTGGCGAACAGTACTGCCACACCTGCCAGGCTGGCGGTGGCGGCGACGAGACGGTGGGTAGGACGCATCGCTCTCCCTGCTACTGGCCCCGATTATGTACCGAGGCTAATCACTACGACCAGTTGTTCCAAAAGTGTTGGGGAGGGGTGTAGGTGTCGGGGAGGCGTACGTGAGCACTACCGCCTACGAGGCGTGCTGCTTCCCGAGGAAGAGACCTGCGAGGTGTGCTCTTCGTCCCGAACATAGAGGGAGATTCGGCAACAACGTCATGTGACGGTCTCGTGACGCTACGTGAGAAGTACTCCGATTCGGTCGGCAGCCGGGCTGGATTGTCGCTGGGTGCATCGGCGTGGCGTGGTGTGAGTTGCGGGTTCCGGGTGGTGTGTGGAGCTGGTCGTCGGTCGGATCGTGTCGGGAGGCGTCTCAGGTGTATTGCCAGGACCGGCCGCCACCGCGATATTGCTCGACCGGGATCACGCTGGCGCTGTCGGCCATGCGGTCGTTGTAGAGCACGCCGGCGAGGTGGTCGATCTCGTGGGCGACGAGTCGAGCGATGCCGCGCTCGAACACCGTGAGGTGAGTGCTGCCGTCTACGTGCTGATGCTCGACCTGGATACGCAGCGGCCGGGGCAGCTTGCCGCGCACGTCGAAAAAGCTCAGGCATCCCTCGTACTGCTCGTCCTGGTCGTCGGACTGGTCGATGATCTGTGGGTTCAGCAACGTGATGATCTCGCCGCCAGGGGTGCGGACCACGGCAGCGGCACGTCCAATGCCGATCTGGGGGGCCGCGATACCCATGCCCTTACCGAACACGTGTGCCTGAGCGACACGCTGCTGAGGGCGGTTCGATTCGCCCGGCTGTTTCCAGGCGACAGGGCTTGTGTCTCGCGGGTGGGTGGGTTGGCGGTTGTGACCATGTCGCTGTGCCGGTTCATGAGTTCTCGTTCGTGTGTGAGGTCACTGGTACGGTGGCCGGCGTTGAAGTCGTGGCGTGGGGTTGCAGTTCGACGCGCAGGAGCGCGGCTTTCCGTATGCTCCCGTCGGGCGGCGCGGTCGTCCCGCCGTCGGTCGTCACGTATGCCACCCGGCCGTGGTCGCCGGGGCCGCGACCCCAGGCGGCGCTGGACGGCCCGACCAGGACCTCGTCGAACGGATCGCCGGCGATGTGGCGGACCTCGCTGCCGTGCCGGGGCTCGAGCGGAACCCGGTCGATCGTGTTGGCGCGGTGCCGGGTGACGTAAGCGAATCCGGCGTTTTCGTCGACACAAAAGTCGTCGGCATTGTCGATGGCGGCGACGAACTCGGCGTCACCGGCGGGGTCGAGAGTCGTCGGGTCGACCGCGACGCGCATGAAGACTTTCTGAGCGGTCAACGTGTACCAGAGGTATCCGGTCTGCGCGCCGTAGCGCACGCCGTTGACGCCCGGTTGTGGCGGCGGCTCGACGTCGCTGTCGGGGTCCATCGCCATCGTATCGTGGGCCAGCCAGATCCGGGCTGCCGCACTTCGGGCACCCTCCGCCAGATCAACTCGCCAGATAAACCCGGCGAAGCAATCGGCGATGAGTATCACCCCGGGACCGAGCAGGCAGCTGCCGTTCAGGGCGCGGACACGGTCGTCGAAGGTGACAATGATGTCAGGTGATACCGGGTCACCCGGAGTCCAGTCGTTGAGGTCGACTCGCGCCAGATGAGACTCGTGGGTCGTGTAGCCGTCGGACAGACTCACGATGAACACATCGGGTTCGACCTCGACGATGCCAGAGATCAGATGCTCAAAGGTGTGCACCAGAACCGGGCTGACCGCCACGCGTGGCTCGGGACCGGGAACACACCAGAGTTCCTTCTGGAGTACTGCGGTGATCAGGACCGAACCGTCGCCGCGGACGGCGAGGTTCTCCAGGAAGTACTTTTCAGGGAAGTACGCAACTGGAGTCAGGGTGACCGCGGGGGCAGGGGTGATCGGCATGAGACATCCTCACTTTCATGCGTAGCGCTTGTGGTGCGGAGAACTAACCCATTCCTGAACCTGTGGGTGCCGAACAGGTCATCCACGGTGGTGAGCTGCGGCATCGCTGGACGGTGGCTGTCAGGCATGATCGCTGATCGTGGCTGTTCGACTGCTCTATCTCATCTTCCGGCAGCTCGTGGGCTGGCCTGGACTGTTGGCCCGTAGTTCCACGTCGAAGAACGCGGAGATCTTGGTGCTCCGCCACGAGGTCGCCGTGCTACGCCGCCAGGTGAGCAGACCGCGTCTGTCCTGGGCGGAGCGGGCGGTGTTCGCGGCACTGGCCCGGCTGCTGTCCCAGACCTGCCGACCGCATCGGATCGTCACTCCGAGCACGATCTTACGGTGGCACCGGGACCTGGTGAAGTCACGGTGGACACAGTCCTGCCGCCGCACCGGCAACCGCTCGAGGGCACTCGAGCTGCGCCAGTTGGTCCTGTGACTGACCTGGCGAGAACTCCTCCTGGGGTTACCGTCGGATCCAGGGCGAACTCGCCGGGCTCGGCTACTCGATTGCGGCGAGTACGGTGTGGTCGATCCTGAAGCGAGCCGGCATCGACCCCGTGCCTCGCCACGACGGCCCCACCTGGCGGCAATTCCCGCGCACCGAAGCACAGGGCATTCTCGCCACGGCCTTCTTCTGGGTCAACACGTTGCCGCTCCACCGGCTGTCTGTGCTGTTCGTCGGGGAGCACGCCACCCATCGCGTCCACCTCCTCGGCATCACGGCGAACACCAAGCAGCACCTGGGTTGCTCAGCAGGCACGAAATCTGCTGATGGACCTCGGCGACCGTGCGGTGACCTTCACGTTCTTGACCCGCGATCGGGACAGCACGTTCACCGACCCCTTCGATACCGTGTTCACCAGCGAAGGCCTAGGGTCGAGGGGGCTGGACTGGTGGGCACCGGTGCGCTTGCGGGAGGTCGAGGAGATGATGCTCGCGCGGGGTGTCACGGTCTCCCACGACACCATCCGCCAGTGGACCGGGAAGTTCGGCCAGGCCTACGCCAACGGGTTGCGCCGTCGTCGGCCACTCCCCGGTGACAAGTGGCACCGTGACGAGGTGTTCATCAAGATCAACGGGAAGACTCATTGCTTATGGCGAGCGGTTGATCAGGACGGGAATGTGCTGGACGCTCTGGTCACCTCCCGGCGGGACGCCAAGGCCGCGACTAGGTTCTTCCGTAAGTTGCTCACAACCGGCGCCGACCTCACTCGGAACCGCAGCGCCCCCGCCACTTGATGCGATCGCCGCGTGCTGCGGCTCGAGAAGGCCGGAATGTTCGTGATGCAAATCAGGATCGGACTGCCCAACCACGTCGGCGACGTGGACGGACCAACCCTCCTCGAGTTCGCTCGCCGAGCAGAGCACCATCAGTTCAGCACGCTCTACGTCAATGACCGTCTGGTGTGGTCGAACTACGAACCGCTGAGCGTGCTCGCTACTGTGGCCGGCGCGACGGCGTCGATCGGGCTCACTGGGGTGATCATTGCTCCGGTGAGCGCGAACCACGCACTGTTCGCTTCGACCATCGCTTCGGTTGACGGGCTGGCCGGACCGGGGCGGCTGCGTCTCGCCCTCGCTCCGGGCGTTCGGTCCGACGACTTCGAACGATCTGGTCTGGACTTCGCCGACCGGGGCCGCCAGCTCGACGCCCTGTTGGCGGAACTTCGACGGTCGTGGGGACCGGAAAGCGACGTCGGGCCCCGGCTGGCAACACCCGGCGGGCCCGCCGTGCTCTTCGCCGCCACCTCGGCGCCCGCCCTGCGCCGCATCGTCGGCACCGGTCAGATCAGATATATCCGCCCGATTTTCGGCGAGTGCTACGTCGACCCCGTCTACCGCGTACCGCATCGCCGGGATGCCAGATCCGGTCACCGACCGTGAGGGCGGCCAGCACGGAGCGGCGTAGCACGCCACCGAACCCGGGTGTGCAGTCATCGGAACCAGTCGGCGTGGTCCGCAGCGAACCGAGCCACCGACCGCAGCGAGCACCCGGTGACCTGTTCAACGGTGGCGGACACCTCGGCCGCTTCGCTGCGGGCGTAGTGAGCATAGTCCTCGAGCAGGCCGTCAACCTGCCAATCCGGCAGCACGCCGCGCAGCATCATGGCGAATGCCTCGGGCTCGATGTCCTCGAAGTTGACGTCCCGGTCGGTCGCGGTGGCGATCGCGGCCGCGATCTCGGCGTGGGTGACCGCGGCTGTGCCCGTGATCGTGTAGGTAGCGCCGGTGTGTCCAGGCTCGGTGAGCGCCACGGCTGCGACCGCAGCGATATCGCGCACATCTACCGCGCTGACGCGCGCGGCCCCGATCGGGGCGACTAATCGGCTGTACTCCCGGATCGGCCTAGCCATGGCCAACAGGCCCTGGAAAAACAGATTCGGTCGCAGGAACGTGTACTCGAGTCCTAACTCGTCGCCGAGCTCGCGGATGCGCCGCTCAACGGCGGCGTGGTAGCGCAGGAAGCGCACCGGGGACGCCAGATCTGCGGCTAGCTGGGAAAGCTTGACCAGGTGTGCGACGCCGGCCCGCGCGGTGGCCTCCGCGAAACGGACTTGCTGTTGCTCGGCACGCGACGAGGACGGCGTGATCAAGTAGGCAGCCCGCGCCCCGTCGAGAGCCCTGGCTAGTGAGTTGACGTCGTCGAAGTTCGCCGTTACCACCTCGACCCCGCGTCCGGCCCACCGAGCGCCGTCCGCCGGCTGCCGCACCATCGCCCGGACGTGGGCTCCCCGCGCAAGCAGCAGGTCAACAAGCGTGGCTCCGGTGTTGCCGGTCGCCCCTGTAACCAGGATCGTGCCATCCATGCTATGAGTCCGCTTCGGGGCGTTGGTGGCGCAGGGCATAGCGGACCGCGTCGGCGCGGGAGTGGAATCCGGCCTTGGCGAAGAGGTTGTTGATGTGCGTCTTCACCGTGGCCTCGCTGATCACCAGTTTTTCCGCGATATCCGGGTTGCGCAGGCCCTCACCGATCAGCCCGAGGATTTCGCGTTCCCGTGGGGTCAGGCCGATGTCTTGGTCGGGTGGTGCGGTGGGCGCGGGACGGGAGGCAAGGGCGAGCAGTCGGCGCTGGACCTCGGGGGCGAGCACGGTCTGGCCCTGTGCGGCGGTGCGCACCGCGTGCAGGATCGTGCTGCGATCGGCTTCTTTGGTCAGGTAGCCGCTCGCGCCCGCGTGCAACGCGGCCAGGATCGACTCGTCGTCGTCGAAGGTGGTGAGCACGAGGATGGCGGTGTGCGGTTCGGCTAGGTGGATCCGTCTGGTGGCCTCGACCCCGTCCATCACGGGCATGTTGAGGTCCATCAGCAGCACGTCCGGGTGGTGCCGCTCGGCCGCTTCGACGGCTTCCGCGCCGTTGGTCGCGGTGGTCACGACGGTCACGTCCTCGGCGAGACTGAGCATGACCGCGAGCGCTTCGCGGACGGTTGCCTGGTCGTCGACGACGACGAGGGTGATCGTGCGGTCCTCGGTCATCGGGGTAGCTCCAGTTTCACGATCCAGCCGCCCTCGTGGGTCGGCTCGGCTTGCACGTTTCCGCCGAGCAGCGCGGCGCGTTCGCGCATACCGATGAGGCCGACCCCGGTGCCGCCGGCCAGGTCGGTGCGGCGGGCCTGGGTAGCGGGCTCGTTGCGCACGGTGAGAGTGACGCGGTCGGCGGTGAACGCCAGGCACATGGTGCGTGCCGCGCCCGGCGCGTATTTGGCCGCGTTGGTCAGTGCCTCCTGCGCCGCCCGGACGATCGTGTGCGTCGCCTCGGCACCGAGGGTGCCGACCTCGCCGGTGATCGCGAAGTCGACTGCGTTGTGTTCGGCGAGTTGGCGCAGGGTGTCCGGCAGCGGGCGGGTGTCCTCGCGCAGTGCTTGCACGGCGCGCCGGGTCTCGCTGATGCTGTCCACGGCGAGCGCGCGGGCCCTGCGGATGGCTGCGGTCGCCTCCTTGTCGCGGCCGTTGTCGCGCAACGCGTCGGCCATGTCCAGTTGCAGCGCGATCCCGGACAGCGAGTGGCCGAGCAGGTCGTGGATCTCGCGGGCGATGCGGCCGCGTTCGATCAGTGCCGCCTCGCGCGCCTCGGACTCGCTGGCGCGCTGGGCCTCCTCGGCGGCGAGCTGGGCGCTGTGCAGGGCGTCGAGTCGGTCCCGATTGGATATTCCGATGTAGACGGGCAGGCCGACCGTCAGCGCTACCCACCACGGCCACTGCGACGGGTTGGGGGATAGCAGCTCGACGAGCCAGGTCGCGCCGGCCGCGATGACCGCACCGGCCACGGCGACGCCGATGGCGGCCTTGCGGGAGCCGAGTTTCCCGCCCGCCGCCGCGGCGGCAAGGTACGGGAACAGCGCGGCTGTTGTCGTCGTGTGCGCGAGGGGCAACAGCAGCGAGCCGAGCAGGATGTAGGCGGTCATCGCGGCAAGCTGCTGGCGGCTGCTCAGCCGCGCCCACGGAAACAGCGCGCCGACCGCGGCGATCGAGGCGAGGATGAACAGCGGCAGCGCGACCTGCGGGAACAAAATGCGGCTATAGGGCCACTGGGCGATGGTGCCAGCGATCGTGGCGAGCACGAGGAACGGCCGAAGCAGCTCGTCTCGGAAACGTTCGGGTCGAGCCGCCGGCTGCGGTTCCGTCGTGGTCATGGCGCTGGGGTTCCAATCATCACCGACGGTAGTCGCGAAGCTGGTCGGGTCGAGTCTTCCATCCGGACACCCGGTAGTTGTCGTATGGGTTGTCGGCACAATTAGTCATGCTGCGCCGCAGGTTGTCCAGGACCGTGACCCCCGGTGTAGCGGAGGAAGGCGAGGCCCTCGCGCTGGGAAACGCGCACGCTCACGCCGCGCAGCGCACCGAGCAGGACGCTGATCGCGGCGGTGGCGACCAGGAACAGCAGCGACAGCGGCGTCTTCACCTGCCCGGACACGTCGGACAGGCCGATCAGGCTCAGCACGACCGGCAGGATCAGCATCCGCTTGGCCTCGGCAGGTTCCCCGATCACGCGACGAGCCAGCAGGTAGCCGACCGCTGCCAGGATCAACACGATCTCGACGGGACCGCTCATCTCGATTACCTCCGCTCGATGTCGCTCCGATGCCAGAAAAGTACGGTTGACCAGGGCTGATGTCGTGCGGTAAGCGTTGTATCTCCGGGTGGAGATCCGTCTCCATCCGGATGAACGCCGCCACGCCGAGCCTCGGCGTTACCAGCGCGATCCCGATCTGTATAGGACGAACGCGGCGGCAACGGGCAGCGCCACGCGATACTCGCCGGCAGCGGCGACGACTGTCACATACACCGCAACGTCGATCCCGGGGCTAGCAGCGTCATGCTGACCGCCAGCGCGGCGGCCGGTCCCTACTGTCAGCCGACCAGCGGAACGACGGAAACGCGATCCGGGGCACGAAACCGGACGACAAACTTATCGACGTCCGTCCCTCCCATCCGTGCGTGGGCGAGAAAATTATTTTGATGAATTGTGCCGTCCGTACCGGAGCTGTTCCGGTCGACTGTCCCGGCGGCATGTGTCGTATCTTACGACTGCGCCGATCTCCACCCGGCAGCGTAGAAAATTCGCAAAAACGCGACCGTGAACTGCGCACATCGGCGGACCGACGACGTCGTATGCCCCGTGGCGGCGTGGGTGGAGACGTTTCTCCACCCGAAGATACAGCGCCCGCAGCAAGACGACCACCTTCGGCGAACGTAACGTCAATTCCGATCGAAACGGAACGATTCACGCGCATCAACGAGGAGCTCACCATGTCAACCACCTCGCCCGCTCCAATCCCGACTGAAACCCAAGCCCGCGGGCGGCGACTCAACCCTGCGTCGCGGGCGATGGTCACCACGTTGTTCTACGACATCGGTGTGTCGGTGATCGCCTACTTCGTCGCCGAACTGCTCGGCGCGAACAACTACGTCGCCCTGCTCGCCGGCACCATCGTCTCCGGTCTGCGCATGCTCTGGGTCGCCGTCCGGCAACGCAGGCTCGATCCGTTCGCGTTGTTCCTACTCGCCCTGTTCGGCGCCGGCCTGGTGCTGAGCTTCTTCACCGGCGATGCCCGGTTCATTCTCGCCAAGGACTCGACGATGTCCTGCACCGCAGGTCTTGTGCTCGTCGGTAGCTGCATCATCAAACGTCCGCTCGCCTACTTCGCCGCGCAGCGCTTCGCCCGGTCAGCCGGCTCCGCGCAGCACGCGCAGTTCCAGGCCACCGCGAAGACCGAAGCCATGCGAGCCCGCTGGTTCCGGGTGTCACTGGTCTGGGGAATCACACTGCTAGTCAACGCGAGCCTGCGCATCGCGGCCATCTACCTGCTGCCGATCGGGCTCGCGGCCACCACCTCGCAAGTACTCATGGTCGCCGCCTACGGCCTGTTGACCCTGTGGACCATCTACTCAGCTAAGAAGGCGGAACCCGCGCCAGAAAACACTGTCGAGTCGTGACGCTCAGCACTCGTACGGGTCGCCGGTCCACTCCGTGCGGTCCCCACAGCGCGGTTCCCGGTCGAACCGTGTACCGTGCCAAAACTCGTCACACGGATGGTGACCTGGTGTTTCGTTGCCTCCCGGTGGGCATGACATGATCGCGGGCCGTGCTGTTTTGACTGCTGTATCTGATCACGATTAGGGTGTTCGGCTGGCTCGGCGGGCGATCTTGTCTGCACTGACCCGGCTACTCCCCCGCCGGCTGCGTATCCATCGACTCGTCACCCCTGCCACGCTGCTGGCATGGCACCATCGCCTGGTCACCAAAGTGGACCTATCCGAGCAGATCAGGGCGCCCTGTTCGGGCCGGTCGCTTCGGCAGCGCTGGGTCCAATACTGCCGCCGACCACATCACGGTCGTCGGTGAGGCGATCGCAGCGCTGCCGCCGAAATACCGGCGGCGGTTGATGGTCACTTGCGACGGCGCCGGGGCCAGCCACAATCTCATCGCGCACCTGGATGCGCTGGCATCCCCGCCTGGTCATCAGCTCATTACCGAGCTGACCGCGCTGCTGCGCGAAGGCCCAACCGGTAACCAGCTCGCCGGCTGGCCACCCTCGATGCGGATCTTCGTCCGCCGCGAGCGACCTCACCCCGGCGCCCAACTGACTCTGTTCGAAGCCGCAGACGGCTGGCGCTACATCCTGTGGGTCACCAACCTTCCCGAACGCACCCCCGGCTGGCGCGGCCAGCCCGCCTACATCGACGCCACCCACCGGGTACATGCCAGAGTCGAAGACGCCAAGCACGCGCTTCCCTGCGTCACCTGCCCTCGGGATATGTCGAGGTGAATACCGCCTGGATGTGGGGCGCCCTGATCGCCACCAGCCTCGCCGGCTACTTACACCAGCTCACCGCCACCCCGACCCCGGCGGCGGACTGCTCGGCGGGGGCGTCCGTGATGGCAAAACCATGATCGACACCCTACGACACCGACTCATCCACGTCCCCGCACGTTGGCTGCTGCTTATTCGGGTGGTGCTTATTGGGGTGTGGCCGCTGTCAGGAGTGGGCCAGCAAGCCAGCGCTCGATGTCGCTGCGGCTGGTGAGCCGAACAATCACCAGGTCTGGATTCTCCTGGTGCAGTGCGGCTACTCTCACCGCGGTCTTGTGGTGGGTGCGCCAGGCCCAGCGGATGATGTGGTCGCGGTCTGTCAGGATCGTCCACAACGGCGGCTCGAAGTTGTCATTCCACAGCCGCTGGTGACGCAGCCGCCGACACACCGTTCGTCGAATCACCTGCCACATGACAAGTGCCTGCGGCAAATCCAACCAGACCACCAGGTCAGCGCGCTGCGCCAGCATCGCCCGGGCCTGGTCGTATAGCCATTCAGTCACCCAGCACGCACCCGCACTGAAGTGGCGAACGTCGGACTCGAAGCTGTCGCGGGGCGTCCATCCCGGTCCATGAAACAGCGCGTCGATCTCGATATGCGCAATGTCGAGCAATGCCGCGACGCGACGAGCGACGGTCGTCTTACCCGCGCCTGACGTGCCCGCCACCAACACCCGTCGTGGACGCCCGGGCAACAGCGCCGCGGCGTCGAGAACGGACATCACCCACCCCCGCTGTCACGTCATTGGCAAGCGCGCAGCGAGACGGTCACCGACGGCTGCCTCCCAACGCCGGCACACGTCGTGTCTACCCGCCCCGCAGTGAGCATTATTCATGGCGAATGCGCGGCGTGGCCAGTGCATAAAATTGGTGATGGCGCGGTCACGGACCGGCCGATACCCCAGCCGTTGATAAATCGCGTTGGACGTGGGGTTAGCCAGATCGGTGAACAGCACGACCTGCTGAGCACCCCGGCATAGCGCGTCACGGCTGCAAGCGGCGGTCACCGCAGTGCCATAACCCCGTCGCCGATGCTGCGGCGGCGTGTACACCGAGGCTAAGCGTGCCACCCCCGCCACCGTGGGGCTGCGCCCTGCTTACGAGACGACCACACCGGCGGGATCTTACCACAACCACACCAGCCCGTGGTCAATCCGCGTACCTACGGTGTGCTCCAAATCCAGGACCCGACCCCCGATCTCTTGGTGAAACGCGACGAACCAACCCAGCGCCAGATCGAAATCGTCGCGCCCTGCCAGGCGAGCGCCGCCGGGGGGCGGCGGTGTCGGGGGTTGCAGCGTGGTCAATGCGTAAAGGCGCTGGTGCATCCCCGCGACCGTGTGCAACGACGTGCCGGCGATCCAACGCCTGGCGAAACACTCAACCAGGTCGGTGTCGCCGTACACGCCCGGCACCCCCACCTGACGGGCGCGCAGCGTGGCCACCAACTCCTCGAGCGAGCCCTCGGGCACCACCGCCAGCAGCAGCTCATAGGGCGGGGTCCGCAGCACCGCCCCGGACACCTCCGGCCCCTCGCCGTACCAGCCCCACACCATGGGCTCGTCACACCACCGCTGGCCATCCCGGACAGCCTTGATCACCGTCAGCGCCAACGTATGATCAACAGGATGGGCCGCCAACAGCGACCACACCCGCTCGATGTACACCGCGACATCCTCGGTGAACTCCCCGGCCATCACCCCACTGTGACGGTCTGGCCAAGCCACGTCGAACCCTTATCCCCGCACACCCACCCCACTCGGCCGACAGTGACCCAGCCCGCCCTGCAACTGCCCACCCACCGAGCAGGACGGCAGGGCACCGGCAGACCACGGCGCAAGCACATCACTGGACGCCAACGCGCTGATGCACCCGCCAACACGGTGACACCTGCATGCGGGTTGGCCGCCCCCGGCTGACGTCATCACGTCCTCGCCGCCTGGTGGCACGCTACGACGACGGCTCCCGACACCAGTAGTCAAGGCCTATCCGGTCAACGGCCACTTTCTGCAGGTGAGGTCACTCGTACCTGCGGTTCGCTGTGCCAATACCGCCAGCAGCTAGCTGCCCAGCACCGTCGGTGCAGGCGCCACGTCAACGTAGATGTCCAGGCCCTCGACCTCAGCAGATCCCAGCCTGCGGTACATCGACACCGCCGCGTCATGGTCGGGATGCAGATGGGCCAACACAGCCCCGGCCGTCGTGGTCAGTGATCGCCACGGTAGTTGAGCGAGCGCTCACGTACGCGGCCCGAGACCCAGCTGGCGTATGTGAAACCCGTCAGCAGGAGGCACCATCGGATCATGCCAGCAGCACTGGTCACTCCATCCTTGCCCGGCGTAGCAGCAGGTCACAGCTGTTCTCGCGACTTTGCCGGGGTACTGGAGCTCTGGTCACCCCAATTTGTCTTAACTGTCGAATCCTGGGAGGTGCATCGCGCACCGAAGATCATATTCTCATTTGCACATGGATCGACGGTCGCCTAATCGGGGGGTTTCGGTGGGAGCGAGCGGGCCGTAGCGTTAAAAGTGTCTGTTAGACCGATACTGGAGGCGTAGTGTCCCTGAACGTTCCTGTGAGCCTGTTGGAGAAGGCGCAGCGCGGCGCCGTTTCAGACGACGAATTCGTGGATTGTATCCGCGAGTCATTGCCTTACGCGTGGTCGATGGTCGAGCGACTGGCGAAGGAGTTGGATGCTACCGGTGCACCGTCTGTACAGAATCTGGAAATCCCTCCTGACGATGCGTCGTGGGGTGAAGTTTTCCGCTTAGTCGGTAGCGATGCGATGCGAGGAACGGTTCAGCGGCACTTCCGCGTACGTATGGCTTTTCAGAACTGCTGCAAGGTCGGCCTGTTCCGGCTCGACGCGACGGAGGAGTACGAGGCATTCATCTCTCCTCGGGCGCAGCTCCTCAACCAGGATCCCTCTTTGTTAAACTGTTAAGGAGGAACGGGAGCAGCGGATGGCTTCGCGGCGGGTTGGCTTGCCGGTCGCCGCCACGGTTCAGTCGGCGACGGCTGGTTCTGCCCGAGGACGCCCGTAGGGGCTGACGCCGGCCCCACGGTCAGCACTGTGGTCCTCAGTTGCGTCGAGGTAGCGCCGCCGAAACCAGGCTGATGACCGCTGGTTTTCACACTTCGTCGGTGGGCGTGGGCGGGTTGGGGCCACCGCTGCGGTGGCGCTTCAGCTCGAACACGGTGGGTTCGCTCACGATGGTGGCCACCGCGTCCCACAGTTGCAGCGCCCGCGGTAGCGGCGGGACCTCGCTCATGATCGGGCCCGAGATGGCCCGCAGTGCGCCATCGTGGCGAGTGGCAACGATCGGCACTCCCACCTCGTTGCCGACTGCCTGACGGACCTCGTTCATGGTGGCGCGGATCGGCTCGTCCCAGCGTTGCTCCTCAGCGGCCCCTACCAGGTCAGCGGGCAGTCCGGCGGCGGCCACCGCCTCGGCGATCAGGCCTTCAGGGAAGCCGTCCCCGGCACTGTGGGCTCGGTGGCCCAGTTCGGTGTACAACCGCCCGACTGCATCGCTGCCGCCGCTGGCATTAGTCGCTTCGAGGACCCGCAATGCCCCGACGGAGAAGACCCTCCCGGCCAGGATCCGCTCCCGCGACTCGGCCGGAAGGTGCGCGGGAAGCTCGCGACCCTCGTTGTTCATAGGCAGGCTCCAGGTCCGCCAGGTCACAGCCAGGTCTCGGTGCGAGGCCACGGTCGCCAGCCAGCGGCTGGTGACCCACGTCCACGGACAGCTGGGATCGAAGAAGAACTCGACGTCGGTCACGATCGTCATCCTAGGAGTTCGTCCCACGACATAGCAGCCAGCGTGGCGGCCGGTCGTGGGTCAAGGCGACGGGGCGGTCCGGTGCACTACAATGACTACGGTGTTTCGGTCGCCGCCACACCGCGCGACTTCTTCGCTGCGGCTCGGTCGTGGTCTCGCTTGGCCGTGGTCTCGCTTGGCGGTGCGTGAATGGTACAACGGGGTCAGACGTGGAGTTCGTATCCCGACGCTATGCCGCAGGGGCTTCTTACCGACGTGTCCGGAAGGATTGAGCATGCCTTTTGCCGGGATGAATACGTCACCGAGCGCCGCGCGGGTGGTCGTGGTCGGTGCGATCAGCCCCGTCACCGGCGTGTTCGCCGCGCTCTGAGTTGCCCGATCAGATGGTCGCGCGCAGCGTGGGAGTGGAGGAGGAGTTGCTGCTGGTCGATCCGGACAGTGGCCAGGCGCTGGCGCTGTCCGGATCGGTGTTGAGTTATGCGGCGGATGGGCCGCACGCGGCTGATCAAGCCCTTACCTCGGAGCTGACGCGCCAGCAGATTGAGACGAACACCCAGCCCTGTGCGTCACTGCACGAACTCGGATCCGAAGTGCGCCGGTGGCGGCGCGCCGCAAGCCACGCCGCCGAGCGCAGGGGCGCCAGGGTCGCCGCACTGGCGACGTCGCCGCTGGCGGCCGATCCGTCGATCACCTCATCGCCTCGTTACCAGCGGATGGTTGAGGAGTTCGGTCTCATCGCTGAGGAGCAGCTCACCTGCGGGTGCCATATTCACGTTCAGGTTGAGTCTGAGTCGGAGGGAGTGGCGGTTCTGGACCGCATCCGCGGCTGGCTGCCCTGTCTGCTCGCGCTCAGTGCCAACTCGCCGTTCTGGCAGGCCCAGGACAGTGGCTACGCCAGCTTTCGGTCGCGAGTGTGGGGTCGCTGGCCCTCGGCTGGGCCGACCGAGATCTTCGGCTCCGCCAAGACCTACCACGCCACCACCCGAGCAATGGTCGAGTCGGGGACATTGCTCGATGAGGGGATGATCTACTTCGACGCGCGGTTGTCCCACGAGCACCCGACGGTGGAAGTGCGCGTTGCCGATGTCTGCCTCACCGCCGACGATGTCGTGCTGGTGGCGGCCCTGGGCAGAGCCCTTGTCGAAACAGCGGCGCGGTCGTGGCGGGCCGGTGTGCCCCCACCGGCGATTCGGACCGAATTGCTTCGGCTTGCGGCCTGGCGAGCCGCTCGATCAGGACTCGACGGTGATCTCCTCGATCCGACGGGCCGGCCCGCGCCGGCAGTTCAGGTGATCCGCACGCTTGTGGACCACCTCCGGCCGGTGCTGGACGATCAACGCGAGCTCGAGATTGTCGAAGATCTGGTCACCACCGTGCTCGAACGCGGCAATGGAGCAACCGCGCAACGCCATATCTACCGCACCAACGGCCAGTTGACCGACGTCGTCACCCACGCTGTGAAGCGCACGACCTCATGATGGGGCCAGGGTAGCCGTCTATACGGATGTCTGGACAACGCGGGGCGGGGCTTGCGGCCAGTGGGGCAGTTCAGCCTTCCCGGTGTGGTAGGAACTCCTGGAGCTTGGTCCTGACGCCTTCCTTGACCACGCCCCAACGGTCCTCGTCGCCGGCCAGCAGCGCCTTGGCCGCATCGGTCATCTGCTCGAGGGTGGCGTGCGGCGGCACCGGGGGCACATTCGGGTCACAGCGCACATCGAGCAACGTCGGCCGGTTGGCGGCCAGCGCACGCTCCCAGGCCGGGGCGATGTCGTCGGGCTTGTTCACCGCGATGGCGGCCAGCCCGAGGCTGGCCGCGAACCCGGCATAATCCACGATCGCGCCATCTCCGGCGAACACGATCACCGGCCGGTCCGGGCAGCCGAACTTCGCCCCGATCCCGTAGGGCACTCCAGGGCCCATGGTGGCCAGGGTCCCTGACAGCGACCCGCGCATCCCGTCCCGAAACCTCAGCTGCCGGGCGTACCAGTTGGCCGCCGATCCCGAATCGGCGGTGACGATCACGTTATCGGGCAACCGGGGGTTCAGCTCAGCGAACAGCCGCATCGGGTTGATGGGATCCGCCTCGACGCCAGCCTCCATCGCCATCGTCTCCCACCAGCGGGCCACAAGAGACTCGACGCTCTCGCGCCAGGACCGGTCGTGCTTGCGGACCAGCAGTGGCAGCAGCGCGCACAGGGTGGCCGCCGCGTCACCCACCAGGTTCACCTCGTAGGGATAACGCATGCCGATCATGACCGGGTCAAGGTCGATCTGCACCGCGCGGCCTGGTCGAACTCGGGCATGAACTGGGTGTAGGGAAAGCTCGACCCGACCGTCAGCAAGGTGTCGGCCCCGCGCATCATCTCATAACTCGGCCGCGTCCCCAGTAGCCCGATCGACCCGGTCACATACGGCAGCTCGTCGGAGAGCACGTCCTTGCCCAGCAGCGCCTTGGCCACCCCGGCCCCGAGCAGGTCGGCGACCTGCTCCAGCTCCGCAGCGGCGCCCCGAGCACCGGAGCCCGCCAGGATCGCAACCTTACGGCCAGCGTTGAGAATCTCCGCCGCCTGACGCAGCGCATCCTGGTCCGGCACGAGCTCGGGCCAGCAGATCACCAGGCTGGAGGGCACCATCTTGAACTCGTGGCTCGGCGGCGAGTACGCCCACTCCTGCACATCAGCCGGCACGATGACCGCAGTCGGCGCTCGTCGCGCCAAGGCGATCCGGATCGCCCGGTCCAGCACATTGGGCAGTTGCTCGGGCACAGTGATCATCTGCAGGCAGTCGCTGGCGACGTCCTTGAACAGGCTCAGCAGGTCGACCTCCTGCTGGTAGGCGCCGCCCATCGCGCTGCGATTGGTCTGCCCGACGATCGCCAGCACCGGGACGTGATCGAGCTTGGCGTCGTACAAGCCGTTCAGCAGATGGATCCCTCCAGGCCCCGAAGTCGCCGCGCATACCCCGAGGCGCCCGGTGAACTTCGCGTACCCCACCGCTTCGAAGGCCGCCATCTCCTCATGCCGGGCCTGCACGAACCGCGGCCGGTTTTCCGCCCGTCCCCACGCCGCCAGCAACCCATTGATCCCATCACCGGGATAGGCGAACCGTGTCCACCCTCCAGTCCCGCAAGCGACCCAACAGATGATCGGCAACAGTCAAAGTGGCCACGGTCCCTCCCTTGAATCCTGGACACGCGCCCAAGCGGGGCCTCTACCAGCTCCGGCATTCCCCGCAACCATCGCGCTCATGCACATAAACTGACAGGGAGGCCGGCGTGGGACTCGGTACCGTCGCGAGTGTCGCCCCGTTCCCAGGAACGGGGCGACACTCTGTCAGCTACTCTCTATCAGCCTCCCTGATCACCCCTGAGCATCTCTGGGCTTTCCGGGTCGATATTCTTGGAGTGACCCCCCACGCCGGTATCCATCTTATCCGAGCGGTGCGTCGCTTCTTGGTCTGCGGCCTTGAGCAGTCGCTCGTTCCCCTGCGTGACGACCGACTCTCCGACACCCAGCGGACTCGCCGCGGTGGTGTCGGTGGGGGGCACACCCTCGCGCTCGGCTTGCGAGACCACTCGAGGGCCCGCTTCTGACGAACCCGCGCCACCGCGTTCCCTCACCAGCTCGTCCTGATCTTTGCCAGTCTTCTGCCGCTCATCGTACGGAGGCAACTCTCGGTCGCCGCCAGGTTCCTGCTTGCCCCCGGAGTGGACGTTGGGCTCCCTCGGGTAAGGTGGCTGCGCGACTCCCGGAGATTGCTCGGTCATAACTAGCTCCTCCCATCGACATTGGTGGACTTCGATGCCGTTGACTTCTGCCACCCCCCACCACAGTGGATCGCCTTGATGGTCCACCCTGATGGCCTGTATAGGGGCTACCCGGCTGGTGCCGGTGGCAAACCATCCCGCCAGCGGCCTAGGTTTGATCGTGATTCGCTCGGGGTAAGCATCGTTGCTGATGCCTCGGGATAAGCATCGTTGCTGATGCTCTGCTGGAGCTGCTAGGGCTGGTGGCGGCATGGGCCGACGCAGGGGTTCCCGCTGGTCGAAGTCCAGACACCGACCAAGTACCCAGTGGGTGCGTCTACGTCGCTGGCCGTTTGGGGAGCAGCGCCATGGGTAGCCAGTGGTGTAGCGCGCCGCCTGCTGGCGGCGATGATCCCGCGGAGGGGGAGTGGCATGCGGGTGGCCGTGACCGGTGCTACCGGAAACCTTGGTACCTCGGTCCTGGCGGCGCTGCAAGAGCAGGCTGACATCGAGGAGATCGTCGGCATCGCGCGGCGTCAGCCTCTTCACCAGCTCGACTCGCTACACGCTCGCGGCCGTTTGTGGCGACTACGTCTCCCACTTCAGGTCGAAACCGAGAAGTGACCTGTATCGCTCGAGGAGCTCTTCGTCGCTCAACTCGGATCCAGGGGTGTGAAGCCCCTTGGGCTCGGGTCCGTAGACCTCTGCCGCTACCTCCAGCTCCTGCTCGAGAGACCATCCCGGTGAAGTGTGCCGGAACTCCTCGAAAGAGTCGTCGCCCATGACACCTCCTGCATCGCCACCGCGTCACCCCATGGTTTCACACGGCGCCGGCCAGGGCACAGCGATGAGCGCGGAGGGGGCTGCGTGAGCGGCAGCGGGGCACGGGGGTGCATACGTTGAAGCAGTCGGGGTACTCCACTGTCACACACCGCTCCGCGGTGATGCAGTCCTTCGGTACGGCGACGACTCACAGGAGAGAATGCGATGGCTACCGGAGAAACCGGGTTCGATGATGTGACGTTCGATTTGGTGTCGGTTCAGTACCACTCGTTGAAGGCAGGTCATGACTACGGCCAGTATGTGCGTGACGCGGAGAACGCGGGCCTCGACGATATTGCGGCTTTCTTCCGGCAGGTAATGGAGGACGATTCCCAACGCGCGAAACGTTGCCACGAATTCCTGAAGAAGATGTCCGGCAGTGAACACGCTGGGCCGGCTGTCACCTGAGCACTGTCCCGAGCCCGCCCGAGAATCTCCTCTCGGGCGGGCAACCCTGTCCAATTCCAAGGGTTTACTCCCGATTTCCGGCAGTGGGGTCGATCAGCTGCCGGCGCGGTAGTGCTCGCACGGCGGGTCCTTCAAGCACCGAGCCATCAACATCGAAGCGCGAGCCGTGGCAGGGACAGTCCCAACTGCGCTCCGCACCGTTGAAACGCAGCAGGCAACCCAGGTGAGTGCACCGCAGTGACACGACATGCAGGGTGCCCTCAGGTTCCCGGAACACGCCGACCTTCCCCAGACCGTCGCGGACCACCCGAGCTTCACCGGCCGGCACCTCCGCGACGCTGGATACCTCCGCCGGCAGAATCCGATCAACGAGCAGATCAGCTCCGGCCTTCGCGTTCATCCTCACCAGCCGCGACGCGGAACGCAGCGACACCCGATGCGGGCTGAACCGCTTCGCCCACGGCTCGGGCTGGCGGCCACTGATGAGATCGGCCAGGATCACCGCGCCCATGGTTCCGCCGGCCAGCCCCCACTTCATAAAGCCCGACGCCACATACACCGCCGATGACACCGGCGTGTACCGGCCGATCAGCGGTAGCTGGTCGTAGGACGTCGGATCCTGAGCGGACCACCGATGGCTGATCTCGGTGACGTCCCAGTGCCGGCGCGCAAAATCCGCCAACCGTCCGAAGCGCTGCTCATCAACGCCTCGCGCTCCGGTAGGATGGCTCTCTCCACCGACGAGGAGCAACTCGCCATAGGTGTTGACCGATCGAATGGGGCTACCCACATTGATCGACATCCCACTCGGTAACGGACCCCGCACTGCGGCGGCGATGCAATAAGAGCGGATCGCTTCCAACCGCGCGAAATACCCACCACGATCGAAGACAGGATAATGCGTCGCGATCACGACGTGACCAGCGCTCACCACTCCCCCCGTGGTCCTCACCCGACACGGCGCACCCTCGTGCAACCCCGTCGCCCGGGTGCCCTCATACACCTCCGACCCCGCCCTGCGAACCGCCTCGGCCAGTCCCTGCGCATAGCGCACCGGATGCAGCGCAATCTGATCGTCCAGCCGCACCGCACCCCTCACCAGGAAGGGAAGATCGACCTCGTGGGCCCACACCACCGGCAGTCCCGCGTCCGCGGCCGCCTCGGCCTCCCGTTGCACCGTGGGTAACTCGGCCTCATCGACGGCAACCGTGAGAGCCGGCCGGTGCACCAGATCGCACTCGATGCTCTCCTGCTCGGCGAGGATCGCGACCTGGCGTACCGCAGCCACGCTGCCGGCCGCGTAGTCAGCGGCGGCTTGCCGGCCGTGCGCCCGTTGCACAGAGGAATACACCGTGGACTGCAGCGCAGTAACCTTCGCGGTGTTGTTACCCGTGACACCACCACCCACCCGGTCCGCCTCGATCACGGCTACCCGCGCCCCCCGATAAGCCAGCAGCAACGCCGTGGTCAGCCCCGTGATGCCACCGCCCACTACCGCGACATCCACCGCCCGATCACCTGCCAAGCGCGGATAACTCTCGCCAGGCAGTGCCTCAAGCCACAACGACTGCGCCGCGCTCGTGGTATACACGCGCTCCTCCAGTAGTCAGCCAAACGCCCAGGACTACCCAGCCACCAGCGGAACTACTCCACACCCGTTGCCCCCACCGTCACCGACCGCTGGATGGACCCAGCATGGCCTCCGAATGCCCGACGGGAACTGGCCCACGGCGAGAAACCACTCACCCCAGCGTCGAGCATCTGCGAGGGGGCACTAGTTGACTCTAGCCTCGGTGCGTGACCTGCGTGTGACCTTCGTGAGCGGGGGGCACCGACGACCGAGGAGAGGCTCGCCGACGTCGAGAGCGATCTGCTGGCTGGATTCTTCCTGGCACGGGTTAACCAGCCCGGATGCCGGGTATGTCACGTCTGAGGTTGAGATTCTACAGACACACCTAAGGGCGCAAGGAGAACGGTATGACGATTCACGACCCGGGGCATGCCACCGATGATGGTCCCTCTGTCGGCCAGCTTATGGAGCGGCTATCGGCGCAAGTCTCCGCGCTGGTGCGAGATGAGATCGCGTTGGCTACTGCTGAGATGAAACGCAAGGGCGCCCAGGCCGGGATGGGGGTTGGGATCGGGGGTGCTGGCGCGGTGGTGGCGTTGCTGGGGTTCGGCGCGCTGGTCGCGGCCGCGGTGCTGGGACTGGCGACCGTGCTGGCAGCATGGTTGGCTGCGTTGATCATCGGTGCAGCACTTCTGGTGCTCGCTGGGGTGGTATCGGCAGCCGGGATCTCGCAGGTGCGCAAGTCGGCGCCTCCGGTGCCCGAACAGGCCATGCAGAGCACGAAGCACGACATCGAGACGATGAAGGAGAGCATGCACCGATGAGCAGCGACCAGCGATCACCCCAGGAAGAGCGGCTCCACGAGGAGATCCAGGAGCTACGTAGTGACCTGGGCGGGACTGTGGAAGCCTTGGTTCATAAGGTCAACGTGCCAGCCCGAGCCAAAGAGCGCGCCAGCGAGTTGGGTAAGCGGGCCATCGACGCCGCCGAGCGGACTCGCGAGGCGGTTGGCCAGACACAGATGGACCGGTGGGCCAGACTGGCAACCGCTGGAGTCACGCTGATCACTCTGGTGGTCATCGTGCGAAGGGTGCGCAGATCGTGACATCCCGAAGCAAGATGACTTACGAGTTGGTGAGCCTGGCCAGTGGCGTCGTGGGGGGCGCGCTGGCTGGCGCCGCATTCACCCGTCTCTGGCACGCCATGTCCGGCACAGATGAGGTACCCGAACCCACTGAACTAGATCGCGATATCCGTGACGTGTTGGTCGCCGGTGCGCTGCAAGGCGCGGTATATGGGTTGGTCAAAGCCGCCTTGAGTCGGGTAACCGCGCAAGGCTATCGACAGTTCACCGGTCACGATTTCAAGCGCTGAGCCGGTAGCGCTAAAGAAGCCTCGCCTCGGACCGCCGAGGTGGCGTTACGGTGGGAGGCGACCAGGATGTCCCGCATTCACATGGGCATCCCGCCGCCCCCCATGTCCGGGTCCAGCTTCATGACTTCGGCTGGCGTCACCACGAACGGTCGCATCATGCCGTCGTCCTCGTGCTCAAGGAAGTGGCAGTGGTACATGAACCGACCCGTGGCACCGGAAAATTGCGCGGCTATGCTGACGATTTCCCCTGTATCAAGCATCTTCGCTGGATCGGGTATCTCTCCCGGGCCAACACGGATGACATCCTTCCAGCCCTGCTCATTCGAGTCGAGAACACCCGGCTTCTTGTAGGTGATCGGCTGTTCGGTGCCGCCCAGCTCCGGCTTGAACCCGGTGACGTCGTACACGTCCCGGCTCAGCGCCTGGAAGCGGACGAGGTGCAGGTGCATCGGATGGGTGACCGGGAGCCTTTGGATGACCGGGGGCGTTCCACCGGGGGGGTTCGCGCCGAGGTTGAGGATCCTCCACTGCTCCCAGCCGTCGTACTCGACGAACCAGTTGACCGTGTCCTCGAACAGCCTCGACTTGCGCTGGTAAGTCTTCGTCGTCTCGTCGGCTCCGGTGATCTGGATGATGCCGTCCACCACCGTGCCTGGCGCGGGCAGCGGCTCGGGCGGGAGTAGTTCTTTCATTTCCCACAGCTCGAAGCGAAGATTCGTCGGGTTCTGCGTCAGGACCAGCAGCCGGTGCTCGTGCTCTGGAAGCGTGTGGTGGCTGAGCCGGACGAAGGAGCTGGACACCGTGGCGGGCAGCGTGAACGGATCGGTGACCGGGTCCTCGGATACCCGGAATTGCATCACGTCGGGCTCGGGCAGCAACATAGCTGGGTTGGGTTCGCCAGGCTTGATGCCGGATGGCAGCGGTTCGCCGTTGAACGGCTGCCCCGCGGTACTGACCAGTCGCAGCGACTGCCCGCCCAGGTCGCGGAAATCGATGAGCAGGTCAGCCCGCTCAGCGGGAGCGAGAACCAGCCCCTGCCCGGGGAGCCGGAGCGGCGTGGGTAGCAGCCCGGAGTCCGTACCGATCTGTCGGATGGTGTCCGGCACCGGTAGGTCATCCTGGTCAAGGAGGACTAGCCGGTAGAATCGCGTGTGGGACGCGTTGAGGAGGCGGAACCGGTACCAGCGCGGCTCGACCTCCAGGTAGGGCCAGATCACGCCGTTGACCAGCGTGAACGGTCCGAAGAACGGCAGCCCGCCGGCGGTCTTGTGCAGCAGTTCGCCGGTCAGGTCACCATTGGGAGCCGTGGTGAAGTTGCGGTCGCAGATGACCAGCGGCACCTCGTACTTACCACTCGGCAGACCGAGAGCCTCCTCCTCCTCGTCCCGGATTAAGTACATCCCGGCCAGTCCGGCCATCACGTTGAACCTGGTGATGTCCATGGCGTGGTCGTGGTACCACAGCGCCATCGCGGGCTGGTCGTTGGCGTACTCGGAGAGCTGAACATTTCCGGTGAGCACCGCGTTCTCGGTCCAGCCGTCGTGGCCGCCGCCGATACGGCCACCGTGCAGGTGCACCACGGTCCAGGCAGGTAGCTGAGCGACGTCGGAGTTCGGAGTGCCGCCGCTCAGACCCGGAACATTCACTGGCCGAGGCATGGCCTCGTCCACGTGGACGTCGACCACCGGGATCTTTCCGGTGATCTCGTTCGCCCAGGAGACCCGGAGGCGCTGACCGCTCTGGATGTCGAAGGTCGGGCCAGGGAAGTGGCCGTCGTAGGCCCACACCGTCGTCGGGGGCAGCTGCGAGTGCAGCTGCACCTGCGTGGTGCGCATGCGTACGCTCAGGTGGGGCAGCGTGTCGTCCCGGTCGGGACGCAGCACCGGCGGGATGCGCAGTGGGTCGACGAACTTAGTCAGCAGGGCTCCCGGTTGGGCGGTCGAGACAATGGGCTTGGTCACAAGTTCTCCTTCCTCAGCTCTGTGACGCGGAACAGCGGTCAATCGTGGTGGTTAACCAGCCCTCGACTCGTAAAGAGGAGGGAGCCACCACCATTGATACCGTCATATGCGCAGACAGCGGTGATTTTCTGCTACCGCGTCGATGGGCAGGCGAGGCGGGTGAGGGCGCTGCGCCCGGGAAGGAAGAAGTACTCTCCGCCGCGCATGGTGACCAGTGGGGGGATGGGGGACAGAAAGTAGGGTCGGTGGCTGGGAATGGTGAGGTTGGTTCCCTGACTGCTGTTGCTGAGGAGTGGGTCTTGATCGTTGCCCAGGCCGAGGCTGTTACCGTCGTTTATCCATTGTCCTTGGATGAACTCGAACTGGCGGGAGATGCTTGCGCACAGGCAGACGAACAACAGGCCCCGCGGTTGGCCATCGTCCTCGAGCACGCCGTCAGGGAGCGGGGGGCCGTAGGAGATTGCCCGGCGCAGTATGCGGTGGCGGTGGACGAGCCGGTCTTGTGACGTGACGCCGTCGCGGGGGTTGGCTCGGCGGATGTGCGCGCCGATGGGGCACTGGCGTCCGTCGAGGTCCTCGGCGAAGGTGAAGGCACGGTGGCGGCTCTTGTCGCTGGCGCCGCGGTGCTTGTCGGGAGGCGTGAGAGGGGTGCCGTTGGGCCAGCGTCCCACCATTTTGGCGGCCAGTTCCTCCGGTCCTCCGGGGTAGTGCTTGCCATGTTCGGCTATCAGGCGTCGGAAGGCCGCGACGTTCTGGCGCAGTTTGCGGTAGATCAGGTAGGTGCCGTTGCGGCCCAGCGTGGGTGGGGTGGGGCTGGCGGCTTGGACGCCTTCCTCGTCGGGATAGCCAAGGATGATCTCCCCGGCTCGCAGCGGCCGCCAGGTGCCGTCGCTGCGGCGGACGCCTTGGCCGGGTAGCAACGCTGCGTCGACGTCGCGCAGTCCTTCGATGACTGGCTGGGAGATCCCATCGAGGAAACCGAAGTGTTCCCGGGAAACGGGCTTGTCCCGGTTCGCGTCAACCGCGCGCGGAGGGCCCTGCAGTCGCTTGCCGTCCTGCTCGGCCACAATCTCGCCGACGTCGACGAGGCCCTCGCGAACCCGCTGGCCGCGTTGCTCCAGATGCGCTGCGGTGGCGGCGTGCACGATCACGACGGCGTGTAGCCCGGTGGTGCCCGGACCGCCTGGCTCCCAGCGCCGGGGGTCGTTGACATCGATGTCGCCGAGTTGGCTGGCGCGGCGGGCCATGCCCGACTGGAATTCCACGGGGAAGGTGGCGAGCGTCTCCTCCGTTGCCCCGAGCGCTGCGAACCCGGTCCAGGTGAGGGCGAGGTTCAGTGCCGAGGCCGAGCCGTTGTGCCGCCTGTCGGCGGTGGTGATGTCGTGTTCAGTGATGCGGGCCAGCCAGTTCCGGGATTTGTCGGCCGCTCTGAGGCGAAGGAAGAAAAACTTGGCGTGGGGGAAACGGGGGTAACCGAGTAGGATGTCCTGGATGTCGTCGAGTTCTAGGCGGATCATCGTTTATCTCCCCGGTGTGCGGAACGGTCAGCGCCGGTGGCGATGGCCGCGAGGAAGGCGGCCCGTAGCTGGTGAGGGGCCAGAGTCTGGGCCTGCTTGGCGAAGCCCACCAGCAACTCGCGGTTGGTCAGAGCACGGCGGATCTCGGCGACGCTGCTCGGGTAGCCGGCGAACAGGAACTGGGCATCGCGCTGGTGGTGGCGCAGGTAGGCGTTGCGCTCGCGCTGACCGCCGTCCGACGGCCAGCCTTGGCAGAACCCCCAGATGGCGTCGGCTTCGGTGCCCAGACCTGACAGCAGCCGGTCCAGGTAGCTGGCGAGGGCGTCGCGTGATGTCATGTCGAACACGGCGGTGAACAGCAGGTAAGCCGGGTCCAGGACCTCGAACTGCTCAGGCCAGCTGTCGTGGAACACCCGGTCGAGCACCACCCAGCGCCCGACGTGGGTTCCCGCCACGTTCGCCAGCGGGCTCTGGGCGTCGCGGGGAAGGCGCCGTAGGTAGGCTCGCAGCTCCTCGACCCGACCGGGTTGCAGGGGAGTGAGGGCGACGAACGCGTAGGCCTTACCCGCCACGTTCTTCCGGCCGAAGACGAGCTGGCGGAGGTAGGCGGCCAGACCGGGCTGGGTGCAGGCCTGACCGGCCAGGTTGGCCTGGACCCGCGAGAGGGCCAGCAGGTCGTACCAGGCCCGAGCGAACGCGTCGTCATCGAGTCCGGCGGCCAGCTTGCGCATCCTGGCCAGGTCCCCGTCGAGCTCCGCTGCAGCCCGGATCAGTGTGGTGCTGGCCTGCGGGTACGCCGCGTAGTAGTGCTCGGTGAGGAACTCATGGTGTTCCATGAAGGTTTTGAACCCCCGCGCCGGAACCAGCCCGGGGAAGCCTTCGCAACCGGCGAGGAGGACGTTGATGTCCAGCCCGATGACATGGCAGAACGCTTCGATGTATTCCTGCCACAGGCCGTTGAAGTTGCTCTCGAACAGCAGGTAGGTGTCCTTGCGGGCGCCCGCCCCGGTGGCTGCGTTGACGGCGAGCCCGTCGAGGACCGAGAAGTGCGCGAAATGGATGAACGACAGCGCCCGCTGCTGGACCAGCGGGTGAAAGTGACGAAGGGCCCACAGCACCAGCCGCAGGTACGGTGCTCCCCATCCCTGCAGCCGGGTAAGCATCGTCATGGCCGTGACCCGGCCCGCGGTGTTGCCGTCCCTGTCGAGGGTCGGAGTCTCCCACGGCGGGCCGAGGGCACCGCTGGACACGTGGTTGATGCTGCTGTCCACGGCAGGCCGGGTCCTGAGATCTCCGTGGGTCGTGAACACCTTCTGTGCCTGGTGATACGCCATCTCGTGCTCCGGTGTCGGGGTGATCCGTATCGGGTGGCTCGGTGAGGGGTCTGTCCGGTCAGCACCGAGCTGGTATCCATCGTTAATACATAAGTACAATGTACTCTCATATGTACGTTGTCAAGGGCGAGTGGAGGCGGGTACGACGATGAAGAGCCGCCACGTCCCACCAGGTGGGGTGAATTAGTGGTTTTCGAGCATGTGCCGGAGTTGGTGTAGTGCCCGGTTGCGGGTTGGGCCGATGCTGCCGATCGGGATTCCGGTGGTGGCCGCTAGTTCGGCGTAGGGCGGGGGGTGGTCGGTGAACAGTGCTTGCAGCAGTTTTCGTCGGCGAGGTGGTAGCTCGGCGACCAGTTTGCGCAGTGTCTGCGCTGTTTCTGTGTCGATGATGCGCTGTTCGGGGCTTGCGGCGGGGTCGGCGAGGGTGTCCACCACGGTGTCGGTAGGGGTTGGGGTGTGGTGAGCGTGGTGCAGGATGTGGAGGCATTCCCGGGTGGCGGTGGTGGCTAGCCAGCCGCTGAGGCGCTCGGGGTGTTGTATTCGGTGGATGTTTTCCGCTAGCCGTAGCCAGGTCATCTGCACCGCGTCGAGCGTGTCGGCGTCTTGCAGTCGGAAGGTGCGTACCTTCGCGAAGACGACGCCGCTGTAGCGGCGGATGATGTCCTGCCACGCCCCTGGGTCACCCTTCCTGGCCCGCAGCAGCAGGTCCGCGGCCTCCAGCATGGCGGGGGTGTCGTGAGTGGTGCCCGTCGAGGCTGCTCGCCTGCCCGTCCCCGTGGTGGACCGCGCTGGTGGTGGAGAGCTCCTCGGCGCGGGGACCCTCGCGTCGGCGTGGGGTATCGCGCACGGTGGGGTGGGTCGGAATTCTGTCGTGCTGCACGCTGTCATGACAGCTCCACAAGGGGATGTACGTCGGTAACAGTTCATACGCTGTATATGGAGGAGTACGGCGTCACCGCGTTGAGACCGAACCGACGTCACCCACACGTGTACGATGTATGTGGCGTATCTGGTTGCTCATGTGAGCGGCGGAGCCAGGAAGGATCACTGTGACCAACCAGCCGAGTACCTCGCGAGCCCGTGTCGACCAACCCACCTGGGTAGGGCTCGACCCAGGCCAGGCCGAGATGCCGCGGCTAGCACTGACCCGACCCCGAGTGGTGCGCACCGCCCTACGCCTGGTTGACGAGCACGGCCTCTCCGCGTTGACCATGCGTGCGTTGGCCACCGAGCTGCAGGTCTCCCCGATGGCCCTCTACAACCACGTCCGCGACAAAGAGGAACTGGTGGACCTCATGAGCGACCTCATGCTCGGCGAGGTCAACCTCTCCACCATCGCGGGCGACTGGGCCACCCAGATGCGAGCGCTGGTATGCAGCTTCCACCAGGTGCTCACCGCGCACCCCGGCCTGGCCCGGGTCTACAGCGCCAAGGTGAAGATCGGCCCCCACGGCCTACGAATCATGGAACGAGGACTTGGGCTCCTGCTCCAGGCCAGGTTCTCCCCACCCGAAGCCGCCAACGCCTTCTTCGCCCTGTATACCTACACCGTTGGCTACCACCAGATGGGCAGCGTCGATCCACGGGACTACTCCGCCCTGCCACCCGAGCAGATCCCCTCCATCACCACCGTCACCGACCATCTCAACGGCGCACACCAGCACGGACGGTTCGAATACGGCCTCGATGCCCTCCTCACCGGCCTCCACCCCACCCACAGCCCCTGTGACACCGCCGGCAGCGCTGGTGTCGCACCGGGACTATAGGCAGGACCGCAGCCAGCCGGCGAGCAGGTCGGTAGACGGATTATCCGCGGTGCCGGTGACGGTAAACTCCTCATCCGGGATGCTGCGTGGGATCCAGAGCATGACGAGTTGCTGAAAACCAGATCACGCCTTCCCGGCGCGCCACCGGGCGGCACGGTCGATCAACAGCGCGGTGCCCAGTACGACGGCTACTGCGGTACAGAAACCGCCGATGGTGTCGGTGGGGTAGTGCCAGTCGCGCACGATCAGCGCGACGGCCATAGCACCACCCGCGAGCAACGCCCCGGCCGCGAGGATCAGGGCCGCACTCGTGCGGCTCAGGTGCAGGACGCTGATGAATAACAGCGCGGTGACCAGCCCGAAGGCGGTGGCGACACCCGCGTGCCCGCTCGGGTAGGCGAAGTCACCCCTGAGGATCCGGCCGACGAGTGGCTTCAGGGCACTGGTGGCGGCACCGGTGAGTCCTGGTCCGACGATGGCTAGCAGGGCAAGACGGTGGCGCCCGAGGACCTGCGCTACCGCAGCCAGCACTACTGCAATCACCACGGCCTGCGGCGGATTTCCTAGGCTGAGCAGCACCCACCACAATCGGCCGCGACCGGAGACGGCGGCGACAACCGAATCAGCCCGAACATCGAGCCAACGTGGCGAAGCGCCGCCCGCGTAGCGCACCGCGAACACCGCGAGCACCAGGGTGGCGGCCACCGCAGCCACTGCGGCCGGACAACGCAGCGGCGTGGGAAGCGCTGTCTGCTCGCTGCGCGTCAGGGCGGTCACTGTCCAACATTACAACACTCGTCGATCATCAGACCCGGACAAGCGGCCTGACCAACATACCTGGAGGAACTGTCCAAGATCCTTGACACACGTCATGGCTGGCAAGCGTGGTGCGCACGCGGATCAACTGGACGCTGATGACCCGGATCGCGAACCGATCGCTACCACCCGCCCGCATGATCCCTTATCGCGATTATGAAACGGCCTGTCAAGCCTCACGGCTTCCTCGACCGGTTTCTGGCCTTGTGTCCCAGACTTCGTCAGTCTTGACGATGCCCTCGCTGGGGCAATCGAGGAACGTAACGGTGAGGTGCAGCTGATCAGGACGACGTCAACGGGGGAAGGGCTGGAGGCGTGACCTTGTCGAAGACGATGCGAGTCCTGCTCGTCAGATGGTACATCACGGCGCCGGGGTTGCTCTTATCGTTGGCCATTGCCGGTGTGGCGTTCAGTCTCGTTCCTCCGCAGTACAGGTCAGACGGTACCGCGGTGCTGGTGCAACCGAAGCCGCCCGGATTGAACTCGGCCAACCCGCTGCTCACCTTCGATGCCAGCCTGAACACGACCGCCTTGATTGTGGTTCAGGCCTTGAATGCACCGGAAGTTGCTACCGAACTTGGATTAACGGCAGGCAAGGACACCTTCACGGTGAAAAACGCGGGTAGCGTCGCTGTTGGCGATGGGCAGCAGGAACCGTTCATTAGCGTCACGGCACAGAGCCCGGACCCGGCGACGAGTGCGGATATCGTAGTTCGCGTCATGGGCATGGCGCAACAGGAATTGGTTGACCGTCAGAATGCCCTTAACGTGCCGGCGCGGAACGCTATCAGATTACAGAGCGTTGTTGATGCCACACCTCCGAAGCTCGTTCTCGGAACATCGTTAGCTGCGTCAGCGGCCTCTTTGATACTCGGGATTATCGCGACAATAATGACTGCTCATGCATGGGACCGGTTCGCCGCTCGACGAATTCGCAGAAACGACGATTTCGTTTTTCCTGCCGAGGAGGACATCGAACAGTCATCACCAGTCCCCTGGTCGCCCGCTGTTGCCGTCACGACGCAGCACCCTAACGGTGCTGTTCTTACGGGCGATTCTTTCCAAACGGTGGCTTCATCTCCCCCGCAGACGAATTCGGGAACCAATGTCTCGCCCCGTCAGTAGCCTGAGACCGTCGCCTCCGCTGAGCGGGGACCGAAGGTAACCGTGCCTCGCCGCCCTTAGCGCTCGGTGATTGTGGCGGCGGCGAGTCGAGTCGGCTGTTAGCGGATTGGTTGGGTCGCTCGGGTACTGCGGTGTCGCATGACTCGATCATCCGATTGTGGCGGTGGTTCAGAATCCAGCCCTGGCGGTGCGAGACGTTCAAGTTCTCCACCGACCCGGAGCTCAAAGCCAAAGTCCGCGACGTGGTCGGACTGTATCTCAACCCACCGCAGAACTCGATCGCGCTGTCGGTAGATGAGAAGTCCCAGATCCAGGCACTGGGTCGGACCGCGCTGATGCTGCCCATGCGACCGTGCATTCCCGAGCGCCAGACCTATGGCTATGTCCGCCACGACACCACCACTCTGTTCGCCGCGCTGGAAATCGCCACCGGCAAGGTCACCGACGCCTGCTACCCCCGCCACCGCATCACCCTAAGACTAAAGACACCACCCTTGCGCGACCCTAGCGACGCTTGGTCGCTAGCTGTCTACTCTCGGGCGGTCCTAAATATTGGGGATGTGCGTCGCTGGTCCCGCCTGTAATAATCGTTTCACACTTCCGATAAGCAAGCGGGCGAGCCGGCCGCACCTGGCGGCGATTGCTTGCGTGCTGATGGAGCGAAGGTGGGCTCGCGCAGACTTGATTCGATAGCTCTTCTTTTGCCGGCTTCGTTTCATTCTCTGAAGCCCTGCACGTGACACCCGGTTGCGCACAATTTTTGCGCCGTGCTCTGGCTGGACGGAGGAACACATGTTGTCGGGACCCTACACGTGAGGGAAGCGTTCATGCTTATGCCGCTGCACATCGCTGAAATTATTCAGGGGTGAATTATGGAAAACCATCCATGGTCGCATGGTTTGGCGTGGAAGGTTCGTCAACTTGCTCTCGTGGGATGGGATGTCAGCGCCTGGGTGATTGCTCTGTCCATCGCGGCGACTCTGCGGGTCGAGAACGTCATCGAGGTCAACTTCTCAGGTCTGGCGGAAGCCAGCGCCGTCGCATTGGTCGCGCAGGTGCTGGTTGCGACGATAGTGTCGCACAGCTACCAGGGCAGGTACTGCATCGGCACGGTGGAGGATGCGATCAGTGTCAGCCGAGCGGTTCCCCTGGTCGGCCTGATTGTCTTCTCCGCGAATCTTGTGCTCCAGCCGGCCTTGCCGCGCTCGGTGCCTCTCATTGCCATCCCGCTCGCTCTCCTGCTGCACGTCGGTGCACGCCTTGCGGTGAGGCGGAGCTGGGAACGCAAGTCCCGGCCCGACTACGGCTGTGCGCGGCGGGTGATCGTGTTCGGCGCAGGGACCGACGGCCAGCAGCTGGTGCGGGCCATGCTCTCCGACCCCACAGGAAGCTACCTACCCGTAGCGATCTTGGATGACAATCCGTGCGTCCAGAGACTTCGCGTCTGCGGCGTCCAGGTTCGAGGCACCTGTGCTGACACGGAGCGAGTGGTGGCGGCCACTCGGGCCGAGCTACTCGTCATTGCGGACCGCCACGCGGATAGCGAGCGCGTACGGCGAATCGCCATGGTGGCAATGGATGCGGGCCTCAGAGTGAAGGTGCTCCCACCGCTTGCGGAGCTGCTCCGGCCGTGGGTAGCCATCACCGATCTGCGCGATCTCGACATCACCGATTTCCTGGGCCGGCGGCCAGTGGAGATCGACGTTTCGCAGAGCGCGAGCTACCTTTCGAATCGACGGGTGCTGGTGACCGGCGCCGGTGGGTCGATCGGATCCGAGCTGTGCCGGCAGATCCACCGGTTCGGCCCCTCAGAACTGCTGATGCTCGATCACGATGAGTCCGCGC
Organism: uncultured Actinomycetota bacterium; assembly: GCA_963822695.1. Lineage (GTDB taxonomy): Bacteria > Actinomycetota > Actinomycetes > Mycobacteriales > Pseudonocardiaceae. The sequence continues at coordinate 76,150 of CAWGJH010000004.1, forward strand.
TGCACGCCGTGCAGCTCTCGCTCTACGGGCATGCGCTGCTCGACTCGCCCGACGTCATTCTCGCCGACATCAGGGATTCCACCGCGATCGCGGACATCTTCGCGACGCGTCGTCCCGATGTGGTCTTCCATGCAGCCGCGCTAAAGCACCTGCCGATGCTCGAGCAGTATCCCGACGAGGCATGGAAGACCAACGTCGTTGGTACCCAGAACGTGCTCGCAGCGGCGAGGCTCGCGCGGGTAGATCGGTTCGTGAACATCTCGACGGACAAGGCCGCCAACCCGACCAGCGTTCTTGGCCTCTCGAAACGCGTCGGTGAGCGGCTGGTCGCCCACACGGCCCTGGAAGGCGCCGGCGCCTTTCTCTCGGTTCGTTTCGGTAATGTCCTGGGCAGCAGGGGCTCGGTGCTGACGACCTTCGCCGAACAGCTCTCCGCAGGCGTGCCGATCACCGTCACCGATCCCGAGGTGACCCGATTCTTCATGACCATCCCGGAGGCTGTCCAACTCGTCGTCTATGCGGCGGCCGTCGGACGCCCCGGTGAGGTGCTGGTCCTGGACATGGGGAAACCGGTCCGGATCGCCGATGTAGCCCGCCAGCTGATGGCACTTGCCGGCCGATCAGTCGAGATCGTCTACACCGGGTTGCGCGAGGGCGAGAAACTGCACGAAGAGCTCTTCGGTGCAGACGAGGTGAACCGAAGGCCGATCCACCCGTTGATCGCCCACGTCAACGTACCCAGCGCCGATCCGGAGTACACGACCGAACGTGGGGCGGCTGTCGGCGCCGCGGCCGCGATGCGCGAACTCGGCGGAGCCGCGACAATCCCGAGCGAGCGCGTCGGGCAACCGGTGGTTGACATGACCACCGGCCGCGACAGCGGGGTCCGGTGGCAGCCGGTATGAGCCGACGACGCGGCGAGTTCCTGCCTTTTGCCCAACCGACGATCGAGGACCGGGACGTCGAGGAGGTTATCGAGGCCATCCGCTCGGGCTGGCTCACGTCAGGCCCGCGAATCCAGAAGTTCGAGCAGGAGTTCTCGGCCGAGGTCGGCGGGACGCCCGCGCTGGCCGTCAACTCCGGTACCGGGGCTATGCACATCGCGCTGAAGGCCCTGGGCATCTCGCCGGGCAGCTCGGTCGTGACGACTCCGCTGACTTTCTGCTCCACGGTGCACGTGATCGAGCAGGCCGGCTGTCATCCGCTCTTCGTCGATGTCGAGCGGGACACCCTCAACATCGACCCCGAGGCTGTCCGAGAGGTGCTCAAGACCGGCCGGCACGACATCAGCGCCATTCTGCCGGTTCACTACGGTGGCCACCCCGTCGAGCTGGACCGGATCTTGGAGCTCGGCCGCAGGTTCCGGATCCCGGTCATCGAGGATGCCGCGCACGCGTTTGGCGCGGAATTCCGAGGAATCCCAATCGGACGGGTCGCCGGCACCGACGATCAGCGCGCGGTGTGCTTCTCGCTCTACGCGACGAAGAACATCACCAGCGGCGAAGGCGGCGTGCTGACCGGAACCGAGGCGCTCATCGAGGAGTCGCGCCTGTGGAGCCTGCACGGCATGAGCAGGGATGCCTGGCAACGCTACGGTCCGAGCGGCTCCTGGGCGTATGACGTGGTGCTGCCCGGCTTCAAGTACAACATGTCCGACATCCAGGCGGCGCTCGGGCGAGCTCAGCTCAGCCGCTGGCGCGCGTTCCAGCAGCGACGTAGCGACATCGCCTTGCGATACAGCGCGATGCTGGCCGAGGTCGAGGAGATCGAGACACCTCGGTGCCGAGAACAGGTCACCCATGCCTGGCACCTCTACCCGATCCGGCTGCGGCTGGACCAGCTGACCATTGACCGAAGCGCGTTCATCGATCAACTGCGTCGTCACAACGTGGGTAGCAGCGTGCATTTCATCCCGGTGCACCTGCTGTCGTACTACCGCCGACGATACGGGCTCGGCAGGGACGACTTCCCGATCGCTGTGGCGGAGTTCGACCGGTTGATCTCGCTGCCCATCTACCCACGGATGACCGACGCGGATGTCGATGACGTAGTCGCGGCGATCCGGGACATCGTCACCCAGAACCGGCGGGCACGCTCATGATCACCGGTACGAGTGTGCGACAGCGGGTCAAGCGGGTGCTGGACGTGGCGCTGTGCCTGGTATCGCTCCCGATCACCCTCCCGGTCATGGCGCTTCTAGCGATCGTCGTGAAGGCCGGCGGCCCAGGTCCCATCTTGTACCGCGCGCAAAGGATCGGGCGCGACATGGTCGCGTTCGACCTTCTCAAATTCCGGACGATGACGCCCTGCGCGGCCGGACCCGGCATCACCACGGCGGCCGATCCGAGGATCACGCCAGTCGGTCGCTGGCTTCGAGCGAGCAAGTTGGATGAGCTACCCCAGATCCTCAACGTCCTCAGGGGTGAGATGAGTCTCGTCGGCCCTCGACCAGAGGATCCCAGGTTCGTCGCGCTCTACACCGGCGCGCAGCGACGCGTCCTCGCGGTTCGCCCGGGCATGACCAGCCTGGCATTCCTCCACTTCGGCCACGAGCAGGCATTTATCGAGCGCTCCGCCCCGGTTGATGTCGAGCGCTTCTACCTCACCGAAGTCCTGCCGGTGAAGTTGAACATCGAGCTGCGCTACGTCAGCGAATGGACACTGCTCGGCGACTTCCGAATCCTCGCCCGCACCTTTGCCAGCTTTATTCCTAGACATGGTGAGATGATCATGAAACGAAGTGCCGACCAAGTGCGGAATGGCGTTGTCATGGCGGATCCGCGCCAGGACCCCACGATCGCCCGGTCGGCCGATGTGGCCCGGTCCGCCCGCCTCGGGCCAGGGACCCGGATCTGGCAACTGGCCCAGATCGAGGAGGGCGCGACCCTCGGTCACTCCTGCATCGTGGGGCGCGGCGCGTACGTGGGACCCAGAGTCAACATCGGTGACAACGTGAAGATCCAGAACTATGCGCTGGTCTACGCGCCGGCGGCGCTGGAGTCGGGAGTCTTCGTCGGACCCGCAGCGGTGCTCACCAACGACTCCCACCCACGCTCGGTCAACATGGACGGGCGGCCCAAGACCGCCGCCGGCTGGGAGCCGGTAGGTGTCCAGGTCAAGGAGGGCGCATCCCTGGGCGCCCGCTGCGTCTGCGTCGCGCCGCTGACGATCGGGCGCTGGGCAATGGTCGGCGCGGGCGCGGTCGTGGTGTCTGACGTACCCGACTTCGCCCTGGTCGTCGGGGTGCCCGCGCGACAGATCGGCTGGGTCGGACGGGCCGGGTTCGCCCTGCGGCGGGATGGCGACGCGACGTGGCGCTGCGAACGGACTGATGAACGCTTCTGCGAGCAGGAAGGCCGGTTACATGAAATCATTCCTTGAACAGACTGAGGTTCTGTCGGTACCGGCAACGGGTCTGCAGTTAGGGGAGCAGGAGCGCGCCGCAGTCGAGCGTGTCCTCTTCTCGGGCCTGCTGACGCAGGGTCCTGAAGTGGCCGCCTTCGAGGCCGAGTTCGCCGAGAACGTCGGCGGTCGACCGTGTGTCGCGGTCAGCTCGGGCACGAGCGCGTTGTTGCTCGGCCTGCTTGCCGCCGGTATTGGGCGCGGCGACGAGGTGATCGTGCCGTCCTTCAGCTTCGCCGCGACCGCCAACGCCGTCATGCTCACCGGCGCACGGCCGGTGTTCGTCGACATCGAGCCGGACCGTTTCTGTATCGATCCGGCGGCGGTGCCCGCCGCCATCACCCGGCGCACCGCCGCCATCATGCCGGTGCATCTTTACGGGCACCCCGCGGCGATGGGGTGCCTCGCGCGGATCGCCGCGACGCACGGCCTAGCACTGGTCGAGGACGCCGCGCAGGCACACCTCGCCACCCTGGAGGACCGAGCGGTCGGCACCTTCGGCACGGTCGCGGCGTTCAGCTTCTACCCGACGAAGAACATGACGACGGGTGAGGGCGGACTTGTGGTGTGCGCCGATGAGTCGATCGCCCGACGGGTACGGTTGCTGCGGAATCAGGGAATGGAACAGCGAAATCGCAACGAGGTGGTCGGCTACAACGCGCGGATGAGTGATCTGCACGCGGCGATCGGCCGAGTGCAGCTGCGTCAGCTGCCCGGGTGGACGGCGGATCGGCGCCGCAATGCCGAATTCCTCACCGGCGCGTTAAAGGAGATCGCGGATCGGCGACAACTGCGGCTACCACGAGTTGGGCCGGGTGCGCAGCCGGTGTGGCACCAGTATACGGTGCGCGCGCCGAAGCGAGACCAGCTAGTGGCTACGCTCGCCGTGCTGGGTATCCCTACCGGGGTCTACTACCCGACCCCGATACACCGGCTACCCGCCTACGATCTCGATCTTGACCTGCCGCGCACCGTCGCGGCGGCACGCGAGGTGCTGTCACTGCCGGTACACCCCGCACTGTCGCGAGCCCAGCTCGAGCGAATCGTCAGCGGCGTCGAACAGGCGGTGACGCAGTGAGGGAGATCCTGCGGGCCGGTCTCGTCGGCCTCGGTGTGATGGGACGCAATCACGCCCGTGTGCTCAACGCGCTGGCCGGTGTAGAGCTGGTCGCGGCCGCCGAACCGAGGATCGAGGCCCAGGAGAGCGTCACCGGGGTCGAGGTTCTCCCGACCGTGCGAGAACTCATTGAGCGCGGTATCGACATGTGTGTGATCGCCACACCGACCGGCACCCACAAACAGATCGGCCTCGAACTTGCCGAGGCCGGGGTGGCCACACTCATTGAGAAACCACTGGCGCACGACTCCAAGGCCGCGCAGACCATCGTCGAGGCGTTCGCGCGTAACCACGTACTCGGGTGCGTGGGTCATATCGAGCGGTTCAACCCGGCGCTGCAGGACATGCGACGACGGCTGGGCCTCGGTGAGCTCGGCGAGCTCTACCAGGTCGTCACCCGGCGACAGGGGCCGTTCCCGGCACGTATCGCGGACGCCGGCGTCGTCCTCGACCTGGCCACCCACGACATCGACCTCACGGCGTGGCTGACGCGCTCGTCCTATCGCTCGGTCAGCGCGCGAACGGCTCACCGCAGTGGCCGACCGCATGAGGACCTGCTGAGTGCCGTCGCCGAACTCGCCAACGGCATCATGGTCACCCACCTGGTCAACTGGCTGTCGCCGCTCAAGGAACGGACAATCGAGGTGACCGGCGAGCTCGGCTGTTTCGTCGCGGACACGGTTACGGCGGATTTGACCTTTTATCAGAACGGTTCCGAACTGGTCGAATGGGACAGGGTGGCGTCTTTCCGCGGCGTGTCAGAGGGAAATGTGACGCGTTACGCCATTCGTAAGCCGGAGCCGCTCCTGACCGAGCTCTCACACTTCGCCGCCCTTGTGCGCGGCGAGCCCGCCGAAGTCGTCACACTCGAAGAAGGGCTGGTCACGGTGCGAGTGGCGGAGACCTTGCGCGAGTCGGCCGCCATCGGCAAGACGGTGGGGGTGCGGCAATGAAAATCACGATTGTCGGTCTCGGTAAGATCGGGCTTCCGCTAGCGGTGCAGTTCGCCGGTCGGGGACACCATGTGGTGGGCGCCGATATCGATGAGCGCGTAGTCCGCGCGGTGCGTGCGGGACGTCCGCATTTCCCCGGCGAGACCGATCTGGCGGAGCGGATGGCGAGTGTCGTCGACGCAGGTCTCCTCGAGGCGACCACGGACACCGACGCGGCGGTATCCGCGAGCGACGCCGTCGTTGTGGTCGTTCCGCTCTATTCGGATGCGTGGGGCACACCGGAGTTCTCAGCGATCGACGCCGCGACGGCGGCTGTTGGTTCGGGCCTTCGGCCGGGCACGCTCGTGTCGTATGAGACGACGGTGCCCGTCGGCACCACACGAAAGCGGTTCGCCAAGCACTTGGAGGCCACCAGCGGTCTCACCGCCGGAGTCGACTTCTACCTGGCATTCAGTCCGGAGCGCGTGTCGTCGGGTCGGGTGTTCGCCGATCTCACCCACTACCCCAAGTTGGTCGGCGGGATCGATGAGACCAGCGCTCGACGGGCGGTGGATTTCTACACCAGCGGGTTGGTGTTCGAGCAGCGTGCGGACCTGGCGCGAGCGAATGGCGTGTGGGATCTGGGCTCGGCGGAAGCTGCCGAATTGGCGAAGCTGGCGGAGACCACCTACCGCGACGTCAACATCGGCCTGGCCAACCAATTCGCGCTGTACGCCGACCGTGTCGGGGTGGACTTCATCCAGATCATCAAAGCCTGCAATTCGCAGCCGTTCAGCCATCTCCACAACCCCGGCATTGCCGTTGGCGGCCATTGCATACCGGTGTATCCGTGGTTCTATCTCGCGGGCGACCCGGACGCGACGATCGTGCGTGCGGCGCGGGCCGCGAACAGCGCGATGCCCGAGCGCGGTGTCGAGTTACTTGCCCGGGCCTATGGCGACCTCGTCGGCGCTGCCGTCGTCGTGCTGGGTGCCTGTTACCGGGGCGGTGTCAAGGAAACGGCGTTCTCGGGGGTCTTCTCGACCGTGACGGCGCTGCGGGAGCGCGGGGCGCGACCGCTGGTCCACGATCCGCTGCACAGCCCCGATGAACTCCAGGCCCTCGGGCTCGAGCCTTATCTTGAGGGACGCGAGGTCGATGCCGCTGTGGTTCAGGCTGACCACCAGGAATACCGGGCGTTCCGCGCACGGGATCTGCCCGGGGTAACGGTGATCCTGGACGGCCGGGGGATTCTAGATTCTGAGCGGTGGCCCGGCGTCCGGATCATCCCGATCGGTCGCGGGGTCATGCCCACGTAGTCAGCGTTCGTACGGGCCGATGTCGTAACCGTGGCCCCTCGGCCGAGGGCTGCCGTCGATTGCGTAAGGCGAGGCCCCCACATTCGTGCCCGCGTCGATTCCGGGGCTCAAGTCGCGTAGCCGGTAGTCGCCGGAACCGTCCGACCGGTAGTCGACGAACTCCGGATCGGACGTGATCGTCCCGGATTCCTTGCCAGCCTTGAGGGAAATTCGGTCGTCACCATTGCGGTACAGCATGTTGTTCCGGTACCGGTTTGATGGACCGGTTGCGCCGGCTTCGGTGATTCCGATGGTCCGGTTGTCAACCACGATGTTATTCGACACGATCATGTTGTCAGCGGGGACATGTCCGAAATTAGGACTGTCGCCCTGACCGACGACGATTCCGCCGCCGTTCTTGAAGATCAGGTTATTCGAGATGATCAGCTGACCGCAGTTATGCCAGCAATGAATCCCGTAGCCCGAATTGCCGAAGGCGATGTTATTCATTATTCGGCCGTGCGAGTAGGCCGCGTAGATTCCGTGATCCAGCGAGCTCGTCCCGCAGTTGGCCGCGATGTTTCCGATAATGTCGATATCGTGCAAGGTGTAGGTCGCGTTGTAGGTCGTGATGCAGTCGCCCCGCACGAAGTCGTGGATGCGATTGCGCACGATGCGGACGTATGACCCCTCGTTCAGGACCCCGTTCACGTCGTTGCCCGACATGGTGAAGTTCACGATGTCAACATAGTCGCCTTTATTGTGCCAGGCCGCCTCCGCACCTTCGCCGACGATCTGAGCGCCCCATAGCGTCTCCGAGGTGAAGACGATTCGGGCGTTACGGTTCCCGCTGAGCGGTGAACTGATCGACTCCACATACCTGCCGGGCGTGACGACCACTGTCATCCCGGGTCTGACCAGCGCCGCAGCCTTCGAGATCGTGCGCAACGGCTCGGAGCGGGTGCCCGGGTTGTGGTCGTCGCCCTGGGTGGAGACGTAGAGGGACGGGCCGCCACTCGGGGCGATCCTCAGCGCTGGGATGGTCGGCGAACTGGTGTCGGCGGCCCCGCGGGAACAGGCAAGTGGCAGCATCATCGTCGCTAGGGCGATCAGTGCGACTACCCAACGGCGTGTGCCGAGGCAGTCCACGGGGTAGGGCGCACCATTGCCGGTATAAGGTGACCTTGACACGACTTGTGCTCCTCTTCTCAGGGCACGTTCTCAGGGCACTTCACACGCCCTGGTTCGGTCAGACGTGTCAGCGGCGTGGATACACAGCATGTACAGCAGGATGTAACTCAGGACGTGCCCGCAGGCCAGCGCGATGATCGCCGTCTTGACGGGCGCTTGGAAAATTCCGCACACAACGGGACCGCCAGCGGTCAGGGTCAGCCGCACGGCGGCCCAGGCGAGTTGCTGTCCCTGGCGCTCGAGCAGGAACAATGTCGAGGCTACAGGCGTGACGACAAACTGCGCCAAGTACGCGAACGCGAGAATGCGAGAATATTCGCCGGCCTCAGCCCATTGCTGACCGAAGACGACGCCGAACAAGTACGGACCGGCGGCGATCAGAACCACAGCCGGCACGATGCCACCGGCACAGAGCCGTAGTGCCGCGGCACGCACCGAGGAACCCAGCATCCCGTCTGACTGACGCAGCCGGGCGCCCGACTCTCCGGTGAACACCTGGTACACCGCCTGCCCGATGATCACCGCAGGGGTGCCGACCACCCGGACCGTGAGACCCAGCAGGCCTGCTCGAGCGTCACCGTAGAGCGCACTGATGATCAGCATCGGTACGTCGAGACCGGCCGAGTTGAGCAGCGTGGATGGCGCGGCCAGCAGCGGAAAACGCCGGAAACGGCGAACCGCGTCCCGAACCGAGGCAAGACTGGGCCACGCCTGGCGCAGCAGCCCCCGGCGTGACAGCAAGCCGCCCACTCCGCAGAGCCTGCCGACACCCAGTCCCAGCAGCAGCCCGCCGGCTCCGGCACCGACAAACCCCAGTGCCGCCTGTGTCGAGACCTGGCCGAGCCCCTGCAGCAGGTTGCGCCTGCCGAGGGCCGCGTAGCTGCGTTCCCGGATCATCCAGTCAGAGAGCACCTGATACGTCCCCAAAGCCAGGACCGTGAACGGCACGAGCCACCAGAACCCGGCGAGCGGGGGTACCCCGAGTAGATCGGCGAGGGGAGCCGCGACGATCCAGCCAAGGGCGCCGGTGAGCATGGCGGTCAGGCCGACGGACCCGATGGCAGCCCACGCGACGGCGGTTGCCTCCCGGTCGTCGCCCGGTATCGGGATGGCCGCCTCCAGCGAGGCCGTCGACAGCACAGCGATGAGACCCACGACCGAGGTGAAGACGGTGAGCAGACCGTACTGCGAGGGATCGTACAGGCGGGTCAGGAGCGGGTAGCCGAGGATGACGATGCCTTGACCGGCGATGCTGCCGCTGACGATGCTGGCGATACTGCCCGGTACCGAGGAAATCCGAGGGCGCCGCAAGGGCCTGGCGCGGGGCACTAGGAGCCGCCGGCCGCGCTGGTTCGTCTGTCCCGGGCCGCCCGCCCGCTGCGGGCGGCCCGGGACAGCAGGCCGCGCCAGAACCCGACTCCATAGGCGAGGTGCAGGCATGCCACCGCGACTGGCACCCGCAAGGCGATCCGCGGCGAACCGTTGCACTCCCGAATGGCCGAGGCCACCAGGACGGCGAGCCAGGCTGCCACTCCCCCGGCCCACACCTGGCCTACCCCACGCCGGCGCCGGGGGGCAACCGCGGCAAGCACCGGGCCGCTAGCCAGACCGGCTACCAGCGTTGCCGGTACGAGGTGGCGCACCGAGGCGACGCGGCGGTGCTTCAACAGCGTCACCGATCTCCACCAGCCGTACTCGAAGTACTGGCGCCATAGGGCGCGCAGCGTTCGCCGCGGCCGGTAACTCGTGCGGAGCCTCGGTTCAAACCACATGCGGTACCCGGCCAGGCGCGCCCGGAGGTGGAACTCGTCATCCTGGTTCCGCACCAACGACTCGTCGAACCCGCCGATCTCACCGAACAAATCGCGGCGGTAGGCGCCTGGGAATGCGGTGTCAACCCACCCCGGCTTGTCGCTGTAATGGTAACGAGCCGAACCGAGCCCCAGCGGGGAAGACGTTGCCCGGACGATCGCCTCGGCCATGGGTGATGCGTTGACACCGGCCGCCGCCTCTATCCTCCCGCCCACCAGCGCCGCGCCCGACGCCCGGAACGCCGAGGCGAGCACGTCCGCGTAGTCGGGAGCGGTCGTGGCGTGCGCGCTCTGCAGGCTGATCAGCCCACCGGTCGTCTGGGCGACGCCGATGTTGAATGCGTGGGAGGCGATCCCCGCCGGGTTGTGCAATAGCCGAATTCGTGGGTCGTCACTGACCATCCTCGCGACCACCTCGCGGGTTCGGTCGGTGGAGCCACCGTCCACCACCGCCACCTCGATGCGCTCGGCGGGGTACCGCTGGTTGAGCAGGCTCCGGAGGCAGTCCTCTATCGCATGTTCCTCGTTGAGCGTGGCCACCACAAACGAGATGGTTGGCTGGTCCATGAGACTCGTCTCCTGTCGCGTCGATCAACTCGTGGAAGGGCCTCGCGACGTAGTCGGTGTGCGCAGCGGGGAGTCAGCCAACGCCTGGGGATCGATGGGGCAGCGGCGAGCTTCGTTTCGTGTGACGACAGCACGAGCGGCGATTCCAAGGCCGACGGCGTAGAAGAGCCTTCGGTTATCATTGATATCACCGCTGACGGATGCGGTTCCGACCATGAGCACGAGTAGCGCGAGGACGACTCCTCCGGCGTGGTCGACGGCCGCGTAGCGCGCTCGCCAGGCGTATACGGCGATCCACAACAGGAACAATCCGCCGAACACCACACCTGCCTCGGCAAGAACCTCGAGGACCAGGTCGTGCGGATAACGATAATTGGAGAATGCGATATTCTGGTAGTTGCCCCAGCCTATGCCGAAGGGGTGCTCCGTGATCGATTTGAGGGCGACATCGTAGAGGTTCTGGCGTTCCGCCGCGGTGCCGGCCGTCTCTCCTTTGAGTAGCGCCACGATCCGCTGCTGAGCGCCATAAGGCGCGGCGACAAATGCCGTGACGACACCCACTATGCATAGGACGCCGAGTACGGCGGTCCTCGCCAGTTTTGGTCGGGACCGGGCGAGTACGGTACCCGCGGCGATGGCTAGGATGGTTGAAAACAGCGGTCCACGCGATCCTGACTGCAGCAGGGCGTAGAGCGCGCATCCGCCGAGCGGCACAGCGATGAACCACGGCACGCGCTTCCAGGCCAGGCCCAACATCATGCTCACGACAACGAGACCCCCCGCGAAACCGAGTCCGATCGTGTCGACGCCCGCGGCGGTGATCGGCGCATCCGTCTGTGCCGCGGATATCTGTGGGTTGATGAGTGCACTCGCGGCGACGATGCCGGATATGCCGGTCCACGCCCAAAGATGCTTTTCGATGTCTTGAGTGTTATGGATCCCGACGACTGGCGCGATCGCGGAGAGAAGGGTCAACGTGAAAATCCTCAGGATCTTGTCCGAGCCATATTCGGTCGTGGCGGAAATGAAGACGGTGGGCAGCAACAGCCCGAACCCGACCACCACGGTGAGAATCTCAGGATGGATTGGTCCACGAATGAGCTGAAGTGCGACCGCCGCCGCCACCACGGCGGCGCATAAAAGCGTCAGGTCGATCGGGAACGAGCTGAGCGCACCGATGCTCTTGAAGTCTCCGGCCATGACAAATGCCGCTGTTGCTAAAGGAAAGAGCCATCTGCGCACGACGGGTAATCGTAGTCCGACGGCGCGTTCTCGACAATCATCAAGATTGGGGATGTCACCGACGTCCGCAACGAGGATGATGAGCGCTCCATGTTGCGATTGATGAACCGAGGGGGCGAACGTCCACCGTGCGGAGCACATCACCCAGGCAAGTGAAGGTCTGGCATCTGACATCGGTTCACGACGCAGACGACAGCCGCATCCTGTGCAGGGAATGCAAGAGCCTCGCCCAAGCCGGGTACGACGTGGCGCTCGTCGTTGGTCGCCCACCGCGCGAGGACGTCGATGGGGTATGGATCGTCGGCGTCGGTGCCGCGAAGAATCGGTTGGATCGGGCGTTCCGAGTGGCCTGGAACATATATCGCGCGGCGAGGCGCGCGCGAGCGGATGTCTACCAGTTCCACGACCCCGAGCTGCTGTGGGTAGGGCTGCTGTTGAAGCTGCGGGGCCATAAGGTCGTCTACGACGTCCACGAGAACGTTCCGGAGCAGATCATGAACAAGTTTTGGGTGCCCCGGTGGGCGCGACGACCGCTCGCGCTGGTGGCCACACTTGCCGAGCACGTCGGCGCGTCCATGTTCGACGCGATCGTAGCCGCCACTCCCGCCATCGCGGAACGGTTTCCCCCCAAGAAGACCGTCGTGGTGCAGAACTTTCCCGAGGTCGCCCTTGCCCAGCCGAACGGCTCCGACGTCGCCTTCGAGCAGCGGCCCTTCGCCTTCGCCTACACCGGCGGGCTCACCGAGGTGCAGGGTGTCCGCGAGATCGTGGCCACCAGCATGGTTCTCGGCCCGCACATGCCCGGAGCACTGGCGGGTTGGTTCGACGACGACCGTCTGGAGACAGAGATGCGGGCTACGCCGGCCTGGCGGTTCCTGCACTATCGGGGGAAGCTGCCTCAGCCACAGGTGATGGCCACGATCCGCAGCGCCCGAAGCGGTATCGTTGTCAACCGACCGATCAGCAATTACCTCGACGCGTACTCGACCAAAATGTTCGAGTACATGGCGTGTGGTGTACCGGTAATCTGTTCGGACTTCCCGCTCTGGGTGCAACTCATCGGCGATGCCGACTGCGGGATTACCGTTGATCCACTGAACCCGTCGGCAATCGCCGACGCGATACAAAAAATAACAGCGCATCCGGATGAGGCTCGACGCCTTGGCAACAACGGCCGGCGAGCCATTATTGAGCGATATAACTGGGAGAACGAATTCACGAAACTTGATGCGCTCTACCGGCGGATGACATGAACACGCCCAAGCGGGTACTGGTGCTGGCTCCCCACGCGGACGATGCGGAACTAGGCTGCGGGGGAACGATGGCGCGCTGGCTTGATGATGGCGCGTCCGTGTACACGGCGGTGTTCTCTACGGCCGAGAAGTCGCTTCCTCCGGGTTCGAAGTGTTACCGGCTCAAGGCTGAGTGCGAGCTGGCGCTGGATCAGCTCGGAGTGCCGGAAGATAATCGTTTCATCTATGACTACCCCGTCCGCGAGCTCGGCTACCACCGCCAAGATGTACTGGAGCAGATGATTGCGCTCGCTGGGACGATATCGCCGGAGGTCGTCCTCGTGCCCTCCGGGGCGGACTTGCACCAGGACCACGCGGTCGTCTACCAGGAAAGCCTGCGGGCATTCCGTACTCTGACGATGCTGGGCTATGAACTTCCGTGGAACCACATCACATTCTCGGCCCAGGCCTTCGTCGTGCTCGATGACTCCCACCTTCGTCGAAAATGGGCGGCGTTGACACAGTACGAGAGCCAGATCGAGATCGCGCGCCCCTACTTCCGGTACGAGGCGATCGAGGCGATCGCCCGGTTCCGGGGACTGCAGGTCAAAACTGATTACGCGGAGGCGTTCGAGTCGATCAGGATCCGATTGTGATCGTGTCGATGCACCAGCCGAATTTTGCGCCGTGGCTCGGCTTCTTCGACAAGATGGTGCATTCAGACATCCTGGTTCTCCTCGACACGGTGCAGATGACCACGGGCGGCTACCAGAATCGCGCGCTACTCAAAGGGATCAACGGTCCGCAATGGCTCACGATCCCGGTGTTCAGGAAGGGGCGGAGCAGGCAGCCGACCCGCCACGTCGAGGTCAACGAATCGACCGACTGGCGCGCCGTCCATCAGCGCACGCTCCAGAGTGTCCTGAGCAAAGCGCCGTACCGTGAGGAGCTGCTCGACTGCATAAAACCAATCTATGTCCGCGAGAATATGCATAGGCTCGCGGACTTCAACACCGCCCTGATTCGCGAGATTGTCGGGCGCCTCGGTATTCGTACCCAACTGGTGATGGCGTCAGAGTTGGAATGCGAGGGCAGCTCAAGTCGACTCATAGTGAACCTGACAAAGGCAGTCGGCGGTGACGTGTACCTCTCAGGACCCTCTGGGCGACAGTACCTCGAGCCGGATATGTTCTCGGCGGAGTGCGTGACACTCCGGTATCACGGGTTCGACCCCTTCGAGTATCCGCAGCAGTTTGGACCCTTTGTTCCGGGCCTGAGCTGTTTTGACTACCTCGCCAATGTGGGATTCCGCCTCTGGCCGGGGGCGACGACGTGATCATGTGCCCACACGACGCCTGAACCGCCGGGCTACCTGTTAATTATTACTTTACGCTTCCTAACCTACGTCGGTAGTTCGTCAACCCCGCGTGGACGGACCAGGGCGACCGCCTCAAGCTGTGAGTTAACCCCCGTCTTCGCCAAGATGGATCGGATTTGCGTACGGACCGTGGTCATTGATACTACGAAACGCTCCGCGATCGCTGCCGCGCGCTGTCCCTCGGCAAGCCGATCGAGCACCTCACGCTCTCGAGGGCTGAGCCGGCTCAGCCGCTGGGCAAGCTCACACTCCCGCGCCTGACATCGCTTGTGCAACTCGAGCCAACGGTCGCGCTCAGCGGCGCTCATCACCGGCTTACCACTGGCGGCGGTGACCACAGTCCCCAGCAGCACGTCGAAGCTGCTCGACTTCTGGACCAATCCGACCGCGCCTCGCGCGATCCCCGCCGCGATCACTGACTTATCATTGCTGCCGGTCACGAGGAGGGTCGCCCATCCCTTCGCCCGCAGGTCCTCGACCAGGTCGGCGCCGTTCATCCGACGGCCATCGGGATCCACGCCCAGATCGAGGTCGAGCACGATCAACCCCACCGGCTCATGCGGTCGCCGAGCCAGGAGCTTCGAGACGCCCTCCACCGGCGGCAGGGAGGCGTCCACGCCAGAATTTTTCAGTGCGAGTAGCAGCGACGTGCTGAACAGCTCGTGGTCGTCGATGATCACAACGGGGAACTCCGTTGCGACGCGCCCGGCATCAGGCGCGGGATGTGGGCTGTGCATCAGGATGCGGTCGTCAGAGGAGCCGGCTCCGATATGCCGCTGTTGGTCGCGGCTGGGAGCTCGATCACCGTTGTGCAACCGACGCGGTCCACCTGTTGCGGCGCGACGGAGATCGTCCCGCCTTCGACCCGCAGCAGCCGACGGCTCACGTGAAGCCCAAGCCCTTGGCCGTCGGAGTGCTCGCTGCGGGTGCCCAACCCAAACACGTCCCGCTCGGCCCCCTCGGGCACCCCTGGACCGAAGTCGGAGATCCGGATCGTGACCGTGGCTCCCGTGCAGCGGGCCCGCACTCGGACCGGACTACCTGGCGCGTGCCGGGCACAGTTGGCTAGCACGTTGGCCACGACCTGCGCCAGCGTGGCTGGCGAGCCCACGGCGCGCAGGCCAGGATCAATATCCAGCCGAATGTCCATGCCTGCGGAGCCGCGAAGGGCGGCCTGCTCGACCAACACCCTTTCGATCGGGTAGTTGTGCAGCTGCGCTTCCACGCGCCCCGCGCCGGCATCGCGCAGCATCGCGTCCAACCGCGCCAGCTCCGAGGCGACTGCCCGGTGTAGTGTCGGCGCCTCGTCAGCACGAGCGGTAAGCAGGTGAGCGGCTCCGGCCAGTCCAGCGAGCCCGTTGCGCAGCTCGTGGTCACGCTCGGCGACCTGCTGCAGCCGGATCTCCGCCAACCGCAACTCCTCCTGTTTCCCGGCTTGTGTGCGATCCACTTGCCGTAACGACCGACGGGTGAGCTGAATCGTGCCCACTATCAACAGCAGCACCCCGAAGAGGCGAAGGGTCGAGAAGGTCAGGCCGAGTGGGACGACCGGTGTCCCGGCGTCCGCTCGGAAGACGTGTGCGATGGCCACGACTTCGCAGGCCAGGCCGATCCGGTACAGCGGCACCGACCGTCGAGAGCAGGCGACGATGATGAGTGGTGTGGGCGAGAGCAGCCACACTGTGGCAAGACTGATCCGGACTGGCGCTGCCGTGGTCACGGCCAGACTGGCCGAGGGAAAGATGCTACCCAGCCCGGCGAGGGTCGCGGCGAGCAGCAGCCCAAGCACAAGTGCGCTCGACGCAGCCCACTGTCCGGGTATCCTCGGCGCGAAGGCCGCTACGAACAGCAACGCCACCAAGGCCGTGTGGGTGAACAACCTCGCGTTGCCCATCGCCGCCTCTTCCCACCGCACAGTGGCACCGATGGTGGCGGCGGGGACCTCGACCAGGCTGTAGAGCGAAAACGCCAGACAGAGCCACACGCCGCGCGAGTCGCCGGAGAGCCGGCCGGACATGCCCGCGAAGATGGCGCTCATGGCGCCGACAGCCGCTGCGGCCGGCGCCAGCGCTGTCGTGAGCTGACCCGTTACCGCGGCGCTCTGCACCGCCGGCGACGAGGTGACCGCAATGAGCAGCGCTGCCACAACGGTCACGGCGAGCGCATCTCGCAGATCTGGCACTAATCTCTCACGTACCCATAACCCCAGACCAGCATCAACCTGAGGCAAATCTGGTGCCCCCGCATGCCTTCGTGAGCCAGCTAGGCCCACCACGCTCGTACCCGGCGGTTGAGCTACCATGGCAATCCACTGCCTCCTTAGACGCGCGTCGCCGGGGTATTCCCGGAGCTTGCATGATGTCAACTACGCCCGCTCTCCCCCAACCTCCACTATCCGGCGCGATATCGATGTCCCTCAAAGCTGGCGATGCGATGCTCAGTCATAATCCGAGGGTTCAACTCCACCTTATCGAGTCAGACGGAACACTGGATAGGGTAAACTATCATCTTCTTTGAACGCAAGGCAACCGTGTGACCCTGAGTGATTACAGATTGTTAACTACTAGTGTCGCGTAAATGATGTCCATTGACCTGGTTTGCGGTGGTCGAAGGGTAGGCTATGCCCCGGCTTGATAAAGTGCACTTTTGATTTAGGTTGATAGCCGCCAGGCGTTAGTGCCAGTTTTTGTCCATGATGTAATCCGCCTCATCTACGTCAGTCACCGTTAGGGGGCAAGCGTAAGTGTTCCATCCGGGTTTTGACCACTGCCTGCGTCGAGTCCCTTGCCGTACCGCGTCCGATAGAGAGTGCCACTGTCGTGCTAAATTCGGCCGTTGTTCACCTCCTGCTTGATGGCCCGGCGACGCACACCACGCGGCCGGCAGGCGGTAGATATGGGGTTGACCGATAGCCACGCGCCGCGGCTACTTGCAGAATGTGAATCGTTACTGCGAGTGCCAGCGAGGATTGGCGCACTGGTGCACGTGACGCCAGAGGACGTTCGCGTTCAGCGGAATATCACCGCACTTCCGACTCCGCCGACACCGACTCACCGCGGCCCAGTACCGACACGACATGACCACCCGATTCACCACCTGGAACCAGACCACCGGACTGGCCGACTGCCCAGCCCCCATCCGATCCTGACCAGCCCAGGCATGCGCCCGGCCACCATGCCCACCGAGGCCAACAACGCAGCGCCGACGAGCAACTCGAAGTACACGACCGGGTAGGTCCGCAGAACGAACCCACCCACCAGCCAGTACAGCGATGTGGGGTGGGCGGTCTCCTCGTCGGAGGGTGGTGAGCATGCGAGGTGCGCCGGGAGGGCTGTCCGTGGCCGTTGCTGTAGCGATGCGGTGACCAGCGCAGAGCAGTTCCTCTCGCTGAGAAGCATTCTGATGAGGCATGATGCTCCAATGAGGGGACACACGTGGAACGACCTATATCAGACAAAGTTCTCAAACATGAGGCCGTGCAGACAGCTGGTGACTGCCCGAGGGTCGATGCGCCGACGGCTCACACTCGCCATAGTCACCGTCGTCGTGGCCGTCATGCCGATATCGTGCGCGTACAACGGGCTCACCATGGCCGCAGTAACCGCAGCTACTCTCCATGGCGAAGGGACGATCGAGGCACCGACCTCGACTCAAAATGTGACCACGGCCTCGGCCACTACCACGAAGGCCGAGACGTACAATCCAACATTGGCACCGGTCGGCGCCCACTTGAAAGCCGCCTTGACCCCGTCGGGCGAGTCCACCAACGCGGAGTTCACAGTGTCCGGACTCTTGCCCAACCGAGGCTATGCGGTGCACGCAGACGTCAACTCCTGTGGTGGCTTCCCCGACGCGGGAGGTCCGCCCTACCAAAACCGTATCGATCCTGCTGCCACGGCCCGAGTACCATCGACCAACCCTGAGTACGCTAACCCGAACAATGAGATTTGGCTGGACCTGCGCACTGACGCAGCCGGCTCGGGCACGTCGCGCACCACGGTGCCCTTCGTGTTCACTGATCGGGGACCGGGATCGATCGTGGTGTACGAAGCGACGCAGACCGACACGGGGCCGGGCCAGGCAGGTAAGGCGGGTGCCCAGATCGCCTGCCTCACCCTGTCAGCCGTGCAACCACAGGGCGTTGAGCCGCGGGGCTCCCGGTAGCACAACAGCCGGCGAGCGGGTCGTCGTAGCGTCGGGCCCGCTTGGCGACAGCAGCTGCGGTGGTTGTGGCACGCCAAGCAGGCGCTTGGAGTAGCGGGTTCTGGCCTCGTAGCAGTCGGGTAAGGAGACCGCAGCTGGACCAACCCCACAGTGGCTCTGCGTAGCCGATGCTGGGCGAGCGCCCGGCTGGCCAGAGAGTGGATGCGGACAAGGTGGCTGTCCGCATCCGGCATTTCGGGCACGTTGTAGCGCCACGCTCGCATGGTTCAGGGTGGCAGGGTCCGTTGTTGTGGGGAGGCGATGGGTTGTGGGACAGGCACCGCGGGAGCTGACTCCGCTGGAGTCGGCGCTGCATTTCTTCGGGGCGCAGCTGCGGCATTGGCGAACGGTGCGCGAGTTGTCGCAAGCCGCGCTCGGGCAGCGGACTCATGACAGTGGTGCCTTGATCGGCAAGATCGAAAAAGGTGAGCGGTTTCCCAGTCTCGCGCTGGCCCAGCGGCTGGATGTCGTTCTGGACACGGGTGGGGCGTTGGAACAGCTCTGGCCGCAGGTCGAACGAGAGCGGGCAACCCGTGAGGCACCCGGGGACGCACCGGCCAGCGGTGGCGGGTCCGACGTGGGTGATCTGGGTCTCGCGTGGTTGGCCACACCCCAGGCTACGGTGGAGGTGGTCGCGGAGCTGTGGAGGTTGGAGTTGGACCGGCGGTCGGTTTTCGTGTCGGCGGCGTGGGTCGCCTCGGCGTTTGCTGGACCGACCCGCGAGTGGTTACTCAACCGCCAGGATGAGATCGTCCAGGGCTGGTCCGGTCAACACGTCGGCCACAGCGACATCGACGCGTTGTGGGAGATGTGTCAAGCGTTCACCGACGTCAACCAACGGCTCGGTGGCGGGTATGCCCGGTCCACCCTCCTGCACTACGTCAACCAGGTCGTGCTCCCGCTGCTCCACGGCAGCTACGACGACACCATCGGCCGGGACCTGATGGCCGCGACGGCGCGGCTGTGCGATCTGTGCGGATACATGAGCTGGGATTCCGGGAGTCAGGGACTCGCCCAACGTTACTTCATCCAGGCCCTGCGACTGGCCCAGGCCAGCGGCAACCGCGCATTGGGGGCGCACATCCTGGCTGACATGGCGACGCAAGCGCACTCCCTTGGTGAGGCTACCCAAGCACTGGATCTGGCCAGCGCCGGACTCGACTGTGACTCGCCGTTGACGGAGGCTCGCTGCGCCGCCTGGCAGGGCCGCGCGCACGCCTTGCGTGGTGACCAGCACGCCTGCGCGCAGGCGTGCTCGATCGCGGAACGAGCACTCGATCGAGCCGTCCCGGCCGACGAACGGGTGTGGTTCAAGGTCTTCACGCCCGAGCACATGACCCACGAAATGCTTCACATGGCCAGCGACCTCGGCAGACACGATGACGTCCAGCGGCTGGCCCCCGCGGTGCTGGCCTCGGCATCGGCAGGTGGCATGGAACGTCGCCGCGTCCTAGGCACGACTGCCCTCGCCAGCTCCTATCTCCCCGCACCGGGCAACTCGCGTGGCGACATCGACCGGGCGTGTGACCTGCTTGGCCAGGTCATCCCATCCCTCAGCTCACTGAACAGCACCCACAGCCTGGACCGGGTCAACTCGGTACGCCGCGCGCTGGCCGCACACGCTGGACGCCCGAGCGTCCAAGAGGTCGAAGACCGCTTCCGCTCCACCATCGCGGCAGTAAGTACGCCTTCCCGTTCGACCGGGACCTGATCAACCAATAGTTCGCCGCGCTCACCGCGAGCAGGCCAGGACCTGCTCGACGGTGACCTCGACCGGGGTCCACATCACTGATCGAGTTCATACGGGGTATGCGGATGCTGGTCTTGACGACCTCGATGCTTTCATCGTGCAGGAGGCGTCGGACACGGCATCGACGGCCGACTCAGGGGCAGGTCATTGTCAGTGACCCGTCTCTAGGATCCTCGTGACGGCCTGGAAGGGGATCGTGTGGTCAGCCTGCCTGCTCAGTTTCGTGAGGTTCAGGACCCGGAATCCACGGTGCCTCGGTGGGAAGCCTTGGCACAGCGGGTGCTGACGGGAGATGTCACCCTGCCCAAGTTCCAGCGGCAGTTCGTGTGGAGCCGCCAGCAGACGCTGGACTCTGTGTCCCGGAACTATCCCATCGGCAGCGTGCTGCTCTGGCAGAGCACGGAGCGGCTCGCCAGCGAGCGCACGGTCGCCGGGCTGGATGTCGAACCGCAGCGTCACGGCTATCCGGTGAACTACATCCTGGACGGACAGCAGCGCCTCGCAAGCATCTGCGGGGCGCTGTACTGGCGCCCGGACAGTGATCCGGAGAGCAAGTGGAACATCGTCTAGGACCTGGCGCAGCAGGAGTTCCGCCACGTCACCACGTTTGACGATCCACCGGCACACGTCATGCCGACGCGTGGGCTCTCCGAGCCGTCGGAGTTCTTCGGTCGGGTGGCACAGATCTCCGACCCGGAACTCGCCGCACGAGCGAAGACCTTGTTCGACCGTTTCACGAACTACCAGATCGCGGTGGTGACACTGCGTGGTATGTCCGTGGATGAGGTCGCCAAGGTGTTCGAACGGATCAACAGCACGCACACCCCTCTCACGGTCGTGGACCTGATCAGAGCGGCCACCTGGACACCGGAGTTCGACCTACAGGACGAGATCGACACCCTGCTGACGGTCCTGGACCGCAAGAAGTACGGTCGGGTCGACTCCAAGCCCATGCTTCGGACGATCGCAGCCTCCGCCGGCTTTGGTTTCGCGCGCGATGACATGCAGCGCCTGCGTGAGCTGTCACCAGAGGAACTCCAGAACGCGGTCGCCCAACCAAGCCGCCGAGGCGGCGAAGCGGGCGGTGGACTTCCTCACCACCGAGATCGGCACCCCACAGGCGAGCGCCCTACCGTACTTGAACCAGTTCGCGGTGCTTGTGGATATCTTCCGCCAGGTGACCAAGCCGGCGTCGGCGCAGCACGAGGCGATCAAGCGCTGGTTCTGGCTGACAGCGAGTGGCGAGTACTTCAAGGGATGGAACGCCCGGCAGATGGCTGATGACCGGGATGCCGTGCGGGCTTTCGCTGAGGGGGCGGCCGAGATCGACGTGAGCACCGGCCTGCCGCAGCGACCAGCCGCCGTCGGTGTACCTGAAGGACATGTGTGACACGGACGGCGAGCACGTCGTCCGCGAACGCCTAGCGCGGAGCCTGATCAACGACGCGGCGTACGCAGCCGCTCGCCGGGACGACTACGAGGCATTTCTGGAGATCCGATCGCGCACGCTCCACGAGCGACTCATGGACTTGATCGGCCCGACCGGAGGAACGACTGCGGACTACGCGCCCTTGAGCGAGGAAGCCGAGGCATCCGGCGACGACGGAGAACCGGTCGACCGGGACTCGGCCGACTGAGGCCACCACGACTGGGGGAAGGCGGAGATGCGAGTCAAGGACCTGCCGGTGGGCGACCGCCCGCGCGAACGACTGCTGGAACGGGGACCAGAGGCGCTAGATGATCTATTCCAAGGGGTGAGGGTCTGGCGTGTCGTGATCGGTTGATACGCGAAGGGTGTCCAAGATCGGCGTTTCGCACCCAACGTCGAACCCGGAGGCTCTCGTGGACGCCGATCTGGACACCCTCGCGACCGCACTCTACGTCACGACCGATGACCTGCTGCGGAGCGCACCCGAGCGCGCGCCGTGGCGCCCGGCGATCGGATTCAGCCCGCGGATCTCCGATGCGGAACTGGTGACGCTGGCGGTGATGCAGGCCTTGCTGGGGTTCACCAGCGAGGCCCGCTGGCTCCGCTTCGCCACCGCCCACCTGCACCACCTATTCCCGTATCTTCCGCAGCAGTCCGGCTACAACAAGCGGCTGCGCAATCTGGCCGCCACGATCAGCTGGCTGATCGGGATGCTGGCCCGCGACACCAGCCTGTGGACCGATGACGTCTGGGTCATCGACTCCACCCCAGTGGAATGCGCCCGATCCCGCGAGGCCACCCGCCGCAGCGAGCTGGTCGGATGGGCCGAATACGGCTACTGCGCCAGCCACTCCCGCTACTTCTGGGGACTACGCCTCCACATGCTCGCCACCCTGCACGGCCTACCTGTGGGCTTCGCGCTCACGGGAGCCAAAGCCGATGAACGCACGGTCCTGCTCGACATCCTGCACACCGACCCCACCCTGACCGCGCAACGACCAGGCCAAACTGTGATCGGGGACAAGAACTACTTCGGCGCCGAGTTCGAGACCACCCTGGCCGAAGCGGGCCTGACCCTGCTCCGCCCGGCCCGCAAGGGCGAACCCGACCGCACAGGAAGCCGGTTCTTCAAACCCCTCCGCCAAACCATCGAATCGATCTTCGACACCTACAAAGGCCAACTCAACCTCGAAGACCACGGCGGCAAAACCCCCACCGGCGTCCTGATCCGCGTCCTGCAACGCATCCTCGCCCTCACCACCGCGATCTGGCACAACGACCACACCGGCCAGCCCATCAAACGCTCACTACTCGCCTACGACCACTGATCAACCCCTTGGAATCACTCATCTAGCCGACCGTGAACTGCTTGCGCTCCTGCTGGGTTCGGGAGCGCGCGGGCTGGACGCCGTGGGGCTGGCAGGGCAATTGATTGCGAGCCAAGGCGGTTTGCGTCGGTTAGCGCAGGCGCCGCCGCATGCGCTGGTGGGCCTGCTCGGCGTCGGCCCGGCAAAGGCGGCCAGGGTGGCGGCCGCGTTCCAGCTCGCGCGGCGCGCACTAGCGGAGGAGCAGCCCGCACGCCGCAGGATTGTGGCGACAGCTGACGTCGCCGCGTGTGCCGCGCCCCTTCTGCGAGGGCTCAGACACGAGCGGGTCGTGGTCGTCGTCTGCGACAACGCGGGCGCAGTGTTGCGTACGCTCCGCCTGATCGAGGGCGGCCCGGACCGCAGCCTTATCCCCATACGCGATGTCCTCGGCGCGGTCCTCGCCACGGGCGGCGCGTCATTCGCCGTGGCTCACAACCACCCCTCCGGCGACCTCACCCCGAGCGCTCTTGACCGCCAGATCACCGCTCGCTTGCGGGAGGCCGCCGAGGTGGTCGGGGTACGTTTCCTAGACCACGTGGTGGTGACAGACGACGCCTGGCGGCGGGTTACAGCTGACCCGTGAACGCGGCGTTCAGGATCGACGGCCGTAGAGCGTCCAGCGCGGGATCGGCATGTACCTTGCTGGCCTGTTCAGTGAACGAGTCGAGAATCCGGGCAACCCTGTCCTGTTCGGGACGTGGCGGCAGCGGGATCTCCAGGGCTTCGAACCGCTTGCGGCCAAGCGTGCGGTTGCGATCCGCACCGGCCGAGCATGCTGAGGCAATGAGCGCCTGGCCCCGTCGACTAAGCAGAAAGTGGCGCAGAAAGCTCACGTTCACGCGGTCGTCGGTCGGCAGGTAGAAGAAGAAGCGGTTCGAGGCGATGTACCGGGTGTCCTCCGGGCGGGTCACCGTAATGCCGCCTTCCCAGGCCATGAGGTTGCTGAGCGCGAGTGCCCCCGCGCAGAACTGGAAGTAGTTGAGTTTGCTGAGGTCCTGCCCTTTGGCGGGTGGATGGTGGATGAACCCTTTTCCGAAGAGCCTCAAATGACTTGATGCCGAGGGTCCTATTTCGATCAGCCGATCCTGGGGAAGCCTTGCCAATGAGTGATAGGCCGGGCTCGCTGAGAAAGTAGTAGAGCAAATAGCGAATGTCTAATTCTTTGTCGCGGGGGATGTAGAACAAGAATCGATTCGAAGCGATGGTGGTCGTGTCCGCCTCGCTAGTTAGTGCGATTGCCCCTTCCTAGCCCTTGATGTTGCTCAGCACTCGAGCGTTCGCTGGGACTCGGAAATAACGCAGCTTGCGGTCTCACGTGTTGCGTATCCTTTCGGGAACCGCTTGACGACGGACTCTTCCTCCTCACCACCGAACGGCGGGTTGGTGAGGATGGCATCCACGCGGTACCTCGGACTCGTCTCGTTTCGCATGCGTGTCAGTGCGTTGTCATGCGCGACCCGTGGCGTATCAACGTCGTGCAGAAGTAAGTTCATCATGCACAGTAGATACGGCAGAGGTTCCTTCTCGATTCCCCTGATGTTGTAGTGGAGTTGAGCTCGCTTGATCGAGCCGTTGGCGTGCTCTTTGAGGGCCTCGAAGGCGGCGACAGGAAAACCCCTGTTCCGCATGCCGGGTCCATCATGGATTCCCCTAGCTTGAGGAACGACCGCTCCACCATGAACCTAATGACCGGGCGTGGAGTGTAGAACTCACCTGCATCGCCTGCCGCGTCCCGCATCTCTTTCATGATGGTTTCGTAGACATATGCCATCGTGTGGACACTGTCGTCGGCCTGGAAGTCGATGCGATCGACGACATTCACCAGGTCGCGGAGCAACGTCCCGGAGAGCATTCGATTGTTTACGTCCTGAAAAATGGCGGAGATAACGTTGCGGGGGTCATCGTCGCCACTGCCCTTCAACTCGCGCAGATACGGCAGGAGGTCGCTGTTGACGAATTCGAGGGAGCGCCGTACGGGGATAGGGCTCAACCGCACGGCCCGGCCGGAGTCTTCACGTTTCCGATCTTTGACTGGGGATGATGGACCGGCACGACCAGCAGTAGCGACGGAATCCGGGATCGGTGAGGTCATCCGCGCGTACCACGTCGGCCCCGCACAGGGCGACGTAGCAACCAGTGCGGCTGGTGCCCACAGCGGCGGCGGCGGCGGAGGTCAAGAGGTGGATGGTGCCGGTGCGCAGGTCCATCATGTCCACGGTGTGGCGCAGGGCCGCCCCGGTCCGGCGGCTCGTCAGCCGGTGTTGTGCCACCGGGCCTTGACCTTCGCGAGGAACGCAGCCCATGCGAGGCGACGGGGTCGGCCCTCGGCATGGATGACGCAGTTCTGGCAGTCCCGAATAGACGCCGTGGGGGTGGCCCCCGTGCTGACCACGGCGCCGCACAACGCGGGGTACCGGCCGGAGCGCCGATGCAGGGGAACAACCTCAATCCGAACGAGATGTCGTTGCCCCGTGCCGGTGTCCACCATCGACCGGGCCAGGGCCGGGCCGTTCATCGCGCGTGCCGTCCAGTCCGGCGCTGAGCGCCTGAGGGCACCACGGGCGACCGGGTGAAGAACCCTTGGAGGCCTAATTCGACGGTGTACCAGATTTTGCACGGAAAATGACGGCGCTTGACTGTCCAGCCACGTCGCCAGGTGTGTCGGCAAGCGTGACATCGGCCGGTGCGAGTGAGGAAATGGTGATCAATCAGCATGGCCCGCAGGGTGGCGACCAGGTCGGGACGCTCAGCGCTGTCCGTGAGGGCATCCCATACCGAGCGGACGTGGTGCAGCGCGTGGGGTCGCTCAGCGAGCCACGCGAGTGTCTGCTCTGAGAGTTGCATCGGGGGCAGTGACGAGGTGGTGGGCCTGACCTTCGGCATCGGGGTGGTCACTTCGTGGGTGGTCCCGGGCTGGTGGGTGTGGGTGGTGGTGGTCATCAGTCACCGTCGGGTGTGGTGTGAACGACCCGGACGAGGTCGGGCCGTATGGCGACTGTGTCGTCGCTGAACCGTACGTAGAGGAGACGGACTCCCCGACCAATAGCGTGGCCCTGCGTGTGTAGCCGGAAAGGCTGTGCCCCGTGCGCCTCATCCACCGCGACCTGGTGAACCCAGCCCTGAAAGGGAATAGGGGTGCCATCGACGTCACGCAGAACAGGAAGATTCGTGGCGTCCACCTCAGCGGTGGGCATCGTGGATGGTCTCCTCGGGTGTGAGTGGTGGCCCCGGCCACCGGAGTCGAAATGGGGGTCTTGAGTGGCTGGAACCGACCGGCCGCTGGGAGCATGACGGGGGCTG
>CAWGJH010000005.1:0-119847 GCA_963822695.1 uncultured Actinomycetota bacterium
TCTCGCTGAGGGATCCGCTCTCGGCTCGACGGTCGCGGGGTGAAGTGGGGTATGGCGGCCCCAGTCGCTGTCGGCGACCGCTGCGCCGTAGCGGGCCGACCATTCTCTCGGGAGGTGCGCCATGGCGGCGCTTCTCATTGGCTATGCGCGCTGTTCCACTGACCAGCAGGATCTCACCGCTCAGCGAGACGGTCTGATCGGGCTGGGCGTGCCGGCCAACCGCATCTACGTCGACCACGGACTGACCGGGCACCAACCGGGAACGCCCGGGGCTGCGGGAAGCGCTCGCGGCGTGCCAGGATTCGGCGACACCCTGGTGGTGACCAAGCTGGACCGGCTGGCCGGTCCCTGCCAGATGCCCGGGCCATCGCCGAGGACCTGACCGCCCGGGGTGTCCGGCTCAGCGTGGGCGGGTCGGTGTATGACCCCCACGATGCGGTGGGCAGGTTGCTGTTCAACGTCCTGGCAATGGTCGCGGAGTTCGAGGCCGACCTCATCCGGCTGCGGACCAAGGAGGGGATGAGAGTCGCGAAGACCAAGGGCCGCTTGCGCGGTCGGAGGCCCAAGCTCAACGCACGGCAGGAAGCTCATCTGGTCAGCTTGATCGCCGCCGGGCAGCACAGCACAGCCGAGGTCGCCGACCTGTTCGGAGTCAGCCGCCCGACGGTCTACCGCGCCCTCCAGCACAGCAGGAGCGCCACAACAGCTTGAATCCCCACCCGCAGAGCCGCCCGCAGCTCCTACCGCTGTTGGGGCATGAACCGCAGGCAGGACCATCCGGCGGTGATCATCTCGCCCTAGCGCCCTGCTTGGGTGCCGAACGAGTCCGATAACGGGTTCCCTATTGAGGGGTCTCCGTGAGGATTTCAGCGATCTGGGCGGCATGGCTGATTGGGGCAAAGTGGCTGCCGACGATGGTGTGCACGGCGAACGTGTTATTGGGGGTGAGTCGGTCGGCTTCGGCGATCATGCGGTTCTGAATGTTGAGTGGAATGACCTGGTCGGCACTGGTGCGGATGTATCGGTGGGGCAGCCGCCCCCACGTGTCGCGGTTGACTCGGGCGTCGGCGAGCAGGACCAGTAGAGGCTCGTCAGGCTGCGTGGCGTAGGCCAGCACAGCGGGCACGTGGGCGGGGTCGAGATCGGCCATGAGCAACGCGTGCTGGATCGCGAGCACCTCGGATTCCCCGGTTCTGGGGTTGGTCCGAGACGCTCCGATACGCCCGGGCTCACCGAGAAAGACCCTCCGCCGCGCCTGGCCGAGCGGAGTGTCTGGCGCCGGATCCGTGGGGGCATAGGCGATGACGGTTGGCGAGTCTATGCAACAGTAGGCACTGAGGTAGACCACCTCGGCTAGCAGGTCGGGAGCGGCGTTCGCCACCCGGGTCACGGTGCTGCCACCCAGGCTATGGCCCACTAGCACGACCGGGCCGTGCTCGGCGACCCGCCTGAGGAGGTGCAGGGTGTGCTCGGCGTAGTCCTCGAGGGTCAGCTCCGCCAGCGGCGAGTGCGCGCAGACGAACTGCCCGAGGTCCTGCGGAGTGCCGTAGCCGGCAGGAAAGATTGTGTCGAACCCGTGGCCGGGCAGCTCCACGGGCAACGCCCGGTGTCCACGCAGCGCGAGCTCGCTCACCAGCGGGTTCCACAGAAACGACGTGGCACCGGAACCTGTTACCAGGACGAAGGTCGGCTTACCGCCACTCATGAAGACAGATCATCCCGGACCACCGTTCCCCGTTATCCCACCCAGCTCACCACGCCGCCTCATCCGCGCTGAACCCGCATCACATGAGCGGCATGTCAGTAGCGGATCCCCTACTGGTACACCGGTTCGGCGTCTAAGACATCTCGACGGGCTGCCGCCGCGACTCGTCATGGGAGTGTGGCGATCAGAGCGCGCTGGCTCAGGAAGCCATCAGCAAGCCAACGCATAGTTATCCAGAGTGAGCCGCCAGATGCAACGTCCTCTTCTGCCGCTGACCGTGCGGGTGCCGCGCAGGCTGTGCCGAGGTGGCTCATAAGGGGAAATCCTGCTGATCGAGGAACAGCTCGCGGATGTCTTCGACGTGCTGTCGATTCGCGCGGCGTAAAGCCTTGCGGCCGACTGCTCCGTACCTGCGGAGGTCCTCAGCGCCACGACTGCGGGTGATCAGCCCGTCGCGTTCGGGGCGATCGGCGAGCTCTCTCATGCGGAGTTCTGCGCTTTGCGCCATTCCGAGCCTGCACGCGACGTCACAGGTCGAGATCGACATGCCGTGGCTCGTCGCGTCTAGTGTCTCGTGATCCCTTTGCTCTAGATTTTCATCAACCCGCAGAAAAGATTCCTGACCGCTCTCTGACCGACCAAAACTCACTCGTGAAGACTGGGTGCAGGTCCGGACCGAAACGGTTTCGCCCTTGGCGGAAAGGGGTCCTTGTGCCCAGCATCCTCCCTACAGTGGCGAACACACGAGCACCTGAGCTACGAAACCGAGGGAGCGGTGCATGGGCGAGCGGCGGAACGAACCGATCACGGGCACGGCCGCGGGGGTGCCGTTCACGGCGCTGCCACCGACGGTCACTGTCGAAGGCCCCGCGCCATTGGTGGTGAGCTGGCACATGCTGGACGCGCCCCGCACGGATGCGGCGTTCGCGGCCGCGCTGCCTATGACGGGGGTGCCTGCCTGGCGGGTGCACCTGGGCATGCCGCTGTGTGGGGCACGGATGATCGAGGGCAGCATGGATGCCGTCATCGAACTTGCTCGCAAGGACACCGTGCTGGCCTACCTGGACCCCCTCCTCCGGCAGGCGGTCGAGGAGTTCCCGGCCGCGCTGTCGGAGTTGCGCGAGCAACTGCCGGTGGACAACGGGCCCATCGGAGTGCTCGGCGGTTCTTTCGGCGGGATGGTTGTGCTGCAGATCCTGGCCCGACCGCAGATTCCGATCAAGGCGGCCGCACTGGTCAACCCGGCCGTGCGGGCGCGATCGATAGTCGAGCTCGTCGAGAACATCACCGGGCGGCCCTATTCATGGAACGCGGAGTCCCGCAAGACTGCCGACCGGCTGGATTTTGTGGCCCGCGCCGGGGACATCGCGGCCCGCGCCCCACACCCTCCACTGTTGGTGCTCAGCGGCGAACTGGACTTCCCGGTGCTGCGCACCGACGCAGCCGAGCTGGTCGATGCGCTACGCCAGCGGTACGCGCAGGCCGACCACGTCCAGCACACGACGGTGGCAGACCTGGCTCACCCGCTGGCCGAGCCGCCTGGCCTGCAGCCCGCTCCGCAGCTCCCCGCAGCCAAGGCGGTGGACGAGGCAATGACGGAGTGGTTCCTCCGCCACCTCACGGCGCGCTGAACCACCAGCCGAGGTGGTGCGGGTGCGCTCGGTCAACCCGAACGGCTCTAGATCCGCGACAGGTATGGGCCGATCGGGGAGCACCCGTTAGGGTGGCCCTCAGTGGTGTCGTTCCTGAGGTTGCGAGGGGTTTAGGGAGGGCTTCCCCATGGTAGCGAGGACCGGGCTGAGAACGCGCACGCGAGTGCTGCTGATCGGGATCGTGCTGGTAGGGCTGGTTTCGGCGACCGGGTGCGGTCCGAGCTCCTCGAAATCGGCGACCAGCCCGTCGGCGGTGCCGGGCGCGGCGTGCCAGCAGGTGGGCAGCGTGAACTTCGACAAGACGAAGTTCGTGCTGCATGCCGGACTCGGCTTTGGTGCTTTCCACCACTTCATCTACGCGCCGTACAAGGCGGGCACCCTGCACGGTTTCGGCCCGCTGGCCAAGGCAGGGCTGGCGGGTCTGTTCACCGTGCACGAGTTGAAGCTGGCCAAGGCGGATGCCGAGTCCTCGCCGACGCTGTGCCACCTCGCCGCCCCGTTCGACAAGGCCAGCGCGGCGATCAGCGGCTCGGTCAGTAAGATCAAGAGCGGCAAGGCGAGCAACCAGGACATCGAGGGCATGAACAACGATGTCAACGCGGTGCAAAGCGGCGCAGCGGCTGACGGGGTGCCAGCACCCGACAAGGTCCCGAACGACTCGCAGCTTGCCTCCGGCGGGAGCTGACCTCCGGGGGGCAAGGCAGGTGGGTCAGGGTAGGAAAGCGGTTGCGAGCCAGATGGGGATTCTTCGGGGAACACGGATTGTCAGACGGGCGCAGATCTCGGCGGGATCTCGTGTCAACGAGCGTCCAAGCGGCGCAGGATCTCGGCTAGCACCTCGCCGTGCTGTACCTGGGTCTCCCTGATCGCGGTCAGCTCACGTCCGTGCACAGCCAATGTCTCGGTGTGCCGATCCACCGTCTCCCTGATGTCCAGCACGGTGCTCGCCGCCGTCCCGCATAGGAAACCCTGGTGACACACGCCCGCATGAGGAATCCGGGGCCGGATCCCACCCAGCTGAGACCGCGCAGGGTGCCGCAGGATCGGAGTAGGTGGGTTGAACTACCGTTCATGCTGGTCAGCAGTTGCGGAAACGGAGGGATTCGAACCCCCGGTCCCTTGCGGGACACTCGCTTTCGAGGATTGCGAGGAGTTGGTCTTCGGGCTGGTACTGCAGTATGTCGACTCCGATTACCGGCATGACGCGGCCACAAGTTGATCAGGACGTGGCCATCGCGAACTCGACCAGCGCAGCATTCGTGCGCTCCGGGCGTTCCTGCTGGATCCAGTGCCCGGCGCCGGGCACCAGCTCGAAGCGACGCAGGTTCGGGACCAGAGTGCGCAGCGAGGCATCCAGCGTCGAGGCGTCGTACCAGGACATCACCAGGTCCCGGTCGCCGGCCAGGAACAGAGCAGGCGAGGTGATCCGGGCGCCCTCCCAGGGCGCGGTGAGCGCCCAGTTGCGGTCGATGTTGCGGTACCAGTTCAACGGGCCGACAAAGCCGGACTCGGCGAACTCCTCGACGTAGGCGGCAACATCCCGCTCGGACAACCACGCAGGCAGCTCCTCCGGGCTGATCCACCCGTCGAAAAAGCGCTGGCCCTCCGGGACCAGCAGCCCACGCACCTCGGGGTTATCGCCGGAGACGCCGAACAGCAACCGCCGGAACGACTCAGTCAGGTCGGACTCGAAGTCCTTCTCCACCCCCGGGTGTTGGAAGTACAGCTGGTAGAAGCCGTCACCGAAGCGGCTGCGCACCGCAGTCAAGGTGGGCACCGGCGTGCGCGCGGAGAACGGCACGCTCAGCCCGCCGACGCCGCGCACCAGATCCGCGCGCAGCAGCGCGGTATGCCAAGCCACCAGGGCGCCCCAGTCGTGGCCAATCACCACCGCGTTCTGCTCGCCGAGCGCACCGATCAGCCCCACCACGTCGCCGACTAGGTGCAGCATCGTGTAATCCGCGACGGCAGCCGGGCAGTCGGTACCCGGATAGCCACGCTGGTTCGGCGCGACAGCGTGGAAGCCAGCATCGGCCAGCGCCCGCAACTGGTACCGCCACGAATACCAACACTCCGGGAAACCGTGCAACAGCACCACCAGCGGACCGCTGCCGGCCTCGGCCAGGTGCATCCGCAATCCGTGGACCTCGACGACGCGGTGCTCGATCTCGATGGCCGCCCGGCCCAGTGCGATGTCCTGTCCCCGCCCGGGACCCGCGCCGGTGCTCACCGCGGTTCGTTCGTTGCTCTTTGACATTGCTCGGTCTTCTCTCTGGTTGTGCGGGCACTTCCCGGCCCACGTGCTCGACTATGTGACGGTGGGAACTTGAAAACATATAGTCAGTGTATTCGGGCATTTCGTGCCCCGTCTGCGCGTGCCTGGTTTCGTGTCTGGCACACTTACGCTCAGTTGATAGGCCGGATCCGGTGGAGCGTACGAGCGGGGCGGGGGACGCCGACCGCGATAGCGCGCCTTTGCGATACTCCGATGGATTGTCTCTGCGCAGCGGCACGAACCCGCCCGCCAGGACGTGCCTTCTACAGCGCTCCCGCTGAAGAAGGCCCCGCAGGGCTGCTGTATCCGGGCACCGCGCGACGTACCGTACGCTCGTGCTCGTCCAGCCGATGCCTTCGCTGACCGACCTCGCGCTGGGGCTGGTGACTCTTTACCTGGTCCGGCGGTTGCCGCGCGGCGGTGAGGTGTCGAGACATTGGCGTACGGCGTTCGCGTGGGCGGCGGGGACCGCGCTCGCGGGAGCCGTGTACCACGGTGTCTTCGTCGGGATTCCCCGGGTGAACCACCTGAGCTGGGCGGTCATGAGCAGCATGGTCGTTGTCGTGGTGTCGTACCTGCTGGCGGCGTCCGTGGTGCACGTCCTGGGGCGGAGTCGAGCCCGCGTCTTTTGGCTGCTGCGCTCGGTGGGCCTGGTGGCGTATGTGGTCCTCGCCGCCACCGGCCATGCCAGCATCACGGCGATCATGTGGTGCGAGAGCCTCACGATGGCCAGCGTTCTCGGGCTGTGGATCTGGGCGTGGCTGCGCCATCACCCGATGGGTCGCCCGATGCTGGTTGCCATCGGCGCGAGCATCGCAGCCGCAATGCTGCGCCTCGTGCCCGGCGCCGCGGCGCTGGCGGGATTGGACCCCGACTCTGGCTACCACCTGGGGCAAATCGGCGGAATGGTGCTGCTGTACCACGCCATCGCTAGCACCAGCGGGCGATCCGACACCGCGGCCCCCCTCACCCCAGCCGTGTGATGCTGCGTGTGTGGTCTAGACGTGCGATGACGTGTCTGGGTCCAGATGTCTGTGGCGGCCCGTGAGGAGTTTCCTTTCTTGGGTTTTTTTCTAGCTCGGCACGTGGAACGGGACGGTGGTGACGACGATCTTTGGGAGGGGTCGGAGCGCGCGGCGCAGCCGTGGTGCGACCTGATTGTGGAGGAGGCGGTGCCACCAGCGTCGTACGACGATCTCGGGGAGGATCACGGTGATCGTGAGGTCGGGGCGTTGCCAGTGTAAGGACTCAATGTAGTTGATCGTTGGTGCAACGATCGCGCGGTAGGGGGAGACGAGAACCTCCAGCGGCAGGTGATCGCCCCAGCAGCGCCAATAGTTGCGGAAGCGTTCGGCCTCGTCCTCAGCCGGGCTGACGTGCAGCGCGAGCACGGGCTGATGCAACGAGGCCGCGTAGGCCAGCGCGCGCATGCCAGGGAGGTCGAGCGCGGCAACGGCAACGATGATCAGGTGGTGGACCTGCTCGGGAGTTTCCTCGACCTCGGCGCGGGCCTTGGTGTCTGTCTCGTTCTGGGTCTGGGTTCGATGTGTGGTGTAGCCGCCGTCTGCGGCTGCGGTGGCTCGCGCCGGGCGCTGGTGGGCGGTGCCGGGGAACTCCCGGGTGGGGACCTCGACGGGGTATGGCCGTAGGGCGATCGCCTTGCCGACGACGTCGTAGTGGTGGCGGATACGGGTCGTGACCAGGATGCACAGCCCGATCGCGAGGAGGGCGACCCACGCGCCGTCGGTGAACTTGGTGATGGCGGCGGTGAGGAATACGGTGGCCGAGAGCAGGCCACCGGTGGCGTTGATGGCCAGGCTTTTGCGCCAGTGGAGGTCGCGGCGGCGCCACCAGTGCACGACCATGCCGGTCTGGGACATCGTAAAGGCCAGGAAGACACCGACGGCGAACAGCGGGATCAGCGGGTCGGTCTTGCCGCCGAATGCGAGGTAGATCGCCGCCGCCGCGACGGAGAGCAGGAGGATGCCGTTACTGAAGGCAAGGCGGTCGCCCATCCGCAGGAAGATCCGTGGTGCGTGGAAGTCGCGGGCCAGCAGGAACAGCACCCGGGGGAAGTCGTTGTAGGCGGTGTTCGCCGCGAGCAGCAGAATTGCCGCGGTCGCCGCCTGGGTGAAGGCGTACATGACCTGACCGGTGAGTGCTGAGCCGAAGCTGCGGTGGGCGAGCTGGGACAGGACGGTCTCGTTCGGGATGGGTACCACTCCATCGAGGTGGATCATCGCGATCGTGCCCGCGAACAGCGCGACCAGCAGGCCGACCATCCAAGTCAGGGTGGTGCGGGCGTTGCGCCACTCGGGCGGCGCAAAGGCGGGCACCGCGTTGGAGATGGCCTCGATGCCGGTCATCGCCGTCGACCCGGAGGCAAACGCCCGCAGCACCAACAGCACCCCGACCCCCTCCACAGGGGTCAGGGACGGAGTTGGCATGGGATGAAACCCCCGGTCGGCGGCGTCAAGCAGTCCCACGACGACCAGTGCAAAGATCGTCACGATGAACGCGTAGGTCGGTGCGGCAAACACAGCGCCGGCCTGGCGCACGCCGCGCAGGTTCCCGGCGAATAGCAGGGCGATGACACCGACCCCGATCGCCACGGTGTCGGGGGCCAGCGACGGGATCGCTGAGGTGATCGCCGCCACTCCGGAGGCGACCGACACGGCCACCGTCAGGATGTAATCGGTCATCAAGCCGGCGGCGGCGACCAGCCCGGGGATTCGGCCCAGGTTGTCGTTGGCAACGATGTAAGACCCACCGCCGTGGGGATAGGCGCGGATGGTCTGGCGGTAAGACACCCCCACGGCCACCATCAACACCGCGATCGCCGCGGCGACCGGCAGGGAATAGGCCAGCCCGGCGCTGCCCCCGAGGATGAGGACCGCGAGCATCGCCTCAGGTCCGTAAGCGACCGAGGAGAGCGCATCCGCAGAGAGCACCGGCAGCGCGACCAGCTTGCTCATCCGCTCCTGCGCGATCGCGGTGCTCCGCAGCGGGGCACCCAGCAGCACCCGCCGTAGCTGGTAGCCCAGACGGCCCATACGCGAGGGCAGCGCCTCGGCCTCGCTTGTCGCCTCCACCGCACCGAGCGGGCCGTCGTGCATCGAGACGGCCACGAAACGCCCGAAGCCAGCCGGTCGGATCTCCCTGGACTCGGGATAGCTGCCCAGGGTGGGATTCACCGGCAGCGCCCGCCGCCACACCTCGGGGTCCCCGCACACCCGCCCCCACTCACGCCCCACCCGGCGCAACACCCCGAGCTGGCCCTCATCGAGCGCCGGTTCCATCGCCGAGGGGCTCGGCGCGCCGGCATCCCGCTGCCCGCCATTACCGAGGTTGCCCTGGTCACGCACCCCGCGCCCACCTACCTCCCCGAAGGCCCCGGACCGAGAATCTGCCACCGTCGGCTCGTGGCATCCATCCTCCATCAGCAGCCCCCACAGCGGACTGCTACCACCCAGCCTGACGACCCTGCACGAACCCGAGCTCTCGCCGACACCAGCCCCACCGACACTTCGCCCCACACCGCCCGTAGGTCGGCGGCAAACTGGGGATCAGCTCGCTCAACGCGTGGACCTGGGCAGAGTCCGGCAAAAACCGTGGAAGACAGGTGCGGTGGGCAGCCCCTGATCAGGGTCGGCTGGCTGAGTCGAGAGCGGCGATGGCATCGAAGGTCGGCTGTACGTAGATCGCCAGGGTCCTACTCTCCTCAGTAGTCTCATTCCGGCCTTTAAGCTGGTGTTCTTGCTTTCTTCGCGTGCCCAGTCAGCAGTCGCACCAGTCGTGCCGCCCCCGGCGGGTCCACGATCAGGTGCACCGGCAACAATCCACCGGGAATGCTGATTGTCAGCAATTTTCCGGTGTCTCTGATGATCTCCGCTGTTGCGTTGTCGGTTACTCTGGCTCCCACCAGCATCAGCTCATACCCCACTTCGTGGATTGCGTGGACAAGGATGGCCGTAAGGCCCCGGTTCGCTGCGGCCTCGGGCAGCGGCGCACAGCGTCGATGGCCCGTCTATTGAGGGCGTCACGCACGTGCCAGTACCTGAGATCGGGCCGATCGCCCGGCCACGCTTGCTCACCACCAGGTTGCTGACCTCCACGGACCCCGGTCGGCGGGATACGTTGCCGGGATCGCCTAGCGGCGGATGGCCGGTCGGATCCGGTCGCCCGGCCGTGGCCCAACGAATGACGGTGCTCGGTGGTCACGATCGTCCTATCGGGATGTCACGCCTGACACTCGGGGCCGGCGACAACCAAACCGGCTGGAATGCCAGGTGAAGGAGCCGTGAAGGATGCCCTTCACGGGTGTCTCATCAGGTTGCTCCCCATCTCGCTAGGCTTGACCAGATCACGCCAACAGTCGGTAAGCCGTTAGGGGAGAGTTACGGAAGTGGCCCGAGAATCGGCGCGTGTGCTGGAGCTGAGGCGTGCTCTTGGTTCCTGTCTGGCGGCCTGTCGTCAGCAAGCGCGGTGGAGCCAAGGCGCCCTCGCCGAGGAGATGCACTACCACCGCACCGCGATCTCTCACCTGGAAGCCGGCCGTCATCCCGCGCCTCGTGACTTCTGGGTCCGCGCGGATACAGTGTTAGGGGCCAAGGGGGCGCTTATCACGGCCTACGAGGCGGTGGAGACGGCCAGGCGGGACGCGGCACGCCGGGAGAGCTCGGTTGGTGGACTGCCTGCGGCGCCAGTGGAAGATGGCACTGCGCAGCGACGGGAAGCCCTCACCTTGGGTCTTGCCGCCGCTGTTACTCCTGACGTGTTGGGCAGGGTGTTGTCTGACGCTGCTGCTGAAGCGATGGAGTTCACTCGACTCGCCGGGGTGTCCGCTGTGGGACAGGGTACGCTTGAGCATCTTGAGTTAGTGGTGAGCGATCTCAACCTGGTTTATTCGAAGGACCCGCCGGCGGAGCAGTTTGTCGTGGCCCGTGCCTATCGGTCACGAGTCGATGAGCTGATCCGTGGTCGTCATACACTGAAAGAGTTGCGAGAGCTTTACGTCTATGCCGCGTGGTTGTCAGAACTGTTGGCATGGCTGGCGTACGATCTCGGCAATTCTCGCACCGCGCGGGCATACGCGCTTGACTGCTACACTTACGCCGATCAGGCGGGGCACGGTGAGCTGTGCGGCTGGGCGGCCAACGCCATGGCGTCAGTCGCCATGGATTCGGATCGTCCTGACAGCGCGGCGAGGGCTGCCATGAGAGGCGCTGTCAAGGTTTCGACCAGTCATCCGCTGGCTGTTCGGCTCCGTGCCCACGCGGCTCGCGCCTATGCTCGATTAGGCCAGCGGGAACCATGCGAAACACTCTTCGACGAAGCCCAGCGGCTGCGTGAGCGACTGCCGGCCAGAGTACCCAGCCGGTTCACTATGGACACGGGCATCCATGCTTCCTACGCCATGACCGCCTTCCCGGCGTCTGCCTACCTCTGGTTGAGGGATTTCGAGACAGCCCGGACACATGCCGAAGCGGCACTGGCGGCGATCGAGTCAGCGCCACCAGGCAGTAGATCACCATACCGGCAGACTCAAGTCCGGCTTGACCTGGCCATGTCGCTGGTGGGACTGGGCACGCCCGACGACGCTGTGACCTTCGGGAGTCAGGCATTGACGTCAACGCGCATGGTCCCGCCGCTGGTGGCTCGCGCCCGCGATCTTGATAGAGCGCTGGTGAACCGCTATCCGAGGCTGGCCTGTGCCCGTGAGTTCCATGAGCAGTACCGGCATGTCGCTCAGCGTTCGGCTGCTGGTGCGGGAGGGGCATGAGCGAGACCGTGCCTAGCCACCAACTCAACCTCCGTAAGCCGTACTTGACGTTAATCGCCGATGGCATCAAGACAGTTGAAGTGCGTGTCGGCTACCCGAAGATGCGCAAAATCCAAGCCGGTCACGAACTGACCTTCGTCTCTGGTGACGACTCCGTTGTCACGCGCGTGAAGCGGGTCACCGAGTACGATAGCTTCGAAGTGCTGCTCGACCACGAGGATGCTGTTGCCATCGGCGGAGATCTCGGTGAGTCGAGGGACGAGCTACTGACTGTCATCCGGGAGATATACCCACCAGAAAAGGAAAAACTGGGCGTGCTGGCTATACAGATTGAGCGGGCGTGAGACCAGCGCAGCGAACTCAGAGGCAGGGGTGGTGAGGCCCGCTGGGACTGTTGCGGTGGTGGATGACAGCTTCAGGCAGGCTGAGCTGATGCGCCGTCGCCATCGTCGAGTACCTCCGTCTTAGTCTGGTTTCGCTGGGTTTCGCTTCCCCCGTGAGGTCATCGTGCTGGCGGTGCGCTGGTACCTGCGCTACGGCCTGTCTACCGAGATGTGGAAGAGCTGCTCGCTGAGCGCGGCGTTGACGTCGATCACGTCACGATCTATCGCTGGGTACAACGCTTCACGCCACTGGTGATCGACGCGGCTCGGCCCTGCCGACACGCCCCGGGCGATCGCTGGTTCGCCGATGAAACCTACGTCAGGGTCGCTGGTCGGGGGTCTATGTGTATCGGGCGATCGATCAGTTCGGGCAGGTCATCGACGTGCTGGTGTCGGAGAAACGGGATCTGGCGGCCACCCGCTGGTTCTTCTCCCGGGCGCTGCGGCACGGCTCGCGACCGACCGAGGTGAGCACCGACCGCGCCCCCGCCTACCCCTGGGCACTGGATGAGCTGCTGCCCACCGCCAGCCATGTCAGGGAGAAGTACGCGAATAACCCCATCGAAGCCGATCACGGCCGCCTGAAGTCCCGGCTGCGGCCGATGCGCGGCCTCAAACAGCTCCGCTGCGCGCAAGTGATCAGCACCGGGCACGCGTTAATCGAACTGCGGTAGACTTCACCCGCATCACTCTCTTTTTGTGGGGTAACCATTGAGTAGTCCCGTCACGCTGCACGAAATCGCCAAAAAGGGTCGTGAGCGCTGGACGACCTTCCAGGAGGGGGTCGTCGCGGACGGCCCGGACCAGGACGGGGCCGGCGCCTACAAGGCCCGCTACAGCGCCACCGTCGCCCGCGACATGGACCTGCCGGCCAACCTCAAGAAAAGCCTGGAGGGGCTTGGCGTGACGCCCCGGAAGTTCGCCCAGTACACAACGAAGGCCAACGGCGGCGAGGACGCCTACGTCAACTATTACAGCGGTGACCAGGGCGTGATCGTCGCGGGTTGGAACTACGCGGCAAAGGACTGCGCGGTGGATGGCCGGCGACTCAACCTCTCCGAGATCCTCTTCCAGGAGTACGCTCTAGAGGCCAAGCTGGCCGGCAAGCCGGTCAGCAAACTGCGCTATGTGGTGCAAAGCAGCCTTGAGAACCAGGGGACCATGGAGGTCATCCAAAAGTGCGTCGCCGGCAACCTCCAGGCCAAGTACAACGACACCGAGTGGGGCCCGGGCACCGACCAGTTCTACGCACTGCTCACCACCGACAATGTCAAGTCGGTGCCATTCATGCTGGTCGACCACCGGAGCGCCTTCGACCATAAGTCGATACTGAAGATCGTCACCCATGGTGAGGCCTACCTCTACCTCGTCCTGAGCTTGGCCGACGGCCTATGAGGTCAAGTCCTGGCTTTGGATAGTAGTGGGCGTGGGGGGTTGGCCCAGCGGCATGGTGCTGTCAGGTTGATCTACGGGGGGTTGGTGGGCGGGTGCCTGTGCCCGTCTCCGGCCCTACATAGCGTTTAACCGGGTTGTTCCCGACAGCCTTCATCGGCGCCCGGTGCTTGGGTAGCTACGCCCAGGGACAGACTTACTGATGGGTAACTTTGGTTCTGGTCAGGTCGTTGAGGAGGGTGTTGTCGCCGTTGCTTTGGGGAGGTGGCGGTAGATGGTAGAGGACTGATGCGTTGCTGGCAGCAGCAACTCGGTCTCCTCGGCGAAGGTGACGTCCGCGGGTGGCCGCCGCACGTTCTGGCGCAGTAATTCGCGGATCTCCGCCGCCTCGTCAAGCTTGTCGAATTCGCGCATCCGTTCCTGAAGGCCCTTGGTGATCGGCAGGTCCTGTGGTGCGGTGATGTCCCGACCGTTCCACGTGGCCGAGTTACGCCCGGCGATGGCGATGTCGTCGATCTGCTCGTCGACGAAGTCGCGGAAGCGCCGCAGGTCGCTCTTGTCGATCTGGAGGCTCGCGACCGAGCGGAAGAATCGCTCGAACACCGGGACGCCCGCCGGACGGGGCATGCCCTCACCTCCCGGTGGAGTGCTCACCGATGGCTCGGCTGGGCCGAGCCATCGTCCAACGATGGCAGCGCCGCCGGAACGCCGGAACGCCCCCGCAGGTGCAATCTCACCGGGTCGGTTCGCACCGCCAGGTCAACGCGGTCCGCGTGCTTGCCTCGAGGGCCGTCCTCGGCGCGCTCCCATTGCTCCCACGGATGCAACACCTGGGGGAGATTGCACCGCTCAGGCCGAAGTGGGGGCCGCTAGCCTGTGTCAGGGTCATGGACATCCCGATCGCCGGTAGGGGTGAAGGAGGTCCGCAGTGCCTTGTGCCATCTGGGAGTCGAAGACGAGCGGCAGAGCTATCGCACGGGCCTCTCGTGAGCTGGCCTTAGCCGCTCTGGCCGGCCTGGCGATCGTGCTGGTCACGGCCACCGGCTGCGCCGGCTCGGCAGCAGGTGGCTACAGCCCGCTGTCCACTGGCGGCGATGTCGGACACGCCCTGGAGCAGGACTTCACGCGGGTCGTGCACGAGTCCCTGCCGTCCATTGTGGAGATCATCAGCCCGAGCGGTATCGGATCCGGAGTGATCTTCGATGACAAGGGCGACATTGTCACGAACGCCCATGTGGTCGGCAAGTCCAGCAACTTCCAGGTCCGGACCTCAACCGGCACCCAGCAGTTTCCCGCCACCCTGGTGGGCTCCTACCCACCCGATGACCTTGCCGTGATCCGGGTCCAGGGCGCGCCGAACCTCAAGCCGGCGAAGTTCGGGCGGTCATCCACGCTTGAGGTAGGCGACATGGTGCTCGCCATGGGCAGCCCGTTGGGGCTGGACGCCACGGTCACCAACGGGCTTGTCTCGAGACTCGGCCGGACCGTGCAGGAGCCCCCAAGCCTGGACACGCCCGGCGCGCTGCTCCGGCAGGTGATCCAGACCAGCGCTCCGATCAATCCCGGCAACAGCGGCGGCGCCCTGGTCAACCTGAACGGCGAGGTTGTCGGCATCCCAACGCTGGCGGCCGTCAATCCGGAACTCGGCGGAACCGCACCCGGCATCGGATTTGCGATCCCCAGCGACACCGCGACCGACGTGGCGGGCCAGATCATCGCGAACGGCCGCGTGGTTAACTCGAAGCGCGCGGCGCTCGGCGTGTCGATCAGCACGGTCATCGACCAGAGTGGCAGCCCGGTCGGGGTCGGCGTCCTCAGCGTGGTCTCCGGGGGACCGGCGGGCAACGTCGGGCTACAGAGCGGCGACGTGATCATCAAGGTCAACGACGTCCCGGTCACCACCGCCCAGCAGCTTCAGGAAGTGCTCGCCACGCACAAGCCCGGCGACACCGTGCAGATCACCTTCATCCGACCACCCGGGGAAACCAAGACCGTCGCGGTGACCCTCGCCGAGCTACCCGCCAGTTGAGGCGCGGAGGGACCCTAGATGCAATAAGGCCGCAACCAAGAACTCCTTGAGGGCGCTCGCCGTGATCACGAGGAGAGTGACGGTTGCTGATGCTCGGCAGAGCGTTGGCCTCGTTGGAAGAGCAGGAACAGCCACAGTAGCGAGGGGATGAGCAGCGCGGCGCCGATGGCCAAGACGATGAGCGTTGCCGAGAGCACGGCCGGAGTCGCGGCGCTGGCCGTGATGGTGGCATTCGCCGTAGCGGGGGGTGGGAGTAGGTAGGGGTATTGGGCCAGCGCCCACCCCCACAACACGGTGGTGACTGCGAGCGCGGCAGTGGCCCGCACCAGCCAGGTAGCGGCGGCGTAGCACCAGCAGCAGGGATGCAACGCCCGCGACTGCCGACACGATGACAAGCGGCAACGCGCGATGTGTCAGACCGTCGAACAGCCGGGGCGCGTCGGCGGACAGCACCGCGATCCCACTCAATGCCACCACACCGAGCACGATGCCGGAGACCAGTGCGCGGCGCCGGAATGCCTCGGCCAGCTCGCGCTGGCCTTCGCGCAGGGCGTCCGCGCACAGGTAGGTCGCCGCGAGGTAGGCGGCGGCACCGACGGCGATCGTGCCGCCCAGCACCGAGGTGGGGTTGCACCAACTGGTGAGGAGGTTACCGGCGGCCAGCCCGAGGGGAACACGGCCGGAGGCGATGCCGCCGATCACGGTGCCGAAGAAGAACGGGGTGAGCACCGAGGACAGCGCGAACGCGGCACCGAACAGACGTTGCTGGCCGAGTTGGTCGCTGGCCTTGCGGAAGGCGAACGCCGCTCCTCGCACGATGATGCCGAGCGCCGCCAACGTCAAGGGAATGTACAAAGTAGACATCACGGCCGCGAACACGGCCGGAAACGCCGTCCACAGCAGCACGATGACGAAGATCAACCAGACGTGGTTGGCCTCCCACACCGGCCCGATGGAGTGCTCGATCAGGTCCCGCTGTGGGCGGCCGCTGCGGCTTGTCCCGGCGAACAGATCCCAGAAGCCGGCGCCGAAGTCGGCCCCGGCCAGCAGCACGTAGAGCGTCAACCCGATCCACAGCACGGTGATCGACCACTGAGCGAGGCTCACCGTTCACCTCCGTTCTGCACGTGCGGAGCCACGAGCCGGTGGGAGCGGGCCATCCGGCGCAGGACGTAGACCGTGCCGATGGTCATCACCACGTACACCGCGAGCACCGCGATCAGCCCGGCGACCAGTCCGGGGGCGGGGTTGACCGCGTCGGCGGTTCTCATCTGGCCCCACACGATCCACGGTTGGCGACCGACCTCCGTGGTGACCCACCCTGCTTCCAGAGCGCAGCAGGCTGCGATCCCGGTGACGCTGGCGGCCCGCAGGAACCAACGGGTGCGGGGCAGGTCGCGGCGCCGCCACCAGCTCAGGCCGAGCCAGCTACCCAGCAACAGAAGAGCGACGCCGACACCGACCATGATGTCGAAGGACAGGTGCACCACTCCGACCGGCGGTCGGTCGGCCACGGGTGCCTGGTCCAAGCCGGTGATCACGGTGTTCGGGCTGTAGCCGACCAGCAGGGACAGTCCGTCGGGGATCTCCAGCCCGTAGCGCAACTGGCCACCCACCGGGATACCGGCGACGGTCAGGGGAATGTGCGAGCCGGTGTGGTAAACGCCCTCGATGGCGGCGAGCTTGGTGGGCTGGTTGGTGGCCAGGAACCGGGCTGCGTAGTCACCGACGGCGATCTGCACCGGGGTGATGATCGCCGCGGCGGTGAAGGGGATCAGGAAACCGAGCCGG
This sequence comes from uncultured Actinomycetota bacterium, assembly GCA_963822695.1. GTDB lineage: Bacteria > Actinomycetota > Actinomycetes > Mycobacteriales > Pseudonocardiaceae. The sequence goes on from CAWGJH010000005.1 coordinate 17,010, forward strand.
TGGTAACGGTCGCCGCGGCCCCGCAGCAGGGCCACAGCGTAGACGCTGGCGATGACGAACCCGGTGACCATGAACGCGGCCAGGATCATGTGGATGGTTTCCGGCGGGGTGGCCGGGTTGAACATCGCCGCCCACGGGTCGACTGCGGTGACGGTGCCGTTGGTGAGGTCGAAGCCACGAGGCTGGTTCATCCAGGCGTTGGCGGTGACCACGAAGAACGCCGAACACACTCCCGCGACCACGATCGGAATACCCGAGAGCAGGTGCTGGCGCGGTGGTAGCCGGTCCCAGGCGTAGAGATAGATGCCCAGGAAGATCGCCTCAATGAAGAACGCGATGCCCTCCAACGTGAACGGTAGCCCGATGACCTGGCCGTAGCGGCTCATCATGCCCGGCCACAACAGCCCCATTTCGAAGCTGAGGATCGTCCCGGACACCGCGCCGACGGCGAACAGCACTCCCATCGCCGCAGCCCACCGGTGGGCGAGCAGCCGGTAGGCCTCCTCGCCGGTACGCAAGCCCCGCCACTCGGCGAACAGGGTCAGTGCGGGCATCCCGACCCCCAGGCAAGCCAGGATGATGTGCCAGCCCAACGAGATCGCCATCTGCTCCCTGGCGGCGAACAAGTCGATCGGAGACGCTCTCGGGGCTGCCATGCGATGGCTCACGTGCCCAGGGAGCATCACGTATCCGTTCAGCGGGAACACGAGTGCCACCCTTTTCAGCTCCTCGATCGTTTCACCTGCTCATGCTCCGACCGTAGGCCCGTCCCCCACCATGGGGCCATGCCGCCGGTGGCAGCGTCGAGCTGGGTCGGGCAGCGGGTGTGGGAATCGCTCGGCCGGATCAGGCCGACGCGACCTGGAGCAGCCCGATGAGTTCCTTGGCGGCCGGCGCGGAGGACGCCGGGTTCTGCCCGGTGACCAGGGTGCCATCCACCAGCACGTAGGGCGCGAAATCATCGGCCTTGCGGTAGTTTCCGCCGCGCTCTCGAAGCCGGTTTTCCACCAGGAACGGCACCACGTCGCTGAGTCCCACGGCGTCTTCCTCGGAGTTCGCGAAACCGGTCACGTTCCTGCCCGCGACGAGGTACGACCCGTCCGGGCGGCGCGCGTTGGTGAGCGCGGCCGGGGCGTGGCATACCGCGGCGACCGGCTTGCCGTCGCGCACGAAGGCCTCGATCAGCGCGATGGATTCCGGATTGTCCGGTAGGTCCCACAGTGGCCCGTGCCCGCCTGGGTAGAACACGGCGTCGAAGTCGTCGGCCGAGACCTCGGCGAGCCTGGCGGTGTGGGCCAGCTGCGCTTGTGCGTCGGGATCCTGGTGGAACCGCCTCGTCGCGTCGGTCTGTGCGTCGGGGGCGTCGCTCCTGGGATCAAGTGGAGGTTGGCCGCCCGCCGGCGAGGCCAAGGTCAGCTCGGCGCCAATGTCGCGCAGCGCATAGTAGGGTGCAGTGAACTCCTCCAGCCAGAAGCCCGTCTTCTCACCGGTGTCGCCGAGCTGGTCGTGCGAGGTCAGCACGATGAGTACCTTCACGATTTCTCCCGTTGGTAGAAATGAACGCCTGACGGTCGGCTCGGCGGCGATGCCGCCCGGGTCCTCAGGCCGCTGGCTTGAAGACGAGCTGTCCCATCGGCCACCCTTCCGGGCCGCGCGGGTTGAATGCCTCGACCCGCCAGCTCGAAAGTCCTGGTGAGGCTTCACCCCGGCAAGCCAGTCCGACTCGTCCCCTCCGGCGGCTTCGTCAGTCCCTTGTGGTGCTTGGCGTCGCCGTGTCGGGGGTCAACCCGACCGACGTCAGGGCCCGCAGCGGCGGGCGGCGCCGCGTCAGTCAGGGCACCTTGTCATCGATAGGTTGATCGCGCCGAAGGACGAGATCCCGGTAAGGCAGGCTCACAACCGGGTGCACAGTGAGGCCGAGTTGGTGCTCGACCTGCTCCAGGAGTGCGGTCGCCCCGTTCCCGTTCATCGCGATCACCTCGGTCTCGACGAACGTTCCCACACCGGTGATGGTGTCGAGGTTGACGGTGACCTCGTCGCGGTCAGGGTGTCGGTAGAGGGCTCGTGACTTCTCGACCCGCACTAGGCAGGTCATGCCGATGGCCATCAGCAGGTGGTTGGCGGCCTTGGCCTGGTTGGCGTCACTGAGGGCGACGTTGGTTTCGCGTTTGGAAATGACGTCATCGGGGCTGTGTGTGCTCGGGTCGGAAGCCGGTTTGTAGGTGATCTCAGCGAAGCCATCCCGCTGTCGTACCCGCAGGCATTCCACGGTGTCCAGGTAGTCGACCTCTGGCCTGCTGTAGTAGGTGTCTACTTCCACGAAGCAGCCGTGCGCGCGGTAGCCCAACTCGCCCAGCCGGGTTTCGACGGCCGTGCGGGTGCCGAGCAGTTCGCGTTTGCGCTCAACCTCGATGACACTCACAGCCGTGATTGTCCCGTGGAGTTGATCGCCGCGTACACGCGGGCGAGGCTCGGCTTGCCACAGAACCCCTGGATCGCCTCCAGCGCTTGGCTGAGCGTGCCCGTGTCGGACAGCGGGATGTTCTGGAACAGCACCAGTTGCTTGGCGTCGTTCACGGGGTTCGCGAGTCTTTTCGCGAGGAGCCTGTTGTGGTAGTTCCTGTCCTTGCGGAGGATGTCACCGCCCTGGATGGGCATCAGGACGGTCTGGTCGCGGCAGTCGGCTTCGACCGAGTTGGTGGCGAACGCGGTGAGCAGCTCGTCGACTGCCAGGTAGGCGTAGGTCTCGTGGCCCTCCCGGACCAACCAGGAGGACCAGACCTCCGCGCGGTCTGCGTCCCCTCGCTCCGCCGCGGCCAGAAACGCGGTAGCGTGAATTCTTTCAGCTGGTCAGCCTCGGTCAGTGTGTAGTGCACTCGCTTGTGGCCGGTCCGAAAGTCGATCCAATCGTCGGCGAGCTGTCCTTCCAGGATAGGGTGTGAATCCCAGCGTGCCCGAACGCCACACGTGGTCCCGCAACGTGATGTAGTGGCGTTGGATCTCCCGGAACAGTCCTATCGGCGCGGCGATGAAGGCGCAGGTCGTGGAGTCCAGTTCCGCGACGGGAACGATCCGCTAGTTCTGGCGGGCCAGGATCTCGTCGTCAACGTGGTGGTAAGGGTGCGTTCCGTCCCTCAGGTACTGGGGCAGGAACATGCGCAGGAAACGCAACCACGACTGCGAGCCGTAGGAGTGGACGGCCCTGTCGTGCAGCGAGGGCGCTTTCACCGCATACACGTCCCGGTAGACGAAGAAACCGTTGGGGTGCAACACGGTAGGCAGGGTCCGCATCATCGCATGGAGGCCGCTGTATCCACCGCCGTAGGAGTACACCTCGTGCAGCAGGGCGGAGGCGCTGATGACGTCGGCCGGCTCGGTGAGCAGCGTGCCGATGTCCTGGGCGAAACCATGCGCGAGATGGCAGGTGCCCACCTGGTTGAACTCCTCGACGGACCGCGTCAGGGACTGCGAGACCACCCCAGGCGCCTCGATCAGGGTGAGGTGGACGGTCCTGCGCTCGGTGGGGTCCTGCGCTCGGTGGGGTCCCGCGCGAGCTGGGCGGCGAGGAAGCTGACCGCTGCTCCGCCGCCGGGTCCGACCTCGACCACCTGGGGTCGCGTGCTCTGGACGCGACCTAAGGCGCGGCGCACCAGGAAGCCTTTCTCCGCGCCGTGCGCGTTCGCTGCCAGGTCAAGGTAGCCGGCAGCGGACTTGTGTGCTCGGGCGAAGTTCCGCAGGGGTGCGCGCATGAGCGCCACGGTAGAAACACGACAACGCTGAGCCCAGCGACAGACAGTGGCAGTTGGTGTGTCGCCCTGATCGGAACTGCCACGCGGTGGGGTAGTTCAGGAGCTGATCTGGAGGAACTCGGCGAGGTCTCGCAGCTCTTGCGGAACGGCGCGGGGAGTGGCCCGCAGCACTCTGCCGGTGATCGACTTGGCGTACCGCTGGTGCCGCAGCCAGTTCGGCGCGGCGGCGCGCAGTTCCAGCAACACCGCTGTCGCTTCCTGTCGGTTGCGCTGGTCCAGCAGCGCCGACGCGACATCGAGCCGGAACCGGTGGTGAAGTGTTGGTTGGTCGCAGAGGTGCTGGCACCCGCGCCGCGATGCGCAGTGCCTTGTCGGGGGAACCTGTGACCACCGCCATTTCCGTGTCCCTCAGGGTGACCACGGTCGGTCCGAAGGAACTCCAGTCTCGGCTTCCGGGACCGTCGCCTTCGATGCGGACCGCTGCCGCCCACGCGCGGCGCATGGCGTCGGTCATCACGTCCCGCTGGCTGTTGCGGGCGGCTGCCGCCGCGACGCCGAGGTTAAGCCAACCCCACGACGAGAGGTGCCGCCGATCCGCGTGACCAAAGCTCGGCTCCAATCTCTCGGCGGCCGCAAGCGCCACCCGTGTGGCGTCATCCAGTCCGCCTTGGCGGATCAGCAACCATGTCTCACCACCGACGGCCGAGCCCACCAGTCCGTTGTCCTGCGCGCTGGCTCCGGCTTCCGGGGCGAGGCCAAGGGTGTGGTAAGCGAGATCATCCTTACGGAGCTGGGTGAGTAGCGCGGCAGCGAGCAGGTACGCCTGCGCGAGCGGTGCCCATGCTGACCGTCGCTGGTCCTCAGTGGATTCGGCGAGGGACCATCGTGCGTGGGTGATCAGTGTCGGAAGCGCGGCGGTAGCGGCGGCAAAGTCGCCATCGGCGGAAGAGGCCATCCGCGATCCGCAACGATGCGATGAGGTCGTCACCGTGGGGGCCGGACTCGTCGTCCGCCAGCGACAACAGGGCAGCACCGTCAACTCCTCGGGGTGGCTGGAGCACGCGGCGCAGCTCATAAAGATCGTTGCGCTCATCCTCATCGATGGGGCCAGTGAAGGTTGGCGACGGCGCGAAGCTGCCTCGGCAGCGTAACGCCCGCTTCATAAGTCGCTCTCGCAATTGAGCTCAAGACGCGCCAGCTACCGCAGGAAATCGACAACTTTCCGCGAAAGCTTCGCCCCAGCCGACCGGTCGTTCCGCCGCTCTGGTCGACCAGGAACGTCAAGGGCTGAACACAATCAAGCTAGTCTAGGCCCGACCCAAGACCTTCTCTCGCTACCTGGCGTCTGGGGCACGTTCGGGAGGACAGGGCATTCCGGTCGCCCACGCTGCGGGCAGGCAGCGACCGGCGCGGCTGGCCTTGGCTGCTCCCCGGTCGCGGTCCCGAGCCTGTTCATGTGGGGGCCGTCTGGTGATCAGACGCGGGTGGAGCGGCCGATGAACGGTCGAGTGAGGAGCAGAAGGATCACCGCGCCCACAAACGCAACCAGCAACTCGACGAGGAAGCTGGGCGAGGTGCGAGCGCCTGTCAAAAGGTGCAGCAGCAGACCGCCGAGGACGGCGCCGACCAGACCGACGATCACGTCACGAACGAAGCCGAATCCGCCACCTCGCACCACTACCCCGGCTAGGGCACCGGCGATCAGCCCGATGACAATCCAGCCTATGAGGTGGTGCCCCGCGATGGGCGCCAGTGCGCTGACCATGTCTTCTCCCTGGATGCCGCTCTTCTGCAACGTGCATGGCTTGGACCCACGTGAGGGAAGCGTCACGCGCTCGACCGCCGTCCCTCAGCCACCGACGTCTGGTTCTCCACGCCTCCCATTGCCCCTGAGCACCACTGCCAATGTACCGTATCTGCCATTTATCCGACGTAGCATCGATCAGGATCTGGCTACGTGACCCAGTCCTATGATCTACAAGACACGCCCGAGCCCAGCCTGCCCGAGCCGGTGGATCCGCCAACGTAGGGAGCGAAGGTAGCTGTCATCAAGGGCCATTGACAGCATCTGCGCAGCTCAGCGCGGTAACTGCTGACTGTTGTGATGCGCTTTAACGACTCCACGAAGATCGATAAATAAGTCGCTGACCAGCAAAAACATCCCGGTTGACACTTGGTGACAGCCACCTCCCGCGTGGCACTGATCGGACGTTCCCAGCGAACTCCCAGTTACCGCCTACAACGGGATTACTGGTCGAGCGTCTCTTCTGAGGTACTGGCTCACTCGATCGAGGAGGTTTCACCATGCATGTAAGCCGGACAGCACTTCGAGGGAGCGCTCTAGCGCTCTGTGCCGCTGGCGCTCTGGCGCTCGGAGTGGGCTCGGCGTCGGCCAGCACGCTCACCCCGGCCCCACAGGCGGCTGCACTCAGCTCCAGCCACCCGGTGTACCGCTGGGACTACTGCGATGACTGGAACCGCCGCGGTGACTGGCGCTGTCGTGGGGACCGGTGGAATTGGGATGGTCAACGCTGGAACCACGACCGTTGGGACGGTCAGCGTTGGAACCGTCGGTGAGCATATCCGCCACTAGCGGCGGATAATCCGTCACCACGCGAGAGCCCCGATAGTGCTTTGTCACTATCGGGGCTCTCGCGTGGTGACGACTTCATCGACTGACAATATCTCCGCGCTCAACAGTTGGAGGGAACCACTATCCTTTGTGACGAGAAAAATTTACTTGATCTTCTTCGACGTTAACTTGACAGTGTCTAACGGGGCTGCGCCCCAGTCCGCCGAGACGTGCCCGGGGGCTCCGGTCGGAGTCAGCGGCCATGTCAGCCTCCTGGCCAGAGGCCGGCCCCTTGAGACTGTGACCAGGTAATCCGTTGTTTTTTGCTGCTTACTACCGGTAGGCCTGCTACGATGAAGCGGTCGGTTCGCACCGTGTCGATAAGGCTGCAGCTTGGCTTTTAAGCGCCTGAGGTGTCTTTATCCCACTCTCGATCACCGAGACGGTTAGTCTGACGTCGCGCTCCCGCATCGGTTGTGTTATAGGAGGGGACCATGTTGCCTGCTAGCGGTGTGACGACGACCGGGCCGTTCACCCATCCCTCCCTCGCCAAACCGGCGCTTTACGAAACCTTGCACAAGATGATTCTGCGCGCCTACGCCCGCGTGCGCCCCGAGGATCTCGCCCGGGTCCGGGCATTACTGCCAGCCACCGGCCACGAGAGTGCGGTGCGGCCTCCCCTCGTACCGCTGGATTTCACCTCCGCGCAGATCGGCGCCGTCTTGGAATCGCTCATCGCGGTCTTCGCGACGGCCGCGCCTTACGTGATGCAGCCAGGCAACCGCAGGAACAGGCCCCCGGCGGGGCCGCGCGACCAAGTACTCACGGCACTCATAACGTCGGCCCAGCAGGTCCTCGACCCGGTGGCGGCCGGAGCAGCCGACGCCACGATCCGGCAGGTGTTCGGACTTCCGGACGACATACACCTACCCGCTATCCGTCAGACGTTCGCCGACGCCTCGGCCGGACTGCCGCGCCTGCACGCGAATGGCGCGATCCTCATCGACGAGCGCGGCGAGCTCACGATCCAAGGAGCCGCAGCGCTGTCCTCGCCGTCCAAGATGCTGTTCCCTGCGGCCTTCTTCGACGCGCATACCGACGACGGCGTGCGGACGCTGCTGCACGAGTGCTTTCACGTGGCGAGTAGCGCGATCAGGGACCAGGTGTACTTCGGGAACGCGAGCTTCGACTCCATCACGCTCTCGGAGAAGCTCGCCAACGCCGATCACTACGGGCAAGTCACGCGGATGCGGGCAAACCTCAATGTGGCTCCGCCCGGGCCGATCACCGTGCAGGCCGGCGTCGGTGTCGCCCTGTGCCCAAACGACACAACCAAGGTCCGCGAGGCGGCCGCAGAAGCCAGCCGACGAGTGACCCGGGCATGGGTGCGCACGCTGTGGACGTGGCAGCACCTGGGCGCCGTCCGTGCCCAACAGGAAACATGGACGGTGTTCTCGACGGAGCCGGACGAGCTCATCGCGCACCAACTGATGAGCGACTCCAAGACATGCGGGATGACCTTGCACCAGGGGGCGGGCGGCCGAAGCATCGCGACGCCGCCGGCCAGCCTGCCATTTCCGATGGTGACCGACTTTGACCAGGCCGTGATGGAGGAGATCATCAAAGACACCCACGACCTGGTCAGCTGGAGTCAGCGTGCGCGGACCGTCGATGTCCTCGCTGCGGCGCCGGGCGGTCCCGGGCCCTTCCTGCTGGCTGCGGACGTGAGGGGCCAACCGCCCACCGGCATGGCCGACGCACTGGTCGCACAGGCCACCGCGTCCCTCAACAGTCCCTGGCTGGCCACGCCAGCCGCCCTGAAAACTCTCGTTGACAGCTTACGCGTCCGCGACTCATCGGACGCGGCACAGTGATTATCTTGGCCCCGGCCGCCAACTGTCACGGGGCGGGGTACCAGAGTGTCAACCGTCGTGGTAGGTGGGAAATTCCTGCGCCCCGGGCGGCAACTGGCGCTAGGGCTGGTGGCGCATGGCGTGCACGGTTTTCCAGGCTCGGGTGGCGAGCTGCAGGTTGAACCGGGTGTCGGGGTCGTTGAGATCGTGAGCGGACATCTCGCGAATTCGTTGCAGCCGGTAGCGCAGGGTGCTGCGATGCAGTGACAACGCCTTGGCGGTGAGGTCGTAGTTGCCGCCGCACGCCAGGTAGCAGTACAGGGTTTCGACCAGTTGCGCGCCTTTGGTGGCATCGTAGTCGAGCAGGGCACCGAGCCAGCGGTGGATGAAGGCCTCCACTGAGCCGATGTCGGCAATCTTGGAGAGCAGCTGATAGACACCGAGGTCCTCAAAGACGGTGACCTGATCGGGGCAACCGGTGGCAACCTGCATCTTCAGGGCAAGCTGGGCCTGCCCGTGGGAACGAGGGAACTCGGGTGCCTTGATGCAGGGGGCGCCCACACCGATTCGGCAGCTCCCCAGCGAGCCCATCTGAGCGATGATCGACGCCCGGAACCCCTCCCAGTCCTGGTCGGTGTCACAGAGCACCGCGACCCCTCCTGGCCGGGCGGCGAGCAGCGATCCGATTCCGGTAGCGCGCACCGCTCGGCGCACGGCGTGAAAGAACGTGTCGTGGTCAACGTGTTGGCTTCCGGTGGTGACAACCACCACTCGATGGGGGCGGGCCAGGTCATAGCCCAGTGCCCGGGCCCGCTCATGGGCGCTCTCCGGGTCAGTGCCAGCCAGCAGTTCATCGACAAGGTCACGCCGCAGCCGCAGCTCTGCTTCGCCCAGGGCACGAAGGTGCGCGAGCTCCAGCGTCAGCACGGTATTCGCGTGTTCGAGGGCGACCGTCTCGCTGTCCCCGGCGGTTCTGCCCGGGTCGATGAGGGCAATGGTGCCGAGCGTCTGGCCGTCCGGTCGAGCCAGGGCGATCAGGCGGCCCTTGTCGCGCACCGGGCACCGGGCATCGAGGGCGCGTTGCAAGGTCTGCTTGCGCCGAGCGGGGGTCGGCTTCGGGTAGGGGTCGGGCCGGCCGGGACCGGCCCAGGCGGTGAGGTTGCCGTGGCGGTCTTCGATGGCGACCGGCAGCCCAGTCAGCTGGTGCAGTGCGCGGGCGATGCCCTCTTGGCCTTCCCCCGCGGAGGCCACCGCGGTGAGGCGATTGTGGATGTCCAGGCTGCGCTGCGCTGCCGCCGAGGAGCGCGCCAGCTCTGTCATCGCTCGTTCGAGGGCCAGGTTCGTGGCGCGCAGTTGGTCGGCGATGGCCCGTTCTCGTTCGACACTAGCGCGCTCCCGCGTGTACAAGCGGGCGTTGACGAGCGCGACGCCCGCTTGCTGCACCAGCACGTCGAGCAGGAACTGGTGATGGGGCTCGGGTTCGGTGTCGCGGCTGACCACGAGATGGCCGACCATCTCGTCGAGACTGACCATCGGGTACGCCCAGGCCCACCCGGCACCGTCCAGGTCCAGCGACCCCCCGCTGCGATCGAGAGCACGGAGTTGGGCAGCCAGGACATCGGCGTTGGCCGGGTGGCCAACCGGCCCGACGACCTGCCAGTCGCCATCGAGATAGACGGCCTCGACCCGACATCCTCCCAGCGACAGGACGGCCGTGGTGGCGATGCGCAGAATCTCGATCTCATCGCGGCTGCTGGTCATCACCATCGACTGGGCGAGCAGCGGGCGAAACGATGCGAGCTGCTCCCGCAGGGCAGCCTCGTGCCCGACCGCGCGGCCGGCGGCGGGTCTCATCGACGCACTGGCATCGCTGCCCCTTGAAGTCTCCCCGACGGGCGGGATCGTCGCGCGGTATGCGCTCCCACCCATCGCTGGATCCCCACATCGTGGCCCCCTTGTGCTCGCAGGTGAAGGCCAGAGGGCTGATTTGGACCCGTTAGGGCCAGGTCAGATATCGCCATGCTTGCCACGCTAGGCATGCATCACGTCCGGCTCGCGACAGATCAGGCGTGTGCTCGGGCTGGAAACCGTGACGAGCGTGTCTGCTACCGCTGATCAGGACCCGACCGAGACTGGTTGACAGGAGCATTCCAGCATGGCGAAGGCAGTGGGTATCGACCTCGGTACGACCAACTCGGTGATCGCCGCATGGGAGGGCGGCCAGGCAGATGTGATTCCCAACGCCGAGGGAGCGCGGACGACGCCGTCGGTGGTGGCGTTCACTGAGAATGGTGAGCGGCTGGTGGGGCAGCTGGCGCGGCGGCAGGCGATCCTGAATCCAAAGGGGACGATCTACTCGGCGAAACGCTTTATCGGGCGGCGGTTCACGGAGGTGGCCGAGGAGGCCCGAGCGGTGGCGTTCGATGTGGTGGCGGGGCCGAATGGGGAGGCCCGTTTCGATGTGCGGGGCAAGCAGTACGCGCCGGAGGAGATCAGCGCGCTGGTGTTGCGCAAGCTGGCCGATGATGCGGGGAAGTTCCTGGGTGAGCGGGTCACCGAGGCGGTGATCACGGTCCCGGCCTATTTCAATGACGCGCAACGGCAGGCCACCAAGGACGCCGGCAAGATCGCCGGGCTGACGGTGCTGCGGATCATCAACGAGCCCACTGCGGCGGCGCTGGCCTACGGGTTGGACAAACGCGAGCACGAGACGGTGCTGGTGTTCGACCTGGGCGGTGGCACATTCGATGTCAGCATCCTGGATGTTGGTGACGGCGTGGTGGAGGTGCGCTCCACCGCTGGGGACACACATCTGGGTGGGGATGACTTCGACCGGCGGTTGGTCGATCATCTGGCCGAGGAATTCCAGCAGAGCAACGGCATCGACCTGCGCAAGGATCCGCAGGCGTTGCAGCGGCTGTTCGAGGCCGCCGAGAAGGCCAAGGTGGAGTTGAGCTCGGTGACCCAGACACAGGTCAGCCTGCCGTTCGTCACCGCCGATGCCAACGGCCCCAAGCACCTGCAGTCCACCATCACCCGCTCGAGGTTCGAGCAGCTCACCGCTGATCTGGTGGAACGGACCATGGGCCCGGTCAAGCAGGCCATGGGCGATGCCAAGGTCAGCGCCCATGACATCGACGAGGTCATCCTGGTCGGCGGGTCAACCCGGATCCCGGCGGTGCAGAACTTGGTCCGCCGGCTCACCGGCGGTAAGGACCCCAACATGAGCGTCAACCCCGATGAGGTCGTGGCGGTGGGCGCGGCGATCCAGGCCGGGGTGCTCAAGGGTGACGTGTCCGATGTGTTGCTGCTGGATGTGACGCCGTTGTCGCTCGGGGTGGAGACCCGCGGGGGAGTGATGACAAAGATCATCGAGCGGAACACCACCATCCCGGCGCGGCGCAGCGAGGTATTCTCCACCGCTGAGGACAACCAGTCCGCGGTGGACGTGGTGGTGCTGCAGGGGGAACGGGAACGAGCGGCGGACAACCGGGTGCTGGGCCGGTTCCGGCTGGAGAACATCCGCCCCGCGCCGCGCGGCGAGCCCCAGATCGAGGTCACCTACGACATCGACGCCAACGGCATCGTCAACGTCACCGCCCGGGACCGGGACACCGGCGCCGAGCAGAGCATCACCATCAGCGAGAGCTCCAACCTCGACTCCGCTGAGATCGACCGCATGGTCGCCGAAGCCGACCGCAACCGAGCCGCCGACCAGCAGTTGCGCCAGGAGGTCAACGCTCGCAACGAGCTGGACACCATCGCCTACCAAGTCCAGCGGCGCCTGGACGAACTGAGAGCGGACGCGCCAGCACACGAGAAGGCCCGGGCCGAGCTCCTCGTCGGCCAGGCTCGTCAGGCGGTCCAGGAACAGGCACCACTGGCGCGGGTGCGCGAGCTGACCGGCGAGCTCCAGCAGATCCTGCAGGCGTTGCTGGCGCGGGCCGGTGGTGGCGCCGGTGGCGGCCCGCAGCACGGGTCCTCCCCGGGCGCCGGGTCCGCGACTGATGACGACGTCATCGATGCCGACTTCGACCGCAGCTGAGGGGACGCGGCATGCATCCAGAATCACCGGGGGTGCACCCTCACCCGGAGCAGACGGACCCCGATCCGAGCCCCCCGCACTCACACCCTCCTGACTCGAGTCCCGCGGACGAGGTGGCGGTGCCGGACACCGCCACGGTTGCCGCCATGGAGGACCGGTTGCGCCGGGCGCTGGCCGACCTGGACAACCTGCGCAAGCGGCACGCCCGGGAGCTGGAGTGGCAGCGGGCGGCCGAGGCGAACCGGGTGGCTGCGGCCTGGTTGCCGGTGTTGGACAACCTCGATCTGGCGCTGGGCCATGCCGACGCCGACCCGTCGGCGATCATCGAAGGGGTCCGTGCGGTGCGTGAGCAGGCTCTGGCTGTGCTGGCGAGCCTGGGGTTTTCCCGCTACGACGAGGTGGGCGTGCCGTTCGACCCGGTCCGGCACGAGGTCGTCAACGTGGTCGATGACTCGGAGGCGGAGCCGGGCACGGTGGTCCGGGTGCTGCGCCCGGGCTACGGCACCGCGGAGCGGCAGCTGCGGCCGGGTGCGGTGACCGTCGCAGGCCGCCGGGGTTGATGGCCGATGGCGCGCGACTACTACGACGCACTCGGGGTCTCCCGGAACGCGAGCACCGAAGAGCTCCAGCGCGCCTACCGCACACTGGCCCGGCAGCACCACCCCGACGTGAACCACGACCCGGGGGCCGAGGAGCGCTTCAAGGAGATCAGCGAGGCCTACAGCGTGCTGTCCGACCCCGACACCCGGAGGCGTTATGACCGGTTCGGGCCGGACTTCCGCCAGATCCCGGAGGGTTACGAGACCTACGCCGACGCCGCGCGCGCCGGGAGGCGGGGCTCGCCAGCGGGATCGCCGTTCGGCGGTAGCCGGGTGTGGGTGGACTCCGATGGCGGCGAGAGGTTCGGTGTCGGGGGTATCGACTTCGACGACCTGTTCAGCGGCCTGTTCGGATCCCGGGGTGCCGGAGGGCCGATCCCGGGTGCTGATCAGGAGGCCGAGCTGGAGCTGTCGGTCGAGGACGCCTACCGGGGCGGTCGCCGCCACATCATCCTGTCCAGAGCCGGCGAGCCCGCCAGTTTCGAGGTGACCATTCCCCCCGGGGTGACCGACGGGCAGCGCATCCGGCTGGCCGGCGAGGGTGGGCACGGTTCGGGCAGCGGCGCGGCCGGGGATCTGTACCTGGTGGTGCGGATCGCGCCGCACCCCCGGTACCGGGTGACCGGGCGGGATATCTCGGTGGATGTGCCGTTGGCGCCGTGGGAGGCGGCACTGGGAGCCAGCGTGCCGGTGCTCACCCCCGGTGGGGAAGCCAAGGTACGGGTGCCGCCGGGGTCCTCGACGGGTCGCCGGTTGCGGTTGCGCGGGGAAGGGATGCCCAACCCGCGCGGCACACCGGGCGATCTGTACGCCGAGGTCAAGATCATGGTGCCGCGGACGTTGACGCCGCGGGAGCAGGAGCTGTTCGAGGCGCTGGGCAGGGATTCGACCTTCGACCCCAGGAGGGACCGATGACCAGCTACTCGCTAATGCGCGTGTCCCAGCTCGATCTGGACAGCTTCGCGCACCGCGCCGGGATGCATCCCGACCTGGTCCGCCGGTTGGTGGCATTGGGCCTGGTGGAGCCGACCCGGGATGCCACCGGCCGGTTGTGGTTCGCGGCGCCGCAACTGCGGGTGGTGGCCCGGATCCAACGGCTGCGAACCGGCCTGTCGCTGAACTACGCCGCGCTCGGGCTGGTCATGGACCTGCTCGACCGCATCGAGGTACTCGAAGCCGCGCTGCGCACCACCGGTGCCCGCCTGCCCCGCCACACCGTTCAGGCGCCGTCGGTGGCCCGGTGCGAGGAGTAACCCGTCATGGACATGAACCGCCTGACTCAGAGGTCGCAGGAAGCTATTCAGCAGGCCCAGGCCATCGCGTTGCGCTACGGGCATACCGAGGTGGACGGGGAGCATCTGCTGCTGGCCCTGCTCGACCAGCCCGACGGGCTGGTACCGCGGCTGTTACGGCAGTTCGACGCCGACGTCGATGCGCTCCAGGCCGCCGTCGAGGCTGACCTGCAGCGCCGACCGAGGGTGACCGGGCCCGGCGCCGCTCCCGGGCAGGTGGCCGTCACCCAGCGGCTGGCCCGCGTGCTGGACGCCGCCGAGCGGGAGGCCAAGCGGCTCAAGGACGAGTACGTGTCCGTCGAGCATCTGTTGCTCGCCCTGGCCGACGAAGGTGCAACGCCCGCGGCGCGGCGACTCACAGAGTTCGGCGTGACCCGGGAGGCGTTCCTGTCCGCGCTGACCCAGATTCGCGGCAACCAGCGGGTCACCTCCGCGACCCCGGAGGGCGCCTACGAGGCGCTGGCCAAGTATGGGCAGGACCTGGTCGACGCGGCCCGATCCGGCACGCTGGACCCCGTCATCGGCCGGGACGCCGAGATCCGCCGCGTGGTTCAGATCCTGAGCCGAAAGTCCAAGAACAATCCGGTCCTCATCGGGGATCCCGGAGTTGGCAAGACCGCCATCGTGGAGGGATTGGCCCAACGGATCGTGCGCGGCGACATCCCGGAGGGACTTCGCGACAAAACGATCTTCGCGTTGGACATGGGATCGCTCGTCGCGGGGGCGAAATACCGCGGGGAGTTCGAGGAGCGGCTCAAGGCGGTGCTGGCTGAGGTGAAAGCCGCCCAGGGCCGGATCCTGCTGTTCGTCGACGAGCTGCACACCGTGGTCGGGGCCGGCGCCGCGGAAGGAGCCATGGACGCGGGCAACATGCTCAAGCCGATGCTCGCCCGCGGTGAGCTGCACATGATCGGCGCGACCACGCTGACCGAGTACCGAAAATATATTGAGAAGGACGCCGCGCTGGAGCGCCGCTTCCAGCCGGTCCTGGTGGACGAGCCCAGCGTGGAGGACACCATCTCCATCCTGCGCGGGCTGCGGGAACGGCTGGAGATCTTCCACGGGGTGCGCATCCAGGACAGTGCCCTGGTCGCGGCCGCGATGCTGTCACATCGATATCTGACCGATCGGTTCCTGCCGGACAAGGCGATCGACCTGGTCGACGAGGCGTGCGCCCGGCTGCGCACCGAGATCGATTCGATGCCCGCCGAGCTGGACGAGGTGACCCGGCGGGTGATGCGCCTGGAGATCGAGGAGGCCGCGCTGGCCAAGGAGACCGACCCGGCCAGCCGGGCGCGGCTAGAGGGGCTGCGCCGCGAGCTGGCTGACCTGCGCGCCGAGGCCGACTCGATGCGCGCGCAATGGGAAGCCGAGCGCCAAGCGATCCGCCGGGTCCAGGAGTTGCGCGCCGAGCTGGAGCGGGTCCGCCGGGAGGTCGAGGAGGCCGAGCGGGCCTACGACCTCAACCGGGCGGCCGAGCTGCGCTACAGCACGTTGGCAGATCTGGAGCGCCGGCTGGCCGCCGAGGAGGCACAGCTTGTGGTCAAGCAGGGCGCCCACCGGCTGTTGCGGGAGGTGGTCACCGAAGACGAGATCGCCGAGATCGTGTCCGCGTGGACCGGGATCCCGATCGCTCGCCTGACCGAGGGCGAGCGGGACAAGCTGCTGCGCCTGGATGAGGTCCTGCACGAGCGGGTGGTCGGGCAGGACGAGGCGGTGCGGCTGGTCGCCGACGCGATCATCCGGGCCCGTTCCGGGATCAAGGATCCGCGCCGCCCGATCGGTTCGTTCGTGTTCCTCGGTCCGACCGGGGTCGGCAAGACCGAGCTGGCCAAGACCCTGGCAGCCGCACTGTTCGACGCCGCGGACAACATCGTCCGGATCGACATGAGTGAGTACCAGGAGCGGCACACCGTCAGCCGCCTGGTCGGGGCCCCACCCGGTTACGTCGGCTACGAGGAGGGCGGCCAGCTCACCGAGGCCGTCCGCCGCAAGCCCTACTCCGTGGTGCTCTTCGACGAGATCGAAAAAGCGCACCCGGACGTGTTCAACACGCTGCTCCAGGTGCTCGACGACGGTCGGCTCACCGACGCCCAGGGCCGCACCGTCGACTTCCGCAACACGGTGCTGATCATGACGTCGAACATCGGCTCGCAGTACCTGCTCGAGGGCGTGACGGCCGACGCGAAGATCACCCCCGAGGCCCGTGAGCTGGTGATGGGCGAGTTGCGCAGGTATTTCCGGCCCGAGTTCCTCAACCGCATCGACGACATCGTGCTGTTCACGCCGCTGACCCTCACCGAGATCGAGCGGATCGTCGAGCTGATGTTCGATGATCTCCGGGTCCGGCTGGCCGATCGGCGGATGACGCTGGAGGTCACCGACGACGCGCGCCAGTTCATCGCCGCGCAGGGCTTCGACCCCGTCTACGGTGCGCGCCCACTGCGCCGGTTCATCGCCCGCGAGGTCGAGACCCGCATCGGCCGAGCCCTGCTCACCGACGCCATCCCGGACGGCGCGACCATCCGGGTCCAGCTCAAGGGTGACGAGCTCGTCGTGACCCACGACGACCCCAGCCCCCCGACCAACACAGTGGCGTGACACCGATGGCGACCACGACGGCGGCGCGGACGGTCAAATGCGAGAACTGCGGGCGGATGAACCGGGTCCCCGCAGCCGCGCAGGGCACACCTCGGTGCGGGAACTGCAAGGCGCCCCTACCGTGGATCGCCGACGCCGGCGACACGGGCTTCGCCGAGATTGCCGAGCAGGTCACGGTCCCGGTCCTGGTGGACCTGTGGGCGAGCTGGTGCGGGCCGTGCCGGATGGTCAGCCCCGCGCTGGAGCAACTGGCCAGCGAGAAGGCCGGCCAGCTCAAGCTGGTCAAGGTCAACATCGACCGCGCACCGACGCTGGCGCAACGCTTCTCGGTCCAGGCGGTCCCGACCCTGCTGGTGCTGTACCGGGGTGAGGTGATCGCGCGCCGGCCTGGAGCCGCCCCGGTCAACGTCCTGCGAAGCTGGCTGGACGACGCGATCGCCCGCATCCCCTCGGAGTTTCGATCTGGAGGTCTCTGATGAACCTGCGCAGGAATGCCCGGCAGTTGCCGCTGCGGCTGGCGGCTGGGAGTTTCATCATCAACTCAGGGCTGTCGATGTGGGGAGCCAACGAGACGACCGCCAAGAGCTTGGCGGCCTTCGCCGCGGGTACGTATCCATTCCTGGCCAAGCTCGACGCGCGGTTGTTCGTCAAGGCACTGTCCGCGAGCGAAGTCGCCATCGGAGCCGCGGTGCTGGTGCCCTTCGTGCCCGCCGCCGTCGCCGGGGCGGCCCTGACCGCGTTCTCGGTCGGCCTGCTCGGCCTTTACCTACGCACGCCGGGCATGCGGCGCGAGGGGAGTCTGCGACCCACTGAGCAGGGCATCCCGCTGTCCAAGGACGTGTGGTTGGCGGCCATCGGGGCATCCCTGGTCATCGACGACCTGGTCGGACGGGGCAGCCGGTCATGACCCGAGCACAGCTTGATCCGCACCTGCGGATGGTGCGGCCCGTCACCCCGCGCACCCCACAGGGTTGCGAGGAGTGCCTGCAGACCGGGTCACCGTGGGTGCACCTGCGGCTGTGCCTGACCTGCGGGCACGTGGGCTGCTGCGACTCCTCACCGAACCGGCACGCCCGGTGGCACGCCGGAGTCCTCGCGCATCCCATCGTCCAGTCATTCGAGCCAGGTGAGGCCTGGCGCTGGTGCTACGTCCACGAGAACTTCGTCTGAGCCGATGCACACACCTAATCTGGCCGACGCGGCCGCGCTGCCCGAGACACCGGATCTGGAGGGGGCCTACCCCCGGCTGAGTCAGGCCCAGCTGGGCGCGCTGGAGGCGCACGGCGAACGGCGAGTCATGCGCTCAGGCGAGGTGTTGTTCGTCGAGGGCGATCGGAGTGAGTCGCTCTATGTCGTGCTGGCCGGTCGGGTGGCGATGGTCGAGGGATATGGCACGGACGAGCAGCGGGTGGTCCGGGTGCACGGCCCCGGGCGGTTCCTGGGCGAGCTGAGCCTGCTCACCGGGCAGACCGAGTTCTTCACGGCGGTGGCGTTGCAGGACGGTGAGGTGCTTGTCGTGCCCATGGCGGGACTGCGCGCGGTCGTCTCGCGAGAGTCGGCGCTCGGTGATGACATCCTGCGCGCCTGCCTGGTCCGCCGGACGTTGGCGATCGGACTCGGGGTTGGCTTCCGCATCGTCGGCTCGCGGTACTCGCAGGACACTCGACGGCTGCGCGATTTTGTGATGCGCAACCGGCTGCCGCACCGTTTCATCGACTTGGAGAGCGACCCGACAGCGGAGAACTTGCTGCGTCAGGTAGGCGTCGGGCCTGCGGACACCCCGGTGGTCGTGTGGCGGGACCGGGTGCTGCGTAACCCGAGCAATGCCGAGCTGGCCCAGCTGGTCGGGCTAGCAACCGTAGCGGGCAGCGAGTCGACCTGCGACCTGCTCGTCGTTGGCGCGGGTCCGGCCGGACTGGCTGCGGCCGTCTACGGTGCGTCGGAGGGCTTGACCACGGTTGTTGTGGATGCCGTGGCTATCGGCGGGCAGGCCGCGACGTCCTCGCTGATCGAGAATTACCTTGGATTCCCGGCCGGAATATCCGGCGGCGAGCTGGCCGACCGCGCGGCGATCCAAGCGAGGAAGTTCGGGGCCCGCACCAGTGTGCCCGCCACCGCCCAGAAGCTGATCCGGGACGATGGCCACTACCGGATCCGGTGTGCGGACGGGCCGGAAGTGTCCGCCCGCACGGTCGTGCTGGCCACCGGTGCCCGCTACCGCAAGCTGCCGGTACCGCGAGTGGAGGAATTCGAGAAAACCAGCATCTACTACGCGGCGACCCCGATGGAGGCCCAGCTGTGCGTCAACGATCCCGTTGTCGTGGTGGGAGGGGGCAATTCGGCTGGCCAGGCGACGATCTTTCTTGCTGATCACGTGGGAAAGATCCGGCTGGTGGTCCGCGAGCATCGGTTGGACGAGTACATGTCGCGGTATCTGGCCGACCGCATCGAGCGAGATCCGCGGATCGAGGTGCTGCTGCACACTGAGATCCGCGAATTGCTCGGCGACAAGTCGCTGGAGGCCGTGGTCGTGCAGGACAACGAGTCGGGTGAGCACCGCACTCTGGAGGCCAGCGAACTGTTCGTCTTCATCGGCGCGGCACCCTGCACCGACTGGCTGGTCGGGACGCTGGCCCTCGATTCCGGCGGTTACGTCCTGACCGGGGCCAACGCCGCCAGGGTTGCCGAGGGACAGTTTGACGAACTCGGGCGGGCGCCGCTGATGCTGGAGACCAGCGCACCGGGCGTATTCGCGGTCGGCGACGTCCGCAGCGGGTCAATCAAACGGGTCGCCTCAGCGGTGGGCGAAGGATCAATGGCCGTCCGGCTGGTCCATGAACACCTTGCTACCCAGGGACGGTGACGTCCGAAACATTTACTTACCGGAGTAGGGCAGGAAGCTCGGTCACCCCCCAGCTATATCACCCGCCCTGGAAGCGGTCCACACGGGCACAGTGCCGATCTTCCCCTCGCGCGCGGGGTTTGCGGAGATCGTTAGCCGAACAATCATGAATGCATGTCCCGATACGACCATCCTAGGTGATTTTTGGTTACAGCTAGGCAGCCGGACCGCCCCGAAACTAGGTAGTCACGCCCGGGAGTCTACGTAGCGATCCCTTGGATCCTGCTCCGACCGCGCATGTGTTGCCTTCAGTGCCGACTGCGCCGGAGGCCGCGTCCCAGCACCTGAGCGCATGCTCGGCAGGGTCTCCTACCAGCAGCAGCGTGGCTCTGGCGGCATCTCAGACAATCCTTGCCGAACGTTCGGTCTAGGTACTCGATCTCTGGAATCTCCGTAACTGTTCAACCCTGCCTAGGTAGCCGAAAATCGGCTTCGCAGCTAGGTAATAGCGTCCAAAATTTAGGGGACGAATGCAGGTTGTCAGGCGCCGTTAGGGCTGCATCAGCGTTATGATTAGGTAGCTACCATCCTGGCGGTAGGTATACCGCTCCGGACCTTGGCGGCACGACTCCAGATGGCAGCACCTCACATTGTGCGCCACTTCGTATGAAGGAGTACCTGTCATGACGGTGAAATCCGTTCATCGTGGCCTGCTGCTCACCGCCGTTGCCGGTGGACTGATGCTGGCTAATCAGCCCCTGGCCAGCGCGGCGATACAGGCCGCAGTCATCCCCGCTCCCGCCAGCATCGTCAAAGCCGCGCCCGCTGTCCCCGGCGTCCCCAGCGGCGGTGCTATCGCCTCCGTTACGGGCATCGTAACGGGCGCTGTCGCCGGCATCACTCCCGTCCTCGGCCTCCCCACCGTCGTCCTTTAAGAACCTCTAGGGTCTGCTGCTGGTGGTGACTGATCTGGACATCTCGGCCCTGGACGGCACGCGATCGCGGCACCCCACCCGCGGAGACCGGATCGTGTGATCCGGTCTCCGCGGGTGGTCGGCTCCATTGCGAAGTCGCGCGATCTCCGTGGCCAAGTCAGCCAGGTAGGCGCGGCTGGTCTGCTCGATGCCATTGATCTGGCGGCATCCTGGGCACAGCTCTGGAACCGACCGGCCGCCGGGAGCATGACGGGGGCTGGGCTCAACATGGGCGAGCACGACCAACGCCGGGGCGGGCAGGGCGGCCAGTTGCACGACCATCGCGGGCCAGTCCTGCCCGACGGTCAGCCCAAGCAGGTGGGTGTGTGCGCGGCGCCGCCCGGCTAATGAGCTGGCCCTGCTCCTAGCTCTCCCCGATATCTGACGGCCCGGAGATCATGCGTGAGTCTCGGTTTGGAAGGCTGCGCCCACTGCGCCATCAGAGGCACTCAATCGATAGTCCGGCCGGGTCACAGTGCCCCGCTAGTGACCGTGGTTGGCCGGCGTTAATGGCACACGGGGGGCGTCAGTGTGCCGCAGGACGGGTGGGGCGGGGAGCGTGTCACGGGCGCCGGCGTGGTCGCTGGCGTGCAGGAGCACGTGCCGGTGGCGGCGGCCAGGTTCGCGGTAGTGCTGTCGTGGGACAACGGTGAGATGGGGCGACCAGGGAGTTGACTCAGAGCGGCGTGGGCGCGATCGAGTGCTTGGCGCGCCGCGGCATGCTCGCCCCGGTCGGCGTGGAGGGTGGCCTCGATGGTGGCCAGCCAGGATGCGAGGGTCGGGGTTGAGCGAGCGTGCTCGGTAGCTGTGGTGAGGTGGTCCAGCGCGGCGGTGGTCAGTGCTTCGGTGGTGGCGAGGTGGGCGGCGTAGCCGTGTGCGAGGGCGGTGAGCTGGTCATCGCCAGCTTCGTGCGCGGTGTCCAAGGCAAGGGCGTAGTAGGCGCGGCCGGACAGGGGGTTGCCGAGGTCATCGGTGGCCAGGAAGAATGCCGTCGTTTGCGGCTGTTAACAGCTACCTTCACGGCACCCCAAGCCGGCCGGGGCGGCTGGACCCTGAGATTTGGCACTCCTCCAGTGTCGCCGGGTAACGATCAGTGCAGGTTGCGCCCTCCACCGGGGATGCACCCTGCATCATTCAGGTGATAAATGGCGCTTATTGGCCCGAAAACAACTACCTTAAGTAGGAGTAATCGATAAAAGTCCCCTGATTGAGCAGACGTTGAGCGCGGGGGTCAGGACTATGGCAGCCGATGCCGCCGACCTGGAATTCGGCCTGGTCTGGGATTCCGACCAGGAGGGCTTCGAGGTGAGCCTGCGCTTTACGGACGAGTCTGGCGTGGACCAGCTGGCGCATCCGCGGGAGGCGGTCCACGTCGACTTGGCTGAGCTCAACCGACTCGTCGATGACGAGGAGGCCTACGGTGCGGCGCTCACGGCTATGGTGTTCAAGCAGGCGGAGATCAGAAATTTCTACCTCCAGACGATCGCCGTCGCTCAGACCGTACCGGTGCATCTCCGCATCCACCTCGACGGTCCGGCGCGCTTCCACAACGTGCGCTGGGAGTCGCTGCGGGAGCCCGGCGAAGCCGGACTACCCATCGCGACTACCTCGAATGTGCTGTTCTCTCGCTTTCTCAGCAGCATGGACTGGCGTCCGATCCCGGCTCGGACCGAGCGGGAGCACTGGGCCCTGGTGGTCATCGCGGCGCCGTCCGACCTGGCTGGGTACCAGCCAGGACGGCGACTATCCGCAGTGGACCTCGAAGGGGAGGTGGCGAGGGCTCGCAAGGCGCTTGCCGGGTACCAGCTCGTCGTGCTCGGCGGAAACGGGCAGGCAGCGATGGCCAACGTTGCGGCGCACCTCGACCGGGCCGGCGAGGACTTCGAAGTCCTCTACCTGGTCGCGCATGGCGCGTTGATCGAGGACGTTCCCCGGCTCTACCTGGAAAGCTCCGACGGCACAGCCGACGTGATCGACGCCCGCCAGCTCGTCGAGCACTTCTGCGCCATCGAGCACAAGCCGACTCTGGCCATGCTGGTGTCCTGCCAGTCGGCCGAGGCAGGCGATGCGGCGACGAGCAGCGACGGCGGCGCATTGGTCGGGATCGGTCCCTGTCTCGCCGGTGCCGGCGTGCCCGCGGTGATCGCCATGCAGGGAAACGTCACCGTGGCGACCGCGCACACGTTCGCGACGACGTTCTTCGAGGCGTTCGCCGAGTCGCCCATCGTCAACCGCGCCATGGCGAAGGCTCGGATGGCGGTGCGGGACCGGCCCGACTGGTGGATGCCGGTGCTGTTCTCGCGACTGCGATCGGGTCGGGCCTACTACGAGCCGGGTTTCACCAAACGTGGCGAGGAGACCTGGAAGACCCTCGTCCTCATGCTGTGCCAACGGAAGCTCACCCCGGTACTTGGTCCGGGGCTGACCGACAGCATCCTCGGCTCCCGTTCGGAAATCGCGCGGCGCTGGGTCCGTCGCTGGCAGATGCCGATCCACCTGCACGAGCAGGGCAACCTCGCGCGGGTCGCGCAGTACCTCCGGGTCGGCCGGGCGCCGGGAGTGGTTCGGACCTACCTCGACGAGTACCTGATGACGGACCTTCGGGAACGGCGGGAGAGCGCACACCCCGGCGACCCTCTCGCCGACCTACCTGCCGAGTTGTTCGACGGCCCCGACCCGGTACCGGCTATCCACGAGATCGGCAGATGTCTGCGGGAGCACGATCAGGGAGACCCCTACCGGGTGGCGGCCGCGCTGCAAGCGCCGGTGTTCGTCACGACCGGGTGGACCGATCTGCTGCAGCAGGCGATGCGCGCCAGAACTCCGGCCGTGCAGCCGAGGACCTTCTGCTTTCCGTGGTACCGCGGTGCGGAGTGGGTGGACATCGACGGGGTGGACGTTGCTGGGTGGGAAGCACCGACCGTTGAACGGCCGTGGGTATGCCACCTGTTCGGACGGCTGGACCAGACGGGGTCACTCGTGCTCACCGAGGACGACTACTTCGCCTGGCTGAGCGCGTGGATCGCGCAACGACCGGGTATGCCGAACGCCCTGTCCGCGCTTTCCAAGTCGCTCACCTCGAAGTCGTTGCTATTCCTCGGATACCAACTCGGCGACTGGGATTTCCGAGTGGTGTTCCAGAGCATCAGGAGCTTCGGCGGCAGCGACCTGCTGCGTGAGAACCTGCATGTCGGAGTGCAACTGCGACCGGAGACCGAGAGCGTCGAGCCGGAGGCGGCGCAGCGGTACCTGGAGTCCTACTTCGGCAACGACAACGTGAGCATCTTCTGGTCGGATACCCGACGGTTCCTGGACGAGCTCCGCACGCGCCTCAAGTTGCCGACATGATCACCGACAGGTCACCTTCAGCGGTGGTGCGCCCACGCAATCCGTATGTGGGGCCGCGCGCATTTCGTGAGCGGGAGACGTTGCCGAACCGGGAGCGCGCGGCGCGCGAGCTGACCGACCTGGTGATCGCGGAAAGGGTGGTACTGCTGCACGCGCCCTCGGGTGCGGGCAAGACCTCCTTGATCCAAGCTGCCGTCTCGGGCCTGCTGACCGACGAGGGCTTCCACCCCACCAAAGCCACCCGGGTTGACCGCCCGCTCCCGGACGGGGTCACCCCGGCCAACCGCTACGTGTTCAGCGTCGCACTGGATTTGCTCGGGTCCAGCGGGGTCAGCCCCGCCGAGCTCGCCGGGAAGACGTTGTCGGATGTCCTCGCCGCGCTGCCACCGGTCACGGGGCGGCGGGTGCTGGTGCTCGACCAGATCGAGGAGATCCTCACCCTCGACCCCACGGACTGGGAGAACAAGGAGGAATTCTTCCGTCAGCTCGGTCGGGTGCTCCGTGACGGCACCCAATGGGCGCTGCTCGCCATGCGCGAGAACTACATGGGCGGTCTGGACCAGTACGTGCGGTTCCTGCCCGGCCAGCTCCGCAGCCGATACCGCCTGGACTTCCTGCTCCACGAGGAGGCCCTGGCGGCAATGCAGAAGCCCGCCAGGTCGCAGGGCGTGACGTTCGAAGACGACGCCGCTCGCGAACTGGTGCACATGCTGGCCGATACCCGGGTGGATCGACCGGGTGCGGATATCGTCACGCGACGATCCCGCTATGTCGAGCCGTTCCAGCTCCAGGTCGTGTGCCGCCAGCTGTGGAAGGACGTCCGGGAACTGCGAGGGGACAACTTCCCAGTGATCCAACTGACCGACGTGCAGAAGGTGGACATTGGGGGCGCCCTCGGCCGGTACTACAGAAAGGCGATGGACGACGTCGAGAAACGGTACAAGGTGGACCAGCGGATCGTGCGCGACTGGTTCGAGGATGATCTGATCACCCTGCACCGGTTCCGCAGCCCGACCACGCGGTCCCCGGTGCCCGGCGAGCCCGGAGACCAGATCCTGAACCGCCTGATGGACGTCTACCTGATCCGGGGCGACAGTCGCGCGGGGACAATGTGGTACGAGCTCGCACACGATCGGCTGATCGATGCAGTGCTGGACGAGAACGATGCGTGGCGGAACGCTCACCTTCTTAGCTGGCAGGTGGCCGCGCACGAGTGGCGGCGAAAGGGCCGGCAGAAGGAGTACCTGCTGTCCGCCGCCGACCTGCGGCACGCTCCGTCGCCGGCCTCGCGGGACCTGACCGATCACGAGCGCGAGTTCCTCCGGCAGTCCTACGACGAGGTCCGCACGAGATGGCAGCGCCTGAAGCTCCGGCTGGCGCTCACGATGCTGCCGCTCGTTACCGCAATTGCCCTGATCGAACTGATCATCCTCGTACTGCATCACATCGACGTTTTGTGAGCCTTGCAAGGAGCTGTCCATGGACGTCGAGATGGTCACCTTCAATGGGGTCAACGCAGCAACGGGTGGGTACCTGTTCCCGCCGGTGCCGGTCACCGAGCTGTCGCGAAAGGCCCGGGACGCGACGCTGGACACTCCCTATATGCGGTTGATGAAGCGCCGGAACGCGGCGGCCGAGGACCACTTCGGGGTGATGTTCGGCGTGGACCCCGACGATCTCGCTCAGACGGGATGGGGGCTGGTGTTCGTCGATGGCACGAACCCCGCGGTGCTGGACGCCCTCCGGCCGTTGCGCGTGCTGCGCAGCGATCAGGCCGGCACGCGGTACCGCGAGTTGGTTCTGAAACCGGGCGAACAGGCCGAGGACTTCCTCTGGCGCCACGGTATGGGTCGGCCGGATCCCGCCGACCCCCGCAAGGTGCCCTACTACCTGCTCATCATCGGTGACGCCGAGCGGATCCCGTTCTCCTTCCAATACGAGCTCGACGTGCAGTACGCGGTGGGCCGCCTCGACTTCGACGAACCCGCTGACTTCGCCGCCTACGCCGCGGCCGTCGTCGCAGCCGAGTCGAGACCGGCCCGCGACGATCCGCTGCCGATCCACCTGTTCGGCACCCGCAACGCCGGGGACACCGCGACCGCCCTGAGCGCATCCCGGCTGCTCGAGCCGCTGCGCGACGAACTGCTCGAGCTGTCCCCCCATTCGGCCATCAGCACCGACATCGGGGAGGGCGCGACCCGCGAACGCCTCGACGAGCTGTTGTCCGACGAGTCCGCCGCCCCCGTGCTCTTCACAGCCACCCACGGCCTCGGGCGTTCGGACGGCGACTCGCGCGACACCCGGGGCGCGTTGGTGTGCCAGGACTGGCCGGGTCCGCTGGGACGAGCGGGACCGGTGGCACCGGGACACTACCTGGCCGCGGCGGACGTGTCGATGGACCGGGCACTCGGTCCCCGGATCGTCTTCGCCTTCGCCTGCTACAGCGCCGGAGCCCCCGCCACCTCGGACGTCTCGACCACGCCGGAACCGGGCGGGACGTCCTACGTGGCTCGGCTACCCCAGCGGATGCTCGCCAACAGGGAGCGCCCGGTGCTCGCCTTCGTCGGACATGTCGACCGGGCCTGGGGTTACTCGTTCCTGTGGCAGGGCGCCGACTCGCAGATCACGGCGATGCTCAGCACGATGCTCTCGATCTCGGAAGGTCACCGGCTCGGCAACGCCATGGAGTACCTCAACGTGAGGTGGGCCGCCATCGCTACCGACCTCACGTCCCGGCTGGACGCGCTGCGTCGCTTCGGAAAGCTCATCGAGGACCCGCAGCTGGCGTGGCTCTGGACGGCAAGCAACGACGCACGGAACTACGTAGTGATCGGCGATCCGGCCGTGCGGGCGTGGTAAGCCCGCGTCAGCGGTCGAGGAGGTTGCAATGGCAGTTGCAATGGCATTGGAGACCGTGCCGGGTCATGACGCCACGTACCACCTGGTGTCCTACGACGCACGGGGACGCGAACGGCAGGAGGTGGATGGCCGGTATAGCGACGCGGTCCTGAGCGCGGCGACGACCAGCGACCCCACCGACGTGTTCGTCTTCAGCCACGGCTGGAACGGCGACGTCCCCGCCGCCCGTCGGCAGTATGGCACCTGGGTCGCGACGATGCTGGAGTGCGCGGCGGACCGAGACCTGCTGGCGACGGCGCCGGGCGGGTTCCGGCCGATGCTGGTGGGGCTGCACTGGCCGAGCAAGGCCTGGGGCGACGAGGAGTTCGGTCAGGCGTCGTTCGGCATCGCGGAGACGGCCGGCCCGGCACTCGACGTAGATGCCGTGATTGACCTCTTCACCAGTCGCCTGGCCAACACCTCGAGCACACGAGATGCGGTGCGCACTATCGTCAAGGCGGCCCTGCGGGACGCGGCACCGCGCAGCCTGCCCGGCCCGGTACGGCAGGCGTACCACGTGATCGACGCGGACGCCGGAATCGGCGCGACCGGCGAGGGAACCGCTCCGGGAGACGATCGCGAGCCGTTCGATCCGGAGCGCATGTACCAGGGATGCCTGCGGGCGGAGGCCGTATCTTTCGGCGAGCTCTCGCTCGGCGGCATCCTGGCGCCGCTGCGGGTGCTGACCTTCTGGCAGATGAAAGGCCGCGCACGCACCTTCGGGGGAGACCGGCGCGGCAGGCCTGCTTGGCAGCCTGCAGCAGGCATGTCCGGACACACGGTTCCACTTGATGGGGCACAGCTTCGGCTGCATCGTCGTGGCGGCAGCGCTGGCCGGACCACCTGGCTCACCGAAACGTCAACCCGTCAGCACGCTGACGCTCGTGCAGGGCGCCATGTCGCTGTGGTCGTTCTGCTCGAGCATTCCGAACACGGCGGACCGGCAGGGCTACTTCCGGCGAATCGTGGCCGACTCACTCGTCACCGGACCGACAGTGATCACGACATCAGTGCACGATCGAGCGGTGGGCATGTTCTACCCGCTCGGGGCATGGTCCGGCCGTCAAGTTGACTACGGCGTTAACGAACTGCCGAAATACGGCGGCATCGGCATACATGGAATCCGGGGCCCCGACGTAGCGGTGGTGAACGACATGCTCGGCCGCGTCGACACCACCTACGACCTGGTAGCCGGGCGTGTCCACAACCTGGACGCCCGCGACGTCATCGCCCTGGGCAGTGGACTTTCGGGCGCGCACAACGATATCTGCCATCCCGAGGTCGCGCACGCCATCTGGCAGGCTGTCGCGGTGGACGCACGCGCACCGCAATAGGCCGAGCTCAACAGGGCCAACAGGGCGGGACTGAGTCTAGAGGGTGATGAACTGTAGGCCGCGGTCCCTGAGCGTGGGCAGCACGGTGCGCAGCGACTCGATGGTCTCCGCGCGATTGCCACCGCCGTCGTGGCATAGCAGGATGTCGCCCGGCTGCGCGGCGAGCAGCCGCCTAGTGACTAGCGCGGTGCCTGGCCGTGACCAGTCCCGGGGGTCAATGTCCCAGCCCAGGGGCACCATCTGCAGATTCTGTACGGTAGAGATCACCGCCGCTGACCAGTCCCCGCCGGGTGATCGGAACAGTGCCGGTGCCACCCCGCCGGCATCGGTGATGGCCGACTGGGCGTCGGCGATCTGCTGACGGATCGCCCCTGGCCCCCCGCTGCTGAAGGGCTGCGGATGGGTCATGCTGTGATTGGTCACGCCGTGGCCCTCGGCGACGATCCTCTTGACGAGACTGGGGTAGGCATGTGCCTGCGCACCGATCAATGAAAAGGTCGCCCGGATCCCGTTGCGCTGGAGCAGGTCGAGCATCTGTGGCGTCCACAGCGGGTGGGGTCCATCGTCGATAGTCAATGCGACAGCGTCCCGCGGCGCCGTAAGCAGCACGTCGCGGACCCGGCTGGCCGGCCTGACCGCAGTGCGGACCACCGCCGGATCACCACCGCTGGCGGCCGCAGCGGCGACGGTGTGTCCCGGTGGGCCAATGGCCAGCCCCCCCGCTACCGCCATAGTCTGGGTGGCCCACCCGAGTATCCGGCGTCGAGAGACCTTCCGCGCTTGCCCGATCACCCAGTCTCCCACTCCTCGGATCCATCACACCGCCCGAGACTGCCAGGAGGCTGGTCCGCTGCTCTGCTGCTCTGCGTGCGGTGTCGGTAACGCGAAAGGCCCAGCAACGTCGTGCAGACCAGCGATTATCCCCCGGTGGTCAACCCGGTCAGGTGCCGCCCTGGCGCTAGTCCGCCGCGCCAGGGCGGCTCTTGGGGTACCGTCGAGATACAGATACGGCGGAAACCTGCCGTCAGATACATACTGGCTGGTCAGCGATCTGTTGACAGTAGATCAGCCGCCCATCGCACCGCTGTTAGCTGAGTACGCCGTGCCCGCCGTGCCTCGACACTGCTACCGGGGGCGCATGTCCATGACGTCAACTGACTGCCCCTGCTAGAGCTTGGGCTCGTACGTCAGCACGATGGCACGGATACCAGCAGCCTCGTGCACGACTTGGGCCAGCTCCAGAGTGGCGGCGTCCAGCGCGCCGGCCCGAGCGGCGAGCGTGCCTACGTCCAAGGCGTTCATCGAGGTTAGTGACAGAACCTGCAAGGGCCCCTCGGAGTCTTCCACCAGCCAACTCAGCTCGCGATGCTGATCAGCCAGTTCGACAGCGGCGATCGCGAGAGACAACGCCGAAGCCACCAAGATCCGGCCATCGGTAATGGCCTCCACTACAAAGGCTTGGGCACGCCGCGTCAGCTCACGTTCGTACGCCACCAATACCGAGGCATCCAAGAGCAGGGGGCGGGAATTGGTCACGCGGTGTGGCCAGACCCAAGCTGGTCGATCTGATCAAGGACGTTTCGGGCCTCTACGGCTGCGGCCCGATACTCCGCTGATGTGGGGTCGATACCCCGTCGCCGCAGCAGCTCAGCAGCGATCTGCTCACGATGTTCGTAGACCACACGTGCACCAGGAATGTGCTGGTCGATTTCGGCCTGCGGCAGCTCAGCCAACTCCTCGGCCGGCACATGCTCCCGCGCCGCCAACCGGCCCACCACGTACCGGTCGGCGTCCGACAGACCCGCGAACGCCGATGGTGTCATGGTGTCATGGTAGCCGGGCCTAGCCTGCTCGTCCTCGTCGTGGCGACCGGCGCTACCAGGCCCCGGCTTTTCAGTGCCGGCAGTAGCTCGGCCACTCTGAAGGGCACCTCGAGTGCGTCGATGCCGCGTCCGCAGACGAGCAGCACCCCGTACAGCGGTTGCGCCGAGGTTGATCTTGATTGGTCTGGCGGCGGTGGGTGACCTTGGAACGGCGGCCATCAACCCAGCCCCTCCCCACCGAGATCAACCCACCGATCATCCCAGCCGCAGACGGCCTGACCAAGTTGACAATGCCGTTGGTTGATCAGTAGCTGTGGCGCCGGGACGAGTCACGCGCGGGGCGATCGGGGACTCAGGAGAGGGTGGTTCGGCCCCGCTGATACGGTGATCGGTATGGCAACTCGTAAGGTCACCCTGTCGCTTGACGTGACCGCTCTGGGCCTGGCGGAACGCGCCGCCGCCCGGGAGGGCATGTCGATGTCCGCCTGGTTGTCCCGATCCGCCCGTCGGGAGGCGGTACGCACGGGCGCTGGCCCGGTTGGTGATGTGCTTGCCGACGCGCTGGCTGATGAGGTGGAGCTGATCGAGGCGCAGAGGCACATGCGTGCTGCGGGGTGAGATCTGGTCCTACGTCCCCCAAGGTTCCCCCCGTCAGCCGCTGGTCGTGATCGTGTCCAGCGACGGGATCAACCAGTCGCCGCGGCCGTGGTTACTCGGCGCTCCGGTCACGCCGGAGGACCCGCGGGACATCCTGGCGGTACCTGTCGAAGGCCGCGGCTGGGTGTCAGCGGGCAACTTGTCGCGCTGCTACCGCGGGTGGCTGCGGGAACGTGTCGGTGAGCTGGACCCGCCCACCCTGGAGCGGCTTGCCGCCGCCCTACGCGCCGCCCTCGATCTATGACGCTCCTGAGGGCCCCTCCCCCCGAAGCCATCACCTGGACCACGGCGAGACCGGCCCGTAGCGAGTCTCCCAGCAGGAGTCGATGACACGCGCCCACTCATCAGGGGTGAGGGTGCGCGGCATCTGTGCCGTCTGGAAGGGAGCGATGCTGGAGATGAACCGCGAGACTGTGATCGAGGTGTCCTTCGATACGGCTCGTTCGGGCGGCGGATGCGCCGCATCCGCGGGCTCTGGTTCTTGACCAGCGCGTCGTAGACGGCAGCGCCGGCCGGGAGGCTGCTTTTGTTCTTGCGCTCGCTCAGGTACTCCGCCTCCCCGCTGTCCTGCCTTGCCATCCGTTGCAGAAGCTCAGCGGTGAGGTCGGTCGGCACGTTTTTGGCCTGCGAGTTAATGTAGTAGAACTGCTTGATCTCCTCGGTGCGCTGGAATCCAAACATGGTCTCGATCGGAACCGGGAAGTCGTCAACGAGCCGCTTACGATCCCTGAGCAGCTTCACCGCGCCGCCACGGTGCTGGCCGTTCCACGATCCACGTGATTGCCTCCTCTCCGAGCAGGATGGTGCTGTTCGCCGTGGCGTTTCCGCCGGTCTCGATCGCGTACATCAACTGGTTGCAGACTGGTCTAAACGTGGTGCTGTCCGCACGCGAGCTGGAGGTACTGCAGCTCGCCGCGCTCGCCATGAGTAACGCCCAGATTGGCAGGCAGCTAGTCATCACCGAGGGCACGGTCAAACACCATTTGACCAACATCTACGCCAAGCTTGGGGCGATCTCACGGGTCGATGCGATCAGGAAAGCGACCGCTGCCCGCCTGATTGTGGGATAACCCGTGGGTTCCGGTGCAGGTTCCAGTCCCGTCGATGCTCGGGTGCCGGGTCTGATGCCCCTATGGATGTCAAGCCGTAGGGCATTGGGTGTGGGATATCCTGTGGGTTCCTGCGGGGGTTCCAGCCGGTCTGGGACGGCCTTGACCAGGTGCCTTCTGGTCCCTGGTGCCCCCACCCCCGCGGCAGGGTCACGAGGATTCCTCGGAAATCCTGAAGTTCCGTCATTGCTCACTGGACCGGCCCACTACCAACTTTGCTGCGGTGATCAGGGACAACGCGGTGGACCGCGAGAGACGCTGACGAGGCGGAACTCACGGGATGTCGCATAATTTGCCTGCCCGTGCTGTGAGATGGCGGAGTACTTCGCGCGTAAGGGTAAGCGGACCCGGAGGCGGAAGCCGCACACGGCGGCGGGCACGGTGGAGCTGGTGTTGTGGCATGTCGGGTGCCGCGACTGTGGGCGGGTGTTCGCGCCGCTACTGGTCATGCTCGGGCTGTCCGGGAACCCAGCAGCTCTGGCTAGTTGCGCCAGGGTGACCCCAGATATCAGGGCGGTGGTCCAGTCCATGGAGCACACCAGTCGGCGCAGCATTTTTAGCCAGCGGGTCCGCTTGTCGGCGCGCCAGAGTTCGGCGTTGACAGCCCAGTACTCCTGAGCGTGGCCCCACGTGCAAGGCGGAGAATGAGTGCACATCAGCGCCCCGGTGTGGTCGTCCCGCTTCGACGTCAGGGTCCACCGAGGGCAGCGCAGTCCAGACCTACCCTTGAGCATCCGGAGCGCACCGCCCAGCGTGGTGCGCAGCACGGTGGCGCACGTAGTGTGTGGGCACTGGATGCCGAAGCGTCTTGGTCTGCATCAGCGGAGGAGCCCACCGTGGGTGGCAACGTCGATCATCCCGAGCGAGACTCGGCATGGGACCGTGACGTCCGTAATGAAACGGACACCGAGCGTCTGGACCGCAACTGGATTGAGCTATTGCAAGAGCTGCGGGTCGTACAGACGGGCGTTCAGCTTCTGACCGGGTTCTTGCTCACGCTGCCGTTTCAGCAACGGTTCACTGTGCTCTCGGACTATCAGCGCGGGGTCTACCTGGTGACGGTGGCGTCGTCGGTTGCATCCACGATCTTGCTGATCGCACCGGTGAGTCTGCATCGGGCGGTGTTTCGTCAACATGCTCGCAAGCTACTGATTTCGGCGAGTCACCGCTGTGCCTTGGGCGGCCTCACGCTACTCGGGCTCGCCGTCACTGGGGTCGTGCTGCTGATCTTCGACACGGTGCTCAATCACACCGCCGGAACGATCGCCGGCACGGTTACTTTCATCGGATTCCTCACGTTGTGGGGTGTCATCCCGAGAGCGCAGCGCACCCATGTCCGGATCCAGTGATGACTACTCACGCCAGATCCACTGCAGGCGCCCCTCATAAGCCGCAAATTCTGTCGCTCAGCACACTGTGCGCCATCCGGGGGCCACATGCGAGGGGAGGGCTGGCCGGGTGAATGATCGTGAATCCTCGCCGAACAGCACGGGGTAGCCGATCCGTTCGGCGATCTGCAGCGCCTCGTCGTCGCCGGCTGCGGTGCCGCCCGGGGCTGGTCGATGCCGAGCTTGGCGCACAGCGTGCTCCACCGCTCGCGGTCCTCGGCGAGGTCGAGAGCGTCCGGGATGGTGCCGAGGGATCAGTTCGGCGGGCAATCTGTGTGTCGGCGCGACTGGCCTGAACGCAGCAGTAGTCGAACTCCACGCCCTGCCCGAGCCGGTTCGGCGCCGAGCCGTGTCACGCGCCGCCAGTCCAGCGCACCACGCGCGATCCGCTCGCGCTCGGCGGAGATCATCGCGATCTGGTCGAGGAACCACGGGTCAATCCGGGTGGCCTCGTACACCCGGTCGAGCTCGATGCCGCGCTAGTGCCTGCCAGCGGCCGCACAACCGTTCGCCCCGCATGGCCGGCCAACATCAACCTGAGCAGGGCCATTCGCAGGACGACGCCGTTCGCCGCCTGCCGGAAGTAGCCGTTGTACGGCGTGGCGTCCACGTCCGTGGGCACCTCCTCCCCGCGCGGCAGCGGGTGCAGCACCACGACCGTGTCCCTGGCCACTGCCTCCAGCAGGTCGCGACTGAGCGGCAGCTCACCCGCTGCCCGGCGCGCCACCGCATCCTCCTTGAGCTCGGCTATAACGGTCGGCGAACAGTAGACCACGTCAGCCTCCGGCAGGACGCCCAAGAGGTCATCATGGAACGTGATCGGACGGCCAGCGCCCTCCATCTCCGCTCGCAGCAGCGGATCGAGGTCCATCGTCGGGCGACACACTTTCGCCACCACCCTCATCCGCGGCGGCACCGACCTCGTCCTGGTCACCGAGATGCTCGGCCACGCCCGCCTCGACACCGTCCGTGCCTACACCCGACCCACCGCCGAAGACCGCGCAAAGGCCCTCAACCTGCTGCCCACCGACCGCTGACCAGCGTCGATGGCCCGATTACACGTATCTGGTTGCTACCCGCAGGAGAACAAGCGACCAGACACGCCGAGCTCGTACGCGGTAGTCGAAAAGCATTCGGCGCGGTCGAGCGTGTATAAATTGGAGGGGTGAGCCAAGAGCCCCTTCCTGAGGCTGTGCATGACGAGCCGCTGGGCAAACGAGCACCGCAGCAGGACTGGCGTACTTATGGGACAAATAGCTCAGATTTCCCTGGGATGACACGAGCAGCAAGGCCTTTGGACCCGATCAGCCAGGTCCGGTAGCGGCGTCTGGATGAAGCGAAACGAAATGATGACTAGAGATGAGGCATCCACGACAGGCCGCGCACCGGATCATCGCTGTGGTCGATGTCGAGGGGTTTGGGGATCGGCGGTGGACCACACCGCACCAACTCGCGGTACGTGAGGGCCTGTATCGGGCCCTGCGGCAGGCATTCGACCATACGGGTATCTCGTGGGCCGACTGCCATCACGAGGACCGGGGTGACGGCCTGCTCCTCCTGGCCCCCGCGGAAATGCCGAAGGGTCCGTTCGTGGAAACTCTGCCGCACGCACTCGTGGCGGTGCTACGCGAGCACAACAACGCGCACCCGGCGGCGGAACAGATCCGGCTCCGGATGGCGCTGCATGCTGGAGAGGTCGTCTATGACGATCACGGAGTGACGGCCGCGTCGGTCAACCTGGCATTCCGGCTCCTGGACGCACGCCCGTTGAAAGCGGCGCTCGCCGAATCCCCCGGCGTGTTGGCACTAGTCACGTCCGGATGGTTTTTCGAGGAAGCGGTACGGCATAGTCCAGTCATTGATCCCGCCGCCTACCGGCCCATCCAGGTGACGGTGAAAGAGACTTCTACGGTGGGCTGGATCTGCCTGCCGGACCACCCATACCCAGCCGACACCACATATCTCACGGCTCCACCTAGCGACCCCACGATGTCGGTGCGGGATCTGCCACATGCTTGCTCAAATGTGGCGCCGATAGTTCGGGTATGGAACGTGCCCGCCCGCAACCCAGCGTTCACCGGACGGGAGGAGCTGCTTACCGCGCTGCGTACCGCGCTGGAAGACAAATGCTCGACGGTGGTGGTGCAGGCACTGCACGGGATGGGCGGGATCGGAAAGATCGCGCTAGCCATCGAGTACGCCCACCGCCATGCAAGCGAGTACGACGTAGTGTGGTGGATCCCAGCAGAGCAACCAGCACTGGTAGCCCACCATCTCGCCGAGCTGACCCACGCCCTAGGTTTGGCGAGCGTCACTGATCCTGTGACCGTGGCGGTAGCGCGATTGCTGGGGGCGTTACGGGAGCGGGACCGGTGGCTGCTGATCTTTGATAACGCCCAGGAACCCGCGGCGCTGGCTCGGTATTCGCGGGGGGTGGTGGGGGGTGCTGATTACTTCCCGCAACCCCGGGTGGCAGGAGTTGGCCATTGCGGTGGGTGTGGATGTGTTCGACCGGAGCGAGTCGATCACGCTGTTGCGTCGTGGTGCTCCGCAGTTGAGTGAGGTGGAGGCGGGGCGGATTGCCCTGGCGTTGGGGGATTTGCCGTTGGCGTTGGCTCAGGCCGGGGCGTACATGGCGGACACCGCTACCAGTGTGCCGGACTACCTGAGTTTGTTGGCTGAGCGAACGACGGAACTGTTGGCTCAGGGGGCTTCTGCCCGGTATCCGGTGTCGTTGGCTGCCAGTGTCCAGATCGCGCTGGATCGGTGTCAGCCGCCGCTGAGCACGACGATGTAGGGCGTGGCTCGCGCCATCGGCGGTGACGATGTCGAGGGCGGGCTCGGTGAGTTCGTCGGCGCCGTCACCGTGCCGGTGCGGTGGGCGTGTTGCGGGTAGGTCGGGGCAGCGGCGTCACGATGACTGCGCCACGGCCCGACGCACAGTCCATAGGGGAGCTGTCCGGACGGGTCGGTGGGGCAACACCAGTTGGCCCCTGGCAGGCCGGCACGTGATAGACCACGCTCGTGCGTTGTGGCGAGACGACGAACCGATGATCGGGATAGTGGACTTGGCGCGGGCCGAAGCGGACCTGACCGCCGGGGAGCTGACCTGCCCGGGATGCGGCGGGACGCTGCGGCCCTGGGGGTACGGGCGCTCCCGCCAGGTCCGTGACCACGACTCGACGACGCTGACCCTGCGACCCCGCCGTGCCCGCTGCGTGGCGTGCGGGGTTACCCAGGTGCTGCTGCTGGGATCGGTGCTGCCCCGCCGGGTCGACACCACCGCGGTGATCGGCACGGCACTGCTGGCTAGCACCCGCGGCGCCGGGTACCGGCGGATCGCCGTGGACATCGGGCGCCCGCCCTCCACGGTCCGACGGTGGCCACGCTCGGTTGGAGGCACCCACACCGAATGGCTGCACGCCTAGGGTGTGACCTGGATCCACCGCGTCAACCGCGAGGTGTTCGCCACGATCACCCCCGCGCACACCGGGCTCGGCGACGCGCTGAGCGCGTTGGCCGCCGCCGCCCTGGCCATCCAGGCCCGTCTCACCCCGCACGTCCCGGCATGGACTCTGATCGGCCGGCTCACCCACGGGCGGCTCGTCCCGGCCCGCGCCGGCTAAAAATCACACCCCCACGGGTCCCCGCACGCCCGCAACCCGCCGCCACCGTGCAGACGACCGCGGCCCGGCCACCCTCAACCCGGCGGCACCGTGCCGACCTGGCCGCCACCATCAAGACCACAGCTGCCCGAGATGCCCGATTCTCGTCCGCACGGTAAACGACGCCGACATCGGCACGGTCAGCGGCGAACACGACCTCGCCGCGCCAAGCGCGGCGAAACCCGACTCTGCAATGGCAGGATGAAGCAGCAACGGAACTCCGGTGGCGAGAAGTCTGTGAGAGGGCTCCTCCTGCTACCGGAGTTCCGTTGCCCATCCAACGCGACACGCCGAAGATCACCACCTCGGTATGTCAACGCGCAACCCCCGCGCCAACCGCCCCACGCTAGGACCACCGACCGCATTATCAATCTTGAAACGACCGTGTCCCCCACCCCGAGCAGCAGTCGATCCTTCCAGGCACCGCATGGCCCTACCAAGTTGACGATGCCGTGCTACCTGTGGCGAGCAGTGGACCTGGTCAAAACTTGCTACGGACGATAAAATATGAATCGAGCCTTTACGCTTCCCGCGTTTCAGTGTGGGCGTGCAGGAGGTTCGCGAGGTAAGCCGGGATTGTCAGATATCGGTAGGTTCCCGCTGGTTGTGCGAGGAGATGAAGATGGCATTCAAGGTAAAAGACTTGATGATTACGGCGTTACCCGGCGGAGGGGGTCTTGTTGGACAGGAGGGCCACCCAGATTGCGGGGAGTGCAGCCACTGCAGCGGGTGTACTGGGCGCAGTGAGTGCCACGGCTGCACTCACTGCAGTGGGTGCAGCGGCGGGTGCAGTGGGTGCAGCGGCGGGTGCAGTCACGGCTGCAGCCACTGCACTTGTAGTGGGTGTAGCCACGGGTGCAGTGGCTGCAGTGGGTGCACCGACAGTAGTCATAGCCATGGAGCCCCGAGTAGCGATGTTAGGGAGTTCGCGCGGCACCTGTCTGTGCTCGAGGAGCAGCTGGAGCGAGTCTTGGTAGGTGTGTCATAAGCAGGCTTAGGGTTTGTGTCGAGGCTTCTGTAGTGCCCGAATCCACCTGGATTGACCGGCTGCCGAAGGCTCGGGTGACGCTTGGCTCTTCACGATTTGGGCGGAGAGTCACGCGTCGGTAGGTTGAGGGGCTGACACCTGCTTCTTAGGTTCTCTGCGGAGATGGGGAGGAAGACCCTCGTATACCAGGGCGTGGCTGAGATCGACGCCGGTTCGAAGGTGCTGGGTGAGTCACTTGAGGTCTGCGTGCACCCTTGGTGGACTGAGGGAGGTAAGCAGAGGGGCCTTTGGAGGGGGTCTGTAAGGATTGAAAGAGGAGATGGTCTGAAGCAGCAGTGACTTGAGTAAACGACACGAGGAGCCGGCGGGATCTCATGCCTGTGCCATTTTTTATAGGTCAGAATATTGCGGATGCGACCTTTCAGGCTAACTCCGAGTATGAGCTGGTCCATTTCGATCATCTTGCCCGAGAGCAGCAGGAGGTCCTCGCCGATTTAAAGAAAGATCCTAATTTGTACGGCATTCTCCGTCCGCGAAACCAGCGTGGCTTGGCGATCAAGTCTATCTCGCAAGACATTGCTCGCCTGCTCTCGGAGTTACAGCGACCGGGTAGATTGCCAAACCATGTTCGTGTGACATTAGGTGATCGATACGAGCAGGTGGTTGGCGCACTGGTCTTAGACGGAGTTTTTGAGGTTGAACAAAACGGTGTGTTTGTGTCGGGACCACATGCCTGCTCGCCAGGCGTGCTCGAATGCGAGGGGTCCGCGGGGACAGGAGCCATCGCTGACCTTTCGATTGATGCATTGAAATATGCGCAAGCGCTGGAAATCGCGGATATCACGAAACTCTCAGCGCGTATATATTTTTACAATCGGCTACCCGTGTCGTCGCGCTGGAAACAGAGGTTTCCTACCGAAGATGCAGTTGTCGAGTATCTTGGTATCCGCTCTCATCGGCCGACCAGGAAACTACTGGAGCATAGCTGGTCGAGTGTAGCTTCCACATCACCGTTTTTCAAAGGGTGGATGATGTGGAAGTCGCGCAATACAGAACACCGATTACCGCGTAATGGCCCTAGATTCAAGCTATATGTGAGCCCCCAGTGCGAAGTTGTGCGGGAAGCGTTTGAGGGCACAGTTGAAATACTGTCAGAGTCCACGGCTGCGCAATTCAAGGTTGGCAATGACGTTTATGGACTCTTGCGTCCCGACAAGATTGTTGCCTATTTTTCGGACTTGTCGGATCTGGAAGAAGTTGCCAAGAATTTGGCGCAAAGACTCGTGGGAGTGCCGCCGCATGGTGTACCGTTCACGGCTGAGATTGCTGGCGATGGCTTGATTTCTTGGGGCATTGACCCACCTCGGGACCAGCAGGTGTTGGCTTGGCAGGAGCGGGAGAGTTGGCGATTGTGGATTACTAACCAGTTGGCGACTGCGTTGCTCATGGCTCGGGGTTATGAGCCGGGTCCAGTGGAGCCGTGGCAGTTCGCGTTGGAGTGTCTCCGGTTGCGAGGTGTCGATACGCAGTTTTGGAGACCTCTGGGTGACCTAGGGTGGAGTAGCGTTCCGGTAGAGGATGAGTGATCAAGTGTCGATAACCGAGGCGTTTGTCCTGCCTGCCGATGTGGTTATTTGTGCTGTTAAGGATCTGTCACCGAAGGCGCGTGATCAACTAAAGTCTGAGGAAGGAGATTATGCGGTCACGCGGCCACGATCTCGAGCGTCATCAACGATCGTGGACGCTCAAGCCGTTGAGCTTCTCGAGTACTTTCGAACACCAACCACCATTGTGGAGGCGGTCGTCGGCTACAGCCGTAGACATAAACTCGATCCGAAGAAAACGCTAGATGAGGCATTTCCGATGGTTCATCGCTTCATTCAGTTGAAGATATTGGTACCTGCTGACGGTAAGCGGGCCGCCCCCATCACATCAAGTTTTCAGGCTGGCTCCAAGGTCGGAGAGTGGCGCGTTCAACGACTCATCCATCTCATTGAAGACACCGAAGTTTACCAAGTTGTCAATAGCGCAGATCGGATCGCTGCGCTAAAATTTCTTCGGCCTGGCTCTGGGGAGGAGGTTCGCAAGAGATTCGATCGAGAAGCCGAAATCTTGAAAAGCCTGGACGGGCGCGTCAACCCAACGCTTCTGGAGGTCGGCGATTTTGAGAACCAGCCGCTTTTGGTCATGGAGTGGTGTCCTGGGAGAAATGCAACCACGGCGGCTGAAAATGCGCGTCGATTCGTGTTTTCTGAAGGACCACAGAGGCTACTTGTTCTCTGTCAAGCGATTGTGGATTCCTATGCTCATCTTCACGCTCAGGGCGTCATCCACTCCGATGTCTATCCACAAAACGTCTTGGTGGATCCCGATGGCGGCGTCAAGATCGTCGATTACGGTCTCGCCCGCTGGGTGGAAAAAACAGGTTTGGACAGTTCTAGAAAGCTCCGCAGAGGTGGTTTTGGCCCCTTCTTTGAGCCCGAATACGCACAGGCGCGCCTTGCCGGAAAGCGACCACCCAAGTCGACAATGACTGGAGAACAGTATTCGATTGCTGCAATGGTCTACCATCTGATCACGGGCGCGTATTATACAGACTTCTCTGTTGAGAAGGAGGAGTTTTGGCGGCAAATATGCGAAGACGACCCCTTGCCGTTCTCAATGTGCGGGATAGAGCCGTGGCGGGAACTCGAAGAAGTTCTCCAGAAAGCGCTGAGCAAAAATCCCCTGGAACGCTATAACTCGGTTCAGGAATTTGCGGAAGCGCTAAAGAATGTCGACAGTTCGCGGGGGTCTGTCGCTATGCGCGTTCCCCGCGGCGGCGAGCATTCGACAGCGAAGGAATTGTTGAACGGCCTACTCG
This sequence comes from uncultured Actinomycetota bacterium, assembly GCA_963822695.1. Classification (GTDB taxonomy): domain Bacteria; phylum Actinomycetota; class Actinomycetes; order Mycobacteriales; family Pseudonocardiaceae. The sequence continues at coordinate 57,610 of CAWGJH010000005.1, forward strand.
AAAACGTAGACCTAACGGGCACTTGGCTTTCTTCAGCGCTCACGGTATCGCCAATTTGCTCGGTGAATCACGGTGCTGCGGGTGTCGCGTACTGGCTTTACCGGCTTGCATGTGTCCGAAGTGACCCCCGACTGTTGTCGCTCGCCGACGTTTGGATCAATAAGTCGATATCGGCGATGGGATCGAGTTCGGCATTTTATTCCAGCGAGCGAGGACTCACCGAAAAAGTGGTGGGCAACATATCCCTATATCACAATTCAAGCGGTGTGCATTGCGTGCAGGCTCTTATTAGTCACGCAATGGGTGACATGGTATCACTGCAGCCGGCGGCGACAGCATTCGTTGACGCATCGAGAGCAGATTGTGAAAATCTTGATGTCACACTCGGTAGATGTGGAACACTCATCGGCTGCTCACTGCTGCTTGAGACAATGCCAGTCAACCCCTTACTAGACACCTCTCCTGTGACCCAGCTCGGGAATGACGTTGCACGAGGCGTCTGGGATGAGCTAGGATCCTTTCCTACAATAACAGAGTGTTATGACTTTCCCTTCCTGGGGATTGCGCACGGATGGGCAGGCGTACTTTACGCAACCATGCGGTGGTGTCAGGCTTCAAACCAGGAAATTCCAACCACTCTCAGGTCACGTCTGGAACAGCTAGCTGACTGCGGCGAACCTCACGGTAGTGGCATCCGATGGCGACGGAAGATAAGACGCGAGCATCAAAAGCATGCCAACGAATACATGATCGGCTGGTGTAACGGCAGCGCGGGATTCATATACCTTTGGACCCTCGCGCACCGGCTGTTCGCTGACCAGCGCTACCTCACGCTTGCCGATCGGGCCGCTAGAAATTCGTGGGAGCAAGCCGACACGCTCGGAAACCTCTGCTGCGGTCTTGCTGGGCAAGCGTATGCGTTACTCAATTTCTACAAGCATACAGGCGATCGAGAATGGTTGGTGCGCGCCTGGAAGCTAGCCGATCAGGCCGCAGTGGGCGTCTTCCCGTCTGACTTCAGCAGAAGTTTGTACATGGGCCAACTCGGTGTCGGGTTGTTGGCCGGAGAGTTATCAAGACCGCAAGAAGCCTGCATGCCCCTCTTCGAAGCGGAGAACGCTCCGAATGTCATAGTCCAGGGCTCTTGATGGGACGAAGGCACAGAACATTTGGGTCGGTCGTGGTGAGCATGGGCGCAACAAACCCGATAGTCACGCGGTCGCTCATTCTGCTTGCAGCCACGGATGTAGTCGCTTGGTGGTGCGCCAGGGGTGAAGGGTCCGGGAAGAGTCACCCGGCCGGTGGCAGCTGCTACCACGCCTTGGCTCAGTTTCGCGGGTCGTGAGCCCGGCGGAGATAGGGATCCCCAGCGAGAGTTTGGGCAGTTCAGAATGGGAGGCACGAGTAGGGAGCCAACCAAGTAGGCTCATTCACGGCCTCGCGGACCGCAAAGAGGGATCGTCGTTTCATCGGTCCGTACGAAGCGCCGCTGCCCTGGCTCCCGGCAGGCAACCCGGAGATGTACTTCGTGGCCGGTAATGACGACTGGCACGACGGCCTCACCGCCTTCATCCGCTCGTTCTGTCAGGGCGGATGGGTTCGGGCCCGGCGTACTCACCAAACGCGCAGCTACGACGTTCGTCTTGGTACCGGTCCGTTCAGGCGCGTCCGGCGCGGAGCAGTCGGATCACCGCGGTCTCTACCGCAGCCCGGACGTTGTCGTCGAACAGGTCGAGTGAACTCGGCGTCGCACTGTTGAGCCGACGCAGGGTGGGTAGCACGGTGTGGCCCTGCTCGAACTGGGCGATCAGCCTGGGATCCACGTAGGACTCCCGGGCCACTGCCGGTGTGTTGCCTAGATGGTCGGCCACTTCCCGCATCGCGGCGGCCACCCGCTTGGCCTGAGCGCGCGGCGTGGCCGGCACGCCATCCCGCGCCTGCACGGCCAGAGCTGCGGCGGCGAGCACGGTGGCGTTCCAGGTGCGCAGATCCTTGCACGTGTAGCGGCGTCCGGCGAGTGCCTTGACGGCGTCGTTGAGGTCCGACGTATGCACGTCACGCCAGCTACGTCCGTCCCGGTAGGCGAGCAACTCGTCTCCACCGCCGCGCCGACGCAGCAGCGAGGCCACCACCCGGTGCACCGACGGATCGTGCAGCTCCACCGTGCGCGGGATGCCGCCCTTAGCGACGTAGTCGATCAGGACTGTGCCGCGGTGCAGCCGGACGTGCTCGCGGCGCAGCGTCGCCAGCCCGAAGGTGCCGGGTCAGGTCATCAACGCGCTCGGTTGAGGAGCCTAGGGCGGTGGACACGCCATCCTATTACCCGAGGCACGTGCCGTCCTAACGCCGCGGCGGCGATCCACTCCCAGCCACGGCACAGCCGGGCGTGGGGCTGACCTCAGCGCCCCGGCAAGCTCGTGGACCAGCTGCACTACTGCCCGTCTCACAGCACTCTTCGTCGGAGGCGGGGAATGTCAACGCCTCCGAACGCGTCGCTGCCTACGACCATGGTGAGACGTAGCGGCTTGCCCGTGGCCGTGCGAGGATGTTTCCTCGCCCAGGGACCCGGCTGCCCAGGATCCGGAAAAGACGCGATGCCACCGCCCGGTGCGGCTCCAAGGGGAACTCGCCGGATGGGGACACCGGCTGGGATGGGGAGGATCCTCGGCTCTCGTGCCTATGTCTCCGCTAGCAGGTGCAGCACCCGGAGTAAGTCGGACACCAAGCGCTCACCGTCACGGAAGGCGTCTGCGGCACGCTCGGCTGCTAGCGCCCGACCCTTCCCCGACAGGCACCACCGCCACCAGGGGAGCAGTTGGTTCGCATCTTGTATCACCTCCTCGGCGGTCACCAGCGCGGGCCAATTCCAGGCGGCGGCCTGCGCACTGACCTTGCCTCCACCGTCAACTGGGTCCACGGCCAGCACGGGCACCCCCTGTCGCAGCGTGAGCACAAGGCCGTGCAGTCGGGTGGTGAGCACCGAGTCGAGCCGGCACAGCACCGAGTCGAGTTGGCCCGGTGTGCTGGGATTGCGCCAGTGCCGTGGGTCAAGCCGGGTGTCCACCGGCACCCAGGCGCAGTCCTGCTCCAGCATCCACGCCTTGATCCGCTGGTGCACCTCGTCGTGTCTGCGTCGCTCACCATATTCGGGCTGGCCGGGGGCCAGCACCACACCGACGACCGGCACCCGGTCAGTGCGCGCCGTTGCCGCGAGATCCCGGCGTCCTTGCCCTGCCAGGGTGTCGCGGGCGAGTACCGCATCGAATCCGGTGACCGCAGGATCAGCCGGGTCAAGCACGGTGACGCCGACCGCGATCCGGCAGCATCGGCTAAAGCGGGTATGCAGCGATCGTACCAGCTCACCATGCGCCGGTCCGCAGGCGAACACCACATGCGTGTAATGCTCGGGATTGGCGTCATCCAAGCTGAGGCTGTCCGGCCGGAATACCTGGCTCCACGCCACTTCACAACACACCCCTGCACGAACCAATGCCCGTTGAACCTGGTCCATGCTCAACACATCACCCGCGGTTGCTTCACCGTGCAGAAAACTTGGCCATCCGGTCAGCAGTACTCGCATATATACCCCGATCATGTGATCCGGTCCAGGTTGCGGGGACGCGTTTACCTATACAAACCCGAGCCGTGGGCATGGGGCAGGAGGTAACGACGCTCATTATAGCCATCAGATACCCTGACGTACACTGGCCGAACCGTCGATAGTGTCGTCAAGTGTTGAATTGGTGAATGCCGTCATCCGCCGGCCCTGGAACAGCCGGCTGCCGTCCTGCCAGTTGGCCGGGAGCAATCCAGCTGGGCCGTGGCAGGCTGCGGTCACCACACGGCCTGCGTCGGGTAACTCGGTGATGACCTCGCCGAGTGGCGCGCACTGGGAAAGATCCTCCACGTGCCCGTGGCCGCCCGGAATGTAGATGGCGTCGTACGCACCGGCGCGCCCGGCTGCATGTTCCACCGCCATCGGCTGCGCCAGCTCGGCCTCGATGGAGTCGATGTAGCAGGCTGGTCGGGCCGTTTCAGCGCGATTGCTGGGGGTACCCGCACTACGGAACACATTCGGCGCGGTGGCTGGTGTGGATGATAGCATAGCGTTCTCGGGGCCAGGAGTTGATATGCCGGATAGCGACTTCCATCGGGAGCTAGCGCAGCAGCTGCGAGTGGACTCGGTACGCGCCAGCGCTGCGGCCGGCTCGGGTCACCCGACCTCGTCGATGTCGGCCGCAGATCTGATCGCGGTGCTGCTCGACGGCTACCTGACCTTGGACTTCCGGGTGCCAGAAGATCCTCGTAACGATCATCTGATCTTCTCAAAGGGGCATGCGTCACCGCTGTACTACGCCATGCTCAAAGCTGTCGGTGCGATCACCGATGAGGAGTTGCTCTCCTACCGCACGCTCGGTAGCCGGCTTGAGGGTCATCCCACCCCACGGATCCCGCCGACCGATGTGGCCACCGGCTCGTTGGGACAGGGCTTGCCGGTGGGGGTGGGTCTGGCTCTGACTGGAAAGAGGCTGGATCGGCTGCCCTACCGGGTGTGGGTGCTCTGCGGAGACTCCGAGTTGGCCGAGGGCTCCATGTGGGAGGCCTTTCAATATGCGGCGTGGGCGGAGCTGGACAACCTCACCGCAATCGTCGATGTCAACCGGCTCGGCCAGACCCGGGAGACCATGCTTGGCTGGGACCTTGCGGGCTACGCAGCGCGGACCCGCGCCTTTGGCTGGCATCCGATCGTTGTCAACGGTCACGACGTGGATGCCATCGACGCGGCTTTTGCTGAAGCCACTGCGACCACGGGACGTCCCACTGTCGTACTCGCCCGCACAAAGAAGGGGCGCGGTGTGAAGGCGGTTGAGGACCAGACGGGCAAGCACGGTAAGCCATTGGAGGATCCCCAGGCGGCGATCAGTGAGCTCGGCGGCGAGCGTGATCTGACCGTGCGGGTGGCCACGCCGCAGGGGCCTGAGGAAGCGCACCGCTTCCCGAGCGCCGGCACCGAACTGCCCACGTGGGAACTCGGCGAGCAGGTCGCCACCCGCCAGGCCTACGGGCAAGCGCTGGCCGCGCTCGGCGGACAGCGCGGGGACGTCGTGGCTCTCGACGGCGAGGTCTCCAACTCCACAGCTGCCGAACTGTTTGCTCAGGCGCATCCCGATCGGTACTTCGAGATGTTTATCGCTGAGCAACAGATGGTCGCTGCGGCGGTGGGCATGCAGGCCCGCGGTTGGGTCGCTTTCGCTTCCACTTTCGGTGCGTTCCTTTCCCGCGCTTATGACTTTGTCCGGATGGCCGCGGTGTCGCGAGCAAACCTGCGCCTGTGCGGCTCACATGCCGGCGTATCCATCGGCCAGGACGGCCCTTCCCAGATGGCGTTGGAAGACATGGCGGCGCTGCGGGCGGTGCACGGGAGCACTGTGCTGCACCCCTCCGACGCCAACCAGACCACCCGGCTGGTCGCCGAGATGGCCGATCGTCCCGGCATCTCCTACCTACGCACCCTGCGCGGCACTACTCCGGTGCGCACCCCCGCCGACGAAGCCGTGCGCATCGGCGGCAGCCGTGTGCTGCGGGCCACTGACCACGATCACCTGACAATTGTCGCCTGTGGAATCACCGTCACCGAAGCGGATAAGGCAGCTGACGCCCTAGCCACCGACGGCGTTCGAGCACGAGTAATCGACTGCTACTCGATCAAACCCATCGACGAGGCGACCCTCACCACCGCGGCAGACCACACCAGCGGCATCATCACCGTCGAAGATCACTGGCCCGAAGGGGGCCTCGGCGAGGCCGTCCTCAGCGCTTTGGCCATGCACCCCCAGCGTCCACCGATCCGCACGCTCGCCGTCGGTGCCATGCCCATCTCCGGCAAACCCGCCGAATTGCTGCATGCCGCCGGAATCGACGCCGAAGCCATCACCACCGCAGCACGGCAACTACTCAACCAACACTCCATTACCTCCGCCTCATGACGCCCGCGACGATAGGTGCCCCGCCATTGTCAAGGGCCGAGGAAGGTGGCTGACCATCGTCGAGAAATGGGGCGACGGCGCAGAATTGGGCATCAACATTGCGCGCCACGTTCCGGTCAGTGCTGGGTGGATTATCGACGCAGGTGACGACCTGGAGAACATCTGTCTGTGTGCTTTGCGTCCATCTGACACTGCCGCCGGCTGGATGATCAGCGGGCGGACGAGCGCGTGGAAGGTATTTACGGCCTGGCCCGTGTCCGCGCCGAGGGCGCAGTCAGCGCGGCCAGTGCACCACGCAGGCTGGGATCGGTGTAGGCCTTCTTGTCCTCGGGGGTGGCGGCGAAGGCAGGGCAGACGCCCCAGGACAGGGCCTGCCCTGTAAAACCGTTCCAACTCAGTCGAGACAGCGCCGGCGGATCCGCGCTGCGTAGCGCCCGATCCGGACGGGGAGGCATCCTCATGCGATGTGCACCCCGCCAATCTGAGACCGTCTCGTTCGCAGGCCAGCCTTCTCGGCAGCACTGGCAGGATTCCTCGGCCCGTCGGTGGCAAATTCCCGCCAGCACTCGACTTGCCAAGCCCAGGCAGCCTCCATGCTGGATCTCGCCGACGAACAGCAGGGCCGCCCACGATGCGGCTTCCTACCCTCGTCTTGCTTGAGCCTTGCCGACCCACACCGTCTTGGCGTTGCAGAATTCGCGAATACCGAGGTCCGACAGCTCACGCCCGTACCCCGAGTGTTTCACTCCACCGAACGGCAGGTGGGGGTATGAGGTGGTCATCCCGTTGATGAACACCTGACCGGCCTGCAACTCGTCGATGAACCTGTCTTGTTCGGCTGGGTCGTCCGTCCATGCGTTGGAACCGAGACCGAAGGGGGTGTCGTTGGCGAGACGGATTGCCGCGTCGATGTGCGGCACGGAATAGAGCTGGGCCACCGGGCCGAACACCTCCTCGTAGTACATCCTCATGTCCGGTGTCACCCCGGCAATCACGGTGGGCGGGTAGAACCAGCCGGGGCGATCCGGGCGCTGCCCACCGCAGAGGACCTGGGCACCCTTGCTGAGTGCGTCATCGACCAGTTCCTGGACATCTCGCAGACCCTGTTCGGTCGCGAGGGGGCCGACGTCCGTCCGCTCGTCGGTGGGGTCTCCGACCACGAGCGAGGACATGTTCTCGATGAACAGCCGCTGGAATTCCGCACCGGCGTCGGCATGGACGATGAAACGTTTCGCGGCGATGCAGCTCTGCCCGTTGTTCTGGCAGCGAGCGATGGTGGCGACTGTGGCGGCACGTGCCAAGTCGGCTGAGGGCATGACGATAAAGGGGTCGCTGCCGCCGAGTTCCAGCACGGTCTTCTTGATCTCACGGCCGGCGATCTGCGCCACCGACCGGCCGGCGTGCTCGCTGCCGGTCAACGTCGCGGCCACCACCCTGGTGTCGGTGAGTACCTTCTCGATGGCTTCGGCATCGATGAGCAGGGTCTGGAAGACGTCCTGCGGGAAGCCGGCCTCGAGGAACACATCCTGCAGTCGCAACGCGGTTTGCGGCACATTGGATGCGTGCTTCAGCAGGCCGACGTTGCCTGCCATGAGGGCAGGGGCGGCGAACCGGACGACCTGCCACAACGGGAAGTTCCACGGCATGATCGCCAGAACTGGGCCGAGCGGCTGCCAGCGGGTGTAGGCCCTGGCGGCAGACACCGACTCCGGGTCGGCTGGTTCATCAGCGAGGAAGCGCTCCGCGTTCTCGGCGTAGAACCTCGCGCCGGCGGCGCATTTCGCCACTTCGGCGTTGGCGGCTTTCAGCGTCTTGCCCATTTCCAGGGTCATCAGGGCAGCGATGTCTTCAGCCTTGGCTTCCAGGATTCCGGCAGCGGCGTGCATCCAATCGGCGCGCTGCCCGAAGGTGGTTTTCCGGTAGCTGTGGTAGGCGGTCGCAGCCCTGGCGATTCGCGCCTCGATCTCCTGGTCGCTGAAAGCCTCGAAGGTACGCAGCGTGTCACCGGTGGCAGGGTTGGTCGTCTTGATTGCCATGCGGTCGTTCACCTCACCGTTCCACGGCACACGTGCCGCACCGGTCAGCCGTGTCGCTGGGGGTTGCTGGGCACGTCCGGACGGATCCTTACGATTCATCGGATCCATCATGGCCAGTTCCCCGTCGTGCGCGCCGCCAAACTGCCCTGAGCAGTCTGTCTTGTGGCGTCAGTTGGTGCCGCTGTGCCGAGGTGTCGGGCTGTTGTCGGGTAGCGCATCGTACGCCCATCAGCGGGTGAGCGCTTCTCTGGGAAGCCTTGAGGTGCTTGCCCCCTCTCTACGCGGTTCTGTTGGCGCAGCGCGCCGCATGGCCGCCACTTGCATGCCCTGCAACCGCGTGGACGTGAGGTGCTGGAGGAGCTGTTTCCCGGTTTCACCGCTGCTGACGTGCGGGCAGGGTCGCTCACCAGCGATGGGCTGGGCGCGGTGCGTGTGATGCTGGGTAACTACCCGCCGATCGATCCGGCCGGCTTCGACGCCTTCGCCGCCAGCCTGCCCTTCCCCGACATCGCGCAGACGATCGGGGGCGCTGAGCCGCTGGAGGACCCGGTCGGGTTTCGCTTCCCGGCCAGCGTGCGGCATCGCTACGAGCGGCTCCGCGAGTTCCCGCACGGCCTGCTGGTCCTCGGCGACGCGATCAGCTCGTTCAACCCCATCCACGGGCAGGGCATGACGGTGGCCGCCAATCAGGCCCTGGCACTGCGCCGGCTACTGGCCCGCAACACCGCACCCTCACCGCACCAGTACTTCCAGCTGATCGCCAAGACGGTCCGCAAACGAGATAACGCTGAACGCCGCGGCGCAGGCCGATGCCGGCTTGTTCAACTCCTCGACCCAGCATGTCGAGTTGACTCCCCGCAGGTCCGCGCTCGGGCCGTGGATCGGCTGGTGCGGGTGCACGCGTAGTGGCTGCGGTAGTCCTGGCACTGACCGGTGGGTGACGTCGAGGACTCGTGTCGTGTGCTGGTCGCCGCGCTGGCGGGCCTAGGATTGTCCGGGTGAGGGTCGCGGTCGTCGGTGCGGGTGTGGTCGGTCTGTCCACCACGGCCGCCCTGCTGGAGCGTGGCGTGGATGCGGTCTGCTACGAGCGGTCGGGCGTGGTGATGAGCGAGCGCTCAGCCGGGTCGTCGCGGATCTTCCGGCTGGCTCATCCCACCCCGGAGCTGGTTCGGCTGGCTCAGTTGGCTCGGGTTGGCTTCCGCGAGTGGGAGAAGATCGCGGGTACGCCGATGGTTTCCACCAGCGGGTGTGTGATCAGCGGGGACACTGCGTCGGGGTGGGCGGCGGCGATGAAGGAGGCGGGGGCACCCTACGAGGTCGTCGAGGGGGCCTCGGAGCGGTTGCGGTTGCCGGCTCGTGAGCCGCCGTCGGAGGCGTTGCTCGACCCCTCGGGTGGGGTCGTCAACGTTGAACGCTGTGCGGGCCCACCTGGGCGCACTGACCCGGGGCGCCGTGGTGGGCGAGCACGTGTACGCGCTCGAGGCCGACTCGATCGGCGCCAGTGTGTGGAGCCCGAGCGGGAAGGCTCGCTGTGACGTGGTGGTGGTGGCTGCGGGGGCAGGGACCTCTCCGCTCGCCGCCCAGGTCGGCATCTACACGCCGAGCGCGCTCGCGCACCATGTGCGGTTCAGCTTCCCTCTCGATCGTGGCGAGGTGTGGCAGTGCTGGATCGACACACCCACAGCCTCTACTGCGCGGCCACGCCCGACCTCGGTGACGGGTTCGAGGTCCGCCGTAACGGGTCGATTCTGGCGATCTACGGGGAGAATCTGTTCAAGTTCGCGCCGCTCCTTGGTGGCGTGCTCGCGACCGCGTGCGCCAACGGCTCGACTCCCTCTGTGCGGGAGTAGGCGGCGAGCTACTAGCTCCCAGCTGTGGCCAGATCGCGCGCACTGCTGCTGCGACGGCGCATCAGCTCAGCCTGCCTGAAGCGTCATCCACCAACGCAACTGTCCAGAGGCTGGGTGCGATCAGGTCACTTGCCTCGGTCGATCGCACCAAAATGGTTTGCGCCGTTCGTCAATGCGCGTACAAGGGCTACTCTAGCGTGCACTTCTATCCTGAAAGTCTCAGGGAAAGAGTATCTCACTCCATGCCCATAAAGTAAAGTTGAGCACATCTATCTACACTACTGGTGGCCGCGGGGTGTGAGGGTCATTTTGATGTCATCGCGCGCCCACAGCACGAATCGCTAGACGGTGTGACCACGTGACCGGCACCGGCTGAAACTCGAAGCGTTTCGCAGGACCGCGAGCATGAGTTTGATCTAGACCATCGCCAGCGCGGCCCCCTCGCAGCTGCGAGGACAGAATCCGAACGGGATGAACGCGAATTTAGACAGACCTAGGAAGCGCGCGGTGAACGCTCGGGATCGAAACGTTAGGATAGGGCCAGTGCGCCGGGTTCAGATGTATAGCCCAGATCGGGTACATCAGGGTGGTCCCGGCCGGGATCAGATAATCGCCGAGCGCCAGGTCCTCGGCCAGCTCACGAGCGGCGTACGGGCCGGGCGGATACGCCGCATCGCCTCCTTCACCACAGTTCGAGGTAGTCAAGGGAACGCAGCTCGGGGTAAGTCGGGGCCGGCCGATCGCCGAGCACGCGATCCAGCTCGTACCGGACCCGCCGGGCGATCTCGGGATGCAGGCCAGCAGGTGCAACGCCCAGGACACCGCCACGCCGGACGTGTGGTATCCGGCCATCACCACGACCAGCACGGTATCCTTAATCCGGGCAGGAACACAGTCCGAATAGGCCAGCATGCTCACCAGGTCGGCCTGCGGCCGGTCCGGTCCCGCCCGCCGGGCGTCCAGGATCCGGGTGATGGTCTCGCGAAGATGTGCCAGCGCCTCGGCGGCCCTCGCCGCGCGCTCAGCTCGGCAACCGCCGACGGTAATCCGTACTGCCGCCCGAGATACTCGGCGAGCAGGTCTAGGAACGCCGTGCTGATCCGGCGTGCCGCGGCACTAGATCCCAGTTCACTGCGCAACGCGAACTCGCAGATCAGCCGCAGCGACAACTCGCTGAGGTCCTCCTGGAGCGCTACCTGCCCGGCGGCGGCCGCCAGCGATCGGCCAAGTCCAGGGTGATCCGCGTAAACGCGTCGAAATGCGCCTCGTGGCAGCGGTGGTTACCCAGCGCGGACAAGCAGCAGCCGCCGCCACGGCACGTGTTCCCGCTCAGGGATCGTCTGGAGGTTTCCCGCCTCGAACAGCGGGGAGAGGAACTCGAACAGCTCTTCGGGGCGCCGGTTGATCCGCGAGGTGACCGCGAGCAGGTCCGGGTCCGCGACGGACACCACCCGGGTATCCGAGCAGTTCGAAACGCGCGACCGGGCCGTACCGTTCGTGCAGGTCCAGCTGAAACGTGTGCAGCGCGCCCGCGGCCACGATGTCGGCCAGGTTGCCGTTCGGCGGTGTCGGCGGCGGGCCGGAATTTCCCACCAGGATGAGGTCACACCTCGATGCTTGGCCACCGGAGCGCCGGTGGCCAAGCCGATCGGCGGGCAGAATTAAGAGATAACCCCAGAGTTCGGGGTGTCGGTAAGGAACGTGTCACCAAGTGCCATTGACGGCATCTGCGCAGCTCAGCGCGGTCACTGTTGACTGTCGCGATGCGCTCAGACGACTCAACGAAGATCACTAATTAGACCGTTGAGCAGCAAAAACGTCACGGTTGGCACTTGGTGACACGTTCCTTACCGACCCAAAACGCATCGTGGTCAGCTGTAGAGCGAACCCAAGCCGATGATGAGCGCCACGACGGCGCCCGATCAGCGCCTTGTCGGCATCATCCAAAAGAAAAACCGGTCCAGCTCCGCCGGGGAGAGTGCGCCGACGTAGCGGCCGTAGGCGGCGACCTCACGGTCGGACAAAAACTCGACGGGCATCCCGGAACGGTAGGCCCTGGCCAACCGCCAAGGCCGAAGACCGGTGCAACCACACAGGCTGAACCCCAGCCACGGTAGATGGCGACACTACCGGGACTTCTCGTTCGACTGCTCCTCCAAGGCCGAATCCCTAGTCATCGGCGTCATGTAGCGCGCCATTCATCACTAAAGATTCGCCGCCAAATAGCTCTGAAGATCACAACCGTGCAGTACCACGAGTTCGTTGCCGGTGTCCTCGATCTGGGTGGTCGAGTCGTTTGACGCAGTGGTCAATAGCTGACCGTGCTGCGACCACACCACCTCTCGAATCTTGTCGTCGTGGTCTTGCATCACTACGAGTCGGGGGTGAGCATCAGCAAGCCTGCGTCGCAGCTGGTTCAGGACCCGCGCCCGGGTAGGTCCGATGGCGCCGGTCGGGATTCCAGTGTTGCGGGCGACCTCGGCGTAGCTGCAGTCAGGCTGGTAGAACAGCAGCTGGATCAGCATTTGGCGGCGTTCAGTCAACTCTGCCACGGCGGTGTCCACCGCCCGGCGGGCCTCACCAGCGACGACCGCGACGACCGGGCACTCCGCGGCGACCAGCTGCGTGCTGGCAACGTCATCAGGTGACTCTCGGCGCCCGCGCCGCATCAGCGCGAGGCACTCCCGGCTGGCCGTCGTCGCCAGCCAGCCCCCTAGGCGCTCCGGGTCCCTGATCGTGTCCATCCGCTCCATCACCCGCAGCCAGGTGTTCTGCACGGCGTCCTCAGCGTCAGCCTCCTGCAACCGGAACGACGCTACGGTAGAGCGCACCAGGCGGCTGTATCGGCGCATGATCTCCTCCCATGCCTTCGGATCTCGGTCGCAAGCGCGCAAGAGTAGATCAAGTAGATCAGTGGTGCTTCTTTGGTCCTGCGGTCGGGGTGATTGCGCCGTGACATCAACCGGTCTAGTCATTGTCAGGTTCTGTTGAGTCTGCCTGCGCGTCTGGAGCCCAGCGTGATAGATCGTGTCCTGCTCATCAGGTCGTTTCAGCCAGGAATCGGCTGATAGCGCAGTTCGCGCAGTCTGCATCATGTTCATGAAGGCGTCCGCGAGCTCGTTCCTGAAGCTGCTCGCGGGCACGGCAGATGCGCAGGCATTCAGGATCACAAGGGGGAGTGGCGTCCTACTATTAAAGCAGAGAGACACCATGGACCGTGCCACGTCCTGGCGGAGATACGAGAACACTTCTTTGTGCAGCAAAGTCTGCATGATGCCCGGCACCACATCGGCGCGCACGTGGCACGCGAAGTCGCTGTCCCGGCGCCACTGGAACCCGTGTCGGGGTGTCCAGAACCTGTTGGAGAACGCGGTGTTCGCCAGTGTCAACGATGTCAGCTCGGTGTCGTTCGGCACCGAGTACAGGCGCACTAGGTGAAGCAGGAAGTCGTTAACGTCAACTTGACGACATGCAACATCACTGTCCCGGAGGCGATCCTGGACACGCCTGTAAACCTCGGTTGGGGTTTCTACCTGGTTCTTCTTGGCTGCAATGGTGTTCAGGCTGGACTCTTCGAGGAGTCTGTCGAAGTCCTCGTGGTCGAACCGGTCAGAGCGCGTGACGACCAACTTACGACTTTTCATATCCGATCCTGTTCTCCCGTGATCTGGGCCGGCAGAGCCGGGAGACTTATTGTTGCGTACTTTTGTCGGTAGCGGTGAAGGCGTCGTTCGGCGGCTTTCGCTGTCAGACCCGCTTCATGGGCCGCCTCAGCTTGCGTGTATCCCGTAGCCCGCAGCCAGAGCACCTGACGCAGCTTTTGATCAGTGATCTGTTTCATCGCGCGATGCGCCTCATCTCTGACCACCACGAGGGTACACGGATCTGACTGCGGGTCCGCGACAAGGTTGAGCGGGTGGTCTACCTGCGGCTCCTCGTTATTCTGAGTGGCAAGCAACATGCTCCAGGTGACCACCTGCTCTTTCCACCACCGCTGGTGGACCCGGGGGAAGCAGCAGACGCATGCTCCCACAAAGTAGACCCTCAAGCTCGCACCGCGTTGCCAATCCCACTTTCCCTGGCGTAGGCCGTAATCTCGGAAGAACTCCACCGCCTCGATGATGGTGTCTGTGGCGATCTGCAACCGATCTTCGTATGTCCAGCCATACGCAGCGGCCAGCTGGTTCACCGGCCTTCGATATCGCTCACATTCGCGGAATATGTGGCCGGTGGACAACCACTTCATCAGGATCGGCCACGCGTATCCGGTCAGCTTGTCAGCCAACTTGCGGTAGCGCTGGGCGAACCGCTCGCCCTCAAAGTTCTCACGGGCCAAGATCTCGATGAGCCGACGGTCGGCTGCCAAGCGCTGGGAACGCTCCCCTTCGGCCTCATCCCCCTCGGCGATGGACAGCTCGACATCAGTCTGGACGAGGGCGCCATCCGGCACCGACTCAACATGAACCGCATCGCAGCTACGGTCGGGATCGTCCGTATGCTCCTGGTTTGGTGGCGAGTGGTGGGCCACGCGCGGCTCCTGCAAGTTGGCCAGGCCGGACGGCCCAGGAAGGTCGTGGACTCGAACGCCATACGACATGGTCTTAGGCATCGCCGCCGGACTTCCCCCCGTGGAATTCCAAGATTCTCTTGCGGGGTTGAAGACCCCAGCGCTGGGGGGAAGATACGCGACAGATCGCCTAGAGCAGGGATGAGACACCACCACTGCGACCTGCGAGGAGATCCGATGCCTACTCCTCCCAAGCCTAATAAGCCGCTCACCATCCGTTACGCGCTGATCCTGCTCTTAGCGTTGATCACAGCGATGACGGCCGGGTTTCTGCTCTACCTTTCAGCCCACTCCGCCGCACTTTCGATCCTCACTGCAGGCGGTGCACTCACCGCAGCGTGGCGCTTCTACGACGACATCATCGGTGATCGCGGTGCGGCGGCGGTGTGCAGGTGTGCGACATCCCGTGAGTTCCGCCTCGTCAGCGTCTCTCGCAGTCCACCGCGTTGTCCCTGATCACCGCAGCAGAATTGGTAGTGAGCCGGTCCAGTGGGACGCCGCGCAATACCTCGCGGCCACCCGGCTCCCCGAGCGGGTCTCGCAGACTTGGCTCGCGCCAACACCGGACACCTACCCCCTCGGCGTCGCGTTGCGGCTGACCGGAGCGGTCCAGGTCGCCACCCAGTGGATCGAGGGACGCCGGGAGACCCGCACTCCTGCATACCTACGGGTCCGGGCAGACCGGCTGGTCTGGCAGATCTGCGACCGCCAGGCCTGGCAGCGCATCGGCCAAGCCTGGTTCGACGCGCAGCAATACCTCCCCACCGGCCTGGACTCCCATGTCCAGTCGATGAAAGCGGATGCTGGCTGGCACGCTGTCGGTTACGGCGGCTCGTCGCAGATCTGGAGTAAGCATCCGCAACGCCACAGCACTGCGGGGACGTCTTAGGATAAGCTCTCAATCTCCAACGAGCTATCGAGAGCGAGCAATGGTCCCGGGTCATTAGTGACGACCGGCCACCCGCGCTGCTGCGCACAGAGCACCACGTGCGCGGCGGCGACATCGAAACCGGGCTGACCGCGCTGTTGCAGCAGCGCGCCGACTGCCCGCGCCTGCGTAGCGTCGACGCGGCCCCCGATCACGAAGCGGCGCGACGCGGCGGAAGGGCCGCCCGCTGGCGGACCGTGGTGAGGACGTCCTCGGGTGGCGGTCCACCGAACAGCGTTGTCACCTGCGCGAGAGCACGATCTTTGGCCAGGCGAAGTCTCAGCGCGTCGGCGACGTAGTCAGCCACGTTCCCCACAGAGCCCCGCCGGACGGCATCGCGCGCCTCGTCGAGGAGCTCCGTCGGGAGATTCACCGACTCCAGCTCACTGCTCATGGATGAAGAGGGTAGCCGAGCGGTCACCGCGTTGGGGTGAGAACCGACCGGCACCGTGAGTGCACGGGCGGGGGCAGGGCGCGAGAGCGGGGCAACCGTCCGGGGGCTACAGGTGAGGGGAAGGCTGGACGGGTGAACAACCGTGAATCCTCGTTGATGCTTCGTCATTGCCAGACCCTGGGACGGATGGGGACACCGGGGTTGGGAGGGACCGCGCCGTTGAGAGGCGGCAGGCGGCGGCCGAGGACCACGCTACGGTCGTGTGAACACCGCCGTTCCCGGGATACAGAAGGCACCCACCCAGACCCTGACGGGCCTCGGCGGCGGCGAACCGCCGGTGCGGGGCAGAAAGGTGAGCAGGCAGTCGGAAGCTGGTGGGTCGCCGGTAGTAAACAGCCGTGATCTCCGACAGCCGCAGGTCGCGTTGCCCATCGGATAGCCAGCCGGTCCAGGCGGGCTGAGGACCAGTGGCCGTGAACGACACCGTCTCGGGAAAATCGCCCAGGTCCATCCGTGCGTGACCACAGCCACAGTCATCCAATGCCTGGCAAACTCGCGTGCCCGTGTCGTCATCGGGCGCGGTGAGCACCAGCACCGTCACCGGTCAGTCTTCCCTTTCCCACTGCACGTCATCCTGGATGGTCTCGACCCGCCCGTCACGGCTAACCTGAGCGGCCTCCTTCACAGTGACCGTGTAGTAGGTCTTTTTGTGCTTGTCACACGGGACCACCGGGACCACGGCGAACCGCAGCCCAAACGGCGCCGGACCCTCCCGCGCGGCCACGGTGGGGCCGGGGAAGAGGTCTGGCGAGCTGGCCAGGGGCAACCTGTCCACCACGGCCATAACCGGATCATGGACCGGCATCCTCGTCTCCTCTCCTGACTGACAGCTGGGCAGATGATCAGGGTCCGCATAGCGTCGGCGGCATACGGATATCCCCGACGTTCTGGCGCGAGGGACCGCGACAGTTCCGGAGCTGCTCGACCCTACTGGACGCCCCACCGGATGGGGCATCGGCCAGATGATCTCCTCCACTCGTCAGACCGAACAAGTTGACAATGCCGGCTTGCGAGACAACGCCGGTCATCGATCGGCAGTCCCACCGCGATGATGTGCCACTCTGTGGAGAACTCGGTGCGAGGTGCGTGCAGCTCGGCGCCAAGGATCGTGGTGAATCCGGGAGTTCGCAGCGCCCGGGTGTCTGTCAACGGGAACCCGTACCTGGCGCGTAAGTGATCGGTGATGACCAGGAAATCGTAGCCGGCCTCTTGGTAGCGGCGTGCGACTTACTCGGGTGGCAACACCCCGTCGGAACGGTCGGAATGCGTGTGCAGGTTGCCCCGCCAGAAGCGGCCAGGTCGATCGAACGGCAGGTCGCGCAATGGACCCCGGCCCCTCGTGAGACGTTCCGACAGCCTTCGGCGCTGAGCGAACCGGGATGACCGCGAGTTCCAGCCGACCAGAAGGCTGCGATCAACGCATTGTTTGCTCACCTCGGTGGTGCGGTGCTGTAGGAATCGCCCAGGTTCGGGACTCACCCGCATTCTGGTGCTGATCTTCGGTTACCTCGCGCGCAAGCAGATCACGGAACGCGGCGAGAGCGGCTGCGGCCTGGCCGTGGCCGAGATCGTGCTCGGCTGGGTGGACGTCGGGTTTTGGCCGATGACCTGAGAGGCGATCGCCCTGGCGCGCAGGCTGGGAGTGCGGCACCCACTCCCCGTCACCGTGATCGGCCGCGCTGAGACCTCGTTGGGGGTGTCAACGGCGGCCGCGGCGGCGGTCCCAGAGCCACTTCAGCGCCAGTAACTCCAGAATTTTCTTAATCACATCAACCTCCAGGTGTGAGACAGCTAACGTACTCCGCTGTCGGCCGGGCCTCCAGTTCCCGAAGCTGACCTGGGGGTGAGGTACGGGAGCCGCCCTGGTGAGGTTAGCCCATCGTGTCGACTCTCGCTCAGCTGGTCCTGCGGTATCTCATGAGGGACGCTGCGGAGAGGATCAGCAGGATGCCCTCGACGAGGAGACTGGTGACTCCGAGTGGTTCGGTCCAGTTGCCGATGTCCTCGGTGTAGTCGGGTAATCCGGGTCCGCGGGAGAGGACGTAGCCCAGGATGGGGCCGGTTGCGATCCCCAGCGCGAGGAACCACCCCAGCCGCGCGTGGTTGGTCAGCAGCAGTGCCGCGGTCACGATGCCTGCGGCTTCCAGGGCGTAGTACATGATGTGGATGTACTCCGGGTCTTTCGTGCCGGGCACGCCGCCTTGGTCGATAACGTGGATCGCGGCCACCGCAAGACACCCCACGACGCCAACCATCCGTACGAGCAGACTGTTTCCCGCAGCGCGGCTAGGGCCGGTGGTTGACTGCGGCATCCCCATACTGATCTCCTGTCTCGCGGTGGTGCGCGCCATGGTAGGGGTTGGTCGGTGTCTGATCACGACCTCCTTGCCTCGGCACCTCAGGTCAGGGGCTCACGACAGCTGATCCACGCGTTAGTCGCGGGTGGAGGTGGGTCCTTACTCCCCGCAGGGTCGCGCGCACCGCCGGCTGGTTCACCAAGGACTGCCGCGACGAGCACGGCGGCGAACTGCTGGCGTTGCTGACGGACATTGCGCGATGCATCCGCGCGCCGCCGACGGTGACGGGCCAACTGAGGGAGAACACCATGCTGAAGGCTTTCGCCGGTCTGTCCACGCCGCTGGTGGCCGATGCCTGCGTCCGGAGCGACCTGCCGCTGCGCGCCGCGCCGCCCGGTATCGGCGCGGTCGTTCCCGGACACCGGATCGCGGGACGTGCGTTGCCGGCGCGACACTACGGCAGCGTGGACGTGTTCCTGGAGGTGTTCAGCCGGGCCGAACAGGGTGACGTGCTGGTCATCGACAACGCCGGGCGGTCGGACGAGGCGTGTGTCGGCGACCTGGCGGTACTGGAGGCCGAGGCGGCAGGGTTGGCGGGCCTGGTGGTGTGGGGGCTGCACCGCGACACGCCGGAGCTGGCGGAGATCGGCCTTCCGGTGTTCAGCTACGGCAGCTACCCGCCCGGCCCGGTGCGGCTGGACGAGCGGGAGCCCGAGGCGCTGGCCACTGCGCGGTTCGGGCCGCACCTGGTGAGCGACGACGACATTGTCTTCGGCGACGATGACGGCGTGTTGTTCGTCGCCGCCGAGCGTGCCGAGGAGGTGCTGGCGACGGCGCACCAGCTCTGGCAGACCGAGCGCGAACAGGCCCGCAGGATCCGGGCAGGTGAGACGCTGCGCCAGCAGACGGCCTTCGACGTCTACCTAGCGCGGCGCGCCGCCGATCCGTCGTATACCTTCCGGCGGCATCTTCGGCGGATCGACGGAGCGATCGAGGAATAGCTGAGTAGACAGCCGATCCCGACGAGAAACGGTCACGGCGTGGTGGCCTCCCGGTAGTAAGCAGCGAAAAACAACGAAGGGCTGAGTCGCCGCTGGTCAAGGGGTGTTGCTGGGTGTCGAGTCGGTGTTGTGACGCACGAGGGATAGGTGCCTGTTATCCCGCACATGACCTCCGTCGAGATGACCTGAGCTGGGCATACTGGCCACACTGACCTCGCGAGCATGGCGTGATCCAATCCATCGGTCCGGAGGCAGACCGCACCTTCGGTCACCATAGAATTACCCGACCCCAGCCATGCTGTTGTGTCGTGAGCCCGATGGCTATGGGGTGGTTGCCTGGTAGAAGGCCAGGGCGGTCAGTGACGGACCGTCCGGTACCTGTCCGGTGGCCATCAGCCGAGGTACCGATGCGAGGGGTATCCATTCGACGCGGCTGGTTTCCGTTGGCTGTGGCTCGCGGATGCGCTCCACGTCGGAACCTACGAATAGCTGGTATCGCTGAGAGCTGATCCCGGACATGGGGTGATAGGTTGTCAACGGCCGCATTGTGGACACGCGGTATCCGGTTTCCTCCATGACCTCCCGCCGGGTTGCCTCGGCGGGATTTTCCCCGGGATCGACCCAGCCGGCTGGGATCTCCCAACCCCACGTGTCGGTGGTGAAGCGGTGTCGCCACAGCAACAGCACACGGTCGGAGTCCAGCACCACCGCACCCACCGAGGCACGCGGAAATCGCAGCACGTGGTGGTCGAACCGTCGCCCGCCAGGAACCTCGACGTCGTCGAGATCGACATTCACCCAGGAGGATGCGTACACCCGGCGGGAGCCGTGCACGATCCAACGGGCCGGGTCATCAGCCACCGGGCAACTCCGGCAGGCGGGCGTCCAGCTCCCGTACCGCCGGTAGCTCAGGCCACCGCTCCATCCGGGCGCGCAGCCTGCGGGCTCTGACCGCGATCGGTGCGACCATCGATCCATCGACACTGTCCAAGGCGTCGGTAGCCAGCCGGACCGCCTCCTCGGGCTCGTGGTCCACGACGTGGCATTCGGCAAGGTCCAGGGTCACCAAAGCGCGGCCCTTCACGTCAGTGGATGCTCGCCGGCCTCGTGCTTGGGTCAGTAGCGGGATGGCTCGGTGGGTGTCGCTCATCAGGAGGTAGGTCGTGCCGGCCAGCCCGTCCAGACGCGGCGCGTCGAAGAACTCGGTGCCGCTCGGCGGCTCGCTGACCGCCGCCATGTGCTGGTGAGCCCGTTCCAGCGCCGCCCGACTCAGGTAGTGATCTCCCATCGCCGCAGCAGACCGAGCCTGCAGAGCAGCCACCCAGGCGCGCCGTCGGGGGCTGGACCGCAGCGCGGCAGTGTCTTCTGCCCTGGCGAGCAGATCTGCCGCATTCCGGTGTTGACCGGCGAAGAACGCTCCGATGGAGCGGGTAGCGAGTACCCATGCCGTCAGATCGGGGTCTTCTGTTTCTTGCCCGGCCAACTCGCCGACGTCGAAGAACCCGGCAGCGTGATCTTCCCTGCCGAGGTCCCACCACAGGTTGCCCGCCAGGCCAGACAGGACACCAAGCAACGTCACCGCCCGCCGTCGTGTCTGTAACGGCTGTGGATGGTTCAGCACGTCCCGCAGTCGCGGCAGCTGTGCAGAGACTTCGGGAAGCAGGACTGCAGGCGGGGTGGACGGGTAGCGCGTGGCGTAGCTGAACACCGTCCGTTCCATGTAGTCGAGCGTGGTGGCGCTGATTGTGACATGAGTCATTGCGTCGGCGAGTTCCCACGGCTGCACCGAATCGGAGAGCTCACGCTGAGGTTCGGCGGGTTCACCCAGCAGTTCGGACAGTGCCTGATCCGAGATACCGATGGCACGCGCGAGTTTCGGTCGAGCCCAGGGTTGCGGACGGGTCTCGCCACGTTCCCAGCGCATGACCGTTGAGCGTTCAACGCCAACCGCCTCGGCCAGCTGTTCCTGACTGAAGCCGGCCGCCTTGCGAGTGCTAATCAGCCGGTGCCGCTTGCCTGCCATGCTGTCGCCCCCCTCAAAGGACGTATCGGACAGTACACGCTACGTATGGAGGCCGGTCTTGTTGCTGTTTTGCATCAGCACCGCCGCTGACCCGCACTGTTCTGGGCGGTCTTCCTCCGGTTGGCTTTCACCAGGCCCCGGGCCGGACTGAACGCTGAAACTGCTGCGTCTCTCCGACGGATGTCGCCCCTGGGTCGAGGGAGAACCAGGCCAGTCGGAGGCAGGACCCATGGCAGGACGGCACAAGTGCGGCGCCAGTGTCAACGCGAGTGCACCTGCCCTTTCCGCCGCGATGCCCGACTCCAACCCGCTGTGGGGAGCGCGCCATGAGCATGCTGCCCGTTCCCCACGGCCACGCCAGATGTTCCCTGGTGAGTTCACGGACTCGCTGGTGATGAGCGAGCGGGACACGACCCCGCACCCTTTTGAGAGAGAGGTCAACCATGACTGAAGGCGCGACCGCAGGCGCGTCCCGCGAGAACCGCAGGGCGATTCCCGTCAGCTGCGCGCTGCACCGGGGTCCGCGGGGTTTCGCCAACCTGGTGGTGGAGCGCAAGCGTGACGGTGAGATCGTGTTTGACCCGCATGTCACCGGCGCGTGCGTGATCATCTTCGACGAGGACGCCGCGACGGCGCTGTTCGAGGTCCTCCGGACGTGGCTGCTTCCTGGGGGCTGACCGGCACTGGCACGGCCGGGACACCGCGAGGAGGCTGTGTCCGATCTCGGGCATCTGGCAGAACGCACCAGTCATCGACCCAGACCACGCCGAGGAGATCTGGACCCGGGAACCTTACGGTGTGCTGCTGGTATGCGGGCGCGGAGTGGACGTGCTGGAACTGCCCCACCGGATGTGCGAACTACTGCCCGCGCCAGAGGTGCCGCAAGTGCCGGTCGCGGCGACGGGACCTCCGCCGCGGTGGCTGCTGTTCACCGCCACCGGCTCGGGCAGCCTGTCATGCGACCTGAACCTGGCGAGAGTGCGCCTGCGCGAGGCAGGGGCCTGGGTGGCGCTGCCCACCGCGGATGAGGTGCAGCACGCGCTGCTCAATGCGCTGCTGCGTTCCGGGCTCGGCACGGGGTCAGACGATGGTGATGGTGATGACGAGTAGCGCCGACGCAGGCTCCCGGTACTGTGCCCCGTCTCGGTGGTGCCGGTGGGAGGGCGAGGGTGAGGTGGTCACGGTCGCTGAGCTGCTGGGCCAGAATCAGCGCCTACTGTTCCAGTACCGGCCTCCCGGAATTAGCGGACTAAAAACGACCGAACTCGCCGACGATCCCGCAGAGCGGTCCTCCGAAGGAACTCGTCGGACGGTACGCGCAGTCCGGAAAAGGATGACATCGGCCCGCGGTGTCCATGAGGGGATCTACCCGGCAGCCCGGCCACGGGAAACCCGCTGACGATGACGGCGACGGTGGTACACCGCATCAAGGAGGCCAAGCTTGCGGAGAAGTGGTCGGACAAGGATGTTCTCGGCTTCCTCCAGCGGCTCGGCGCCATTCTCACGCCCGGACAGAACACGGAATAGGCCAGCGCGGCGCTCCTGATCCGGGTAGACGAGTCGGGAACAGCACCGATCCCGTGATGGTGGAGCTAGGCCAGACTGGCAGTGTGGGCAACTGTGCCAGGATCTGCCCGATCGATCAGTGATCGATCGGGCCGTGCCGCAACGGTGCGTCGAGCAGTTCGTCATGATGTTTGTCGCAACCCCACTTTGTCCCGCTCTCCCGGCAGCGGCCTACCGGATTCCCGAACTGGTTGCCGACGTGGTGGCGTTGATCTACGCCCACGGCGGCGGCCCGGCACACGTCGTCGGGCACGACTGGGGCGCGGCGGTGGCCTGGGCACTGATCGCGGGCCGGCCAGAGAAAGTGCGCAGCCTGACCGCGCCGGACTGCTGAACTGGTACCGCGCCATGCCGTGTCGGTGGCGACCACTGACAGCCGGTCCAGGGCCTGCAGGGTGCTGGTGAGCATGGGTGCGCTGGTCAGCGAGCACCGTCAGGCCCGGTGTCAGGCCGTCCAGGGTGGCGTCGATCTCCCCGCGTCGCCGGGCGAGTGTGGCGGACAGCCGGTTCAGCGCGTCCAGCGCCCGGTTGATCTCGGTCTTGCGCGCCTCCAGAGCCGATACCAGCGTGTTCAGGTCGGACAGCAGGGCACGGAGTTGCGGCTCATGCCCGGCGAGGCCTGCGTTCAGCTCGGTCGCAATCGTCCGGATCTGATCGATTCCACCTCCGTTGAGGAGCAACAACAGTGCCCCCAGCACCTCCTCGACGTCAGTGGCGCGGCTGGTGCGCGCCACGCGGTGACGACGGTGAACTGCAACAGGCTCCTGTTAGGCCATTTGGGTGGTCATGGGCAGCGGGGTCACCTGCGGGCGAACGTTTTCCGTATCAGGGGCCTAGAGCGGAACTGTCGCCCGGACGCGCGCAGATGAGCTGTCTTGGGGGGATCGATATGGTGACGTGCAGTGAGCATGAGGGGTTCTCCGGCCCGTACGTTCGTGGGGAGCTGCCGGGGCCGCGCTCAGCGGAGCTTCTTGCCAGGCAGGAGCGCTGGGAGTCCAACGCTAGGGTGTACCCGCGGCACCTTCCGATTGCCATCGCGGAGGCTGGCGGCAGCTTTGTGCGCGATCTGGACGGCAACGTCTTCATCGATTTTCTCAACGGTGCGGGTGCCCTGCCCCTGGGGCACAATCATCCGGAGCTGGTCGAGGTGGTGATCGAGCAGCTTGGCCTGTTTTCCCACGGTCTTGACTTCCCGACCCCGGCCAAGGATGCCTTCACCGAGGCGCAGCTGGCCATGCTCCCGCCAGGGATGCGCAACCGAGTAAAGGTGCACTTCTGTGGGCCCACCGGAGCCAACGCGGTCGAGGCGGCGGTAAAGCTCTGCAAGACCGTCACCGGGCGCGGTGACATCGTCTCCTTCCAGGGTGGTTTTCACGGCACCAGCCATGCTGCGATGGCGCTCAGCGGACCGGTGTCCACTAAGGCGCCCGTCCACAACGGCGTGCCCGGTATCCACATTTTCCCGTACTCCTCCTGCAACCGGTGCCCGGTCAACCTCACCCTCCAGACGTGCTCGATCAACTGCGTCTACTACCTTGAGCAGGCATTGCGGGACCCCCATGGCGGGATACCGTTACCGGCTGCGGTGGTACTGGAGATGGTGCAGGGTGAGGGCGGTGTCGTGCCTGCCCACCCGGAGTTCGTCCACCGGGTGCGCGCGCTGACCCACGCTCTGGATATTCCGTTGGTGGTCGATGAGGTGCAGACCGGCTGCGGGCGTACCGGGACCTGGTTCGCCTTCGAGCAGTACGACATCGAGCCTGACGTCATCATCGCCTCGAAGGCGTTGAGCGGGATCGGTGCGCCGGTCGCGATCATCCTCTACGACGAGCGGCTGGATACGTGGGCTCCTGGAGCGCACACCGGGACGTTCCGGGGCAACCAGCTGGCCTTCGCGGCGGGGGTGGAGACGATCCGGATATTCCGCCGTGACGACGTGCTGGGCAACGTGCGGCGGCGCGGTGCGCAGATTACTCGGGCGCTCGACGGCATTGGCGACCACCCATGGGTGCGTGAGGTACGGGGTCGAGGGCTGATGTGGGGGATCGAGCTGGCTGACCCGCGGGACGGTCGGCCCGCCGGTGAGCTGGCTGCCGAGGTGCAGGCGGCGGCGTTGCGTCGGGGATTGATTGTCGAGCTCGGCGGTCGCCATGACTGTGTCGTGCGGATGCTGCCGCCGCTCAACGTGACAGCGGAGGTGATCGACACCGCGTGCGCGATCCTCGTCAACGCCGTCAAGGAGTGCTGCCCATCGACCTCGTCGTCCCCGGGGCGGTTGCTGCCGATCAGATAGCCGCTGCCGCCGGGCACCGGTGATGAGCCGCAGCACGAGCCAGGGCATGGGATTGCTCTGATCCGAGGGGAGTTGTGAGTAGTGCCTACGGAGGTTGACCGGTGGGGTCTGGAGGACCTCCTCCCTGCCATCTCCGGCGCAGCTGCGTTGACTGACCGCGTCCTGGTCTGCCCGGAGGATGAGCCGGCGATCCGGTGGCGGCGGGGTGAACGCCTTGATCACCTGTTTGAGGACCGGTGTGTCTGGATGCGGGACTGCGGCCAGCTGGCTGTGGATACGGGTGACACCGTGCTGACCTATGGTCAGTTGGATGCGCGAGCCAACCAGCTCGCTCGCCTCCTGGTGGCGTGGGGCGCCCAACCCGGTGACCGCATCGCGCTGCTGTTCGACGACGCGGTGCATTCCTACATCGGTATGCTCGCCGTACTCAAGATCAACGCGGCGTATGTCCCGCTTGACGTCGGCTTTACGTCCGAACGAGTGTGCTACATCGTGCGCGACGCCGGTGTGGCGATGGTGCTCACCCAGTCGCACCTGGATGAGCGTCTCCAGCAGATCGCGTGCCCACGTCTGTGTGTTGACGAGGTCGCGGCGCTGGTGGCGGCGCAGGACGACCACCGGCTCACCGACGCGGAACGGGGAGACCCGGTTGACGAGCTGTGTTATGTCATTTACACCTCCGGCTCGACGGGCCAGCCTAAAGGGGTGGGGATCGAGCACGCCAGCATCTGTAACTTCGTCCGCGTCGCGGTCGAGATCTATGGCATCCAGCCACATGACCGGGTCTATCAGGGTATGACAATCGCGTTCGACTTCTCGGTCGAGGAGATATGGGTGCCGCTGGTAGCAGGCGCGACCTTGGTACCCAAGCCAGCTGGGTGCACCCTCGTCGGACCCGAGCTTGGCGAGTTCCTCCGGGTCAACGAGGTCACGGCGCTGTGCTGCGTGCCGACCTTGTTGGCAACCCTGGAGGAGGACCTTCCCCGCCTGCGGTTCTTGCTGGTCTCAGGTGAGGCGTGCCCGCAGCACCTCATCGCTCGATGGCACCGTTCGGGCCGCAGGTTCCTCAACGTCTATGGACCGACTGAGGCCACGGTGACCGCGACCTGGGCGTCGGTCCATCCCGACCGGTCGGTGACTATCGGCGTCCCGCTTCCGACCTATTCCGTGGTGATCCTCGACCCTGCCGAAGACAAGGCATTACCGCTCGGCGAGGTGGGCGAGATCGGTCTTGCCGGGATCGGGCTTGCGCGTGGCTATCTCAACCGTGACGACCTTACGGATCGGGCGTTCATCCGAGACTTCCTGGGCATCGCCAACAATCCGTCGGGTCGAATCTACCGCACCGGAGACCTTGGCCGGATCAACGATGACAATGAGATCGAATACCACGGCCGGCTGGATACCCAGGTCAAGATCCGGGGCCACCGCATTGAGTTGACTGAGATCGAGTCAGTGCTGCTACGAGTGCCGGGGATCGCCCAGGCGGTGGTCGACACCGTCGAGTCGGAGGCCGGCACCATGGAGCTGGTCGCTTATTACAGCCAGCGCCAGCACGCCACCGCAGTGGACCAAGGCCAGATCCGCCAGCAGCTGCGTGAGCATCTTCCGCGGTGGATGGTTCCGGCGTACCTGGAGGAGCTTGCGGTGATCCCGATGCTTCCCAGCGGTAAGGCCGACCGCAAGCATCTTCCGAAGCCCGCAGGGCCACGTCGTCTCGCCAACCGCGAGCCCTACGTTGGTCCGGCTACCGGGATCGAGCGGATCCTCGCCGATGCGCTGGCCGGCGCGTTGCGCCTGGAACGAGTGTCGGTCGAGAGCCACTTCTTTGATGATCTGTTTGCGGACTCGCTGCTCATGGCGCAGTTCTGCGCGCGGGCGCGCGAGTGCGCGGATCTACCAGCGGTGTCCATGAAGGACATTTACCTGCACCCGACTATCCGCAGCCTGGCCACCGCGTTGGCCCACGAGGTGCCTGCGCCCCAGTCGGCGACCCTACCGTCGGCAGGGACATCGGCGCGGGTGAGCACGGCCCAGTATCTGATGTGCGGATTGCTGCAACTGCTCCTGTTGCTCGGAGTGCCGTACCTGAGCGCACTGCTCCTGGCCCAGGGCTACGAGTGGATGACGGCGGCGCCTGAAGCCGGCCTCGTCGAGAACTACCTCAGGGCCGTGCTGTTCACCGGCTCGACCTTCCTGATCAGCTGCGCGGTGCCGATCGTGGCGAAGTGGGTCCTCATCGGGCGCTGGAAGCCCCAGGAGTTCCCGGCCTGGAGCCCTGCCTATCTGCGCTTTTGGGTTGTCAAGACCCTGATCCGGGCCAATCCTATGGCGCTGTTCGTCGGCTCGCCGCTGTACCTGCTGTACCTGCGGGCGCTCGGGGCGAAGATCGGCAGGGGCGTTGCGATCTTCTCCCGGACCATTCCCGTGTGCACGGACTTGCTGACCATCGGGGACGGCACGGTGATCCGCAAGGACACCTCCTTCGTGTGCTACCGAGCCCACGCTGGCTGGATCCAGACCGGCGCGGTCACCCTCGGCCGCAACGTGGTCATCGCCGAGCAAAGCGTTCTCGACATCGAGACCTCGATGGGCGATGGCGCTCAGCTGGGCCACGCGTCCTCGCTGCAGGCATCCCAAGCCGTGCCCAGCGGGCAGAGCTGGCACGGATCGCCCGCCCAACCCAGCACCGTTGACTACCGATCGGTGGGCCCGGCGCGCTGCAGCAGCCGCAGAAGGGCCGTTTTCAGCGTCCTTCAGCTAGTGAACGTCTTTGGCGTGACGGGACCTCTGGCCATCGGGGCGGTGGCCACGCTGACCAGGTTCCTCAGCCTGCGAGGCCTAGCTCTGACGAGCTGGACGTCCTACGCCCATCTGCTCATCCTCTCGCTGGTGCTGTTCTTCGGCAGCGTGCTGACCGGGCTCGTCGTGGTGGTGACCCTTCCGCGCCTACTGCATCTGCTCATCACGCCGGATCGAATTTATCCACTGTACGGGTTGCATTACTCGATCCACCGCACGATCACGCGCATATCCAACACCCGGTTCTATATGACACTGTTCGGCGACAGCTCCTACATCGTGCACTATCTGCGTGCCCTGGGGTATGACCTGTCCACGGTCAAGCAGACCGGGTCGAACTTCGGGCTGAGCCAGCGCCATGAATCGCCGTACCTTTGTACTATCGGCACCGGCACAATGATTTCCGATGGGCTGTCGATAATCAACGGGAACTTCTCGAGCACGTCTTTCGCCGTAACCCGGGCTACGGTCGGACCCGACAGCTTCCTAGGTAACAATATCCTCTACCCCTCGAGCGGCAAGACGGGCGAGAACTGCCTATACGGCACGAAGGTCATGGTTCCGATTGATGGGAGAACTCGGGAGGGCATTGGGCTGCTGGGCTCGCCACCGTTCGAGATTCCGCGCTCGGTCCACCGTGACCGCAGGTTCGATCACCTGCGTACCGGGGATGAGTTCCGTCGTCGCTTGGCGGCCAAGAACAAGCACAACATTGCCACTATCGGCATCTTCCTCCTGGTCCGCGGGCTGCACTTCCACATTGTCACCGTGCTTGCCCTGGTCACGGTCGCGCTGTACGACCGGATCGGGGCCGCAGCGACCGCGGCATACGTCCCCGTCACGGCTCTGTTCAGCATCGGCTACTTCATGTTCTTCGAGCGCGCCAGCATGGCATTCCGGACCATGCATCCACAGCGTTGCTCGATCTATGATCCCTACTACTGGCGGCATGAACGATTCTGGAAACTCAGCGCGAGCTTACCTGGACCGCTTAATGGCACACCGTTAAAGAGCATGGCCTGGAGGCTGCTGGGCGCTCGAATCGGTCGCCGAGTCCTCGATGATGGCTGCGTCATCGTGGAGAAAAACCTGGTCACCGTGGGTGACCACGGTACACTCGGCGCGGGCAGCGCCATCCAGTGCCACTCACAAGAGGATGGCATTTTCAAATCCGATTACACCACACTCAGCGCCGGCTGCACGATCGGAACCTCCGCCTTTGTCCATTACGGGGTCTCCATCGGAGAAGGCGCGGTGCTCGACGCCGACTCTTTCCTGATGAAGGGCGCGAAGGTCGCCCCACACGCCCGGTGGCAGGCAAACCCTGCCCGCGAAGTTCCGGCGACGGTCAGAGCCGGTCAAGCCGTGGTAGGCCTGTGATGGAAGAGGTGTCCATCCGCCGCACCCCGTTGGAACCCATGCCCGACGACATGCTTCTGGCCGGCCTGGGCGCCGGGGAGCCGCAGGCGGCGCGAGCATTCATACGCCGATTCCAGCCCGCGGTATTCGGTGTAGCGCTCGCCATTGTCCGCGACAGCGGTCTAGCCGAGGACATCGCCCAACAAGCCTTCGAGCGCGCCTGGCGACATGCAGGGCTCTATGACCCTCGACGGGGATCGGTGCGGACTTGGCTGACCCGTATCGTGCACAACCTTGCAGTGGACGCCATGCGGGTCCAGCGCCCGACACCGGTCAACCCGCAGGACCTAGTCCCGCTCATTTCGGTCATCACTGACACCCCCGAGCACCGGGCGCTGGCCGGTGAGACATCCGCGCAATTGCAGACCGCGCTGGCTACCCTTCCCCCCGAGCAGGCCAGAACCGTGGTCATGGCCGCAATGCACGGAATGACCGCACAGCAGATCGCCAACGCCGAGAACATCCCCGTGAGCACCGCGAAGTCACGCATCCGTGCCGCCATAACCAAACTGCACGCCGCCCTACCCGCCCCGCGAGCCGACCATGCGTGAACTGACCTGCCACCACTGTCGCGAGATCGCCGCGGAGCTGGCCCTCGATGTGATCAGCGGCATTGAACGTGCCCAGGCGCTGGCGCACCTGGACAGCTGCGCCACCTGTCGCGAGACCGTCTCCGCGCTGACCGTCACCGTCAACCGGCTGATCGAGCTGATACCCGAGACGCAACCACCCACCGGGTTCGAAGACCGGGTCATGGCCGCGCTGACGCCAGCAGCGCCGCGCATCCAACGATGGCGAATGCCCGCTGCCGCCCTCCTGCTCGCCGGTGCCCTCGCCGCCGGCGGATGGATCCTCGGCCACGCCCACCAGGGTGCAACGCCAGCCGTGACCGACACGCAAGCCGGCGAACGGACCGTCATGTACGCACCACTGACCAGCACGGAGCAGCAGAGCGGGCAACACCAGATCGGGCACGCCTACGTCTATCCCGGTAACCCTTCCTGGATCTATCTGTCCCTTGATACCAACAGCAACGCGACCAGCGATACCGTCCAGTGCGAGGTAGTCCGCCGGGACGGCTCCGCCGTGCCGGTCGCCACCTTTTCCCTCACCCACGGGCACGGGGCTTGGGGCGGCCCCGCTCCGGTCAACCGTGACACACTCATCAGCGCCAGACTGATCAACGGCAACGGACACACCCTCGCCACCGCCCGCTTCACATCACCATCAAAGAAAAGGGACCACCCAACTCCACCGTCCCACTCCGGGCATCGACGCCACGGTCACGCGTGACCACCCGCTCGGGAAGGAGTTCTGAGCCTCCCGGTAGTACGGGGCGACCGGAATACGCCAGAAAGGGACCACAGTGACCGTTTCCCCTGGTCAGCCAGGTACGGGCTGCGGACCCCGCTCATGGTGACGGTGGCCCGTCAGGGGTTCGCCGTTAGCCCGCTATGGACGTGGGTGGACGGGCAGGTGGTGCGGAACTCGGGAGCGTGCTCTTGTCATGGGGTCGGGCGCGCGCCGTAGTGACCAGCACTCGTGGAGTGAACAGTGAGGTCGAGCGAGTCAGCAGGCCCGTCACCTGGAGGAAGCTGTCGGTGATGGTGGGATCATGGGTCGCGGCGGCCAGGACCCGGTCGATGTAGCGGTGGACCAGCCGGATCCTCGCGCTGACCTGCATGCCGGTCGTGGTGGGGTAGCGCAGGTCCTCCCACGTCGAGAGCATCCACGGGTCGGCGTTGGCCTGGGCCAGCCGTCGTTGACAGCGTCGAGCTAGCCCGTCGAGATCATCCACGGGGTACCGACGCCGGTGGTCGCGCAGGCAGGCGTCCAAGGTCTCAGCGGCGATGGCAGCGGTGCTCATACCCTGGCCATAGATCGGGTTGAACGCGCAGACCGCATCGCCAAGGACGACGAACCGCTCCGGCCAGCGGTGTAGGCGTTCGTAGTGCCACAACCGGTTGGCCGTGCGACGATAGCTGCGGATCGGAGTGAGCGGCTCGGCGGCCGCGAGCGCGTCAGCGATGATCGGATGACGCAGACTGCGAGTGAAGGCGGCGAAGCCGTCCTCATCGGTCGGCGGGTGCTGGCCGGCGGCTCCGATCAGCCCCACCATCCACTGCCTGTCCTCGATCGGGAACAGATAGCCGGTGCGCGGTATCGACGGCGGCGCCGACATCAGCATCACTAGCTTCCAGTCCGCACTAAACCCCTCCGGGATGCGGTAAACCCGGGAAACCTGCGCAGCGTTCGGATCAACGTGGGTCGCCGTGGGCGTGGCGTAGCCAGCCTCTGAAAGCCAGCTAGGGGCGCGGGAGCCGCGACCGCTGGCATCGACCACAAGATCAGCATCAAGCTGCGTGGTGGTGGTGCCGCCTGCGTTATCGAGCGGGCGTAGCGTCACGCCGATCACCTGCCGACCCTCGCGTGAGGTGAGGAGCGATGTCACGCCGTGGCGGTCGAGGATCGTCACATTCAGCACTTCCCGCAGTCGCCGACGCACGGCTCCCTCGAACAGCGGCCGACTGGCCGACAGCAGTGGCCACCCATGAGCTCGCCGGTCCAGCCAACCGGCCGGGCCCAGCAGCAGCCCGTCGGCGGGTATCCGCAGTGATACCGCACCGGCGGCTTCCAATTCGCGACTGTAGCCGGGGAAGAGCCGCTCCACGATCCCCAGGCCGCGAGGCAGCAGCACATGCAGCATGCGCCCCTGCGGGACGCCCTTGCGGTGCTGCGCGCTATCCGGTAACGGGTCGCGCTCGATGAGCGTCACCCGCTCGAAATGGTGGGCAAGCACCCGCGCTGTCAGCAGACCGGTCATGCCGCCGCCGACCACGACGGCATGACCAACAGGGGTGGGCGACAGATGGGGGACCCCCAACGATGCGATGACCTCAGGTAAACGGTTCATCAGGATTTCCTTCCTACAACGATCGGCCCGGGGCCTATAGCACCGGGATGCGCAGGTCGCCCACACCACGCGGGCAGCGCCACATCGACAGATGTCTGTGTCGTGCGACGCACCACAATGTGATGATGAAACGGACCTCATCGGGTCATAGGAGGGACGGATCCAGTCAGGAAATACCACAACCCATCATTACGACGGTACGTACGCACGCTGACACTCGGCGTGTTCAACGCGCACCGTCCAAGCAAAAGTTGTTATTTCGGCTCGTCGGCAAGTTCCTGCTCGGTGATGGATCTGGAGGAGGACGCTTATGCTACTGGCAACTCGGCGGACTCGACAGAGCTTTAACCAACTAGCGTAACACCGTCGCTGTTCGCATTCCGGGAGCGACACGCAGGCGGAACCGGCAGTCGTCGGGAGCGGGTGCCAATCCCGCCTTCTTAGATGCGTGCCAATGGGTGGAGGGGATGGTGCCGTGGTGGTCGTGCTCACTCGATGACCAGACACATCGCACGGGCTGTTGGGTCGTTCTTCAGGTGAGACGACACGGTGGGAGTGTGGGTGTGGCAGGAGCAGGTGGGTCGGGTGATCGGTGGCAGCGTTCACCAAAGAGGCTGTTGGGATGGGTGCTGGCAGTGATTGTGGTGCTCACTCCATGCACCACAGTTGTGTTCACTCCCATGGCTCACGGCCAGGTGCCGGTGCGGCCAGCCGGGTCGGTCCAGTCAGCGGCGTTGGTACTGCCGGTCGCGTCGGCTCAGGTCGTCACTCAGCCGAGCGATGGAGCCGTGGATGTCACGCCGACTGCGCCCGTGCGGGTGTCGGTCAGTCATGGCGTGCTCGACGCGGTGTCGCTGACCACTCCCGAGGGTAAGGCGGTGGCTGGGCAGTTGTCATCGGATAGGTCGAGCTGGACGAGCGCTGAGCCCCTGGGTTACGCCATGACCTACACTTGGTCGGGTACCGCCTCGAGTACCGTCACGGGAATCGACCGCCAGACCCGCGCGATCACCGGCTCGTTCCAGACGGTCACCCCCAAGCGCTTGATCAGCGGGCAGTTTAACGTCGCGGACAACGCCACCTACGGAATCGCTATGCCAATCGCGCTGACCTTCAGTTCCAGAGTTATCGATAAGACTGCCGTACAACGCGCCCTGTCGGTGCATTCCTCGGTGCCCACGGAGGGGTCCTGGGCGTGGCTGGATGACGCTACGGTGCACTGGCGTCCTAAGGCCTACTTTGCCCCCAACACCCGGGTCAGTGTGACGGCGAAGCTCTATGGGTTAGCGATGGGCGGGGGTACCTTCGGTCGCGAGGACATCGTCTCCACCTTCACTATCGGCCGGTCCTATGTGCTGCGAGCTAATATCCGCGCTCATCGGTTGGTGGCCTATGCTAACGGCGTCAAGGTTGCCGATTATCCGGCCAGTTACGGGCTGGACTCCGATCCTGGTCGAGTGACCCACAGCGGGACCCACGTGGTGATGAGAAAGTATCCGGTGTTCTACATGAGCAACCCGAAGTATCACTACAAGAATGTCGAAGTGCGGTGGGCTGTGCGGATTTCTAACAATGGGGAGTTCGTCCACTCGGCGCCGTGGTCGGTGGCCCAGCAGGGCAGGACCAACGTCTCTCACGGTTGCATCAACCTCTCCCCGGCCAACGCGGATGCGGTCTTCGACGCGGTCTTGCCCGGAGACCCGGTCGAAATCATTGGTTCCTCTCGGCAACTGGGACCCGGAGACGGTGACTATTACGACTGGACCATTCCCTGGGCGACATGGA
This sequence comes from uncultured Actinomycetota bacterium, assembly GCA_963822695.1. Lineage (GTDB taxonomy): Bacteria > Actinomycetota > Actinomycetes > Mycobacteriales > Pseudonocardiaceae. The sequence continues at coordinate 91,532 of CAWGJH010000005.1, forward strand.
CGGCCAAGTCCGCCCTCCCCAGCTCATGACACCGTTCTTACCGACACCCCTATCACCTGACGTCGCCGCAGAGGATCGGCGCGAATAGCAGCGTGGGGCTGTCGCCGCTGAGGATCTGACTCATCGGACCCCTGTGCACGTTCACGTACCATCCGGTGGTTGGTGGCGCGGAATTGACGTTGTCGATGGTGGTGGTTATCGACGCATCACCCGAGGCGTTGGCCCGCAGATCCGGCAGTGGGTACACCACCGCGCCCTGGGCGACGCACGACCCGGCGTGGATGTGTGCGGCGTGGGCGCTGTTTGGCGGCAGGCCGCTGGCCGTCACCTCGACGCGGAGCGTGTGGTTGGTGCTGTTGTAGGCGAGCGTGGCCGTGCCCCTCGGGATCTGTCCGTGTTGCGGCGGCGCCTGGACCTTGAGTGTTACCGGGCCCGTGGGTGGAGTTCCAGCCGGGATGTCGGCGCAGGCGATCGGTGTGAAGCTCACATCGGTCGGCGCACCAAGTTGGGCGTTCGGTGCCAGGTGGATGTTGAGGTAAGACCCGCTGGGAATACTGCCGGGTGCCTGACTGACCACGCTCTGTGTGACCGCGCCACCCGCGTCGGCGGAGATGTCCGGGAATGGCACGGACGGGGGCTGGGTCTGCTCGGCGCAGGTGCCCGGATGGATGTGCATGGCGTGGCTGCTACTCGGCGTGAAACCGTGCATGTCCACCGCAGCGGTGATGAGCTTCGTGGTCGGGTCCCAGCTCAACCTGGCGGTCCCCGTGGGCATATCGACCAATTGGACTGTGGTCCGGCCGTGCCCCCCAGTCGAGGGACTCGACGGGGCCGAGGAAGACGTCCCCGAGGTCGACGAACTCGAGCACCCGGCGAGAACAAGCACACCCGCAGTCAGACATACAGCGGCGCATCGTAGCATCAGAATCACCGCCCCGACCCAGCGCAATCGCTAGCTGTTCAGCAACGCTAGGCCCAGTGCTGCACCATGTCCAGATGAGAGCTGACACTGGTGACCTCGTGTAACAAGTGTCGCGTATTCGGGGTGGCTCTGTCATGGGTGTGGTCGTCACCGGGGGCGTAGCGGCTCCCGGGGCTGCCGGCCTCGGTGGCAAGATCGCCGCTGGCGAAGCCGACTTCAATGCCGGTGATGGGCGCCACGAACGCCACTGGAGGTGGCGATGGAGAAGGTCATACCGAGAAGCCGGCCCCCTGGCGCGAGTGCCAGGGGGCCGGCTGGAACGTCACGTCAGGTGCCCTGGCGTTTCCGCTCCTCGTCCTCGAAGAGCTCGGCCTCGAGCTCGTGCTTCTCGGCTGTCGCGCGTGCCTCAGCCGCCTTCTCCTCATGGTGGCCCTTGTGCTGCTGCGCCTGGCCCTCCTTCCGGAGGTGATCGCTACCGGTGATGCTCCCAAGCGCCTCTTTCAACTTGCCCTTGGCCTTGTCGGCGGTACCCATGTCCTCCAGCCTCTCTTCATCGATTGACGAGGACGGGTTACCCGAATGGTGGGCACTTGAATCAGTGCGTGTCGTGCTTCGTGGGTCGGCCAACACGCCTGTGTGGGAGCGGACAAGAAGGACACTACGTCCTCCGCGGAACCCCGTGAAGGCAGAGCCTTGGAGGCGCTGCTCGGGCACGGTGTCGATGTACAAGTTCACCCTGCCGGAGATGACTCTCCGTTAACAAAACTATACCCCACATGACGCATACCCAGGGTAGTCGATCACTCAAAGTCACTAGTTCATCACTATTACCTTCTATTGCGAGTAGCTCTTAATGAGATGTACCTTCGGTGTATGACGAGCCTTGATTCGACTGTGCTGGGCGATGAGTTGATGGTGACCGTGGCCGCCTTGCGACGCTTGGTGCGCCGGCGGCTGCGATTGGTGGTGCCCGGGCCACCGTTGCGAGGTGCGCAGGTGGAACTACTGGGAGTGATCGAGCAGCAACCGGGTATCGGAATCGCGCCGGCCGGGCGTGTCCTGCACTTGGCGGCCAACTCCGTGAGCACGTTGGTGGACCAGCTCATCGACCTGGGGATGCTGGTGCGGGATACCGATCCGGACGATCGTCGTGCCGCGCGATTATGGTTGACCGAGGCGGCGACGCAGCGGTTGGCGGCGGGGCGTCAGGCCCGGATGGAGCTCATGGCGGGGGTCGTGGCGGAGCTTTCCGTCGCCGAGCGCGAGGCGCTTGCCCAAGCGCTGACGGCGTTGCGCGCGCTACTGGCCGCCCTTAACTCCATGGAGGGACGATGAGCGCGCTGACTGCGTCGCCTGCCGTGCGGGGTACCGGGATCCGGCACTGTTTCGGTGACACGGTCGCGGTCAACGGGGTTGACTTCGACGTCCCTGCCGGCACGGTGTTCGGGTTGCTCGGCCCCAACGGTGCGGGTAAGACCACGACGATCCGGATGATCACGACGTTGTTGCCAGCAGCGGCTGGGACGATCGAGGTCTTCGGGGTGGATGTGGCCCGGCACAGGCTCGCCGTTCGGCGGTTGATTGGGTATGTGCCGCAGCAGTTGTCGGCTGATGGGGCGTTGACGGGTCGGGAGAATGTGGCGTTGTTCGCGCGGTTGTTTGATGTGCCGCGTGCTCGGCGGCGTGGGATTGTGGCCGCCGCGTTGGAGTCGGTGGATTTGACTGATGTCGCCTCCCGCATTGTGGGGACTTATTCCGGTGGCATGATCCGCCGGTTGGAGCTTGCGCAGGCTTTGGTGAACACGCCACGGTTGTTGGTGTTGGATGAGCCGACGATCGGTCTGGACCCGATCGGTCGGGCCAGTGTGTGGGATCGGATCGTGCAGGTCCGTGCGAGTACTGGGATGACGGTGCTGGTCACCACCCACTACATGGACGAGGCCGATCAGCACTGTGACCGGATTGCGCTGATGCATCGGGGTCGGATCAGGGCGTTGGGTACCCCGGCTGAGCTGAAGGCTCGTGTCGGGCCGGAGGCCACGTTGGATGATGTGTTCCGGGCCGCGACCGGGGATGAGCTGGCCAGCGGCACCGGGGAAAGGATGCGTGATGTCCGAGCGACTCGCCGTACCGCTGGCCGGCTGGGGTGACTCAGCCCGGATCGGCCTGCCTCGTTTGGTGTGTTCCCGGATCACCACGATGTGCCTGGTCGAGCTCCAGAAGTTGCGCCATGACCGCACTGAGCTGATCACCCGTGCGGTCCAGCCCGCACTGTGGTTGTTGATCTTCGGTGAGACCTTCACCCGGTTGCGGGCCATCCCGACTGGCACCGTCCCCTACCTGGACTATCTCGCCCCCGGAATCCTCGCCCAGTCCGCGCTGTTCATCGCGATCTTCTACGGCATCCAGATCATCTGGGAACGCGACGCCGGGATGCTGACCAAACTGCTGGTGACCCCCACCCCCCGGATCGCGCTGGTCACCGGCAAAGCCTTCGCCGCTGCGGTCCGCGCCCTGGTCCAAGCCCTGATCGTGCTGATCCTCGCGGCACTACTCGGCGTGGGACTGACCGACAATCCCCTCAAACTCGGGGCGATGGCGGTCGCGGTGATCCTCGGCTCGACCTTCTTCTGCTGCCTGTCGATCACGATCGCCGGACTGGTCCTCACCCACGACCGGCTGATGGGCATCGGACAAGCCATCACCATGCCCCTGTTCTTCGGCTCCAGCGCCCTGTACCCCGTCACCCTCATGCCCAACTGGCTGAAAGTGTTCAACCACGTCAACCCCCTCGGCTACGAAGTCAACGCCCTCAGGGGACTGCTCATCGGCACCCCCGCGCAACTGGGTCTGGACTTCGGCGTGCTCGTCCTGGCCTCCGTAGTGATGATCAGCATCGCCTCCGCCCTGCTCGGCCGGCTGGCCCGCTGATCGTGGGTACCTGCTCGACCACCGGCCCTAGTGAAGGTTAACCGCGTGGTGTGCTGCTGACGATGTCTGGGCGAGTTGGATCAGGCGTCGGGCGCGCTGGACTGCGGGTGGGTCGGGTAGCACGGTGGTGGCCTGCCGCAGTGCGCGCAGGGCAAGGGTGGCGGCGAGGTCGGTGGTGGGGAGTCCCGGCGCGCCGTAGAGCCGACGCGCCCATCGGGGGAGCGTCGCCAACGACAGCGCAATGAACGGCGGCACCGCGAGCTTGAGTGGCCTGAGCAGGCGGGGTAGCGGCAGCGGTGGGTTCAGCGACGTGACCAGACTCTGCACGGCTTCCGGGCAGGCGTAGAGCTTTGGTCGCATCTGCGCGAAGTAATCGGACAACTCGGCGGTTGATGCGGGCGCGTCATGGGCGGAGAGACCGACGACCTGGGCGGCACGCCGGCTCTCGGCCACATAGGCGTCTGCCTCAGCAGTGCTGGTGAGAATTCCGGCACGACCGGCGACATTGACATAGGAGTCGATCTCACCGCAGTGCACCCACAACAGGTATTCAGGGTCGTCGATGCGGAACTGCGCCCCGGTATCAGGGTCGTGTCCGCGCAGGTGAGCGTGGATCCGGCGAACCCGCCGTCCCACCTGGGCGACCTCCTCAGTGGTGCCGAACGTGCGGATGGCCACGAAGTCCGCGGTGCGCTGTAATCGCTGCCAGGCCCGGTCTCGGTCAAACAGCACCGAGTTCTGGGCGGTGCCGCGCATCACCTGGGGATGCAGGGCCTGCAGATACAGCGCCCGGAACCCGGCAACCCACAGCACCGGCTCAAGATGGACTCGCCAGGTCACCGAGCTCGGACCGAACAGGCCGAAATCCTCGCGGGTGTCAGCCGGCGCGAAGGCGGTCATCATGTGCCGTTCCCGCTTGACAGGCATGTCCCTGGCCGGGTGCGTCGATCGACTCAACGATGCTCATTGCCTCAGAATGCCCCACGCGGGGCGGGTCAAACGTGGCACGACCATTCGCGACCCGATCACGTTGCTCCTGCGCATCCCCATTGGCGAGGATTGTCGGAGCTGGCATGGTGTCATCCGTGATGGTGTGCCCGCCTGGGGAGGTCCCGAACGTCGGTGTACCCGAGCGCTTGGCGCGGCGGATGATGATTGCGGAGCAGCAGGAGTGGCTGCGGTTGTTCCTGCGGGGGCGTCCCGTCAGCCGGCGGTCGGCGCTCCAGCGGGGCGCGGGCGTGCTGGTTGCGCTGGGTCTGGCCGGCGCTCCGTGGGCCTTGGCCGGCTGTGCCCGTGCCACGCGGGCGCAACTCGCGGTCGTGGGGCGGCACCTGTCCTTTGGTGTGGACCCGACCACGACGATGGCGATCGCCGGTGAGCTGACCGGCAAGCCGAGCGGGACAGCGCTGGTCGATCTGGGGACCGGTCCCGACTACGGGCACACGGTGGAAGCAGAGGTCCGGGAGCTGGTCAGCATGGTGCCGCAGGAGGACGGGAGCATCCGCGGTGCTGATCAGTTCTTCGTCCACGTGCTGGCCGCTGGGCTGCGTGCCGGGACCTCCTACCACTACCGGTTCCGGCTGCCCGACGGCTCGACGACACCCGACGCGACGTTCCGCACCGCTCCGGCCCGCAGCGATCTCCAGCCCTTCACCTTCACCGCCTTTGCCGATCAAGGCGTCAACACCAGCCCGCCGGATGGCCAGGGTGGTTTCACCGACAACTATTACCAGGCCGACGACACCCGGCGAGCGGTCACACCAGCCGATTCCATGGTCGCGTTGATCGCTTCGCAACGGCCCGCGTTCCACCTGCTGGCGGGTGACATCTGCTACGCCGACCCCAGTGGCACCGGCCAACCGGTCAGGAACAACGCACCACACAACGCCGACAACGGGTTCAACAACTTCGACCCCACCCTGTGGACAACGTACTTCGCCACCATCGAGAAAAGCGCCGCACAGACCCCGTGGATGTTCGCCACCGGCAACCACGACATGGAGGCGCTCTATGACCACAACACCACACCTGGGGGCGCGAGCCACGGCTACGCGGGACACGCCGCGCGGCTCGACCTGCCCGTCAACGGCCCGAGCCGCTGCCCATCGGTCTACTCGATGGTCTACAGCAACGTCGCGGTCATCAGCCTCGACGCCAACGACCTTTCTCAGGAGATCCCCACCAACGCCGGCTACAGCGCAGGGCAGCAGCTCAGCTGGCTGACCGACACTCTGACAAGGTTCCGGGCGGATCCCACCATCGACTTCATCGTCGCCTTCTTCCACCACTGTGCGTTCGCCACCAGCAGCGCGCACGCCTCCGACGCTGGGGTGCGGACAGCACTGGCGCCACTGTTCGACCGGTTTTCCCTCGACCTGGTCGTGCAGGGCCACAACCACCAGTACGAGCGGACCAACCCGATCCGCGCCGGCAGATCTACCAGGCAGGCACCTGACCAATCCACAATCTGGCCAGCACACGACGGCACCACCTACATCTGCGCGGGTTCCGGTGGGCGGCCGCGCTACGGCTGGCAACCCGGTGAGGGCGACCGCTACCGCGGTGGCCCCAACCCCAACAGCGGCACAGTCGTGCACAGCTACGTGGCCGGTCTCCACGGGACAAAAACCCCCGAGACCGTGGACTGGTCACAGAGCCGCTACCTCGACTACGCCTATCTCAGCATCGAGGTGCACCCCGCACGCCCGGGCGGCACCGCCTCCATGCAGGTCAGGGCCCTCAGCGACCTCGGCAACGAAATCGACCACGTCGAACTGCTCCGCTCCGTTAGCGGGACAGCACAGTCGCCATCATGAGTCGATCCGAGTTGTTTCTGGCTCGAGTCGCTCGCCGAGATACTCGATCCAGGCGGTCTTCATGCACGGGTAGTGCTTGTTCGCCTCAGCAAGATCCAGAAATCCGACGATGGTGGCCTCAAAGAACTCAGCCAGCTGCGGGCTCGCGATCTGACCGGATTCATCGAATCCCTGATGGGCCTGCGCAAGCGAAAACATGTCCGGATAAATTCGGGCACCGAGATGCTCCAACGGTACCCGTAACGCCCACAATCCCCGATTACCGCCAACCATGGACGGCGACGCCGACATCACCAGACCGTGACGCTGATGAAACGGCTGCGGCCGGTACCGCGACACCCAATCAATCGCATTCTTCAAACCGCCAGGCACGGACGCATTGTACTCCGGCGAAGCGATGACAAACGCATCCGCAGCCTCCAACCGCTGCCGCAGCCGCGCCGGACCCACCGGGATGCCCGCACCATCTTGAGCATCCTGGTCGTAGCTCGGCGCGTCGAAGTCGGTCAACGTGGCGAAGTCCACGCCACCACCGTGTCGCTCGATCGTCTCAGCGGCCAGCCTGGCAAGACGAGTGTTCAACGAGTCGCCACGCAACGACCCGGACAGCACCAGAACACTCACTCGCCGCCCGGTGCCACCCACGACCCCCCGCCCGGACCCTGTGGACGTAGCAGCGGGACGATCCTCCGCCGGATCCGCGGACATCAGCATCTCCCCGTACTCCCTCGGTGACACCACACACCGTGCGCGCAGCCGATGCTCGACCACACCGCTCACCGTAGTCGTGCCGGACCTACCGGGATGTGGTCGGCACGAAAACGGGTGGTGTCAGGCTTGCCTGGCGGATACCGTTCGGCACATGCCAGCATCCTCGCCGTCCGGTTCAGGAGGTCAGCCGGAACAACGGCCGGAGATGGATCACCCACAAGAGCTCAGCTACCCGAACTACTCGGGTGGGCAGCGCGGTCCGTTGGCGCCTCCTAGTGATCCGTTGGTGCCGGCGAACTTCGGCGGCTGGTTCGACAGGGTCGTCGGGGTCATCCGCCGCAGTGTTGTTCTGCTGCTGCTTATCCAGGTCGGGGTCGCCGTTGTCAATGCGATATTCGGGGTCATCCTGGTCCAGTTGACGTTGGGTGTGGTCGCCTCGAGCGGTTCCTCGGCAGGCGTCCTGGGGCTCGGCTTGCTCAGCGTGGTGGTCGCGATGGTTGTCAATGTCTTCGCGCAGGGAGCGTCGATCTTCGTAGCGATCCGGGACGCGGCCGGCGAGACGACCAGCCTGCCCGCCGCGCTCGGGTTCGCCGCGAGCAGAGCGCTACCGCTCCTGGGCTGGGGGCTCGTCGCCGGAATCATGATGGTGGTCGGGTTCGTGCTGTTCATCATCCCCGGGATCTACCTGGCGATCGTCTTCACCGCCACCCTCACCGGTGTCGTGGCAGTCGAACGCATGAACATCGGCCGATGCTTCCAGTTGGTCAACCGGCGGTTTTGGCCCACCGCCGGCCGGTTGCTACTCGCGTTCCTGATTGGGATCATCTACTCGGCGGTCGTCAACGGCATCGTCTACGTCGTGACCGGCCCGAATCTCCTCGCGGCCACCGCTCTGCGATCTATCCTCACCATCCCGCTAGGACTCGCCTTCGTCGCGGTAGCTGTGGTGACCTATGCCGAGCTCCGCTTCCACGAAAGCCCCACCGTGCTGACACCGACCCTGGCCGCCGAACTTCGCCGTTGACTCCGACCTGCAGCGCCTCGACACGCTGCTTACCCAACCGCCGGTCATCGAGCACCGTGCCGGATCAGGGTGATCACGCGCACCAGCGACGGTGTCGGTGGCGTCGATCCGAAACCGAACCGCACCGGTGGCGTGACCGGGGCAAGGTTGCCCTGGTCAACACCGCCCCAGAGCACCCGCGCACCGGCGATCCGGTGCAGATCCAGCGCTGCGTAGAGCTCCTCACCACCACCGCTCGCGCTGCCCCGGGTGCGCACGCCTGGTAGCACCTGGCGCGCGATACGGTCGATCGCGGTGATCCAGCGCGGGCTGGTAGCCACCCAGCGCGGCACGGCCCGCAGCAGCAATCCCAGCGTCGGTCGCCCGCCGACGTCAAAGGTGACCTCGACCGGTGGCGCCGCGATCCGCCATCGCGGTCCCTCGACCGTGACGCTCACGTCAACCGTACGCACGTCGTCGAACTGGTAGGTCCCCGCGACGAACTCAGCGGCCGTCGGCGTGGGAGCAAGCAGGACCCGGTGACCGTCAGGCTGTTCCACCATGACGTCGGTGAACGGCCCCCACGGCGACGACGTCCAGTGCCCGACAACCACCCGCAGGCCAGCGGCGGTGCCCAACCCGGCGATCCAGCCGTCGAAGCGCAGGCCACTGTCCTCGGACCCCCTGGGACCTACCATCGCGGCACCCCATGCCTGCCCCAACACCGCAACGCTTAGCGCTTGAGCATCGTGGCGAGACCGTCGCAGTCCGCGACGGTCACAGTCACGGCTGGATGGCGCACCAGCCCGAAGGGGTCCAGGCCCCGCACCGGCGTGGCGAAGCGGATGCACAGACCTCGCTCGCTGTTGGTCGCGCACGTCAGGCCCCGGTCGGCGAAGGAGAGATGCGCTGGGCCCACCGTCTTGATCAGCGAAAAGGGGCCGGTGTGCACCGTGGAGATCACGTTCGTCAGTGGTGTCCGCACCCGCCATGGTCCGAACCTGATCCGGAGCACGGCATCATCGATCCAGACTCCCGCGGTCGCGCTTGTCACACCGAACAGCAGGCCCGGCAACTGGTAGGCCGCAGCGAAGCGGAAGGGGAAAAAGTGGGGTTCCTGCATGGTGATCGGCATACCCGCGACGCGCACCGTTTAGCCGCTCCCGGGGGCAGGAGCGGACTTCACGTTTTCCGCATCACGTTCCTGGACGGGCCGCTAGCCGAGGGTGGCCAGGAGGGTGGTGCTGCGCCGGTGCAGGCGTGCTGAGCTGACTTGTGTCGCGAGTTGGGTGGCATGGTCGGCGTGGGTGCGGGCTTCGTCCCGGTCGCCGTTGGCTGCGAGGGCGGTCGCGAGGGCGATGCGGGTGCGCGCTTCAGCGCGGACAGACGACGGGTCGAGCCGGTTGAGGGCATCGGTGAGGACCGCGATGGCATCAGGCTCGCCGAAGCGGGCGAGTACCTGGCCGCGCCAGCGGGCGAGGTGCAGGGGGTTGAACCCGGTGTAAGGGCGTTCGTCGGTCGGGTCGCTGGGCAGGAGATCGGCTGCTCGATCGAGGGCGTGGAGGCTGCCGGTCCGGTCGCCGTGGACGGCGAGAGCTGAGCTGTGAACGGCGGCGAGCCAGGCTCGCAGGACGCGGGGTGCGGCTGTGTCGGCGCGGCGCGTGGCTCCGTCGAGAAGGTCTACCGCGTCGCGGGTCGCTCCCGCATCGATGAGCACGAATACCTGTTCTCCCACCGCGTGTGATTCGTGTGCGATGGAGTTGGATTGGGCGGCGGCTGATCGGGCACGTTCGTGATGCTGCCACGATTTATTCACGTCGCCGAGGTCGAGTGCTTGCCATCCGGCGAGGGTGTGCATCTCGGAGAGCAGGGCGGCGAGCGGTTCCCGGATGCCCGGGGCGATGCTGTGTGCGGTGAGGCCCTGGACTTGGCGGATCTTGGCGTTGAGCTCGTCGTGGACGACGACCGCGCCCAATTGCCGGTCAAGTCGGCGGAGCACGTCGAGTTGCTGGTGTAGGAGTGTGATAGTTGACCGATCGACGCGCCGGGTGGCGTCGAGAAGTTGGCGTAGTTCGCCGGTGGGGTTGTCGCCGTCGCCGGTGGTGGCGGTCTTCGGTGGTGGTGCGAGGAGGGCTGCGATCGGCTCACCGAAGATTCGTTCGAGCAGTCGCGCGGTGGCCGGTCGAAGCGTGCCGAGGGGTCGGCCGCTGACGAGTCGCTGAAGGTGCCGCAGGCTCAGGGTGCCCGGTTCATGGTGGTCCCGGGCAAAGGTTTCGGCGTACTGTACAAACTCCTCGAAGGTCAGGCATCGCTCCCGGATGCGTTGTTCGAGTAGCGTTCGCGCCTGTGGGTTGGTCAACCCTGCTCACTTCCTCCGTGCGGGGCGTGTCTGTGGCGTCCCGATGACGAGCGTCGGTCATTCCACTAACGCCACCCCGGGGACAACATTATTTCAGCTCGTCGCGGAGGCGAACGAGCAGGGTGCCCCGGTGCCGCGCCCGCCCACAACGCCACCGGGGCTCCCATCACGGCCGGGAGCCCGGTGGACCCCGATGAGTCCCGGCTCCCGGCCGTGATTCCCCGATTGACGGTCGAAGTCTCCGCATGCGGAGTAAGATCACCGTATGCGGGATCGCAGGAGGGGGATGTGGATCCGGAATTGACGGCATTGACGTCCACGGCGGCGGCGACGGTGGTGAAGTTGCTGGCGACGGCGGCGTGGGAGCGGGCTACGGGCGCGGTTGGTGGGTTGTGGCGGCGGGTGCATCCGGAGCGGGCCCAGACGGTGCAAGCCGAGCTGGAGGACAGCCGGGCTGAGGTGCTTGCCGCTCGGCAGGGTGGTGATGAGCAGGTCGAGCAGGCTCTGGTGGGCGAGTGGCAGGGCCGGCTGCGGCGTCTGGTGGCCTCCGATCCGCAACTGGCGGATGAGCTGCGCCGGATGGTGGCGGAGTTGCGTCCCGTGCTGGCTGACGCCGATCCCCCGCAGCACACCACGATCACCATGCAGGCCACCACATTCGACACCAGCCGGGTCAACCAGGCGGGCCGTGACCTGCACATCACCACCGGAGAGTGATCGGGACACGCCGGGGAGCAGCCCACGGAACCGCCGACACCGCCACCTGCGGGAGATCCTGTTCACCTGTGAAGTACACGCTTCCGGCGACGCCCGCGTTAACCAAGTTGCCCGGGACCTGCACGATCAGGACGGTGTTCGCGGTGCGCGGCGGGTCGAGTCAGGCACGGAGTGGCCGTATCCGGAGTTGGCCTCGTTTAGCCGTTGTGACTGGTCGTCGGCGGGTGACCGTGGACAACGCGGCTACAGGCCCAGCCGGGCCTTGATCCGCGGCAGCGGCTCGTCAGCCGGGATGTGCTCCTCGGCCAGCCGGGCGGCCGCCCGGCCGTACATAGCCCGGTGCGCCGTGGGCCCGGTCACCGCGGTCAGCCGCGCCACCCGCCGCCAAGACTCCAGCGTCGCCAGCACCTCGGCCAGATCCAACGTCTCGGTGGCCCTGGCCATGACTTCGCGCCATTGCTGGTCGAACTCGGCGGCTTCCTCCGGGATCAACGCGGCACGGACCTCGGCCGGAGTAGCGTCGGAGAACGACGGTCCGCTGCGACCGTGCCGTGATCGGGGAGTCGCGGCGGTCACACCGCACACAATAGCCGCCCGGACCGACAACACGGTCCGGCCATGGACGATGACGCGGCCGACGCAGCCTCCTCGTCGAGCTACAGACCGACCCAGAGGCAATGGTCAACCCCGAATGGCTTCGGCATCGACCCGACCTCTACCCGGTCCCGGCCACCTACTTCCTGTTCCACGACGCCAACCTCACACGCTGCGCCAAGCCCCGGCCACCCTGCAGGCCAGCGACCTGTCGGGCGACTACGCCGAGACTCCAGTCGAAGATCCCGCCCGCATCAACTCCAGCTACCTGCTCCCGCGCGACGACCGCACCCTGCGTCCCGCCTGGATGACCCGCGTCCGGTCTGTTGCGTCGGTGGAGAGCAAGATCAGGCAGGCTGGGTCGATGCGTCGTCGCTCTCGTCGAGTGCCGGCATTGAGGTCCAGCTTCGCGGGGTTTCGCTTCCCTCCGGATCTGATCACGCTCGCGGTTCGCTGGTACCTGCGCTACGGGCTCTCCTACCGAGACGAGGACAGCCGGGCTGAGGTGCTGGCCGCTCGGCAGGGTGGTGATGAGCAGGTCGAGCAGGCTCTGGTGAGCGAGTGGCAGGGCCGGCTGCGGCGTCTGGTGGCCGCCGATCCGCACCTGGCGGATGAGCTGCGGCGGATGGTGGCGGAGTTGCGTCCCGTGCTGGCTGACGCCGATCCCCCGCAGCACACCACGATCACCATGCAGGCCACCACATTCGACACCAGCCGGGTCAACCAGGCGGGCCGTGACCTGCACATCACCACCGGAGAGTGATCGAGACGCTCCAGGGATCAGCCCCCGGAACCGCCGACATGGTGTGCAGCAGTTCGTGGATAGGAGCGTAGATGAAGATCACAATAGTTCGTCCACTGTGGATCGACTGAGCAGGACGAGGTGGGGGGCATTGCCAAGTCACGGGCAGGGCGGGCGGTAGGGCAGATCCTTTGAGACGTACTGCTGCCACTTCGTTGGGGTGAGGGTGTTCGTGGTGGTGGCGCAGATCCGCTGGATTGCTTGGTTGACGTTCATCCCCCACAGACGCACCGTCTGATCGTAGCTACCGCTGGCCAGGGTGCGCCCATCCGGGCTGAACACCAACGCCCTGACCAAGCCGGCGTGGCCGATGAGGGGTGGGCCCAGGGGTGTGGGGTGGGCTGGGTCGGTCACGTTCCACAGCCGCACGGTCTCGTCTCTGCTGCCGGTGGCCAGGGTGCGCCCATCCGGGCTGAACGCCACCGCGTTGACCTGGTTGGTGTGGCCGGTGAGGGGTGGGCCCAGGGGCGTGGGGTGGGTCGGGTCGGTCAGGTTCCACAACCGCACGGTCTGGTCGGTGCTGCCGCTGGCTAGGGTATGCCCATCCGGGCTGAACGCCACCGCGCCGACGTAGTTGGTGTGGCCGGTCAGGGGTTGGCCCAGGGGCGTGGGGTGGGCCGGGTCGGTCACGTTCCACAGCCGCACGGTCTGGTCAAAGCTGCCGCTGGCCAGGGTGTGCCCATCCGGGCTGAACGCCACCGCGAAGACGGTATTGGTGTGGCCGGTGAGGGGTTGGCCCAGGGGTGTGGGGTGAGCCGGGTCGGTCACATTCCACAACCGCACCGTGTTGTCGTTGCTGGCGCTGGCCAGGGTGCGCCCATCCGGGCTGAACGCTACCGCTTCGACGTTGTCGGTGTGGCCGGTCAGGGGTGTGCCCAGGGGTGTGGGGTGGGCTGGGTCGGTCACATTCCACAACCGCACGGTCCGGTCGTCGCTGCCGCTGGCCAGGGTGCGCCTATCCGGGCTGAACGCCACCGCGTCGACGGAGTTGGTGTGGCCGGTCAGGGGCGTGCCCAGGGGTGTGGGGTGGGCGGGTCGGTCACGTTCCACAACCGCACGGTCCGGTCGCGCTGCCGCTGGCCAGGGTGCGCCCATCCGGACTGAACGCCACCGCGTTGACCCAGTTGGTGTGGCCGGTCATGGGAGTGCGAGAGGGGATCGTTCCACAGCCGCACCGTTCTGGTCGCCGCCGCTGGCCAGGGTGCGCCTATCCGGGCTGAACGCCACCGCGTAGACCGGGTTGGTGTGGCCGGTGAGGGGCTGGCCAACGGTGGGGTTGGCCGGGTCGGTCAGGTTCCACAACCGCACGGTCTGGTCGGCGCTGCCGGTGGCCAGGGTGCGCCCATCCGGGCTGAACGCCACCGCGAAGACCGAGTCAGTGTGGCCGGTCAGGGGTTGGCCCAGGGGTGCGGGGTGGGCTGGGTCGGTCAGGTTCCACAGCCGCACGGTCTGGTCGGTGCTACCGCTGGCCAGGGTGCGCCCATCCGGGCTGAACGCCACCGCGTGACGTTGGTGTGGCCGGTGAGGGGTTGGCCCAGGGGTGTGGGGTGGCGCGGGTCGGTCACGTTCCACAGCCGCACGGTCTGGTCGGCGCTGCCGGTGGCCAGGGTGTGCCCATCCGGGCTGAACGCCACTGCGAAGACGCTATTGGTGTGGCCGGTCAGGGGTTGGCCCAGGGGTGTGGGGTGGGCGGGTCAGTCACATCCCACAACCGCACCGTAGTGTCGAGGCTGCCGGTGGCCAGGGTGTGCCCATCCGGGCTGAACGCCACCGCGAAGACCCAGCTGGTGTGGCCGGTGAGGGGTGGCCAGGGGTGTGGGGTGGCGGGGTCGGTCACGTTCCACAACCGCACGGTCTGGTCGCCGCTGCCGGTGGCCAGGGTGCGCCCATCCGGGCTGAACGCCACCGCGTTGACGTAGTCGGTGTGGCCGGTGAGGGTTGGCCCAGGGGTGTGGGGTGGGCCGTGGTCGGTCACGTTCCATAACCGCACCGTGTGGTCGTTGCTGCCGCTGGCCAGGGTGTGCCCATCGGGGCTGAACGCCACCGCCTTGACGATGTTGGTGTGGCCGGTCAGCGGGGTGGCACAGGGCTGCGTGGCCAAGGCGGTGACCAGGGCTGTGAGAGGCTTCTCGGGGTCGGATTGCAATTCGGTAGGCGGCCAGGTCGAGTTGCGCGGCGAGAGGACGTTAGTGCTGCGCAGTCGGTCAGCTTGCGCGGCAACCTGGCTGAAGATGGCGGTGTCGCGTTCGGTTGGCGGCGGACCGCTGTTCGGAAAGCGCAAAGAGGAAGCCGCCGACGGCGATCACGAGCAGCGTGGTCAGGGCAGCGATGAACTGGCGCTGGCGGCGGGTCCTTTGGCGGGCTGCCTCCTCGACCTGGTGGCGAGCTTCCTCTGCTTGGTGGCGAGCTTCCTCTGCTTTTTGCTTGGTGGGCTGCTTCCTCGGCGCGGTTACGCGCTTCCTCCAGTTCCGCGATCCGCTGGAGCAGGAGGTTTTTGCTGCGTTCGACCAGTTCGCGGACTTCGGTGGGGATGTCATCTGGCCGTTCGGCCAACCAGTGTTCCGCCTCGCTGATGCGCGCCTCGGGGAGCAGCTCGTTGTTGACCACGCGGTCTTCCATGGTGACCAGCCAGCGTTGGAAGCCCGCGTCGGAGTCCACCCAGCGGGCGAACCGTGACCAGGATCGGATCAGCGCCTCGTGCGCCAGCTCCGCCGTCGCACCACCTCCGGTGGTGTCCTCGTCCATCATCAGTCGCCGATCATCAGCAGGCGCCGGCGTGCCAACTCTTCGACCACGGGCCAGTCCTGGGCGAGACGGTCTCGTCCCACGACACGCCGGGTTGCCTGCGCGGCTCCCTCCCGGCTGCGGACCAGGGCCAGCATCACCCGCCGGACGCGGTCGCCGAGCCCGCGTTCCTCCAACTCAGCGAAGACCTCTTCGGCGTACCGGTCGAGGGCTCCGGCGACACCGCCGAGGCCGTGGTAGTCAGCGAACGTCAACCGCCGCCGCCGCTGGCGCGCCCACAGCTCGGTCAGCGCGAACTCCATCAACGGCAAACCACCACCGCCCCCGGCCGCATCAATCGCGATCTGTCTGGCCAACCCGTCGTCATACCGCACACCGCGCACCCGCGCCGGTTCACTCACCGCGCGCTCCAACGTCTCCACGCCCATTGGGGACAGCGGCAACAAACGGTCCTGCAGCCGGCCTCCGACGTCGGCGTGGTCCAGCAGCGGCTGCACGAAATCGGCCCGCAACGTACACACCAACCGGTAGGGCACATTATCGACGTCCGCAGGGGGCAACACCCGGTCCAGGAACTCCGCTCGTTCCCCCGCCGGGCAGGTGGTGAGCATTTCCTCGAACTGATCGGCGTGGAGCAGGATGCGGCGCCCGCCCAGCAGCACGCTCAGCTTGCCCGCCACCCCCGCCAATCCTTCCTCCCGGACCTGCTCACCACGCCGATCCACGGCGGTGGTGCTCAGTGCCTGATCGGGCGCCTCCAGCTCATACAGCGCCCTGGCCACCGCGAAAAACGGCGTCTCCCCGGGCCGGAACGTCGCCACGGCCCACTGCTCCGTCCCCAGCAACGCGGGCAGCAACCCAGCATTAACCAGCGAAGACTTGCCCACCCCCGAGGGACCGACCACCACCACCAGGGCACGCTCGTCCACCATCCGCCGAAGCCGTAGCAGCCTCCTCTTCCCGCCCGACGAACAACCCCGTCTCGGCATCCTCGGCTCGAAAGGGCAACAAGCCCCGGTACGGGCAGGCCGGCACGCTCTCCAGCACCTCCGGCCAGGCATCCACCAAGCGGGCCACCGGAATCGCGTACGCGTCCCGGACCTCCGCATCCCGACTCGCCACGGCCAGCATCCCCACCACAGCATCCCCCACACCATCGGCCACCACGGCCGGGGAACCGCTGTACCCAGGCTGCGCGCGAAAAGCCGCCTCGCTGTCCGCATCCAGCTGGATCATCCCGCCGCCGACCGCACCACCCAGCCGGCAGCACGCCCACGCCCCGTCCCGCCGCAGCGGCTCACCCGGATAACCGAACAGATCGACCTCCGCGTCCCGGACATCCACCGCCTCGGCCAACCGCGCCGGACCCGCCCCCACCGGCAGACCCTCCCCCACCAAAACCAGACCAGCCACATCCCCACCCGCGACACCCAAGACCGGCGGCGGCACCCACACCTGCACCCGACAACTCCGCAACGGCGCCCCCTCCGGATCACCCAGCAGCGGAAACTCCACCTGCACCCGCACCTGCTCCCCCGGCGCCTCCTGATCCCGCTGCGCCCGACCCAACGCCGCATTCACCACATGCGCGCACGTCAGGACATGCCGATCACCCACCACGAACCCCACCCCGGCCGGCAGCGCCGACCCGGTGCGCAGCACCCGGACGACGAACCCCTCCCGCCTGGCATGCAATACCGGCTACCCTCACTTCGTGACGTATCTGCCTTCCAGGACATCGTAACTTTGAAGTTCACTTCCGCGGTGCCCTTAGCGATGATCACGCCGGTCTCGCCCCCCAGCTTCACCCCGAACTCCACCGCCATCTCCCCCGGCGTCATCTCCCGCAACACACCAATGATCTTGGCTAATGACGGCTTGACGTCGGCGAGGGCTTCCTCCAGCGTCACGCGTGCCCGGGCCGCCACCTTCCCCGGCTCAGGCGAAGCGAGAACCAGATCATCCGGCACCTCACTACGGTCAACCTCAAACACCACAACATCACCGGTACCCCCACCCACCGGAACACCCAACAAATACGACACGCATCGCTCCTGGGAAGCTGCCTCAGTGCTCCGAATGGTCGAACTTGGCAATCACCTCCCGATGTGACCGATTCCCCGAGTAGCCAGACGGCACGGACCGTGAATGGCGTACTAACACGACTGCAGGCTTCTCCGTTCCACCTTCGTGCCCCTCGGATATAGACGTGGGTTGGGCTCAGGAAGAAGCCTCGGGTCAGTTCGGGGAGCCGCTGGACCCGTCGCAGGGCATCCAACGCGATGTTCCAGAGGTCGTCTTTGCCATCGGTACTGTACCGCGCGGCTGAACGGTTGTTTGCGTCGAACAACTAAGCGCATCACAAAACAAGAGGCTTATGTAGAACTCCTTTAGAACAAGATCATGCCCTCATCAGTGCAGGTCAGCAGTGTGGTAGCGGGCGCACTTCCGAGTTCCGCATAAGCCTCCAAGAACCACGCTGATCACCCACCGTTACCAACCCTAGACCGCCCTACCGGTTACAAGGGGTGGGTGGTGTCCATTCCAAGTTTCGCAGTGAGGAGATCCAGGTGCCTGCTCACGCCAATCGCAAACATCACTCCGCAAGCCGTCATCCCTTAGAACACTCAACCAGTGGTTTAGTCTCGCACAATAATGACCCGTGCTGGCTACAGCGGCAATAAGCGAGATCCGAACCACTCGAATGGCCTAATATTCGTCAGTCTAGGTGCCGGCCTGCATACTCTCTGTTCGACCACTCTCACCTATAGCTACTCTTCGAACGCGAGTTCTCACTGAGGAGGTTCACAGCAGTCTCGCGAGGGACTTGCACACGCTGAGTTGCGGAATGCGGAATGCGCCCCACGAGCGCTCATGGCGGTCCCTTACCCTCCGGGCACCAGCCGGTGACCAGCACCGCGGTCCTCTCACCCCACACCTTGCGCAACACCGTGTGGATGGTCGCGGTATCAGTCCAGGCCTGGGACCCGGTGATGAGCGCCCGCCGGGTCATCGCGACAGACCCGCGCGGTAATAGGGCTCGACGGTGATGGGCCATTCGTGCCCGCAACGGCAGGCCCAGGAGTCCGTCTGGGGTGTGCTGCCGACCCATCGGAGGCTGGTGGTCGCACCGCACCCGGGGCACGCCTCCTCGTCGTCGGTGACGTCATGGGTAGTGTAGCCCAGTCGCTAGGCTTCGGGTCGATGCTCGGCGCAGATGCCCTTGGTGTGCAGCTCCGAGTTTTCGATGTACGCGGCTGCTGGGTGGTCACAGCAGGATAGGCGGAGGTACCGTAGCCGCCTCAGGTCGCATGGCCAGGACACCAGCGAGACAGTGCGAGTTCTGGGTGCTCATCTGGTGTCCTTCTGGTCGCCTTGGATGGCGGCCCGGGTGAACAGTTCGCCGAGGTTGACGCAGCCGGCATTCGTGCCGGCTGGTGTGCGGTGGATGTCGCGGCCCCACACCACGACCCGCTGCTGGTGCCATGCCTTGTCCCGTTCGGTCCGCTGGTGAGCCATTGCCCAGCCCTCTGGGATGGGGGGTGTTGGCCTTGCCGGTCCTCCCCCTCACCCGATACAAGGCGGCTTGTTGCCCCGGGTGGTCGTTGTCAAGGGCCGCCGTAGCGGTCGCGCAGCGACGGTTCCGTGTGGGTCGGCCGGAGGCCGGAGGGGTCCCCGCACGGGTTCGCCCTTGATGGGCGCCAGTCGGGGTAAGACGATGCGCCGCCAGGTGAGGGGGTAAGAGGGACAGCACGCCGAAGGCGTTCCACAGGGTCTTCTTGGCCTGCGCGGCCGTGAGCGCGGCTGTTTCTGGTGGGGAATTGTCGGGGGGTTGGCGGATACTCGGGGGATGGGGACGGATGGGCGTGTGGTGCCGGCGTGGGTGGTGCCGACTGAGCGGCAGGCGTGGGATTTGTATCGGTTGGCGTTCGGGGTGCACATGGCCACCAGGGACGAGGTGCCTGCTCCGCAGCGTCCGGGCGGGGTGTTCGTGACGGTGTTTGGCGCTGCTCGCGAAATGGATATGCCTGATCGTCGCCGCAGACAGCGGCTTGCACCTGTGTGGCTGGCCGTCGCACCGCAGACGGCACCGACGCAACTCTGCGTAGAACTCCTCAAGCAACCTCGCGGTGACCTTGCCGACGGGCACGTGGCCCAGCGCCGGCTTGGTGCAATGCCACGTAGCTTAAGTTGATCATGCTGCTCGGGGGTTGAGGGTGTGGAATCTGATGGTGGCCGGCCCGTCGTGGCGGGTGCTGGCGGGTTCGCCGGGTTTCTTGACGCGGTAGTTGTTGTGGCGGGCGCGTTTGACCGCGCGGGGGCTGGTGCGGTCACGGCGGAGGGGGTTGAGTTTGCGGGTGATGGCGGTCAGGACGTCGGGCTGGATCTCAGTCCAGCGCTGAGGGGGGAAAACCGCCGTACCAGTGGCGGTGCGGCGGACGATGCGCAGGGTGTGGGTGAAGGAGATCCGGTCTGGGTCGAGGTCGGCGGCCTCGGCGGCCTCGGCGGCCTGGCTGATGAGGACGGCGATCGCGTAGTGGACGATCAGCCAGGCCCAGATCTCTTGGTGGACCAGGTCGGGCAGGCGTGACCTTGAGGACCTTGCCTGGGCCGCAGAGGTGGGTCTTGAGCTGATCGTTCGCGGTTTCTTCCTCCCAACGTTGGTGGTAGGCCGCGGCCAACTCGTCGGCTCGCGCGTCGGCCGGATCGAGGATCGTGGTCAGCAGCACGATCAGCTCGCCGGTCGCGTTGCCCACCCGGTCGGGCACGTCGTACTCGATCACTCTAACCAGATGGCCGTCGGCGGGGTCGAGGTCCTCGCCGGCTCGGGCCGCGGTGAGGACCCGCTCGCGGCGTGCCCCGCGCAGTGTCGGGTTGACCAGGACCGAGATGTACGTCCCGTCGCACAGGACCTTCACGACCGGCAGCCTGAGCTGGGTCGGGGCCCGCCACAGCAACGCGGCACCGGTCCCGGCGGCCAGCCCCCACGCGTCGAAGCTGTAGGGCAGGGTCGGCCGCATGGCGAGGTGCCTGCGATGCAGGCCCTTTTCCGTGCGGCCTCCCTCCGAACCCGGCGTACGAGTTTCCCCGTACCGGGCTCTCCAGTGACTTACTGCGTGATGGTGCACGGCGTGCCCGAGTGGATGGTGTCGTGGCAGTTGCGACAGACAACGATCGTCTTTCTGCGTCGCTTGGCCATGAACCGCGTCCATTCGGGGTGTGGTCCGGGTCCTGCGAGGTTTGCCAGGCGGGCGACGTGGTGCAGGTGGATATCGTCCGTGCTGGCGCATAGCTCGCATCTACCGTGGAGGAAGCGTGTGATGAGCTCCCGGTGCGGGTAGATGGCTCCGGATGGCTGCCGGTCGGTGATGACCGCCAGTTTCTTGCGTTTCAGCGGGATCCCGCCGAACCGTGCGATCAGTGGCTGCCTGCCCGGCCGCTCGACTCGTGCCTCGAAGCACGTACGGATACCCTCCGGTGTGTCGGTCTTGGCCTTGTGTTTCTTGGCCATCTTCGGCACCGTCGAGTTGTGCTTGGCGGCCAGGGTCCTGAGCATGGAGGTTTCCATGACCCATCGCAGCCGGTTTAGCCGGAAGACGTTCACGGCGAGCAGGTAGTACTGGACGATCCCCCTGTAGGTGGCTCCGTAGGTGGAGACGATGGTGTGGTCGTTCTCTTTGATCCATGCGGAGCGGTGCGCGGGTTTACCGTGTTTGAGGTAGGGGGCGGACTTGGCCTTGATGACATCGTGGGGCACCCGCAGCCCGATCCGCCCGTTGACCGTGCGTCGGCCTCGGGTGATTCGGGTGCTGTGTTGGGTGATGATGTCGTAGCCGAGGAACCGTGCGGCCCGGGTACGGGCGTGCCGGGTGGCCCGGGGCATTTCAGCCCCGGGCTCCCACAGATCCCCGCATGAAAGTCTCCCTTCACGGGGCTCGTGCCGTCCAGTTGTCAGGGTGTGCTGGTCACTTGCCAGTGCGCGAACAGATCGGGTGCCCGTTGCCGGACCCCGTCGAGCCATGTTCGTGCCTGGTTGTTGGTTTTGCATCGCTTGTACTTCCTCCGGACCCAGCGCACCAGGTGGCGGTCGATGCGCTCTCGTAGCGGGTCCACCGCGGTCGGGTAGAAGACGGTGAAATAGTTGAACCACCCGGCTAGTACCGGGTTGATGCCCGGTGACAGCGGGGTGCCGTCCTCGTCTTTGCGGCCATTCGCCAGTTCGGCGATGGTGAGGTCGGTGCGCCGGTGTAGCCGCCAGGCACGCACCCGGCGGCTGAACTTCGTCTGCTTGTCCCTGCTCGCCCCTGGGAGGAAACTGGTGAACCTCACGTTCCTCTTGTTGTTGAAGGCTCTGCGGGGCCGGAACGTGTAGCTGAGGAACGTGAATGACGTGTTCTCATATGTCCCCCGGCGGTTACTGTCTTGACAGTATACGATCCGCGTTTTGTCGGGATGAAGTTCTAGCCCGACGTCAGCAAGCCGACGGGCGACCGCTGCCCGCACGAGGCGGGCTTGGCGTTCGCTTGCGCAATGGATCACCGCATCGTCCGCGAAGCGTTCGAACCGGATTCCTGGGAATTCCCGTGTCATCCAGGTGTCGAAGCCGTAGTGCAGAAACAGATTGGCAAGGACGGGTGAGATCGGTCCGCCTTGCGGCATTCCTTGGACCCGTTGGGCCAGGTTACCATCAGTCATCAGCATCGGTGCTTTCAGCCAGCGTTCCACATACAACAGGACCCATTTCTGGTCCGTGTGGCGCGCGACCGCCCTCAGCATCAGATCCCATGGCACGGAATCGAAGAAGGCTTTCACATCAAGGTCTATGACCCAGTCCTTCTCCCAGCATCGCTGCCGGCATACCGTGAGCGCGTCCGCCGGGGAGCGCCCCGAGCGGTAACCATAGGAGTCGCCGTGGAAGACCTTCTCCACTTCCGGCTCCAAGGCCATGACCGCCACCGTCTGCGCCACCCTGTCGATCACATTCGGGATGCCGAGAACCCGTGTTCCGCCTTTCTTGGGTATCTCTACCGCCCGGACCGGACCGGGGAAATAAGAACCCGATGACATCCGATTCCACAGCTTAAAGAGGTTGTCCCTCAGGTTAACCTCGAACTGTTCGATCGTCACACCGTCAACCCCGGCCGCTCCTCCATTCTTCTTCACCTTCAGCCACGCATCCCACACGAGGCGTTTCGGAATAGCATGCGACTTACCCTGCAACTTCGACTCATGCATACGGTTCCTCCCTTCCGGTTGATCGCATCCACTCATCGGGACAGCCCATCCCCTTCACTCCACCCGCATTACCGGGCTTCTCAGTTACTACGAGATGGTCCGCCAGCGTGCCCCGCGACCGGTACTCTCCCCTTGCGGTGCTGCCGCTTTCGGGTTCTCCCTCTCGCCGCCTACCAGGCGCCTGTTTCGGGACGACACCTTCGTACGTTCCATACGAGAGCCTCGACCGGGCTCATGCTGCCTATACGCCGGACACCGCCTGGGCAGTAAACGGGTATCCCCCAGACTGATCCCGAGATATCACCCCAACCTCGGTTTTGATGCCATCTAAACACTTTTCGACGCGTCATCAGACAGATCGCTTCCGCTCATCTGTCGGGTAGCGCGGGCGCATTGCTGCGCCCGCGTCGGGTAGGTGCGGCGCATTGCTGCGCCGCACCCCCCTAAGAACCGTGCATGCGACTCGTCGCCGCACACGGCTCAAGCAAGCCGCGAGGGCAAGGCGGGCGGTTGAGGCTGTTCGGGACTGTTGCCGTGGGCGTTGGTGTGGCGCTTTTGGCAGTGGGTGTGTATGAGACGGGGTTTGTGATCGTCCGGTTTATCGCTTTCCGCTGTGGTGATCGCCTGTTTGGTGATCGCTTTGCGGGTGGCGGTCAGCCATTGTTCCCATTCGGTGGGGGATGTGGGCTGGTGGTCGGCGAGCAGGAGGTAGTCCCCGCAGAGTGGGCAGCGGCCGTGCTGGGCTTGGAGTAGCCGTAGCGTGGACCGGCCCAGTGGGGGTGGGTTTCTGCCGCGCCGGGTGTTCCAGTAGTTGGTCAGGGCGGGGTCGTGGGGTGAGGCCCCGCCTTTGACCATCTGGTGGCGGACGATCCGTGTCCAGGAGAACTTGACGAGGTAGGAGCCGCTGTGGCGGTCGCCGAATACCCATCGGTCGTTCCTGGTGGGGTGGAATGCGCCGTAGTGGTGGTCGACGATCCACCGTTTCGGTTTGTTGCGGTGTCCGCGTAACGCCCACCGGTAGGTGAGGTTGAATACGTAGGCGTCCAGGGTATTGAACACCTCGCCGGACACCACGTGCCGGTAGTAGGCGGCCCAGCCCCGGATTTTGGGGTTGAGGCGGGCGATGAGGGCCACCGCGTTGTTCCCGCGCAGTGAGCGGACCTCGGCCGCGAGCCGTTCCCGGACCCGTCTTTGGGCCGCCGTGCTTGGTTTGATCAGCAGCTTGCCGTTGGGGTAGCGTCGGATGCTAAACCCCAGGAAGTCACATCCCCGGCTGGCGCCGATGATGTGTGTCTTGGCCTCGTTGAAGGCCAAGCCCCGAGGTTGCAGCCATTCGGCTAGCTGTGCCTTGATCTGCTCGGCCTGCTGCCGAGTGTGGCATAGGGCGAGCATATCGTCGGCGTACCTGATCATCACCGGGCTGTCCCGCCGTATATCCCCGGCGTCCACGCCGGTGGTGAGATAGCGGACTCCGGCGGCCTGTTCCAGGCCGTGCAATGCGACGTTCAACAACAGGGGACTAATGACTCCGCCTTGTGGGCTGCCCTGCTCGGTGGGGGCGAACCCCTTACCCGGCTCAAACACCCCTGCCTTGAGCCAACCACGGATCAGTCCCCGCGCGGGAAACGATCCGAGCTGACCGAGTAGGTGGTCGTGATCGAGCCGGTCGAACGCCGCTTCCAGGTCCGCGTCCAGGATCCACAACCGTCGTGCGGTCTTACCGCGTAACGTGTTGAAGATAGCCTCGATCGCGTCCTGGCAACCGCGACCCGGCCGAAACCCATAGGATCGGGGCTCGAACCGGGCTTCCCACTCGGGTTCCAGTGCATGACGGACCCGCGCCTGATGGCACCGATCCATGATCACGGGAATGCCGAGCGGGCGCAGCTTGGTTTTGTCACGTGCCTTCGGGATATACACCCGCTTGACCGCCAGGGGCTGCCAGCTCGTCCGCGTCTGGTGGACGTCGGTAGCCAGCTTGGCCACGGCCGGCAGGGTCAGTGCGACCCGCCCGTCGATTCCCGCGGTCGAGCGGCCCTTGTTGCGCTGGGCGACCTGCCGCACGCTGAGCAGCGTGTTGGACAGGCTGCGCAACAACAGCTTCTGCAGACTCCGCACCTTCGTGAAGTCCGCAGCCCGCGTTGCCTTGAAGATCCGCTGTCCCAGGCGCGCTACGTTGTCCTCGGCGTCGCGCCATCTGAGGTAGATGCCGTCACTGTCGGGATCGTCCTTAGGTCCGTTCACCACAAACACCCCGGACGCGGTCACCGCGACCACTTCGGTCATCATGGCGTCTAACTTGCCCTTCGGTTCGTTTACCGTTTCAGAAGATCATCAAAGGCTCACCCGGTCCACGTCAGCGCCTTGTCAGGCCCGGGCGTCTCGCCCGGTATCCGGCCAGTTATCCGGCAACACCCCGCTGGAGGAGCGGCACTACTGTCCCGGTTTCCTGCTGCCTTTCAGCTGCCGGCATTCGGTCGGGTAGGAGGAGCGCATTGCTGCGCTCCTCCCCCCTAAGAACCGTGCGTGCCACTCATCGCGGCACACGGCTCAAGCAGATCCTTAAGGCGTTTCGCTGACTGGTTCTGACCGTTCTGCCGATTCCAAGGAAGCTCGTTTCCGGCAGAAAGAGTGGATCAGGCGGGTGTCCGGCGGCGAGCCAACTTTCACTGTGGAGATCCAGCCTTTCCCGATCCCCATCATCGTGGTCCGCAGCCATCGTTCCCATTCAAGGATGGAATCCGGTGGCTCGTTGGCATACAAGAGCATTCCTCCGCACGTTGCGCATCGGCCCTGCTGAGCCCACAGCAGCCGAAGGGCTGGCGCGCTCAGCAGCGTGCGTTGTTGCTTCCTGCGACGGTCCGCCCAATAGTGGGTGAGGTTCGGGTCGTCCGGAGACGCCGTTCCCGCGACCATCTTATGCCGCCGGATCTTGGTCCAGGAGAAATACGGAAGATAACGACCGCTGTCGCGGTCTCCGAACACCCACCGATTCTCCCGGGCCTTGTTGAACTTGCCGAAATAGCGCGTGACGATCCACCGTTTCGGCTTGTTCCGATGTGAACGGACCGCCCAACGGTAGAGCAGTCGCCACAGGTAGTGATCCAGCCCGTCGAAGACGTGGCTGGACACCACCGTCCGGTAATAAGCAGCCCAGCCCCGGATGATCGGGGACAGGGTGATGATGACCTCCGATGCGTTCGACCCACGCAGAGCACGAACCTCGGTCCGTAGCCGTTCCCGAAACCGCCTGACACTGGCGACGCTGGGAGTGATACGCAACTTGTTTCCATACCGCCGTATCGTGAACCCCAGAAAATCGATTCCCTCCGAGAGGTGCGCGATTCGAGTCTTTTCCTCGTTGAAGACCAGACCCCGAGGTTCCAGCCATTGAGACAGTCGTTGCTTTACCTGCTCAACCTCGTCTCGGCTGTGACACAACGCTACGGCGTCGTCGGCGTATCTCACCAGGACCGGAGAGCTCGACCTCGTTCTCGCCGCTTCTCTCTGGTTCTGTTGATACAGCACTCCCGCCGCCCGCTCCATCCCATGCAATGCGATGTTCAATAGCAATGGGCTAATCACGCCACCTTGCGGTGTTCCCTCCACCGTGGGCGTGAAGTGACCTTTCTCGACCACACCCGCCGTCAACCATTTCTTGACCAGTTCCCGCGCGGGGAAATAGCCGATCAAGTCGAGCAGCAGGTCATGGTTGATTCGGTCAAATGCCGATTTCAAATCCGCGTCAAGAACCCATAACCGTGTCGACTGCGCTCGACACGCGGTTCGGAAAATAGCCTCGATCGCGTCATGGCATCCCCGACCCGGTCGAAACCCGTACGATCGAGGTTCAAACCGGGCTTCCCACTCAGGCTCCAACGCGTTACGCACACGAGCTTGCTGCGCGCGATCAGCGATAACAGGAATCCCGAGCGGGCGCCGCTTCCCATTCGCCTTAGGGATAAACACTCTTTTCACGGGCCGGGCCCGCCACGTGGTGCCGGACCGCTGGATCTCGTCCACCAACTCGGCTTTCTCTCGGGAGGATGTGATGACCTTCCCGTCGAGCCCAGCCGTCGCTCGGCCATCATTGACCTCGGTGACCCGCCGAACACTCACCAGAGCGTTCGACCGGCTCCGTAACATCAACTTCTGCAAACTGCGGACTCGCTTGTAGTCACCAGCCCGCGTCGCCGCGAAGATCCGTTGGCGCAGACGCCGTACGTCCTCATCGACCGACCGCCACGACACCGCGTCCCAGTCGACAAGGCCACCTTCCGGTCCGTTCACTACGGTCTCCCCCTCGAGGGTGGCCGCCGTGTCCAACTTGCCCGTCAGTTCCAGCACCACACTTCCCGTCATCATTCGCAGATCCACCCGGCGCACGTCAGCGCCCTTTCGGGCCGGGCCACCAGGACCCGTATCCGGCCGGTTATACGACCGCACCGCGGGGAGACACGGTCATCCACGATCGCTTTCCCGTCGCCTTTCGACATACCGGCCTCCGCTTCTCGCGCCATCCTGTCCCCGCTGAGGACTTCAACTCTCCTTACGGTCGGCCTACCGAGCCACACACGGCCCGGACCTCAACGGGATTGCCACATTCCCCAGACAGGAGAACCGATCGGGGTGGGCGCCCCCTCGACCCCGGGATGGTGGTGTCCTCCCGGCTGACAAGAAGTATCCAGCCGGCACCTGCGGCTTCCCAACCGCCAACCCTACACTCTCGCCTACCACGTCCCATTCACGAGAGGATCTCTCACGAGGCATTACCAGGGGTTCACTCACGTTCGCCCGTCCGACCATTCCCTTCGCCCGTCTTTCCCCCGAATGGAACAGGGGACCTTCGGCTTTACCCCCGGGCTTCGCACCCCGCCGTTACCAGCGACGCACGCCGGGACAGGGACAGGCCCATGGACACTGGCCTGGGATCACACCTTCGAACTCACTCGACCTCCACCTTGGTAGATCCACTCACTGTCTGGGACTTCGTGTCGCACCTTCTTAGACCATCCTGTTCCCGCCAGGGAATGGGGCCTTCCTCACGGTCGGCTTACCAGCGATTGCTGGACCCTGACGGGGTTCCCGTGTTCCGCACGCGCGAGAGACGACCGGGTCGGGCGCCCCCTCTACCCCGGAACGGTGGTGTCCACACGGCTGCCAGGGGCTCTACAGCCGCCACCTGCCGCTTCCCAGCGGCCAGTCCTCCACCCCAGCACCACATCCCATCCCCGGGGCCATCTGTGACGAGGCATCATCAGGGGTTTACTCACGTTCGCCCTTCCGGTTCTTTCCCTGACCTGTAGCACCCGGATGGAGCGGGCACCCTTGGGCGTGAACCCTGAGCTTCAGACCCCGCGATTACTCGCGACGCCCGTCAGGGCGGGAACAGGCCTCTTGGACACTGGCCCGAAATCACATCCTCGACATTTAATCAAGCCTCCAATCGATGTGACTCACTCAACGCGTGCGACTTCACG
>CAWGJH010000006.1:0-258699 GCA_963822695.1 uncultured Actinomycetota bacterium
TCCACACGGCGCCGTATCAGATCAGGCGGCGTCCCGCCCGTGTCTCCAGTCATGACTCCTGAACCGGGTCGAGCCGTTACGGAGTTGCACTGGAAAATCCTGACCGAACAGACGAAAGTAATAGAAATGACAACTATAACGGAATGGCTGGGTGTCGTCGGCGATGCTGCGCGTCGGCCCAATGTCGTCGTTACCGGCCATGTTCACAACGACCAGAGCGTCACCCGCATCGTCCCTGACCGCTACCGCGACTGCCGACACGGCTTTCGCCGCAGCGACGCTGCCACAGGGTCACTGACCGGCATTCATCGCTCGGTGCCCCGCCCGCAGAAATCGTGGTGCGACCGCCTCATCACCGTCGTCGACACCGCTACGGACGGAGGTGCGCGCTCATGAACGGTACGGACGGCGGCCCACCCCAGCGGATCTTCATCATCCGGCACGGCGAAAAGCCGCCCGACGACAACACCCCGAACCCCAGTCCGCCGTTCGGGATCGACATCAACGGAAACCAGGACCCGCACTCCCTGACACCCCGCGGATGGCAGCGCTCCGGCGCCCTCGCGGTGCTGTTCGACCCCGCGATCGATCCCATCCGCGTCGGGCTCGCCGTCCCCAGCCACCTCTTCTGCCCGTCAAACGGCAACGAGGCCAAGACCATCGCCCACCGGACCTACCAGACGATCCTCGGGATCAGCGATCGGTCAGGCATCCCGATCGCCAGCCCCTACCCCCAGGGCGCCGAGCAGGATCTGGCCAGGGCCGTCGTCGACAACTCTTCCGGGATCGTTCTGATCTGCTGGGAACACCACCACATTCCGGCCCTCGCCATGGCCATCCCCACTGCCCCCGGCACCATCATCCCACCGACATGGCCCGACAACCGATTCGACGTCATCTGGTGCTTCACCCTGTCCGCTGCCGCCGACCCCCCGCAGTACGAGTTCAGCCAGATCCCCCAACTGCTCCTCGCCGGTGACTCGGGGTTCGGGGCTCAAAAAAGTAATGTCCGGCGGAACTAGACATATTACTGTAGACCGAAAGCAAACGGCGGCGCAGGGCGGCCGGGCAGTCCGCCAGCAGGCTATGAACCAGTTGCCGTTGCGCGAGCACCGTGTGCAGCACCGTCTGCGGTCCCAGGGTATCGTTTTACCGCTTGCAATTCTGGAGTATGGTCTCAATGTGGTCGATGACTTTCCCGTCCACCCAACTGGGCACAGCAATAGCCTGCGCCAGACGTTCCTGTTCCTCACTGTTCAGGCCGCCCGCAGGCGAGGCGGCAGTAGTGGTAGCCGCTCAACAAGGTGGAACAAACTGGCCCACCCCTGCTCCACGCCCCGGGTAGGAGGCGCTTTTTTGGCAGGCTTGACAGGTGTCCGAACAGCGAAACACCTACACCCACGGCCACCACGACAGCGTGCTGCGGTCGCAACGCTGGCGGACGGTGAGCAACTCCGCCGCATACCTGATCCCGCACCTGCGGCCGGGTCAGCAGGTGCTGGACGTCGGCTGTGGTCCCGGCACCATCACCACCGACCTCGCCCGGAGAGTGACGCCCGGCAGCGTGGTGGGCATCGACAACCATCCGGCGCCGCTGGGAGAGGCCCGCGTCGAGGCGCAGCGTCACGGCCTGCGCAACGTCTCCTTTGCTTTAGCCGACGTGTACAAGCTGGACTTCCCGGAGGCCACGTTCGACGTTGTCCATGCCCATCAGGTCCTGCAACACCTTTCGGAGCCAGTCGCAGCGCTGCGCGAGATGCGACGGGTATGCACACCGGGCGGGGTCGTCGCCGTCAGGGACGCCGACTACGCGACGATGACGTGGTATCCACCGGATGTCCGCCTCGAGCGCTGGCTGGACATGTATCAGCGGGTCGCGCGGAACAACGGCGGCGAACCCGACGCGGGACGGCGTCTGCTCTCCTGGGCCACAGCAGCCGGGTTCAGCGAGATCATCAGCTCCGCCACAGCATGGTGTTACGCCACGCCGGAGGAACGCGCGTGGTGGGGTGGCCTGTGGGCGCAGCGGGTCACCAGTTCGACGCTCGCCGAGCAGGCCCTGGACCAGCACCTCGCCACTCGCGAAGACCTCGAGAACATGGCGGACGGTTGGCGCCACTGGGCTGAGCAGGACAACGGGTGGTTCGCCGTCCTCCATGGTGAGGTGTTGTGCGTGCCTACCCACACCGGCTGACCCGCCTGTGGAGAACGACCAGCGCATTTGGGCTGAACCCCTGTTGACACTCTGCTCCCGGTGCTTCTAACGTCATTACAGATCGCAGTGGCGCAGCGTGTGTCATGCGCGGGGGAAACGTTGGGGCAGCTATGTCGGACGCCGTGAAGGACCGGAAGTTCATCGCTCTCTTTGACTGGTTCGATCAGGGCAAGGATGGCTCTCTCACGCACGAGGACTTCCAGCAGATGGCCGAGCTGTTCGCCGCCCTGGCACAGGAGGAGGACCAGGCGAACGCGACTGCGATGAGAGATGCCTTCGAGATGTGGTGGGGGCTGCTGCTCACCCTCGGGGACACCGACGTGGACGGGAGACTGACCCGGCCGAAGTTCGTCGAGGTCATGAAGTCCAGCATCACATCCCCGGAGAACTTCGAAAGCGCCGTACTGGCTATCGCCGATGCCCTGCTGTCCGCGCTCGACACCAACAAGGACGGCGTACTGGAATCGCAGGAATACATCCAGATGTACAGCGCGCTGGGGATTCCACCCGAGCATTCCAGCGACGCCTTCCGCCGCCTCGACCGTGACAGCGACGGTGCCATCAGCCACGAGGAATTCAGAACCGCCATCTGCGAGTTCTATCTCAGCGACGACGAGAACGCTCCAGGGAACTGGCTGATCGGCCCGTTCAGCCGGCCGGTCTGAGCGCACGTCGCAATCCCACAGGCAAGCAGCTCCGCACTCGCGGCTGACGCAGTTCCGAGGCCGGCGTCCAGCGCCCGACATTGACTGCCAAGAGCCGCCACACCAGCCTCACGAGCCTGGCGATCTACGCACAGCCGACCTTCGACGCCATCGCCGCAACCACCGGGCCCTCGGCCCGGCCCACCGGCACTGATCAGGGCCCGCCCGCCGTACCCGCCTTCACCGATTTGTCCAGTTCTCAATTGACACCGTGTAGGTCAGGCGCTACTTTCTCCCTAATGCACGCGCACGTGCACGTGCATTAGCTGTCATACACGCCCCGGACCCCGGCGTCGCTAGAACTCGGCGACTCGCGTCAAGCACCTGCCGTTCGGAGGTATTCATGCGCCTTCCAGGACCGTCGCGACGGCTGAGGGTGCGCGTCGCGCGGGTGTCCACCCCGATGTCACCACACCAACCCCGAGCGTTCCGCCCGGCGTGGTGGGCCCTCGTGGGTTGGTCCGCACGAACCGCGGTGGGCCACGGCTCCACCGTCCAGCAACCGGCAGCCGAAACCCGGAGTGGGGGTTCGGGAGATGAGTACAGCGGCCGCCGGTCCCGGTGGTGGCGCCGCCCTTGGGTGGGGGGCATCGGTGGCGCCACCACTTATCCTCCCACCTCCCGAACCAGATCCCGCGCGGACATCGTGGCCGCCGGGGATGTCACACCGCCGCCAGTAGACCTGGCCCAGCACCAACCCCTGAACGCCCCGCAACCGGCGACGACCACACATAGCCCCGTACCAGCCACTCGGGTGCGGGTGGTGCTGCTGCCACACGCCCGGGCCATGCCCCGGACATCCAAGCCAACAACCGCCGCCCAGGAAGGGGCACAGACATGAATCAAGGCGATTCGGGGTTCAGGAAGTAATCGAACCGTGCGTACCGCGACGGCGTTCAACGTGCTGAACGGCTGCGCTCAAGACCGTCCCAAACCGGCTGGAACCACGCACAAACCCTCGGAATATTCAACACCTTAGTCATGCGGCCCCTGATTGTTATCGCCGGGACGGGATCATCAGTCCCAAGACGCCTGCCGAGCACCTCTCTTCTCCCCGCTGCGGCCTGGCGTCGCCGCGCTGCGGCGTAATAGCCCCCAGCCTCCGCCGCTGCGCGGCCACCCTGATATCACCCCCCGCTCTCTGACCCAAGGAACTTAATTCTTTTCGGCGCTACCTTGACAGTGCCGTCGCGACGTGAAGCAGAGTGAAAGTGCAACCGTGATAAACCGCTCGTTCACCCCCGGCCAGAAATCGTCCAACATCGACACCACCGTGCCGCAGTCGGCCCGGATCTGGAACTACTGGCTGGGCGGCAAGGACAACTACCGCCTGGACCGCGAGGTCGGCGACCAGTTCCGTGAGATCTTCCCGGACATCATCCCGGTAGCCCGCGCTTCCCGAGCGTTCATCGCCCGCTCAGTCCGGTATCTGGCAGGTGAAGCGGGTATTCGCCAGTTCCTTGACATCGGCACCGGCCTGCCGAGCGCCAACAACACCCACTCGGTCCTCCAGCGGGTGGCCCCGAACTCGCGCATTGTCTACGTCGACAACGATCCCCTGGTGCTGGCGCATGCCCGCGCCCTGCTCACCAGCACCCCCGAAGGCGCGTGTCAGCACATCGACGCGGACCTGCGCGAACCCGACACGATTCTGCAAGCGGCCCTCCAGACGCTGGACTTCGGCCAACCGGTCGCGCTCATGCTGAACGGGATCCTGGGGCACATCACCGACGACGCCGAAGCCTATACCATCGTAAACCGACTCATGGATGCCCTACCCTCCAGTAGCTACCTTACGGTCAGCGACAGTACCAACATCGTTCGGGGGAGAGAGTTCAATGAAGCCATGCAAGTCTGGAACCAAGCCAGCTCAGCCCCCTACTGCCTGCGCGGCATCGAACAGATCGCACGCTTCTTCACCGGCCTGGAACTCATGGAGCCAGGCATAGTCTCATGTCCGCGTTGGCGGCCCGACACGAACTCCTTCGGCGTCCCCGCCGAGGTGGATACGTTCGGCGGCGTCGGGCGAAAACCCTGACCGGCTAACCCACCCCGAGGTGGTTGCCCTCGGCGGTGTGGTTGCAGTCAAGACCGTCCCAGACCGGTGAGAACCTCGCAGGAACGCATGGGACATCCCACAGAGGGGGTTAGGGTCGAGGTCATGGAGTTGTTCCCGTCCTTGCCGCTGAAGGCCTGGGCCGAGACCAAGGAGACCTTGCATCGGTTCGCCCAGGTGGTGGGCAAGGTCCGGCTGGCCGCCAGCGTGCGGCGTAACCACTGGTGGAACGTGCCGTTCCATCTCACCGGCCGGGGCATCACCACCCGCCCGATGGGCTGCGACCCGATCTTCACGATCGACTTCGACTTCGTGGCCCACCAGCTGCTTGTCTGCTCGATCACCGGTCAGGCGGTGTCGTTCCCGCTGGCTGGGCAATCGGTGGCGTCGTTCTACCAGAACACGATGCGGGCGCTGAGCACGCTCGGTGTTGACGCGCGGGTTGAGCATCCCCACCCATTCGATCTGCCCGACGGAGACAGACCATTTGCCGAGGACACCGAGCACGTGACCTATGACCCGGAATGGGCCACTCGCTACTGGCACGTGCTCAGCCACGTCAACCTCGTGCTGGAGGAGTTCGCCAGCGGGTTCTCCGGAAAGATCAGCCCAGTGCATCACTTCTGGCACACCTTCGACCTTGCGGTCACCCGGTTCTCCGACCGCCACATCGATCACCCCGCCAGCGTTGATTCGGTCACTCGGGAGGCCTACTCCCGGGAAGTCATCAGCTCCGGGTTCTGGTTCGGCGACGACACCTTCCCCGCACCGGCGTTCTACTCCTACACCGCCCCGGAGCCAGCCGGACTGGCCGATGAGCCACTGCGGCCGGCCGCTGCCCGATGGGTGGCGCAGCGAGGCAGCCACCTGGCCGTCCTGCCTTACGACGACGCCCGTCACCAAGCCGACCCCAAAGCCACGGCGCTGGAATTCTACGAAAGTGCCTACCAGGCCGGCGCTCGGCGCGCCGGCTGGGACACCGAACGCCAGAGCAGCCCCGGCGGAGTAACCGACCCCGCAACCTGATGGAACTGGGAAGCACAACAGTTGCCGGGTTTCTGAGTTCGTCGGCGGCTGACTGTTAGCCCCATAGCGCCTGGGCCAGGGGCTGCAGTCTCGTCTGGATGATCGTGGTCTGTTCTGACTCAACTTCAGTATGAGTGAACCGATCTTACTGACAGTGAGATTTAGTCGCTCTGGGTGAAGTCGGGAAGTGTGGGTTGGCACTGGTGGTGCGCGATCTGCGTGAGCAACGGGCGTCGACGACCGAGGTGGAGCTCGCGGAATTGGAGACTGATCTGCAGGCTGGGTTCGTGCTGGCGCGTGTCTCGGCCGGGTTGGCCGACAGCACCATCCGCAACGACACCAACCACCTGGAGCTGATCCAGGACTGGTTCGCCCAGCCGTTGTGGGAGATGCGGCCCAGCGACGCCGACGTCGACTTCGGCAGGGTCCGGCGCGACGCCAAGCCGGCGACCCGGACTGGCCGGGCGGCTGCGCTGGCGGTGTCCTTCGAGTTCCTCGAGCCACGCCACAAGGTCGGCCCAGCGCTCCGATAGCTACCCCCAGGCCCCAAGTAGAGTGGTTTGGCCTACCGTCGCAGGGTCCGCTCCGTGTTGGTGGAGGCACCGATCGAGTCGTTGCGCAGCGGTCTGGTGCTCGTCGACACCCCGGGAATCGGTGGGCTCAACATGGCCCATGACGCCGCCACGCACGCGTTCCTCAGCCAGGCCGACGCGCTGATCTTCGTCGGGGACGCGACCGAGACGTTCACCACCGTGGAACTGGACTTCCTGGATCGTGCCGTAGCCAAGTGTCCAGTGATCATTACCGTGCTGACCAGGCGAGATAAGGTGGTCGACCCGGCCCCGGTAGTAGAGGCAAACAGGGTGAAGATCGCTGAGAGGACCGGTTAACCCGTGGATGAGATCGTCGTGGTCGCGGTCTCCTCCACCGACTGGTTCGACGCGCTGGACGATG
The DNA here is from genome assembly GCA_963822695.1 of uncultured Actinomycetota bacterium. Classification (GTDB taxonomy): domain Bacteria; phylum Actinomycetota; class Actinomycetes; order Mycobacteriales; family Pseudonocardiaceae. The sequence goes on from CAWGJH010000006.1 coordinate 6,956, forward strand.
ACCCCGAGCTCGCGGCCGCTTCCGGCTACCCCGAGCTGGAGCGGGAACTGTGGACCCGACTGGCACGGTCGGCCGGGGCGCGCCGAGTCCGCCTCTGTCTCGAGGGCCTCATGGGGGCGGTGGAGACGGTCGCGGCACCGATTCGGGTCGAGCTGGCCGCCGACAGCGGCGCGGCGTTGGCCGAGATCGACGCAGAGCTGGCCGTTCACGAGAAGCAGGCCAAGGTTCTCGCGGCTGACAGCGCCTCCTGGCGCCGTGATCTGCGCGAGGCGGTGAACGAGCCGGCCAAGTCGATTGGGCGGGGGCTGCGCAGGGAGTTCGAGCTGTTTGAGACCACGTTGAACGAACGCAGTGAGATCACCGACGACCCGGGGGATCTGGAGGGAGTGCTCCATGTAATCGCCCGCGCGATGATCGACGTCGTCGAGACAGCAATGGCACAGCTGGAACGGGCCGCGTCGCGAGCGTTCATGGACTTCGCCGATCGGACCAGAATCCCACTGGAGCCGTCCGTCACCGAGTCGGGCTTCCGGCCAAACTTCGCCGTAGTGACGCCGATCGGTGAGCGCGCGCCCGACGAGGCCATGGCGCCGGGGCGCAGCCTCCAGACGGTATGGCGTTCGGCGACGAGCGGCGCGGGGCTCCTCGGCATTGTCGGCGGGATTGTGGGGATCGTGGGCGGGCCGGTCGGCATGGCGGTGGGCGCGGGCGTCGGCGCCTTCGTCGGCAAGATTCTCGGTGGGATCTTCGGATGGCAGGACTCGCGTAAAGAGGCGGAGCGGAAAGCCAAGGCGGACGCGAGGACCTGTGCCCAGCGACAGATCGCAGCGATCAGGGACAACGCTCGTGCGCAGATCCGCAGCAACTTGGTGCGGGCGATGAACGGCTTCGACAACGCCGTCAACGAGTTGAACCGCAGCCTGACCCATGATCTCCAGCGGCAGATCGAGCTGGCCCGGGACACCGCCGTCACGACTCGGCGGAAGCTGGCTGAACGCAGGGAACGCACGCAGGCGCAGCTTGTCAGCCGCCGTGCCGAGCTGGAGAAGCTGGAGGCGCGCAACACCGAATGGCTGCGGCAGGCCGAGGAGCTGGTGAGGCGAGCTGATCGGATCGAGCGCTCCGGGGAGCAAGGTGGCGCGGTGGAGGGCGCGTGAACGCCGCCGATGGGTCGTTCGTCTACGGCATCGACTTCGGGACCTCGACATCCGCGCTGATGATCGGCCGTCCGGACGGCATCGTGATCGGAGTCAAGGACCCAGCGGCGCCGTTCAGCGGCCATTCGCTGCCCACCTCGGTCGGGCTAACCCCTCGGGGACAGCTGGTGGTGGGGCACGCCGCCGAAGGGGTCAAGGCGATGCGGCCGGTAGACCATCGCAGCGAGTTCAAGATGTACTTCGGCAGCGATGAGCCCGTCTATCTCGGCGACCGGTCTTACCTGGTCCACGAGCTTACGGCGGAGGTGCTGCGCTTCTTGCGTGACTGCGCGCGCAAAGCAGTGGACGGCAGTCCCGAGGCCGTCGTCATCACGATCCCGGCGAGCTGGGCCAGCGGCAACGAAGAGTTGATGAAGGACGCGGCGGTCGGCGCCGGATTCGCCCGCGAGACCATTCACCTGGTTGCCGAGCCGGTGGCCGCGCTGCGCCATGCTTTCGCCGAACACCGGCCGGAGCGCGGGCGAACGTTTTGCGTCTACGACTTGGGCGGTGGAACCTTCGACATCGCGCTGGCGCGCAGTATGGGAAACGACTTCACGTTGCTCGGGGAGCCGGGCGGGCTGCCGGACGTCGGTGGTGGGCGGTTCGACCGGGAGATTCTGCGCTGGACATGCGACCAGTTTCCGGCCGAAAAGGCCGAGCTGTTCGACGGTCCGACGACCAATCGCGCGAAGCTGAACAAGCGAATTCTGCTGCTCGAGCTGTGCCGCAAGTTCAAGCTCCGCCTTTCGGTGGTCGAGTCGCACGCCGAGGCGCTGTACCCGCTGGGGGACGAGATCGAGGCCGAGCTCACCCGCGAGGAGCTCGCCGACCTCCTTCGGCCGCTACTGAACCAGACGCTCACCGAGGCGGACAGGACCGTGGCGGCGGCGGGTCTGAGCTGGTCCGACGTGGACATGATTCTCCCCGTGGGTGGCAGCAGCCGACTGCCGATGATCGGCGACATGCTGTTCGCGCACACCGGACGGCCGGTGCTGCGCCTGGCCGACCCGGACCTTGCCGTGGTCAACGGCGCGGTCCTACTGGCACGCGAGGTATTAAAGGCGACCCAGCTGCCACCGGGCCTCGATCCTAACGATCCCGTGGCGCGGGTTCTGCGTGCTGGCCTGACCGACGAGCTCGTCCAGAAGATCCTCCGCCGAACCTGATAAGTGTCCACGAGATGAAGGAGCCAAGATGCCGTTGTTGAAAGACGCCTGGCGCCAGCTGCTGCACGACTACGCCCAGCGGGAGTCACTCAGGTACGAGGTGCTCGGGGACCTGGTCGCGCTGCGGTTCGACAAGGGCGAAGGACGCTCCATCACGCTGATGCTGGAGTGCGGCGAGTTCTTCTTCTCCATGGTGATGGGCGACAACCGCTACATCGACGACAGTCGCCTGGCTGTTGCCGTTGCCAACAGGTTCAACGATGAGATGAAGGTGCCGAAGGTCTACGTCAACCAGAACGATTCAAACAGGAGCGACTTCCGGGGCAAGTGGCATCTGCCGTCGAACCTGGATGTGGACGACAAGGAGTTCGACAATATCCTGAACCCTGGCCTCGCCAGCCTCGATCCGATGTTCGAATGGCTCGGTGAGAACTACGGCTTCTAGGTTGGTAGGTGACGGACCTGTCGTGAAGGTAGCTCTCACCAGGTGCCATTGGCATGATTCGAGCTGGTCAGCGCTGTGCCCAGACCCCGGGGCCGTTTTACAGCACGTCGATGGACAGGTTTGGATCGATGCGCCAAAGGCGTCCGGAGCTTCGGCGGGTCCCAGGTCGGCGAGCACGACGTAGGGTGCCCGGGCCAGGGTTTCGATCAGCGGTTCAGTCGCCGGATGCAGCAGCATTGCCTCGCTGCGGGCGAACGCGGGCAAGTAGAAACTGAGCTGCAGCTCCCAGGCGATACCGAACCAGGTCTGCATCCCGAGATGGCCCGAGGCCCAGGCGGCGACAGCGCTGGCGTCGAGGACCTTGCCGGCGGCGGACGCGGCGAAGGACTCGCTCACGATGGTGCTCAGGAGGCGTCCGCGACCGGGTGGTTGCGCCGGATGTAGTCGTCGCCTGGCCACGGTGTGCCGGTGCTGTCGTAGGCCCTGCGGTAGTCGGCCAGGGTGGGTGCGCCGAAGCGGTCGGCCATCATCTGGCTGATCTGGATGTGTCGCGGGTCGCGCAGCGCCCGAGTGGGCTGCGCCGTGGCGGGAACGATGTCCGCGACGGCGCGGCCGTCGCGGACCAGGTGCACCACCGCGCCCTCGGCGGCGCGGGCGATGGCCTCGGCGACCTGCTGGGGATCATCAGGGGACACCTCGAACGCCGCAGTCACGAGGGTCATCCTAGCCAACGGCAGGCGACTGCGGCCATCCACCAGCGCGGCCACCCGGACACGACAGGCCAATGCGCAGGGTCAGGGCCTTTCGGCAGGCGCAACGCTCGCGCCATGGCGGACATGCCTGGAACCGCGACCGTCACGCGGTGTCGTCGGTGGGGTGAGTGGCGCTGTCGATGGGGGCGGGGGCGTTGATCCGGTCTCCGGGACTAAGAGGGGTGTACGAGGCTGACCTGCGGGCGGATCCGGCCGCCGTTCTCCGCGACCGCGATCATCACCTCCGGCACCCCGTGGCCGTGGGCCTCCTGGGCGAACCGGTAGATCAGCGGCCCATACAACAGCCCGCCAAGCACTGCGGTCACTCTGTGCGGTCGTAGCGGTAGCCGATACTGTCACCCGATACCGTCACGATTCTCCTTGGCGCGGCGGGGTCGATCTCCACCTTTTCCCGCAACCGTCGCACGTGAACGGTCACCGTGGAGTGATCGCCGAAGGTCCAGCCCCAGACCTGCTCGAGCAGCTCACTGCGGGTGAAGGCCCGACCCGGGCGCTGAAGGAGGAAGGCCAGCAGGTCGAACTCGCGCACGGTGAGCACCAGTTCCTGCCCGCCCAGCACCGCCCGGCGGGCGGCGACGTCCACCAGCAGCCCGTCATCAGTGATCGGCGGCAGCTGGGTCGCCGGCGGCGCGGACCGCACCCAGCGCAGCACCGACCCGACCCGCAGCACGAGCTCGTCGGGGCTGACCGGCTTGGCGATGTAGTCGTCCACGCCCAGGTCCAGGCAGACGATGCGATCCTCCTCCTCGCCCGGGGTGGTGAGTAGGACGATCGGCACCGGGCCCTCGATCCGCAACAGCTGGCACACCTCCAGGCCGGACAGGCCAGGAGCACCGACCCGGCCACGCTCATGGTGCACCTCGCCGCGCGCCACGGAACCTGCCATTGCCGACCATGGCCACGCGCACCCCAGGATAGCCGCGGAAATCGCGAAGAGCACTGCGGTCACGGCAAGCCAGCGGGACAGGAACGGCTGGGCCGACAGGCCCGACGCCACCGGCTCGGAACGGGCCCGGCGGAGGATTCTCCGCTGCCCGATGGGGTCCCCCGGGACGGCACGGTCCTGGCTCCCGCGCTAACGCGTCACCGGCGGCCCTCCAGTGCCGCCACAGTGGCGGCGACAGCGGCGGCGAACCGGCCATCGGGCACGTCAGCGGCCACCGCGGCCGCGTCCTCCCAGGTGTCCACATCGGATAACTCGGGCAGCTCGACCACCCGGCATCCGGCGGCCCGCAGCGCGGCCATCGTCCGCGCCCCGGTGTCCGGACGCGACGTCGGAATATCAGCGATCAGATCGGCCAGCTCGGGCCGCCGTACGCCCAGAACCCACCAACCCCCATCGGTGGCCGGGCCGAGCGCGGCGTCCACGCCGTCTCCGTCAAGCAGGTCGAGACACTGGCTGAGCAACGTGGCATCGACCTGCGGGGTGTCCATCCCGATCTGCAACACCGGCCGGTGACCGAGCACCACGGCAGTGTCGGTGTACGCGGCAGCGATCCGATGGCCCAGCGTCGTTCCGCGCTGCGCCAGCACCGTGGTAGCCCCCAACTGCTCGGTCAGCGCGGCAGCGTCAACCGCGTGGACAAGATCGCCACTCAGCGCTACCACGGGTGTCACGTCGGGCACCTCCAGCACCGCGTCCACGGTGTCCAGAAAGGCTGCCGCGGCGATCCGGGCAGCCTGGGCGAGGGTGGCCGGCGGGCACAACCGGGTCTTCACCTGGCCCGGCACCGGCGCCTTGGCCAGCACCAGCAGCGCGGCACGCGGGACGCTCAGCACCGCGCGCCGGATTCGTCCAGGGATCCGTCCAGCCAGCGGGGCACGACATCGACACGCTGCATGACCGAGGGCCCCTCTCACCGAAATGCCGCTAACAGTGTCCAGCTCCGCGCCGTGCCCAACGCAGTACGTCATTGGCGATTTTTTCTGGGGTGCCGGCGAGGTCAACGGTGAGGCCAGGCTCGTCGGCGGCCAGCGGTTCGAGTGTGGCGTACTGGGATGCCAGCAGCTCTCGCGGCATGAAGTGACCGCGGCGGGCGGCCAGCCGTTGCTCGACCAGCTCATAAGGACCCGCCAGGTGCACTATCCGGACATCCGCACCCGCGCCCCGCAGGACGTCCCGGTAGGCCCGAGTCAGCGCCGAGCAACTGACCACGGCGCACTCGCCGCAGGTGGCTCGCTCGGTGAGCCACGCTGTGATCGCCACCAACCACGGCGCCCGCAGCGTGTCATCGAGCGGGCGTCCGGCGGCCATCCTGGCGATGCTTGACGCGGGGTGGAAGTCGTCGCCCTCGGCCAGGGCGCAACCGGTTCGGCTGGCGATCAGCGCTGCCACGGTGCTCTTGCCGGAACCGGACACGCCCATCACGACGAGCTGTATCGACCTGCGTCTATTCACCCTGTCTCTGTTCACCCTGGGAATCCTCCCGTGGAGGGAGGTGAGCCCTGGTGTACCACTCGTAGCGTGCTGGTATGGCTCAGGCGACCGCTGCATCAGGCGCATCACAGACAACCCCCGTTGCTCGGCCCCAACCGGACCGCAACCTCGCACTAGATCTGCTTCGGGTCACCGAAGCTGCCGCGATGGCGGCGGGCCGGTGGGTCGGCCGCCGGAACAAGGACGGTGCCGACGCCGCCGCCGTGGCGGCGATGCGGGCGATGATGGGGACCGTCGCGATGGACGGCATCGTCGTCATCGGTGAAGGTGAAAAGGACGAGGCCCCGATGCTCTACAACGGCGAACGGGTCGGCTCCGGAACCGGGACACCGTGCGACGTCGCCGTCGATCCGGTCGATGGCACCACGCTTACCGCCAAGGGCATGGGCAACGCGGTATCGGTACTCGCGGTCGCACAGCGCGGGGCCATGTATGACCCGTCCGCCGTGTTCTACATGGACAAGCTCGTCGCCGGCCCCGATGCCATCGGCGTGGTCAACATCCGGCAATCCCCAGAGGAGAACATCGCCGCCTTGGCCCGTGCCAAGGGGTGCACGCCTCAGGACATCACGGTCTGCATGCTCGACCGCCCACGACATGACGAGCTGGCGCACCGGGTGACCAGCACGGGCGCCAGAATCAAGTTCATCACCGACGGTGACGTCGCCGCAGCGGTCATGGCCGCGACCCCCGACTCGGGCGTCAACCTGCTGCTCGGGATCGGTGGCACCCCGGAGGGCGTGATCACCGCCTGCGCGATCCATTGCCTCGGCGGCGTGCTGCAGGGCAGGCTGCACCCCCGCAGCGACGAGGAGAAACGGCGAGCCGACGAAGCCAACCTCGACCTCGACGCGGTGCTCACGGTCGATGACCTGGTCAGCAGCGACGACGCATTCTTCGTCATGACCGGGATCACCGACGGCGAGTTGCTGCACGGAGTGCGCTACGGACGGGACCGCGCCATCACCGAGTCACTGGTGATGCGTTCACGCAGCGGCACCATCCGGCAGGTCCGCAGTACCCACCACCTCGACCGCCTGGAGCGCTACAGCACCGTGGATTACCGCCATGCAACCGGCAGCCACTCCGGGAGCAGCGCCTAGCGCCATCCGCGGCGGTGCGCCTTGCCGCCCCCTTCGACGCCCGGATACCGCACGTGCCAGCCGTGTTTGTCCGGGCACCGGAAGGACTCCAGCAGGTTTCTGGACGCGGACACCAGGCGATTGGCCGCAGCCACCGTCAGGATGGCCCGGCGATCGCAGCGGGGGCACCTGGCCGCCATGCTGTAACGCTGATCGATCATGCTGCACCCACCTCGATAGCGTAGCGCAGCAGGCATCGCTGGGATTTCTCTCGTCGACAGCTCTCGATGAACGCGAAATTGTCGGTGGTGGGGTCAACAATGGTGACGTGATGGAGACGCGGCTGGACCCGAGGCAGGCGATGGTCGCCGGCCTGGCCCAGTGGCGTGAGTCGATCGTCGGGTGTGATGACGCGGGATTGCGGGATCAGCTCCGGGAGATCGAATCGGTGTCGCGGATGATGCATTCGGTGATGCTGGAGACGGTCGCGGAGCTGGACTGTCGTCGTGTCGCGGCGACCACCGGGTTCGGCACCACGAAGCGGCTGCTCGCTGGGATGCTGCGCCTGTCCGCTACCGAGGCCGGCACCCGGGTCGCGCATGCCGCTCAGCTTGCGCCTCGCCGCGCGGTGAGCGGTGAGCCGCTGGCGCCGACGCTGCCGAATACCGCTGCGGCGCTGGCCGCCGGGGAGATCGGGCCGGCGCAGGTCCGGGTGATCACCGAGACGATGAACGCGATCCCCGCCTCGGTCAGCCTCACACAGCGCGAGGCCGCAGAGGCTGAACTGGCCCGCCACGCCCGATCGTTCGACCCGACGTCGCTGCACAAGATCGGGCGGCACATCCTCGCACACCTCGATCCGGACGGGCCGAAGCCGCGCGAGGAGCCCGAACCCGCTCCCACCGCGGGGGAACTCCGGTTCCGGGAGCGCCGCGACGGCCGGCTCGGACTCGAAGGATTCCTCGAACCCGAGCACAGCGCCGCGTTCCGCTCCCTGATCGAGCAACTCGCCGCGCCCCGCCCCGCCACCGAGAGCATCCCCGACCCACGCACCACCCCGCAGCGCAACGCCGACGCCCTGCTGGAGGTCTGCGGGCTCGCCCGCGCCGCCCAAGACTGCCCCACCACCGCCGGGGAACCCCCACACCTCACCGTCACCCTCACCTGGGACACCCTGCGCACCGGTCTCGGGGCCGCGACCCTGGACTACGGAACACCCCTCAGCGCCGCCGACGCCCGACGGTGGGCCTGCGACGCGAAAATCATCCCCGTGGTCCTGGGTGGGGCATCCGAACCACTCGACGTCGGACGAGCCATGCGGACCGTCCCGCTATCCATTCGCCGCGCGCTCGTAGCGCGGGACGGCGGATGTGCTTTCCCCGGCTGCGACCGGCCACCGGGAATGTGCCAGGCTCACCACTGTCGGCACTGGGCCGATGGCGGTGACACCAGCGCAGCAAACTGTGTTCTTTTGTGCGAGACCCATCACCGCCACGTGCATCACACCGGCTGGGAAATCCTCATCCACGCCGGCTACGTTGACTTCATCCCACCAGCAACCATCGACCCCACTCGCACACCACTCCATAACCCACTCCGCTGCTAGCCAACAGGACCACACGGGCGCCACGGCGACCAGGCGTGGGACATCCCACGGACGGTGACCGTGGGCGTCACGGCAGCGCCCGCAGTCGGTCGGCCAACGCGAGCAGTCGGTCGGCCAGCTGCTCGTTGGTGATCGTGGGCGCCTCCTCGGCCAGGACGCGGAGCTGCCGCGATAGGGAACGCGCGGCGTTGAGCCGCTCGACCGCCGCGACGAGGCGATCAAAGTACGGTCGCGGTGACCGCGCACCGGTGGCGCCACCGCACCCGGGGCAGGTGTCGGCCTCGGGCGTCACCAGGACGGGCGGGTCCAGCTCACGGCTCACGGCCGGAGATCGGGTGCGTCGCAGTCGGGGCACGGCCCGATATGGGCCGGGTTACTCATCACCCGCCGGTGGCCGCAGTCACTGACGTAGACAGCCCAGGGTGGCGGGTCCGGTTCGCCGTCATCCGGTTCGCCGTCACCACTGCGCGGCGGCCGGCTCCGCCCAGGAACCTCGACCATCGCGCGGTCGAACCGCAGCGCGGCGCACGCCTCGCACGGATCCCCGTAGGGCTTCTCGTGCAGGGTGGTCACCATCATCAGCAGGTGCCCGCACTCGGCCCTCAGCACACCAATCGGATGCTCAGCGTGCTCGTTGATGGCGTGGCTGCGCCAGTCCAGCACACTCAGGCCCCACCTCATCGCCACGCTCACCGGAGGGCTCCCGCCGCGTGCTCGGCCCGCTGAGCCTCAGCGGTGCACTGGGCGGCCGCGCGCACGCACTCCGAGCAATACAGGACATCAAACTCGCAGTCATCCGGGCAGGTTGAGGGCGGCAGGCTCGAGGAGGGCAGCAGCTCCCCGCACAGCGCCAGGTAACACCGGTAGACGTGCCCCTCGGTCAGCCCGTCGTCAGCCACCAGCAGGTGAAGGACACCCCAAGGGTGCGCGTTCACCGGGCACGCCCCAGGATCGACTCGGCCAGCGCGACCATCTCGACCGCCGGCAGCGTCACTCGGGGCGCGCCCAGGCCGTGGATCATCCAGGCGCCATCCGCCTCGTGGATGATCAGCGGCGTGTGGTCGCTGTTGTCGTCGGTGCTCTGGACCTGGACCTGAATCCGGCCACGCTCACGGTGCGAGTGCGGAGTCTCGGGGCAATCGGGTATCTCGATCACGGGTCCGAGCCTGGACGATCAACCGGTAGCGGATGTTGCACCGCTGCAACCGTCTGCAACCACCCCCAAATGGGTTACACCGGCAGGGCCGCCCGGTACGCCATCATCCGCAACTGCCGCCCAGCCGGAGAATCGCGGCGCGAACGGGTGAGCAACCCGGCGATCACCTCGCGGGCGAACGGGTTCCGATACAGGTGCAACGGCGAGATCGTCTCCGCACGGTGCAGCGCCATCACGGCCTCGTCGTGTCGTCCCCGGACCCGGGCCAGCGCCCGACCGTAGTCAAGCCAGTACGCGGCTTGCCGGGACCGGTTGGGGTGCACCTGGGGGTTGACCCTCTTCGCGATGGTGACGGTGCGTTCATGGTCCCCGGCCTCCAAAGCCGCGGCCATCCGCCACAGCGCCACATTCGTCGGACCGAAGCCCATCCAGTAGGCGTTGCCCTCCCCCGTGCGCTCGGCCAACTCACCGGCATAGTCCAAGGCGGCTGCCGCGTCCGCCGCTCGCTCCTCCGCCGCGGCGAGCAGCGACCGGCTCAGTGCCAGCATGCCCTCCAGCTGCATCGACTCCGAGCTGTTCGTCGGCACGGACACCGAGTTCAGCTCGGCCCGAGCCAGGTCGAAGTCACCTGCCGTGATCATCACCAGCCCGTCACCATACACAGCAAGGCCCATCGTGGTCGGGTCGTCGCTCTGCTCGGCGGCCTGGCGGGCCATCAAGGTGGGCAGTGCGCGCAGATCCACCTCGGCGCCCATGACCCGCAGCCATGCCATGCTGCCCGACGTGTGCAGCAGCACCGCCAGCTCGAGCAACTCAGCCACGTCCCGCCCGGCAGCGATGGATGTGTGCAGGTCCCGGATCAGCGTGGGCAGCGCGGCGCCCACCTCGGCCTCTCGGCAGGCACGCCCGGCGACGATTAGTTCCCGCGTCCGGATCCGCAACGCATCCACGGGGACCACCTGGCCGCCTAGCCGGTTGCGGCTCACCGCCATCAGCGCCTGGCGCACCACAATCAGGGCGCTGTCCGCGTCTCCGTTCTCGGGTGCCGGCACCGGCAACTTGGTCAGCTCACTAGGTGCGATCTGGAGGACGTTGGCCAAGGCCACGATCTCCGAGCGGCGGTCCAACGCGCGTAGCCCGTTCTCGATCCGGCTCAAGCTCGCCGCACTGAGAACGCCGGACAGGTCCGCGACCACTCGCAGCGACTTGCCCCGAGACTCCCGGATCTGGCGCAGCCGCCGGCCGATCGTCCGCGCGTCGTCGTCAACGTCCACCAAGAACCCCCTGTCCTTGCCGGGAGCCCCTCTGCCGATGCCCCGGGGAGCTACCCCGGGGCGGGAACCTCGGCAAGGAGGTAGCGACACCCTACGCCCGCCCCTGGGTGCAGACTTCGCACTGTGGATCGCGACAGCACGATCGCCAGGAACAAACAGGCCTCGCGAGGGCTGCGGCCTGCTGCGCCACCTGCCCCGCCCGAGCGCGGTGCCCCACAGTCACCACCAGCTCAACGCGACCTTAAACAGTGTGGGGAAATTCCCCACTACCAGCTATATGAGGACGTGCCGTTCGAGGATCGAGGACCCGGTGGCGCGAGCGAGCCGCCTACACCGCTCGGTGACCCCCAGCCAGGAGGCGCTGGCCGACCTGCGAAAACAAGTTGATCGATCGCGGGGAAACTGCAGGACGGAGCCACTATTTTGATCACCGGTAGTAGGAAAATCGGACGTCCTGGGTACCGAACCCATGGACACATAGACCCATGGACACATAGACCTAGGCTCAGTAACCGCGTCCTTAATTATGCGAGACGCACCACCGCCACGTGCATCACACCGGCTGGGAGATCCTCATCCACCCCAACCGCATCGACTTCAATCCCCCCTGCGATCATCGACCCGGCCCGCAGACCACTCCGCTGCTAGCCAACAGGGCCACTAGGGGTTCACATTCTGTTCAGGGGGCGAGCGCCGGTGTAGGGCGGCCAGCATCCGGTTGTAGGCCTGCCGGGCCGCTTCGTCGTCGTCAACGTCGAGGCTGGCCCCGACGGTGGTGTCGTCACCACCGGACGCGGATCCGATGCCGGCCAGCGACTGGCGGCGGGCCGATTCCAGCCAGTCGCCGAGCCGGGCTCGAGACCCGGTAGCGCTCCACTGGGCGACCACGGCGAGCATCAGCAGCATCATCAGGACGTCACCACCGACCCACATGATCGCTCCGGATAAGTTCTGATCTTCGAGCAGGGCAGGTCCCCAGTCCGGCCGCATCAGCGCTGTACTAGGGGCCAGCGGGTGTCCGGTGAGCATCAGCGCCACACCCACCAGCGTGTCCGCGCCCATCGCCAATCCGAGCAGCGCAAACCGGACGATATGGGGGATGGGCCATGGGCTGGCCTCCGCGCCAACCAATGGCAAGAACAGCAGGTAACCGCTGACCAGGTACAGGGCCTGCTCGACGTGGTGTGCCCAGGGCTGGGTCGCCATCAGTTCCGGGAAACCGGTGAGGTGCGTGATCACCAACACCCCGGTGTACAAGCCCAGCGTCAGGACGGGGAAGGTCAGCCAGCGCGCCAGGCGGCCGCGGGGGGCACGGCGCCAGCCAAGGCGGATCGGTTGACCCCAGATCAGCAACACCGGCACAACCATGATCAGCAACAGATGCTGGATCATGTGCACCCACAACAGCGCGTGCCCGTACACTTCGATGCTGCTGTGCACCGAGACCAGCAGCACCACCACACCCCCCAGCCAGGACGCCGTGGCGCGCAGCGGCCAACTGGGCCGGGGTGAATGGCGGCGCACGGCGATCAGGTAACCGGCCACAGCGAGCGCGGCCAGCACGTCGACGATCGGGGCCGACGTCCAGGTCGTCACAGCGGTGTGCCAGGTCAGCGGTGGAATGTCGGGGCTCCCCTCTCCCTGATTACCAGTCAAGGCGAGCGTAACGCGTGGCACCCACACAAGTGGACCTCCCGCCAACTGCTGCCGCCCCACAACAGCACCACACGTCTGCCCTAGTATCGCAGTTGCAATCGAGGGGCGGTTACACGGCCTGGGGGCTTACGTGCACAAGGTTCAGATCGAAGTCATCCTGCTGTCGGTCTCCGACGACGCCCAGCTCAGCTGGCGTGTGGCGGACGGTGATCTACCAGCGGGTTGCCGACCCGATGCTCGGGCCCGCGAACTCGCGGGACTGGGCGCCCAGGTGCCCCCCGCGACAGTCGTGCACTCGACATCATGGCGACCTGCTCCCGGTGGGCTGATCCTCACCTACGTGGTCGCGCCAGACCCAGATCCTGCTGAGGGCACCGTGTCCGCCGTTCCCGCTGACGCCCACATCCTCTGCGCCGCGGACGCCGCCACCCCAACCCCCGCGGCGGTCGCGGTCGAGCACGTCCTGGCTCATGCGCTGCGGCACCTGTCGCTGGTGGCACGCACCACTCCGGCCGTGATGGCGGCTGCCGATGCGCACCCGCAACTGTGGCACGCTGTGGTAGCCCACACCCCCGATGTGGCAGGTCAACTCGTCGGCTCCGGAACGTGAACGTGAGCAAAGGGGGTGCTCTCCTTCGTGACGCCCCGCCCACGGCTGCTTGCCATCATGGGGTCCGGCGAGACCGCTCCAACGATGGCGAAGGTGCATCGCCTGCTTGTCGAGCGCCTCGGCGCTCCGCCCGTCGATGCGGTACTCCTCGATAGCCCATACGGTTTCCAGGAGAACGCTGACGAAATCTCTCAGCGCACGGTCGGCTACTTTCGAAACCTCCAGATTCCCCTCGACGTCGCATCGTGGCGGACCGCGGACGACGTCCTGCTCCGCGAGCGGGCCTTGGCGCGGATCGACGACGCCGATTATGTCTTTGCCGGTCCGGGCAGCCCGACCTACGCGCTCGGAGTCTGGGAGCGCAGCCGGCTGCGGGACGTCCTGGTTGACAAGCTCACCAGCGGCGGCTGCGTGGCGTTCGCCAGCGCGGCGGCGGCGACTCTCGGGGTTGCCACCGTGCCGGTGTATGAGATCTACAAGGTAGGTGCGGCCCCGTACTGGGCGCAGGGCATGGACCTGCTGGCGCAGGTCGGCCTGCACGCGGCGGTGATCCCGCATTACGACAACGCCGAGGGCGGCACCCACGACACCCGGTTCTGCTACCTCGGCGAGCGGCGGCTGCGAGCGCTGGAGTCGCTGGTGGAGGCCGATACGGTCGTTCTCGGTGTGGACGAACACACCGCTGCCGTGTTCGACCTCGATGCGGACACGGTGACGGTCCTGGGTCGGGGCGCGCTCACGGTCCGCAAGCAGGCAGTGAGCACGGTGTTCGCGTCCGGCTCCACGGTGACGATCGATGAGCTTCGGGCGATCGCGGTGGGTGGCGAGCCGGCACCTGGCCCGTCGAACGCGCAGCGCTCAGCCGTCACAACACCGTGCCCGACACCATCGCTGCGCGCGGAGGCCGAACGGCTGGAGGACGTCTTCACCACCGGGCTACGGTCCCGTGACGTGAACGCAGCGGTCACGGCCATCCTCGAACTGGAGCAGGCGATCGTCGACTGGTCGGCCGACACCGAGGAGATGGACGGCACTGAGGGGCCCCGGGCCATGCTGCGCCGGATGGTGACGCGATTGGCCGAGCTCGCCGTGGTCGGCGCACGAGATCCACGGGACATCGTGGCGCCCCTCGTCGACACCCTCCTCGAACTGCGGGAGCAAGCTCGCGAACAGGGTTCGTGGACACTCGCCGACGCCCTGCGCGATCGGCTCACCGCAGCCGGGATCGAGGTGCGCGACACCCCGCAGGGTGCCCGCTGGCTGCTCGCAAGCCCCCCGGAAGGGTGATTGACGCGGCCAGTCTCAGCGTGGCTCAGGCGGTCCGGCGCTGCGCGATGGCGGTGTCGTCGTGCTGGGCGGTCGGCCGCGGATCCGGTGGCAGACCATCGGCGTCGGTCCCGATCGCCGAAGCGACGTGCCTCCAGAGACCCGGCTGGCGCTGCCGCAGCGCTGGAGTGCCGGGCACGATTCCCCCAGCGGGCCTCGGTAGCCGGTCGAGCACGATCACGAGGATGAGGCCGATCAGGACTAGTCCGTGCGCAAGCAACCTGGCGACATCGACTCCCCCGGCCATCGCATCCATCACCACCAGCACAGTGAGTACCGCCATGAACGTCACCAGCGTGGGCACCATCCCCGAGGTCCGCGATGAGCGCCTGGCGACCCAGAGGAAGCCGACCCCCAGTGCCAGGTTCCACGCGGCGCTCTCGTGCGCGAAATGCTCGACCGAGGCGCCTTGCAGCACGACCCCCTGGGAGCCAGGTCCACTGGCGTGAGCTCCGAGCATCTCGAGAAAGGCCACCTCACCTTGAGCAAGACCGACCAGACCGAGCAGCACCCGCACAACGGTGACCCGACGGGGGCGGCGTGACCGGGGGGCAGCCGCCAGAATCGCCCCGACAACGTCAGGCTCCTGGGTGGCCACGGCGGTGCGAGCGAGCCTGGTGACGCGTGCGGCCTCGTCAGCGAACCGGCGGCACCCAGCACAACTCGCCAGGTGCGCGTCGATCGCACCCCGTTCCCTCGCGCGCTCCTCGCCGTCCAGCCGAGCCGAGAGGGCCTCCCTACACTGTGTGCAATCCACGTGACAGTGGTCGTCCATCGGATCCCTGGGGTTCCCTGAAACTTTTAGTTACCCTTCCCGCATGGGTGACCCCCGACCTGATGATGCGCGAATCACCGCACTCGCGCTCGCTGCTGGTGCGGCAGACCGCGATGCCCTGACGGCCTTCATCCGCGCTACCCAGCGTGACGTATACCGCTTCCTCAGTCATCTCTGTGAGCGCAACGAGGCCGAGGACCTCACCCAGGAGACCTATCTGCGCGCACTGCGGGCACTGCCACACTTCGCCGGCCGCTCCTGCGCCCGGACCTGGCTGCTCTCCATCGCTCGGCGGGTCGCCGCCGACCAGATCCGGCGGACCATGACGCGGCCACGCACCACCGCCGTCGAGGACTGGGACACCGTCGTGGCCGCGAACCCGGCACACCGGCGGTCCGGGTTCGATGAAGGCATCCTGCTCCGCGAGCTGGTGGCCGCGCTGGAGCCCGACCGCCGAGACGCCTTCGTGCTCACCCAGATGCTGGGCCTGGACTATGCGGCCACCGCCGAGGTGTGCGGGTGCCCGATCGGCACCATCCGCTCCCGAGTGGCCCGGGCGCGAGAAGACCTCATTCGCGCGATGAACGCCCCCGGCCTGCCCGGTCACAGCGCCACCGGTCTTTAAACCTAACCCCCGCGTGCCGGGGAGAAAGGTACACAAGCATCCATATGACCATGGGAAACACCACCCAGTCATACCCCTGGCTCCCCATAGGATTGGACTCCCAGGTGCGCCGGGAAGTCTGGTCGGCATTGACGTGCACGGCTGGACGCACGGAGGGACGCCGGGCATGGGCAGTGTCCAGACGGTCCTGTTCCTCGTCATCCTAGCTACGGTGGTGGCCACATTCGCCCGGCGGCTGCGTGTTCCGGCACCCTCGCTGCTGGTCATCGCCGGGGTGATCGTCGGTCTGCTGCCAGGCGTGCCCGCCGTCGTGGTCACGCCGGATGTCGTGAGCCTGGTGGTGCTGCCACCGTTGCTGTTCGCCGCCGGCGAGGAACTGCCCTGGCGCGAGCTTCAGGCGGTGTGGCGACCGGTCACCGCGCTGTCCGTGGGGCTGGTGCTGATCTCCGCTGCCGCCGTCGGCGCCCTCGCCATCGCGCTCACCCCACTGCCGGTGGGCATGGCTTTCGTGCTGGGGACCGTGCTGGCCAGCACCGATCCGGTGGCGGTGGCGGCATTGGCGCGGCGGTTGTCCCTGCCGCCACGGGTGCAGGCACTGGTGCAGGCCGAGAGCCTGTTCAACGACGCGACGAGCCTGCTGCTGTTCCGCGTGGCGCTGTCCGTGGCCATCGCCGGCGGCATGGTCTCCTGGGGGCGCACCCTCGCCGAGTTCGCCATTCTGGCCGGCGGTGGTGTGGCGGTGGGCGCCGTCATCGCCGGCGGCGCCTTTCTGATCAGGCGCCGCACCGAGGACCCCGTGCTGGAGACCGTGGTCGCCCTGGTCACCCCCTACGGGGCGTACGTGCTGGCCGAGTCGATCCAGGCCTCGGGGGTCACCGCCGTCGTCGTGGCCAGCGTCATCCTCGGCACCCAGGCCACCCGGCTGACCACCGCGCGCATCCGGTTGCAGCTGTCCGCAGTGTTCCAGACCGTCGTCTTCCTGCTGGAGAGCGTGGTGTTCGGCCTCATCGGCCTGCAACTGCCCGCGCTGCTCCGGGGCCAGGCGAGTGTCGACACCGGGTGGCCACTACAGGCGCTGGCGATCGCCGCGACGTTGATGGTGGTCCGGGTGGCGTGGGTGTTCCCGGTGGCGGCAATCCGGCAGCGACGCGACGGCGCCGAGCGGTCATCCTGGCGGGTGCCGGCCGTGGTGTCGTGGGCCGGGACCCGCGGCGTCGTACCACTGGCCGCCGCGCTGTCCATCCCGCTGGTTACCAGCGGCCCATTGACCACCAGCAGCGCAGCCGCGCTGCCCGAGCGGGACCTGGTCCTGCTGCTGACCACCGCCGTCATCGTCATCACTCTCGTCGTGCAAGGGTTCACCCTCGCGCCGCTGGTCCGGCGCGCGGGAATCGCGCTGACCCCGGACAACGTCGCCCAGGAGCACACCGCCGCGCGCCTGGCGCTGGCCCACGCCGGGCTGTCGCACCTCGACCACCTCACCGACACGCACGCCGCGCCGGACTTCGTGATCGCCGCGCTGCGCAACAGCTGGCGGGACCGCATCGAGCGAATCAAGGATCACCGCGACGGCGAACCGTCCCGCACTGCCTCCATTGACCGTCAGCTGCGCCGTGACCTCCTCGACGTGGAAAACGCCGAACTCGACCGTCTCTATCATGACGGCACGATCACTGATGCCACCCGCCGACGAATCCAGCGCTCGCTCGACCTGGAATACACTGGACTCGGCGAAGGTCCCGAGGTCTCCTGAGTGGCGGCGGTCACGTGATGAACCAGAGCGTCACCCAGTCGCCGCGGACTCGAGCTCCACCTCGACACGGAGCCCGTTGTCACTGGGCAAGGTGGATACTTTCGTGACATTCCCAGCTTCGCGGATGTCGTCGATGACCGCGCGCAGTAGGTGAAGATGGCCGGCGCTGGCGTGAACGGTGAGCTCGCTGACGGCCGTACGCAAGGATACCTTCGCGGCGCTCTTGGCCTTACGGATCTCGTGGAGCAGGGTCGTGGCCGCATCCAGATGTGCGGCGTTGGCCTCCGGTCGCACGCCGAGGGCGTCGGAGTCAGGCCATCGCGAGCGGTGAATCGAGTCGTCGTGGGAGTGCGACCACACTTCTTCGGTGACGAACGGCAGTAACGGCGCGAAAAGCTGAAGCACGACGTCAAGGGCGCGCTGCAGCGTCGCCAGCGCCGAACTGTCTTGCTGGTAGGCGCGGTTCTTGACTAACTCGACATAGTCATCGCAGAAGGACCAGAAGAACGTTTCGGTCACGTCCAACGCTTTGGTGTAGTCATAGCCCTCAAAGGCAGCGGTGGCCTCGGCGACGGTCTGCTCCAGCCGCTGGAGGAGGGCGGCATCAAGCGGATGCGTCGTGCTCGCCTCGGCTTGCGGCACGCCGAATCCGCCGATGAACCTGGCGACGTTGAGCAGTTTGACCACCAGCTTGCGCCCGATCTTGAACTGGTTGCGGTCGAAGGCTAGGTCGAGACCGGGCCGGCCGCCCGCTGCCCAATAGCGCACAGCGTCGGCACCGAACGAGGCAATGAGGTTGCCGGGTGTGTCTGGGCTGTTGTCCGCGGATTTGGACAGTTTCTTGCGGCCTGGGTCGTAGACAAAGCCCGAGATCGCGGCGGTATGCCAGGGCAGGGTGCCAAAGCTGTAGTGGCTGCGCACGATGGTGTAGAACAGCCAGGTCCGGATGATCTCGTGCGCCTGCGGGCGCAGGTCCATCGGGTAGACGCGCTGCCACAGGTCCTCATCGTCGATCCAGTGGCCAGCGATCTGCGGTGTCAGCGACGAGGTGGCCCAGGTGTCCATGACGTCCGGGTCGGCCGTGAAGCCGCCGGGAACATCGCGCTGGTCGGCCGTGAAACCCTCTGGGACATCAACGGATGGATCGACCGGCAGATCCTCGGCGCTGGCCAGAATAGGTCGATCGTGCGCGACGGCGCCGTCGGGCTCAATCGGGTACCACACTGGAAAGGGAACACCGAAGAACCGTTGCCGGGTGATGTTCCAGTCGCCCACGAGCCCGCATACCCAGTCCTCGTAGCGCACCTTCATGTGTTCCGGAACCCACCGCAGTTGCTCGGCGCGCTCGACCATGTCCCCCTTCGGGGGGTAGCGGATGAACCACTGCCGGTTGGTCACGATCTCCAGCGGCTTGGCACCATTCTCCCAGTGCTTGACCGGATGGGTCGTCGGTCGCGGTTTGCCTTCCAGCTCCCCGGACGCGGTGAGCAGCGCGACGATCGTCTCGCGGGCTTGCGCCACCTTCTTGCCGGCAAGCTGGGCATATGCCTGCTGGCCGCGCTCGCTCACGAGGCCGTGCGGCATCTCGTGGGTGATGCGCCCCGCTTTGTTGACGATCGCTCGAAGCTCCAGCTTGAGGTCTCGCCACCAGGTGACATCCGTGGTATCGCCGAAGGTGCAGACCATCGCGATGCCACTGCCCTTGCCCGGCTCCGCAAGCTCGTGGGCCACAACCGGGACGGGCACGTCGAACAGCGGTGACAATACCTTAGTGCCGAACAGGTGCTGGTAACGCTCGTCGTCGGGATGGGCGACCAGCGCGACGCACGCGGGCAGCAGCTCGGGTCGGGTCGTCTCGATACAGATGGGGCTCCCATCCGCCTGGGCTCGGAACCGCAAGCGGTGGAAGGCGCCGGGTATGTCGCGATCCTCCAACTCGGCCTGGGCAACCGCTGTGCGGAAATCGACATCCCACAGTGTCGGGAACTCGGTCCGGTAGACCAGTCCCTCGCCAAGCAGTTCAAGGAACGCGTACTGTGACGTGTGGATCGCGTGCTTGCCGATCGTGGTGTAGGTCTGTGTCCAGTCAACCGACAACCCGAGCGTGGACCACAATTCGAAATACTGCTTCTCCAACAGCTCGGTCACTGCGGCGCAGCACTCGACGAAGTTCGGACGGCTGATCGCCACGGTAGGCTTCAGGCGCTTGTCCGGGATACGAAAATCTGGATCGTAGGGCAGGCTCGGATCGCAGGTCACACCGAGCATGAGCTGCACCCGGCGCTCGGTGTTGAGGCCATTGTCGTCCCACCCCATCGGGTAGAAGACTTCCTTGCCTCGCATGCGCTGATAGCGGGCGATGATGTCCGTGTGGGTGTAGGAGAAGCAGTGGCCGGGATGCAGCGTGCCGGAGACCGTCGGTGGTGGAGTATCGATGGAGAATACCGCACTGCGGGGCTTGGTCCGGTCGAACCGGTAAGTGCCACGCTCCGCCCACTCGCGCCGCCACTTGGCCTCGATAGCGGCGACCGAGCCGGCCGTGCTCTTGCCCTCGCTCATGGTCTCCGGTGGTCTTCCTCTGCACCTATTGTCGATAGCATCGAAGACCCCAGCGTAGCTTGCGCCGCTCGGTGCTTGTCCGCCAGCCGTCAAGTCCGCACCACCGGGATCAAGCGGCTCGGCGACCATCACCGCACCCCGGCCACCCTCTACGCTGTGGCCTGCGGCCACCGCACGATAGATCACGATCTGGGGCTGGACGGTTGTCAAGGGGAGGCAGATCGGACATGGCGGGATCCGGCGCGGCACGGGTGACGGTCCTGGACTGGGTCGTGGTCGGCGCGGGCTTGCTGGCGTGGGGCTCGAGCTTCCTACCCTGGTACACGGCCAATTTCTCGATCTTGGGTATCAACCGATCGGTCAGCGTGGACGCCTGGCACGCGGGCCTCGGTGCGTACCTCTCCGTACTGCTACTGGTGGTGGCCAGCGCCTTGGTGCTCGTGCGCACGGTGGGCGGGCTGACCGCTTCCTGGTCGCTGATCACGCTCATGGTGTCCGTGCTGGCGTTGGTCACCCTCGTGCTGCGCTGGGTGACGTTCACGGACGCCAGCGGCGGGCCGCACGGGCTCGGCGAGCTAGATGACGTCGACCTGGGTAGCGCCTTCGCGGTGTCCAGCGGTGCCGGTGTCGGCCTCTACCTTGGGCTGATCGCGGCAATCGCGGCCGTGGTGGCGTCGTTGCTCACGGTCCGGGCGGGCCGCACTCACCGCGGCGGCACGGACCGCTGACCCAGCCCTAGCCGATGCCGATGCGGAAAGGCCCGGTCCGAGCATGCGGTGCCTGGCCTCCGAGGGACGGCTGCTCACCGTGGGCTTCACCTCCGGCACCATCCCCGCAGCCCCGGCCAACCGGCTACTACTGCGCAACGCGGGTGTCCTCGGAGTCGCCTGGCGTGAGTTGCTCGACCACGACCACACGCTGTTCTCCCGCACCGCCGATCGACTGGCCAATCTGGTCCACGCCGGCCTACGGCCACTCGTCACCCAGCACTACGACCTCGCCCACGGGGCGACCGCGCTCCGCGCGATCGAGGAGCAGGCAGTAGCCGGCAAGGTGGTACCCACGACCCGCTAAGCCTCTCGCGCGAGAGTGCACAAGCATCCATGTGACGGTGTGCGGGCGGGCTGGAGCGTGCACAAGGATCCATATGACCGCTCTCAGCGTTTTCTCATCTCACGCGCGGATCCTGGTGGGGGCACACGAATGGGGTCCGTAGAGGAGGTAACGGGAGTGGGTGCGCTGCTCGCGCTCGTCGGACTGGCGCTGCTGCTGTTCGAACTGATACTGATCGCCAGAATCGTCGTCGATCTGGTCAGCGTCCTCACCAAACCCGGCTACGAGGAGGGGCTCGGGCCGGTACGCCGCGTGGTCTACCGCCTCACCGAGCCGGTCCTTGCCCCGGTGCGCCGGGTCGTCCGACCAGTCCGGATGGGTGGGGTGTCCTTCGACTTCGCCGTCACACTGGTCTTCGTCGCGGTCGCCGTGCTGCGCCAGTTGGTGCTCGTGGCCTGACGTCACGTCCTGCCCTACCTGATACTCCGGCGGCGGGGATAACGCCGCAGGCAACGACGCCTTCGGCCCAGGCACCCGGGCGCGATCAGTTTTCGGCGCCGCTGCCATAGGGGCGGGTGAGGAGCTCCAGGACGTGGCCGTTGGGGTCGTCGAAGTACACGCCGCGGCCACCGTCTCTCGTGTTGATCTCGCCGGGCTCCTGGCGGAAGGGATCGGCCCAATACCGCAGGTCCAGCGCCTGGATCCGGTCGAAGATCGTGTCGAATTCGGCTTCGCTGACGAGGAACGCATAGTGCTGCGGGTGAATGTCGTCCGAGGTCTCCATGAAATCCAGGGTCACCCCGTTACCCAGGGTCACCACCAGGAACGGTCCGAACGTGGTCGGCGCGGATAACCCCAACAGATCGGTCAGGAACATCGCGGAAGCCACCTTATCGCGAGCCGCGACGATGGTGTGGTTGAGCTCAACGGTCATGACAATGTCCTCTCAATGTCCTCTCAATGTCCTCAGCGCCCCGGACAGTGACGGTCGAATGTCGGCCCCCGCTCGATCATGGCCGATGGGCCTGCTGAGAAAGGAACCCACCTCAGTCCTGTCTAGCACCGCACCGGCACCTCGGCCATCGTGCTAGCTAGTACAGTTCCACCCGCTGTCCCTGGGAGGTCAGGGTGAACCGCCAGCGCTCAGCGGTGGGGCTGCCTTGATCCACCCACCACTGGTGGGCGACCTCCACTTCGTCCCACAGTCGGCGGGGACCGAACTGGCGCACTGGGTACGGCGGGCCGCCGTCGTGGTTGTAACGCAACCGTGCCCACGACCCGGAAAGGTTGATCAACCAACCGTAAGGTGCCATCGTTGCTGCCAGGCTCTCTCGACAGGAAGTAGTCCGACCGACAATCAGGGACCCGCGTTCCGATGGCGATCACCGCGCCACGCGAGTAGCTACCACTTGCCACTGCGGCCGGGTGTATTTCCGTTTCGGTGATAGTAGCTTGCGCATACTCGTCCCGTAGTAGCTCAGCGCCCAGGAAGGCGCTACGATCCGCCCGCCCGGGCGCGTTTGTTCCACCCAAGCGTAGGGCACGTATGTGGACCCCACGGTGGTGATCACGCGGTCATACGGGGCTCGCGGCAGGTACCCCAACGACCCGTCTCCGGTAATCGTGGTAACCCCACCGAACCCCGCGTCAGACAGCGCCTTTCGGGCATGTGTGGCTACCACGGGATCAATCTCGATGGTGGTCACTCGCTGCGCTCCGAGGCGATGAGCCAGCAACGCGGCATTCCACCCGGTGCCAGTCCCGATCTCGCACACTTGTTCGCCACCATGGACGTCCATATGTTTGAGCATCGCGGCAACAACCGACGGCATGCTGGCCGAACTGGTGGGTAGATCACCCCCGTCGCCAGGGCCGGACGGACAGCCATCGTCCACCTGGGTGACCACAGAATCCTTGCCAGACGCCAGTTCCAGCCACCGGTCCGGATCGTCGGCCCGGCGCACGGGCCGCATCACATCATCCACCTCGTGCCAGATGACGTCCGGGATGAACCGCTGCCGGGGCACCGCGAGGAACGACGGACGCCAGTCCGGCGTCAGATCACCGCTCGCCACGAGTTCGTCGACATACCGCTCGTCCATGCCTCACTGCCCCCGCTTACCCGGCTTGGGCTCACGCCCGATGTCCGGGTCGATCGGCCTATGTCCGTCGGTATCGCGTTTCTCCTGTTCCTTATCGCGGTGCTTGTCACGCGTCCTTGTCCTTGTCGTCCTTGTCGCTGATGGCGTCATCCTCTCCTCTCCCGCTGGAGGTCATGACGGGCCGCCGCGATGCCCCTGGCGAGAGTGCGGGCGGAGTCATCGTCGATCAGCACCCCGGGACCGGCCCCTCCGTGCAGGTAGAGCACCACACCACGCCGCTTCCAGTCCCGGAGGGGGACCGCATCGCGCTGGCCGCTGCTATCGATGCGGTCCCCCTCCACGGCACACCGTTCCTGCTCACCCTGCGGCAGGTGATGCGGCCCATCCACATCTGGCGACTGCGTCACTGTGACCTCACTATTCACGGGCCGAGTTGACTTGCGCAACACCGAGGAGCAGGTGCCACCCGAACGCATTAGTCACGACGGTCGTTGACTAATGGACGTTCATGGGCCACCCTTGGACGCGATCAGCACCCCACGAAGGGATCCTCGCCGGGCTGAACCTGCCTGTCGGGCACACCGTCGTCCGAGTCCCCACCCCACCATGAGGTCCGCCCGCCACTCCCTGTTCCGCCTGGAAACCCTGGACCGGTACGAGGTCCCCATCGACGGTTCCGACATGTCCGTGTACCTGGCTGGTGGGGATCAGCCCGACATCTTGGAAAAACTGGCCTGGCAGGAGCACCTGCGCACCCCGAATATCATCGGGCACACCATCACGTCACTTGAAGGGCGAGAGGACCGCTTGAGCCGCCCCGCGCGCCAACCCGACGAGTTGTCCACCACCTTGCGCCGGCTGCGGTCAGCCGCTGCCCTGTCCGGCATGGAGGCCGCGCGGCGCGCGGGGTACTCCCAACCCAAGATCTCCCGCTTCGAGACCGCCCGGCAGGTGCCCACCACGGAGGAGGTCCACGTGCTGTGCCAGGTGTACGGCGCCGCACCCGAGCTGCGGGACCGGCTGCTGGAGCTTGCCGCCGACCTCACCGGGGGCACGGTCCGTGCCCGGGCAGTGCTCTCCCACGGGGCCCGGCACATGCAGCAGCGGGTCGGGCGGATCGAGCAAGCCTCCGAGTTGGTCCGCAGCTTCACTCCCACCATCGTGGATGGGCTGCTGCAGACCCCCGACTACGTGCGGGCCATCGGCTCCCGCCGCATGGCCGGTGCGGACCTGGAGGCCTTCGTCGCCTCCCGCGCCGCCCGACAGCAGATCCTGGACACCGACCGCCAGTTCCAGAAGATCATCACCGAGGGCGCGCTACGCTGGCACGTCGGCTCCTCGCAGATCATGGCCGCCCAGTTGGAGCACCTCATCGACGCCAGCCACCGCCCCAACCTGCGCCTGGGTGTGATCCCCTGGACCACGCCGGTGCACTCACCCGCACTGCACTGCTTCACCATCTTCGATGACCGGGCGGTGATCGTGAGCACCGAGACCGCGACCGCCATCATCACCGACCCGGCCGACATCGCCGACTACGACAAGGGGCACACCTTCTACTCCCGGTTCGCCGTCGTCGGCGAGCCAGCCCGCGCAGTACTGGCCAGGCTCGCGGGCGAATACCGCGAGCTGGCATGACTGCCGCTACCGGTTGCGATTGTGTAGGTACGCCCCGAACTCGGTGAGCGGGACGCGGGTCTGCTCGCCTGATTCCATGTCCCGCACGGTGACCTCGCGGGTTTTTTGCTCGTCGGGTCCGTAGATCAGGACCATCCGGGCGTGCTGGTCGTGTGCCCACTTCAACTGCTTGGTCAGCTTGCCCGAGGAGCCGAGGTAGATGCCGGTCCGCAGGCCACGTGCTCGGATCTCGCTGGCCAGCCGCATGATGTCGTCCTCGGCACCGAGCACGGTCAGCGCCACGTCCAGGCCACGCTGGTCGGACTCATCGGCGGCCTGGATCGCGAGAATGCGCTCGACTCCGATCGAGCCGCCGCAGGCCGGCAGGTCCGGGCCGCCGAGCTTGGTGACCAGGCCGTCGTACCGCCCGCCGGAGGCGATCGAGCCGGGGTAGCCACTCGCGGTGACTTCGAAGATCGGGCCGGTGTAGTAGTCCAGCCCGCGGACCATCCGGGGGGTGAACACGACCCGATCAGCTGGCAGGCCAGCGGTCAGCGCCAGCAGGCGGTCCACCTCGGCGAGCCCGAGCCGGCCGCGCTGGGTGGTGCCGAGCTGCTTACGCACGCGGTCGGTGTCGGGCGCGGCCACGTCGGCGACCAGGCCCTCGGCGGTAGCCGTGGTCAGGCCCCGCCCGACCAGCTCGGCGCACACCGCGTCCGGCGCCACCTTGTCCAGCTTGTCGAGACTGCCGAGCACCTTGTCGCCCAACGCGGAGTCGACGTCGTACGCCTCCAGGAGCCCGCGGAGCGCCTGCCGGGAGTTGACGAGGAACCGGAAGTCGTGGATGCCGAGGGCTTCCAACCCATCGTGCACCGCCCAGACGATCTCGGCGTCAGCTAGCGGTGACGCCGAGCCCACCGTGTCGATGTCACACTGGGCGAACTCACGGAAGCGGCCCTTGGCGGCGCGGTCGGCCCGCCAGACCGGCCCGATGGTGTACCGCTTGTAGGGCGACGGCAGCGTGCTGCCGTAGGTCGTGACGACACGCGCCAGGGGCACCGTGTGGTCGTAGCGCAGCGCGAGGTCGGCTTCGCCGCTGGCCTCGTGGACACCCCGCTTGAGGATCTTGAAGATGAGCGAGGAAGCTTCCTCACCGAGCTTGCCGGCGAAGACCTCCAGCCGCTCGAACGCCGGGGTCTCCAGCGGGTCGAAGCCGTAACGCTCGAACACCGCGCCGATGGTGTCGAACGCCGCCTTGCGGCGACGCACATCATCAGCCAGGAAATCCCTGGTGCCTGAGGGTGGCTCGGCGGCCTGCGCCATGAATTCGTCCTCCTGCGACATGCGGCGGAGCACCATTGTGTCCCGTGCCGCGCGCGTCGACACAGCACCCCAACCTACGTCGCCGTCACCGGCTGCCACTCGACGAAGGACCAGCACAGCAGTTGATCACCTCGGTCTCGGACAACTCGTCCGGGCGGTGATCGTAGGCACCGAGACCGCGGGGCGACCGCAGACCCGCGAGGGCGACACCCGCCACTCCGCCGAACCGTCCACGAGCCGGTACGCTCCTCTTTCCACCTGCCACCATCAGCGAGCCCGCCGGCGTGGTCCGGTGCCTACGCGAATTCGATCACCTACGGGCCGCAGCGGCCTATGCCGAAGCGCGAAAGCGCCGGGTCTCGATCGATTGCTACACTGCTGCTACGCTCGTCGCATGTCTGAGGTCGCGTCCCGTGAGCTGCGCAACGACACGGCAGGCGTGCTGCGCCGCGTCCAGGCAGGCGAGGAGGTCATGGTGACAGTCAACGGAAAGCCGGTCGCCCAGCTTGTGCCGCTACAGCAGACTCGCCGCCGCTGGCTTCCCCGGTCAGAACTGGCCCGCCGGCTTCGAGTGGTGCAGGCCGATCCCGGCTTACGCGACGATCTCGCCAGCCTCGCGGGCGATACCACCGACCAGCTTGGGCACATCCGTTGACCGGACCACTCCGCGGGTTGCTCGACACGAGCGTCTTCATCGCCGCCGAAAACGGTCGGTCGCTCAAGGAGGAAGGGCTGCCGGCAGAGTCGGCGATTTCCGTCGTGACGCTGGCCGAACTGCACGCCGGAGTCCTCGCGGCCCGAGACACCGAGACGCGCGCGGTGCGAATGACCACCCTCGACGCGCTAGCGGACATCCAGCTGATCCCGGTGGACGCCGCCGCCGCCGTGACTTGGGCGCGAATGAGGGTGCACTTGGCGGAAGCAGGTCGCAGGGTAGGCGTCAACGACCTGTGGATCGCCGCCTCCGCAGCGGCGCATAACCTGCCCGTGATCACACAGGACAACGACTTCGACCTCCTGGAGGGCGTGGCCGGGCTGGCCATTGTCCGGGTGTGAAAGCGGTTGCGTTTGTGAGCGGCGCGATCAGGTGACGCCGCCTGATGTGTAGTGATGGTGTGCATCGGACTCAGATCTACCTTGACGACCACGAAGTGGCCCTGCTGACCCAGGAGTCGGCGCGCACGGGCGCGTCCCGCTCGGAGCTGATTCGTCGGGCAGTGCGCACCCAGTACGGGGTCGATACTCCGGAGGGTCGTCTTGGTGCGCTGCGCGCCTCGGCCGGTACGTGGCGCGATCGATCCCGCACCGGCGCAGATTACGTCGAGGAGCTGCGTAGCGACCTCGGCCAGCGGTTGGAACAGGTCGGCCTTCGTTGAAGCTGCTCGACACCTCGGTTGCGGTGGACCACCTACGCGGCTACAGCCCGGCGACGGCACTGCTCGAAGGCTTTGTCCGTTCCCACGAATCGATCGTGGCCAGCGAACTCACTCGCTTCGAGCTCCTGGCAGGCGCCCGTCCCGCCGAACACGATCGCCTTGAGAACTTCTTTTCAGTAGTCGACTGGATCCCGGTGACCGGAGACGTCGCGCGCCGCGCTGGTGAGTATGCGCGCTCGTACCGGCGCAGCCATTCGGGGATCGGGGTCGTTGACTGCCTGCTTGCGGGCACCGTATCCGCGGTGCGTGCTGACCTGGTGACGATTAACGTCCGGCACTTTCCGATGTTCGACGATCTCCGCGCGCCCTACGAGTACGGGGCACCGTAACAGCGGCGTCCCAGCCACTGAAGAATCACTAGGCGTGCGCCGCCGCTGGATCACGGTGACTGTCCTCGCTGCCGCCATCATCACAGCGTGCTGCTCGTCACCCCCGGCCGGGCCGGTCTCAGCTGGGCCGCCCCGCTACTTAGCTTACAGCGTATAATTGTTCCTACTCACCGAGGGTGGCGTTCGGCAGCTAACCGTGGTTCTGGACTTCGCTAGATGAGCACCCGAACCTGCACGTCGGGCAGCTCGGCGAACCCAGCCTGGCCGTCGGTGGTGACGAGCAGCCGGCCGGTGGCCCTGGCGGTCGCCGCGATGATCAGGTCGTGGGCGCCGCGAGGGCGTCCGGTGCGCCGGCCGTGGGCCAGCAGGGCGGCGTAGTGTTCGGCCACGGTGGGGGTGTAGTCCTCGACCGGCATGACTGCCAGCAACTCGGCGAGAAACGCCCGCTGGGCGGCGTGGCGAGCTGGGTTGGAGTCGAGGACGACTCCGGTCAGATATTCAGCCAGGACCACCGCCGGCAGCGCGACGTCGTCCTCATCGGCCACCGCGGCGACGTCGAGCCGGCCCCGCACCCCGGCAACCAGCACGCCGGTGTCGAGGATCAGTCGCGCCACGGGTCGGTGTCCCGCTCCACCGACGCCTCGCCAGCCGCCATCATATAGTCCGAATCTGTAGTTGGTAGCCACAGCCGGCAGCTAGCGCCGGATACCCGACGAGGACACTCGACGGGTGAACCATCGTTGGCTTGCTGTGAGTGCCCTCGCGGCCGTTGTGGTCGCGGGCTGTGGCTCCCCACCTCCAACTGCCCCGCCCACGAAGCCGGAGCTGCCGCCGGCGGCCGAGCCGGCCCCCGCTCCCGTGCCGGCGGCGCCGCCGGCTGGGCGCACGGTGCCGGTGGGCGCCGTCCCGGAGGGCATCGTGGTGGACCCGCAGACCCACATCGTGGCCGTCGGGGTGCGAAACCCGTTCGCGTTGACTTTGCTGGACGCCACCAGCGGCGCGGTGCTGCGCACGGTGCCGCTGCCCGGCGGGCTGCGACACCTGCAGCTCGCCGCGCCCGGCGGCCCGGTGCTGGTCCCGGACGAGGGGTCGAACCGGCTGCTGCGGGTGGCGCTGCCCGGCGGCACGATCACCTCCCAGGTGGTCACCGGGGTGGTCCCGCACGATGCCACCGCAGCCGCGAACGGCACCGTGTTCGTGGCCAATGAGCTCGGGCACAGCGTGGTCGCGGTGCGCGGCGATCAGATCGTGCACACCTTCACCGACGTCACTCAGCCGGCCGGGCTGGCGGCCGTCGGTGATCTCGCCGGTGTGGTCAACGTCCGGGAGAACACCCTCACGGTGTATGACGCGGGGCGGCTGCAGCAGGTGGCTAAGTTGCCTGCGGGAGCCGGGCCCACCCACGTGGTCGCCGACAAGCGCGGGCACCTGGCGGTCATCGACACCCGCGGTGGAGCCGTGCTGCTCTATGAGCTCCAGCCCGCAATCCGGCAGATCGCGAAGGTCCCCCTACCCGGCACGCCCTACGGGGTCGCCTATGACCCGGTCCGCGACCGGCTGTGGGTGACGCTGACCGCGCTCAACGAGGT
The DNA here is from genome assembly GCA_963822695.1 of uncultured Actinomycetota bacterium. Taxonomy (GTDB): domain Bacteria; phylum Actinomycetota; class Actinomycetes; order Mycobacteriales; family Pseudonocardiaceae. The sequence goes on from CAWGJH010000006.1 coordinate 36,847, forward strand.
GATCGGGCTCAACCTCGACGCCAGCTCGCCAGTCCTCGCGACCCCGCTGCCCACGGTCCGCCAACCGAACACAGTCGCCGTGGACAGCAGCACCGGCCGGCTGTTCGTCACCGGGACCGCCGAGGGGGTGCTGGAGATCATCGAAGGAGTGACGTAGCGTGCGCGGCGTGCGAATCCTGATCACCGGCGGCGCGGGTTTCATCGGCTCCCACGTCGCCGACCTGCTCGCCGCCAACGGTCACTCGGTGCTGCTGCTGGACGCGTTCCTGCCGCAGGCCCACGGTTCGGGTGCGCCGCCGGAGTGGATGGCTGGGCACGAGCTGATCCGCGGCGACGTCCGGGACGCCGAGCTGCTGAGCCGCCTGCTGTCCGATGTGGACGCGGTGTGCCACCAGGCCGCGATGGTCGGGCACGGGCTGGATCCCTCCGACGCTCCGGCCTACACCGCCAACAATGACCTCGGGACCGCGGTACTACTGGCGGCGATGCACAAAGCGGGGGTGCGCCGGCTGGTCCTGGCCAGCTCGATGGTGGTCTACGGCGAGGGCCGCTACACTTGCCCGAATCATGGCGTCGTCGCTGCTCCATCCCGACGGGCCGAAGACATCGCGGCCGGGCGCTACGAGGTGACGTGCCCGCACTGTGGCGCCACTCTTGAGCCGCGACTGGTGGGCGAGGACGCCCCGCTGGATCCACGCAGCACCTACGCCGCCACCAAGCTGTCCCAGGAACATCTCGCCGCGGCGTGGGCCCGGCAGACCGGTGGGGGGGTGTGGGCGCTGCGTTACCACAACGTCTACGGCCCCCGGATGCCCCGGGACACCCCCTACGCCGGGGTGGCGTCGATCTTCCGGTCGGCGCTGGCGCGCGGTGCACCGCCGCAGGTGATGGAAGACGGGCGGCAGCGTCGGGACTTCGTGCACGTGTCCGACGTCGCCCAGGCCAACGCCCTCGCCCTGACCGCGCAGCCGCCGTGTGGGCGGTGCGAGCCGGTCAACATCTGTTCCGGGCAGCCACACACTGTCGGTGAACTGGCCACCGAGCTGGCCCGGGCAATGGGCGGGGCAGCTCCGCAGGTTGTCGGTGGTGCCCGGCCGGGCGATGTGCGGCATGTGACGGCCGACCCCGCTCGGGCCACCGAACTGCTCGGTTACCGGGCGCGGGTCTCTTTCGCCGAAGGCGTCACCCGTTTCGCCACCGACCCGCTGCGCGAGCCGGTCACCACGTCGTGAGCAGGAGGTGGTTGACGGCCAGCGCGAGCACCGCCTGGGCAACCAGCCACCAGCGGGCCTGCCGCGCCGGGAGCAGCCCGGCCGCGGCAACCAGCCACACCGCGAACGGCAGCCAGATCCGCTCCACCTCGGCTTTGCTCAGCCCGGAGAGGTCGGCGACCAGCACCGCCAGCACCGCCGCCGCACACAGCAGCACCAGCGCGCGCGGTCGGCCCCGCTCCGAGGTGAACACCCGTCGCAGGCCGGCCACCCCAGCCGGGCCGAGCACCACCGCCAGGCACGCCAGGTCAGCCCACACCCAGTAGCCGTACGGGCGCACCAGGCCGTATTCACCTGGCTGGTAGTACCGGATCATGAGCTGCCGGTATCCCTCGAGCCACCAGAAGCCCGCGGCGGCGAAGGCGGCCACCACGGCCGCCACGCCAGCGCCGGCCACCAGCAGCGGGGCGACCCGGCGGGCGGTGACCGCGACGGCCACCGGGAACAGCCCGGCCAGTACCAACCCGTAAGACAGGAACAGGGTCGCGCCGAGCAGCAACCCGCCAGTCAGGGACGCCGCCGCGGCGAGGATGTCGAGCTGGGGCCGGGCGGCACCCAGCGCGAGCAGCGCGACCCCCCAGGCCAGCACCCCGGCGAACAGACCGTCCGCGGACACCCCGATCCAGATCGCACCGGGCAGCAGGACCCCGAAGGGCAGCGCGGCCCGGGCAGTGGCCTCAGCGCCCAGGGCCCGCAGCGTGACCGCCACCGCAACCACGGCCGACGACCCGACCAGCACGCACAGCAGCGCCGCCGGCGCCCCGCCGGGCAGCCCGATCCGATCCAGGCCGACAAAGACCAGCAGCGCCCCGGGGGGATGCCCGGCGACATGCGTGGTCCAGGATTCGGGCCGCCCGCCGGGGATCCGCTCAGCGAAGGTCCGCAGCATCACGCCGACGTCGCCGACCCTCGGGACATCGTGCAGGTATTCGGTGTCGGTGGTCAGCCGCCCGGTCACCCCGCGCTGCCACCCGTCGATCAAGGCCAGGCCCATCGTCCAGGCCAGCGCGGTAGCCGCGGAGACTCCGAGCAACGGCCGCCAGGGCAGCCCGGCCGCCACCTCGGGCCCACGCAGGATGACGAGCAGCGCGATAAGCACCGCGACGACCGTGCCCGGGCCGGTATGTGGCAGCCACTGCGCACCCAGCGGCGGGACGTCAACGTGCAACGGCACCCCGTGTTGGAGCAGCCACGCGCCGACCACCGCCGCCACCGCCACGAGCACCGCGGCGCTCCCCACGGCCACCAAGTCCGCGCCAAGACCCCGAAATCTTGTCGACGGCGCACGCGGCGCGGTCCTCGTCACAGCGCTGAGTTATACCTCGCCCATTCCGCGGATCAAGTTGCTGGAGAGCGAGATGCCCGCAGCGCACGCCACCCGGCAGCGCTACGACGACGCCGAGCAACACCGAGAATAAGCAATCGAGGCTGGTCGGCTACTGTCGAAGTGGATCGTGGAGTGGTGTTCTGGTGGGGTCCACGATGCGGGGCGGGATGAATTCCGGTCGCCTGCGGACGAGGAAAGGCGCACCCTTTGTCGCGTTGCACGAGAGCGCCGCGTAATGCGGTGGTGGCCAGGCGTTGCTGGCGCCCGACATCCAGCGGCATCGAGTCACTGCCCAGTATCAGGGGAATCACGCACGCATCGCAGGCAAGACGGCGGGCTTGGGCGGCGCTCAGACGCCCACCAGTATCCAGTACCGCAGTCCCGAGGCCGTTGAGGAGGTCGGGCAGTCTCATGGTGAGCACCAGGTGAGGGCGCTGCCCACCCCGGGTGGGCGGCGGCCGTTGCCACCATGGCGGCGATAAGCAACGTGGTGAGCTCGGCGGCGGACACCGCCGGGTGTGGCGCCTCGCCGACGGCCTCTCCAGCGTGTTCGGCGACTTCGCACCAGTCCGCCGCGTAGGTGCACACTGGCGACATGCCACGTTTCCGACGCAGACGCTATGACCCTCGCTATGACTATCCCTACCAACCTCGGCCGGTGGGCGGGTCATGTCTTCGCGACGCGTGCCTTATCGACACTGGATGCTGTCTCGGGGAAAGCCTCAGCGGCAACTGCCTTGTCCTGACGTTGCTGGCCGGACCTCAGCTGATCGCGACTCTGATTGCCGAGGCACGGACCCTTCGCTACAAGAAGGCCACGGCAGGCTCGACACTCACCGCGCTGCTGCTTGCCGGTATCCGCACGTACCAGCGTGAGATCAGCCCGCGTCGGGCACCGTGTTGTCATTTCGCTCCAACCTGTTCAGAGTACGCGGCACAGGCGCTACAGACCCACGGCGCCCGGCGAGGCAGTTGGCTCACCGTCAAGCGGCTAGGCCGCTGTCGACCCCGCACGCCCACCACCACCGATCCGGTGCCACCGCCGAATGCTCACCGACCAGGTCCGGATCACCATCAAGGGTGGTGCCAACCTTGATTATTCACGGAGGTGGCGGGCTCTTCGCCAGGGTCGGCTTTGGTGATCGCCACCTCCGTTTCTGATCATGGTGTGGGGTGGGAGCCGGTTCCATGCGGCCGACTGTGGCCTTGGGGTGATCGGATCAGGGTGGGGCCGCGGAACAACCGCACGGTGGTGCGCAGCAGGCGGTCACGCAGTGCCTCGGCCAGGGGCCCGTCCAGGCATAGCAGACGTCGGACACAATGGTCCACGATCTCGGTCACCCCACCGCCGCCGTCGCCGAGCCCCGGTTCTCGAACGCAGCCAGCACTTCCGCGCTGACGCGACCACGGTCCGATACACTGTACCCGCTGTTCCTAGCCCACTCGCGGACCTCGTTCAGACGCTCGCGCCGCTCCCGCAGATCAGTGGTCGACGCGCCACGCTGACGCTGGCCGTTGCTCGTGGTCTTCATTTTGCGCGCACTCTCGATGAAGCCACCGATGGCCGACCTAAACTCGGCGATGTTCTCACTAGACAGATCGATCTCGTAGGCGGTTCCATCAACCGCGAACGTGAACGTGCGCTCCGCCGGAGAGCCGTCGATGTCATCGATGAACTCGCGCACTACCTTCTGGACCACAGCTACAGTCTCCTCACGTCGAAGGGGGAATGTTCGCAAACAATGATAGGTGACGCGTCAAGTCCGCATACCAGAGTGCGGGCAGAATCCCACTGGCCGGCGGCGTCGTCCATGACTACGTCGATGTCCTTATACACCATCGGGATCTCATCGATGAACACGTTGGTGTCACGGTACCCGTTGTCCTTCATCCTACTGGGTCGGGGAGTTGAACAAGCTGGCATCGGCCTGCGCCGCAGCGTTCAGCGTTACCTCATTTGCGGGTGTGGTGTAGCAACGACCGTCGGTGAGGCCGGCTGGTGGCGCCTGTTGGTCTACCACACTCGCAGGACGCGGTCCGGCCGCAGCAGACCCTCGGACCTAGGGAGATCTACACCGACCCCCACGTCGTCGCATGCACCCGAGGCGTCGTCGATTCACGTTGGCAGCGAGGCGTCGATGGCCCAACCCACCCGGAAACAACTGCTCGCGCGCTGGCCGGATAGACGCGGTGGCGACTCGCGGTCGTCGCCGATCACCGTCAGCGACCGCGTCACCTTCGCTTCCATCCTGACCCGGCTAGGCAGCACAGGCCGCTACCCCCAACTCCTGCAACGCGCCTCGCCTACGCACCGCACCGGACCAGCCAGCGGCCGCGAAACGGGTGAAACCAGCAATGGGATGATCTTGGTCCTATGAGTCCCCCGGTGGAGAAGCTGTTACTCGTTGGTTCTGCTGAGCTGAGGGCGAGGTGGTGGCGGAGGCCAGCCTGGTCAGATGCCCAGAAGGTCGTCGGCGTCGCCTACTCACCGGGCGGCCATTTGGCGGACGGCGCATCGCACCGGCGGGTTGTAAACGATCACCGACCGGGCGGTCCCGCCTCGCCGTGTCCCCGTCAACACGGGTTCTACCAGGGGATTTACGAACACAAGATCATCCCATTGCCGGTTTCACCCGTATCTTGGCCGACCCCTAGTACAGCGACGACACGACACCCATCAAGCGGTCCCTCCCCGACGACCCACCGGGAGCCCATCCCACCACGCCCCAGCAACTTGACAATGCCGTGGCGGGGTCCCGGACCGGAGCGGCCCCCGCTTCAGTTGCCGGGCTGGCGGACCCGCAGCTCAGCCAAGGCGGTACGCCCCGACGTTTGCCCCCTGACGTGGATGGTGAAGTCACCCGGAGTGTTCCACCTGGCTGTGATCGACATGTTACCCCCTGAATCGGCGGGGATGATGAGCAGCCCGCCGCTGGCCGGGCCGGAATAGGAGAATTGTAGATTTTCCCCAGGCAAGAACCCCCACGTCGTGGCGTAGAAGGTGTCGCCGATCGTGATCTGGGAGGTTGTCAGCACCAATTGGGTCGCGCCGGTGCCGGTAACGACGTCAAGCTCAGCCGTGGCGGTTCGCCCCGATGTGAGTCCTTTGACGGTGAGGGTGTAGTGCCCCGGGAGGTCCCTCTCATACACCTGCTGCCAACCGGTGCCACCCGAGTCGGCCGCAGGGAAGTTGTGGCTCACGCCCCTGGTCCGGCCGCTCCAGGAGAACTGTAGATGCTCCCCGGGTGAGAATCCCGCTGCCTTGACGAAGTAGGTGTTGCCGATCTTGACCTGGGAGGTTGACAGCACCAACTGGGCGCTTGGCAGCTTCAGCACGTGTACCACGTATGCTGCGGCTGCCATCGCGATGACTAGGGCGGTGGCGAGCAGTAGCCGAGATGATCGGCTCCGCGGTGCTGCGCGCGGTGGCTGCTGCTGGGGTGGCGGCGGCTGGGGTGGCGGCGGCTGGCGGGGCGGCGGCTGGGGTGGCGGCGGCTGGCGGGGCGGCGGCTGGGGTGGCTGCTGCTGGCGGGGCGGCTTGATGGGGGGCACGATGACAAAGTCGGGGGGTGGGATGGGTTTGGGTGCGCTGAGGGTGTCCAGGGTGGTGAGGGCGTCCTCGTTGAAACTGCCGTTGGGTATGTAGGCGCGCAACAGCACGTCTACCCATTCCTGTGGGGTGGGGCGCTGCTGGGGGGAGGCGAGAGGGCTGGACAGGCCCCGGCGGATGAGGTGTGCCACCTCGGGGTGCAGTTTTGGCGGGATCTTGTCCGGTTTCGGCCAACGGCCATCGGAGGTTTTGTCGAGGATGCCGGGGGTAAGTAGCAACCCTCGGTACATCGCCAACGCCAGGCAGTACCAGTCGCTGTAGTGGTCGTGTGCCGGTACTACCCGGTCTATCACCCGTGGATCCATCCACCCGGAGGCGCCTACTCCCGTCGCCGGCGGCGGTGACTGCGGCAGCATCCCGTCACAGTCGATCAGGTACATAACCGGGTCAATTTTCAACGTCACCGGGTTAGGATGCAATGCCCAAGCCAGGTTCTTGCTGTTGACGTCACCGTGGACTAGACCCTGTGCGTTGACGAACGCCAGTATTTCTGCCATGCGCAGCAGCAGCACCACCCGGCCCTGGGCTGAAGGTGGTGTGGCTCGTGCCATCACCAAGAAATCCAGCGTCTGCACCACCGTGCCCGGCTTCGTGCCCGGCTTCGCCCTGAACAACGCTGGCGGGATCGCCGGCAACACCACCCCGTTGATCACCCCGCTGCCATCGACCACCATGTCTACCGGCCAGTTCACCGATGATTTCGGCGTGTCGCCGGGTCGCTTTCCCTGGTGTATCAGCACCTCACGGCCGACTTGGACCAACCGATCCAGATGCTTCCGGTGCGGAGCCTTTTGCGCTGAGAGATACTGCTTGTAGACGAACGACGGATCACTGGTGCGGTGGATCGACCCGACACCACCCTTAGCCAAGACCGTGTCGTCCACCGAATACGTCTTGAATAACCCCTGCTGCTTGCTCCAGGCCATCACCACTCCACATCCACCATCAATGCCCTGTGTTTTTGTGGCCGGGCACTGGCCCAGGCGCAGGTGCCGTGCATCGCGAACTTGGTCTTCACCGCCGGTCCTTCTAACCACTTCCCAGCGAGGAGATCGAGTCAATGTGGCCCGATACCGGCCCGCTGTGGCCACAGGTAGGACACACGAAGAGCTCCCAACTGCTGTCCCAGCAGCTGAGATTCGCGCACATGCCGCACAGGACGAAGCTGTCCGCCCGGCAACTCGGGCAGCCCGGGTAATCCTCTGCGGTGCGGAAGCTGCCGGAGAGCGTCTCACCGGCAGACGGCGGCAGGGTGCAGCCCGGCCGCTGCCGCGATACACCGCGCAGGACCCAGCCGCCCCCCTGCCAGACGAACCGTCCGACCCCGGGATGGCGAGTACTGCTGCAGGTAAGACTCACGAAGACGACACGAACGCTCATCGGCAGTCACGTCGCCGAAACTCGGGTCGGCGGCCACACCACTACTGCGGTCCGGTCGTCGTGTGACCCCTGCCGGCGGTACCGCAGGGATTCGGCCATGGCGTACGCACCTAAGGGCATCCGCCACTGTTCGCCAAGCCACGCCCGCAGGCCCGCTGACGTGCGGATGTCGTTGGCTAGTCCGTCGGTGGCCAAGACCACCGGGTAGCTGAACGACGTCTTTTTGCCCTCCGGTGCAGGCACAGTCCTGCTGGGAAGCGAAGCTGCCACGACGTTGATGGAGCCGCCATCTGCAGCGAACAGTTCCTCAAAAACACCGTTGGCGTGACAGGAAAACCCCGACACATCCCCGATTCGGGCCAGCTCGCACTCCTCCGGGCTGAAGATCGCAACAGCAGCGACGAACGAGATATCGTCGCAGGCCAATGCATAGGTCGCTTCGGCAACCTCACCCGCCCGGGCCGCAGCGGCGACCAGATAATCCCGAGCAGAGCTATCGGGTTTTGTGACTCCGGTGACCACGACGTGCTCGCAGAAAAGTCGGGCTCCCACCTGGGAGGTCGGCCGCGACCCCATGCCGTCGGCGATAGCAACGACCAGGCGCCCGGTCGCGGTAAGCACAAAGTCATATGCGTCCTGTCGCGGCGACCCGCCGATCAGGTGCGAGGTCCCACTCTGAGATGCAGCAGCGAGGTGATAGGACCCGATAGTGAGGCCGTCGAGAACGATCATGGGCGCCCGATACTGCACGCCAGCCGCCAGGCATGGAGCCGGAAGCCCCCTCACGTCGCCGATCGTCGGCGCTGCGGTCGGCGACGGGGTCATAACCGGCTCCGTAGTGCTCGGCAGAGCGGCGGGCTTGGGTGCAGTCAGGTCAGCAGCGGGAGGATCAGCAGCCGGCACGTCCACGCCCGGCGCGCTGGCGGTGAGTACTTCGTCAGCCAAAGTGGAGTCATGGTCTGCAGGAACGGCGTGACCCGTGGGAGCAGCCGCACTCAAGCCTCCCCCGGACGTGGTCCCCGTGACGTCGCCCACCTTGGCACTGTCCGTCTTCAGTTTACCGGCAGCCTCGATCGCCGGCGTCTCGCAAGACTTCTCGCGGAGCGCCGCGGACGGTTCGCGCAAGTTGTCCATACGATGTTTAGACCTTGAGTGCCGCGGTGCGGCGCGCCACCACTGTAGTCGCCAAAATTTTCTCTCTCCCCTGCTCATCATCATAGGGTCATCTTAGGTAGCGGAGCGAAATGTTCGGCCGGTGCCTCGATGTGTAATCCCTCAGCTTGAGCGGGATCACGGAAACTGGTGGACGTCGTGCGAATACTATTAAGCAAAGCGTTCATGATCTCCCTAACCTGCGCGGCGGGGTCGATCTCCTTGGCCAAGAAAGCAAAACGGGGGCCAATGCGCCGCAGGGCAGTGGTGTCACGGGCGGCGTCACCGATGCCGAAACACACGATCTCGGGTGCATATTTCCAGCTCTTATCTGTGAGCTCGCCCAGCGCTACGTCCCACTGTTCCTTCGCTGTATGCTCGCCGTCGCTCATAAAAAAAACGACGGGCCGATAGAAAGGTGTACCTTTCGGCAAGGAGTGCAGACCCTGCGTGATCGCAGACTTGACCTCGCGGAAGGCCGCGGCGAAATTCGTGCCGCCTTCCACCATGATCTCGGGTATCTCAGCGCCAGCGAGATCGCAGAGGGGGATCACCGTCCGGCCAATGTCAGAGAAGGTCACTACACACACTCTAGCGATCTCTCCGACCAGCGGATTCGACAGCATCTCGTCCTTGAGATCCGGAATTGCGGCGTTCACCGCCTCGATCGGACCTCCCGCCATGGACGCACTCACGTCCACAAGCATGAACACCGGGAAGACTGCGTAGAGTTCTGAATCTTCCATGTCGCACCTTTCAGTTTGTGAGGAAATCGCCATTGCCATCAAGGCCAAGAGGAGCCGAGAGAGGATCACAAATCGGTTTCTCGTGGATCACGTCGCCGACTTTTGGCCGACGGCGCGATGTGATGGGCCACTGATAGATCGGAGGTGATGCCGGGGAGGTGGTGCGCTGGACCGGCAGTCGCTGCCGGGGGACATAGGGACATAGGGACATAGGGAGCCCTTCTGCTCGTCCCGACCGTGCCGTACAACCCCCAGGAAGGGGTACAGTATACGTCGCTGAGCGTTGCTTTTTTGCTACTACAGTGCCGATCATTGAGCAATGATCACCCGAAAGAGTACAATCCGGCGATGATGGGAGACCGATCGTCACCGACGATCGACGGATCGCTACACGCCGTCGATGATGATGACGGTGGCTGGACCAGTGCACGAGGCGGTGGGGTGCCGCTCGCTGTCCTGCTGCTGATAAGAGGTCCCGGTAGTTCTGGGGAAATTTCCAACGGATTTGCCTGACCTGCGGTTAACGTGGTGTGGGTGGCGTCGTTCGGATGGTGAAGGAGTTGTTGGGACGGCGCCGTGGTGGGCATGGATTCTCGTCGAGTCCGCGACACAGCTTGGCCGAGGAGCCGGTTACGGGTTAGCTACCGGCTGCTACGACTGACTGAATGTCGACCTCACCCACTGCCGATCTCGATCACCGACACGCTGTTGGAACCGTAGTTGGAGATGTAGGCGTGGCGGCCGTCCGGGGTCACCGCCACCCCCCGTGGACCAGTGCCGACGGGAATGCTGGTCACCGGACTGGTGCCAACGGGGATGGTAGTCACAAAGCGGGTGACAACGATCACCAGAAAAACGACGAATGAGATGCTCACCAGGGCGGCTGCAGCAAGGACCAGCTGGTGGCGGGCTAGCCGACCGAGACCCCAACTATCCGGCAGACCGATGTGTCCACCGACCTTCGTCTTGGTTGCGTCCTGCCCCTCGACCTCCCGCCCGGCCTCTCCGTCTCGCTTGAGCACCTCGCCAGTCAAGTTCCGCGCCGCGTCCGCCAGCTTCTCCGCCTCGGTGCCGGCCGGGCGGACCGCGACCACAACTGCCCAGAGCCCAGCGACAGCCGCAGTGACGGCCACCGGCAGCGCGAGGACGGTCGCGATCTCCGCGCCTCGGGTGTCCTTTGTCAGCAGCCACCAGGTGCCCGCGACCAGCGCGATGATCAGCGCCGCTCCCGCGACCAGGCACCACCGCCGCAAACCAGACCCACCCCTCATAGTCGTTCAGTGTGGGTCAGTCATGTCAACGATCGCGGCCGGCGGTATCAGGAACCCAGCGACTGTTGCGTTCCCCACCGGCGGGACTCCCAGCATCTCGACCTCCCCGTCGGCCGCAGCGGTCATGACCTGCTCCGGGGTCAGGAACCGCGAGATCGACGACACCAGCGGGCCAGCGCGTCGCGGTCAACCTTGTCCGGGCGCCCGAAGTTGTGGATCACCGTCGAGACCGGGCTCTCGCTAAGGGGGTGCCGCTCTTTGTGCGCCAGCCGGGACGGCAACACCCGATCGGCAGCAAGAAGTGGCCTCCACGTTCGGGTGAGTTATTCAGTTTTACATAGCATTAGGTAACTGAAACCCAAGGTTGTGCGACAATAAATAGCTCGTAGTACCGACATTGCCAGGGTAGCGCTACACACTGTAGCCGTCGGGGCACGTACGTCACACCATCCGAGACCAGCTCAACCACCTCACCAGTCCCGAGCTACCACCGCAGCCCGTCCCCAAACAGCGCGCCCAGGAGGCACTATAACAAGTCCCACCGCGTTCACCCGTACACGGGCGAATGGGCGCCGATGAGACAAAAGAGTACAGCGTGACCTGCCCCGGATGCAGAGTAACATTCAGGTCGTCGGCCAGTTGATGGCTCGACGGCGGTGAGGCATCTGTGAGCGAGGCCTGTCGCGCCTGCTGTGAGGTGTTCCTCGGTCGGCGTGTCGCGTTGATCCAGGCCCGGTTTGTGGCGATCATGCTGCGGTGATCGAGCCGCCGCCTGCGCCCGGGTGCGGATCGTGCGCGTCGCGGGACGTGGTGATCGAGGAGTTGAGGGCGGCGAACGCGCGGCTGGTCGAGCGGGTCGCGGCGTTGGAACGGATCATGGGCCGCAACAGCGGGAATTCTTCCATGCCGTCCTCCTCTGATGATCTTCCAGGGAAGAAGAAGCCAGCTCCGAAGCCGGTGAGGGGATCGGGGTCCAAGGATATTGCGCGCACGGTGGCTGTCCGGTGCATGACACGGTGGAGAAGACGTGGCGGCATGTGGACTTTTTCCAGGACCGGGCGTTGTTGCATGCCCGGCTGCCGCAGGTGCGCTGTCCCGAGCATGGGGTGCGGCAGGTGAGTGTGCCCTGGGCGCGCCCGGGGTCGGGGTTCACGTTGTTGTTTCCAGGCACTGGTGCTCAGCTTCGCTGCGGCGATGACCCGGGAGACGAGACCAGGATCTGGCGGGTTGTGGAACACGACGTCCGCGCCGCCCGGAACCAGCTGGACTGCACAAGCGTGCGCCGGGTCGGGATGGACGAGACCTCCGCGCGCAAGGGCCAAGACTACGTGAGCATCGTCGCCGACCTCGACGCCCGGCGAGTGGTCTTCGCCACCGAGGGACGCTCCGCCGAGACACTCATGGCGTGACCCGTCACACAATGTTGTGTGACGGGTCACGCCATGATCTATGAAGGGTGGTATCGGGTAGTGAGTTGCGGCAACGTGCTGTGTGACGGGCTGATAGTGGGTGGTGCGTTTACTGGCCGTAGCAGGCGTGCTAGTCGGCGGGCGTTGTCGGTACTGATCGTGGTGGGGAAGCGGGCGCACACCCGGGCCAGGTGGTAGGCGCGATCATCCCGGCGCGCGGTGCTGCTGGTCGGGTGCTGGTCGTGCTCACCTTCTGCGGGGGTGGGTGGTGGGGTGATGACAGGCGGGGGGGCGGTGGTCTCCTTTCCTCAGAGTGTTGGCGTGCTCCGGGCGTAGCCCTCCCTTCGTTGTTACTGTGGGTAGTCGAGCGTGGGTGTGTCAGGGTGGGGCAGGGAGTCGGCGGGTGGTGTGCCGAGTTCGGGTTCTCGGGGTCTCGGCTGGCGGTGGCGGCCGCAGCAGGTGAACAGCCCGAATAACCCACCGTGGATCTGGCACCACACGACGCAGGGGAAGCGGCGGCGGCGCCACAGGTGCCGCCAGCTGAAGCGGCGGCAGACGCGGCACCGGCCCGCAGGGGTGTGCTGGTGATCGAGCAGAACACTGCGGAGCGCGGCGAGAGGCTCGGGGCACTGTCCGGCATGCTCCAGTTCGGTGAGCGTGTCCCACACCGAGCGGACGAACGTACGGTCACGAGGGTGCTCAGCAAGCCAGGCCACCATCTGGGCCGGCAGATCCAGCGCCACCTCCACCCCGGGTGTTGGCGTGGCGCGGACCGCTGGGTCGATTCCGCGCGGGGTGGGCGGTGTCGAAAGCATCAGCTGTTCTCCGGTGGTGTGGGGTCCGGCCGGCCGCTGGGAGCGGGGATCTGGCGGGGGAATTGCTCAACCGGCGGCCGGCCGGAGACAAGGGGGTTGTGACACTGCGGGGGTTATCGGCACGCCCGCCAGCGCCGCGCGCAGCATGCGGTGCCCGCCCACTCCGACCAGAGAAGACCCCGATCTGGTCGGTTCCGCGCTCGATGAGCAGGTGAGCGCGCCGCCGGGGCCTAGGGAGCAATGGCGTTAAGTTAAGCGGGTGCTGGCATCAGCCAGTACTTGATCGTTGTGAGCGGGGTCAGCCGCGCCGACTCGCCTGGTTTGCGGGTTTTGTACCGGCCGCCCGCTCGTTTGGTCTCCCTTTTGTAGCGGCGGTCTGGACGCGGCGGGACGAGGTTGCGTCTGCGGGTGATCTCGAAGGCCAGGTCGTTGGCGAGATCGTCAAGGTCTGGAGGGGGAAAAACATCCGGGGTCGCTGATGCGGCCCCGGATGGCGTCGCGGGCGCGGGTGAAGGAGATCCGGTCGGGATCGAGTCCGGCGGTGTCCGCGGCGTGGCTGATCAGTGTGCGGATCGCCTGGTAGCAGCAGAGCATCGCGTAGATCTCCTGTCGGATCAGCGGCGGGGATTTGGAGCGCAGTACCACGGCGGCACCGCCGCGCAGCGAGGTTTCCAGCTCATCGAAGCAGGTTTCCAGCTGCCAGCGGGAAGCGTATGCACTGGCGGCCTGCTCCGGGGTGAGAACCTGCGGGTCGAGGATGTCGGTGACCAGGGTGAAGGTCTCAGATACCTCGCTGCCGTCCTCGGAGGTGACCGAGTACTCGATCACCCGCACGTCGATGCCAGGGATGTCTTGGGGGTCTGTGCCCTTGCGGCGCATCCGCCTGGCGGCGGCCGGGTCGGCGATCCGTGATCGGTAGGTGCCATCGGAAAACACCTCCAGCACCGGCAGGTCGATGTCGCTTTTGGCCCGCCACAGCACGTGCACCCCGGCGGCCAGCACCTCGGTGAGCAGGCCATGCGACAGGAAATTGCGGTCGGCGATGAGCAGGTCACCGCGGCCCAGCTTGCCCAGCAGTCGGCGGGTCAGGGCCTGTTCCCCGGTGGCCAGCGCCGCGCAGGCCGCCCCCAGCACCGCCCGGGTCCCGCACTCGCCGAAGCCGACCAGGCGGATCTGCGGGAACGGACCCCTGCGCTCGTCGTTGCCCGGGTAGCCGAACTCCGCACCGTTCTCCGGCGTATCCGGCACGTCCACACACATCCCATCCACCGCGACCAGGCGCATCCCGGACACGAACGCCGAGGCGGACTCCTGCCCGGCCAACGGCCCGGCCACCTGCTCCATCAGCCGGGCCATCACCTCCCAGCCCAGCCGCTGGCGCGCGTAGGTGATCGCCGCCGGACTCGGCTGCATGCCCAGCGCCAGCCGTACCCGGAACCGCTTCGCCCACTCCAGCCCAGCCACCAGCTTGTTCCACACCTCGCCGTAGCTGGACTGGAAGAACAGCACCATCGCCAGCAGGTAATACACCACCACCCGGGCCGGCAACGTGCGTTTGCGCTGCTCACGTACCCCTACCTCATCGATCACCCGATCCACCAGCTCCGGGGTGAACACCTTCGCCAGCACCCCGATCCCGATCCGGTCCGGCAAACGGTCCCCAGCCACCACCTGCTGCCCACGACGCGCCACACAGTCGATCTTACACCCATGTAAGCTTAACTTAACGCCATTGGGCCTAGGGAGGGGCGGGACGAAAAAACAGGAGTCTGACCTCGCTGAGTGGGTAGGTCGCCCGTCTCCAGCTCGATCGTGGGGCACAATGTTGGTGTCATCCGAATTGGCCTGGCGATTCACATTCCTGGGCGCAGCGCTCACACCCGGTGGTGATGGGAGGGCCAATCGCCAGTCCTGGGCTTCCTCGGGAATACAGGAGCCAGTCGGGCTGGCGCAGCCAGTGACTCGCCTCCCGGTGTACCCCGCAGCGCTGACGGCGGAATCCGAACACCGCACCCGGACGACGACACGACCGGCAGCGGCCCCGCTCATCCACCGGATGAGTCAGCAGCAGAGCATACAGCGCACCACTGACCCGGCACTGGAGTGAACCGATTCCCTCCTCAGCACCAAGCCCGGCCCGCACACCCTCTGCCACGACCCCGCACAGCACCGTGCACATGAACTCATAACTGGTCTGAGACTCCGAGGCGCCACTGCGACCCACCGATCTCACCCCGCCACCATCTGCCAGGCCGCCGACAGCACCGACTGCAGCCTGGGCGGCGTACAGGCGACCACCCCGGAAGACACAATCCAGCGAGCGGGGCCGTGCACCGTGACGCTGAGCGGCAACGCCAGTACGTCCGGGGCGGTCATCCGCAGTCGAGTACCCACCATGGCCACCCTGCTAGCTGCCGCGCCGGGGTCATTCGGCGTGGTCAGGAACACCCACCGCGCTGGCCGAATGGACAGCGCGAGCACCGGGCCCAGCGAGTCCCGGGCACGCAGCATCGCAATCACAGCGCGGTCTCCCGACCCACCAGGAACTCCATCGTGCACACACCGCAACCCGGCCGCGGCATGACACTGCCCGCGTCAGCCCAGATCGTGTCAGCCCAGTGCCCGTACCGGTCGCTGTTGGTGTTCGTCACGCCTGCCACGTGACACCTCCGGTCATCATCAGTGAGCGGCCGTGCCTCGGTGGTGGCTGCTCATCGTGGGATGGGTGAACACGGCAGGGCCAGGGGCGTTCGGGTGCTCCCTGGTCCCGCTGTGGTCAGGGGCAGCCGTCCTGCCCGAGCAATCTAGGAGGACGACCTGACGGGGAGCACGTTACCAAACTTGGCAATACAAGTCTATTGGGGTTGCCAGTGATCGTCGGTCAGAGTGTCGAGGCGGAGCTCGGGGATACCGCCGTCGGGCCGTTCGCGGTCCAGCGCACCAGTGCCATCTGGTGGCCGAGCTGTGCTCCGCTGGTCGGATCGATTCTGAAGGCGCCGAACATCGTGGTCGTCCACAGCGCGGCCGCTATGGCCCACAGGCTCTCCCGCGCCACGCCGCCAGCAGCTCGGGCGCAGTGCGTGGCGAGGACGGCCGTGGCTGCCGCCTGAACAGCCGGATAATCAGGCACCCCACCAGTCAGCGCGGAGTACGCCTGAAGGAAATCTTCTTCCCGCGGTCCCAACTCGATGGTCGTGCGGCGACCTGGGAACCACTGCGCGATGCCGTAGACGCCTTCGGCGCTGGTCACCTCCTGCCCGAAGTCGCGCACGCCGGCCGCGACCGCGCCGATCAACCTCGGCTGCCGGGCAAGCGCGCGGGCGGCGGTGACTCTCGCGACGTCGTCTTCGAAGGAGCCGGCACAGAACAGGTCCCACGCCCCCGGAGTGCGATCAGCGGGCAGCTCATCGGTCGGACCGAGGCGCACCGTGCGCAGCCCGAGTGTCGTGGCCATCTCCGCCGCACCAGCGATGACCTGCCGGCCAAAGCTCCCGCGGCCCTGCACGAGCCACAGCGGCACCCGCGTGGACTGCCCCGCGAGGTGGCGCACGAACGGCTCGGCGTAGCGGCTCGTCGGTGACAGCACCGACACGACGTGCCCCGGAGCCGCCGTTACGACGTCATCACCGGAACCACCGTGATTCCACACCAGAGGGTCAAGGTCGGGCGCGACCCCGGATGCCACCCGCATGAGCTGTGTGGAGTACGGCCCCAGCAACAGGTCACACCTACCCGCCACAGCCCGAAGACAGGACTCCACCCGCGCCGGGTCACTACCGTCGTCCGTCACGACGAGCTCTGTGTCACCGTCCAGCACGCGCCACGCTTGCAGCCCGGCGGCGGCCTGTCCACCACACCGCGCGTAGCGGCCCGTCAGCGACAGGCACGCGCCGACCCGCAACCCTCGACGGCCGACCAGCATGGTTACCGCATGTCCACTTCGTACCGAAACTCATGACGATCCGCCGCGGCGACCGAGTCCTGAACCTCAAGGGGTGCCCCCTGGGTGTCATAGATCGTTCGAAGCACCCGTACGACCGGCGCTCCGGGCGAAAGCCGCAACTGATCGATCTCTGCGCGTGTCGGCATCCGGCTCGTCAACTCATCCACCGACCGCGCCGCCGTCCTCCGGATAGGCCCCGCAGGATCTTCGATGACCGCGAGAGCGCCACCCCGTATCAGCAGTGGCTCGGCGATCACAGTCCCCTCCGCCATGTCGGCGGGGTAATAGCTGTCACACAAGGATACGGGCTGATCCTCCACCAGGAACAACCGCCGCCGAACGACCACCGGCGCGTTCGCCTCGACGTCCAGACGCATCGCCACCTCAGGTGCAGCGCCAATCGTCCCCACCTCCAGAAGACGCTGCGCAGGGCGCTGCCCCTGCTCGCTCACCTGCGCGTTGAAGCCCGGAAGGCCCGCGCTGCGATGCCGACGATAGTTCGCGCCGGTGACCACCAACCGCACGTGAGATGCGGGACGGACAAAGGTCCCCCGGCCCTGCTCCGTGATCACCAACCCTTCGGCCTTGAGCACAGCCACCGCGCGGCGCACCGTCGGCCGGCTGGTCTGGTACTGCTGCGCCAACTCCCACTCGGAGCTGAGACGGTCGCCTGGGGCCAGACGACCAGCCAAGATAGCCGATCGAAGATCATCAACGATGCGGTGGTATGGGAAGGCCGGACCCCGTGGCTCTGGCATTGGCTGGAGGATACTAAGGAGCAGCACGCCATACCTGGCGAGTTGACGCCCGGCAGGGACCCGCACAGGTCTTACGGGGCGACGACCGGGCCGACTGCGCCCATGGTGAATGCGATCGTCACCGCGGGCAGCGGGTACTGGGTGCGCACCGCAGCCCTGCCGGGCAGCAACCGGACCACCCGGTCGTGCGCGCCGACAGCCACCACCAGATGCCCGAGCACGAGCGACACCAGGTGCACCGTCCGGATCGCCTCGCTGGGATGCCGGGGCGCGGCCTTCCTGCCCCAGTCGTAGGTGGCCGGCGGCGGCCCATAGCTGAGCATGACCTTTCGGTGGGGTTCCCTGTTCGAGGTTTTCCCGCCATCATTGGATGCGTTCTTCGGCGGGAATTGGGCGTGGTCCCCGGGTTGGCGAAGGTGTAATTCGCAGTTCGCCGATTAGTTTGGGGATGAGCAGTAGGCGGGCGATGTCGGCGCTGGATTCGATCACGCCGCGCAGTGCGCTGGGTGTAGCGAGTTCTTTCTCGCGTTTATCGAGGCGTTCGATCTCGGCGAGCATGGCGGGTTCGGACCGTACAGCGAGCACGACGCTGAGGGTTCCGGCCGCGACGGCATCGGTGAGTTCATCGTGGCGCACCCGCACCGTAGCGAGCTGAACTCGGATCGTCGACAGTTCGCGGTCGCCGTGCTGCTCGCCTGCCCGCAGGGTGTCGATCACCTCGGACCGCGCCAAAGATAAGCCAGCATACCTGTTCTGCCACCTCGTCGACGTCGGTTTGGGTGATCCGCACACAGCCTTTGGCGCGGCAGAAATACCCCAAGCGCTCACCCCGGTAGACCACCGCTAGGGCGCCCAGACAACGCCCGCAGCGGGCAATTGGCACGCACCCCAGATTCCGGACAGGATCCCGGAACCGGACTGGAGCGCTAGAGCCCAGCTCAGCACCGTGATTCGGGGGTGCTAGAGGGCCCGCTAGACCCCGACAGGAAAACACGATGATCTAGCAGGGTCGAGCGCGTCGCCGAGCACCGTATGTGTCCCAGATCACAGGCACACGCGCCACTCTTTTCATAACCCATCGACTACTGGCGCGTTGCTGCAGCGCCCATCCGGCACCGACATCCCTGACCATAAGGAGGAGTCCCTGCCACCCCAGCCGTAACCGTCCCGACCACCGCCCGCACAGGAGGTGAGCACGACACACACCCGGCTACCGACCCCCCGCGCCGGGATGATCGCGCTTACCACCTGGCTCGGGTGTGCGCCCGTTTTCCCCGCACCATTAGCACCGAGGGCGCCCACCGGCTCACGCGCCTGCTGCGCGTAAGCACCGATGAGTCACCGTAACAGCCGTTTTGACCCGGTTTTGTGACGGGTGTGACGGATTACGCCCAGACCCGTCACACGCCCCATTTTCGCAGCTCACCGCACCAGTCAACCCGTCACAACCGTGTGACGGGTGACACGGTATTGTGACGGGTAGCTCGCGGGATTGTGCTGGGGTGCGGCGGGCTGTGACGGGCTGGCCGGGGTGGGGTTAGAGGGGGTTGGGTTCGATCTCGATGCGGCTGTAGTCGAACGTGCCCCGCTGAGCCCGGTGCTCATCGATGATCACTGCGGCGAACAGAAACCGCAGCACCGCGTTGAGCCGCTCCACCTCCCCGCCCTCCGCGAGCCGACCCCACGCGGCACGAGCATCGGGTCCGACCAGACCGGCGAGGACTTCAACGGTGGGGGACGCCACGGACATCTAAGTGGGTCAGCAACTCCACGGCCGCGTCGGAGACGAAGGCCTCCAGCCGGGCGGCGCCAATCTTGCGGGTGCACCGCTCCGGGCCGAGATAGTCATGCCTCGCGCACATATAGAAGACGTCTTTGCTGGTGGATCCGGCCGTGCGCCAGCCACATTTCTTGCATACCACCAACCCCCGCAACAGATAAAACCGCCACCCCAGCCGGTCATGCGCCGAGGCCCGGTACGACCGCTGCTGCTGAACCTCCCTCCAGGTACCCCAGTCGATGATCGCCGGCCAGTCCCCCTCCCCGACCTCCTCACCCCGAAACACCCGGATACCCGTCACCTGCCGCGAAGCCAGCACCGCACGCACCGCATAGGGCTGCCACGGCACACCACTGCCCGTGACCTCCCCACGCGCGGTGAGCCCTTGGGCGATCTGGCCGGGGCTAGCACCCTCCAGATACCGGGCGAAGATCTCCCGAATGATCACCGCCTCGTCGTCGATGATCGTCACCGCGTCCGGGCGTACCCATACGGGCGCTGCCCCGAGGAATGCGGACGCCCTTCCCGGGCCCGGCCCGGTCTGGTCCTCGTCCCGGGCCTTGAAGATCCGGCAGTAGATCGCCGCCGGTTGCCCCACCCACCCTGCCGCCCCACCCTCACCCTGAGCCCTGCCTCGGGTGCGACGCTGCGCGCTACCCATGACTCGTAGAGTATGAACGAGGGGTGAGGGGTCAAACCTCGATGCCAAGCTCGGCCAGCAGCTCTTCCACGTCACGGTAGGACAGTCCGTAGCGCAGGGACCAGCGCACCGCCAGCACGATGACCTCAGGGGGAAACCGGAACCCAGCTGGACCGACGATCCCCCACCGACGATCGGTGGTGGCGGTGACTGTCACGATCGCGGTGTTGACCGTGGCCTGGCTGGTGGACTACGTGGACCGGGCCGTGCTGCCGTTGGCGCTGCCGGCGATCAGCCATGAGCTGCGGATCGGTATGGCGGATGCGGGCCTGGTCCTGGCTGTGTACTACTTCCTGTACGGGGTATGCCAGATAGCCGGGGGAATGGTCGCCGACCGGTGGGGCGCTCGCCCGACGATGGTGCTGGCCCTGGTGGCGTGTTCGGTGACGACGGCGCTCAACGGGCTGGTCCACGGGTACGCCGCGTCGCTGGCGGTGCGCGCGTTGTTCGCGGTGAGTATCGCGGCCATCCCCGGGGTGACGATGAAGATGCTGGTCGAGCGCGTGCGCAATTTCTTCCAACCCCAGGCGCAGCCTGACGGCCCAGGGGTGTTCGTGCATCTCCGCCGTACCGGCCACGACAACCTCAGCCCACTCGGCCCTACTTGAAGAACCGTCCCCAACCGAGGAAACAACCCTGCGCAAAATCAACATCGGAGGCTCCGCACGGTGGCGCTGAGGAGTTGTCACCACCTACCGGACGTCCCTGATCAGCGGCAGCCACGCCGGCACCAGTGACAACAACCCCGCCCAACACAGCAGCGATCGCCAGAAAACGAACGATGACTCCTCGCACGATGTCCCCCCAAGTTCAGTCGTGGGCCGAACCGTTGCCCCTGAGCGCCACCTACCGCAGCAGCGCACGCGCCAGGTGTCCCAGGCCGCTTGACCGAGCGGCCCAACCCCCCATCGCAGCAATGGTCCTACCCCCTGTATCGGGTGCGCCCGTGAACTGTTACCTGCAGCTACTCGGCATTCCGGAGGGCGCGTTGCGTTGACGGATCACGGGTTCGGGCAGTGTGGGGTGATGGGTCGTCGCTCTGTTCGGGTGCCAGTACCCCCTCAGGCAACCCAGCGGGGTGAACCCGCGCCCCGAGGAGATCACCACCGAGGACACCGCGTGCAGTGAGACTGCGGGGCCGGAGACCATCTTCACACCACTGCGTTGGTTCGCGCGAAAATAACAGGTGAACCGCAGGTCGCGACGTGATTGGTACCCGCTGACCCCAACTCAGCGCAGTGCCAACCCGGCTGCCCTCCACTTTGTTCCGCTCTCACTGGCGGGCCGGCCCTGCTTCTCCACGCGCAGCACGCTGCCGATGGTGCCCGACGGGCACCGTGGCGAGCGCTGCTCACCGGTAACCGGCACAGTAGGAGAGGGCGGTTCGGCATGTCGCCGATCCGCGGCAGTTCCACCACCGCCGGTGTCGGGGTGGCAACGTGGGGACTCGACAGGGAGGATGCACGTGCTGGTTCACGTGGTGGCCGATTATGGGCTCGGTGACCTTGCCTTCGCCGAGGTGGCGCAGCGGCTCGCGCAGCACCTGCCCGATGCGCAGCTCGTGCTGACGCCGGTGCCCGCCTTCGACACGCTCAGCGCCGGCTTCTGCCTCGCCCAACTGGCGCTCACCGACGGCCCCCCCGACCGCGTCGTCTACTGCAACGTCGCGCCGCGGGAGGAGGAGAACGCCCCGCGGCCAGACAACGAGGGTGAGCGGCTCGTCGCCGGCCGCACTCCAACGGGCGTGCTGGTGGTCGCGCCAAACTCCAGGTACACGTTCTCCTTTCTGCACCCGGTCGGTACCCCGCTGTATGAGGTGCACGTGCCGGAGTCGCGCTCCCAGTTTCGCTCCCGTGATGTCTTCCCGCAGCTGGTCGCCGCACTCGCACGCGGCGAGGACACCGCGCTCGGCCCTGGGCTCACCGACGGGGCGGTTCCGCCGCCACCGGAGCGGGCCGTGGCGTACATCGACGGCTACGGCAACCTGAAGACCACCTGGTCGGCGCCACCGGCGCCGTCCGGCACCCGGGTGCGCGTCCAGGTCGGTGACCGCAGCATCGAGGCGACTGTCAGCGACGGCACCTTCGAGGTGCCGGCCGGGGAGACATCGTTCGCACCCGGAAGCTCCGGGTGGCGCACCTGCGACGGGGACCTCGCCTGGTATGAAGTGTTCGCCCGCGGCGCCAGCGCAGCCGCGCTGCTCGGCCATCCGGTGGCAGGCGCCGAGGTCAAGGTCACGCCACTCTAAAGTGCCCGCACACGCGCTACCGCGCCACCGTCTGGGGCGTCGGTGGCGTACCAAGATTGGCATCTTCTCACGCTGGTGGCTTCCGCTACCCGTTCGACCCGCGGGCGAGTCCTTCCTCGACGACCTGCCGTGCTTCGTCGGCGCCGCCCCACCCCTCGACGGTCACCTCATGACCCTCCCGCTGTTTATAGGCCAGGAAGAAGTGTGCGATCTCCTCGACGAGCTGCTCGGGGAGATCGCCAAGGTCCTCCATGCTTTGCCAGTTCGGATCCTCACAGGGTACGCAGACCACCTTCGGTTCGCGTTCGCCCTGGTCGCCCAGCCACAACACGGCCACCGGCTTGGTGTGGACGGCGCAGCCGGGGAACGTTGGTTCCGACACGGTGATGAGCACGTCCAACGGGTCTCCGTCGGCGGAGTAGGCACCGCGGATAAAGCCGTAGTCAGTCGGGAATACCACCGAGGCGGACAGAAAGCGGTCAAAGACCATCAGACCGAGATCGGGGTCGTACTCATACTTGTTCCGTGACCCCTTAGGGATCTCCACGATGCACAGCAGCGGCTCGGCCACTCCGGTGGAGTACCCCGGCGGTGGTGTCGACGAACCTCAGGGGCGTGGCTGTACGCAGAGGTGTCGAGCGTGGGACGACGCCGTAGATCGTGGGAGCGGGCCACGATGAAATAGGTCCGCGAGCTCGGCGCTGGGGTCCTGACCGGGCACACCAACACCGTCTATGCGGTGGCGTACAGCCCCGATGGGTACACCCTAGCGACGTTTGGTTCCTAGACTTGAACCATGACTGAGATCGCTAGGCCCTTCTGGCGGGGCATCAATCACCTCGCCCTGATCACCAACGACATGGACGCCACCACGCGGTTCTGGCACGGCGTGCTCGGGGCGCGGCTCGTCGCGCACCTGGGCAACGAATCCTTCCGGCACTACTTCTTCGAGTTCGGCGACGAGCAGACCGTGGCGTTCTTCGAATACCAAGGCGTTGCCGTGGAACGGTTCCAGGTGCCGGCCGGGGTGCCGGACCGGCGCAAGATGCAGTTCGATCACTTGTCATTCAACCTTCCTGATGAGCACGCCTTGGACGAGCTGCGCGCCCGGCTGAAGTCGCATGGCTGCGAGGTCACCGACGTCATCGACCACGTCTTCGTGCGCTCCATCTACTTCAACGACCCCAACGGGATCGCTCTCGAGGCCTCGTGGTGGGTCGTCGATCCGACGGGGCGGATCGCCGACTACGACGACCCCACGCTATTTTCCGACCCAGACCCGGTGCCGGCGGTGCGGGAGCTGGTCCGCGACGGGATGCTCGCTTCGGTGCCACAGACGACGCTGTCCTCCACCGAGATCGTCGATCCGGCTTAGCGCGGCCATTGCCGGACTCTGACATCTATCTCGGTGGGGAGAGCTTGGTCGCGGGACACGCGCCGGGCTCCGGGTTTGCGGGGTCGAGCGGCGCCAGCTTGTCAACCTTCCAGACATTGCCGTTACGACGCATCTCAAGCTGTATGCGCCTGCGTACGCAGTTCGCGTCACCTCGCTCGCGTTGGGCCGTGACGTCCACGCCGACGAGCACCCGTGCGGTACCCGCACGCTCGTCGAGCTCGGCGACCGCGCCGTCGAGGCTCCTCGCGGTCGTGGTCGTTTTCGAGTCGGTGATGGCGCGGGCGTAGGTGTCCCGGTTGGTCCGCACTTCATCAAGCAGTGAGCCGGTCGCCGACTGCTCCCACAGCGTCAACCCCTCCTGCACCCGCCGATAGTCGAGCGTGTTGAGGTTGACCGTAGCCTGCTGGGCATCCTGCAACACGGCGTCCCGGGCCATTCCCAGAGCGAGGGACTCATCGTGGGCGGCCCGGTACCAGGACAGGCCGAACCAGGCGGCGGCGACGAGAGCGATCACGGCGAGCACCGCTACCGCGACGGTGGCCGTCCGTAGCGGCCCGCCCAGGAAGGCCCGGATGGCAGCGGTGCTGGTCATGGTCGTCCAGGGTAGAGACGTGACGGTGGGTGAATCGCCGTGGCTCTCACCCGCGAAAGAGCCGGTGATCAGTGGAGCGCAGGGCTCACCCCTCCAGGATCGAAGCGAGGCTCGTGATCAGCGCGCTGGGCGGCTTGACCTTACCCTGGCGGCAGCGTAAGCGTCACGTCAGACCACCTCAACCCTCGGAGTTGCAGACATTTACATGCGGCTGTGTGTCTATGATTGCGTCCCCATTGGTAAGGTCGAACAATAAGGTGCAGCGGTTTTGTGGCACGAAATTATAACCGTTGCTCAGGCTGGCAACGAAGTAGAAGTCCGGAGAGAGAAGATCTCTCACAAACGCATCTTTCGTCTTCTTGGCAAGAGGTCCGATCTCCCGTCTGATTGGCGAGCTGTCGCCTAGCCGTCTGGTCTCACCTGCTGCCAGTTCACCGGGGTTGTCAGGGCTTACCCAGAGGCTCGCGAAACAGTAGTTTCCACGACCAGAAACCAGAATTTGTCTCTGTTGACATATTCCTCTGTTGAGCTTATATACGCCCCCCAGCATAATTCCCCTGAGATCTCCCAAGGGAGCTTCGTGACGGGGAGTCATGTTGGTAACAAGCACCGTGGCAGAGGTGATAATCTGAGCGCGAACAAGACCGGGGTCGTCACCTGGATCCACAGTCTCTCTCGTATCAATTGAATCGAGAGAATACCGAAGTCGGTAGTGGTAGGCTGCCGGATCGTCTTCCGATTTGCTGTCGACGCTCCTTTGTCCTAATATTTTCATGCCTGAGAATACAGATGGTCTTGCGCTCGTGCCGGAAGGCGCCGTAGTAGAGGCAGGAACACTCAGTGTAGTACTCGGAACAGCGCCCAATGACCGGGAGATGGAGTCGCCGCCGGGTGACACCGACGGGCCACATGCCGCAAGTGCCGAAAACGTTCCTACAGCCACCAGACGGCCAATAACCGTTCGATACCCCATGACGGCCCTTTCATCGCGCAGTGCCATGTCGACATTGTTCCATGTCAGGCGAGGCCCAGGACCATGAACCCGACCCGCATCCGCACGGCCGCAGTGTCGCCCGATCCACCGATCGGGCGGCGGCCAGCGGGGTCGCCCCGTCGGCCAGCCGCACCTCGACCCGATCCTGGGGAAGAAGACTCACCAACTCACGCACAACAGGAGGTTTGTTCATAAGCCGCGAAGAAGATAAGTCCCGGTACGGAGCTCATCCGCAGGCGTTGACCCTTGCTCGACGGGGTGTGTCGGTGTGTGTATCACCCAGCTGGTGTCCCCACTCTTCATGGCAAACGACAGTGACTTTGCCGATGAGCGCATCCCGGTGCCACAGCCGCGGACCGCTGTTGTAGGAAGGGGTCCTGGTGAGCGATACGCCTGGTGTCATCGCGCAGTTGGGGTCCGACCGCCGGTCGCCCATCCATGCGGGTCGCGCCGTCGTGATCGGGGGCGGCATGGCGGGTCTGCTGGCGGCGCGGGTGCTCGCCAGCCACTTCGAGCAGGTGACGCTCATCGAGCGGGACGCGCTGCCGGATAGCGTGCACGCCCGCAAGGGTGTTCCGCAGGGCCGCATGCTGCACGTAATGCTGCCCCGAGGCCAGGAAATCATAGAGCGGCTGTTCCCCGGCTACAGTCACGAGTTGGAGGCCACCGGTGCGGTGTCGCTGCGGCTACCCGCCGACGCGCTGTTACTGAGCCCGGCCGGTTGGTTGGACCGGCGGGCTAGCGGGTGGCCACTGCTGTCGGCCAGCCGGCCGCTTTTTGAACGGGCGCTACGCCGGCGGTTGCGGACATTGCCGGGTGTGACGATCCTCGACCGCCACGACGTGCCGTCGCTGCTCACCTCACGAGACGGTCGGCAGGTGACCGGCGTGACGCTACGCCCGCTCGATGACGCGGCCGGCACCACTCACCAACTCGGCGCTGACCTGGTGGTGGACGCCTGCGGTCGCGGGTCCCGGGCCCCTGCCTGGCTCTCCGAGGCTGGTTACACCGCGCCCACGGCGACGCACGTCAACCCGAACGCCGCACACGCCTGCCGGATCTACCGCATCCCCGACGGGTTCAGCGCGGACTGGCAGATGGTGATGCTGACCTCCCAGCCGCCGTCGATACCGCGCACCGGCTACCTGTTCCCGATCGAGGACGGGCAGTGGATGGTGTCGCTGGTAGGGGCCGCTGGCCAGCATCCGCCGACCGATGAGGACGGCTTCGCCGCCTTCGCCCGCAGCCTGCGCCACCCGGTCATCGCCGACGCGCTCGCGGCCGCCGAGCCCGTCACCCCGATCCGCAGCTACCGCGGCACGGCCAACCGGCTGTGGCGCTACGAGCGGATGCCCCACTGGCCAGAGCGGTTCGTCGTCTTGGGCGACGCGGTCTGCGCGTTCAACCCGATCTACGGACAGGGTATGAGCACCGCCGCTGTCGCGGCTGAGACCTTGGATGCCTGTCTGCGCGAGCAGCGTCGGCGGCCCGCTGCTGAGCTCGACGGGCTGGCCCGACGCTGTCAACGACGGCTGGCCCGGGTCAATGCCGACCCGTGGATGCTGTCAACCTGGGAGGACCTGCGCTACCCGACCACGACCGGCAGGCCGGTGAGCGCGACGATCCGGCTGGTGCACCGTTACCTCGACCGGGTGTTGGCCGCCGCCACTCATGATCCCGCCACCGCCGACAGCTTCGTACAGGTGGTGGGCATGCTGGCCCCCTCGACGTCGCTATTCGCCCCACGGGTCCTGGCCGCCGCAGCCTGCGCCCGGCCTCATGGCGATGCCACCCCTCCGCCACGGGACTGGAATCCCGGTAGCGATGGCCGCGAAAACAACGATAATGCACGTCAGCGGCCACGCAGGGCCCGCAGCCGATGCCGCTCCATCGAGTCCCACGACACCACTTCTCGGTAGAGTGCGAGCACATCCTCAGTCGTAGCGCTTGATGCCCGCTTAATGTCATTGCCCTTGGTGCCGTCGCCTGGTGCGTACCCCTACCGCCGCCCAGCGGGACGTGACCCGCGCGCATCGTGCTGCTCGCGGCCCGTCGGCTGTCCAACAACGCCCGCCGAGGTTCACACCCGCGCAGGTCGCCGAGGTCACAGCCCGGGCCTGCCAACTGCCCGCCGAGCACGAGGTGCCGTTGGCTGGGGCGAAGACGCGATCAAACCCTGGCGGCACCAACCCCGGACCTCCATCCGGGACCAGTACGACGTTCCGGCCACCACCCCACCATCCGGCGGGCTTGCACCGTCATTAGCTAGGCGACAGTGGTCCCGGTGATCTGGCCGATGGTGGGGTTGGTCAGCACCGAACCGTCGGGCAGCTGCATGGTCGGTACAGTCTGGTCACCTCCATTGACGCCTGCGACGAACGCAGCGGCCGCGGCGTCGTGCTCGATGTCAACTTCGCGGAAGCTGATGCCGGCACGAGCCAGCTGCGCCTTGAGTCGTCGGCAGTGGCCGCACCACGCGGTTGTGTACATCGTCAGTTCACGCACGCTCAGCATCAACAGTTCAGACCTGCACAGTGTTCCTGCTGCGGTGGTGCACGCTCTGGCACTGTGCCGAATGGGTGCCCAAACGGGGTGTGCACGGGTGCCGTGAGCCCGGTTTGCGCAGCTCACAGGACTAGAGGAGGCGACGACCTGGCTGCGCTCCTGGGCTCTGATCACATCACGCTCGCCGCCGTCCGCCCGCAGGGTCACGCCGACGGGGCTGACCGCGCATGGCAATGGTCCTGCGATCAACAGGTGCGGGCAGCCCCGGGCGAACCGGCGGATCTGGGCTCCGTGAGTACGCGAATTGGGGCCAATCCGCTGGTGGTGGGGCTCGTTGCGGTCAGAACCGCAGTCACCGAACCGTCGCGCTGAGTTATCGTCGGTTGGAACGGCCGCGACGTTTCGCCGGATTCCCGATCACATGTTGCGGATACGCAGGTAACGGCGGATATCTGCGAACGAAATCACCCCGAGAACGAGCACGCCAACGACAATGATCACTGCCAGGATTGCTGCGATGTAGCCAACGATGTACATGTGTCCTCATCTGTTTTCAGCGGTTCACCACCTCGACAGTGTCGAGGCGACTACCCCCGGCGGGCGGTAGTTTGGGGTTGTTGGATCAAGGTAGGCTGTAGACGATGGTGTCTCAATAATTTTAAATGGGGCAAGTCACCGGCCTGGATGCGGGTGATCACGCGCGGGCCGGCGTAGCGGGTGAGGCCAGCAGGGAATTTTCACCGCAGGTCCCACCGCCCCCCTGGGTCGTGATACGCGCTGTCGCCCACAAGAAAAACCCCCGGTGCCCATCTGGTCCGCGCTGGCCGCCAACCACTCAACTGCCGGGGTCTGGGGCAACATCACCAGTGTAGCCCTTGCGCACCCGAACTGCCGGTTCGAGCGGAGACCGGCCCTCACGTCGTGCCTGCTCCCAGGGTCGGACTCGAACCAACAGCCCTGCGATTAACAGATGCGTGCAGGCCCCTGAGGGGGTCGCGCGATGTGGGCATCGGTCAGATTACGAACCGCTCGGTGCTCGTTGCGGCGTTTGAGATCACCCTCAGCCTGGTCGGCAGCTCCACGAGCCGCGCAGTAGCCGCGACCTGATGTGGAGATGTTGGCCCCCGGCGTGTCGGGGTGGTGCGGCACCCTGGCCTCGGTATTTGACCTCAGCGAGGGTGCGGTGGGGATCGGTGGCGACCAGGATGTGCGGCAGGAGCTGGCGCCAGACCGGCCAGGCCGGCGGGTTGTCCCACGGGTCCTCCGGGACTGCGGCACGCAATAACCGGACTGCGAGGGCGGGCAGGTCGAGCTGCTGGTGAGGCTGCTGGTGGGGCTGCTGGGGGGCTGGGCCCGCAGAATCGCGGCGAGCAGCCGATGCAGCGCCAAGGTGGTGGTCCCGATGCGGGCCAACCCGTGCTGGCGCAACAACCGGACCAGCGCGGTGAACGCCAGCGGATCCCCAACCACGGCCGCCAGGGGGTCAGGCAATTCCCCGGGGTGGGTGCTGAACAGAGTCCAGCGGGATCGGCTCCGGCGCCAGATAGGCGGCCAAGGTGAGCAACTGCAGCGCAGCCGGGGACTGGGCAACCAGCCGGTCCAGAGCGATCTGCACGCTGGCCGCCAACGACACCGGGTAACTCACGGAAGCGCCCTGTGCAAGCAGTTCGGTGGTCCGCCCAGCCAGCAAAGTGAGGTAGTCCCGCACCCCAGTGGCGGTGTCAGCCAGGTGCGCCCCGGCCTGGGCCAACGCCAGCGGCAGATCCACCAGCTCTTCCGCGACCCGCCCCGCCTTATCCTCGGTCAGCTCCGGGAGCCGGCGACGCAACAATACGATCGACTCGCCCCGATCGAACACGCCCACTTCCACCGGGGTGGCCAGTTCATTCCAACCGGGATTACGGGAAGTGATCATCACATGCCCACCACCCCCCGGCAGATACCGGGCCACCCAGGATCCTCAGCGTTATCAAAGACCAGCAGCCACTGAACCACGTCGGATCGCGCGGCTGACCGATCAGTCACAGTTCGAGATGTGCGAGATCCTCGCCGGTCGCCAGGTACGTCGTCGGTCGCTCTCGTCCGGGCGCGAAGCCTAGACTGGCAGGGTGGAGGAGGTGTCGATTGACCGTAACCAGCGACCACGCCCACCACATCGAGCCCCGGCCCGGCGCACGCGCTTCTCTGGAGGAAGCCCTGCGCCGAGAGGGCGCGCAGCCGATCCGGTCGGCTGACGAGCCCGCTTGCGATGGCATCTTCGACACCGACGAGGAACTAGACGAGTTCCTGGAGGTCACCGACGCTGCACGGCGAGCCGATATCGCGTGACTGTGGAACCGGTCGTACTACGCATACTCGGTGGCCAGGTACCCTCATCATCTTCGTCACACTCGCCGAACTTACGCGGTGGGTGGAACAACGTCAGTGGGAACGCACCGACGCGAGCGACTGGCTCACTGGCTGGTCGGCAAGCACGTCCTCTACAGCGACGACGACGTGGCCCGCACATGGGGCACCATCACCGACACACGCCGGCGGTGATCGCAGGCCACTCGGCCGCAGTGGAAACTCAGCACCGAGCAGTCAGGGCCCCTGGAGACAAGCTGCCCTCCCGCAACGAACTAGCCAAGACCTACGCCGTCGCGCCGATGACCGTACAGAACGCTCTGCGCGAGCTACGAGACGAAGGACTCATCGTCCGGCTCCCAGTACGTCGAGCAGGCCCGTACTTGGTTCGACAGCGTGTGGACCACCATCGCCACGGAGTTCACCCGATGACCCCAGCCACCCCCGGCGACCCAACAACCCTGCGCCACATCCTCAGCCGCACCACCGCCCTGCTACTCGACTTCGACGGCCCGATCTGCAGCGTCTTCGCCGGCCTGCCCGCCCACACCGTGGTCACCCAACTGTGCCTAGTCCTCGCAGACGGGGGCTATGGGGATCCGCCCGTCGAGATCGAGAAAAGTGACGATCCCTTCGAGGTCTTGGCCTACGCCGCCAGCCTGGGGACGCCGAGGCCCGGTACGTCAACGCCGCCTTCACCGCCCACGAAGTGGAAGCCATCACCACCGCCGAACCAACCCCCGGAGCGCACGACCTCATCCGCACTTGGTCCGCGACCAGCCGGCCACTCGCCATCGTCAGCAACAACAGCACCATCGCCATCCACGCCTACCTCGACCTCCACGACCTCCAGCCCCACGTCACCCACGTCTCCGCACGCACCAACCTCGACCCCGCACTCCTCAAACCCCACCCACACCTCCTGACCACCGCCCTGACAGCGCTCAACGTCCCCGCAACAGCCACAACGTTCCTGGGCGACTCCGTGACCGACATCGAAGCAGCACGCGCCGCCCACACCATGTCCATCGGCTACGCCAACAAACCCGGCAAAACCACCGAACTCATCACTGCCGGCGCGGACACAGTGATCCCTACGCCCGCCACCCTCTCCAAGCAGATCATGTGATCGTCGATCAAGCTTTGCGCGAACCTGGGCCCGTATAGTGTCCAACCTGCTCCGTCAGCCCATCCGGACTGAACCTCTCCGGAAACTCGTCTCCGTTCACCACGCCTCCCTGTCTCACCTGAGCTTGTAGCCCTTAAAGCTCCTAAACAACTTGTAAGTACTACGCGCTAGGAGCGCGTGGTGTCCCCCTCAAAGCCGAGTTGAAGGCGCAACACGGTGTCAGCCGGTACCCGGCGAGAAAGGCGCCCGGGGTCCTCACGCAGGAAGGGCTGATAACCGCCGGCCAGGGAAGGACGCGCTACGTGCGCGCCTACGCGCCGTTGCGCTGGACGTTATCCAGTTTCGAGGGCCAGGACCGGCCCGATTCCGCGAACGTCCTTGACGCGTGGGGCGCCGAGGTCGTTAGTCAGGGACGCGAGCCAGCCGAGACGATTGAAGTCAGCATTATGGTGCCCCCGGAACGAGTTGCTGATCGGTTGAAGTTCGATCCCAACCAATCCCTAGTCGTGGTGCATAAACTGTTCCGCTATGTGGACGACAAGCCCTACCAGTCTGCCGACAGTTACTTCCCAGAGGAAGTGTTGCGTGGTACTCCTCTCATAGAACCCCGGTCGGTCTCAGCGCCTGGTGGCCTGCTGGCTCCCATCGGGTGTATCCAGTCGCGGTTCGTAGATGAAATAAAGGTGCGCATGCCAACCCTGACTGAGAACGACCGGCTTAACCTGGTCCCTGGTACAGTACGCCGGTCGCCGAGATCACTCGCACCGGATACAGGGAGGACGGCATGCCACTGCGAATTATGGTTACCGTGACCCCCCGGGGATCGCAACTTATTCGTTTACGAATTGGTGCATGCTAATGCCGAATCTTCGCGAACTTGGTCTAGATCAGAACCCGAGCGAGCAACCACTGAGCTACCCCGGCAGATCCGTACCGGGCAGCTGCCTGCTCGTGGACGACTGGCTCTACCCTATGCTCGACACGCGGGGGAACGAGGTTGCAGAGTGGTCGATTGAGAATGACGAGGGGCCTCTGAGCGTGGCGGGTAGACGCTGGTGCACTGTTGAGATGGCCTTACGCGCTATGAATGCCGCACCGATGGCCGAGCGGATGCCGGTAGTCGCGGTCGGCTCGAACGCCGCTCCTGGTCAGCTTGCCTACAAGTACGCGAATTGGCCGACCAAGCGTGTCATCCCGGTAACCTGTGTCACAGTCACCGGTCTCGCCGTCGCGCACTCAGCGCATATCAGCAAACCAGGTTACGTTCCATACGTACCCGTCCGGTCGCTGCCCGAGCATAAGATAGAGCTACACGCGCTCTGGCTCGATACGGAACAGACTCGGCGCATGGACGAGACGGAGTTGAACTACCGACGGCTTTGCCTCCGCTCGGGAAGCGCTACGATGCTACTCGAATCAGGTGACCGTTTGCCTACGGCTACTTTGTATGTCGGGCGATGGGGAGCATTGCGACTCACACCTGACGGAACACACGTTCCTGCAACTACTCAAGCGCACATATTCACCCTCCTAGGTTCACGGAAGTGGTTTCAGAAGATTGTACCAGAGTCCCTCGACGGACCCGAAGCCGCAATGTCCACGCTTGGCCACGATGCCGAACGACGCGGACGCGTTCGGCAAGAGATAGCAAGGCGACACTTAGCAGTCTCCGACGATCTGTCGATATAAGCGCGGCCCCAGCGTTCGATGGTGCAGAGGGGGCGGCCGGGGACGTTCACCGGGTAGCCAGCCACGTGGACACGCAGACGGGAGGGCTAGTCACTCGGGAAGGACTCCCCGGGGTGGAAAGCTCAGCACCTCTTCTGTCATCTCGGGCGTGCTGTGTGGCCATCAGCCTCGGCTGACGCCCCCGCCAAGCACATGCAGGCTGCCCGGGATCGTGCCCCTGTGCATCGACACCACCCCAGCTCAGGTCACAGGTCGCTGGCAGCGTTCCAGGGGCGGAGGCTGGATTCTCCGACAGTGCGTCAGCGTGCGGAAGGTCGTCGCTTGTGACGTAGCGTTGTTGCCGAATTCGCTCTATGGGATCTGTGAGCGCCGCCTGTGGCGGCGCGGCCCGGTCGGTAGCTCACCTGGCCGCCGATCCGGCCCCGACACTGCGCGCGGCCCTCCGGGCCGTGCTCGGTCGTGCCCGGCCGGACGGCCGACGCGGCCTCTGAATGCTCCAGCCACAGGCTGCGCCTTGGACCGCAGCGGGCCGCAGCTGGACAGTAACTGCATGAGTGCGGGCGGTCCCAATGCGCCTTAACCCTCGGTTGGAAGTCGATTCGCTTGACTCACGTGCCGAATCACGTATCCGGAAATGAGTCACTCTCTGCCTTGATCAGGTACAGGAAATCAGGGTCTTCCCCGTTTTCTGGCTCAGCGGGTTGAGTCGTCCAACCTAGCGGCCACACACAGCTGAGCGTGTCAGCCAAGGGTATCCGGGCACCCGTAAGGGTAATCGGCACGGGAGGCACAGATTGGATCGAAAAAGGCCATCGAGGTGGAGGCATATCGGTAAAGCGAGAGCCCCCGAATTGAAGGTCGCCGAAGTGGGCACCGCTGGCGAACTGAGCGCCCTCGAAGCGTGCCCCACCGGTAAACTGAGTATACGTAAACTCCGCGAGGCCGGTGAACTGGGCGCCTGTGAGGGTTATTCACACGGTAGTTAATTGCTTCACTCTCGGCGCGCCTCCATGGCGGACGGCTCGTTTCTCGAAAGAATTGGGTCACTACACTCAATTCTCAGAAACGAGCCGACCAGCATGTATCATACAACAGGCTTCACGAAAGACCAAGTGGACGAGCTGTGCGCTCAGGTGCGCGCTGCGAACGAAGCCGCCGCCGAGCCCGAGAAGGTCACCTGGCCACCGATTCTGGGATTGTTCAAGTCGGTGGTAGTCACATTGACCTACTTGCGCCGTAACCGGGTCCAGGCAGAAATCGGAGAGGCATTCGGCGTGTCCCAGCCCACGATCAGCCGTGCGATCACGACGATGACACCACTACTGGATAAGGCACTCCGGCCGTTCGTCCCCACGGCCGATGAACTGGACGACAAGACACAGTACGTGGTCGACGGGACGCTGCTGCCGTGCTGGTCCTGGGCCTCCCACCCGCAACTGTACTCGGGCAAGCACCACACTACCGGTATGAACGTCCAAGTCGCGGCCACCCTCGGCGGGCGACTGGCATGGATTTCCGACCCCATCGACGGCAACAGGCACGACAACCACTGCCTGGCCGAGTCAGCCGTGCTCACCGGTGTGGATGCCGGAAACTGGGTGGGCGACAAAGGCTACGTCGGCAACAACATGATCACGCCAATCAAGAAACCACCTCATCGCGATCTGCTGGACTGGGAGAAGGAATTCAACACCCAGATCAACAAGATCCGATGGGTAATCGAGCAGGTCATCGCCCACCTCAAGACCTGGCGAATCCTAGACACCGACTACCGGCGACCGATCGACACCTTCCGCACAACGATTTCAGCCGTTATAGCACTTCACTTCTGGAGCCGCGCGTGAATAAGCCTCTGTGAAGGAGGGTGCCCGGGCGAACCCGGCAAACTCGAAGTTAGTCCTGCCGGTGAACTGAGCGCCCTCGAAGCGGCTGCCAAGCCGAAGACCTCGCCGACAGCCCCGAATTCCGCACCCGCGCAACCGAGATCATGCGCCGCAACACCCTCGCCATCATCGACAACGTCACCGAACTCGGCGAACTAGGCCTGGTCACCGACGCCACCGCCGAGGTCCGGGTACACCGCGCCGCACCCCTCTTCAAGCTCTACCTCATCAACAACGAGGAAGCGTTCTTCGGTTTCTACCCCGTCCGCGAACACATCATCTCCCTCGGAGGCGAACCCCACGGCCGTTCCAAGATCATGGTGTGAGTCCGAGGATGGTGAAGGGCCGGTCCATGCGGCGTGCGGCCCATCGGGTGGCTTCGGTGATATCGGTGCGTCCGGCCAGCCGGAGGGCGCCGATGGCGAGGTTGCGTAGTGCGGCCATGATTCTGGGCCCGGATCGGGTTCTGATCTGGGATTTGTCCTCGTGGTAGAGGGTGTCGCGGATCCAGTGCAGCGACTCGATCGACCACTGTTCCCGGACGTATCCGGCCAACTCGGCGGGGCTTGCCTGGCCGGGTTCCGGGCTGGCGACACCGAGAGCGGCGACGGCGGAGATCGGCCGGCCACGTAGGTCGCTGACATACCGTTCGACCAAGAATACGTGATTGACGTGCGGGAACGGCAGATCTGGCGGGGCGGGAAGGACTTGAATGGTCCGGGTGGTGACCCGGCCGTGACCTTTGTCGGTGTCGCGGTGTGTGATGGGGACCTCTTTCCACGCCAGGGCGTCGAGAGCGTCGAAGAGGGCCCGCCGGTTCTCCTTGACCGGGAGCACGAACTGTCCGCCGCGCTCGCAGATGTGCTCCGCGGTGGCTTTCACCGTGTGCAACGCGTCCGCGGTCACGATCTTGCCGTTCAGATCGATCTGACCGAGCACTTCCGCCGCCATCGGCACCTCATTGGTCTTCGCGCCGACTTCGGCCTGGGCGGCGACCACCGAGGTGGCGGCGTCCGGACCAACCAGGGCCGCGAGCAGGTGCGTTTGATTCCCCTGGGCGTCTTTCGCGCCACGGATCGTCTTGCCATCGAGCCTGACCTGAACAAACCCGGAGACATCACCGCCCTCACCAGCGGCGGGCGGTGTGGTGAACCCGGCCAGGCCACTCAGCCACTGACCAATGACGGCGTCGAAGGCCTCAGCGTCGGCGTCGGTCAGCACTCGCCAGATCGTGGTCTTCGATGGCGGCCCGGCAGGCAGCGCACCGGCACGGATGTACAGATCCGCGAGGACCTCGGCCGGGACATCGCTGACCCAGCCGGTGATGGCCGTGTAGCCGCTCATTCCAGCCACCACCGCCGCGGCCAGGGCCAGCACCACCGAGACCGGATGATCACGACCTCGATCTGAGCGGCCATCACTCACCCCGCCCAGCAGCTCCAGCAGACCAGCGCACACACAAGCGACCGGTACCGAGACCACCGGCCCAGCTGGCGCGGGCACGGCGGGGTCAATGACAGACGCAACCACGACGAAGCTCCGCAGACACGATCGGTGAGATGATCACTGTCCATACCGGAGCTTCGTCCCATCACCACCCAGACACGCCGCACGTGATCAAACCGCAGCAATCCCCCCGGCAGTCCCAGCCTAACCCATCACGATCTTGGAACGGCCGTGGAGGCGAACCCCGAGCGATCTACGACGTCATGGGCAAAGAAGCCATCCTGTTCCACCACACCACCACCGACGACGACACCTCCACCGGCTCCCAATACGTCGAACAAGCCCGCACCTGGTTCGACAGCGTGTGGACCACCATCGCCACGGAGTTCACCCGATGACCCCAGCCACCCCCGGCGACCCAACAACCCTGCGCCACATCCTCACCCACACCACCGCCCTGCTACTCGACTTCGACGGCCCCATCTGCAACGTCTTCGCCGGCCTGCCCGCCCACACCGTGGTCACCCAACTGTGCCAAGTTCTCGAAGACGGGGGCTACGGGGATCCGCCCATCGAGATCGAGAAAAACGATGATCCGTTCGAGGTCTTGGCCTACGCCGCCAGCCTCGGCGACGCCGAAGCCCGGTACGTCAACGCCGCGTTCACCGCGCATGAAATCGAGGCCATCACCACCGCCGAACCAACCCCCGGAGCGCACGACCTCATCCGCGCCTGGTCCGCGACCGGCCGGCCACTGGCCATTGTCAGCAACAACAGCACTGTTGCCATCCACGCCTACCTCGACCTGCACAACCTCCGGCCCCACGTCACCCACGTCTCCGCACGCACCAACCCCGACCCCGCACTCCTCAAACCCCACCCACACCTCCTGACCACAGCCCTGACCGCACTCAACGTCCCCGCAGCAGCCGCGACGTTCCTCGGCGACTCCGTGACCGACATCCACGCAGCCAGGGCCGCCCACACCATGTCCATCGGCTACTCCAACAAACCCCGCAAGACAGCCGAACTCATCACCGCAGGCGCCGACATCGTGATCAGCACACCCGCCACCTTGTCCGACCAGATCATGTGATCTTCGAGATCTGATGATCAGCGGCCTGCACCCCGAGCGACCCGAGGCTAGGACCGGTGAGTGACGAACTGAGCGACAACACCGCATAAGGTGGGCGAACTCTCCCTAGCCTCCATAGTGCGGACCTCGTTCACCACCGAAACGGGGTATGCACTGTTGAGAGGGGGCTAGGCAGTGAGCAGCGAACCCGCGAGCACCGCCACGTGCAACGATTCCACTCCCACCGGCCGGCGGGGACAGCTAGGGCTAGGTGGACGTGCGGCAAGACCGCGCACGGGTGATGGCGGACGTCACGAGCCCGTCCGAGTGCATGCACGACCACCGGCACCGAGCGGCCCGACGGATCACTCCAAGGACAGCAGCAACATCGGTCCAGCATCGAGTCACCAACCCGGCACCGGCGGGCACATCCTCACCGTCAAGCATCAGCCGGGACTCGGCACGTGGCCACTTTGCGTGGTTGGCCACTTTGCGCCACTTTGCGTGGTTGCCGAATCTACCTCTATGGGATTTGTGCGGCGCGCAGAGCGCGCCGCAGGCCGGGCACGCCTGCCGCTCCGCTCCCGGCGGCCCGGCCCCCCACTGCGCACGTCACGATCCGAGGACTGGTCTGGCCGAATCTCCGTTTGAGCAAGTCACCCAATCCGGCAGCGCCGTTGCGGCAACTCGTCGCCAGGCCGTGCGACGCTACCTGGGATGATGCGCTGGCAGCCTCGGAGGTAGGAGTCCTCAGTTGGCTGGGACGTCCCAGATCCGGTAGGAGAGCGTGACTTGTCCAAGCCGTGCGGAGCCCTTGTATTTGTATTTCCTCACGAGGTCCAGCGTGACCGCTCCCAGGCGGCCGCCGCTTGTCCTGATGCACAACGAGCGGCCGGTCTCCAACTGTGAGACCGCGATGCCGTGTGTGCCATTGGTGGCCAGCGCCGAACGGCACCTCTCAGGAGTAGGCTGCTGCGCACGATCCAGGAGCGCGATCAGCGAGCTTCTGCTCGTCGTGAGGGCCGTGGGCTCATGGATAAGATCGGGAATGTGGTCGCCGCCGGTGCCGTCGGGCGACGAATCCAGATCGACCTCAGGATTTCCTCGGCTGAGCGTGACCATCCCGTGGTATGCGAGTGGGGCGCCCTGATGGGGCACCTCATGCGGGGCAAGCAAGGATGAAATGACAGCTGCGACCACGACGCCGATCGCACCGATCAACGCCACCAGGATCGCACGATCCACTCCGTCTTCCCTGTCCTGCCTAACACGGTTCTCTTTCGGATTGAGACCACGGGTCTCACGACACACTGATCTCACCACCGTGTAGGTGGCCGGCGGACGGGTCCCAAATACTAAAGGGGCAACAATAACCCTCGTCTGGGTGAAAACTTGCCCTCGCCGGGCGGGCAGGTCTCCGGGATGACCGGCCACGAGCGCGGCCAAGGCGAGTCAGGGTGGGCAGGGTCCCATCGACCTCCCGGAGGGCTACCACACACCAGCCCGGGGGCAGAGCCAGACAACGTACGCTCCGATCCGTCGAGGGCTGCCCCCGGGCTGGTGTGTGGTCGGGCTGTCAACGGGATGCCCCACGGCTCCCAGCGTGCAAGATCACCGGTGATCACGTTGAGCTGGTGATCGTTTGGACACTTTTCGGTCACTAAATGTATCCAGGAAACCCAAAACGACCACAGACGACGAGTGTTAGCAACTGCGAAAGCCGCAGGTACTCGGTGCTATCCACGGCCAACCGAAACAACGGTCCGAGAATTCTTGGTTCTGGGGTTCGAGCCCAGGGCAGCCCACCAGTTGCGCCCATCCTGCGATCGGCCAACACCCCACATGCCACGGTCAACAGCGCGGCACCGTGACCCGGCTGGGTGGCAGGTCGAGAGTCCTGACCACTCATCCGGCGCAGCCTCCAAGTTGGGGCTTGCCCTCACTCCCGCTCCAAGATCATGCCGTCTCCATGCCGTGAAACGTCAACGAGGCGTGACGATCGCTGACAAACGCCGAGCACTGTCCGCGCAGGTCATCGCCGGTGTAACCGGTTCACGCTGAGGCCGGTGACACTCGGTGGTCTGAAAGGTGCGATCTGTATCCCTGACCATCGACACCGACCCGAGCCGCGCGATCTCCTCGGGCGGGAGCACACGGACGATCTCGCAGCCTCACTGCCACGAGGGCGGGGATGACGCGGACTTCCCGGTCCGGTACCGACCGTGACGAGCAACCGACCTGGTAGCCGGTCGCCCCGGTGAGGGTGCGCACCGCGGTTGTAGCCGAGCAGCCCGACCCCACGTGATCGCAGCTGGCGCTGCTGGAGCAGGCCCACCCTCCCGCACCCGGCCAATGGGTTCCCGCTCGGCAACTGGCCACCGCGCTGGAAGCCCGACCCAGGTACGTCAACGCCGCCTTCACCGCCCACGAAGTCGAAGCCATCACCACCGCCCACCCCCGCAGCACACGACCTCACCCGCACCTGGTCCACCCCAGCAGCCGCGACGTTCGTAGGCCGACTCCGTGACCGA
The DNA here is from genome assembly GCA_963822695.1 of uncultured Actinomycetota bacterium. Lineage (GTDB taxonomy): Bacteria > Actinomycetota > Actinomycetes > Mycobacteriales > Pseudonocardiaceae. Next base: position 76,843 of record CAWGJH010000006.1, read on the forward strand.
CATCGAAGCAGCGCGCGCCGCCCACACCATATTCATCGGCGACACCAACAAACCCAGCAAAACCGCCGAACCCATGACCGCCGGCGCAGACACAGTGATCCCTACACCCGCCACCGTGACCGAACAGACCATGTGATCTTCGATCAAGCTCCGCTCGAACGTGGGCCCGTATAGGGCCGAACCACCCGTAGACGGCCAGTCAGAACCGGACACCACCGGACTAGAAGAAGATCGGCCCCTGACCTTGTTGGTGCTGGTCAGGGGCCGTTTCCGCTGGTGTGGCGGGTCAAGGATTCGAACCTTGGAAGGCATCAGCCGACGGATTTACAGAACAGCGCATGAACCGCGCTGACCAGCGGATATACCCCTCCTCACCCCGTCTGGGACGCGAATAGGGCGCGGCCACCACACCAAGCAACTCTCCGCTTACCGGATTTGCTTACGCCGCTGCGCGCTTGTGGCGCTGACGGAAACCAAGATTGCTACCAGGGCCTAGGGCGAGGGCTCCGGCTCGATCAGAACCTTTCCGGTGAGGGCGCTCCGCGATGCGTCAAGAGCGTCGGGTGCTGTTTTACGCTTGCCCCAGGGGAGGTGCCGTGGCCAAGGTCTTCATCAGCCATGCCAGCGAGGACACCGAGTGTGCCGCTGAGCTGCACCGGTGGCTGGTGGGCGAGGGTCACGAGGTGTTCCTAGATCGGGATCTGCGTGATGGGATCCGGGTCGGTGAGCAGTGGGAGTGGCGGCTACATGAGCGGCTACGCCGGGCCGATGCGGTGCTCTGCATTCTCACCCGCGCCTACCTGGCATCGACGTGGTGTACGGCCGAGGTCAGTTTTGCCTTGTCACGGGGTAGTCGGGTCCTGCCGGTGCGGACCGAGCCCGGCGTCGTGCACCCACTCTTGACCTCCCTCCAACATGCCGACCTAACCACCGATTCCCCAGCGGGGCGCGCGGCGCTAGTGCAGGAGCTGCGCCGGGTAGATGCCGCCGGGGGTTTCGGGTGGCCCGACGACCGCTCCCCGTTTCCCGGGCTACGCCCGTTGGACGTCACCGACCACCTGGTGTTCTTCGGCCGCAGCACTGAGGTCGAGCACCTGGCTGAGCTGCTGCGCTCCCCCATCGAGCGCGTCGAGGGCGCGGTCCTGCTGGTGGTGGGTCCCTCCGGGTGTGGCAAGTCCTCACTGGTGCGGGCCGGACTACTGCATATGATGGCCGGCGAGCCGGGCTGGTGGACCCTGGCACCGATCCTGCCCGGAGCCGACCCAGTGGCGGCCCTGGTTCGCCAACTGGCCCTCGCGGCCCACGGGCTGGGGTTGGGCTGGACAGTGACACAGGTAAGGCACCAACTCGATGAGGGAGGGCTGGCGGGGCTGGTTGATGAGTTGCTGCTGGCCGCTCAGGCGCGGCGGTTGCTGGTGGTGGTGGATCAGTTCGAGGAACTGCTCACCCAGGCAACTCCAGTAGCACGGGCCCGGTTCGCCCAATTGCTGCATCCAGCGCTGGGCGGTCCGATCCAGGTGGTGGCCACACTGCGACCGGAGTTCTTCGACCGGCTGCTGGGCGATTCCAGCCTAGCGGTGCTGCCGACCCGCCTCTACCCGCTGCGACCGTTGCGCCGCGACGCGCTGGCGGCGGTGATCCAAGGCCCCGCCCAGCTCGCCGGAATCGGTGTAGATAACGAGCTGGTGGCGCGATTGGTCGGTGATACCGACACCGGGGAAGCACTCCCGCTGCTGGCGTTCACCCTGGCTCAGCTGGCCGAGGGGATCAGCTGCGGTGGGCAGCTCTCCCCGCGACGCTATGACCAACTCGGCGGGGTGCGGGGTGCGCTGAGTCGCCAGGCCGATGCGGCGCTAGCCGAGGCGAGCGCGGTGAGTGGTCGGGACCGCGCGGAGGTCCTCGCGGGGTTGTTGCGGTTGGTCACCGTGGACGAGCAGGGCCGTCCCACCCGGTGGCGGGTCCCCCGAGATGAGCTACCGAAGAAGCTGATCGGGGAACTGGATGCCTTTATCCGGCGGCGGCTGCTCACCACCGATACCGACCACGGCACCGTGGTCATCGGAGTGGCTCATGAGGCGTTTCTGTCCGCCTGGACGCCGTTGGCCCAGGCGATCGAGGAGAACGTCTCGGCGCTGCGGGCCCACCGCGCCATCGAGCAGGCCGCCACCGAATGGAACAGAGAGGGTCACTCAACGGCCCGGTTGTGGGAACGCGGGCAACTGGCCGCTGCGGTGACCGACACCGGCGCCCGCATCCAAGCCGGTGATCTGATCACCAATCGTGTGGAGCTCAGCCCGACGGCCCAGGTTTTCCTGCGGACCAGCATCCGCCGGGAGCGCGTCCGGCGGGGGCGTGCCTTCACCGTGTTGTCAGTGCTGCTCGTGCTTGCCGTGGTCGCGGCGGGGATCGCCCTGATCCAGCAACGCGCCGCAACGCACCAACGGGATCTCGCGGTATCCCGGCAAGTCGCCGGACAAGCTCTGGACCTGCGCGCCACCAACCCGGCCCTGGCCGCCCAACTCGCCCTAGCCGCCTACCGGATTGCCCCCACCCCAGAAGCCCGCGGAAGTCTGCTCAGCATTTCTGCCACCCCCTACGCCACCCGACTGACCGGCCACACCAGCACCGTCTGGTCGGTGGCATTCAGTCCCGACGGGCACACCCTGGCCACCGCCAGCGCCGACCACACCGCGTGCCTGTGGGATATCCGCGACCCCCACCACCCCACACCACTAAGCACCCTGGCCGGCCACACCAACTACGTCTACTCGGTGGTCTTCAGCCCCGACGGGCACACCCTGGCCACCGCCAGCGCTGATCAGACCGCCCGGTTGTGGGACATCCACGACCCCCACCACCCCACGCCACTAAGCACCCTCACCGGCCACACCAGCACCGTCTACTCGGTGGCGTTCAGCCCCGACGGGCACACCCTGGCCACCGCCAGTCTCGATCAGACCGCGCGCTTGTGGGACATCCGCGACCCCCACCACCCCACACCGCTAAGCACCCTGGCCGGCCACACCAGCACCGTTGCCTCGGTGGTCTTCAGCCCCGACGGGCACACCCTGGCCACCGCCAGCGCTGATCAGACCGCCCGGTTGTGGGACATCCACGACCCCCACCACCCCACGCCACTAAGCACCCTCACCGGCCACACCAGCACCGTCTACTCGGTGGCGTTCAGCCCCGACGGGCACACCCTGGCCACCGCCAGTCTCGATCAGACCGCGCGCTTGTGGGACATCCGCGACCCCCACCACCCCACACCGCTAAGCACCCTGGCCGGCCACACCAGCACCGTTGCCTCGGTGGTCTTCAGCCCCGACGGGCACACCCTGGCCACCACCAACGGCGATCAGACCGCCCGGTTGTGGGACATCCACGACCCCCACCACCCCACACCACTAAGCACCCTCACCGGCCACACCAGCACCGTCTGGTCGGTGGTGTTCAGTCCCGACGGGCACACCCTGGCCACCGCCAGTCTCGATCAGACCGCCCGGTTGTGGGACATCCACGACCCCCACCACCCCACGCCACTAAGCACCCTGGCCGGCCACACCAACTACGTCTACTCGGTGGTCTTCAGCCCCGACGGGCACACCCTGGCCACCGCCAGCGCTGATCAGACCGCCCGGTTGTGGGACATCCACGACCCCCACCACCCCACGCCACTAAGCACCCTCACCGGCCACACCAGCACCGTCTACTCGGTGGCGTTCAGCCCCGACGGGCACACCCTGGCCACCGCCAGCTTCGATCAGACCGCGCGCTTGTGGGACATCCGCGACCCCCACCACCCCACACCGCTAAGCACCCTCACCGGCCACACCAGCACCGTCTGGTCGGTGGCGTTCAGCCCCGACGGGCACACCCTGGCCACCGCCAGCGCCGATGACACCCCACGGTTGTGGGAAACCAGTATGGAAAGTGTCGTCGCTCGGATGTGTAGCATCACCCCCGCGATCACCAAAAGCGAGTGGGATCACTACCTGCCCGACCTGGCGTACCAGCCCCCGTGTCCATGGGCTACCCGATCAGTAGGTCACCGATGACGCAGGACATGATCAGCTGCCGGATCTACCAGGTGCCCTCCAGACCACATTCACTGCGACAGGAATCCCCCACCAGCACTCACGACGCGACGACGCCGGTTCTGGCTTTATTCGAGGCCGAGTGCCCGGCCGATTTGCTCGCGTGCTGTCTGTCCTTGGCCAGCGATGCATTTGGCGTAGACCCGTAGGAGGACGGCCACGCTGTGGCCTGCCCATTCGGCGACCTGGGTGGGTGCTACTCCGCCGTTGAGCCAGGTGGACACCGCTGCGTGCCGGAGGTCGTAGGGCCGCCTCGCGAGCGGTGAGGCCACCTCGGCTGGGGTGAGCGCCTGTTCCCTCGCCTTCTGCCAGACACGCCCGTAGGTGCTGTCCGACAGCTCGTCACCCCGCACCCCCCGGATCAACCGGTCATTGGGCGCGGTCCCGAACTCGCTGACGTGTTGATGGAGCAGCGCGGTCAGGGGCGGGGCGGAGGGCACGACCCGGACCTCTTCGCGCGGACGGTGCTTGAGTCCCCGCCGATCTCGACGCTTCCCACTATCCCCCCAGGCTACGCCGGTGGTCGGTTCTGACCTCGGGAGGTACAACTCCCCCCAGCCCTGTTCCGGAATTGTCAGGTCGCCCTTTCCCAGGGCTGCCGCTTCCGCAGGGCGAAGAGCGGCATAGTAGAGCAGCGCGAAGAACACCACCAGGTGCTGCCCGGTCCGCCCTTGCCCGCGTACTGCTTCCAGCAGCCTCACCGCCTGGTCAGGGCTCACCACTACCCGCTTGTCCACGGCCTCTACTGTCCGGGACTTCTTCGTTTTGAGCATTGAGAGCGGGTTCTGCGGTAGTAGCTCCCGCTCGACGGCGTATTCCAGGGCATTGTGAAAGACGGCACGTTTCCGTCCGGCCGTGCTGGCCGCAGCAGATCCACCATCGAGTTTGCGGCTGATCTGCGCTAGCACTGACCTCAGCACGTCCGGCTTTGCTAGTTCCGTGACCGGCACCGCGTGCTGTTCTACCCATCGAATCGTAGCGGCGATTTCGGTAGGCGGGTCCCCGCAAGCCCGGGCGCGTGAGTTGAATGCCCAGGCATAGAGGGCGGCTCGCATGTCCTTCTCCGACGGGCGGCCGCGCCCCTCGACAAGAACCGGCGTCACTGTCGCCAGCGTCTCCGCGATTCCCATGCGTGACTTACCGGCGGATTCCGGCCACTTCATGTCCACATACGAACAAGCGAACACGTACCAGCTCTCGCTTTTCCCTACTTCTTGCTTCTCGGCGTGCGGCTCTCCGGTCGTGGTGTCAAACGCCCACCCCTTCCTTGAGGCGGCCACCAATTCCGATCGGAAGCTGTCAGCTAGCGCTTTCGTTCGGAACGCCTTTTTGCGCTGCCGCCTGGCGACCGCCCACCGGACCTTGTATGTAGTGCCGCGCTGACCGTCGCATTGCTCGGTTTTCCAGATTCGGACGTCGTATGTGGTGGTCATCAGGCGGCTTCTTCCAGGGTGGTGAGCCAGCGTTCGTATTCGGCGCGGTTGATGCGGATGTCACCGTTGGGGAGTTTGATGCAGCGGGGTGCGCGTCCTTTGGCGCGCCAGTCGTAGAAGGTGGAGCGGGAGATCCCGAGGTCGTCACAGACATCAGCGATGGTCAGTCGGCTGCGGGGGCCGCGTGGCGCGCTGGCGCGTGAGGTTCCCATGGCGTCAGTCCTCCTGCTCGGTACTGGGGCGGGGCAGGCCCTCGGGAGCCGCTACATCCGCGACAACCGCTACGTGCCTGGTCAGCCCGGTAGCGGCCGTGCGGGGTGTAGCGGATGTATCCGCTACACGTGCGGCTGCCGCTACCGGGCTGACCTGCGGCGTAGCGGCTGTCGCGCTTGTCGCGGCTGTGGTGAGTGGGGGGAGGTAGCGGTCCCAGGCATCAGCCAGGCCTTCGGGCACGGCGGTGCGGTAGCCCTTGACCACCTCACCGCCGGTCATCCTCAAGTCGTGCGGTCTGACGCCGTACCGGCTCAGTTCTTTGGCCAGACGCCGGGCATCGAGTGGTTTGCCGTTGAGGTCGCCCCAGGGTGCCTCGTCGAGGTCGCACAGGGCGGTGAGGATGCCGGTGGTGCGCAGCCTGTCCGTACCAGCGCGGGTAAAGATTCCCCGCAAGTCGGCGAGGAGCCTGACACCGAGGGAGGTCAGGTGGGGTCCGGTGTCGAGCACGAAGTGTCGGCAGGCGGCGCGCGCGGTATTGGGCCAGTGCCCCCCTGCGGTGTCGGCGATAGCCAGCAATGGCTCCCATATCTCGGCCGGGCGGTCAGTGACTCCCTTGGGCATGCTGGGTTGAGCCTCATGCAGTCGGGTCCCTATCGAGTCGATCCAGGTAGCGAGCTGCTCTCGGAGAGGGTGGGCTTGGCGGGCTACGTGTCGTTCTCGGAAAGGCTCGACGGGCTCGTCAGTACGGCGGCGGCGCATGTGGATGGTGATCGCGCGGGTCGTGATGGTCGCGGGCATAGCACCGGCGATCCCGGCGAGCGCGGCGGGAGCGTAGACGGGGAAGCGTTCCACTTTCATGTTCTTGGCGTCCCCGACGCAGCGGGCGATGGTTGCCGAGCGTTTATAGCCGGCGTTCAGCAGTCCCCGGAGATCCTCGTTGTTACCCCCGTTTTTTGGGTTGAAGATCGCGTCTACCTCGTCGAACAGGATGGTGATCGGTCCCAGGGACACCAGTCGGAATAATGCGGCTGGGGTCGCGGAGATGGTCATCTCTGGGGCTCGGACAAGGTGTTGGGCGACCTCTAGGACGCGGGTTTTGCCGGAGCCGGGCTCGGCGGAGTCCAGGACCAGCCGGGGCGTGACGTAGAACTGCTCGACCGCGTGCGTGTGGGCGTACCACAGGGCCAGGGTTGGGGCGCAGTGCTCGGAGGGGAACACCGAGAACCGGGCCACGAACGCGGCCACGTCATCAAGCACCTCATGCCCGGCCCGCGCGACCGTTCCGGGTGCTGGTGGTTGCCCGAGCCAGCCCAGCGGGTGGGCTGGGGTGGTCTCGGTGGTGGCGGCCAGCGGTGTCCTGGTGTGCTGGTCGTGCCAGGTGTGCTGGCAGTCCTCGGAGCAGAAATCCGGCGAGGGCGATGCGCCAAGGGGGTGCCCGCACTGTCGGCAATCGCGGTCGCCGAGGGCGACGTTGATCGCGGTCAGCGCGGTACCGATGTCGGGTCTCATGCCGCCCCCTGGTGGCTGGTACGGGGTGTGGTGCGGCGGGGGTTGCGCGCCCCGGCCGCGAGTCCGGCAGTGATGACCCGGGCCACCTCGCGGGGTGTGCAACCACACTCGGCCCCGACAAGAGACTCAGCGGCCGTGGTGAGGTCAGCCCGCGCGACGGCTTCCTGAAGGAGCCCGGCGCCGACGAGCTGGCCCAGGGCATAGGCGGCCCGGCAGAGCACCGCGTTGTGCTGCCCTGGTGGCGCACTGCGTACCCGCTGGGCCTCGCCCTGGACTGCGGCGGTCACGTAGCCGTTGGGGTTGGCAGCGGCGGCCACAGTGGACGCTGAGATTGGCGCTGGCGGCTTGGAAGTGAGGACCTGGTGTAACCAGTCGGGCAGTTCGACGGGATCCCGATCGTCAACCAGCTCATACCCGCGCGGGGGGACCGGGTTGCCGGGTGCGACGACGTACCCCCCGTGTGCCCGGGTGTCGATCTTCCACCCGATCACATCATGGGTGTTGCGCAGCCGCGCCCCGGGCGGGGCGGTGTAGTAAAGGTGCCAGCCCTTCGAGGGTGTCGTGACGGCGTAGGTCGGGGTGACCGTGGTGCCCTGCCCTCGGGCCAGGGCCCGCATCACCCCGGCGCCGGATCCGATGCCGAGGGCGGCCCACCACTCGGGCACAATCTGCCCAGGGTTGGCGGTGTCGAGATCCACGACCACCAACCCAGACGGGCCGGTCGCAATACCGATCGCATAAGGAATGTGCTGCCACCACCGGGTGATCTGGTCAGGGTCGGTGCTGGCCCGGGTCTCCCACCGGTCGATGACGGGCGGTTTCTTGGCCCGGGGAGCGATCGGGAACACGTGCCAGCCTCGGGCGGCGAAGTGCAGTGCCCACGCGCGCAGGCTGGTTCGGGTGGCCTCCACCGCTGGGGTGGTGGTCGGGTGATCAAGCGTGGTCATGCGGTGAGTTCCCCTCTGATTACTCTAGGTAGTCGAGTGTGGGCATGCGGGGTTAACTCGGACGCCGGGTGTGACGTCGGGAGGATGAGGTGATGAGGGTGGGAAACGGGGTGTGGGCGGGTCGGGGTGTGGGGGGTCTACCCCCCACTACCGTGCTGGTCAGGACCCGTTACCTGGGGGCTCTACCCCGGTAGAGGCCCCCCGCTACCCACCGGTGTGCGGGCGGGTGCGGGTAACGGGGGCTCGGGTAGCGGGCGTGGTAGACCCCTCCCCCTCTACCCGTCACCGTCCGTGACTGGCTCGGAGGGTGGTTGAGGAGGGAGGGTGGCTCCGGGTGGGATGGCGGCTTCCAGGTCGGCCCGGCGGTAACCGGCTAGGTTGACCCCCTCGACCTTGACCTGCCGGCCGGAGCGCTGGACCCCGGCGCGTTCGAGTTCCTCAGCCAGACGCTCAGGGGTGTAGTCGCCGTAGGCGTCGTCGTCCATGTTGGTCAGCCGGGCCAGGATGGTGCTGGTGTGCATCCGCTCCACCCCATGCATGGCGTAAAGCACATCCGCCAACACAGCCGGGATCTGGACCCCGGCGGCTTCAGCGGCGGCCACCGCATCCGTGGCCGCGTCCCCACTCAGCGTCCCCGCCGCCACCCGCAACGCCCGCCCGCGCGCGCAGACCTGCGCGAAGCTCGGGAGGTCCATGTAGTCGCAGCGGACGATCTCAAACGACCCCGGGCCGGTGACCAACACCCCCACCCCCTTGTGATCCTCAGACAAAATCGACGCATCCGCACCCTGAGCCGCCTTGCCCTTGCCCAACACCATGTCCGAGGAGGTGCGGTCCACGACCTGGGTGCAGTACCGGTAGGTGATGATCTCCCGCAGCTTCGCCGGCACGCTGTCGGCGTCGGGGCGTTGGGAGGCGGCGTTGAGGATGAACCCGGCCGCTGGGGCGCGGCGGGCTAGCCGGGCAAGTTTCTCCACGGTTTCCTCTTTGACCGGTCCGGGCATGGCGGAGAGGTATTCCTGGAGTTCGTCGATGGTGATGAAGATGACCGGCATGTCATAGCGGCGGCTGATCTCCGGAGTGAGCTTGCCCTCCGGACACACCGACGTCGGCAGGGTGCCCAGCACCGCGAACCTCCGCCCCATCTCGGTGATGAGTTCATCGAGCATGGCCAGGAACCGTTCGATGGCCTCATCCTCCGCGCCGATCACCAGCCGGTGGGCCACCCCGCGCATCGGGCGCCAGTCCGCGCCGCCCTTGCCGTCGGCGACGTAGTGCCGCACGTAGGCGTCGAGAACTCCTGCGGCGGAGGGGAGTCGTTGGGCGAAGGTCTTGCCCCGCCGGGGCAGCCCCCCGAAGAACATCGACTGCCACATCAGGTACAGCAGGATCCGTCGGCCCCGAGCGTCACGACCGAAGGGGATCGGCTCCCACACCGAGAAGGTCTCCACGCTGATCAGCGGCGAGGGGTTCGGGGCTCCCAGGTAGGGGTCGTCATCGGCGACCCAGACTGTGAGGCGTCCGGCGTGGCCGCCGGCGGCGGCGCGGACTCGGGACATGATGACCTGGATTTCATCCACCCCGAGTTCGGCGGCGACGGTGTCGCGTTTGACGATCACATCCGCGGCGGTCTTCCCACCCCCACGAGGCAGATCCAGGGTGACGGCCCATCCGTTGCCATCCCGCAAGGGTGGGGTGACCAGTTGGGGGGTGGCGTCGGTCTTGACGAGCCCGGCGGCGCGCAGGGCGTCGGTGAGCATGTCCGCTGAGAGTTCCAGTTGCACCGGGAGGACCGGTCCCGGCGGCAACACCGGGGCAGTGCGGGGGCGGCCGAGCCACAGTGCGCCCAGCCCGGCCCCCGTGGCGACCCACCACCCGAACACTGGTCCGAGGGTGAGGAGTCCGGCGGCTCCGGCCGATCCCCCGGACACGGTCAGCCAGGCCGTGGTTTTCATCCGGACCTGGGCCAACGCCCGGCGCTCGGTGATCAGATCGCGGACCAGGTCCCACCGTTTGGCTTCGCGGGCGGCGATGATCAACGGCCGGTACTCGCCGCGTACGCTGACCCAGCCGACCCCGGCGGCGATGGCCCGAGCGGCGCCGCGCAGGGTCCACCAGGACAGCGCCAGTCCGTAGGCGGGGGCGCGCCAGGCGTGGAAGGCCACGTGCCGCCCGGCGTACTCGACAGCCCACCGTGCCGTGGCTCGGGCGGTGTCCCGGGAGCGCAGCCATGGTGGCAACACGACTGGCATCGGACGTCGGGCGTACTCGGGCTCGCTGAGGAGTTCCCCCTCCAGCACCTGCGGTGCCCGTGGCGGCTGTTCACCCGCCGGGGTGGGGAACGGGATCACCTTCCCCTCCCGTCCGAGTTGCTGCGCGGTATCAGGTTGTGGCTGATCAGCGCCGGGCGGTGGTTGCGAGTGGGTGTCGCCGGGCTGGGAGTGGGTGTCCTGGTCAGGTTGGTCGGGGGTCATCACACGGCCCTCCCCTCAGAATTGGTCCGGATCGTGGTGTGGTGGACGGTGGGGGCGCTCATCGCCGGGTCCCCTTGCTGGCGTGCACGATCTCAGTGACCGAGAACATGCGGGCGATCACGCTGCCGGCGAACAGCGCTGGCACGCCCAGGGCCACGCCCCAGGCGCGGGGGTCGGAGGTGAAGGCCACGACGGCCCACTGGATTCCGACGATGACTGCGGCGGTGCCCAGTGCCCGGGCCAGGTTGCCGCCCATCCGGGTAACTTCCTGGGTCTGCCGGGCGACTTTGTACGCGCCCCGGGCGCCACTGCGAAACGCCGCCACCGCGCCCAGGCCGGCCAGCACCACCAGCCCAACCAGCAAAACACCACCAGGCGACTGGCTCATCGGTGCTCACCCCTACTCCGAGGGGCTTGCTGGGTGGCGGTGTGGCGGGCTCGCCATAGTAGGGAGATCACCGTGGCTGCCGTGGGCACATCCCAGCCGGCCAGCCAGCGCACGACGCGCCGGTCATAAGCCCCCAGCTCCACCCCCTCCAAAGCCGCCAGCAGCGCCGTCTGGCGCTCCTCGGGGCGCTCATGGCGGTACTGACCACGGGGGTAGGAGACAAACGGGGCATGCACACTGACCGGTTCCCGGTCCAGCGGCGCCAAATAGTCGCCCATCACGCCACCTCCCCCGCCACCTCGGCACCAGCCAGCAGCAGCGCGGTCGCGGTGGACTCGCCCTCACCCGGCGCGGACTCGCCGATCAGCCACTCGGCTGGGCGGGATTCATGGAGGCAGCACCGGCGGCAGTGCCGGTACTCACTGCTCGCCGGCTGCCCATCCCGGGTGAGGGGGTGGCGCCACCCGCTGAACTGGTGTCCCTCTGCTTCGCACGTCAGTACCGGTGCGCATGCCGAGCACCACAACCGCCCACCCGGGTCAACCAGCCAGCCCTCAGTGGTTGCCGCGTCCAGCGCGGCATCCTCGGTCGGGTAGTGCTCCTCGAACCCCGGGCTGCCCAGGGCATCCCCGCACTGGGCACAGTGGACACTCACACAGGTATGCACCTGTAGCATTCCGGGGAAAGTGTCCGTGGCTGGCGCGCTAACGGCGCCATGTTCTATCCTGTTCACTGTTCACTCCAAGCTCTGGTGTGGACAGCGCAGAAGCGGACGGGTTGGTAGCCAGGATTCCGCTTCTGCGCGCACGTCGTCGTTGCGCTTGATGAGGGCGTGCGGCATTACCGCGCCACCCCGGGCGCGTTGAGTTCCCTTCTGAACCTTTCTTTACGGTGTCTGCCATGGGGGGTTCAAGCATTTCTCGCACAGGCCGCTCGTACCCATCTGGAATCCGTAGCGTCGGCACCGGCGGCAGTTCCGCCATGTCACGCGTACCCGACTCCGGAGTATCCGCTTCCGCTCGACACGCGCAGCCCACCACGTGCGTAACCCCATCACCCTCACCTCCCCTCCCGAACCGTCTCGCGCGTCAAGCAGCAGCCCGGCTCACCGTCGTGGCCGCTACCCGCCCCCGCTCACCCCAGCCATTCCGTCAAGATGTTGCGCAGCGTCTTGGCTTCCTCCTCCTCGAGGGCGATCACGCAGGAACCAGTAACATGGGGATCAAGCACAATCGTCCCGCCCTGCATGCTCACCAGAAGATTGGCGAAACCGATCGGACCCCGATGCAACCCACACGTCGCCGGTATCGCCTTACGACGGCGCTTATTCGGGCCGTCAGCATAATAACTGTGCCAGTTCATCATGATTCCCTTCCTTGATTGCGTGAGACGCGCATTCCGGTCTTCCATCAACGTCCTCAGCCGCTGCTGTCGTCACCGCTGCATGAAGCCTCCTTGTCTGCTGGGTCGGTAGCGTCAGCGCGGCAGTTCTCCATCCGCGCCCGGCGCTCGAACTCCTCTGCCGCGATCGACGCGGCGTGCCGTGCCCACAGCGGTACGGCCAAATCAGCGGACAGCACGCGCCATGCCCGTGCCAGGCTCAGGTAGGACCGAGCCAGCCGGCGGACCGCCGCACCGTCACTAGTCGCCGCTCGCATCGCCGCGAACATGGCCGCCATCTGCTCGGAATACGCGTCGTTCCACCGGGCGACCGCCTCCCTCGACGGCCGCACGGCGATCACGCCGCCTTCTGCTCACCCTGGGCCGAGACGCTGCCCGACCTCCTGACACCCGATGGCTTACTCACGTCGAAACGTCGTCCTCGCCGCATTGCCATGACTACTGTTCTCCCTGCCTGTCGCGCCTGTCCGGCGTGAGCCAATGTGACTGACATGGACAGAGTAGCCAGGCTGCCTAGCCAAGTCAAGTCATAGTTAGGTGAGCTGTCTACCTAGCCAGCCTAGGCAGCTCCTGTAGCCTGGGGATGTACGAGCGAAGACGGAGAAACATCCGTCGCGACGAGATGAGGTAGGGCCCATGTCCCTCGACCCTGACGACCCACGCCCACCCTATGTGCAGGTCGCGAACGCTCTGCGCGCCGCCATCCTGACCAAGAAGTTCCAGCCGGGCGACAAACTGCCCTCCCGCAACGAACTAGCCAAGACCTACGCCGTCGCGCCGATGACCGTCCAGAACGCCCTGCGCGAGCTCCGAGACGAAGGACTCACCGTCTCCCGGCAGGGCAGCGGAGTCTTCGTCCGCGAACGCACCGAACGCCCCGTCGGCCTGCGACCCCACATCGAACGCGCCTTCCACGCCCAGCACGTCGTGATCGACTTCGCCGGGTTCTCCGGGGAAACCCTGCACGGCATCATGCAAGAACCCCTCGACAAGATCCGAATCGGCCGCCTGACCCCCGAATCGATCCACGTGCGCATCCTCGTACCAGACACCACCGCACCCATGACATTCCCCTGCCAAGCCGAAGACCTCGCCGACAGCCCCGAATTCCGCACCCGCGCAACCGAGATCATGCGCCGCAACACCCTCGCCATCATCGACAACGTCACCGAACTCGGCGAACTAGGCCTAGTCACCGACGCCACCGCCGACGTCCGAGTGCACCGCGCGGCGCCCCTGTTCAAGCTCTACCTCATCAACAACGAGGAAGCGTTCTTCGGTTTCTACCCCGTCCGCGAACACATCATCACCCTCGGAGGCGAACCCCGAGCGATCTACGACGTCATGGGCAAAGACGCCATCCTGTTCCACCACACCACCACCGACGACGACACCTCCACCGGCTCCCAATACGTCGAACAAGCCCGCACCTGGTTCGACAGCGTCTGGAACACCATCGCCACGGAGTTCACCCGATGACCCCAACCACCCCCGGCGACCCAACAACCCTGCGCCACATCCTCAGCCGCACCACCGCCCTGTTACTCGACTTCGACGGCCCGATCTGCAGCGTCTTCGCCGGCCTACCCGCCCACACCGTGGTCACCCAACTGTGCCTAGTCCTCGCAGACGGCGGCTACGGCGACCCGCCCGTCGAAATCGAGAAAAGCGACGATCCCTTCGAGGTCTTGGCCTACGCCGCCAGCCTCGGAGATGCCGAAGCCCGGTACGTCAACGCCGCCTTCACCGCCCATGAAGTCGAGGCCATCACCACCGCCCAACCCACCCCCGGAGCACACGACCTCATCCGCGCCTGGTCCGCCACCGGCCGGCCACTGGCCATCGTCAGCAACAACAGCACCATCGCCATCCACACCTACCTCGACCTGCACAACCTCCGGCCCCACGTCACTCACGTCTCCGCACGCACCAGCCACGACCCCGCACTCCTCAAACCCCACCCACACCTGCTCACCACAGCCCTGACCGCACTCAACGTCCCCGCAGCAGCCGCAACATTCCTCGGCGACTCCGTGACCGACATCCACGCAGCACGCGCCGCCCACACCATGTCCATCGGTTACTCCAACAAACCCCGCAAGACAGCTGAACTCATGACCGCCGGCGCGGACATAGTGATCAGCACACCCGCCACCTTGACCGACCAAATCATCTGATCTTCGAGATCTAATGATCAGCGGCCTGCACCCCGAGCGACCCGGAGCTAGGGCCGGTGAATGACGAACTGAACGACAACCACCGCGTAAGGTGGGCGGACTCTCCCTGGCCTCCATAATGTGGACCTCGTTCACCACCGAAACGGGGTGCGCACTGTCGAGAGGGGCTAGGCAGTGAGCAGCGAACCCGCGAGCACCGCCACGTGCAACGATTCCACTCCCACCGGCCGGCGGGGAAAGCTGGGTGGACGTGCGGCAAGATCGCGCACGGCGATGGCGGACGTCACGAACCCGTCCGAGTGCATGCACGCCCACCAGCACCGAGCGGCCCGACGGATCACTCCCAGGACAGCAGCAACATCGATCCAGCATCGAGTCAGACCAACCCGGCACCGGCGGGCACATCCTCACCGTCAAGCATCAGCCGGGACTCGACACGTGGCCACTTTGCGTGGTTGCCGAATCTACCTCTATTGGATTCAAGAGCGCCGCCTGCGGCGGCGCGGTGCACCCTGCGGTAGCGCAGTCCTCGCCTTGCCCAGGCGAGCGGAACCCGCGACACTGCGCGCGGCCCTGGCGGGCCGTGCTCGGTCGCGGCCCGTTCGCCTGGGCGGCGTCCCCGACCGGTGCGCCACCGCAGCCGGCGCGATCGAAGACGAAAAGCAGACCGCTCGCCGCGGGGCAGGCCAACAGGATGGGGGAACGGAGCAACGCTGCGGTCCGCGGGTGTCCTGCATGCCATCCCGTCGACCTCCACAAGGGCTACCACACCGGGTCAAGGGGCAGGCCCGAGGCGTCCTCCGTTTGGCCGTCGGAGCCCCTTGACCCGGTGTGGTAGGGCTGGCGCCAGGTCGACGGGATGGCATGCAGGCCCCCCGCTACAAGGGAACAAGATTCCGCCTGGAGCCGTCTGTGGTCGTCAGACTGGGTGATCGGCATAGCCGCGCGTGTGGTGGCGCAATCCTTCCTGCTCTAGGGCTCCTTGGACCCTGGAACTTTGATACTTGAGCCAAGTTTTCAGGCGGCGATGCGGGCGTTGTTGATGTAGTCCTCGACGTGGTGGTCGATGACCCGCAGTGCTTGGCGTAGGGGTAGTGGTGCGGGTGGGGCGTTCGCGGCGAGTAGCGTTCGGAGCAGGCGGTCGTGGACTTTGGTGTAGAAGATCGCGACTCGTTGACCCTCGTCGGTGAGGACGTAGGTGTTGGTGTGCGGCAGTCGGGTGATCAATCCTTTGAGTCGCAACCGGCGTAGGTCATAGGTCATCTGACTGGTCGTGTAGGGCTCACCGAGCAGGGTGCTCACCTGGGCGCGAAGGCTCCGGTTGGTGAACCCGGTGATGGTGTGCACGAGGGCGCACAGGGCGCCGGCCAGGGCCATGACCCGAGGGTCGCCGAACCGCAGGGCTGGGGCCCTCCGCCCGTCCACCAGGGATGGTCGCGCGACCCGCTCAAAGGCTGGGCTCGCAAGGACACAGCTCTGGCCGACACGGAAAGCATCGAGCATGCGGCGGTTGACGTCACGGGCTTTGACCGAGAGTTCCTCAAGATGGGTCAGTCCGCGCAGCAGCCCGAGGTCACCGGGGTCATTGATTACGGTCTCGATCCGGAATGCCCGGCCGCATTTGAGGTAGGACTTCACTCGGGAGTGCCGGAAGTAGGCGTTGAGAGTCACCTCATCCCCGGTGCGCAGCAGCCGGGTGCGGTAACCACCCTGGGGTGTGGTGGCCACCCGGCGGCCGAAGATGATCTGCATCTCCTCCGGCCGGCCGATGTCGAGGTTGTCAGTACACAGCGCCTCAAAGAAAGACCGAGCGTGGCGCGGTGCGTCGAACACGATCGTGCGGGAGACCTCAATTTGGCGCATCGCGATATCCCACCAGTACCCGGCAGCCCGGTCGGCCTCGGTCAGCGGCAACGGTAGCCGGGCCCACCAGCGCTCGCAGAACACCCGGATCACCCCAGCGGTCAGGGTGTCGCAGACGCCCTGCAATGCTGCGGGATCATCGGTGGTGGCGAACCCGTTGTCCAGCTCGGTGAACACGATTCCTGCCGCCCTAGCCCGGCGCTTGGCGTATTCGTGCCCATTAAGCCAGATCTTGACCGGGTACGGGAAATACGCACAGATTTTGATGAACGCCGGCCCGAACTCCTCATCCACCACATAGAAGTAATACGCCGTAACGCGACGATCGGCCTTGGCGTAGCTAAAGCGTGGGACGTCACCACCGCCCTCATCCGCATGATGGGTCGTTCCGGTGAACACCCGCTGAAACTCCTGGGCCACCCCGACCGCCGCCACCCCGCTGCGTCGTTCTCGGACCAACCGATCCAGATAGGGGCGCATCACATCCAGCTTCCGCTGTCCCTTGGCGAAGCGGATCACCGGGATGTCGTTCTCGGCAGCGAACTCGGTGACCGCTTTGCGGAACCGCAACCCGATACGCTCCAAGATCGCCGGAGACGGGATAGGAAACCCAAGATGCCCAGTCAAGAAGCTGACCACCTGGCCAGGCACCTGCAAGGTCGGCACCCAGCCGTTGAGATAGATCCGGTCGAAGCACTCCAGATCCAGGCCAACATGCCCTTCCAGGATGTCGTTCACGCCCACCACACGAGTCGCCATAACCCACCCCCAGGCAGCGGCCAGTTCAACCCAACCAGCCTGGCCTCATCCCAAGGCGACGTCACCCACCAACCCCAGCCACCACCTCGGCGGTCCGAGGCGAAGCCTCTTTAGGTTTCGTGCCAGCCACACAACTCAGGGGAAGCAGGCAGCGCACGAGCCGGTATAAGATCGATAGCAGTAGCATCTAATGATCATTCATGCCCGGGCGGCACATGAGGAACCCAGGCCAGGGCGTTGCCGGACGCTGCTCGCGTTTCCGAGCTCACACGATTGATGGTCCGATCACCAGCAGGGCTAAGCTGGTAGCGGGTGAGAATTGTCGCCGACAGTGATCAGGAGTGTGGGTTGCATGTCCGCATCAATGCTGTACCTCGTTGAGCAACAATGGCTAATTCGCTGCTGATCACCGTCAGTGCATCCGACCTTATGTTCGCCAGGGCGCCAAGTGATGTTTCCCAGTGATCTAAAGTAAGGATTCGAGCTATCGATCGCTTAGCGCGATGTGGATCGTAAGCCATAGCAAGAGGATGCAACGCCTCGCTCTGGCGGTCGGGATGGGTGATCGAGCGGGCCAGGGCCTCGGCCTGGTCGAACTCACCGGCCTGGGCCAGCGCCCTGGCCACCGACGCCAACGCCCCGCTCTGGTTGTGGGGATCGGTGATCGAGCGGGCCAGGGCCTCGGCCTGGCCCAGCACGTCGACTGCGCGGTCTCGCTCACCGGCCTGGACCAGCGCCCCGGCCACCGACACCAACACCCCGCTCTGGCTTTCGGGATGGGTGATCGAGCGGGCCAGGGCCTCGGCCTGGCCCAGCACGTTAACTGCGCGGTCTCGCTCACCGCCCTGGACCAGCGCCTCGACCACCGACACCAACGCCCCGCTCTGGCGGGTGGGACTGGTGATCGAGCGGGCCAGGGCCTCGGCCTGGTCGAACTCACCCGCCTGGACCAGCGTCCCGGCCACCGACACCAACACCCCGCTCTGGAGGTCGGGATCGGTGATCGAGCGGGCCAGGGCCTCGGCCTGGTCGAACTCACCCGCCTGGACCAGCGTCCCGGCCACCGACACCAACACCTCGCTCTGGAGGGTGGGATCGGTGATCGAGCGGGCCAGGGCCTCGGCCTGGCCCAGCACGTTGACTGCGCGGTCTCGCTCACCGGCCTGGACCAGCGCCCCGGCCATCGACACCAACACCCCGCTCTGGCTTTCGGGATGGGTGATCGAGCGGGCCAGGGCCTCGGCCTGGCCCAGCACGTTAACTGCGCGGTCTCGCTCACCGCCCTGGACCAGCGCCTCGGCCACCGACACCAACGCCCCGCTCTGGCGGGTGGGACTGGTGATCGAGCGGGCCAGGGCCTCGGCCTGGTCGAACTCACCCGCCTGGACCAGCGCCTCGGCCACCGACACCAACGCCCCGCTCTGGTTGTGGGGACGGGTGATCGAGCGGGCCAGGGCCTCGGCCTGGACCAGCACGTTGACTGCGCGGTCTCGTTCACCGGCCTGGACCAGCGCCCCGGCCACCGACACCAACGCCCCGCTCTGGCCGTGGGGATCGGTGATCGAGCGGGCCAGGGCCTCGGCCTGGTCGAACTCACCGGCCTGGGCCAGCGCCCTGGCCACCGACGCCAACGCCCCGCTCTGGTTGTGGGGATCGGTGATCGAGCGGGCCAGGGCCTCGGCCTGGCCCAGCACGTTGACTGCGCGGTCTCGCTCACCGGCCTGGACCAGCGCCCCGGCCACCGACACCAACACCCCGCTCTGGCTTTCGGGATGGGTGATCGAGCGGGCCAGGGCCTCGGCCTGGCCCAGCACGTTGACTGCGCGGTCTCGCTCACCGCCCTGGACCAGCGCCTCGGCCACCGACACCAACGCCCCGCTCTGGCGGGTGGGACTGGTGATCGAGCGGGCCAGGGCCTCGGCCTGGTCGAACTCACCGGCCTGGGCCAGCGCCCTGGCCACCGACACCAACGCCCCGCTCTGGTTGTGGGGATCGGTGATCGAGCGGGCCAGGGCCTCGGCCTGGACCAGCACGTTGACTGCGCGGTCTCGCTCACCGGCCTGGACCAGCGCCCCGGCCATCGACACCAACACCCCGCTCTGGCTTTCGGGATGGGTGATCGAGCGGGCCAGGGCCTCGGCCTGGCCCAGCACGTTGACTGCGCGGTCTCGCTCACCGCCCTGGACCAGCGCCTCGGCCACCGACACCAACGCCCCGCTCTGGCGGGTGGGACTGGTGATCGAGCGGGCCAGGGCCTCGGCCTGGTCGAATTCACCGGCCTGGGCCAGCGCCCTGGCCACCGACACCAACGCCCCGCTCTGGTTGTGGGGATCGGTGATCGAGCGGGCCAGGGCCTCGGCCTGGACCAGCACGTTGACTGCGCGGTCTCGCTCACCGGCCTGGACCAGCGCCCCGGCCACCGACACCAACGCCCGGCTCTGGTTGTGGGGATGGGTGATCGAGGGGGCCAGGGCCTCGGCCTGGCCCAGCACGTCGACTGCGCGGTCTCGCTCACCGGCCTGGACCAGCGCCTCGGCCATCGACACCAACGCCCGGCTCTGGTTGTAGGGATGGGTGATCGAGGGAGCCAGGGCCTCGGCCTGGTCGAACTCACCGGCCTGGGCCAGCGCCCTGGCCACCGACACCAACGCCCCGCTCTGGTTGTAGGGATGGGTGATCGAGCGGGCCAGGGCCTCGGCCTGGACCAGCACGTTGACTGCGCGGTCTCGCTCACCGGCCTGGACCAGCGCCCCGGCCACCGACACCAACGCCCCGCTCTGGTTGTGGGGATGGGTGATCGAGCGGGCCAGGGCCTCGGCCTGGTCGAACTCACCGGCCTGGGCCAGCGCCTCGGCCACCGACACCAACACCCCGCTCTGGTTGTGGGGACGGGTGATCGAGCGGGCCAGGGCCTCGGCCTGGCCCAGCACGTTGACTGCGCGGTCTCGCTCACCGGCCTGGACCAGCGCCCCGGCCACCGACACCAACGCCCCGCTCTGGTTGTGGGGATGGGTGATCGAGCGGGCCAGGGCCTCGGCTCGGTTGGGGTGGCCGAGGGTAATCCAGATCGCCGGTAGATGGGTAGGGATGGCGTTGTTGCGATCGGCGAGATGGTCGCGGTGGATGGCGAGCCGCACCATGGCGGTCAGATCAGGGTGATCGTGGGTGAGGATGGTGTTCTGGGCTGTGCTGATCTCGGCGAGTGCGGCGGCGTCGCCTCCGGTGAGCTCGAGCATGCGGTCTTGGCGAGCGGGGTCAGTGGCGCAGGCGATCATGCGGGATAGGTCGCTGGTCGCGGTGAGCATGTTGTAGTAGCCCCGCAGCAGGTATTCGGGAGTGGTGGGGGGCCAGTGCTGGTTTCGGTAGGGCTCGGCCCAGGTGTGCAGTCGCTGCCGGTAGCGGTCCAATCGGGCTGGTCCCAGCACGGTGTGGGCGGTGATTTGGAGTTCTTCGTGTCCGAGGAGGTAGACCTCGGTGCCTTGTTGGTAGTGGCTGTCGCGGCGGGCGAAGGTTCGTCCCGTGACGGTCCGTAGGTGATCGTCCACTTCCCAGGTCGATAAACCGGTCAGCTCGGCAAGGTCCGCAGCGGTCAAGCCACCGCCAGCGGCGGTGAGCAGTCCGAGCAGGTCCTGTTCGGCCGGGGTGCCGTGCAGCAAGCTCTTCAGTTCCCGTTCCATCTCGGCGCGCATCACCTGCGCCTGCGGTGAAGGCGTCAAAGCCCGCACGATTGTCCTGTCCCGGAGTGGGTGATCCTGCGGGACATCGGACGGGATCGGAGGGTTGGGCCGTCCCGCCACAATGACCCGCATCCCTGCTGGCAGGCGAGCTGGCAGGAGCGCGGCGATGCTGTGGGCCTCTGGTCCGGTCGTGACGCCGCGGTCCTCGTCCAGCCCGTCTACCATGAGCACGAACTGCTCGTCGCGGTCACGGCAGGCCTCTGCGGCGTCGATGAGCAGTCCGAGCAGGTGGGTCTCGCGGGTCGCTTCGGTCAGAAACGGCGGCAGATCCGTATCCAGCAGGGTGACCAACTGCTCCAGCGTGTTGTCGATGAACGCCGCCCGGTCGTTCTGACTGGCCCACCGCGCGGTGATGAAAAACGACACGATCCGCACCCCGGGTGGGGGCTGTAGCACGAACCACGACATCAGCGCCGACTTCCCCGACCACGCCTGCGCCCGCCACCACCGGTACGCTCCCGCAGTTGACGGTGAGGTGCAGAACTCCGCCAGCTCAGCCAGCTCGGGTTCCCGGCCAATCAACTCTGGGGGTGCAATCCGCTGGACCTGCTGCCGATACCGCGTTCGGACAGCCACTCCCGTCACCAGATTCACATCACCGATATGCACCCCCGACATGGCATAGCCACCACGAGTTGCCTGCGCATCACCGGAGTTCGACACCTCGACACGGCGCAGACCGTCCCCTGTCGCGGCACGGCGCGATAAGCGCACCGTCACCCCTCCGAATCCGGCGCAGCCCTCCGCCGATCATTGAGATGGTGCTCAGTCCCAGCGGATACCGGTGTTCGCATCTCCACCACCAGAAGCATCCGCATCACCAGTGTTCTCCACCCGCATCGAACCCCGGCCCCTACGTGTTCCGCCCCGCACACCGGAATTAGCGCCACCACCCCGGCCGGCTGTCGCCTTACCCGTGCCCAACACCCGAATCGACCCCCCGGAACCGCTCCCCCGCGCCGCCGCCCACACCCCTGTCCCCACGGTGGCCACCGCAGCCAACGCCGAGACCACCATGGCCAGCCGATCCGCCTGAGCCCACGCCAAGACGAACCACACACCTAACCCGGCCACCACCACACAGCTCACCACAGCGGCGACACGACTCGTAGTCACACCTTCACCATCGCAACCCCACGTTCCCATGACAAGGCATCGAGCTCGTCCCTTAGCGCGGAAACCTAATGTGAGGTGGCTGCGACGGAACACCAGCCCCCCAACCGCTCACCGGACGACCCGTCCTTACCGCTCAGAACACCTGACGCGACACCACCCCGAGAGCCCGCGCAACGACCTCCGTGCCGGTGGCAGCCAGGACACCCACCTGACCGCAGTTCTGACCGCAACGAGCAGCACCGTGCTGCCCCCGGACACCACCCAGTGCACCCCGCACGCCCACTTCGCGCGATCCAGCCAGGTAACCGCCCGCATCTGTTAATCGCAGGGACACTGCCCCGCGCGTGGTCAAGCAGTTAGCGCAGATCCCTAACAAGATCATGCCGTCTCCATGCCGTGAGACGTCAGCAAGGCGTGACGATCGCTGACAAACACTGAGTACTGTCCGCGCAGGTCATCGCCGGTGTGACCGGTTCAGGCCGAGGCCGGTGAGGATCGGTGGTCTGAAAGGTGCGATCTGTATCCCTGACCATCGACACCGACCCGAGCCGCGCGATCTCCTCGGGCGGGAGCACACGGACGATCTCGCAGCCTCACTGCCACGAGGGCGGGGATGACGCGGACTTCCCGGTCCGGTACCGACCGTGACGAGCAACCGACCTGGTAGCCGGTCGCCCCGGTGAGGGTGCGCACCGCGGTTGTAGCCGAGCAGCCCGACCCCACGTGATCGCAGCTGGCGCTGCTGGAGCAGGCCCACCCTCCCGCACCCGGCCAATGGGTTCCCGCTCGGCAACTGGCCACCGCGCTGGAAGCCCGACCCAGGTACGTCAACGCCGCCTTCACCGCCCACGAAGTCGAAGCCATCACCACCGCCCACCCCCGCAGCACACGACCTCACCCGCACCTGGTCCACCCCAGCAGCCGCGACGTTCGTAGGCGACTCCGTGACCGACATCGAGGCAGCGCGCGCCGCCCACACCATATCCATCGGCGACACCAACAAACCCAGCAAAACAGCCGAACCCATGACCGCCGGCGCAGACACAGTGATCCCTACACCCGCCACCGTGACCGAACAGACCATGTGATCTTCGACATCAATGCTCATCGGCCTGCGCCCCGAGCGACCCGGGGCTAGGGCACGTATAGGGCGCAGCCACCCATAGACCGCCAGACAGAACCGGACACCACCGGACTAGAACGAAGATCGGCCCCTGACCGTTAGCTGCTGGTCAGGGGCCGTTTCCGCTGGTGTGGCGGGTCAAGGATTCGAACCTTGGAAGGCATCAGCCGACGGATTTACAGTCCGCTCCCATTGGCCGCTCGGGCAACCCGCCTGGGGGCCGGGTGCACCGGCCGGTCGTCACGATACACAGCCCGGGACGCATGGTTGGACTGGGCCTGGCGGGTAAGGTCGGCACCGGCTCAACGGAGGAGGCTGTGGTGGCGGATCCGTCGTTCGATGTGGTCAGCAAGGTCGACCGACAAGAGGTGGATAATGCGCTCAATCAGGCGGCCAAGGAGCTGTCAACCCGGTTCGACTTCCGAGGCACCGGGGCGAAGGTGACCTGGGCCGGTGAGGAAGCGATGACGATCGAGGCACAGACCGAGGAGCGTTGCCGCGCCGCCATCGACGTGGTCAAGGAAAAGCTGATCAGACGGGGCATCTCGCTGAAGTCCTTCGAGGTGGACGAGCCAGCCGTCTCAGGCAAGGTCTACCGGAGCACCGGGCGCATCCTGCAGGGCATCAGCCAGGACAAGGCCAAGGAGATCGCCAAGGCGGTCCGGGACGAGAAGCTCAAGGGCGTGCAGGCCCAGATTCAGGGCGACCAACTGCGCGTCTCAGGCAAGAAGAAAGACGATCTGCAAGCCGTCATCGCCCTGTTGAAGGGTCATGACTTCGGCGTCGCCCTGCAGTTCACCAACTATCGGTGAAGGGGATCTCCTACCTCAGCCGATGCCGCCCTCAGCCTGCCTGAGCTGCACTTTCTCCGTTCATGACGTTACGCAGCGTTCTATGGTTTTACAGCGCCTTGCGGACAAGCTGCGGACAGCTGGAGATCAATTAAACCGTCCCCTGTGGACGTTCTACGACTCGCGCACCGCGCCCACTGACCCGGCACCAAACGCACCCCCAGTAGGCGCCCCGGGCGGCGCAGGAATACCGGCACCGGCAGGCCTTGACCAGACAGAGGTCAAGCCATGAGCAACGCACCCCCACCACCTCGCTGCCCCCCGGGCCAGGCCAACAAACTGGCGGTGCTGCTCGACGCGTGCGACGGCGTGGTGATCTCCGCCGCTGAGCGCGCCTCCCTGAGCCGAGGGCTGGATCGAGTCGCGTCTGGAGAGGCCAGTCGTTACGTCCGGTTGTGGTGGTCCGTCTCGCCGGCGAGGATGGCCAGTAGGGATGAGTACCCGGATGCATCCGTCGAGTGCACCATCACAGCTCGGGGCAGTGATGCGCACGACTACGACAGGAACGCTGTGATCGGGTACCGGGACGTTCCTCCTGGTCCCATCGCCGAGTTCGTCGCGTCAGTCGCTCAGGGCATCGGTGAACGTGGTGCCAGAGCCATGCAAGCGATCGCCGAGGACGACGAGTACGGCCCGATTCATCTGGTACGCCTGGTCTGCGCGGCAGAAGTCGCCGCCCGTACCTTCGGCAGTCCCGGGCTGCTGGCCGGGGAGACGCACGGCGCTCAGATAGGCCAGTTCATCACCTGGAGCGTGTCGCCGGAAGGACTACCCGGCTTAGTGGCTGTGTTGCGGAGTGAGGAACTGCACGCCGCCACTGACGTAGCGGGGGCGCTGACCGTCGAGGAGCGCGTCGGAGTACTCGACGCACTGTCGCACTACGTGTGCCGGTTCTACAGCGAGGCACTATCCGACCCGGTGTTCGCGTTCATCGCGGGTGGCGGCGCAGGCTGATGGATTGGGTAGAACGCCGGAACGTACGACAATCTCAGGTTCGTATTCAAATACGAATGGAGTCCGGACCAGGGCTGGACAGGCCCTGGTCCGGCAGAACCTTCTTCATATCCTCCCCGCGATGGTCGTGACAGTCGCTGTCACGACCATCGCGATGAGCCCAGTTGCTGGGCGTTCAGGCTGGTGAGATGTTCGTGGGCGGGGTCTTCGTCTGGGTAGAGGACCTGGATGTCGATGATGAGGTCCGCCCCGGGGTCGATGGTGTGTCCGCCCCCTTCCGGGGAGGCGAGCAAGACACTGCCGTCGGTGCCGTCCCGGATGATCTGGCCCCAGAAGACATCGGTGAAGCCCTTGGACAGTGAGGTTCCCTCGGGCAGGTCACCGAAGCCGAGAGCCCATTTCACGACGCGCGTTTCCTCAGCATGCATCGTGAGCCGGTAAGAGTAGATCCACTTCTGGGTCTCCCAGTCCTGCCATTTGCTCAGTAAGGCCTGCTCGACGACCAGGTTCCCCACGAAGGGAGCCGCCAGCGCCGACTGGGCCTGGTCGTTCCAGGTGCCGTTCGGACTCCCGGCCATGGCGATCCGCCTCATGTCCACGATCGAGGACCTGCGGTCCACCGGCAGCGATTGTCCCTGCTGGTCGGCGGCCGAGAAGAGCGTGTTGTCCTCGTCCGTGTTGTTGACGACACTGCTGACCCCATCACCGCTGTGGTCGAAACCATAGGTAGAGAAATCGTTGATGTACGTGCCCGACGGAATGGCCAGGATCTTGTCACCAACCCCCGGGGCCTGACCGGCGTTGAAATTGACGGCACGGTAGAGACAG
The DNA here is from genome assembly GCA_963822695.1 of uncultured Actinomycetota bacterium. Taxonomy (GTDB): domain Bacteria; phylum Actinomycetota; class Actinomycetes; order Mycobacteriales; family Pseudonocardiaceae. Next base: position 102,713 of record CAWGJH010000006.1, read on the forward strand.
AAGCTTCCATCAGGGCATGCTTTTTGTCCCTGACCGTAGATCAGCTGCGGTTTCTCGACGCTCACCATATCTCCCTTCTCAATGATGCGTGATGTGGCCGAACAGGACCGTTCAGGTATTTCCGGGCACCGCACTCCAGCCTGTTCGCCGCGCCGCTCTTCCCCGCAAGCTCACCCGCAACGGCGGCCGGACGGTACTGCTGGGGACGGGCTCGGGCCAGTCGGCGACGTTCGGGCTGCGTACCTGAACTCGTTCGGCATCGGTCACTGCCCTCCGTCGCGGACACTGGCATACCGGGTGATCGCGGGCATACCGGGTGATCGCGCCGCTCCCCGGGCGACGCGCCTTCCCTGCCCGCAGAGCGTCGCAGTCAGCCGCTGCGACACGCCCGGACCGGCCCAGAGACCACCCAATCAGGGGGTACCTGGTTCACTCGACGTCGCCATAAAAGCAGATCCGCCCGATGGTCGAGGACGGGGCTGTGACGATAGACCGCCTGTTCTCCACCGGACCGGGACGGGGCGGCACAGTCACTCAGTTAGTCGCCCGGAGATCAGTCAGGCCCCGTCCCTACCACAGTGGACTGGTCCTGACCTGCGGGCTGACTCGGTGAATCGAACCCCGGACCTGATCATTACGAAGGGCCTGACGACCTACGGTCCAGACCAGCGGCGGCACTCCTCCGGTGACAGGCACGAAGCGCTGCGGTCTGCTCGGCCCGCTCCAGGTGATGAACACTTTCGTGAACCGATCACCCACTCTGAATGATCACTCGATCGTTGACCCCCACACTGCCAGGCGCTTACGCAGTCCACCGCTGGCCGTCTACCGCTGATCATCCGTACGACCCGAACGGACACTGAACAGGACGAGTTGGTGAGGTTGGGCGTTACTAAGTCACGGGCAGGGCGGGCGATAAGGCAGGTCCGGCGAAACGTATTGCTCCCACTTCGCTGGGGTGAGGGGGTGTTTGTGGTGGTGGCACAGATCCGCTGGATTGCGTGGTCGATATCCATCCCCCACAACCGCACCGTCCGGTCCCAGCTGCCGGTAGCCAGGGTGTGCCCATCCGGGCTGAACACCACCGCGATCGGCTGGACCGCGAGTTCGAGGAGCAACACAAAGACACCGCGTCCGGACGGAACACGCGGCGGCCAACTCGACGCGCTCCCACCGCTGATCGAGCTGGCCCCAACCCGAGGATCTCGGCATAAAGCTGGTGGTGCCCGCTGCACGCGGCACCGGGCAGGCGTGGGGTACCGGCCAGGATCGCGCTAAGGAGCCGCAGGGCGCCGTCCTGGTCCACACTGCCCAGTGTGTTCCCTGCGGCGTTCGCTAGCCTTGCGTCACCTCTTCGCCGAGGTTGCGCCCCGGGGTAGCTCCCCGGGGCATCGGCGGGGAGTTCCGGCGAGGAGAGGGCCGCTCTGGTGGACGCTGAGGAAGCGCGCACGATCGGCTGGGCGCTGTGGCGTGTCCGCGACGCTCGGGGCAAGTCGCTGCGGGTGATCGCCGGGCTGGCCGGGATGAGCAAGGACACTCTCCAGCGGATCGAGACCGGTGAGCGTTCACCGACCCTCGCGGAGCTCGCCGCGCTGGCCGACGCGCTCCAGATCTCGGTGTCGGAGCTGACCAGGCTGCCCGTACCCGCACCCGCTAACGGGCATACTGACAGCACCATAGCGGCGGTTGATCTTGCGTTGATGGCGATCAGCCACGACCTGCCTGATGGGCAGGTCCGCCCCGTGGAGGAGCTGCGGACAAGGGTGACGGCGATGGTCGATGCGCTGTGCCGGTGCGAGCAGGAACGGGAGGTTGGTGCTGCTCTGCCCGGTCTGATCCGGGACTTGCATGCCAGCGTCGCCGCTGGCCGGGACGTGGCCGAACTGCTCGGGCTGTCGGTGTGGCTGCACACCCAGGCCACCGTGCCGTGGCTGAGCGTCTCGGGTGCCTCGGCGGACCTGCGCTGGCAGGCCGTCATGCTGGCCTGGCAAGACGCCCACGAGCATGGCGCTGCGGTCCCGAGGGGCCTGGTTGCTGCCGCCGGCGCGAGGGTGGCGCTCGCTAAAGGGGCGTTCGGCATCGCGCAGGCCAGGCTGGACGCGGTGACCGTGCCGACGAACACCCCGGAGTCGATGCAGCTCGCGGGCTTTCTCGCACTGCGCCGGTCAGACGTCGCCGCAGCTGATCGGCGCATCGGTGACGTGGACGCTCCACTCGACTACGCGGCAGAGCTGGCGGCGCGCACCGGGGAGGGCAACGCCTACGGGCTGGGTTTCGGACCCATCAACATTGACCTGTACCGCATATCCGGATTGCTGAAGGTCGGGGACCACGAGCGGGTTGTGAGTATCGCTGAGGGCATGAACCCGCAAGCGCATGTCAACCGTTCGCGTCGGGTCGCCTACTGGGCCGACTATGGCCAGGCGCTGGCCCGGCTGCGTGGACGCCACGACGACGCGGTGATGGCGCTGCGCCGCGCTGAGCTGATCTCTCCCCACCACATCCAGCGCAATCCGATCGTCCGCGACGTGCTCGCCGTGCTGCTCAGGCACTCGCGCCGGGGCTCCCCAGCAGACCAGGAGCTACGGGGCATGGCCCGGCGGGCCGGTCTGCTCGTGTAGCCCCGTCGGGGGTGTCTCTCCCGAGAGACACAGGCAGATCGTCGCCCGCTATCGCGGTCACCCAGCGCGGGCCGTTCCCCGGAGACGTCTCTTCTGAGCGACACCCGCCTCTGTCGATCGTTCACAGTCGTCAATCGTGATCGACGTACCCGAGAACGTTGTACTCGCAGAGTGAGCGTGGTCGGCTGCACGCGCAGGGTCGCCGCACCGACGACAACAGCCGTTGCACGTTGCTGGTGATCCACGAAGCGGATGGCTCGTGGGCGATTCATGGCCTGGGCGCGCCCGGGGTGCGGTTGTCCAAGGTCGAGATGGTCGCGCTGGCCGAGTCCATCCTGGGCTGTGCCCGGTGAGTGCGCCGCACCCATGGGGTGTCCTTCACCTGCTGGTGGCTGACGACGCGCTGACCGAGGGGCATGTCTATCGGTGTTACCTGGCGCTGTGCGGCGCGCTGCTGCCCACGTCGGGACTTCCGCCCTCATCCTGTCCGGAGGACTGCGAGTGTGATGTCCGGTATTGCTCGGGGTGCGTGCGCGCAGCCGCCCAATGGACCGCCGAGGCCCAGCGGGCCGAGCGCGCGTCGGGAGCCCTCCGGTGAGCGCGGCCATGAGGTGGGGCCTGAGCGTGCTGGACTGGCGTAGCCACGCCATCAACGAGGTGGGCGAGCATCCCCTCGGTGTCCGGAAGGCCGAGTGCGGGCACCTGCTGATGATGGTCACCACCCTGCACGAGAAACCCTCCGGGGTGCCCCGCGGGGCATGCGCCGCGCTGCGGTTCGACCACGCGATGGCGAGGTTCCCGGGCAGATCCACCCGCCGCGCAGTGGCGACAACGAATCGGACGACGAACCGGACCCGCAGGCGTGGATTACCTCCGTCGGTGACTGCGGCCACCGGCGGGTGATGAACAACCTGGCCCCTATCGGACCATGCCCCGATCGCGACGCGCAGATCGGCGCCCCCTGAAGCCCGGCCGGCCGCCGGTGGAGCCCAGCCCCCGTCACGCTCCCAGCGGCCGGTCGGTTCCAGCCACTCAAAACCCCATTTCGACCCGGTGGTCGGGGGCCACCACGCACACCCGAGGAGACATCCACGATGCCCACCACTGAGGTGGACGCCACGAACCTCCCTGTTCTACGCGACGCCGATGGCACCCCTATTCCCTTCCAGGGCCGGGTTCAACAGGTCGCGGTGGACGAGGCGCACGGGGGACAGCCTTTCCGGCTACACACGCAGGGCCACGCTATTGGTCGGGGAGTCCGTCTCCTCTACGTACGGTTCAGCGACGACACAGTCGCCCTACGGCCCGACCTCGTCCGGGTCATCACCACACTACTGGATGGTGGCTGATGCCCCTCATCACCACCCGGACACCGCTCCTCCAGCGTGGAAGCGAACCGATGCCTCGGGCTCTCACAGCACCCTTGCAGCTCTCTGAGCGAACACTGACCTGGATGACCGACCGACTGAAGTCGAAGTTGCGGGCGTGCTGGCGTCCCGATCTCCACCAGGGTGCACTCCCCGGTGCTGAAGCGCTCCAGGCAGCCGCCGCACCTGCCAGTTGTAGGCGACCAGGACTTGCCGACGAGCCCAGCCGAGCGAGGGCCTTCTGGCAGCCTCAGGTCCACGAGCGGTAGAGCCTGTGCGGCGCCTCGATGAGCACGAGCCGTTCATGCGCCTGCATGGCACTGTCGCTGGTCACGGCCGCCCCCGACTCGACACACCAGCCCACGGCATTCTCCAGGGTCAGGCGGCCGGTCGGCCAATGCAACTTCAGGTTCGGCGGCCGATGGAGGTGGGGCGTGGTGACCCGGCTGCGGCCCTCGGGGTGCCAGTGCATCCGCCACTGATCGATACCGTCTCTGCCGAGCAGCTTGTAGTGGTAGCTGCGCGCAGTCACGCGAAACGGATGGCCGAACTCGTTCTTCGCCGGGTCCGCATCGATGATCTCGAACTCCATCGAGGCGATGAAGCGACCAACAGCACCAAGATCCATGCCGTCTGCGCCGTTCAGCACCCACGAGTAGCGCACGCCCTGACGGAACCCGCCCTTCGGGCTGATCCTAAGCTTGGCGACCCCATCGAGGACCCTGAGGGCATCCCTCAGCGGATCGAGGAACGCGTCTACGGCCTTCGCTGGCGTCCTTCCGGGCATGCCAGCATTGTGCTTGGCGGGGTCGCCCTACCGGACGAGAGGCATGGCTGCGATGACCTCGGAGAGTCCGTCCACGTCGTCGCGGTCGGTCTCCTGGTACTCGCCGGCGTCCCATCGCTGGAGGAACTCCGAGCCGCTGATCCCCAGCTCGCGACGCGCGATACCGTCGAAGACCTCGCCCGCTGCTTGCTCGCCCATCTGATCAACCTCGACGTCGCAAGCTGCTCGGTCCCTCATACGCCCCCTTCCAGTGTGCGATGCCATCACACACCACTGTCGCACATACCCACGACAACGGCCGAACACGTGATCCGATCAGCACAGCAAGCCCGGATGGCATCCAGCACGCTGCGCACCGGCATGGCCGCCTCGACGGCCGGCGACGCCATGTGCTCGACCAGCGTGCGCAGCTCCCGGAGTACTTGGCGCATCTGACCACCGGAGGGAGCATGACCCGCGTCGAAGCCTGGCCTTCGCGGAAAGTGGGACGCCAGTGCGGACTTTATATCGAGCAGCGAGAACCACACCCGATCCGTGGATGTCCACCAGCAGCTCATCACGCTGGCAAACCAGGCGCCATATCTCGATGAACCCAAGAGCGTCGAATCTTATCGAGTGGTGCCGCTGGCACAGGTGACGCTCAACGCCCTAGCGGCTCACCTCGCCCTGTACCCGGCCCGTACAGTCACGATCACCGACCGCACCGACCCGCGCAAGCCGGTCGAGCGTGAGGCACGGCTAGTGTTCACTCTCGATGACGGGACTCCGGTGGCGCGGCACACATGGCCAGAAATCTGGGCTCCGATGGCCAAGGCAGCCAGGCTGCCAGGCTGCCAGCGTGCACGGGACTTCATGTCCTGCGGCACCTCTACGCGTCAGTGTTGATCCGCCACGGCGAGTCCGTTAAGACGGTGCAGAAACGGCTGGTGGCACTCATCGGCGGCGATCACATTGGACACCTACGCACATGTGTGGCCGGACGCGGACGACCGTACCCGGGACGCTGTCCAGGACGCACTTGCCCCCAAGATCGATGATGCTGCGGACAACCTGCGAACAGGCGACGGATCGTAATAACGTTTACGCAACTCAAAAGGAGTGAACAGTGCTCATCCAGCGATGCACCAACTGCCGTTAAGCCCGAAAGGAGCAACGCTCTCGACAGACCCTCGGCAGTCCGGTGTGGTGTATAACCTGTATGAGTGTCACTCGATCAGGTAGACCAGCTTCACGAAGCGGAGCGGAGGCTGCTGAGTGAATGTCACCGCAACGGACCGACGTGATCGGTCAGGCTACGCAGCGCTGCTGCTCGCAGGCCGACTACTAGGAGTAGTTCTGACCGCTCTCATGGGGTGGATTCACCTACGACTGTGGCTTGACGGTTACCGTGAGGTGCCGGTGATCGGTACCCTGTTTGTGCTCAACGCGATCGGCGCCAGTCTTCTGGGTGCGGCGTTACTCACCGTGCCAGCTCGACTGCGCACCGCCACAGCAGCGATCACCGCCCTGTTCACCGCAGGTACGGCAGCGGGATTAATCCTCAGCCTCACCGTCGGCCTGTTCGGGGTGCATGAGTCTCTGCAGACTCCACACGTACCCACCACGCTGACCGTCGAGTCAGCCGGGGTACTGGTGCTCGGGCTTACCTCCATACTCGGACTCACCTCCCCAAGCCGGCCGCTGGCTAGCGAGACAGATGCGGTACAAACGACGCGGTGACCACCAACCACAGTGACCACCAACCAATGGCAGCAAAGGACGAGCAACTATCGGTGAAGGGGATCGTCCTGGCCGGCGGCAGTGGCACCCGGCTGCATCCGGTCACTCAGGCCGTCTGCAAGCAACTGCTGCCGGTGTACGACAAGCCGATGGTGTACTACCCGCTCTCGGTGCTCATGCTGGCTGGGATCCAGCAGATCTTGATCATCTCTACCCCGTCCGACTTGCCCCTGTTCCGCCGCCTGCTCGGTGACGGCAGCACGCTGGGACTGCGGCTGAGCTACGCCGAGCAGGCCCAGCCCAACGGCCTAGCCGAAGCCTTCGTGATCGGCGCGGACTTCATCGCCGACGACCCGGTCGCGCTGGTGCTCGGCGACAACATCTTCTATGGTCCCGGCTTCTCCGGCCGGCTCCAGCAGTGTGTGGCCAGCTTGGACGGTTGCGTGTTGTTCGGGTACCCGGTCAAAGACCCGCGGCGCTACGGAGTCGGCGAGGTGGACGCCACGGGAAAGCTGATCTCCATCGAGGAGAAGCCGGCAGCTCCCCGCTCGAACAAGGCAATCACCGGCCTGTACTTCTACGACAACGACGTGGTGAAGATCGCTCGCTCGCTCGCCCCGTCCGCGCGCGGCGAGTTGGAGATCACCGACGTGAACGTGCACTACCTGCGGCAGGGCCGGGCGACGCTGATCGACCTGGGCCGGGGCTTCGCCTGGCTGGACACCGGAACCCACGAGTCGCTGCTGGAGGCCGGCCAGTTCGTCCAGGTGCTCGAACACCGGCAGGGGGTGCGGATCGCCTGCCTGGAGGAGATCGCGCTGCGGATGGGCTTCATCGACGCCAACGCCTGCTACGCGCTGGGCCAGTCGCTGGCGAAGTCCAGCTACGGCCAGTACGTCATGGACATCGCCCACTCCGCGAGCTGACCGCGCCCTGTCAGGGCAACTGGCGTCGAGCCATCTCCTGCAGGCGGTGCACCCGGTCGGCGATGGGCGGGTGGGTGGAGAACAACCGCGCGGCACCGTCGTCCAGCCGGAACGGGTTGGCGATCATCAGGTGGGACTGCGAGGCCACCGCGGGATCGGGGCGGAGCGGCGCCCTCTGGGTACCGTACTCCAGCTTGCGCAGCGCGCTGGCCAGCGCCAACGGATCCCCGGTGAGCTCAGCGCCGGAGGCATCGGCCTGGTACTCCCGCGACCGGCTCACCGCCATCTGCACGATACCGGCCGCAATCGGGCCGAGCAGGGCGATCAGCAGCATCGCGATCGGGTTCGGGCGATCCTCGTCGCCACCGCCGAAGAGTCCCGCGAACATCGCCAGATTCGACAGTGCGGTCACCATGCCGGCCAGGGCACCGGCGACGGACGAGATGAGGATGTCCCTGTTGTAGACGTGCGACAGCTCGTGGCCGAGCACACCACGCAGTTCGCGCTCATCCAACAGCTCGAGGATCCCGACGGTGCAGCACACCGCAGCGTGGCGCGGGCTGCGACCGGTGGCAAAGGCGTTGGGTGCTTGGGTTGGGCTGACGTACAGCCGCGGCATCGGCTGCCGCGCGTCGGTCGCCAACTCCCGCACAATGCGATACATCATGGGCTGCTCGGGCTCGGATACCGGCTGAGCGTGCATCGCGCGCAACGCGAGCTTGTCGGAGTTGAAGTAGGCGTAGGCGTTCATCCCGACCACGAACACCAGCGCGATGAACACCCCGCCGCGACCGAAGAACGACCCGACCAGCACCACCAGCGCCGACAACCCGCCGAGCAGCAGTGCGGTCTTCAGGCCGTTGACATGGTTGTGCACAGTTCGTCAGCCTCCCGGTGTGTTCGGGCTCTGATCAGTGCAACGCGCCCGCTAGGCGCGGGGTTCCGCGGCTCGCGTCGCGGCGAGTCACCCGGATGGGTCAGCTGCGCAGCTCCAGGGTGCAGCATTTAGGGCCGCCACCAGCCCGGCGAAGTTCGGAAACATCGACGAACACGGGCTCGAAGCCGTGGCCGGCCAGTGCGCGGCCCAGACCCACCGCCTCCAACGGTAGCACCACCGAGCGGCCGTCGGAGATGCCATTGAGCCCCAGACACGCCGCGTCCGCCGGGTCGGCGATCACCGCGTCGGGGAACAACCGGGCCAGCACTCGCCGTGAGCCCGGCGAGAACGCCGCCGGGTAATAGGCGATCAGCGGGGCGCAGGGCGAATCATCGAGCACCAGCAGGCAGGTGTCGAGGTGGTAGTAGTAGGGGTCGACCAGCTGTAGCGAGATCACCGGTACCCCGAGCACCTCCTGCGCCTCGGAGTGCGCCGCCAGCTCAGTGCGAAACCCGGTACCGGCCAGCAGCAGCCGGCCGGTCCAGATCAGGTCACCCTCACCCTCGTTGACCGCGCTGGGCATCACCATGCCCTGCGCGCCGTGCGCAACGAACCAGCGCCGGTAGTGCGCCGCCTCTGCGGCCCGCTCGGGGTCGCGGAACCGGGAACCCAGAACGACGCCGTCGATCACGGTAGCGGCGTTGGCCGCGAACACCATGTCCGGCAGGCCCGGCTCGGGATCGATCACCTCCACGGCGTGTCCGAGCGCGCGGTAGGTGCCGGCCAGCGCTGTCCACTGCGCCATTGCCCGCGCGGTGTCCACCGGTTGGGTGGGGTCCATCCAGGGGTTGATCATGTAGCTCACCGCGAAGTACCGCGGCGGGCACATCAGGTACCGGCGCGCGGTACCGACGCGCAGTGGCTTCGCTGACCGCAGAGCAGACGACATGATCTGATGGTATGGAGGGGAAGAGTCAGCTTTCAATACAGTTTGTTGCTGTTTCGGCGGCAGAATGTTGCGTATGGACTTGATCGACCAGCAGATCGTGGCGCGGCTGGTTGCCGACGCTCGATCCAGCTACACGGAGATCGGCGGGATTGTCGGGCTCTCCGCTCCCGCCGTCAAGCGCAGAGTCGACAAGCTGCTCGACGCTAGAGTGCTGCGCGGCTTCACCGCTGTGGTCAACCCAGGGGCGCTGGGTTGGAGTACCGAGGCCTTCGTGGAAGTGCACTGCCGGGGCAACGTGGCGCCCTCCAGGCTCCGGGCCGGCCTGCTGCTGCCCGAGGTGGTGGCGGCTTACACGGTGTCCGGTGCGGCGGACGCGATCGTGCACCTGCGTGCCGGCAGTATCGCGCACTTGGAGTCCGCGCTGGAGCGGCTGCGGGCCGTGGACTTCGTGGAGCGGACGGTCTCCACCGTGGTGCTCTCCACTCTGTTGGAGCGGCCACCGCAGGGAGCGCAGGCGCCCTGATACAGACTCATCAGCATGGATGTGTTTCTGGAGCGCCGGGGTGGCGTCGCCGTGCTGACGGTGTCCGATCCGACCCGCCGCAATGCGCTGAGCCTTGAACTGTCCGACCGGCTGGCCCGGGCCGTCGCGGCGTGCGACGGCGACGAGTCGGTGCACGCCATCGTGATCACCGGCGCTCCACCGGCGTTCTGCGCCGGGGGCGATCTCGGCGCGCTCGCCGCTGCCGGTGAGGCGGGCTCCGAGGCTGACCTGCACCGCATCTATGCCGGCTTCCTCGCCGTCGCGAATGCCGTGGTGCCTACCATCGCGGCCGTCAACGGGCCCGCGGTGGGCGCCGGACTCAACCTGGCGCTGGCCTGCGACCTGCGCCTGGCCGGCCCGGGCGCGTTGTTCGACCCGCGCTTCCTGCAGCTGGGCATCCATCCCGGCGGGGGCATGACGTGGCTGGCGCGGCACGCCGTCGGTCCCCAGACCACCGCGGCGATGGCCCTGTTCGGCGTGCCACTGGACGCCCAGGAGGCGGTACGCACCGGGTTGGCCTACCGCTTGATCGAGGTGGACAGCGATCCTCGCTCCCCGGCCGCGCACGAGGCGGTGGTGACTGCCGCGGTGGATCTCGCGCAGCGGACCGCAGCCGCTCCCCGCGATCTCGTGGTCGCCACCAAGGCCGCCCTGCGGGCCACCGCGGTGATGTCCCAGCACGCTGACGCGGTGGCCTACGAGACGGGCCCGCAACTGGCCTCACTGCGTTCCGAGGCGTTCACCCGGTCGCGGCACTGAAGTCCGACTGGCTACTCCGCGTGCAGCCAACTCTCGTCGATTCCAGAGATTGGAGCCCCGAGTTCACGACTCACCGAGGACGATCCGGAACCAACGACGCTTGCCTACACGGAGAACATTCCCGCTTGTCACAGTGTGACGCTGATCCGGATCAGTGAGTTTTTCCTCTCCCTCAAGGCGCACACTGCCATACCGAACGAGCCGGCGTAGCTCGCTTGAAGATTCCGATGGCATGCATGTCTTGAGGATTTCAAATAACGTCGCGTTCGCATTTTCCACATTCACAGTAGGAACATCTTCGGGAATCGAGCGACGCGAGAAAACATTTGTGAACCACTCGTTCTCCTGAATCGCAGCGTCCTTGTCGCGGTAACGCTCAACAAGGGCTTGACCGAGGACTCGCTTCGCCTCCATTGGGTTCAGATCGCCAGCTCTCATAGCGGCATCCATCTGGCTAATTTTCTCAATCGGCACAAGCGTGTAAACCTCGAGGAATTCAGCAATAAGATTGTCGGGCAGGCTCATCGCCTTCCCGAACATGTTCCGTGGCGTGTCACTCACGGCGATGTAGTTGCCAAGGCTCTTGCTCTGTTTTTCTCGACCGTCGATGCCAGGAGTGATCTTTGTTGTAATTACTGTCTGCGGATTGCTACCCATACGCTCCTGATAGAAGCGCCCCATCAGTTCGTTGAAGAGCTGGTCGGTCCCCACTATGGTCAGGTCGGAATCAAGTTCGTATGAGTCGTATCCTTGCAGAATGGGGTACAGCATCTCATGCATGTATATCTCGGCGTCCAGCGCGATACGCCGCTGAAACATATCGCGCTGAATGAGCTTGGCATACGTAACTAGCGACAACAGCTCCATTAAGCGATCGACTGGCATCGGCCCCCACCATTCCGAGTTTCTCCTGATTTCAAAAACACTCGGGTCGGTGAGGAGGATTTCGCTTACTTGCTTGATGAAGCCCTGCGCATCTCGCTCAATCTGTTCGGGATCGATCTTTGGGCGCGCCTTCGACTTTCCGGTAGGATCGCCGATGCGAGTCGTGAAGTCGCCGATCAAGAAGACCACCTTGTGGCCTAGCTCTTGCATTTCACGCATCGCCCACAGGTTGACGGCGTGTCCAATGTGCAGAAATGGCGCGGTTACGTCAACCCCATACTTGATCCGCAGTGGTTTCCTCGACTTCAATTTTTCTCGGAAATCATCCACAGTGAAGACCTGTTCAGCTGTTCGCTTGAGCGTTGGAAGCTTCTCAAAGATGTCAGTGTCAGATCCCAACCCTTTGTCCTTCGTCATGACGGTACACCTTCTGTAATTACGTCCAGGGAAATAATAACACAGGAAAATCTTGTTTTCAGCCAGAGAAAGCCCGGTGAATTAGGTGGCAATTCAAACCACGGGGAGCAGGGCAGACTGCACCAGGTCACCGAGCATTCGATATCGCGCGTACATGCACCGCCCACCTACTCCATTGATCGTGAAGGCTACAGACAGCCGATGGTCAGGATCAGGGTATCCTACAGCACCAGACGCACCGAGATTCCCAGCAGTTCGTCCGCCCAGGGGAACGCTGCCGTAGACAGGGGAAGCTAGGGCTGACCATGGAGGTTTATGCAAAAGAATGATATTGCCACACTCCGTCAACAGTCCGGCCTGGATGATCCCATTTCTCCCTTTTAGGCTTGGGTATAAAATTTGCCATGTGAATCTTGCTGATTGATCTCACGGGTTCTGAGGTGCGCATCAGGGCGACATTGAACCGTCTCAGGTTCCTTAGCCTCGATGTTTCATGCCAGCTGAGTCGTAGCCAACTGGGGCAAGTCCCCAACCTTCCCAGTCCAGCAGGTTCAGGGCAGGCGCAGTGAGGTTGGTCCATTGCAGGTCGCCGTGGGCTGTGCGCCATGTGGTGATAGTGGGGTCGATCTTGTCGCCGAAGAAGGTGAGCAGACGGCGTGAGATGCCCTCTTGCGTAGCCCCGACACGCTCCGTTTGGTGAGTGGCTAGGACGTCGAGTGCATGACGCAAACTGGTCCACCACTCGTCAGGCAGGTCTAGCTCGTCGCGGAGTTCCTGCCGACAGCAGCGCTATTCGGCTGGCGCGGAGCAGCTCCCCTGTCGAGTTCGGGAATCAGGGAACGGCCGACATCAGTGTGCGGGCAGCAGGGCAAGGCGGGCCGGGTTAGCCGGTGCGGGCGGCTAGGTAGTCGGTGACGGAGGCTAGGGCGTCACGGGCTGGGCAGGCGGGCAGCACCGCGAGCTCGGCGCGGGCCGAGTCGGTGTAGGAGCGCAGGGTTCGCACCGCCCGGTTCAGACCAGGGGACTCGCGCAGCAGCCACAGCGCCTCCGCGATCAGCGCGTCGTCGGTCAGCGGACCAGCCAGCAGTACCCGGAGCCGGTCAACACGCAAGCCAGGCTCGGCCAGCGCGTAGAGCATCGGCAGGGTGCGCACCCCCTCACGCAGGTCGGTCCCCGGTGTCTTGCCGGATTGGGCGGCTGGCGAGGCGATATCGATGATGTCGTCGGAGATCTGGAACGCGGTGCCGATCGTCTCGCCGAACCGGCGTAGCGCATCGATGCGCTCCTGGGACGCGCCGGAGAACATCGCGCCGTAGCGGCCCGCGGTGGCGATGAGCGAGCCGGTCTTCTCCGCGACCACCGCCAGGTAGTGCGCCACCGGGTCGGCGCCGTCAGCGGGGCCCAGAGTCTCGCGCATCTGCCCGGTGACCAACTCGGCGAAGGTGCAGGCGATGATCCGCACCGCCTCCGGACCGAGGTCGGCGACCAGGCGGGAAGCGTGCGCGAACAGGAAGTCGCCGGTGAGGATCGCGACGGTGTTGTCCCAGCGGGCGTTGGCGCTCACCGCCCCCCGGCGCATGGTGGCCTCGTCCATCACATCGTCGTGGTACAGCGTGGCGAGATGGACCAGCTCCACCACGGCGGCGGCGCGCACCACGTCGGCCGTCCGGCCTTCCTGATCCAACCCCTCCAGCCCGAACTGGCCAGCGAGCAAAGTGAACAGCGGCCGGAAGCGCTTGCCTCCGGCGTCGACCAGGTGCAGTGACGTTTCGGTGAGGAAGCGGAAATTGCTTTCCACCTCCCGGTGCAGCAGCTCCTCCACCTGCGTCAAGCCGCGCTCCAGGGCGGCGCGCAGCTCTGGGTCGGCCAGTTCCATGCTGGCGACCTGCTCGGATGTCGACCTACTCATCACCGGATCAGGAGGTGAACGCGCCGAGCGCGGCCCAGTTCAGGGCGAAGGTGGGCAGCACCCCGAGCAGCAGGGTGATCACCACGCCGAGCGTGATCGCGGCCGTGGTGAACGCCCCGGGCACACTCACCGTCGGACCGTCGGTGGCGGGTTCGCTGAAGTACATCAGCACCACCACCCGCAGGTAGAAGAACGCGGCCACCGCGCTGGCCACGAGCGCCACCACCACCAACGGCGCCATCCCATCCGCGAGGGCGGCGCTGAACACCGCGAACTTGCCGGTGAACCCACTGGTCAGCGGGATGCCAGCGAGCGCGAAGAGCAGGAAGGCGAACACCGCGGCGGTCAGCGGCGAGCGCTTGGCCAGCCCGGCCCACTGGGACAGGTGGGTGGCCTCACCATCAGCGTCGCGCACCAGGGTGACCACACCGAACGCCGCCAGCGTGGTGAAGCCGTAGGCGAGCAGGTAGAACATCGTGCCGGACAGTCCCTGGGCGGTCAGCGCGATCGCCCCGACCAGCAGGAACCCGGCGTGCGCCACCGACGAGTAGGCGATCATGCGCTTGACGTCGGTCTGAGTCAGGCCGAGCACCGCACCAATCATCATCGACACGATCGCAACGCCCCACAGCAGGCCGCGCCACTCCCAGCGAGTGCCCTCGAACGCCACGGTCAGCACCCGCAGGATGGCGCCGAAGGCAGCCACCTTGGTGCAGGCTGCCATGAACGCCGTCACCGGCGTCGGCGCGCCCTGGTAGACGTCCGGGGTCCAGGCATGAAACGGCCCGACCGAGCCCTTGAACAGCAGCCCGATCACCAGCAGCGCCAGACCACCGAACAGCAGCGTGTCCGACCGGTCATTGCCTACCGACGCCTCGGCGATCCGGGACAGCGTGACCGAGCCCGCGTAGCCGTACAGCAGCGCCACCCCGTAGATGAAAAATGCGGAGGAGAAAGCTCCTAACAGGAAGTACTTGACGGCCGCCTCCTGGGACAGCAGCCGGCGGCGCCGGGCCAGCCCGCACATCAGGTACAGCGGCAGGCTGAGCACCTCCAGCGCGACAAACATGGTGAGCAGGTCGTTGGCCGCGAGGAAGACCATCATCCCGCCCAGGGAGAACAAAAACAGCGGGAAGACCTCGGTCTGCATGACGGTCTCGGTCGCGGTGCCCACCGCACCCACCGCCTGGGCCCGGTCCGCTTCGGTGCCCGGGCGCACCGAAGCGTCAGCGGTGAACGCGCCTCCCGGCTCCACCGTCCGATCCGCGATGAGCAGCACCGCTGCCAAGCCCAAGGCCAGCAGCGTCCCCCATAAGAACAGTGCGGGGCCGTCGACGGCCACCGTCCCGGCCAGCGTCACCACGGTGCGCGCGCCACGAGAGAACGAGTACAGGTGCACGCCCAGCGCCGCCCCCGCTGCCCCCAGCGTGAGCAGCGTCAACGCGACCTGCACCGCCCACCGTGCGGAGCGGGCTCACGAACGCCTCCACCAGCACGGAGAGGCACGCCGCCCCGAGCACCACCAGTACCGGGGCTATCGCTCCGTAGTCGACCGCAGGCGCCTGCACGTACTGCACCTGCGCGACAAAAACCCCCCCAGCAGACACTCCGCCGAGCACCTCAGCTGCCTCCCTGCCCGACGACCGGGTCGGACAGGCCGACCTCGGTGAGCGTGGCCCCGACCGACGGGCTGATCACATTCAACACCGGCTGCGGGTACAACCCGAGCAGCAGGATGAGCGCCACCAGTGGCGCCAGCACAGCGACCTCACGAATCGACAGGTCGGGGAACCGGGCGCGTTGCCGAGCCGCCGCTGCCTGCGGCGCCGTCGCGGCCCCCGGCCCATCACCAACCACGGCCGCGCCCCGCACGGGACCCTGCATCACCCGTTGGTAGAACCACAACACGTAGAGCGCGGCCAGGATCATCCCCGTGGTGGCCAGGATCGTGTACACGGGTGCCCGCGGGTACGAGCCGACGAGGACCATGAACTCCGAGACGAACGAGTTGGTGCCAGGCAGCGACAGCAAGGATAGCCCGGCGAGCAGCGTCATTCCAGCCAGCACCGGAGCCAGCACCGACACGCCGCCATAGTCGCTGATCAACCGGGAGCCACCGCGGGCTATCAGCATGCCGACCACGATGAACAGCATCCCGGTGGAGATGCCGTGGTTGACCATGTAAAGCACCGCACCGGCTTGCGCCTGGGTGGAGAAGGCGAACACCCCGAGTGCGATGAAGCCGAAGTGCGCCACCGAGGTATAGGACACGAACCGCTTCAGGTCGGACTGGCCGACGGCGAGCAGCGCGCCATAAAGAATCCCGACGACGGCGAGCACCAACACCAGCGGGGCAAGCACCCGTGACGCGCTCGGAAACAGTGGCAGGCAGTAGCGCAGGAAGCCGTAGATGCCGACCTTGTCCATCACGCCGACCAGCAGCACACCGACGCCTATCGGGGCCTCCGCACCGGCGTCGGGCAGCCAGGTGTGCAGCGGCACCAGCGGTGCCTTGATCGCGAAAGCGACGAAGAACCCGAGGAACAGCCAGATCTGGGTGCTCTGCGGGATGCTGTTGGCGATGCTCACCAGGGCCGCCCAGTCAAAGGTGCCCTGGCCCAGCCGGTTGGCGCTCACCACGAACACGCCGATCACGCTGGCCAGCATGATCAGCCCACCGAGCAGCGAGTACAGGAAGAACTTCACCGCCGCGTACTGCCGTCGCGGACCGCCGAAGCGGCCGATCAGGAAGTACATCGGCACCAGCATCACCTCGAAGAACAGGTAGAACAGGAACACGTCGGTGGCGGCGAAGACGCCGACCAGCAACGACTCCAGCGACAGCAGCAGGGCGTAGAAGCCCGCCGGGGTGCGGCCCTCGGGCAGCTTCTCCGCCCAGGAGTAGCCCATCACGATCGGCACCAGCAGGCTGATCAGCGCAACCATCACCAACGCGATGCCGTCGACTCCCAGCGCGAAGCGGGTTCCAAACGCCGGGATCCACGGGGCGGACAGGGTCAGCTCCAGGCGCCCACCGCCCGGGCGGTAGGCCGACCAGACCAGCGCGGCCAGCACCAGCTCAGCCAGCGCGAACGCCAGCCCGGTGGCCTTGGCCACAGTCGGGACCGAGCGCATCGGGGCGACCAGCACGGCGCCCACCAGCGGCAGCACCAGCATCGCCAGCAGCAGGCCACCCCCCGCCGAGACCCCGCTCATGAGTAGCTCACCGCCAGCAGCAAGGCGATCACCACGATCGAGCCGGCGAGCATACCCAGCGCGTAGCTTCGGACGAAGCCAGTCTGCAGCCGGCGCAGCCGCCCCGACGTACCGCCCAGCAGCGCTGCGGTGCCGTTGACCACCCCGTCGATGCCCTTGTTGTCCACGAACACCAGCGCCCGGGTGAGCCAGGTACCGGGCCGCGCGATGAGCGTCTCGTTGATCGCGTTGGCGTAGAGATCGGCCCTGGCGGCGGCCACCGGCAGCGCGACCCGCTCGGGTTTGCGCACCGGCACCGGGTTGCGACCGATGACCAGCCAGGCGACCAGCACACCCACCGCGGAGATCAGCACGGTGAACACCGGGACCAACGCGACCGGGAACGGGGCAGCCGCGGGCACCAGCGGGCCCACCGAGGGCTCCAACCAGCGCGCCAACCGCTCGCCCGAGGCCAGGAGGTAGCCGGCGATCAGCGAGCCGAGCGCCAGCGGCACCATCGGCACCCACATCACCGGCGGGGACTCATGCGGGTGGTATTCCTGACCCTCGGCGGCGCGCAGGTCCCGCCAGCGCTCCTCGCCGAAGAACGTCATGAGCATCAGGCGGGTCATGTAGAAGGCGGTGAGCCCCGCCGCCAGCAGCGCGAGACCGCCAAAGACCCAGCCCGCCGAACCACCCGCGCCGAACGCCGCCTCGATGATCGCATCCTTGGAGTAGTAGCCGGACAGGAACGGGAACCCGATGATCGCCAGGTAGCCCGAGGTGAACATGACGAAGGTGAGCGGCAGGTGCCGCGCGAGCCCGCCCATCCGGCGCATGTCAATCTCGTCATGCATCCCATGCATGACCGAGCCCGCGCCCAGGAACAAGACGGCCTTGAAGAAGCCGTGAGTCAGCAGGTGCACGATGCCCAGCGCGTAACCGGCCGGACCCAACCCGACCGCGAGGATCATGTACCCGATCTGGCTGACCGTGGAGTAGGCCAGCACCTTCTTGATGTCGTCGTAGGCGCAACCGATGATCGACCCGATCAGCAGAGTGATCACCCCCACCGCCGCGACGGCCAGCCGGCCGGTGGCGCTGAGATCGTACAGCGGGTTGCACCGGGCGATCAGGTACACCCCGGCGGTCACCATCGTCGCGGCGTGGATCAGCGCCGAGACTGGAGTGGGACCCTCCATCGCGTCGGGCAACCAGGCCTGCAACGGGAACTGACCGGACTTGCCGCAGGCCCCCAGCAACAACAGCAGGGTGATCGCCAGCAGGGTCGGCCCGCCGATCTGCCCAGCGCGGGTGAACACCTCGGAGAACTGCACGGTGCCCAGTGAGCGCCAGATCAGGAAGATCGCCAGGGCCAGGCCGACGTCGCCGACCCGGTTCATCAGGAAGGCCTTCTTCGCCGCCGTCGCGGCACTCGGCCGATCCTGGTACCAGCCGATGAGCAGGTAGGAAGCCAGGCCCACGCCTTCCCAACCGAGGTAGAGCGTGACGAAGTTGTTGCTCAGCACCAGCACGAGCATCGCCGCGACGAACAGGTTGAAGTACCCGAAGAACCTCCGTCGCCCAGGATCGCCTGCCATGTAGCCGATCGCGTAGAGGTGGATCAGGCCACCGACGCCGGTGATCAGCAGCACGAAGGTCAGCGACAACGGATCGAGCCGCAGCCCGTAGCTCACCTGCAGTGAGTTGATCGCGAACCAGGTGCCCACCCCTAGCTCCCGGGACCGCTGCGACGCGTCGAAACCCAGCCACTCGAAGTAGAGCAGCACGCCGTAAATGAAGGCCGTGAGCACCGTCGCGCAGCCCAGCAGGTGACCCCAGGCGTTGGTGCGACGGCCACCGACCAGCAACACCAGCGCGCCGAAGGCCGGCAACGCGACGAGCAGCCACGCATAGTGCGCGACGCCCACGGCCATACCCACGGGGGGCAAGACCTCGGTCATGCCGGGTACTCCGTTCATCGGTATGAGCAAGCAGATCTGGTAGCACTCCAGCGCACCGAGGCAGCACCAGCTACCACGTCGTCAACCTTGCGCCCAGTTTAGGGGGGTGGCCGTGGTAGACCACCACCCCCTCATCGCACACGGTAAGCAGCGTCGGTCCGATGGCGGAGTTGGCCCAGCATCGGGCGACCTAGGCCGCTGGGGGCTCTGTTCGCTACGCTTCTGGGCATGGATGCTGAGGACCTGCCGGTTGAGGATCCGGCCGCCTTGGCGCGGGCGATCGACCGGGTGGCTCGCGGTGAGGTCGTGCACCTAGTGCGGGACGGCCGACCGGTTGCTGATCTGGTGCCCGCCGGTGCGGACTCATGCGCGGCGCAGGCTCAGCACGCCGCACGGGCAATCACTCAACGGATGGCTGACCGGTTTGGGGCGCCTACTCTGGCGCACTACCGGCGGGTGTATGAGTCCTGCGGTCAACCGTGGCCGGGCGACGAGGAGATCCGTCGCCGGTTCCCCGTGGCGGATGCCTCCTGACCGAGCAGTCACCATCGCTGCTGGTCGGCGGTCGGATCCTTGATGCCGGGGCGGTCGCGTCCTGGACGGCCGGCGAGTTAGCGATCCAGTCCTGGTTGGCGGTCGCACCCGGGCTGGGATTGACGTTTCTGCTGCCAGAGCTGGCCGTCACCGAAGCGCGAACGTTACGACCGCACGCTGATGCCATGGTCAACGAACTGGTAACTCATCCGCACGTCGTGCTCAGCCGGATGAGCTCGGCTGACGCCGCAGGCGTTGAGGAGCTACTCGCCGCCAGCCGAACCTTCGACGTGATGGCGGGATGGGTGGTCTACCTGTGCCGGCAGCGCGGGTGGAACGCGCTAACAACGGATCCTGGCCGGCTGCAGCGCATCAACCCGCAGGTGCCTACCGAGCTGTTGCTCTAGACTCGGCCCAACCGAATCAGCTCCGGTGCGACACCGGGGCGCGAGTCCAATGAGGGCGTGTCCCGTGGATCTTTTGGGTGGGGTGCGGTCGTTCCGGTGCACGATCGTCAGGATCTGACTGAGACCGACGGCTCGATGATACCGGCCCTCGCGGAGCTCATCGGGTGGGCGCAGCGATCCCTGACGATCCAGACGCAGGCGAATGCCGGCACCGGTGAGGACGTACGCACGGCGAAGGAGCTGGGCGCATCCGGGGTGGGACTCTGTCGCCTCGAACACGTTCTCGCGGCCGGCGGAGGAACCGTCCAACTCCGGCAGGCCCTCGCGTGGGGGACCCCATCCGCGCTACGCGCGTAGGGAGCTATCGGCCTAGACGACCCGACCAGCAAGGACGAAGCGGTGGCGGAGACGACCTGCAGGGTAAGCCCGAACGTGTACAGCCGGCGGCGTCTGTGGGGCAACTCCGGTGGCCACTGCGGTAACCCCGCGTGCCGGAGCACTTGTTCCCCAACGATCTCGACGTGGATTTCGGCGAGCTGGCCCACGTCATCCCGGCCTCTCCCGACGGCCCCCGCGGTGTTCCTCTTGACGAGGTTTCCCTCGAAGACCGAGCTCATCACAGCAACCTCACCCTTCTGTGCGCTAACTGCCATACGACAATCGACAAGGCTCTGGCGGCGTATCCGGACGAAATGCTGCATGAGTGGAAACAGAAGCGGATCGAGGAAATCCGGATCGCTGTCGCGACACCCACGTTTCAGACCCGGGCCGAGGCCCGGGCACATCTCCAGGCAGAGTTGGATGCCAACCGCGCGATCCATACAAATTTCGGCCCAGTAGGTGACCCGTACAGGGACGGGAACCCCGCTCTCTGGCGCCGGCATGCTCGCGGAACCATCGTTCCGAACAATCGCAAGATCCGCCAGGTACTGGAGGCCAACCGGCACCTACTGACCCGGGATGAGCAGGAAACCCTGGCCGTCTACCAGCTGCACGTCGAGCAGTTCGAGGACCGGCACATCCTCGATGACTTCACCACCGGTACGGAACGATTCCCCGAAGCCATCGAGAGGATCCTCCTGGAGGAGAAAGAGACGAACCAAGTAGGCATCGGACTCGAGGACGGGGAGATGTTTGATGCCGAGGATGTCAACGCTTCCATTGAGAAGGGCGCCGGCACGGGGTTCTTCGTGGTGGTGCCCACTCAAATTACACACGTCGCCTACGAGCGGGCCGAAGAGCGCGGCATCTGTGTGACGGGCTTCGTCGAGCTACTCGACGCGCTGAAGCACGACGAGAACATCGCTCAGCACATCGATAGCCAGGAGCAGTACGAGCGCCGCCGGCTGACCCACAACAAGGACGTGAAGTCACTCAAGCGCAAGGGCCGCCACGCCTACGAAATCCGGCGCGACAAACTCCGGTCGCTCACCATCATCACAACCAATGACTACGAGTTCACCGCCGACCGGCTGTACACCCTGTTGGAGAGCTACCAGACAATCGAGCCGGACTTGATCGTCGTCACTAACCCGAGCTGTTGCGGCTTTTCGACCGACTCACAGCGGGCTGCGGCGCAAGCGGGAATTCCGCTCGTCCGCTTTGGCGATTTCCTCGATGACCTGGGCGCCAAGTGGACCTGAGCCGCTGGCCTCATCTGGAGCTTCTTCTGGAGGCGGCCCGTAGCCTGCCGTCCCTGCAAGTCTGGTTATTCGGCTCAGCGTTCGGGTCGGAGGACCCTGCGGATTTGGATATCCTGCTGGTGTACGAGGCCCACTCCTCCGTCGTGGAGCTACGCACGATGCAGCCGTGGGAAGACTTTTGCCCGCCATGCCACCTCATCGCGATGACGCCGCTGGAGGTCACCGAGTACGACTTCATCGCGACGACCGAGGCGGTACGCCTGCTGTAGCGAGCGTCCGGCGCTGGATTCAAAGTAGGAAACACGGAATTGAATCGGCGTCACCCTACTTCGGCCACTCAGTGACTGGCAATGCCCGGACCTGCCGCGACCGGCGCAGACTGAGTCCGTGGGACGAGTTAATAGCGTGCGATCCTACTGCCGCAACTACGCGTCGAACTCCGTAGGTTCTTAGGTCGGTGGCGCCACGTACGGACGCTCGGTCCAGCCGGCTGCGAGCGTCCTCGAACCGGAAGTCGGCTGTGATCTACGGTCCAACGCGACCGGTCCTGAACGCACTGTCATGCCGCTGACCGTGCGTGGGTGCCGGAGCAAACCGTGTCGGGCGGCCTGTGAGGGACCTCCGCTGGGACGTCCGGTGGCATTGGGCAACGGTGGCACCGCATGAGTAACACTGGCCATGTCCCGTGACGACGCGGAAGTCGGCTTCCTCGGCTCGTACCTCCGTGACCACGTGATTGCCACGAACCCCTTTGAACACCTCGATCGTGAGGGCGTCGGACGCGTCCTGCGCCTCTGCATCGATGAGGCGCGCAGCCGGCGTCCGGACATCCCGATCGGCCTCTGCGGTGAACACGCCTGCGACGCCGCGTCCGTGGAATACCTTGTGTCCCTGGAGCGGACTCCCTGGTCGGGTTCGCCGCGATAGGTACCGCTGGCCCCGGTTCAGTGCCGGTCGCGCCGCGCTCATGCGATCGACGATCTTGCCGGGCTGAGCGGCCGGTCCGGCCTGTTACGCTCCGCCGCCATGTCAGGTGACACGACCTTGCGGGGCAAGCTGGTCCGAGACCGGATTCCGGAGATCATCCTGCGGAAAGATCTTGTCCCCATCGTCGAGACCGCATCGCCGCAGGACTACGGCCGGTACGTGCGCGCGAAGCTGGAAGAAGAACTTGCGGAGTACCTGAGTTCTGGGGACGTGGCCGAGGTGGCGGACCTCGTCGAGGTCTGCTTCGCTGCCGCAGCGCTACACGGTGTCGGCCCGGACGAGTTGCTGGCGATCGCCCGAGACAAGCGACAGCAGCGCGGCGGCTTCGATGACCGGCTCGTATGGATGGGGAACCTGCCCGGCGGTCACGAGAGTCAGTGAGGCGGACGTGGCGCTGGTTATGCGACCAGTTGTAGTCTGCGGTCCAGTTCGGTGGAGAACTCGCGGACATGGGAGTTGGCCTTGCGGGCGCGGAGCTCGCCCGCGAGACGACACAGGAACGCCAGGCAGCGCGGTGAGTTGATGCGCGGCAGCCACTCCAGGGCGGTCCGCCCCACCTCACAGGCCTGCTCCAACTCTCCGCAGCCGAGGTAGGCTGTCGCCAGGTCGGTGTAGCTCCATAACGCGTCACGCTGTAATCCCTGATCGGCTAGGGCGGTGGCGCCGGGGGTGAGGAGAGTGATTGCGTTACCAAAATGGCGTCGGTTGTTGCGCGAGCAGGCCTTCGCTAGGCTGACCTGCCAGCTGCCGCAGGCGTCGTCAACGAACTGCGTGCTGACGTAATAGGCCCAGCGTGGCCGGTGACCGGTCGGATGCTCGGCCAGTTCACGGGCTCGGTCGTGTGCCGCGTGGACGCGTTCGGCGTCACCTGCGAGCGCGTAGCCGCCAGCGAGCCGGCTGGTGACCAGGGCCTGGACAATGACGGAACTACGGTGGGCCATCTCCACTGCGGCGGTACCTAGGCTGATCGCGTCGGCCGCCTCCTCGCGGCTGGCGGCGTCCAAGGCCATCATGCTGAGTACGTTGGCGCCGAGTGCCTTGTCGCCGGCGTTGTGTGCGGCCCGCAGCGCGGTCAGGTAGTAACGCTGGGCCAGCCCGTGACGTTCGGCATCAGCCGCCATCCATCCGGCCAGCTGCCCGAGCTCGGCCAACGCGACCAGCAGGCGCCGGGTGACCTGCCCGCCATGGTCGGCCGTCTTCAGCAGTTGGCCAACGGCCTGGAACTGGGCATGAACATAAGTGAGGCTCGCTCCGCCTCCGCCCTGCTGGTCATCAAGCTGGCGCAGCCAGGGGATCGTCCCCTCCACCTGCTCGATCAAGGTAGCGCCCACCTGCCCGCCGTTCAGGGCCGCAGCCAGTCGAGCCGGCTCGGTGTTCACCGCGGTCCACGCGAGGTGGGTCAGGGCCGAGCCACCCACCGCCATGAACACGCGACGATCCATCAATCCTCCGAGTAGCCAGTCGTGGATGATGGCCAGAGTGCCCGCCAAGGTCCACGGTACCTCCATCCCGTCGGTCGCGGGGATCAGGCGTAGATCATGCGGAGCGCATCCGGGCCATAGCTCGCCCACCGCGACTGGATGGCTGCTCGCTTGGGAGAGCACGAACGCGGTCGCCTGACGCACCTCGTCCCGACGCGGTTGATGACCCTTGAGCCACTTGTACGGCGCCGTCGGGTGGACTGCACCAGTGCCAAGCACTCGGCATATCTCCCGAGCCAGCCGCTCGCCACTCCAGGACAAACCGGCCAAGAGCTGGCTCAGCGTCTCATTCGGGGTGTCCGCCACCATCGTTGCGTCCTTGCCGTCGTGGACAACCTGTCACCACGGAGCGTAGGCCGCAGATCACCCACAGCGGACGAAGTTCAGGGTTTTCAGGGAACACTCCCCTTCCCCAGAGCTACCAGGCGGCGGGACGGTGGTCACCCGCCGAGCCAACCGTTACCGGGCTCCCGACCAGGTAGCTCCTGATCGTCATGGCTACCACCACCGCAACGACCACAACCGGAGATCATCAACCGTGGAAAGCGAACCCACGCCCGAAAGCACCCCCGTCCACCGCACCTCCAGCGGCGACACTGCCCCTGAGCGGAGTGACCCGGTGACCGGCAATGTCAGCCGGGAGCACTGGATCGTGCCGGTACACGGCCTGACCCGCACCGACCCCGACGGCACCGTGCAAGCGATCGCCCGCCGCGACGGCACCGTGATCCTTGACCTGACCTGCGGGGCTTCCCGGATCACTGGATGGCTCGACGTCTCCCGCGCGGCCCAGCTCTGCACCGGGATCTGGGAGGCCGCCGGGGCCAGCCAGCAGCTCACCGGATACCTCGGCGACGACCATCCCGCACTACCACCCCACGGATCGGGAGTCCGGCCGGTAGTCCAGCGCTCACATCTCCACCGAAATGCACCACTCCGACGTAACTCCCCGATGCCTCGGCGGAGGCTCACCCCGGTCAATCACGCTGCCGCGATGGACGCTGACGACACGCGCACGATCGGCCGGCGCATCCGGCGGATCCGCACTGCCCGGGACAAGTCGCTACAGGTCATCGCCGGGCTGGCCGGGATGAGCAGATCCACCCTGCACCGCATCGAGCACGGACAGCGTGATGTGACCCTTTCCGAGATCGTGGCACTGGCCAACGCACTGGACATCGCCCCTTCGACGCTGATCAGACTGCCGATCCTCGCACCCGCCAACGGACCCACCGACGCCGCGACGAGAGCGGCCCAGATCAGGAAGACTGAGACATCCTGATGATGCTCGGCAGCGTCGGTGTCCGCGTAGGCGAGATCGTCACGAGGCTGTTCGAAGACAGCCTGGAGTTTAGGTCTGGCGACCGTCTTCCCGCGACGTGGCCAGCTTTGGCCAGTGGGTGATCCGCCGAGCCAGCCCACCCACAGTCGTCAAGCGGCTGGGGCCACTCGCGCTACGGTGAGCCGGTGACAGCGCTGTGGTCGTTCGATGAGCAGCCTCGCACCGGTGACCCGCTACGGCCCGGGGCCGCGCCGGCGGCGATCCGGGACGCGCTGCTGGCCGAAGACCGATCGGCGTGTGACACCGCTTACCAGCGCGCGCTCGCTGCGGCTCGGGAGGATCTCGACCTCACCGAGCTGTTCCGGTGCCTGGAGCACTGGCGACGGATCGCGCTGCTTCAGCGTGACCCCGACCGGTTCGCCTCAGTCGCCCGACGCGCCGCCGAGCGACTGACCGACCAGCCGGTGCCGGACGACGAGCCACTGACGCAGACTCGACGCCGCGCCGGCCTGTAACCAGTGATCGGGTCACCACCGACGAACAGTCCCAGCCGCAGATCGACGCGCTCCCACCGAACGCGTTGGCGCCGTTCGCCGAGGCCCGCGTCGTCCTGGAGGCCGCCCCGTGGGGCGGCGACTCGCTCAACGACGACAACCCCGACGTGCCGGTGCGGTCGCTCGCCTTCGGCCCGGCCCACCAGGGCCTGGTCACCTACCTAATCCCGGAGCGCCAGCGCCGCGTCGACGTGCTCGACGTGCTGTGGGTGGGCTGACCCGTGTTGCTCGCGTCTCCGGGCTGCTGGGCAGGCCTCCAGCAGCCCGTCGCAGCGCTGGGTCCAATCCAGCAAGATTATGGCCAGGTTCTGCCGGCTCCTCGCGGGGAGCCAGGCCGTTGACCGCAGGCTTGTCGCACCGGCGTTCGGGTGGGGAAGCATGGGGGTGTTCGACCAGGGCATGTTCGCCTACCTCACCCTAAGCCCGACCGGCGACACAGACGTTTCCCAGTGGCCTCGGTATGAGCTGGGGGTCTGCGCGTACGGTCCCGGCAGCGGGGAACTGGCGAATCGGGTCGCTGACCGGGTCCTGGCCTGGGAGTATAACCGCCAGTCGATGACCGAGCTATGGATTGAGGTTCATCCAGTTGACACCGGTGACGTGCCCACCGGTCAGGTTCACCATCCGCAAGCGGCACACTCAGGTGATCGTCCGCACCGCCCTCCTCGACAATGATCTCAACGGAACTTGCCACCGACCTGGAGGGTGCCGTCCGCTCTGCGGATTGCACCAACAACGGGTGCACTAAGAGCTGCTTAACTTGCTGACGCTGCTTGGGCTCAACCCGTCGCAGAAACCTAACAACAACCGGTGTCCGAGCGAACAGCGTAGCGCGCTAGGTTGAGATTCCGCGCCTCGCGGTACGACCTAGTGCGCACTCAATTCAGTGCTGCACCAAGCGCTCCCGATACCACCAAGCCAACGCCAAACAGGCCGCGCTCGTGCCACCCAGCGGCTCACGGTCCAGGAATTGACGCGCGGTCGCCTCCGTAAACGGCAGCCCATGCACCGACTGATCGTCGCCGAGGGAGGTAACGACCTGGCCCTCGGCATTAACGGTGACCCGCTCGCGGAAGAGGTCGTCAAACACCACACCATCAATAACGACAGCAGTCATAATGGCTGGGTTCAACCCGAGCGCATGGAGCACAACGCCCAGAACATAGGCCCGCAGCTGTCCTGCTTCACGGGCGCGTTGCATAGCACGGTAAAACGGCCAGCACTCGTAGTCCAGCGGTTGTCCGCTGCTGCCGTCATGCTCAGGTTCACCAAGCAGTTCCTCGCTGTATTCGCGCACAATATTGCGCCACAAATCGAGATCATCCTGCATGCAGGCTGGAGCGATGCATGACGGCTGGAACTCACCTGCCGGAATCACGCCGTATTGACCTCCGCCCACGGCTACTTTTTGCGGGTCGCGACCAAGCAAAAAGAACGTGTGTGAACCATCGGTTGCGTCCCGACGTACAGTCAAGGTAGCAATCGACGTGCTACCCATTCGCGAAGACAGATCGAACGGCTGGGACAACCGCGCCCGGAACGGCAGCTGTCGCCACGCGGGCGGTGCACCCTCTATCATCGCTGCCGCGAACTCATGACTCAACGCTTCGGAAACATCAAGCTTGTCGAAAAAGGTAGCAAGCCCGAACTGTAGCTTCCCCTGCCCGGAAGGCTCCCAGGACACGTCCAACAGTCGGTAACTCGGACGGTTTTCAAAGAGACCTGGCGGGCTGAGGTAGCGAATCGCGCTGGTGTACTGCCGGAAAGCGTGCCCGGGCGTGCGAAGCGGCAATACCGGCCGCAGCTCGGCTTCATGGCCGGTAATAGCCGGACGCGGCGGCGCAGCCACCCACTCCAGCGTCACTGTCTCGATTGGCACCGGACGGGAGGGCAGCCAGCTCGGCGGCGCCAACGCTGGCGCATGCGTGAGGCGCCACGCAGGGTCATACAGCCTGACTACCTGCTTGGCAAGCTGCGTGCGGTGCCGAATGAGGTGGCTCCGTACCGCGCGCCATGCCTCTTGGCTGGCAGCAACCACGGTGTCAGACGATGGCAGCGGCGAGGGGCAGGGCAGGTGAGGCGGCTCAGTATCTTCCTGACGAAACCCACCTACGATAGCAAAAGCCCCGACCAGCTCCGCCTCCCGGCTCCGCCGCTCCTGTTCCTGCTTGACGGCTTGCACCCGCTCATACTCGGCCAGCAGCGCACCGTCAGCCTTGACCAGTTCGTCTGCCGTCTTCCAGAAGTCACGGGTGAGGAGCTGGCGTCCAGCCTCAGCATGAGCGACCGACGAGCGGCTGTAGCCCGTCTTGTGGGCAACCTGCTGCTGACCGATCTCGACGGCCTGGCGTGACGCGGCCAGCTGACGGCCAAGAGCACGCTTCAGAACAGCCAGCTCCGAGGGAGACTCCATCGTTCCCGCCTACCGCACGAGTCCAGACGATCTCTTGCAAGGCTTGAGCCTAGCGGCATGTTCACCGACGTTCAGCCAGGTGGAGCACTGCTTGCCCACACACGCTCCACGACCTTGCCTATCTCACAGGGCCCCAGGGCCGCCGACGACGAGTCACCCCGGCGCGCGGTGGTGGCCGTGCCGGTAGCTCGTGCGCTCTCTGCTTCCAGCGTGAGACGTGAAGCACCGGCAGGTCACCCATCCCCCGAGCCGCGCGCTGTTCTGGGACGGACTCGCCCCGGTCCTGGGTGCCCGCCAGCAAGACGACGGAAAGCAGATAGGTGATCATGGGATGAGCGAGGTACTGGTGGACACTCGGCAATCTCTGGCCCGCTCGGACCGCTGTGTAGTCGCTGTCGCGGTTCTTGATGGGTTCTATGGGTGCGGGAGCGGCGCGGGATGGTCCAACCGGGCACTGATCGAGATCCTCGCCGAGGTGTTGCCCGTCGAGATCGACCTGGTCGTCCTGCCGGTGCGTGTCGATGCGGTCAGCGGGGGCTGGCAGCGGGAATGGCGCCGTGCCGTGGAGGAGGCGCTTGGTCGGTCCGTCCGACGGGTCGAGGTACGCGCCTTGGATGGCAACCGGGGCGGGCCGGGCCGTCACGGTGAGCCGGCCATGACCGGTGCGGTGAAGCGGGCGCTCGCCCGGCTGCGTGGGGAGTATCGGCGCGGGCTCGTCGTGCTTTGCGATGTCGGATTCTCGGGCGCGGCGGCACGGTCCACAGCGGATTCGGCGTGGACGACGGTCATTGTTCCGCGGACCAGCACGCTTCTGGTCCAACCGGAACTCCTCGAACGGGTGGCGTGGGAACGCGAGGCGCTGCGCCGCGCGGCCGAGATGGGTGTGTGGATCGCCGCGATCTCGGGCTACATGCGTTCACACTTGACGGAGCAGATCGGCGTGCCCACCTCGGCGGTTGTCGACCTGCGCAACGGCGTCAGCGGGGTGGACGCTGAGCTGAGGGTAGCTGGCGTGGCCGACCTGCCGCCCGCCGCGTGGGACGGTTTTTGGTTGGCGATGGGTCGTGCGGTGCCGGAGAAGGGCTTCGAGGACCTCGTGGACGCACTGTGCCTGCTCCGCGATCGCGGGGTGCGGGCGCCGCATGTCGTACTGGCGGCGGTCGGCGAGGGTGTGGATCTATCGCCATATCAGCGGCGGTTGGCCGGGCGGGTGGCGCGCGAGCAGTTGGACGTCAGCCTGCTGACGCGGTTCTCTCCCCAGGTGCGGGGTCTGCTGGCGCACCGCTCGATCGTGGGTGTGATCGTGCCGTCGCGGGTCGAGCCATTCGGACGGATCCCGCTGGAGGCTTACGCCGCTGGGGCGGTGCCGGTCGTCGCGACACGGGCGGGTGGCCTGGCGGAGCTTGTTGTCGAGGGCCGGTCGGGCTACCTCGCCGAGCCGCACGATCCGGCCGATCTGGCGCAGGCCCTGCGGCGCGCGGCGACGGCGGACGCCGACACGCGAGCGCGGATGCGCGGGCATGGTCGGGAGATCCTCCGCGGATTCGACTACCGGGACTCGGTGCGGTCCCTGCTTCGCCAGGTCGCTCCCTGGCTCACCCCGGCCGGCCGGCCGAATGTCCGGGTAGGCGTGGCTGCCGGTGGCCTGGCTGCGGGCAGCGGCGTGGCGGTCGTGCAGGTACCCGAGGTGTGCAGCTGGAATCCATACGTGGCGGCGGCGGCGGCCGCCCTCGCGGCGCAGGGTGTCCGGGTCGTGCGCCCAGGCCTGTGCTGTGACGTGCACGGACCCGCGGTCCGCCCCCCGCTCAGGCCACCAGTCGAGGTCAACGTCGAGGTCGACGCTGCCACGATCGTGCATCTGCACTGGCCGGAAAAACTGGCCCACCAGCTTGGCGTGGATACGGCCGCCGCGGTGTTGCGTGGCCTGGTGAAGCGCGGCGCGAAGATCGTCCAGACGGTGCACAACGTCCGCCCGCACGAGGCTACGCCGGAGTTGGCGGCGTTCCTGCGACTGGTGGATGAGCTGACGGCTGGGGCGCATTTCTTCTCCACGGACCACGAGGCGGAGGCCAGGTTGACCCGGCCGGGCTTGCCGCACCGGGTGCTGCACCTGCCGCACCCGAGGTTTGCGCTTCCCACGCCGCCGACCGCGTCGGTGATGGCGAGGTCGGTGGGCCTGTTGGGGCGGCTACGCGGTTACAAGAGGACGGTGGGGTTCGCTCGGGCTTACCTGCAGGCCTTCGGCGCGCAGGCCCGGATGGTCGTTGCCGGACACGTGGACGAGCCGGAGGTCCACCGTGGCCTGGCCGAGCTTGCCGTGGAGTACCCCGGGTTGGACTACCGGCCGGGGTTCGTCCCTGAGGAGGGGTTCTGGCGGCTGCTCGGCGGGGTGGAGTGGGTCGCGCTGCCGTATCGGCGGTTGTACTCCAGCGGGGTCCTGGTCGCCGCGTTGCAGCTCGGCCGGCGGATCATCAGCCCGGTCCCGACCGGCGGCACCGGTCTGTACGGCATCGGTCTGGATCAGGGTCAGTGGCGGACGATCCAGCCCTGGGATGACACCCGGGCCGTCGTGGCCGGAAGCCGCCGAGGCAATGGCCGGCTTCTACGTTCGGCTCGTCGAGGACGCCGCCACACCGGCGGCCCGATCGACCCACGCTGGTACCGCTGTGCCAACTGGACGCACGCCGGTTCCGGTTCACGCCCGGTCCACCGACGGCGAGGTGTTCGACTTCGGCACGCACGCCAACGACTTCCTGGTGCGTCGCGAGGAGTCGCTGGCCACCGAGACGTTCCTCGTCCGGGTGCCGGGCGGCGGAGCCGTCCCGGAGCACGTACACACCGACATGGAGCAGACGTTCGTGTTCATCTCGGGGGTCGGCGAGGCGACGCTAAGCCGCAACGGGGAGCAGGCCAGGCGGTTCGGCTGCGTGCCCGGTGACGTGGTGTTCGTGCCGGCGGGCTGGCGGCACACGGTGCTCGCGCAGTCGGTCGAGGGCCTAGTCTACCTCACCGTCAACTCGTTCGTGCCCGGCGCTGACCGGGTCGGTGCTTCCGCAGTGGCCCACGCCGTGGCGGTTAAGCCCGGCTTCCGGGCGACCGGGCGCGCACCGTGGGCTGCCCACGCCGAGCCGTTGGCGGTCTTTCGGTCGGCGGAGACGGCGTTCCGGGTCGACGAGGGCGGCCGGCGGATGTGGCCACGCGACTTCACCGCGTTGGACACGACGTTGCGCCGGGATCCCAACACCTACCGGGTCCGACGGCTCGGCCCGTTCGAGTACATTAAGTCGGTCACCACCCGCCCGCGGATCCTCACCGCCGAGCTGGCTGACCGGCTGTTCGCGGCGGCGAGTGGTCACCTGCCGGTGCTGGTCGAGGGCTCCCAGTCGCCGATCTCGGTGAAGGCGCCCTGCGAGGAATCAGACCTGGACATCCTCGTCGCGGTGGAGTCCGGGGACGACCTGACGCTGGCCCGCAAGGTGCTCGACGCCCTAGCCGAGCAGATGGACCACGTCCCGGTACCGCTGTCGCTCGGCGTGGTGCACGCCCGCTGGCTAGAGCTACCGAACTTTTACTCAGCACTGTCCCTCGACCCGGCCGCACCGGACCGGCGGTGGTGGACCGCCGCCGACCCTGATCGGCTCGGCGAGGCCACCAGACGCATCCGGCGAGGGTTGGACCTGCTACAGAACCCGAACACGGTCCGCAGCCTGCTGGCCCGCTCGCTGGAGGTCGCCGACCGTGGCACGGAGCAGGTCGGTGAGTGGCGGCTGATCCCGCGTTGGAGTGGCTACGTGTGACCACGGGGAGCGTGAGCGTCTGCCGGGTCGTCGGTGCCGCCGGGCAGGTCGGCTCCGCGCTGGCAGCACACCTGCGATCCGTGCCCGGGCGCCTCGTCGCCGTCGACCGGGTCAGCAGCGACGACCCGGTACCAGTGATCGGCTGCGATGTCACCGACCCGGCGTTCGCGGACCTGCTGGCCTTGCGGCTGGCCGGCTGCACGCGGGCGGAGCTGTACCACACCGCTGGCTGGGTACCGCCGCTGACCCGCATCGACGACACCCCGACCGACACCTTCGCCACTGCGGTCACGCAGAACCTGACCAGCGCCTACGCTGCGCTACGCACCTTCGCCCTGGCCGCCGGCCGACTCGACCTGCACGCCGCTGCGGTCGCGGTGACCTCGGTGGGCGCGCACCGGGCGCACCGTTACCACGTCGGGTATGACGCCGCGAAGGCCGGCATCGAGTCCGTGGTCCGCACCCTGGCCCTGGAATATGGGGCGCGGCTGTCGGTGCGGGCCTTCGCGCTGGGTCCGCTGGCCGAGTCGACCAGCACCGCCGACGACGGCGAGGCGTCGCCAGCGTTGGTTCGGCTGGTGCCGTTGGGCCGCTACGCCCGCTTGGCGGAGGTTGCCGAGGCGATCGCCCTGTTCGGCGGCCCGGCGTTCGACCCGGCCAACGGGCACACCCTGACCTTCGACAGTGGGTTGTCGGTGCAGTTGCGGCCGGTCGAGGTGGAACGGGCGCCGCCCGAGGAGGCGGGCACGCTCGGTAACCTGCCCTCAGGAGACCCTCGCGGCCCGATATCCCGGCCGGTGGGTCGGCGGGGGTCGATCAACGGACGGAGCCTTTGACGTGCTGATGATGCTGGACGCGCTGGCTCGCCTGGACGGGTACTGGACCGGTCGCGGCTGCCTTCGCGTGCAGCCGATGAACACCGAGGTCGGTGCCGGCACCCTGAACCCGGCGACCTTCCTGCGGGTGCTCGGCCCGGAGCCGTGGCGGGTGGCCTACGTCGAGCCGTCGGTGCGGCCGGACGACGCCCGGTATGGGGAGAACCCCAATCGGATCCAGTGCCATACCCAGTACCAGGTGATCCTCAAGCCCGAGCCGGGTGATGCGCAGCAGCTGTACCTGGGCAGCCTGGAGGCCCTGGGCATCGACATCCGCGCGCATGACGTGCGGTTCGTGGAGGACAACTGGGCGTCGCCGGCGCTGGGTGCCTGGGGGCTGGGCTGGGAGGTGTGGCTGGACGGGCTGGAGATCACCCAGTTCACCTACTTCCAGCAGGCCGGCGGGATCGACCTCGACCCGGTCTCGGTGGAGATCACCTACGGCGTGGAACGCATCCTGATGGCACTGCAGGGCGTACGGCACTTCAAGGACATCGGCTACGCACCCGGCATCAGCTACGGCGAGGTGTTCGGCCAAGCTGAGTACGAGATGTCGCGGTACTACCTCGACGACGCCGACGTCACAGCCAACCGCGCCCTGCTCGAGACCTACGCCGCCGAGGCGAAACGGATGATCGAAACACGGCTGCCCGTGCCCGCGTACTCCTACGTGCTGAAGTGCTCGCACGCATTCAACGTGCTGGACGCCCGCGGCGCGGTGTCCACCGCGGAACGGGCCGCCGAGTTCGCCCGGATGCGCCGGCTGTCGGGCTCAGTCGCGCAACTGTGGATCGAGCGCCGCGCCGATCTGGGTCACCCGCTCGGCGCCACGCCGGCCGCCGAAGCGGCGCGGCCAGCGCCGCACGGCGCGACGAGCACCGCCGACGGGCCGCGGCGGTTGGTGTTCGAGATCGGCACCGAGGAGATGCCCCCCGCCGAAGCGCAGGCCGCGCGCGAGCAGCTGACCCGGCTGGTGGTCGACGGGCTGGCCGGTACCCGCTTACCCCACGGCGCGCTCACTGCGCTGGCCACCCCACGGCGATTGGTCGCGATCGTGGAGCAGGTCGCCGATCGCGAGACCGACCACACCCGGCTGGTGCGCGGACCCAAGGTCAGCGCCGCGTTCGGCCCCGACGGGGCGCCGACCCCGGCGGCGATCGGGTTCGCCCGCGCCCACGGCGTCGCCATCGGCGACCTCGAACGAGCCGACGTCGGCGGAGTCGAGCACCTTGTGGTACGCCGCCACGAGCCCGGCCGGCCCGTCCTGGAGGCGCTGAGCGAGGCGCTGGCCGGGGTGGTGACCGGGCTGCGCGCGGCGAAGAACATGCGCTGGCGCGACCCGCAGCTGAGCTTCACCCGGCCGATCCGCTGGCTGCTCGCGCTCTGGGGCGATGACGTGGTCCCAGTACAGGCATCCACCCTCGCCGCCGGCCGGACCACCTGGGTACTGCGTACCGCCACCGAACCGGTGATCACCGTCGACACGGCCGAGAAGTACCTCGACCACCTCCACGCTGCAGGGATCCTCCTCGACTCAACCGAACGCCGGGACCGGATCGTCGCCGCTGCGACCGAGCTGGCCGCCACCGTCGGCGGGTGCATCGACACCGGTGGCGAGTCCGCGCTGATTGACCAGCTCACCTACCTGATCGAGTCGCCGACTCCCCTACTGGGCCGCTTCGACCCCGACTACCTGCGGCTGCCCGAGGCCGTGCTGGCCACCGTCATGCGCAAGCACCAGCGCTATCTGCCGGTCCGCGACACCCACGGCGCGCTGCTGCCCTGCTTCGTCGCGGTCGCGAACGGACCCATCGACGCCGAGGTGGTCCGCGCCGGTAACGAGGCGGTCCTGCGTGCCCGCTACGAGGACGCCGCGTTCTTCCACCGCGCCGACCTCGCCGTGGCGCCAGCCCAACTGCGTCAACGCCTGACCGGCCTGGCCTTCGCCGACCGGCTCGGCTCCATGCACGACCGGGCCGATCGCATCGCCGCCTTCCTGACCCGCCGCCTAGAACAGGCCCTCACCGAGGAAGGGCGGACCCTCGAGCACATCCGGGCAGCGCTCGTGCACGCCGAACGCCCCGCCCGCACCGAGGCGATCGTCACCCAACTCGCGGCCCTGGCCGGCACACCCGACTTCAACCGGCTGGTCCAGACCATGCAGCGGGCCCGCAGGATCGTCCCGCCCGGCACCACCCCCCACTACGACCCCAGCGTCCTAGCCGAAACCGCCGAGATCCGGCTGCACGACACCCTCGGCAAGACCCGCGCCGCCCTCGAAGGAATCACCGACCTCGACCACTACACCAGCGCCACCGGCTCGGCGTACCCAAGCACACCTTCTCCGCAGTGTTCGGATCAGCCCGGCGCAAGAGTCAGGTCTGGGTCCCAGCTGATCACCGGTTGACCGGTCCCGCTACGTGGTGACCCAGGTCGATGACGGCACAAATAAAGCTCAGGGATGCCTCTTCCATCTCAAGAGTTACACCGTTGAGATTACAGTCCCTCACCAGTCTGCGATCCGACCGTCAACACGATGGCCCGCCGATCTGTTCACAATTTGTACCGCTTTCGGTACCATTGGTGTTCGGTTGAGCTGCGTCCTGATGGGCTGTCCGGGTGCCGGCGTAGTGAGAGTCTCCCTGGACACGCGCGCGGGGGAATTCGTGGTGTTGGTGCTGGAACAGATCAGCGTCGTGCTGCTGGTCGTGGCCGTGTTGATGAGGGTGCCGATCGCGCTACGCAGGACGACCTATCGCTGGCTGTTGTCGGCATGCGCAGCGATGACGGTCTCCGTGGTCATCTACGTGTCGGCTGTGCTCAATTGGGTGCTGTCGGACGGGTGCGGCCTGACGGTGAACGTGTGGGGGTTAGGCACCTCGACCGCGATCGCGGTGTTCTCGGCGCTGGCGGCCGGGGTGCCCCGGCGCATGGTCTTCGCGATCTTGGTGGGCTACACGGCCCTGTCGTGCTTGACCGTGTACCGGGGGCGGGTCGAGGTTCCGTCCCCGATCGGTTGTGTTGACCGACTGCACCTGCCGTGGTACGACGGGTTCTGGTGGTTGGTCATCCTGGTGCACGTGTCGTCAACCGGTTACGCCACCGTCGTGTTCCGGAATCTGCTCCAGGTGGCCGGCAAGAAGGAGTCCATGCACGTTGAGCTGCGATTGCTCGCGGCCGGTATGATCTCGTCAACCTTGTTCTGGTGTGGCGTGCTGTTCATTCTCGTCACTGGCGAGAGTCATCTGATCATGCCATTGCAGTACCTCATTTGCACGACCTCGTTGTTCCTGGCTGGTGGGCTTTCCTACGATTTTTTCCGGCGCTGCGCCGAGCGACTGGCCGCCACCTGGATGTATCGGCGGCTGGAGCCGCTGAACCGGTATGTGTCGCTGGCGCTGGGTGAGCCACCGATGCCGTCGCCGGGCATCGTGGCTCTGCTGTGGTCGCGCGGCTACCCACCGCAGGATCGGCTGTACCGGCTCACCGTGACCATCTGCGACAGCCTGCTCGAGGTGGTCGACTTCAGCGCTGGCCGCCGGGGCGGGAACTGCGATGAGCGGGTCACCTGCATCCACCGGGCCATGCAGGCGGAGGGCTGGCGGCCTGGTGACGCCATCAACACGGGGTTCGCGCTACGCGTCATGTCGAGACTGCTGAGCCCTGCGCGGCGAGATCAGGCAGGTGCTCGATTCGCGGCGCGGCTGGACTGAGGACTAAGGCCGGTTGTGGCCCAGTCAGGTTAGTTAAGTCTGGCGCGTAACTGGCGTTTGAGGATCTTCCCGGATCCAGAGGTCGGCAGGCGCTCGATGAAGTGCAGCTCCCGGAGTTTCTGATAGGGCGCCACCTGATGGTTGATCGCGGTCATGAGTTCGTGTGCGCTGATGTGGTGATTGAGTGCGGTGACCACGAATGCGACGGGCAGTTCGCCGCAGGTGTGGTCAGCTCGCCCGACGACGGCCGCAGCCGTGATGGCGGGGTGGGCGAGGAGTAGTCGCTCGAGTTCCCGGGGGTAGACATTGTATCCCTTGTAGATGAGCATGTCCTTCGTGCGGTCGACGATGGTGAGGTAGCCGTCCGGATCGAGGGTGCCGATGTCGCCGGTGTGCAGCCAGCTGTTCACAAGTGTGCTGGCGGTGGCGTCGGGCTGGTTGTGGTAGCCCTGCATGACCTGAGGGCCGCGGATGCAGACTTCGCCCTGGGCACCGACCGGTAGTGGATCTTCGCCGCCCTTGGCGGGCACGATCTTGATCTCGGTGTCGAACATGGCTACGCCCACGCTGCCGGGTTTGCGTAGGCCGGAGGCGTTGGCGGGTGGGTTGGTGGCACCCATGGTGACTTCGGTGAGGCCGTAACCCTCACAGAGCACCGCGTTCGGCACCAGCTGTCGCAGTTCATCGGTCATTCCGGTGGCCAGTGGGGCGCCCCCGGATCCGATCGCGCGCACCGAGGACAGGTCGCGGGCGCGCACGTCCGGGCAGGCCAGCAGGCCGGCGAAGAGGGTGGGCGCGCCACCGATGTAGGTGACCCGATTCCGTTCGGCGTCGGCGAGGTAAGCGGCGGGATCGAAGCGGTCGTGCAGCACGGTGGTCATGCCGGCGAGTACGGGCAGGTTGAGACCGGCGATGGTGCCCATGGCGTGGTACCAGGGCATGAGGTTGATGAAGATCCCACTGCCCAGCCGGACGGGCCACTCGTCGGGACTGCCTACCTGGTCCAGCACCACCCCGCGTTCGGCGTCGAGGTCGGGTAGGCAGCCGTGGTGCCAGCAGCCGTGCTGGATGATGTTGACCATGACGTTGCGGTGCGTCAACCGCACCCCCTTGGACGCGCCGGTGGTGCCGCCGGTGTAGGCTAGGTGCGCGAGGTCGTGCTTCACATCCAGCGTGACATCCGGTGGATTGTCCGATGCGTTCGCACACAGCGCCGGGATGTCCGCCGCGGTGAGAGTGATCGCGGCGCCGGCGTCCCGTATCTGGTGGGTGGCCTCCTGTTCCGGCAGGAGCGGACTGATAGGCACGAAGGTCGCTCCGGCCAGTAACACACCGTAGTAGGCCACCGGATAGGCCAGGCAGTTCGGCATGCGCACCGCCACGTGAGAACCGCGGCCGATGCCGTGCCCCGCCAAAGCGTTGGCGCACCGGCAGGCCCGGCGCCACAACTCGGCGAAACTCAGCTCCTCGGTGTCGTGCCGAAACGCCGTCCGGGTGCCGAAACGGCGTGCCGAACCCGCCAGAATCGCCCCCACGGGCACGGCCGGATAATCCAATGATCGCGGGAGCCCTACAGGCCAGATCCCATCCACGACACTCGACGATACGATGAGTATTCACCGGGCACAAGTTTTCTGCGGCGCGGCCGTATGCGGCATCTCACGACCCTAGGTGTCGTGCCTGCCCAGTATTTGTGCCAGTCTTTGCTGGGGTGGTGTGCCACGTCGGCTTACCGAGGTCAGGAGCAGATCCGCGAACGCTTCCGCGACGCGTTCGTCCGGATCGTCGAATCGCGAGCGCGCACAGCTCAGCCGCAGTACGTCGCTATACGAGACGGGTTCCACGGCGGACTCCATGGATCCCGTTAGTCCGGTCGGCTGGGTATGGTCGGCCAGCAGGTGCGCCAGTTCGTGCGCGATAATATGGTGTGCCGTCGATGGGCCGCCGTCCGTGCGGTACAGAATGACATCGACGTTGTCCAGGCGAATGTACAGGCCACTCAGATAGTCACCATCCGCTCCGGTGGCCCAGTAGTCTCCGTCCCGGCCGCATACTTTGATGGCTCGTCCTCGCCAGCGGGCGACTAGATTCACGAAGGTCATCAGGTCCCACGGCGCCGGTATGAGCCCGTGCTCATCCAGCTGCCGGATCAGTTCTCGAGCCTGTCGGCGATCCGACGGCGTTATCTGATCCGTCGGCTCCGCACCCCCCCGTCTCGGCTGCCACTTCATGACATGTTCGAATCCTCCATGCGCGTGCCAGATAGCCCATCCAGTCCGTCGAGAATACGCGCGTCCTCCACGATTTCCGCGATGCGCTGGAGGGTTCCCAAATTGAGTCCTCTGGCCCGCGCCGCGATTTTGCGTACCTGCTTCTCGCCCACGGATGTGCGCTGCCTGGTGACTGTGGAATCCGTTTCTTCGGCGACATCGTCGAGGAAGTAGCTCGCGGGCACCCCGAAATAGTCAGCTATGGTACGGACCATCGCCAGGCGCGGATCCTTCTTCCCGGTGCGGAGCTGCCAGAAATAGCTGTCACTCAGTGAGACGTTGCCTTCAGCGCGTGCGCGTATCTCAGCGGCGATCTGCGGCGCGCTCTTCCCGGACGATCGGATCAGGCTGTCTAGACGCTGGGTGAACCGGTCGGTTGAGTTGTCATCCATATCGTCCGCTCACGATGCGATCAGTCGAGCCATTGGCCAGGACCATACCACGGACACGTGCGGTTTCGGTCGATCGCGGCGCTCAGCGGCGGGACGTCGCGGCCAGGTTGCCGACCAGGTTGCCGGCCAGGTTGCCGGCCCGGTCAGGCCACAATCAGCTTG
The DNA here is from genome assembly GCA_963822695.1 of uncultured Actinomycetota bacterium. Taxonomy (GTDB): domain Bacteria; phylum Actinomycetota; class Actinomycetes; order Mycobacteriales; family Pseudonocardiaceae. The sequence continues at coordinate 142,142 of CAWGJH010000006.1, forward strand.
ACGTTCATCAATGACGTTCAGGAAGATGGGTGCCTCCGGGGTTCGGCCGCGCCGGCATGCGGAAGGCAACTGGTGGGAACCACAGCCGGAGCAGTGAAGTCGGCAGGGGATGAGCCGGCCTGAAGCAAGGGACACGGCGCATGAATGTGGTGACGAACGTGGCGTTGGCCGGCGACCTGGCAGGCACCGCCGCAACACCGGCCAACCCCGAGCAGGCGGGCGCGAAGCGGGACGAACAGGTCTCGCTGGTTCCGATCAGTTCGCTACGCGCCGCCGACTCACCGCGGCTGACCGGCGAAAGCGACGAGCATGTGCGGGTGCTGGCCGAGTCGGATGCGGTGTTGCCGCCGATCACTGTGCACCGGGGCACGATGCGGGTGATCGATGGCATGCACCGACTTAGCGCCGCACGCCTGCGCGACCAGACCGAGATCGAGGTGCGGTTCGCCGACGGCGATGACGACGACGTGTTCGTTCTCGCCGTCCAGTCGAACATCAGACACGGCCTGCCGTTGACGTCGTCGGACCGGAAGGCGGCAGCCGAGCGGATCCTTGCCTCCCATCCCCGGTGGTCCGACCGCAAGATCGCATCGGTGACCGCCCTGTCGCCATCAACCGTGGGGTCGATGCGGCGCCGTTCGACTGACCGAGATGGACACTCGAACACCCGGCTGGGCTAGGACGGCACGGATCGACCGCTGAGTACCGCGGCGGGCCGTGCCCTGGCCCGTGACCTGTTTGCCGAGCGGCCGAACGCCTCGGTCCGGGAAATCGCCACCATCGCCGGAATCGCGCCGTCCACCGTCCACGATGTTCAGCGACGGCTACGCGAAGGCAGAGAGCCCGTGCCGCCCAACCAGCGGGTCAGCGGCGAACGAAGTCCGCAGGCGCGCTCGAATGTCGGTGGTGCCGCCCCGCCGCCGCCGCGCGGTCGTAGCGAGCCCTCCCTGAGCGACCTCACCGCCGACCCGGCGTTGAGGCTCACCGACGCGGGACGCGCGCTGCTGCGGCTGCTGAGCACCGAATCAGTTCTCCGGCAGCGGTCGGCGCAGCTGGCGGCCATCGTGCCTGCGCACCTGGCGGGATCGGCCGCCGCGCTGGCGCGCCGGACCGGTGATGCGTGGGACGACCTCGCCAGCAAACTGGAGCAGTTGGCTCGCTTAAGTTGACGTCCCCATCGCGCCGGTACGGCTGAGCGGCGTGTCGCACGAGACGCGATCCACGCCAGGAAGGGCGACCACGCCATTTCGGCGCGGTTTTCTTGTTCGGGGGAGCCGTATTCTCCTACCCTGCCTCGGACTATCTGAATAACCGGGTGCGAGAACTCCCACCAGCCCACGAGACAACGGAAACGGGCGATGAAACGCTTCACCTCACCCGGACACGCGCAACAGTTCCTGTCCACGTTCGGCGGGATGTCATCACACTTCCGCCCCCGCCGCCACCGGCTCAGCGCCGAGCAATACCGCCACGAGATGGCCTCATGCTTCACCACCTGGAACCAGGTCACCGGACTGACCCCGGCAGCCGCTTGACCACGGCGCCACAGCCACCCCATCCTGACCCAAAGCTGCCCCGGCACCCTCATCAACAAACAACTTCACAGTGCCTATCAGGCCATCTCCTATCTCGGCTTCGCCGCACCCTTCCTGCTAACTAGCACACACCGCCTCGGGTGTGCTGCACTGGGCTATGCGGGCATGGGTTGACCGGGCGCTCCCATCGAGCGCGCCCGCGTCTAGGGCTCGCCTGCGATGACAAGTTATTCTGTGATTCCGTTGTGTCCAGTCAACACGAAGGGACGGGAGTGAGCGTGAACGTGATTTCACCAGTTTTCCGACGTATCCAGGACTTGCTCAGATCGGATCCCGCGACATTAGCCAAAGCCGACGCCGAGTTTTCGGCCATCCGCCAGGCAAGAGGATTTCACCACGAAGGCCGCTCATATCCCGTGTCACTGCAGCCGTTCGTGTTGGATCATGAGTGGGCCGACGCCGCAAGGTCAGCGTCAGAGGGGCTGCACCGCGTCCTTGAGCGCGTTGCCGATCTTTACAGGGAAGACGAGGGGGTGCGGAAATTCTTCGGACCCTACCGACGCGCCGAGCGGTGGCTCACCGCCGCCCCATCCGTTCGGCCCTGCGCCGGTGTCTGCAGATTCGATGGCGTGTTCATCGATGGAACGTATCGCGTCATGGAGACTAACACGTGCTGCCCTGGCGGAGTGATTAAGGTAGGCGCCCAGTTTCCGCTCTGGCAATCTGTTGTCGCGGAGATGCTGGGCATCCGGCCGCCGGAATCCGGCGGTCAACCCTTCGTTACCGATCCAATGCTGTTTGTTCGGCACCTTGTGAGAATGCACGAACTCCAATTCAATGCTTTTCCAGCGAGCGCTGGGGTAGTCAGCCTCAACGGTCGATATAGGAATGAGATTGATTTGACTGTGGCAGGGTTAGGTGAACTCGGTGTTCCAGCACGACACCTGGACGCGACCGAACTACGACGAGTGAGTGGTGGAAAAGTGTCAGCGGGGGGCTTCGAGGTCAGCTTAGCTTACCACAAGCTCGACCAGTTGGAATTCATTAATTCAGCCGACTGTTTTGACTACCTTGACGCGGGAGCCGCAGGAGATCTTTGTTTCCTCAATCCTTTGCTCGCGCAGTGCGTACTAGAGGACAAGAGCGTGCTCGCGCTCATCTCCGACCCTCGGTTCTCCGACAGGTTCGACACAGCCGACCAGTTCATTATCGAACGACACGTCCCGTGGACGCGTCTAGTTACTCCCGGTAACGCTACCGATCCCGAAGGCCGCTTAGTCAGCTTACCAGAGTTCATAATTGATCAAAGAGCGCGATTGATCATCAAACCATGTAACCTCACCAGGGGCGAGAACGTCACTATAGGAGCTCTGGCCACAGCGGACTCCTGGAATGCAACCATAGGACGAGCGATGCGGTCGCGTGATTATGTAGTTCAACAATACCTTCCGCTACCCGCGATGGAGGTAATAACAGGTAATCCTCCACAAGCTCAGCACATGGTGTACGAGCTGGACACGTATCTGATCAGTGGTAGATACGCAGGATTCTTGTGCCGCACATCGATCGATCCCATTGTGAACGTCGGCCGCAGTGGAATTATGGTGCCGGTCGTAATCGAGCGAGCCGCCGCTGACGGTGGATGGCCGCCCGGGTGATTTGAAAGGACTTATGGTGCGACAATGTCCGATGTATGGTTGCTAGATCGATACGACGAGAGCTGGGAGATGCGCGCATTGCGGTCGGCCCTCGTCGAACGCGGTGTAACTGCGGAGATCATCGATTGGGCGGAAGTCTCGCCCACAGGTCAGCCGCCCGGCCTGCTCCATCACGGCATGCCCTGCCGGATACCGAAGGCAGCATTCCTCGAATCACGGGTGTTCACTCGCCATACTGAAGGTGATTCGACGCTTCTCTACGACTGGCTGGAGATGCTCGAGGAGGCTGGCACGAGATTTTACAACCCGGTCGCTGCCATCCGCCGAGGCCGAAACAAAATTCGACAGGCAGAAATACTGGTGCGTGCCGGCCTACCGGTGCCCCCGACCAGAACGGTGCGATGTCAGGCTGATCTGGAGCGATGCCTGGTGGACTGGGGTGACGTGGTCCTGAAGCCAGTTTTCGGACATGCATCCTTAGATGTCGTGCGCATGCGCGTGGACGGGCCAGGGGCCGAGCCAGACAGCAGGCTCGGATTGCGGGAAGAAATAGTTTCTTGGCACCTTCTTCAACATTACGGCCTCATGGTGGCGCAGCAATACGTTTCAAATCCTGGGCGCGATATGCGTGTGACCGTCCTCGGTGACACGATCGCTGCATGCGTATACCATGTGAGCACCGCTCCAGACCGGGCAATTCGACATTTCCTTTATCCACTTCAGTGGCAAAAGGCGCCACTAACCGAAGAGGTTGAGAATATCGCCCGGAAGGCGGTCAAGGTGTTGGGACTCGAGATTGCTCTTCTCGACATACTAGAGGGACCGCAGGGGCCAGTCATTATTGAGGTCAACTGTAGCGGATCGACCTGGGGTCGAATCGACGGTACGGACATGGATCTCACCACTGGTGGCATCACAGCTGTTATTGCGGATCATCTTGTTGAATTGGCCACCAGGACATGATGCTAGTTCAAAAAGTCCGATCAAACGTGGTTCAGGCCAAACTGGGCTCAACGGCTTGCGCAGGCATGTCTCGGAGGTGACGGACAGCTGACGGCATTATCCAAAATACCGCAGTCGCAGCGACCGCGCCGCTCACGGTCATTGTCATCGCCAGGCCATTTAGTGTGCCGAGTATATTAACGAACAAGCTCGCCACCGCACCGCCGGCAAGAGCACCGAGAGGGGATGCACCCCAGTTAACAGAACGCGCCGCAGCGTGAACGCGACCTTGCTGCTTGGATGGTGTAACGACTTGACGCAACGTCGTTACTTGGGCGTTCCAAATCGGCAGCCACGGGCCTGTTAGACCAACCACAACCGCGAGTATGAGCGCCGGGCTACCCACCAACGCTAGCGGCGCTAGCATCCAGCAAAAGCCCTCCATGCATATGCTGACGGTCAGCGTTGGACCGAGCCCAATGCGGCTCACCAGCCTTCGAACTCCTAGTGCGCCGAAGATAGATGTTCCGGCACCGATACTGAGCACCAATCCCAGCACACCTGGTGATAGGTGCAGTGCTCGATAGGCGAACAGCAGGAGGACCGTTCGGGCCATGTTATTGCCGACATTTCTCGTGGCGGCGGCCAAAGTCAGCGGACGGAGTAGTGGGTGCCGGAATACAGTTCCCAAGCCCACGCCAATTTGACGCCACGCTATCCGGCCCGGAGCATGGGTAGGACGTGGTTCTTTGTTCCGAACACGCAAAAGTCCAATGATAGACGCCAGAAAGGACACTGCATTCGCTGCTAGAGCACCCGGCGCGCCTATAAATTGAATAAGCAAGCCAGCCAATCCGGGTCCAGCGAAACGAGCTGCGCTGTTGGACACTTCCAATACAATGTTGCCTTCGGCTAGGTCTTGGGAACTGACCAGGCTCGGAAGGTATGACTGATAGCCAACATCGAACACTACCGCGCACGCGCCCGCCAATATCGATACACCGAAGACTTGTGCGAGTGACAGACGGCTCAGGACGGCCACCAATGGAATGCTGGCGAACGCAATTAACATCACCAGGTTGGCCGTCGTCAACACGGTCTGGCGGCGTATCCGGTCGAGGACGACACCCGCGCCAATCGCTACAATCGGAGTAGCTGCCTGTGTGGTTGTGTTAAGCAGGCCCACCTGGAAGTTGCTGGCATGCAGTACCAAGATCGCTAAAGAGGGCATAGCAAACAGTGCAATATAATCGCCGACTAGACTGATCGACTGGCCTAACCATAGGCGGCGAAAATCAGCGTGCCGTACGAGGAGGCTATGAGGTTTCAGCCAATAAGCGCGTCTCATAGAGGCTCCGTGGATTCAAGATGCTCTAGCCACTGCCAGCTGTTGGTCCGCTCAAAGTTGAACAGTGGGAGCGTCGGTGGTGGTTTAAATCGACCGGCACAAACCAGGGACAGCGTTTCTTCGGCGTCCAATCGCTTTAGGTCTGGCTTGACCTCGCGCACAAACTGTCGCAAAGCTCGCATCTCTTCTTCGGGTAGTGCTAGTCGATGGCCCGCGTCAATCAAAGCGGCCCAGTGCCTATCCGCATAATACCAAGATTTTGCCAGACGCTCCAGACACTGCCTGCTCGTATCAGAAATGAGACTTCGCGCTTGGGCCACCGACAACCCATAGCGAATATTGACAAGCGCGTCAGAGACGCAACGGTATCCCGACTCGGCAGTGCCATGTGCAACGGCTACCTCATCATCATCCTCGTAAACTTCGTCGCGGTAAGCCAGGAAGATTTCCCCGTGCCCATGCATCCCGTAAAGGTGTAGCTCAGCAGCTCGAAGTGCTCCCATACTGGAGCAACCGACAACGGTTACACCTCGACTGAGTGCGTAGAGGATCTCCTTATGCCACACTGCAGGTATCCGCTCGAAGTACCCATCAATCAGCACGATGAAGCGTGAATTGTTCCGGGCAGCACGGTAGACATCACCTACGCTCGCTGGAGGTAAGATATGAGCGTCAATGAGCTTCGATGCTGCTGATGCCGGAAGCGTAGGACCGAGAAATACTACTGTGCCATCTTCCGCTTTCATGACGAATCGAGCCACTGAGCACGTGCGCCGGGTTTACACTGACCGTAAATGCCCTCCATACCTGGGATCAGTACCTTGACCACAGGCACACCAATCTCGTCGCGAGTCAAGTCCACGGCGACCACTTGATCGCAGCCGACATCCGAAATCCGATTCAGTAAGAACTCGAGGTCCTCGGCAAACGAATGATGTTCTGGCCGAGCCTCCAGGCGCATCGACTCGGTGGCCGGGATGTGTGCCATCTCGGCCCGTACCCTTGCGACGAGATTGTCGTCGCGTGTGTGCGCGAGTTCTACACGATGGATGTCGTCTCGACTGCCGGATATATGCGCAAGACGCGTCTGGGCGGCTTCGGTTATGGCACGTACCAAGGCGACGGCCGGGGATAGATGGCAGCCGAATCCATCATGCACCCCTGTGCTGCGCATGCCTTGGTAAACGTCATCTAGAAGGGTGCAGCCATAAGCAGGTACGCCAACATCAGATGTTATGTCCCAGACAGCCAAAAACGCTCCGGCTTCTCGCAATTGAGCAAGCAAGGAGACAGCCGTCCGATCTGTAACCGTATTAAGATCGACCCGGCGTGGATCTGTAATGGCCCGCCACAAATACTCGGCGTCCCGCTCGATAACCTCGCAGATGGCGTGAATAGTAGCCTCGAGTAGGTGATTTCCGGACGCAAGGCCGTTAGAACTGCGGTGAAGCCACGCGAAGGTAGCGGTGTATGTGAAATTCGTTGACACCGTGTCGAATGGAACCAGGGTCTCCCTACCGTTAATTAAATTGCACCCTGCTATCCATGAACCGACAGCAGTCTTGTCAACCTCACCGTCATAAACGAGTGGCAAGCTGTTCACATCGAGGACACACGTCGCTCGGCGAAGAAGAGCCGCGTATGAATCAATACAGCGGAGTTCAGAAAGCTGCTCCGCGTGCCATAACTCGATACTCTCCATGAGGGCAGAAACCCGTGCGCTGGCCGCATCCAGGCCCTTACCCATACTGACCACCAAGGAACGGGACAACGGGCGAATGGCGGCGTATACAGGAACACCAAGCGTATCGAGACCTGTAAGGTTAGCCAACCGGGTGATGCCCACATGCGGCATCACCGAGCGCCACTTTTTGAATGTGTCCTCGGGTGCCCGCAACCGATGAGTTCCTAGCGTGTAATTCCTGCGGGAATCGGTGCGCGAGTCAGCCCTAGCTACCGCATCGTACTGAACCGAGGGTTCACAGTTAATCTCTTGATATTCTCGTGCATCGGCTCTCATGAGCGTCCATATTTAGAGTGTAGAGAAAGCCCGCCGATTAGCGCGACTTATAGGCTCTGGTGAGAGGTGCTGCTTTAGGGCGCGACAGCCTGAGGTCAACCTCGCGCAAGCCAGGCCCTAACGACCGAAGGCAACGGGGTCGGCTGCGCCCGACTGGTGCAGCCGACCCCGCGCTGCCAAGCGAGATCAACGCAACGATGCTGCTGCGCCAGCGCTCTTCACAGCGTGCTTGATAGTGGCTGCTGCGCCAGCGCTCTTCACAGCGTGCTTGATAGTGGCTGCTGCGCCAGCGCTCTTCACGTCGTGCTTGATAGTGGTAGCGTCCATAATGAAGCCTCCTGCGGTCGATGAACGGTACTTCATGTAAGCGACAGGATACTATAACATTGAGCTAGTTTGACTGTCAACGGAACTTGCGTGAAGGAATGAGAAGGGGCGCGGTGACGACAATGGGTAAGAATGAATATTTGCCTAGAATGGGCGTCGAACAATATATCGATGTTATGCGTCGTGATCATCCACATATATTCAACATATTGGACCTGCGAGAGGAGACGTTGTCGGCTGCAGCCAAGTGGCTGAATACCTTCACTGAGTTTGAAGACGACAGCGGGCGGGGGCGTGGCGCCGCTTATCGTCGTGCTCAAATTGAGCGAACCGCTCGTTACGAAGGTATCACCATGTTGCTGCAATGGATGGGCACGGGAGCAAGGGACAAGGCTTCGATCCTGCTTGATGTCCTCGGCGGTGACGGACTGATGGCTGACATTTGGCGGTTGTCGGCAGGCGCGGCACGGGATAGGGAGGTTCGACTGCTCACCGGCGACCTCAGCGGCCGTATGGTGCAGGCGGCGTTAGACGCCGGGCTTCCGGCACTGCGGCAACCAGCACAGCGACTGCTCCTAAAAGATAGTTGCGTGGACGGAGTTGTCATTGCGTACGGCACTCACCACATACCGCGGGCCGAGCGCCCCTTGGCCTGCCGGGAAGCTTCGCGCGTCTTGCGCAGGGGTAGCCGACTAGTGCTCCATGACTTCGAGGAAAGATCACCTGTCGCGCGGTGGTTCGAAGGAGTCGTGCATAGGTACTCGCCGGCGGGTCATCCCTACGAGCATTTCACGGATGCGGAAATGATCCGTTATTTGCGGCAGTGCGGGCTCGTCGATATTCGAATCGAGCGAGTGTACGATCCATTTCGAATACATCGGGCTAACGCACGGGAGGCGATGACAGCCCTGCTTCATTATGTGCTCGACATGTATGGACTCCGCCTGTTGCACGATGAGTGCGGAGACGAGGCCGAAACAATGGTACGTCTCCGTGAGCTACTCGAGCTATACTTTCGCTACGACCCCTCGGACTGGCCGCACTTGACCGGCTGGTCTGGTCGCCTCGACGTGCGGCGTGACGGACGCGGTTTCGTTGCTGAATTGCCTCGCATCGCGCTCGTTGCGAGCGGAGTGAAACCTTGATGGATCATTGAACGTCCTCGTGACCGAGGAGGACCTGCGCACCCCGTCGAGTTCACCGCCGCTACACGGTGGGTGTTCATCGAACGTTCGCCGGTGGATCGTGTTGGCTGAGAACGGGTATCGGGACTATCCGGAGTTCAAGCACGCCGAACACTCGGCGGACGACCACGCTCAACGGCTCATCACCCCGCTTCGGGCCGCACGAGGATGCGCTTGCCGTCACGAGTCCGTCGGACAATGGCACGGCTACCTCGCGCGGCCGGAAGACCGCTTGAGGCTGAATACACGAGTTTTTCGGAGAGTCTGGAAATGTGACTTGCACAACTCCGCAAGAGCCACCGCCTGCCCGTCTCACTCAAACGGCCCCGCCTCAGTACTTGAGCAGGTTCGCGTCGTCGACCGAGGCCGAGCGGCGCGTCTTGAAGATCGCCATGATGATGGCCAGACCCACCACCACCTCGGCGGCCGCCACGACCATCACGAACAGGGCCATGACCTGCCCATCCAGCCTGCCGTTGATCCTGGCGAAGGTGACCAGGGTCAGGTTCACCGCGTTGAGCATCAGCTCGATGCACATGAACACCACGACCGCGTTGCGGCGCACCAGCACACCGGTCGCGCCGATAGTGAACAGCAGCGCCGACAGCAGCAGGTAGTACGTCGGGGTCACCGCTGCCCCTCCTGGTCCGATCCGCTGCGGTCGGCTCCATGGGGTGGCACCGGCCCGGGCAGCAGCGCTCGCCTACCAGGCTCCGTGCCGGCGCCAGCCACACTGCGCACGTCATCGTCCAGGCGGTCGCGGCCAGTGGACTCGAGCAGCCCGGACAGCGACTCGGGGGCCACCGAGCCATCCGGCAGCAGGGCCGGAGTGGCTACCGAGTTGATGGTGGCGAACACGCCGGGGCCGGGCAGCGGGGAGGGACGCGCACCGCGGAGCCGGGCCTCCACCCGCTCGCGCTGGGTCAGCCTGCCCGTCTTGCCGCGCTCGGTGAAGGCCAACACCATCGCGCCGAGGGCGGCGGTGATCAGCAGCGCCGAGGTGAGTTCGAAGGGGAACAGATAGTCGGTGTAGAGAATCCGGCCGATAGTGGCGACGTTGCCGCCGCCGGTGCTGTTGACCTTGACGAGCCCCGCGGAGGCGACCCCGGCGAAGGCCCGGCCCAGCATCGCCACCAGCAACACGGCCAGACCGATCCCGCCCAGTGCAGCCGCGACCCGCTGGCCGCGCAGCACCTCAACCACCGAGTCGGCGCTTTCCTTGCCCACCAGCATCAGCACGAACAGGAACAGCATCATGACCGCGCCGGTATAGACGATGATCTGCACGAAACCCAGGAACGGCGCTTGTTCGACCATGTACAGCGCGCCCAGGCACAGCATGGCCTGCGCCAGCCACAGTGCCGAGTGCACGGCGCTGCGAGCAAACACCATGCCCAGCCCCCCGGCCAGCGCGAGCGGACCTAGGATCCAGAACGCGACGGTCTCCCCGATACCGATGGTGTCCGATGGGTTCACCGGTGCTCCTCGCCCACCGCGCCCGGCCGCTCCAGGGTCGGGCCCTGCACGTAGTAGTCCTGCTCGGTGTCGCCTAGCCGCATCGGATGCGGGGGTTGCTCCATCCCGGCCAGCAGCGGCGCCAGCAGGTCCTCCTTGGTGTAGATGAGGTCCTGACGGTTGTCGTCGGCCACCTCGTACTCGTTGGTCATGGTCAACGCGCGGGTCGGGCAAGCCTCGATGCACAGGCCGCAGCCGATGCACCGCAGGTAGTTGATCTGGTAGATCGCGCCGTAGCGCTCTCCGGGCGAGTAGCGGGCCTCCTCGGTGTTGTCCGCACCCTCGACGTAGATCGCGTCCGCCGGGCAGGCCCAGGCGCACAACTCGCACCCCACGCACTTCTCCAGCCCGTCCGGGTGCCGGTTGAGCTGGTGGCGGCCGTGGTAACGCGGTGCGGTGATCTTTTTGACCTCGGGATACTCCTCGGTCACGACCTTCTTGAACATCGTGGAGAAGGTGACCCCGAAACCCTTGACCGGATCAAGCAGTCCCATGGCCGTCCTCCTGCCTGGTCTCACCACTGGCCACCTCACCACTGGCTGACACCGCAGCACCCACCGTAACGCGCCGTGGCGGCGGCGCCGGTACCACCAGGTCCAGCGGGGGCAACGGGTAGTCCGAGCCGGCGCTGGGCACCTCGCGGGCGCCCTCAACCGTTTCCCGCTGCGCCGGGCTGCCTTGGGGCAGCAGGAAAGCGACGACCAGCAACATGACCAGCACGATGCCACCCACCACGAGGACCTCACTCGGAGTGACGGCAGCATGACGCAACGCCCGAGCGCCAGCGACCAGCACGATCCAGACCAAGCTGCCCGGCACCAGCACCTTCCAGCCCAGTGCCATGAACTGGTCATAACGCAGCCGAGGCAGGGTGCCACGCAGCCAGATGAACACGAACAAGAAGACCAGCATCTTGCTGATGAACCACAGCGGGCCCCACCAGCCACGATCCAGCGGTCCACCGGCCAGCGGCCAGGGGGCGTGCCAGCCGGCCAGGAACAGCGTCGTCGCCATTGCCGAGACAGTGACCATGTTGACGTACTCGGCGAGGAAGAACAGCGCGAACTTTAGCGAGGAGTACTCGGTGTGAAAACCACCGACCAGCTCCGACTCCGCCTCGGGCAGGTCGAAGGGCGCGCGGTTGGTCTCACCCACCATCGCCACGCAGAACACCGCGAAGCTGGGGAACAGCAGGAACACGAACCACCACTGCCGCGACTGGGCCGCCACGATGTCGGCCGTGGACAGCGAGCCCGTGTACAGGACCACCGTGACGATCGACATCCCGACGGCGATCTCGTAGGAGATCACCTGGGCGGCCGAGCGAAGCGAGCCCAGCAGCGGGTAAGGCGAGCCCGACGACCAGCCGGACAGCACGATCCCGTAGACCCCCAGCGACGAGCAGGCCAGCACCACCAGCACCCCGACCGGCAGGTCGGCGACCTGCAGGACGGTCTGCTGTCCGAAGATCGACACCTGCCCGCCGAGCGGGATCACGGAGAACGCCGTGAACGCGGTGACCGTCGAGATCACTGGGGCCAGTACGTACACCCAGCGGTCGGCCAGCACTGGCCGGATGTCTTCCTTGAACGCCAGCTTGAGCCCGTCGGCCAGGGACTGCAACAGCCCGAAGGGCCCGACCCGGTTGGGACCAGGCCGCTGCTGCATGCGGCCGACCACCCGGCGCTCCATCCAGATCATGAATAGCGTCATGACCATCAGGAACACGAAGATCACAACAACCTTCAGCACAGTGAGCCACAGCGGGTTGTCGGCGAGCAGTTCCTGGGTAGGCGTCATGGCTTGCCTCCCCGTATCGTCTGAGGGGTCGTCTTGGGGATCGTTGTCTTGGGGACCGTCACGGTGACCACGGTGCCGTGCCCGGCACCGAGACTGCTCCGGACGGTAGCGGGTCCAGAGTTACCCGGGACCCACACCACACCCGGCGGCAGGTCGGCGACTGCAGCTGGCAGCGTCACCGAACCTCGCTGGGTGGACACCGTGACCTCGCCCCCGATGCGCACCCCGAGATCGGCAGCGGTGGCCGCGGACAGCAACGCGACGGCAGCCCGGGCGGTACCGGCCAGGTGCGGCTCACCGTCCTGCATCGACCCGTTGTCCAGCAGCTGACGCCAGGTGGCCAGCAAGGCCTTCCCCGCCCCGACCTCCGGCACCGGCGCCGCGGCGACCTGGGGGAACTCCCGACTGATAGCACCGTATGTGCCGAGCGCGACGAAACCCGCCCACGCCGCAGCGGGGGTCTGGGTGAACAGATCGACGTCCATCTCGACGGCGAGACTGTCCAGCACGCGGCAGTCCGGGAGGGTCGTACGGACCGCCCGAGCATCACCCGCACCGGCGCTGATCGTGGTGCCGAGCGTGCGGCGGCGGCCCTCCCAATCGAGATAGCTACAGTCGAGGTAGCTGCCGGCCTTCTCGAGCGCGGACGCGATCGGCAGCACCACGTCGGCCGCCCTGGTCACCGCCGAGGGCCGCATCTCCAAGCTCACCACAAACCGGGCCCGGCTCAGCGCTTGCTCGGCCAGTTGCGGGTCCGGCAGGTCGGCGGGATCCACGCCGCCAATGACCAGCCCGCCTAGCTGCCCCGCCGCCGCGGCAGCGACGATCCCAGCGGTGTCCCGGCCGGGCCGGCTCGGCAGTGTCACGCCCCACGCACTCTCGACCTCGGCGCGGGCCGCCGGGTCGGTGACCGGCCGGCCGCCGGGGAGCAGCGTTGGCGCCGCCCCGGCTTCCAGGGCACCCCGCTCGCCGGCCCGCCGCGGGATCCAGGCCATCCGGGCGCCGGTACGCGCGGCCAGCCGCGCCACGGCGGAGTACAGCCCGGGCACCTCGGCGGCACGCTCGCCGACCAGGAGCACCGCCCCGGGCGCGCCCAACGCGTCGCGCGCTGGACCGTCCAGCGTGTCCAGGGCGTCGGGCTCACCGCCGGGCAGCACGCGCAACAACGTGCCGAAGGTCCGGCGCACCGCGGGAGTAGTGAACTGGCCCAGGTGCCACACCGGCATGCGGCGGTCGCGGGCGGCGCGCCGCAGCCGCAGGTACACAATCGGCGACTCCTCCTCGGGCTCGAAGGCCACGCAGGCCACCGCGGGGGCGGCGCTGAGGTCGTCGTAGGTCACCCCCCCGGTGTCCGGGGCGACGCCGACCACGTGCGCGGCGAGGAAGTCCAGCTCCTCGGCCGAGTGCGGCCGAGCGCGGAAGTCGATGTCATTGGTGGCCAGCGCGACCCGGGCGAACTTCGCGTAGGCGTAGGCGTCCTCGACGGTCAGCCGGCCACCGGTGAGGACCCCGACACCGGAGTCCCTGGCCGCCAGCAGCCCCGTGGCCGCCGCCTGTAGCGCCTCGGTCCACGACGCCGGCCTCAGCTCACCGGAGGACTCCCGGACCAGCGGCCGGGTGATCCGGTCCGCAGCGCTGGCGTAGGTGAAGGCGAAGCGGCCCTTGTCGCAGTTCCACTCCTCGTTGACCTGCGGGTCCTGACCGGCCAGGCGGCGCAGCACGATACCCCGCCGCCAGTCGGTACGCAGCGCGCAGCCGCTCGCGCAGTGTTCACACACCCCGCGGGTGGAGACGAGGTCGAAGGGCCGGGACCGGAACCGGTAGGCGGCGCTGGTCAGCGCACCGACCGGGCAGATCTGGATGGTGTTGCCGGAGAAGTAGGACTGGAAGGGCTTGTCGGCGGCCACCCCGACCTGCTGGTCGGAGCCGCGCTCGAGCATCTCGATGAACTCGTCCCCGGCGATCTGCTCGGAGAAGCGGGTGCAGCGCGCGCAGAGCACGCAGCGTTCCCGGTCGAGTAGCACCTGGGTGGAGATCGGGATCGGTTTGGCGAAGGTCCGTTTGGTCTCGGTGAACCGGGAGTCTGCCCGGCCGTTGGACAGCGCCTGGTTCTGCAGCGGGCATTCGCCGCCCTTGTCGCAGATCGGGCAGTCCAGCGGGTGGTTGATCAGCAGCAGCTCCATCACGCCCTGCTGCGCCTTGTCCGCCACCGCCGAGGTGTGCTGGGTCTTCACGACCATGCCCTCGGCCACCGTCAGGGTGCAGCTGGCCTGCGGCTTGGGCATCGGGCGCCCACCCATCTCGACCTCGACCAGGCACTGCCGGCAGGCACCGGCCGGTTCGAGGAGCGGGTGGTCGCAGAACCGCGGCACGATGATGCCCAACCGCTCGCAGGCTCGGATCACCAGCTCGCCCTTGGGCGCGTCAACCTCCCGGCCGTCGATGGTCAGCCGCACATGCCCTTCCGGGACGGCCTGCCGGGACGGGCCGCCGCTGGGCGGATTGGCGGCCTGCGCTGCCACCGTCATCGGTACGACTCCGCTAACTTGATCTGTTGGGCCAGCTTGACCTGCTGATTGACCTGCTGGGCAGGCCTGCCGAAACCGGGTTGCTCGGCGCCGGGTTGCTGGACACACAGGTCCAGGAACTCCTGCCGGAAATACTTGATGCCACTCATGATGGGGCTGGCGGCCCCATCCCCGAGCGCGCAGAACGACCGGCCCAGGATGTTGTCGCAGACATCCAGCATCGTCTCCACATCGGCCGGGGTGCCCTCGCGGCGCACCATCCGCTGCAGGATCTGGGTCAGCCAGTAGGTGCCCTCCCGGCATGGCGTGCACTTACCGCAGGACTCATGTTTGTAGAACTCGGTCCACTTCATCACCGCCCACGGCACGCTCACACTCGCGTTGAAGACCATGATCGCGGTGGTGCCCAGCATGGAACCGGCCGCCGCGGCACCCTCGAAGTCCAGCGCGACATCCAGGTGCTCCGCGGTCAGCAGCGGGGTGGACGAACCGCCCGGCGTCCAGAACTTCAGCGGGCCGCCCTTCATCCCACCGGCCATGTCCAGCAACTCACGCAGCGTGATGCCCAGCGGGGCCTCGTACTGCCCCGGCCGCTGGACGTGCCCGGAGATCGAGTAGATCTTCGGGCCGGGCGATTTCTCGGTGCCCATCTGGCGGAACCAGTCCGACCCACCGTTGACGATGGAGGGCACGCTGCAGATGGTCTCGACGTTGTTCACCACGGTGGGCGCGGCGTAGAGCCCGGAGGTGGCCGGGAACGGCGGCTTGAGCCGGGGTTGGCCACGCCGGCCCTCCAGCGAGTCGAGCAGCGCGGTCTCCTCCCCGCAGATGTAAGCGCCAGCGCCGGAGTGAATCACGATGTCAAGGTCGAACCCGGAGCCAAGAATGTCCTTGCCCAGGTAACCAGCCTGGTAGGCCTCCTTCACCGCCTGCACCAGCCTGCGGTTGCAGTGCAGCATCTCGCCGCGGACATAGATGTAGCACTCATGCGCCCGGATCGCGTAGCTGGTGATGATGCAGCCTTCGATCAGCGAGTGCGGATCGGCCATCATCAGCGGCACGTCCTTGCAGGTGCCCGGCTCGCCCTCGTCCGCGTTGATCACCAGGTAAGTGGGCTTGGCCGCCGGGCCGGTGGGTTGCTCGCCCGGTTTGGCTTGCGGGATGAAACCCCACTTCATCCCGGTGGGAAAGCCGGCCCCGCCGCGGCCCCGCAGGCCCGAGTCCTTGATCAGCTGGATCACCTGATCGGGGTACGCGGCCAGCGCGGTGCGCAGCGCGGTGTAGCCCTCAAGCTGAGTGTAGGTGTCGAGGGTCCAGGACTTCGGCGACGGCCACCGCCGGGTCACCACCGGCGTGAGCGTCCGCTCGGCCACGGCTCCTCCTGCTGTCACTTGTGGGCTGGTCACTTCTTCTCGGCCACGGTGGGTAGCGGCGGGGCCTTGTCGGGCATCGCCGGCGCCTGCCAGCCCTTCTCCTCGGCGAGCCGGTTACCGGCCAGTGTCTCGGGCGCCGCCGACGGCGCGTCCACCGCGTCACGCAGCTGCTGGGCATCACCGAAGAAGCCGGCTAGCTGCAGCTCGGCGTTGCGCCAGTCGGTCAACGGCGCACCGCGGGTCGGCGCTGGCCGGTCCCCGCGGCGCAGCGCGTCCACCAACTCCAGGGCCGACTCCGGGGTCTGGTTGTCGTAGAACTCGTAGTTCACCTGCAGCACCGGCGCCAGGTCGCAGGCGGCCAGGCATTCGGCGTGCTCCAGGGTGATCGAGCCCTTCGAGCCCGGCTGGCCCGCGGTCTCCTCGTGGCCGACCCCGAGCCGCTTGCACAGCCGGGCGTAGATCTCGTCGCCACCCAACACCGCGCACAGCGTGTTGGTGCACACGCTGACCAGGTGCTCGCCACCGGGCGTGCGCTTGTACATGGTGTAGAAGGTGACCACCGCGCTCACTTCGGCGGTGGTGAGCCCGAGTTGCTCGGCACAGAACGCGATGCCGTCCTGGCTGACATATCCCTGCACGCTCTGCACCAGGTGCAGCAGGGGCAGCAACGCCGATCGGGACTGCGGGTAGCGCGCGATGATCTCCTGCGCCCGCTGCCTGGTCAGGTCGTCGAACACGCTGTCCACAGCTACGCTCACCGGTCCACGCCTCCCATCACCGGGTCGATCGACGCCACCGCGGCGATGACGTCGGCTACCAGGCCGCCCTCACTCATCGCCGGCATGGACTGCAGATTGACGAAGCTGGGATCGCGGACGTGCACCCGCAGCGGCCGGGTCCCACCATCGGAGACCAGGTGGTAGCCCAGCTCGCCGCGCGGCGACTCCACCACAGAGTAGACCTGACCAGGTGGCACGGCGAAACCCTCGGTCACCAGCTTGAAGTGGTGGATCAGCGACTCCATGGACTGCCCCATGATCTTACGGACGTAGTCCAGCGAGTTGCCCATCCCGTCGGAGCCGATGGACAGCTTGGCCGGCCACGCGATCTTGGCGTCCTCCACCATCACCGGACCGGGCTCGAGCTTGTCCAGGCACTGAGCCACGATCTTGAGTGACTGATGGATCTCCTCGACACGCAGGACGTAGCGGGCGTAGCAGTCCGCGTCAGTGGAGGTGGGGACCTCGAACTCGTACTCCTCATAGCCGCAGTACGGCTCGACCTTGCGCAGATCCCACTCCAGACCGGCGCAGCGCAGGATCGGGCCAGTGACGCCCAGCTGCAGGCACCCGTCCAGCGGCAGGTAGCCCACCTTCTGCAACCGCTGCTTCCAGATCGGCTGGCCGGTGAGCAGCTTGTCGTAGTCCGGCAAGCGGGAATCCATCACCTTCAGGAAGTCCCGGACCTTGGTGTGGTAGCCCTCGGGCAGGTCCTGCGCGACGCCGCCGGGCCGGATGAACGCATGGTTCATCCGCAGGCCGGTGAGGAACTCCAGCAGGTGCAGAACCTCCTCGCGCTCGCGGAACCCGGCGGTCATCCCGGTCAGCGCACCGAGCTCCATCCCACCGGTGGCGATCGCCACCAGGTGCGAGCTGACCCGGTTGAGCTCCATGAGCAGCACCCGGATCACCTGCGCGCGCCGCGGCGCGGTGATTCCCAGTAGCTTCTCGGTGGCCAGGCAATAGGCCGCCTCGTTGAACAGCGGCGACAGGTAGTCCGCCCGGGTGACGAAGGTGACACCCTGGGTCCAGGTCCGGTACTCGCAGTTCTTCTCGATACCGGTGTGCAGGTAGCCGATCACCGAGCGGGCCTGGGTGACGACTTCCCCCTCCAGCTCCAGGACCAGCCGCAGCACGCCGTGCGTGGAGGGATGCTGCGGACCCATGTTGACGACAATGCGTTCGTCGTGGCGCCAGTCCTCGATCAGGCTGTCCCAGTCACCGCCGGTGACGGTGTACACCCGACCCTCGGTGGTCTCCCGCGCTGTGGCGGCGTAGGGGTCCGGGCCGGCGGCATTGCTGCCAGTGTCGCTCGCCGTATCGGTTGTTCCGCTGGCGACGGTGTGGGCAGGTTCGGTCCCACTGTGCTGTCGCGGAGTCATCAGGAGTACGCCCTCCGCTGGTCCGGGGGTGGGATCTCGGCGCCCTTATATTCCACCGGGATCCCACCGAGCGGGTAGTCCTTGCGCTGCGGGTGGCCGTCCCAGTCGTCGGGCATGAGGATGCGGGTCAGCGCCGGGTGGCCGTCGAAAACAATGCCGAACATGTCCCAAGCCTCCCGCTCGTGCCAGTCGGCGGTCGGGTAGACCTCGACCACGCTGGGCACGTGGGCGTCATCGACGTCAACGGCGACTTCGAGCCGGATCCGGCGCCGGTAGGTCATCGAGGTGAGGTGGTAAACGGCATGCAGCCGTTGCGCGACCTCGGTTCCGTAGTCCACGCCGGATACCGAGCTACAGAGCTCAAAGCGCAGCGCCGGATCGTCTCGCAAGGTACGGCACAACGCCACCAGGTGTTGCCGGTGCACGTAATAGGTGATCTCCCCGCGATCCACCGTGACCTGCTGGATGGTCGCGGCGGGCACCCCGCGCTCGGCCATCGCGGCCAGCAACTCGTCGGTGAGCTCGTCGAACCACCCGCCGTAAGGCCGCTGCGCCGGGGCCGGTACGTAAGCCGGCAGCGTCAGCCCGCCGTACCCAGAGGTGTCTCCGGAGCCGCGAACACCGAACATGCCCTGCCGGGCCCGGCCGGCGACCACCCCGCCGCGAGCCTCATGCTCAGCGTGCTCGGCTGGACTCAGCTCGGCCGCACTGGGCTGCCCGGGCGCGAGATCTTTACTGGTGTTCTGATTCGCCACGTCGCTCACGGCTGCTGCGCTCCGGCGCTCTGAGGGGGGCTCGTGGAGGAGTGCTTGGGCGCGTAGCGCACCGAGGAGGGCACCATCTCAGTGCGCTCACCCCCCTCAGCCCTCAGAGCGGCCCGCTTCGGCCCCAGCGGCTCATCCATGATCTTGGCGTGCAGTTTGAGGATCGCGTCGATGAGCATCTCCGGACGTGGCGGGCAACCCGGCAGGTATATGTCCACCGGGACGATGTGGTCCACGCCCTGCACGATCGCGTAGTTGTTGAACATCCCTCCGCTAGAGGCACAGACGCCCATCGCGAGCACCCAGCGTGGCTCGGGCATCTGGTCGTAGATCTGCCGCAGCACCGGAGCCATCTTGTTGCTCACCCGGCCCGCCACGATCATCAGATCGGCCTGGCGTGGCGAGGCCCGGAACACCTCCATACCGAATCGGGCCAGGTCATAACGGGGTGCCCCGGTGGTCATCATCTCGATCGCGCAGCAGGCCAGCCCGAACGTGGCCGGCCACAGCGACGACTTCCGCGTCCAGTTGACCAGCTTCTCCACACTGGTCAGCAGGATGCCGCTCGGAAGCTTCTCTTCCAGACCCATGATCAGTTCCAGTCCAGCCCGCCGCGCCGCCACACGTAGGCGTAGGCGAAGCCCAGCGTCACGATGAACAGGGCGACCTCCACCAGACCGAAGAGGCCCAGCGAGTCCGCAGCCATCGCGAACGGATACAAGAACACCAGCTCGACGTCGAACAGGATGAACAGCATCGCGGTGAGGTAGTACGCCACCGGCATCCGTCCAGCCCCCGCGACCGGGTGTGGGGATGGCTCGATCCCGCACTCGTAGCCGTCGAGCTTGGCTCTATTGTACCGGCGCGGCCCGATGTAAGGAGCAGCGACGACGGAGAAGACCGCAAAGCCCCCCGCCAGCAGCAGCATCAGCACCAGGGGAACGTAGGACTGCAGCACTGTCGTCCCTTCCTTCCCGTCTTGTGAACGTGCCGCGTCTACCCTACGTGCGAGCCGGTCACGCGCTGCCTTGAGGCTAACCTAAAACCCAGCCCCGATCAG
Organism: uncultured Actinomycetota bacterium; assembly: GCA_963822695.1. Classification (GTDB taxonomy): domain Bacteria; phylum Actinomycetota; class Actinomycetes; order Mycobacteriales; family Pseudonocardiaceae. Next base: position 162,357 of record CAWGJH010000006.1, read on the forward strand.
GCGTTATCCTGATCGGAAGGATTGTTGATCACACGCTGGGCGTCAGCCGGGTCATCGCTGTGATCACCCGGTCCATCGCGTCGCCCTCCCGGCTGTCGTAGAGGTTGGCCAGCAGTTTGAGCAGGAAACGCATCAGGGTCGGACGCGGCAAGCCGTGGCGGGTCGCGGCCCGCATCACGGCCGGGTGGCCGATCAACCGGCTGAACGCGTTCCCCAGCCGGAAATAGCCCCCCAACTCCTCGCGTAGCGTAGCGGGGTAGCGCTGCAACGCGTGCTCCCGGGCCAGCCCCGCAGGTCGGGCCAGTGCCTGCACGGTGCACTCGGCGGCAAACCGGGCGGACTGCATCGCGTAGGCAATGCCCTCACCATTGAACGAGTTGACCATGCCGCCGGCGTCCCCGACCAGCAGCAGACCGCCACGGTAGTGCGGGGTGCGGTTGAAACCCATCGGCAGGGCCGCTCCGGCGATCTTGCCAGCGGCGTTGCACTCGCGAAAGCCCCACGTCTCCGGGGTGCCGTCCAGCCAGGACCGCAGCAACGCCCGGTAGTCGGTCTTGCCATACGCCGTGGACGTCAACAGGATTCCCAGGCCGACGTTGGACGTCCCGTCGCCCATGCCGAAGATCCAGCCGTAGCCAGGCAGCAGCCTGGGCTGCTGCGGGATGGTGTGGTCCCAGAGCTCCAGGTGGCTTTCCAGGAAATCGTCATGGGTGCGGGAGCTGGTGTAGTAGCGGCGCACCGCGACCCCCATCGGCCGGTCCTCGCGCTTGTCCATCCCCAGGCTGAGCGCGAGCCGGGCGCTGACCCCATCGCAGGCCAGGGTGAGGGGGGCGCGGTAGGCCATCGGCTGCTTGTCCGGACCCTGCCGAGCCCGCACGCCGATAACCTGCCCGGTGCGCTCGTCGGTAATCGCCTCGGTGACGGTGCTGAGCTCGTGCAGCCGGGCACCGGCCTTCTCCGCGTGGCGCGCCAGCATCTCATCGAAGTCCAGCCGTTGGCGGACCGCGCCGTAGGGCGGAAAGCTGGCCAGGTCGGGCCAGGGCAACTCGATCGTCACCCCGCCGCCCACCACCCGCAGGCCCCGGTTGTGCAACCAGCCAGCCTCGGCGCTGGTATCGATGCCCAGGTCGATCAACTGCTTGACGCCACGGGGTGTCAGCCCGTCCCCGCACACCTTGTCACGGGGAAACGTGGACTTCTCCAGCAGCAGCACGTCCAGCCCGGCCCGAGCCAGGTACACGGCCGCCGTCGAGCCCGCCGGCCCCGCCCCCACCACGATCACGTCAGCATCGTTCTCGCTGGCGCCCGCCCGCCTGGCCATCGGAGCTCCTCGGTTGCTCAGTGCCTTCTTTGGGGGACTTCTTCGGGACTCCCAGGGGCCGAGTGTAAGCGCCAGGGTCACGATGGCTGCCCGGATGCACGCGCCGACTGACAGTCGCGGTCCACGCACGCGGAGTAAATCACCCGTACGTGGGGTCACAGGAGGGGCACGTGGATGACTCAAGCGGGTCGTGACCTTCGTATTCCCTATCGGGACGGTGTTCGGGGTGCGACCTCAGGGTATGACGCGTTCATCTCCTACAGCCACGCCCTGGACGGTGCCCTGGCACCAGCGCTGCAGATCGGGTTGGAGCGATTCGCGAAACCCTGGTACCGATCGCGGGCACTGCGGGTCTTCGGGGACACCGCGAGCCTGTCCGCCAACCCAGACCTGTGGTCCTCCATCGAGAAGGCGTTAGACGCTTCAGCCTGGCTGGTGCTAATGGCCTCGCCGAAGGCGGCACGGTCACCGTGGGTCAACCGCGAGGTCACGTGGTGGCTGGCTCACAAGTCGCCGCAACGGTTACTCGTGGTGCTCACCGACGGCGAGTTCGCCTGGGCCGACGAGGCCGGAGGCGGCGCCGGGGCGAGTGCGGCCCTGCCACCCGCGCTGCGCGGTGCCTTCGTCGAGGGGATCCCGATCCGGTGGATAGCGGGGATGCCGTGGACCGCGCCGCTGGCTCTCCTCGTGCCCAGGAGAGCCAGCGGGCCCACGAGCCCGAACAGGAGAGGTACGCAGAGCCCATCGACCCCGGTACCGGTGGACCGGGCTACGCCGATCCACCGGTGAGTTCCGCACCCGAGGATGCGGGACGCGAACCCAGGCTGCAGCCCCCTGGGCCGGTGGAATCCCCTGGCCGCTCTGGTGATCAGCTCGCCACCCAGGGCAGTGGCGCGCGGGTCGGTCTACTCAACGACGTCGCTGGCCTGCGCGAGGAGTGGCAACGCGTCCAGGGCACCTTTGTTGATGATCCGCAGCGCGCGGTGCGCGAGGCCAGCGTGCTGGTTGACCGGATCCTGGAAGAGATCCGCATGAACGTCGGGACTACGCACCTGAGTGAGACGACCTCGACCGAGGAGCTGCGGGTGAGTTTCCAGCGCTATCGCGAGTTCTTCCAGCGTCTGCTCTCGGCGTAATCCCGATGGCTGCTTCGGGGAGCCGACAGCGGTCATCGCGGACCGGGCGGTGAGCACGAGGCAGGCTGAAAGCCCAGGCAATTGTGATCACCACACCGCTAGCCGACCAGCGCCCGGTCCCCGTCGTCCAGGAAGAAGAAACGCTCCAGCGCCGAGGCGGCCGCAGTGTCGAACGCGGCTGTGAAACCACCATCGGCGACGCCTGGCGCAACCTGCGCCAGGAACTCCGCCGCCTGCACCTGGGCACCCTTGCCACCCCTGACGGCCAGCTCGCTCAGCGCCGCGCGCTGATCCCGCGCACACGACCATCCTCGGCGCCCTGCAGCTGCCCGGATCACCCCGGTTGTTCGACTTCACCCCACCAGCTGACCCGCAGGCCCGAACCGGCGTGAATAACACGACCCGGTCAAGACCCACACACACACCTCCGCTGGTCAGCACACAAAAACTGACGGATCGCGCGCTCACCATCCACGGACGCTCGGACAGACATCAGACAGGAATTGAGAACAAAACTTGCGAAAATTCCCGAAAATGATCTGAAATGTTAAGATCGCTGGTTTGACATATTCAAAACACGGGAGTAGTCTCAAATTTAGGTTCGCGTTGCGCATCCGCGCGATTCACTCCGAGACCATTAATGTAATGAGTAATATGACTACGTTTGAAAAACGGTCCACCGGAACCGCCTACGACGACCACGACAGCCACCAGCAGCGCGCGGGCGTGGCCACGGCCGGAGATGTGATGTGCATGTGGACCGCCGCCATGTACGACTACGCCGAGCAGGTACTGAAGGCCCAGCGACAGTTCGCCCACAGCATGCTGACCGCCGCCGTACCGATGCTCAACGTTGCGCGGGACATCGCGTCTCCGGACACCAAAGAGGGCAGGAACTCGTTAGACGCCAGGAGTGACCAACGCCACGATGGCTCTAACAGGTCGCGGAAAAACGAGCGTTACAGCAACAACGACGACGACACGGCAGAGTATACCAAGCGCTCCGCCGACACCAACAGGTCGGAGGCCAACACTTCGGACACCAGCAGGACCGAGCGCGCGAACACCCAGGTGGAAGAGTCCGCCAGGACACGAGCGCCCGTCGCCGCGAGCACCCCTGAACGGAAGCTCCCCTGACCGGTCACCCCCCTGACCGGAAGCGCCTCTAGCGCCTCGCGCGGGCTTCCATCACCGGAAGGCCTTCGACGTATGTGACCGCATACGTCGAAGGCCTTCCGATTACCCCGTTTTGTTGCGACAGCGGATCGCACCCTTGCGCCGACGACGGGGCAAGGGGTTCGGCAGGACCTGGCGACTGCTGGTGGCACTGCATCCGGTGCCGATCGGCACCGGGCAGCGGGAGTCACACTGGCTCACATACAGTCACAAGCACGACGGCGCAACGGGCACCAACCGGGGGGTCGTTAGCGGAACCGGGGTTTCCTCATCAGGGCCTCGCTTTCGAGCTTGTGTACCCGTTCGTCGTGGCTGATCTGTCGGAACACGTCCGCGAGCGAGGCGAAGTGGCCGAAGTCGTGGGCGAACGAAGATTCAAATGGTGCGCTGTCCCACTCGGGATGTTCGGCGACCATGGTCATGTATTCGTGCTCCGCGTGGTCTTCGAAGTCCGCATTGAGACGATACGACCAGCTCGGGTGCACCACGAAGAGTAACCATGACAACTGGTAATAGACGAATGCGATCGCCTGCGGTAACCAGAAGAACTTGATCTGTGGTTGCGGCTGGCCGGATCTGGCGATCAGCTCTTCGATGATGAGCAGGTGGTACATCTCGTTGTCTTGCTGCGCGCGGGAAGTGGCGACACGATCGTGTATGCGCCGGGCCATATCTGTGTCCGCATGAACATGGGTGATGGCGATGAAGGCGACCTGTTCCCAGGCCATATAAGGAACGCGGGCAATCAACTCGAGGACCTTGAACTTGCTCAGCGTGCGAGGCTTGCCGTACACCACGTCGAGCAAGGCGAACAGGATCCGCGCGGCGATTCCGTACCGGCGCCGAGGCGCCTCCAGCGTGTCGGCCTGGGCTCCTCGCAGCTCCTCGTGCGTGAGCCGAGGCGGTTGCTCAGGTACGGCCGCGCTCGTTGTCCCCTCGTCAGCCATCGTAACCCTCCCACGCTGCCCCAACCCGAACCACCGAAATCCTTCGACCGCGACGGTGGGCGTTGCCTGCAGGCTAACGGGTTTCCCGTAGGAGCGCGCGGGTGAAACTCACCGTGGACCCGCAGGCCGATGACTCAAGCCTTACCCGCAAGAGCCAAGTGTGGACCACCGTGCCTCGCCCGGGCGCTCACACGGCGCCAGCGCATCTGGTTGAGCTCACGGGACGAAGTGATCCGCCGATGGAGCGTGGTCAGCCCGCTGGACATCCTCACAAAAGCCGACTGGCTGTCCTCGACGGACAACGGGCCGCGACCCCTGCCCTCACGCCGGGATCGGCGGGGGGCCGGAGGGTTCACCCCCGGCCCCCACCCCTGCCACTCTAGACGACGGCCCACTGCGAGGGGTTGGTCGTACTGCCCGTCCCACTGGTCTGACGTCCCGTGTACGGAGGGAGGAGTCCGTTGAATTCCGGGGTATGCCCGTAGTAGATGGCCGGGCCCATACTGTCCGCGTAGGACCAAACCGGCTTCGCGTATTCCTTCTCTGTCATGACATGCTCTCTTCATCGAAGTACTGTCGTCGTGATAAAGAGCGAGTCTAGCTAAATTCTCTCACAATGACACCTACCACACTGGGTGCCCTTAAGGAGCCAGAAACCGCGCTGGATGCGCCGATCCCCTGAACACCACCCAAACATTGAGATCCTGCGCAGTCCGCCCAGCCTCGGCCTGATTTTCAGCGACCCGGGCGCTCGGCAAGTTCAGTGATGACCGGACCCGCTTTTTCGATGCTGGCAGCCAATCCGCCCACGGCGGAAACGTTTCGATCGCCCGCGCCCGCGGGAAAAATACCGTGGTGCCGCCGCGCCGCTCCTCCCACCGCCAGCTGACCGATGCCTGCCACTGGTGGACGTCCACCGCCCCCCAGCACTTCCCCACCGCGTAGGGATCATGATGCCGGTCAATACCCACCCCGCTGACCGTTTCCGGGACGCCGCCAGCAACATCACGTCCGCGCTCACCACGTCCACCGCTCCGGAGAGCTGCGCGGACCTGGCGACCGCCACGTTCTGTTAGCCGGCGCTGAGGACGACCACGACAGCATCGAAGATAAGCTAAAGACCCACCGGCCATCGTCCCGAACACCAGCCTCCCACGGGGAGCGGCCGACCAGCTGGGAGCCGGTGGGGTGATCTCGATCCGCTCAATCCAGAATTCAATCTCATCGTGCGGCCTCACGCCGACCAACTCGGCGACGCAAAGCCGCAGCGCGAAGCCCACCAGCCGTCGTCCACCGATGAGCTGGGGATTAACGGTCTCGTTGACATCGAAACCGCCCCTTAATGAGGTCGGCGTGTCTGCGTAAAATGCGAATTCTTCTTGCCTAGTGTAGATCTGCCAGAAACACAACAAGCAAGAAGGGTAGCTCATAGTGTACCGTCTTCCTGGATTGAGTTTGCGCGCGGCCGAGCTGGCGGTCGGGTTGGTGACCGAAGAATTCCCCGACTGGACACCAAAAATCGGGAGGCAGCCGAAACTGGGTGTGGTGGGAGCATTGCGCCTGTGTCTGTGTTGGTTGCGGCGGAACATGACCTTCGGGGAACTGGGCGAGCCCGTCCTCGATAGGCGGGCCGATACCGGTTCAACCTCGACTTCCGTGTCCGGCACCCAATCAAGATCCTTCAGCGTCCAGTCAGGCAAACGAACGACCACGATCGCATTCGGTCCGGCCGTTGGGTAGCTTGGTGGCCGCGATGGCTTCGCCACACGTCATCCCGGCCGGGACCACAACACGTTCGGCCACGACTTCGGGACGAGATGCGGGCACGGTGAACTCCCTATGATCAGCTAGCTCTGCTTGTGGGTTCGGGAGGTACCGGGTTGCTGCAGCCTGAGTCCACCTCGCCGTCGTGATCGGCGTCGGGGCCATCGGTGGCGTCTGGCGTGCTGGGTCCTGTCCTTAGAGGGGAGGAGGGCAGCAGCGTGGTGGCGCAGCCACCGAGCAGCGTCGCGGCCAGTACAGCCATCGCGAGCGTCCACACGGGAACGTCGACGGGGTCGAACGCCGCTGCACCAAGCCGTCCGCCGGCCAGTGCGCCGAGCATTGCGCTGCCGAGCGCGAGCACCAGGGCAGCCACCCCGAGCACCCGCAGCCGCTGCGGCAGGTCGCACCCAGCGGGGGCGCAACGGCGCCCCACCGCGGCGCCGACCAGCAGCGGCACCGCGAGGACGACACCCCACCAGGGTTGCGCAGGGCCTTGCGGTAGCGCGGCGAGCAGTGGCACCGCCGGCACCGGTCCAGCGTGCACCGCCAGCGGGCTGACCGACAACGCCCCTAGCGACAAGCCTGGTCCGGCCAGCCAGGACAATCCGGCGATCGCCGCATTGGGCAGGTACCCGACCGACAGGACAGCCAGCCCGAAGGCGCTGCCGGCGTCGGACCCGGACATCTGGACGGCCTCAGGCACGGAGACCACCAGGGCGATCAGCACGGTGGCGAGACCGGCGGTGAGCAGCACCGCCAAGCCCCACAGCCCGGCCCTCAGCCCAGGCCGCACCCAGCACGGTACCTCGCGGAGCGCCGCAGGCAGCAACCCGCACGGCCGGGCCAGGCCCAGACCCGCAGCGACACCGGCGAGCAGCGCGCAGCCGACGGCGGCCTGCGCGGGATCCGCGGTAACAGTCGCAGGGGTCACCGCCAACGCCAGAAACGCACCCAGGACACCGTGGGTGCCGGCGACCGCCCCGGCCACCCGCCCGGCGTCGGCGGGCTGGTGGATCCCGAACCGGACCGCCACCCCCGCCGCACCGCGGGCGACCAGCGCGCCGAGGAGCAGGGTGGGCAGCAGCGGCAGCACCCCGAGCGGGGCCCCGTCAATGGTCAGAGGGATGTGATGCGCGGCCAGCCAGCCCACCGCCCCCGCCCGCCCGCCACCCCCGCCACCCCCGCCACCGAACTGTCCGCTCCGACGGCCGCAGTGAGCATTGCGAGCACCACGACGGCGACGAGGTAGCTGGCACCGGCAGGCAGGCAGGCGGCGCCAACCATCGCGCCCCAGCCGGGGCGAGTGCCTTCACCTGCTGGGTCACGGGACAGCGACGACGGCGAGAGGGGCGACAGCAGGAAACTCACGGTGCCCACCCTCGCAGCCGGGTAGAATCCTCGCGTCGATCACTTGGCCGACGCGCCCCCGCTATCACCAGATCGGAGTACCCCGCCGGGCTCAGGGCAGCGACTTCATGATCTCGCGCAGCAGTTCCGCAGTGTCACTGGGTGTTGTGCCGACCTGGACACCGGCAGCCTCCAGGGCATCCTTCTTGGCCGCAGCGGTGCCGGAAGAGCCGGAGACGATGGCGCCAGCATGGCCCATGGTCTTACCTTCCGGGGCGGTGAAGCCAGCGATGTAACCGATGACCGGTTTGGTGATGTTGGCTTTGATGTAATCGGCAGCGCGCTCTTCGGCGTCTCCGCCGATCTCACCGATCATCACCACTGCCGCAGTGTCGGGGTCGTCTTCAAAGGCCTGCAGGGCCTCGATATGAGTGGTACCGATAACCGGGTCACCACCGATCCCCACGCACGTGGAAAAACCGATATCGCGCAGCTCGAACATCATCTGGTAGGTCAGGGTGCCGGACTTGGACACCAGACCGATCCGGCCCGAGCCGGTGATATCGGCAGGGATGATACCCGCATTCGAGGCGCCGGGGCTGATCACCCCGGGACAGTTCGGGCCGACGATGCGGGTCCGCACCGGTTTCCCGGCCGGCCCGGTGGCGCTGGCGCGTGCGCAGAAGGCGACGGTGTCATGCACCGGGATCCCCTCGGTGATCACCACGATCAGCCCGATGCCGGCGTCGATCGACTCGAACACCGCAGCCTTGGCGAAGCGTGGCGGGACGAAGACCACGCTGACGTCGGCACCGGTAGCGGCCATCGACTCGGGCACCGAGCCGAACACGGGCAACGAGACACCCTCGAAGTCGATGACCTGGCCACCCTTGCCCGGGGTGACCCCGCCGACGACCTGACTGCCCGCGGCGAGCATCCGCTGGGTGTGCTTGCGACCCTCCGAACCGGTCATCCCCTGGACGATGATTCTCGAGTCCTTGGTCAGGAAGATTGCCACTGGTCAGGCTCCCTTGGTGCAAGTCAGTGCGGCGAGCTCCGCGGCCTTATCCGCCGCGGCGTCCATCGTGTTGACCATCGTGACGAGTGGGTGCGCCGCGTGCGCGAGGATCCGGCGGCCCTCGGCGACGTTGTTGCCATCCAGCCGGACCACCAGCGGCTTGGCCGCGGTATCACCCAGGATGCTCAGCGCCTGCACGATGCCGGTGGCTACCTGGTCGCAGGCGGTGATCCCGCCGAAGACATTGACGAACACCGAGTGCACGTCCGGGTCACCGAGGATGATGTCCAGCCCGTCGGCCATCACCTGCGCGTTCGCGCCACCGCCGATGTCGAGGAAGTTGGCCGGCCGCATCCCTCCATGCGCCCGGCCCGCGTAGGCGACCACATCGAGCGTGGACATGACCAGACCCGCGCCATTGCCGATGATGCCGACCTGCCCGTCAAGCTTGACGTAGTTGAGGTGGCGGGCCTTGGCCCGGGCCTCAAGCGGATCCTCCCCGGCCGAGTCGGCCAACTCGGCGTGATCGGGGTGGCGAAATCTGGCGTTGTCATCGAGGGTTACCTTCCCGTCCAGCGCGATGATTGATCCCTGCGGGTCGCGGACGAGCGGGTTCACCTCCACCAGGGTTGCGTCCTCGGCGACGAAGACATCCCACAGCTTCAGGACGGTGTCGGCCGCTGCCTGCGCCACCTCAGCCGGGAAGGCGGCGGCCTGGACGATCTCGGCGGCCTTGGCGGCGTTGACACCGGCAATGGGGTCCACGGGCACCTTGGCCAACGCCTCGGGTGTCGTCGCGGCGACCTCTTCGATGTCCATCCCGCCCTGCACGCTGGCCATCGCGAGGAAGCCACGGTGGGTGCGGTCGAGGAGGAACGAGAGGTAGTACTCCTCAACGATGTCGCACGCGGGGGTGACCAGCACGCGGTGCACGGTGTGACCCTTGATGTCCATGCCCAGGATCGCGGCCGCCTTGCGCTGCGCCTCCTCCGGCGTGTCGGCCAGCTGCACGCCACCCGCCTTGCCGCGGCCACCGGTCTTCACCTGAGCCTTGACGACGACGGTGCCGCCGAGCTCGGCAGCGGCGGCTCCCGCCTGCGCGCTGGTGGTGACGACGCGGCCGGGCAGCACCGGGACGCCGTGGGCGTCGAACAGATCCTTCGCCTGGTATTCGTACAGATCCACGCGCTCGACCCTATCCAGCCGCTGCCCGGCAGCAGCCCACTGACCCCGGTGAAGCACATCACTCCACGGGGGCGGCGGCCACAGCGTCGCGCACCCAATCGACGATCTCGTGGGTGGTGGCACCCGGGGTGAAGACCTTGGCCACCCCGAGCCTGGTGAGCGCCGGGATGTCCTCTTCGGGGATGATCCCGCCACCGAAGACCAGCACATCCGTCGCGCCCTTGCTCTGCAACAACTCGATGACCCTGGCGAACAGCGTCATGTGAGCGCCGGAGAGCACCGAGAGCCCTACCGCGTCGGCGTCCTCCTGCAGCGCCGTCGCCACGATCTGTTCCGGCGTCTGGTGCAGTCCGGTATAGACGACCTCCATGCCAGCGTCGCGCAGGGCACGCGCGACAACCTTGGCGCCGCGGTCGTGCCCGTCGAGCCCCGGTTTCGCGACGACCACCCGGATACGTCCGCTCATTGAGCCGAGGGTAGCTCGTATGGCGACCGCCCAGCGCGGAGAAACTGACGCTGGCCGATACAGCCAGACGTATCGCGGAGCGGCGCCTTGCCCCCACGCGCCGCCCTTCGTTACAGTCCCACGGCCCACAGCCCGAGTACTGCTGACTGGTGGCTGGTTCCCACCAGCTTCCCGGGATCCCCCGCCCGGTGTCAGCACGGACTCCCCCCCCGAGACGGAAAGGCAGGTCTTGGCTCGACACCGCTCCCCAGGCGGCCGACAACCATCTCTGGTGGTTGAGGCGGCGCTGCAGCCCAGCCACCCGAGTCCCAGCCTGCCGGGTCCCCGGGCAGCGCACCGCATCACGGCCCCTTCTCCTGCCGCGCGCGGTCGGGTAGTGGTAGCAGCCGTGGCCGCTGGCGCCTTCGTGGCCGCAGGCCAGACAATCGACCACACTGCCGTCACGATCTCCGACGATGCCACGTTGCTGGCGTCCGCACAGGACGCGTCGACGGCGATGGGCATCGGCGGCCCCGCCCCCGCCCCGGAGTACCTTCCGGTGACTCGGCCAGCAGACCCCGCCTCGGTCGAAGCCGTGCAGGCGATGGCGAAGGGCCAGCGCTTGCTTAACGAGCGCGCCACCCAGGAAGCCGAGGCCAGCCGGGTTCGGTTCGTCCTGCCCACGAATGGCGTCTTCACCTCGGGATACGGCGCCCGGTGGGGAGTGTTCCACTACGGTATCGACCTCGCCAATGCCATCGGGACGCCGATCGTCGCCGCTGCCGACGGCGTGGTTGCGGAGTCCGGGCCGGCCAGCGGTTTCGGCCTCTGGGTGCGCATCCGGCACTCCGACGGCACGATTACCGTCTACGGGCACATCAACCGCTCGCTCGTGGTGGAAGGCCAGAAGGTCCGAGCGGGCCAGGAGATCGCCGAGATGGGCAACCGGGGCAACTCGACCGGGCCGCACCTGCACTTCGAAGTGTGGAACGCAGCCGGTCAGAAGATCAATCCGCTTATCTGGCTGCACCAGCACGGCATCGACCTGTGATGGCGCTGCTCGCCAGTTCACTGGCCGCCACCTGATGGCCATCCGCCAACCAGATAAGCGTGCGCCGTGCGCCACACCGAGCACAACGGGAGCCGGCTGCGCCGCCACGGGCGGAACGCCCGGTCGCAGTGCTGGCAGCGTCTCCCGGGACCAGAACTGTGCTGCGCCAAAAGGCTCCGCCAGGCCGTGGCAAGAGGCAGCAGCCGAGCCCGCACCGCTGGCCAGGCCGCTCCTGGCTCCGCTGCGCGGAGCATCCGCTCGACCTCGTGCAGGTACGCTTCCACGCGCTCCCGCAACACCCGACCTAACCGCTCGTCCATCTCGCACCCCCAGTAGCGTAGTCGAACATATGTTCGAACGCTAGCGGGCGACCCTGACACCCCATGGACTGCACCGAGGACGGGTCAAGCTCGACAGGGACCGTAAGCGCCGTGACTGGCGATGACGAGCGAACCGTCGAACATCAGGATCTCGTTGACCATCTGCACGACCTGGTTACGGTAGTTGATCACGATGCTGTCAATGTCCGTATACCGGCTCATTCCCCGCCTGCCTGCACCGTCGCGTCGCCTGGGAGGAGATCGAAACCGAAGCGACAGTGACGAGCAGAATACATAGCGTGGCGAGCAGAATACGTAGTGATCACACCCGACGGCGTGGGAATCGTTTAGTAGGTCCGGTGCGGGTGGTCGGGTTGCTCGCGTTGCTGGTCGTGTTGGTGCTGCTGGACAGTGTGTTGATCGCTAAGGGTGTGGATCGGGCCAGTATCTGGGCGCCTGTGGTTAGCGCGGATGTGGCGATCATCGTGGCGGTGATCGGCATCGTAACCTCGTGGTGGCCGACCACACCAGTCGGCTCGAAGGAGGACCCACCGCCGGACCAGGCGGTTACCGACCTCGCCGACGCGGTGCGTCGGCAGTGGGTACAGGAGGCGTCGCGGTTCTTGCGACGGCCCGAGCCGATACGCATCCGGTGGTCGCGCACCAGACGGCCCGTGGCGCCCAGTCTGGCAACAGCGTTGAACGACGGTGCAGGGCCAGAGTGCCTGGTCAAGTTGTTCAGGAAGCTACGGGTCCGGCAGTTGATGCTCCTGGGAGATGTCGGCGCAGGTAAGACCGCGCTGGCGTTGCTGTTCACCCTCGGTCTATTGGACAGTCTGCGGCCAGGTGAACCGGTGCCGGTACTGCTGAGTGCTTCCTCATGGGATCCTCGCACCGAGCACCTGCATCATTGGCTAGCGCGCCGGATCCTCGAGGACTATCCGGCGCTGGCCAACCACGACGTCTACGGCCCTGACGCGGCCGAGCGGATGGTCACCCAGGGACAAGTCATGGTGGTCTTGGATGGCTTAGACGAGATCTCCGCAGCGCTGCTCCCGCAGGCCATCGACGCCCTAGATGCCGCCGTTGCCAACAAGCACCCCTTGCTGGTGACCTGCCGCAGCGACGATTATCAGGCTGCGGTGGCCCGAAGCGGCACCATCCTGACCCAAGCAACCGTGCGGGAGATCGAACCCGTGAACCTTGACGACGCGGCGAGTTTTCTGATGGCGGCGGGGCCATCGGCCACAGACCGCTGGTGTCCCGTGGTGGATCACCTTTGCTCGCGTCCCGACGTGCCGCTAGCGAGAGCGTTGACCAGCCCCCTGATGGTCAGTCTGGCCAGAACCGTCTATGCCGCCCCTGCTTCTGATCCCACAGAACTGCTCGATGCCACCCGATTCCCCGACCAAGCCGCCGTCGAACACCACCTGCTTGAGGCGTTCATCCCCGCTGCCTACCGCTATGTTCCCCCCGCACCCAGAACACCATCGACCTCGGCGACGGGGCGATACTCGCCAGACCAAGCCCGCCATTGGCTGACATTCCTCGGCCGTCATCTTGACATGCTCGCCAGCAGGGATCTGGCATGGTGGCAGTTGGTTGAACGCCATTCCCAGGACTACTCGCGCGATATCCATCGGGCTCACCGCCGGGCTGGTCTTTGGGTTCGTGGGTGTCCTCGGCATGGCAGGTGTCGCTGACCCCACCTACCGCCTTGCGGCAATCCTGGTGTTCGGTCTGGTGTTCGGTCTGGCGACCGGCCTGTCTTACGGCTTGAACAAGCAGCACGAACCGTTGCGTGTCGACGCGCGATTCCGGGGAACGCTGGTGCCGTTTCTTCGTCGATTCGTGCCCGGCCTTGCGATGGGTGTCGGTGTCAGTTTCGGGGTTGGTCTGCCGTACCAAGGGGCGCTCGCGGCCGGGCTGGTGTTGGGGTTCACGCTCGCGGCGTCGGTGTGGCTGGACATACCAGCCGATATGACCCAGATCTCCAGTCCCAGAGTCGTCCTAAAACAGGATCGCACAGCCGCGTTCTCATTCGGCCTGGTAATGGCGCTGTCGACTGGGCTTGCGGGGAGCCTCGGGGACGGGCTTACCTCTGGACTCGCCTTCGGCGTCCTCAATGGCGGTGGAGCGATTCTGGCCGGTGCACTGGTGGGCGCGGTCGCGGGTGGAGTCCTGGGTGGCCGCATGTATGGGCGCGTGGGTGGATACATGTTCGCGCTCACCGGCGCCGTCGTCGGTGTCCTCCAGTTCGAACCAGCCGATACCGGTTCGCATACGATCCTTGGGCTTGCTGCCTACGGGGTAACCGGCGGGCTCACCTGTGGGTGCGGGGGGGTGCTATCCAGGGCGTGGGGAGCCTATGCGGTCAGCCGAATCTGGCTGGCCCTGCGCGGTTACCAGCCGTGGCGACTGATGCGATTCCTCGACGACGCCCACCGCAGGGGAGTGCTACGGCAGTCCGGCGCGGTATACCAATTCCGCCATGCCCGTGTGCAGGACCACCTCGCTCACGCCGATCCGAATCCACAGCCCAGTCCACGTGAGCCCTATGACCTTAGATGATCCGTTCACCGGGTTGGCGGAAACAGGCTACTAAGGAGATCGTAAGTAGCTAGACCGACTCGTCAGGTTATTTGATGTAGCTAAGGCATGGGTCGCTGAAGAACGTGCGAACAAGTTCGGGTAAGCGTTGGAGGCGCAGGAGCGCGGATTCAGCTTTGTCGCGTAGGTCATCGAAGGACGTGATGGCGGTCTTACCGACCCGGTCATGTTTGACGTTCTTCCAGACCCATTCATCGGGATTGAGCTCCGGCGAGTAGGGTGGGAGGAAGAACAAGCGAAGCTTTCCTTTGGTTGAGGCGGCGAACTCTGTGATCGCGCGGGAGCGGTGGACAGGATGTCCGTCGATGACGAGGAAGACGATACCACCGTCATCATGGAGCAGGTCGCGGCAGTAAGCGATGAACACGTCGGCGTTCATTTTTCCGGTGAAGGTCGTGAAGTGCATGGCCCCTTTGGCGGTGACCGCGGAGATCATGTTGATCGAGTGTCGGGTGCCGGTGGTCCGTACGATCGGTGTCTGTCCGACCGGCGCCCACGTGGTGCCGGAGTGGTAGTCGGAGCGGACGCCAGCTTCATCGGCGAAGTACACGGTGGCGCCGAGCTGCGCGGCTTCGTCTCGGATGGCGGGGTACTCCTCAGTGCGCCAGCGCTGTACCCGCTCGGGGTCCTGCTGGGTGGCCCGGTGCAGTGGGCGCTGCGGTGACATTCCGAGTCCTCGTAGGATCCGTCCCACCGAGCCGACCGAGAGCTCGACGCCGAACCGCTGAGCGATGACCTGCCTCACCAGATCGCGGGTCCACAACGCGAAGTCCAGCTGATATTGCGCTGGGTTCGAGCCGGCGATCATTGTGAACAGCATGCGCATCTGCGCTCGGGTGAGTTTCGGTGGACGCCCCGGAACGGGCTTGGCACGCAAGGCCTCCGCGCCACCCTGTCGGTACGCCGCGATCCACCCGAAAACCGTCGATCGGTTGAAACCGAGACTGGCCGCGACATCCTCCGCCCGGGCACCGTTCTCGATCTGCTCGCACGCTCGAATCCGGATCGCTTCCAGCGTAGCGTGATCAAGCTTTCGGCCATCGTTATCCCGCACGGGAGAATTAAATCACAAATAGGCCACCAAGTCTACCTACTTACGATCTCCTTAGTAATCCAGGTCAAGGTACTAAACTGAGGAGTCCGCCGACCAACGGTAAGCGACCTGCTGGCGATGCTGTGAGGTTCCGCATGAATCACGGCGCGGACGATGACCTCTGCTACCGTCACCGGCCCATCGTGTCCGCAATGGCACTGAGATTCTACAGTTTCACCAGGGGGACTCCGCCGATAAGCATCAACCGGATTGTCCCAGCTGAGCCGAAATCGATGGTTGCGGTAGCTCGTGGGCCGCTGCCGTCAGTGGCCACCACAGTGCCCAGGCCGTACTTGTCGTGAGTGACCCGATCCCCCACCTCCAGCGACAGCGCCGGAGCGTTCTGCCCACCGCGCGACCCGCGACCGCCGAAGACCGTGCGCCCGACCGGACCGGCACGGCCAGGCTCCTCGCGCCGCCAACGGACCAGCGACTCGGGCACGTCGGACAGGAAGCGCGACGCCGGATTGGTCGTGGGCGTTCCCCACGCCGACCGGGTGATCGCCCAGGACAGGTAGAGCCGATGCCGGGCTCTGGTCAGCCCGACGTAGGCCAGCCTGCGCTCCTCCGCGAGCTCGGTCTCCTCGCCCAGCGCGCGCTGGTGCGGGAACAGTCCGTCCTCCCAGCCGGTGAGGAACACCACCGGGAACTCCAAGCCCTTGGCGGTGTGCAGGGTCATCAAGGTCACCACACCACCCGATACCCCGTCGTCGTCCGGGACCTGGTCAGCGTCAGCGACCAGCGCGACCCGCTCCAAGAACGCCGCGAGCGACCCGGGCTCGGCGCCACCGTCCGCAGCCGGAACCACCGACTCAGCCTCCGTCACGAACTCCCGCGCCACCGTCGCCAGCTCGGTGAGATTGTCCAGCCGGGAGCCGTCCTGGGGATCTTCGGAGGCGTCCAGCTCGGCCCGGTAGCCGGTGCGCTCAAGCACCGCCTCAAGCACCTCCGCAACCCCCTCGCCCGCCGTCACCCTGTCCCGCAGCTCGTCCATCAGCGCCACAAACGCCGTGATCGCGTTGCGGGATCTCGGGTTGAGCAGCGGGATCTCCTGGCCGGCCGCGACGGCCCGCAGCGCCGCGGCGAAGGAGATCCGCTCCCGCTCGGCGTGTACGGCCACCACGTCCTGCGCGCGGTCCCCGATTCCCCGGCGTGGCGTGTTGAGGATCCGGCGCAGCGACACGGTGTCCTCGGGGTTGTCCAGCACCCGCAGGTAGGCCAGCGCGTCCCGGACCTCGCGGCGCTCGTAGAAGCGCACCCCGCCGACCACCTTGTAGGGCAATCCGAGCCGGATGAACATCTCCTCGAATACCCGGGAGGAGTTGTTGGTCCGGTAGAACACCGCCACGTCGCCAAACCGGGCGCTGCCACTGTCGACCAACTGATCGATCTCCGCTGCGACGAACGCCGCCTCGTCGTGCTCGTTGTCGGCGACGTAGCCGACGATCGGCTCACCGTCCCCGGCGGCCGACCACAACCGCTTGTCCCGGCGGCCGGGATTCCGCGCGATCACTGCGTTCGCCGCGGACAGGATCGTCTGGGTGGACCGGTAGTTCTGCTCCAACAAGATCGTTCGGGCGTTCGGGAAGTCCCGCTCGAACTCCTCGATGTTGCGGATCGTGGCGCCCCGGAAAGCGTAGATGGACTGGTCGGCGTCGCCCACCACGCATAGCTCGGCGGGATCCTCCCCGTCCGCCGACGCTGGCCCCACCAACTCCCGGACCAGCACGTACTGCGCATGATTGGTGTCCTGGTACTCGTCGACCAGGATGTGGCGGAACCGGCGCCGGTAATGCTCGGCAACGTCCGGGAAGGTCTGCAGCAGCTCGACAGTACGCATGATCAGGTCGTCGAAGTCCAGCGCGTTCGAGGCGGTCAGCCGCCGCTGGTAACCGGCATAAACCTCCACCACCCGGCGCTCAAGGTCGTCTTTCGCCGCCGCCACCGCGACATCGCCGGGGGCGACCAGGTCGTTCTTCAGGTTGGAGATCTTCCCCGCCAGGGTGCGGGCGGGGTAGCGCTTCGGGTCCAGATCCAGGTCGCGGGCCACCATCCCGATCAGGCGACGGGTGTCGTCGGAGTCGTAGATGGAGAAGTTCGACGTCAGCCCGGACAGCATGGTGGCCTGCTGGCGCAGGATCCGCACGCACATCGAGTGGAACGTCGAGACCCACATCACCGCGGCGCGCCGGCCGACCAGCGCGGTGACCCGCTCCCTCATCTCGGCCGCGGCCTTGTTCGTGAAGGTGATCGCCAGCACCTGCCCGGGCGCTACGTCGCGCTGGGCGAGCAGGTAGGCGATCCGGTAGGCGAGCACTCGGGTCTTGCCGGACCCGGCACCCGCGACGATGAGCAGCGGGGAGCCGGCATGCTCCACCGCCGCACGTTGCTGCGGGTTAAGTTCGGCGAGCAGGTCCTGTGCCCGGGCGGCGTCAGGAGAGTTGGCAACGGAGGCACTCATCGTGGCGACCACGGTACCGGGGGGCACCGTCATGCGGAGAGTCCACTGCGGGCAGGCCTCCCGAAAGCTAGGTGGACGGCGGGCGGCGCACCGTGGCAGACTTCATGGCGTGCTGAGTCACCACCGCTTTTTTTACGGGTACCGGATCCGGTGCCCGTGATGGCGTGACGCACAACGTACAGACCACCACGACGCCCCGGAGTCCACGGACCTGGGGCGTCGTTGCTGCCGGGGAACGCGGGCTCCGGGACAGAATTGGGAGACCACCACGATGTCCCATCAGGCGACCCGCGAAGCAGCGCCGGGAGTTCTCGATGTCGAGATAGTCGACCTCGACGCGCTGCGCACCGAGATCGACCAACTCGACGCCGAGATCCTGCGGCTGGTGCAGCGACGCACCGCGGTGTCCCAGGCGATCGGCAACGCTCGACGAGCCGCTGGCGGTCCGCGGGTGGTGCACGGCCGCGAGATGGCCGTCCTCAACCGCTACCGTGAACTGGGCAAAGAGGGGCACGTGCTGGCGATGCTGCTGCTACGGCTGGGACGCGGTCAGCTCGGTCACTGATCGTCAGCGGCGCCGCTCTCACCTGCCGGAGCACACTGGTCACATGCTGCTCAATCTGATTGCCGTTCTCATCGCGCTGGCCGGGTTGCTGGCCGCGGCAGCCCACGGCGGATACCTCGCGATGCTGGGGTCAGCGGCCAACCGGCGAGCCGGGGGCGAACCGGTCAGCCAGTACATCCGCAGCCGGGTTCCGGTGGCGGCGGTCACCCTCGGCATGGCGCTGCTCGCGCTGTTGCTCGCCACCCACGGTCCAGCTGCCGACATCCTGGCCATTCTGGCCGGAGCCGCTAGCGGCGTGGTGGGCTACCAGGCCCTGCAGAGCACCCGGACGCACTACCGCAGCGGCGCCTGACCCCATCGGCGGGCACCGCCCGCCCCGCTGGAGCTACCGGACACCGATGCGGTTGTCCGAGATGGGTTTGTCGGGTGGCGGCGGGCTTTAGCCTGAGGTGGTGAGCGAGGAGCGCAATAGGTGAGCCCCGATACCAGGCTCGTCGCCGACCGCTACCGTCTGGACGGGCGGATCGGCGCTGGCGCGATGGGCGTGGTCTGGCGAGCACACGACGAGCGGCTGGACCGCACGGTAGCGATCAAGGAGCTGCTGATGCAGCCCGGCCTGGCCGAGGCGGACGCACAGACAGCCAGGGACCGGGCCATGCGCGAGGGCCGCATCGCGGCTCGACTGCAGCATCCGCACGCTATCCACGTCTACGACGTGGCTCTCGATGGTGCCACCGGCGCCCGCGACCAGATAGTGCCGTGGCTGGTCATGGAGTACCTGCCCGCGCGCAGCCTGGCCGCGGTTCTCGCCGAGCGGGGCACGCTGGCGCCGCACGAGGTGGCCAGGATCGGCCGGCAGGTCGCCGCCGCGCTCGCCGCGGCTCACGAAGCCGGGATCGTGCACCGGGATGTCAAGCCGGGCAATGTTCTGCTCGGGCAGGGCGGGATCGTCAAGATCACCGACTTTGGGATATCCCGGGCAAGCTGGGACGCCATGGTGACCCGCACCGGCGTGCTGGCGGGCACGCCCGCCTACTTCGCTCCGGAGGTGGCCCGCGGGGAGCTGCCCGGTCCCGCGAGTGACGTGTTCTCCCTGGGCTCGACGCTCTATGCGGCGGTGGAGGGCGAACCGCCATTCGGGCTGGACGACAACACCCTGGCGCTGCTGCGGACCGCCGCCGAAGGCCGGATCCGGCCCCCGCAACGGGCCGGGCCGCTGTCCGCGGTCCTGATGCGGTTGCTGGCGGACGATCCAGCGGCGCGGCCCTCGATGCCGGAAGCGGTGACGGCGCTCGGTGCGGTGGCGGCTCACGCCAGGCCCCTGCGCACGCGGACCACGGGGCCCGCCCCGGCGACGCCGACCGCGGTGGATCTGCCCGCCAGCACTGCGCCAACCGCCGTGACGGCGTGGCGGAGCCCGGTGGCCGACCGGATCCCGTGGTGGCGGCGGCCGGCGGTGTTGTTCGGGAGTGCCGGCTGCCTTCTCGTGCTCGCCGTGGTGCTGGCCGTGGCCTCGACTGTGGCCGTGCCTACCGCAGGCCGTGGCCAGCTGGCCGGAGCCAGGTCCACAACACCACCGGCGGCCGGCGCGGACGCCCTCCCCACGCCGATGCCGGCGCCCCCACCGCAACCCGCCCCAGAGCAACTCACCCCAGAGCAACTCACCTCAGCGCAACCCGCGCAGTTGGAGCAGACTGTCCGCTCCTACTACGGGCTGCTACCCGATGACCCCACCGTGGCATGGCAGTACCTCGGCACCGCCGAACGCGCCCAGGGTTTCCAGCGCTACAACGACTTCTGGAGCGGGATCAACCACATCAGCATCCGCGGACCAGTTGCCGTGCAAGGCAACACCGTGCTGGTGAGCCTGGTGTTCGAGCCGACAAACCGGAAGCGAACGTTCGAACGTTACCGGCTCACCATGGGCAACGCACCCAACGGCCGGGTACTGATCGAATCCGCCGCACGGATCGGTGGCTCCACACTCACCGGCAGGTGACGGCTATCGCCCTTTACACCAGGCGGCGGTCGGAAGCCCAGCGGGACAGCTCGTACCGGTTGGACAGCTGAGTTTTGCGCAGCACCGACGACACGTGGGTCTCCACCGTTTTGATCGAGATGAACAGCTCAGCGGCGATCTCCTTGTAGGCGTAGCCGCGGGCCAACAGGCGCAGCACGTCGCGTTCTCGTGGGGTGAGCAGATCCAGCTCCGGGTCGCCCACTGGCGCTGCCCCGGGCCGTTGGGCGAACGCATCGAGCACGAAACCGGCCAGCCGCGGGGAGAACACCGGGTCACCCGCATGCACCCGGCGCACCGCGTCCGCCAGTTCCCGTCCGGAGATCGTCTTGGTCACGTACCCGCGGGCTCCGGCCCGGATCACCGCGATCACGTCCTCAGCCGCGTCGGACACCGACAGCGCGAGAAACACCACCTCGGGGTGCTCGGAACGGACCCGGCGCAGCACCTCCGCACCACCCCCGTCCGGCATATGGACGTCGAGGAGCACGACGTCGGGGCGCAGATGCCCGATCCCGGTGACCGCCTCGTCCACTGATCCGCCCTCGCCGACCACGACGACCGGCGGCACGCTCGGATCGGCGATACCAGCCCGGGCCAGTTCGGCCTTCACCCCGGTGCGGAACAGCGTGTGGTCATCCACGAGGTAAACCCGGATACCCTGGTCGATGGTCATGCGTCTTCTCCACCCTTTCGGCGAGCGACGGCCAGTTGGACCTCAGTGCCCTCACCGGGCGCGGTGCGCAGGCTGACGGTACCCCCGTGGCGTTCCATCCTGCCGTGAATCGAGTCGGCCAACCCGTGCCGGTCAGCAGCGACGGCCGCCGGATCGAATCCGGCGCCCCGGTCCCGGACGAAAACATGCACCTGCCCGGGTTCGACCTCGGCATACACGCTGACCTCGGCGATCCCGGCGTGTTTGGCCGCATTGACCATCGCCTCCCGGCTGGCCTGCACCAGCGCGGGCAGCGGCTCCTCCAAGGCACAGTCGCCCACCACGACGACCTGCATGCTCACCGCGTAGGTGTCCTCCACCTCGCCGGCAACAGCGTGCAGTGTCGCGGCGAACGCCGGCGCCGCGGTGCCGCCGTTGCTACCGGCCTGCGCTGCCCACCCGTAGCCTTGCGTGCCATAGAGCCAGGAGCGAAGTTCCCGCTCCTGGCCGCGGGCCAACCGGCGAACCTCCCGGGCCGAATTCGACTGCTGCTGGATCAGCGCCAGCGTTTGCAGCACGGAGTCGTGCAGGTGCGCGGCGATCTCGGCCCGTTCCTCAGTGCGGATCCGGGCCCGGCGTTCCTCGCCCAAGGCGCGCATCAGCCGCAACCACCAGGGCACCGTGAGCACGGCTACCCCGACCAGGGTCGCGGCGGCGGCCAGCAGCGCAAATCGCCACTGGCCCAGGTTGCCCTGGTTGAACAGGAACACCGCGATCCCGCTGGTCACCAGCGCGATCCCGGCCAGCACCCGGAGCAGTGCCATCCTCCCGCCGCCGAGGACCACGCCCGCGCCACTGCGCCAGCGGGTCCGTTGGCTGGCGTCAGCCTCCCGCCACACCACACCCGCACCGACCAGGGCGACCCCCAGCGGTCCGGTCATCCAGCCACCCCACGCGACGCCCAGCCCGGCCCCGGCCAGTGCCAGGCCCCCGCCGAGCACGACCAGACCGACCGCCTGCTGCCGATCCTGTGCGGTACCCGATCGGCGGGCACCGGCCTCGGTCGCCGGCAGGAACGCCCACAGCAGCACGTAACCGATCAGCCCGGCCCCACTGAGACCGGCGAGCACGACGAAGATCACCCGCACCCACAACACCGGCACACCGAGGTGCTCGGCGATCCCACTAGACACCCCAGCGATGACCCGGTCCGACCGATGCCGGCGCAACCGTGGCGGCCCGGCCACCGGCTGGGTGGGCGACTGGACTCCGGTCGCCTGATCTGCCGGTGTGCTCACGGTTGTCATGGTCACACGCGCAGGGGTGCCAAGGGTATAAGGGGCGACCCCGGTGTTCCCCGACCAGTGTTGCCCGACCGGTGTTCCCCGACCAGGGGTCGGATCAGGGTGACCCCCGATGGTGCTCGCCGTCCGGAAGGGCCAGGCTCAAGGCGTGAGGGAGGCCAACGTGGAGCACACGATACGGGACTTCTGGGCCACCAGGCCACGTCGGCGAGCCGACGACAGCAAGGTCGCCGGGGTCGCGGCGGCGATCGGCCGGCGGTATGCCATCGACCCGGTGCTGGTTCGGGTAGCGTTCGTGGTAGCAACCCTGTTCAACGGGGCGGGAGTGCTGCTGTACCTGCTGGGCTGGCTGCTGCTGCCGGCTGAGGGAGACCAGGCCTCCGCCGCGGCAAGCGTGGTCGGGCGGGGGCGCGGCTCGATGTCCGCAACGCTCACGATCGTGCTCGTTCTGCTCCTGATTCCGGCGACCGGGGCGGTGTTCGGTGGGCGCGCGTCGGGCGTGCTCGCGCTCGCCGCGGCCTTGGGAACGCTGGTGCTGCTGCACCGCTCGCGGGCCGCGCTGGGCGAGATTCCGGGGTCGCCCCCGCCCGCGGAGCCACTAGGCACGACAACCCCAGGCACCACAACCCCAGGCACGGCAACCCTGGCCACGAACGCAACGACCGACGGTGCGGACCGGCCCGCTCCGCCAGCGTGGGACCCGCTGGGTGTGGCACCGTTCGCCTGGGACCTACCGGAACCCTCAGCGCCGCCAGCGCACGCCACCGCACCGGGAGGCACCCGATCCAAGATCACCCCGATCACCCTCGGGCTCGCGCTGCTGACCGGCGGCATCGCGTTGGCGTTCGTGCCTGGGCTATCAGCCACTCAGGTCGCCGCACTCCTGCTGGGTGTGGTCGGGCTCGGCCTGGTGGTGGGCTCACTCATGCAGAGCGGTCGGGGGCTGATCCTTGTCGCCATCCCACTAGCCCTGCTCACCCTGGTGCTGCAGGCCACCCCAGCGTCTGGCTTCAAGATCGGCGGTAGCTACTGGGACCCGGTCACGGCCGCCCAGGTGCAGCCGCGCTATGCGGTCACCCTGGGCAACGGCCGGCTGAACCTCACCGGGCTACGGTTGGCTGGCCAGACTGTGACAACCAGTGTCGCGGTAGGCATCGGGGAGACCCATGTCATCCTGCCGCCGAACGTCGCCGCTCAGGTGAGCTGCCAGACGCTGCTCGGGGAAGTCGACTGCCTCGGTCACACCGGCTCTGGCTATCCGGCCCGGGTGAACGTGACCGACAACGGACCCGACGGCCCCGGCGGTGGCAAGCTGGTCCTGGACGTGCACTCCGGTGTCGGTCAGGTACACGTGGAGCGCGGATCATGAACGAGACGGACCCGACAATCGCTCATCCAGGCGCTGATCCGGGGCCTCATCCAGCGCTGTACGACACCGACGAGGCGGATGCCCTGACCCTGCGGCGCGGGCCGGACCTGCTCACCCTGCTCGCCGGGCTGGGGGCGCTGGGAATCGCGGGCACCGCGCTGCTCGGCGGCATCGCCTGGCTACCCGAGGTGGACAGCCGGTGGGTCCTCGCGGCGCTGGCGCTGATCGTCGGGCTACTCCTGGTTATCGGCTCGCTCCGCCCGCCCCGACACTGATTCAGCCGTCGCCAAGGCCCATGCCATCGCGGCGAAAGTGGTGACGATAAGGCGACAGTCTTTGTGACACCAGAGCGATCGAGCAGTATTCGATTGACGAATCGAGGCCTCCAGGTTCGGCTCGTCGAGAATTTTGTTGACCGCCCATGTCGTCGAAGACGCATTTTTCATCGCGATGACCGCACCCAACCTTGACAAGGGCTGCGCCGCGCCGTGCCAGGTGGAAATCTGGGGCGTGCGCTGGCGATGCTGGGCATCGACCTGGCTTCAGGGCTCGAAGGGCCTCCCTGGAGCGGAGCCGGCCGACCGGCCGACGCACCTTGCCGGTAGCACGACTGCTGCCGAGCTCGATTTTTCTGGTCGGCAATGTATTAATCATGATGGCTGCGCTCTCTAACAAGTCAGATCAATGGAACGCGCGCGGGAGATTTTACAAAAAATTCATGATCACAACAAGCCGTGCACTTGACTCTCTCCGCGTAGTCCACACACAGTGACAACCCCACTATAGCGAGAGACGTTCGGCGATCAAGAACCAGGGAAGAAGGGCCCCGCGGGGGGAGGCTGAAGAGCATGACGGATGATCCTATTCTGTCTGTTGAGTTGCGAGAAGAGATCGTCTCCAGCTTCGAACACCGCCTGCGAGCGCAGGGCAGCTCGATCCTGGACAGCGCCCACGCCCATCAGCAGATGCTGGGCCAGGCCCGATCAATACTCGACGAAGTCGTGGACAGCTACCGAGAAGCTACCGAGAGTACCGGTCCTAGCCCGACGTCACTGCGCGTCAAGATCGGCGCCAGCCATGCGATCGAGGCGATGCATCCCGCGGATTCGCTGCACGCGGCGAGCGTGCTGTTCGAGACCGCTCTGCCTGTTGTGCAGCGAACGTTCTCGGAAGGCGGTCGGCCAGACGCCGAAGCCGCGCTGATGCTGCACCGAGTGGTCATGAGCTGGGCCGCCTCGTACGCCGTGTCCCACACCGTGCTGGTACTCAAGACCATCCGCGACTCACATCGCGCCGAGCTGGCGCGACTGGCCAGAGATCTGCACGATCGCGCCGCCCACGCCATAGGCGTGGGCATCCAGAACCTCGAGCTGCATGAGGTGTATGCCAGCCGAGATGCAGCCCGGGCGCAGGAGAAGCTCCGCCGCGCACGGGAGGCCATGCGGCAGGCTCTGGACAGTGTCCGACAATTCTCCGCCGAGTTGCGCACAATGATGCGACCTGACGAGCTCGAGCAAGCCCTCACGGAGTATCTGGCGACCAACGCCGACGACGGCAACGTCCTGACCAGCGTCGAGGTCACCGGTGACACCGCGATACTGCCCCGGGAGGTGTGTGACGAAGTCTATTTCACGCTGCGGGAGGCAATTCGCAACGCGCTGGTGCACTCCGGCACCACCCGGCTGGACGTCACCGTCAGAATCAGTGAATCTCAACTACACGCTCGGGTGTCCGACACCGGCCGGGGATTCTCGGTCCAGAAGGCGACAAACACTGGCAAGGGTCTTGGCCTGTCCTCGATGCGAGAGCGGGTGCAACTGGTCGGCGGGGAGCTGCGGCTGTCCAGCCGGTTGGGTTACGGCACCACGGTGGAGATCGCGGTTCCGCTCGGCGGGGCACCGCGGTGAGCGTCGACACCAGGACGATCTCAGTTGTCCTCGTGGACGATCACGCACTGTTCCGCGAGGGGGTGGCCGAGTTACTCGCCAGCGACAGGGCCTTCCACGTGGTCGCCCAGGGCTCCGACAGTGCGGAGGCGTTGGCCCTCGTCACGGCTCATCGCCCGGACGTGGTCCTAGTTGACGTCCAGATGCCCGGACCCGGTGCCCGGGCGACAGTCAGCAGGCTGCGCCAGGGACACCCGAACACCCGAGTCATCGTGCTCACGATGCACGACAGAGCTGAGCTGGTCCGGGAGCTACTGGACCAGGGCGCATCGGCCTTTCTGATCAAGTCGATCACGCGCCTGGAGCTCATCGCGGCGGTGCGCTCGGTGGTGACCAGCCGGGACAACATCGTGCTGTCGGTGTCCCGCCGCACGATCAAGCAGCTGGACAATCCACCCCGCAACGTGGCACTGTCCGCACGCGAGCTAGAGGTGCTGCGGCTCGCTGCGCTCGCCTTGAGCAACGCCCAGATCGGCAAGCGGCTACGCATCACTGAGGGCACGGTCAAGCGCCACCTGACCAACATCTACGCCAAGCTTGGTGCGATCTCACGCGTCGATGCGATCAGGAAGGCGACCGCCGCCCGCCTGATTCCCAGCATCGACTCGTGATCCCCGGCCGCTGCGGCCGAGATACCGCACGCTGCGGTGCGCACAGCGGGTGACCAGTCCTACCGGGGATGAGCCAGTCACGCGATCCCGGTACCGTGGCCAGCCGGACAACCCCACGGACGCATCGCGCGTCTACTGAGTCTGACCTGGAAATCCACACAAGGAGCTCCCCTTCCCCATGACTGATGAAGGCGACGCGCTACACCTGACAGGCGGCATCCAGCTCGGCGGAACGGTCAAGATCCGAGGTTCCAAAAACGCGGTCCCCAAGCTGATGGTCGCGGCGCTCCTGACGGAGGAGCCTGTGGTCATCCACAACGTCTCGCAGATCGTCAACACCTGGCTGGTGAGCGAGCTACTTGAGCTGCTGGGATGCAGCGTCGCCCAACCGGCAGACGGCCAGATGCGGATCGAGGCGCGCGACGTCCGCACCGCCGCGACGCGCGATCTGGAGTACTTCCACGTGAGGAGCCGGATCCCGGTGCTCACCTGCGCGCCACTGCTGCACCGCACCGGTCACGCGGAGGTCTGGAAACCCGGCGGCTGCAGCATCGGCGAGCGTCCAGTCGATCTACACCTGGAGGTGCTTCGCGCGTTCGGCGCGGTCACCGAGCGGACCGACACCGGCTTCAAGTTGACGACCGAGGTGGGCGGGCTGCGGGGCGCAGTCGTCGAGCTGAAGTACCCGAGCGTGGGTGCGACCGAGCAGTTCCTGCTCGGTGCGGTCGTCGCTGCGGGCGACTCCGAGCTGCGCAACGCCGCGACCGAGCCGGAGATCATCGATCTGATCTCCATGCTCCAGCGCATGGGTGCCCTTATCACCGTGCAGCCCGGCCGCGTTATCCAAGTCACCGGTGCCGCCCGCCTGAGGGGGGTCTCACACACGGCCATCCCGGACCGGCTCGAGGCGGCTTCCTGGGCGAGCCTCGCACTGGCGACCGACGGCCGGATCACTGTGCACGGCGTCCGGCAGGCCGACCTTGGGACGTATCTCAACGTCTACCGGCGCGCAGGTGGCGAGTTTGCCTTCTCCAGCGACGGCAACGAGGTGACGTTCTGGCGGGAGAAGTCCATGCCTCGCCCACTGGTCATCGAGACAGACGTGCATCCTGGCTTCATGACGGACTGGCAGTCGCCTATGGTCACTGCACTCACGCAGGCAGACGGCGTGACGGTGCTGCACGAGACGGTGCACGAGAACCGGCTGGCGTACGGGAAGGCACTCCATGCGCTCGGTGCCCAGATACAGATCTTCACCGAGTGCCTCGGGCGCACCCCTTGCCGCTTCGGATCGCGAAATCACCATCACTCCGCCGTCGTGGTCGGACCGACGAAGCTGCAGGGAACGAACGTACACGTCCCGGACCTGAGGGCAGGCTTCTCCTACGTGCTGGCGGCACTCGCAGCGCAAGGCGACTCGACGGTAACGGGAGTCTCTTTGCTGGACCGCGGTTACGAGAACTTCCGCGAGAAGCTGATCGGTGTTGGAGCGCAGCTCCGCTGAACCGAACCTACAGTGCTGAACCGAACCTACAGTGCTTCGATGCGCGCTACGGTGCCACTGGCGAGCGAATGAATCGGGGTCCGCCACCCCGGCTTGCGCCGCGAGGTCACACAGGTAACTGCGAATGTTCGCCAGGTGCTGGACACTCGCCTGCCGGACCGGACTGTCCGGGTTGGTCACTTCGAGCAGTACGGTAATAAACGAGCAGCCCTCGCAATCCGACCGGGCGAACCACTCGCCGAAGATCTCGAAGATAGCCAGCAGACGCTGGGCCGGGGTGTCGCCCCGGCGTTGGGATTCGGCCTGCACCCAACCGTACGTCCAGAGGATCTCGCTACTTCATCGCCGATCGCTTTCGGCATCCAGCATCGTGACGACCTTCTCGTACCGGAGGGTCGCGGAGGCGCGGGTCCGGTCGATGGCCACCACCCCGAGCCGACCGATCTCCAACGCACCCAGCATGTAAAATACCGCGCCGTCCCTGGTAGCGCCACTGTAATGCAGGCTGTTGCGCAGCGCCGCATCCACCACGTCGTCCGGTCCGAGCACGCGGTACCGGTCGTGTTGCAGGCGGTCCGTCGCGAAGAAACACCGTGGTTCGCCGTCCGGCCCGAGATAGTTTCCGGACTGGGCGTCGAACTCGCCCTCGACCAGGCCGTGCAGCAAGAAGTACGGCGCGGTGCCACCGCCCATCCGCAGGTTGATCTCAAGCCCGTAGTGTCGCCATCCAGTCGCGATGCGTGACGACAGGAAATCAACGCTCAGTAGCCCGACGACCGACTTGGCCGCCAGCGTCTTCCCCACACGCAGCGCCAGTTCCTGGATTTCCACGCGGTATTCGGCGTCCGCGGGGAAGGTGCCGCCGATGAAAATCTGATTCGCCGCGCCGGAGAACAGCTGGTCCTGGGTAGACAGGATACGCACTGTGCCGGCCGGGGAGATCAATAACTGAGCCGAGGGCGACCGCGGCTCGCTCGCGATCACGAACCGTTCGACCACGGCTCCCATGGTGACCAGTTTCGCTAGATAGCGCTCCCAAGAATCAGGTGGTGAGGCGAAGACGGCTCGCCGGGGCAGCTCGCTCGAAATCCACCTTCTCAGCCCTTTTTCGGGTGCGCCGTCAAAGGAGAAGAGTACATTCCCACCGGCCCCAAAGCTGTCGTTGAGCTTGATCATTGCTTGCCGCAGGCCCGGGTCGCGGGTCCGCAACGTGGCCAGCGCGTCCGCCACGTCGCGCTCATCCCGCAGATCTTCGAAACCGTCCGCAACGGTGACACCGGACTCTGCAAACACCCGGCGAGAACCGCTTTTGCTGCCCAGATGGGACAGTTCGGGATCGGCGGCGTACAGCGGTATCCCGAGCTGCACAGCAAGCTCACGTTCGAAGGAAGAACCGTTGAAGGCCACCAGGCAGGCGTCGAGCGGATCACCTATCGCCTGCCGGATCTCCCGGACGAGATTCGGCTGGCGCAGGATCTTCTCAGTGAGCGGAGCCGGCTCGCGGTCGGCACAGTCGAACAATGTCAGCCTGCGCCGGCCATGCCAGTTCGGCAACGAGGAAACCAGGTCGAGGGCGTATTCCAGGACGACTGGGCCCAGTGTGTCGCTGGTGACATAGACGATCCGGGTCTTGGGCCGGCGAAGTAACTGCAAGAAGACGAGCAACCGCTCCTCGTAGTGCCGTATTCCGGGGATCTTCGCCAACCCGTCATGATCCAGCGTCGTGCTCGGCAGGACCACGACGGTGCCCGGCCGCCTATCGTCGAGCGGGTCGAACGGATCCCGCAACCGTTGCTGAAGCCGACGAAAATTCAGCGCCGGAGACCCACCACCCTCGGACATGACGTCGGTGACCTCTCTGGTAGCCAGCCTTCCCGAGATTCAGGTTGGCACGTTGGTGGCTTCGTCGATCTCCAGCCGGGCAATGATGTCGCGCATGACCTCGCTGGGACCGGCCGCGATGGTGGCCGCCCGCGCATCGCGGAAGGCCCTGGCAACCTCGGTGTCGTCGAGGTAGCCATGTGCGCCGTGTAACTGCAAGCTCGTGTCCGCCATCCGGGCGGCGAGTTCGGTGGCACAGAGCTTGGCCATGGAACATTCCCGCACCGATCCCAGGTCATCGGACTGGTACCGCCAGACCGCGTGGTAGACGAGCTCACGTGCGGCGGCCAGGTCGGTGGCGAGGTCGGCAACCCGGTGGCGCACGGCCTGCAGGTCAGCCAGCCTGGCGCCAAAGGCACCGCGGCCCACCAGGTGTTCCCGAGTCAGCTGCAGGCTCCGGTCGGCGCCGCCGAGCGCGAGGACCGCCGCGACCACGCGTTCGAGCTGGAACCCGCGCATGAGTTGGTAGAAGCCGCTGGCCAGCCGGCCGACGACCCGGTCGAGAGGCACCCGGACAGCGTCGAAGCGCACGGTCGCCGGATCGGCGGCGCGCCAACCAAGCGGCTCGGTCCGGTCGATCGTAATCCCGGGGCTGTCGGCATCGACCACGAACAGCGAGAGCCCCGCCGCACCGCGAGAGCCGCCACCGGAGGAAGAAGAGGAAGGGGCACCGCTGCGCGCGAGGACCACGAAGAAGTCCGCCGAGGAGCCGTTGCTCACCATGCTCTTGGTTCCGTCGAGAACAAAGTGGTCCGGCTCCTCGTACACCGTACTGGCGAGACCGGCGAGGTCCGACCCAGCCCCGGGCTCGGTGACGGCCAGCGCGGCAATCTTGTCACCAGCGACAGCCGGGATCAGGTAGCGTTGGCGCAGCACGGCATTGCCGGAGCGGGCGATGTAATAGGTCGCCATGTAAGCGTGCACCGAGATCGCCGCCCGCACGCCGCCATAACCGGTGCGGCCCAGCTCTTCCAAGAAGACTACCGAGGAGAACAGGTCCCGGCCGCTGCCGCCGACCTCGCGGGAATGCAGCAGCCCCAGTAGCCCCTCCGCGCCGAAAGACTTCCACGCTTCCCGCGGCAACCGCCGCCGCGCCTCCCAGTCAGGGGCGAACGGCACGATGGCCCCTGCCAGGAAATCCCGTACCTCCCCGCGGAATCGCTGATGCCGCTCGGTGAAATAGATCGACTCCACGCGCACCGTCCCGTCTAGCCGACCTCTGACAGGGCCGCCGCCAGCTCGGCGGCCAGGAGTTCGAGAAAGACACCGTCGGCTGAGCAGACGAAGAAGTGGTCTCCCGCGAGAACGTGAATTGTAAACGGTCCGACGAAACGG
The DNA here is from genome assembly GCA_963822695.1 of uncultured Actinomycetota bacterium. Taxonomy (GTDB): domain Bacteria; phylum Actinomycetota; class Actinomycetes; order Mycobacteriales; family Pseudonocardiaceae. Next base: position 193,418 of record CAWGJH010000006.1, read on the forward strand.
GACCAACGACGCGTGCTCCAGATCGGCGCGATGGTGTCGTCTCGGCCGGCGAACGCGGTCGCCGGAACGGGCACCGGGGTGGGCGCGGCCGGCGGCCAGGTCTCGGCGAGGGTGAGATCGGCCCGCATCAGTGGCCGCACGAGCGTCATCATCCGCCGGTTGGCGAGCACCTCCGGCGGAGTGCCGGCAACCAGGGACAGGTTGCGGGTAAATTCCTCATCCGGCATCTGATGGATGGCCGGGAGCAGCAGCGGCACATCCGGCGCCCGGCATCCGGCGAGCAGGAGCCGGCGCGGCGCCGCACCTGCACCGTCCACCAGCCGGCGGGTCAGCTCGTAGGCCATCATCGCCCCTAGGCTGTGCCCGAACAGGGCGAACGGACGATCGACGGCCGCGCTCACCACCTGGCACAGCCGGTACAGCAACGTGTCCCAGTCGTCGTAGGGTCGCTCGCCGATCCGGGTATGCCGGCCTGGCAACCGCACGGCAAGCAGCTCCACCCCGGCCGGCAGCGCCTCGGCCCATCGGTGGAAGGCTGGCGGGCCACCGCCGGCGTAGGGAAAGCACAGCAGCAGCAGCCGGGCGCTGGGACGCGGAAGCGGTCGCCACAGCCAACGCTCCACGCTAGCCGGCGTCATTCCCCCCACCAGCCTCATCCCGGTGTTGCAGGGCAACGGCAATGGCAGCGGCCAGGTCAGCGAAGTGGGTAGTAGTGAAGATGAGGTCCGGCTCGACGATCTCCTCGCCCAGCTGGGTTTCGATCTTCGCCAGCAGCCGCACCGCAGTCAGCGAGTCGCCGCCCAGATCGAAGAAATCGGCATCGGGCGTGTCCGAGCCGGCGCCGAATAGTTCTGTCCAGGCACCGGACAACACCGCCGACGCACGCCCGGTCGGGGTGGATGCCCGCGCGCCAGTTGGCGCGTCAGCCAGCGCGCCGGCTGGCGCGCTGGTTGGCTCGTCGGGGGCATCGATCCGGTCCACCCAGACAACCTCATCGGGCAGCGGGAGATCGGCCAGCTGCCGGGTGACGAACGCGCGTAGCTCAGCGATCAACGCGGCCCGGGTCTGCGCCGGCGTGAACTCGACCGGCACCGGCGGACGGGCGCCGGGCCGGCGGGCGTAGACGGTATGACACGGCGTCAGCGCCAGCCGCCGGTCCTGTTCGTGCACAGCATCGAAGCCCCGAGCGGACAACTGGTCCAGGACCGCCCGCAGCCGACCGTGTAGATCGTGCACTTCCACCACGACCTGGTCGATTCTCTCCCAGGTGGCCTGGTCGATGCCGGCAAGCACATCGGCCTCTGCCTTCTCCACATCGATCTTCAGCAGGTCGATCCGGTCGATTCGGTGCGCGGCGACGACCTCAGTCAGGGTAGTCAGCCGGCATCGCCGCGGCTCCGCCCGCATCCTGTCGTCCACCAACCGGTCGAACCGCGCTGCCGGATCCCCGTCCGGCACATCCATGCCCGGCGCGGTGCGAAGGTACGAACGCAGCACCGCGCGGTCCTCCTCGGCGTCGCCGTACATCCCGGACATGAGCGTGTTGCCCGGGTAGTAGCAGAACGCGGCCTCACCGGTGCGGCTGCCGAGGCCGCAGTTCAGCACCGTGACGTCAACACCGTGCAGCTCGGCATTGACCGACGCCGCGTGCGCGAGCTCGGCCACCGGTTCCACGGCGAGGATCCGAGCGCCGCGGCTGCGCTGGGCGACCAGCAGTGAGAACATGCCGATGTTCGCACCGACATCCACCACCACCGGAGCCGTGGGAAGCCCGATACCGTGCCGGAGGTAGGCGTTCTCCACGAAGATCTCCCGGTAGAGGAAATCCGTCTCAGTCCTGTTGAGCTGCGCCACCAGCAGCTCCCCCGCTGGCTCGTGCAGGGAAAGACCCGCTAACGACCCGGCCGCCGCCATCCGGCACGCCCGGTGAACGACCGGGGCATACCGCTCGTCCGGCACCAGATAGGCGATCAGCCGCTCGTCCCCGTGGACCGCGGCGGCGGCGACCGAGGGATGGCGCGCCAGTTCGGTCGAGATCCGCTGCTCGATCCGCTGGTCCACCCGCCCGCTCACGTCTCTCCCCGCTGTGCTTCGTCCACGAAGGCCCTGGCAAGCTCGATCAGTTCGGGTGCCGCGTCAAACGCCGCGAGATGATCGCCCCGGGGCAGCAATTCCAGCCGCGCACCCGGTATGCGCGACGCGACAACGATCGACCCCTCGGGATGGGCCGTGGTGTCCGCCATACTGCTGACGACCAGCGTAGGGAGATCGATTCCGGCCAGTAGCGGCCGGCAGTCGGTCGTCATGATCGCGCCATTGAGCCGCCCGTAGCGGTAGAGCAGCTCCGCGCTGGCGTAAGGGTAGATCAGCTCATGAGCGAGGTCGGCCCGCAGGTTCTCCAACGTCGCCGGGCGGCGCAGCAGCGCATGCAGGCCAGCCGCGCGCTCTCGCCGGCGGCCGGCCATGAGCATGAGGGACTGGACGTCCTGCTGGTGTCTGGTCTTGGGCACGTCGGGGCCCAACTCGTAGTCGCCGTGCCACAGGCTTAGCGAACGGACCCGGGCGGACCCGGCGGCGAGTGCCACGGCCGCGCCCCCGCACAGCCCGACGACGTGCGCCGCCTCAACGTCGAAGGCGTCTAGCACGGCATGCAGGTCGCCGGCCTGAGTCGGCACATCATACTCGCGCCGGTCGAAATCCTCGTCCAGAGTCTGATTGGCGGTGGTCTGATTGCCGGCCCAGCCGGCGGTGGCTTCCTGTGGCGGGGAACATTCCCCGGCTCTCCCAGGTGAGCACCCGGAAGCGGTCGCTCAGCCCGATCATCCAGCGCCGCAGGAGGCCGACCGGCATACCGCAGGCCGACACGAGCACCACCACCGGGCCTGCAGGAGGGCCGAGGTCATAGCAGCGCAGCGTCGAACCGTCCGGAGCAGACGCGACAGTCACTGCCGGGAGGCCGCGCCGGGTCTGCCGGGCCGTGGCGGCGACGAGCTCGTCGGAGGCGCCGCCGACGCTCACCGACCGGTCGAGCAGCGCGGCGAGGCCAAGCCGGTTGCTGATGGCCAGCTCCGCGGCCACCAATCCCGATGGATCGGCCACCACCCGTGGAGCGCGCACGCCCAGCTCCCACACCAACCGGTCGATCAGGGTCTGCACCGCGGCTAAGTCAGCAGGCCGTTCGGTGCCCGGCCCCAGCGGTGCTACCCGCGGCGGGGAGTCCAGCGCGCCACTCAGCGGCCTGATCTCGACCAGCGCCGATGCCAGCTGGGCCAGCGCCGTCGCCGGGTCCTCCTCCGCGCGCTGACCTGCGGCGGGAGTCAGCCCGCACACCGGCGATGCCGGTTCCGGCATCGCTACCTCCGGTGGGCGACGAATCGGTCGCCTCGGGTCGTGTGGGTGACAATCCGGTTACCGGGGTGCTCGTTTCGCCCACGAACGACCACCGACCCATAGCGTTCCAGGCTGACCTGGCCGCCATACTCCTCAATCACGTCGGTGTCGGGATAGACACGTACTGAGCTGGGCACATAGCGTGCCACAAATCCCAGCCGCATGTCGTTGGTCTTACCGCTGTGCGGATGGGAGGCGTGCATCAGCGTCAACCAGAACACGATGAACTGTCCGGCCGTCATCTCCATCGAGACGGCTCGGGTCTCTTCGGGCTTCCAGTCCGGATCGATCTGCAGCTCCCGGTAGTCGTATCCGAAGAATCCTCGTCGAACGCCTTCCTTCTCCATCGAGTTCACCGTGGACGGACTGTAGTGCATTCGCTTGGTCTCATCGTAGAACATGGTCCGGTGGGTGCCGGGGATGAATTGCAGGCAGCCCATGTCGATCGACGCCTCAGTGAATGCGCACCACACGGTGATGGTACCGCCGAACTCGGCGTCTTGCGGCCAGACGATCTGCGGACTGCCCGAGGCGTTCGCGAACGTATCAGCCTGGTGCCAGTCGGTGCCCTCGTCGCCGGGATACTTGGGGAAGAACTCGGTTCGCCAGCACAATACGTTCGGGCCGAGCACGGAGGAGACCCGATCGACGATCTCCGAACGGCAGATATGACCGGCAAGGAACGCATTGTCCAGGTGCCGGTCGTAGTTCGCGATGTTGGTGACACCCGACTTGGCCGCCGTATCCTGGTAGACTGCGGCACTGCGGTCCATGAGCCGAACACGCTCACGACGCCAGATCCGCTTGATCTCGGCCGGCTCGTATAGGGTGAACGGCCCGGCATATCCGCGCCGGTGGAACCCGGCTAGCTCGTCGGCAGTCCACGAGAAGTCCACCGTCTGGGAGTCTTGGGTTGGCATGGACCTGTTACCTCCAGCGATACCGGCCTACGACGTCGGGGCATCCAGTTCGAGCGTGCTGGCGAGCGAGCGAACGGTGGCCTCCTCGACAAGCGTCTCGATGCCGATATCCACATCGAAGCTGGCATTGACCCGGTCGAGCATCCGGATCAGAGTGAGCGATGTCCCGCCCAGGTCGAAAAAATCCTCGTCCAGCCCGACCGCCGGCAGGTTCAAGATATCGGCCCACACCGCGGCGACCCTGGACTGGACCGGAGTGAGCGCGCTCGGTGCGGGCTGCTCACCCCGTATTAGTTGCTCGCGTCCTCTCAGCGGAGTAGGGAGTGCGCTCCTGTCAACCTTTCCGTTAACGGTCAGCGGCAGGGCGGGAATCGACACGAACGCCGACGGGCGCAGGTAGGAAGGCAACCCGGCCAGTTCGTCCGCCAGCTTCATTCGGATGCCCTCGGCCCATCCCCGATCGACGCCTGGGTCGTTGGGCACCAGATAGGCGATGAGCCGCACGTCACCCTCCCCGTAGTCATGCGGGGCCACCACGCTGGCGGCCACCTCGGGGTGGGTTTCGAGAACGAACTCGATCTCCCTGGGCTCGATCCGGAACCCCCGGACCTTGATCTGATCATCGACTCGTCCGGCATAGTGGTACTCGCCGGTCGGGTCAGCCACGACCAGATCACCAGTCCGGTAGGCGCGCTCCCCGCCGGCAAGCGGGTGCGCGGAGAACCGCTCGGCGGTGAGATCCGCACGGTGGAGGTAGCCACGGCTCACGCCCGCGCCACTGACGTACAGCTCGCCGGGCTCGCCGGCCGCCGCTGGCTCGCCGGCCGCGTTCAGAACCAGGAAACGCAAGTCGGGCAACGGCACACCGATCGGGCTCAGGTCTGGCCTGGCCAGATCCACGCGGCGAATCGGCCGGAACGAAGCATGCACCGTGGTCTCTGTGATGCCGTACATGTTCACCAGTGCGGGTCGCTCGTCACCCCAGCGGTCCATCCACCCGGCGAGCATGCCGACAGTGAGCCGCTCGCCACCAAACACCACCAGCCGCAGGTCCACCGGACCCGGATCGGTGGCACCGCGGTCAACCGCGTCTAGCTGGCGGAACGCGGACGGTGTCTGGTTCAGCACGGTGACCTGCTCGCGCCGCAGCAGTTCGCGGAAACGAAGTGGGGACCGGCACGTCTCGTCCGGCACCACGACCAACCGCCCGCCGAACAGCAGCGAGCCCCAGATTTCCCACACCGAGAAGTCGAAGGCGACGGAATGGAACATGGTCCAGACGTCGTGTTCACCGAACCGAAACCACTGCTGGGTGACCTCGAATAGGCGTACCACGTGCCGGTGCTCCACGAGCACACCCTTCGGGGTCCCGGTGGAGCCGGACGTGTAGATCACGTAGGCGAGGTCGGTCGGCGCGCGCTCGGTGGCCCGCGCCGGGTTACCGCCGCCGCGTCGCTGTTCCCGCTCCGCGGCATCAGAATCGGCCAGATCAGAGTCGGCCAGATCAGAGTCGGCCAGATCAGAGTCAACCAGCACCAGCACGACGGACCGCTCCGTGACCCGCCCGGCCAGCGAGGACGTGGTGACGGCAATCCCAGCACCGCTGTCTCGCAGCAACCAGTTGACCCGCGGTGGCGGGGTGCTTGCGTCGATGGGGAGGTACCCGCCGCCGGCCTTGAGGATTCCCAGTATCCCCACAATAAGGTCGATTCCGCGCTCGATATACAGCGCCACCAGAACGTTCGGGGCGACACCGAGGTCGGACAGTTGGCCGGCCAGCGCATCGGCGCGGTCATTCATGTCCGCATACGTCGCGGTGTCGCCGTCGGACACGACCGCCATCCGGTCGGGGCAGGACCGCGCTCTGGCTTCGAAGATCTGGTCGAGCCGACGCCCAGCAAAATCAAGATCGACTTCCGTAACACCCTTACCTAGCCCGTCATGTTCACGGTTTATCACGGCCTCCCCCACCACACCGTGGGTACGTCAACAGCTCCGGCACCAGGACGATCGACGCGTCGATGCCGAGCACGTTACGACAGAATCACGACGAACTAGGCCGAGGTACCGCTAAGAGGGCGATGGACCGCCAGCTCGCTCCGCACCACGGTGCGGGAGCATGCACTGATCAGTGGGCGAGGTCGGCGGGGTCAGTGTTGGCACCACAGAGCAGGATCGCGATGCGTTCACCGGCAGCGGGGCGGTACGCGCCGGAGTTCAACGCCGCGAGAGCGGTGGCAGTGCCGTGCTCGATGACGATCCGGTACTGGGTCCACAACAACCGGCGGGCGGCGACGATGGCGTCGTCGGTGACCAGCACGCTGTGCACGCCGGTACGAACGGCCACCTCGTAGGCGATGACGCCGACCCGGCGGGCACCCAACGAGTCCGCGGCGATACCGGACACCTCGATATCGACCGGGTGCCCGGCGGCCAGGGCGGCACGCAGGGTCGGACTCGTCTCAGGCTCGACACCGACGACCCTCGCTCGGCCTTCGAGGGCGGTAGCGACGCCGGCCATCAGCCCACCCCCGCCCACCGCAAGCACCACGGTGTCCACCTGGTCGAGCTGGTCGAGCAGTTCCAGCGCGACGCTGCCCTGCCCAGCGCAGATTTCTGGCTGATCGTAGGCGTGGCAGAAGAGCGCACCGGTGTCTGCGGCCCGTTTGGTCGCGGCCTCGTACGCCTCGGCGTACTCGGTGCCGTGTTGGACCACCGTGGCACCACACGCGCCCAACGTGATGACCTTGACCGTGGGTGCGGTGGTGGGCACGTACACCTCGGCCGGTATGCCCAGCGATTTCGCGGCGTACGCGACGGCCAGTCCGGCGTTGCCGCCGGACGCCGCGATCACCCCTTCAGCAGGCAGTTCGCCGACCTCGGCCGCCGCCAGGATCCGGTTGAACGCGCCACGGGCCTTGAACGACCCGGTGTGCTGCATGAATTCCAATTTCAGCCATACCCGTCCGGCTGGGGCGAAGGCGCCTGGATCGAGCTCGGCCACCGGGGTGCGCCGCACCCGACCAGTGATCCGGTGGGTGGCGGCCTCGACATCGGCACGAGTGATCACTTCGAGTTGCCTCCGACGAGCAGCCAGCAAAATATCATACGACGAACTCGCCGGTGCGTAGGCTGCTGCCATGCCCATCCACAGGCACAGGCCAACCCAGCACCCGCTGCCCGTCGCCCCACGGGTGCCTCTGCGGGTAGTCGTCGTCGATGACCACCAGATGGTACTCGACGGGCTTCACGCGATGCTGGCTGCTTATTCCGGCCAGGTCGAGATCGTCGGTGAGGCCACCGAACCAGAACTCGCAATGAAGATCATCACCGGGCAGGAGCCCGACATCACCTTGCTCGATGTCCGGTTACGGGGCTCCAGCGGGCTGGACCTGTGCGCGGAGATCCGCAAGCGACAACCCGCCTGCAAGGTCGTGTTCCTGACCGTCTACGACGACGAGCAGTACCTCTACCAGGCGCTGCGGCTCGGCGCCGCCGGGTTCCTGCTCAAGCGGGTGCGCGGCGCGGAGCTGGTGGATCATCTGCTGCGGATCCACCAGGGCGAGGTCCTGATCGATCCCAGCCTGGCGACGAAGGTCGCGATGTCGGTGGCCCACCTGCGCGGTGGGGAGTTCTGGCCGGGGGCGCGCCTCGGGCTGACCCAGCGCGAGAGCGAGGTGCTCGCGCTCATGGTGGCCGGACTGTCCAACCGCGCCATCGCCGGCCGGCTCACCGTCAGCGAGGAGACCGTCAAGACGCACGCCCGCGGGATCTACCGCAAGCTGGACGTCCCGGACCGCTCCGGCGCGGTCGCCGCAGCGCTGCGGGAGGGGGTGTTCCAGTGATCCGCTCGCGGCTGGGCCTGGCCGACACCGATTCCGACGCCCAGCTGCTGCACCGGGTGATCGAGATCCTGTCGGCGGGACTGGACCTGGACGGGATCGCCCAAGGGGTGGCCGACCTGATCACCGAGACCACCTCCACCGACGTCTGCTTCGTGCACCTGCTGGATCAGGCCGGCGACCGGTTGCGGCTGCGCGGTGCCACTGCCCCCTTCGACCAGCTGGTCCGGCGGATCGAGCTACCAGTCGGGGAGGGAGTGTCCGGGTGGGTGGCCACGCACTGCGAGCCGGTGGTGATCACCGATAACAAGCGCGCGGATCCACGTTACCGCTACATCCCCGAGTTACGCGGGGAGGAGTTCATCTCGATGGCCTCGGTGCCGATGATCACCCGGCCCGGTGATCTGGTGGGTGTGCTCAACGTGCACACCCGGGACCGCCGCGAGTTCGCTCAGGCCGACGTCGAACTGCTGGGCTCAGTGGCGGGTCTGATGGCCGGGGCCATCGAGAACGCCAGCCTGCACAGCAGGCTCGCCGAGCGGGAGGAGGCGATGGAGCGGTTCGCCGAGCGGATCGTGCTGCTCCAGGAAACCGAACGGCGCCGGCTCGCCGGCGAGATCCACGACGGCATCAGCCAGCGCATCGTCAGCCTGTCGTTTCACCTCTCCGCAGCGGCGGACGCGGTTGCCTCCGACCCGGCCAGCGCCGCCGAGCAGATCGCCCACGCCCAGGAACTCGCCGCGGGGGCGCTGGACGAGACCCGGCATGCGATTGCCGGGCTACGCCCACCCGTGCTGGACGACCTCGGGTTGGCCGCCAGCCTGGAAAGCCTCGCGCGGTCGATCCCGCTGCCCAACGTCCAGGTGGACACGGTGACGACCAGCCTGCCCGAGCACGCCGAGACCGCCGTGTACCGGATCGCCCAAGAGGCGCTGCAGAACGTGATGAAGCACGCCAGCGCTGAGCACGTGCAGCTGCGGCTCTCGGTGGCCGCCGGCACGGTCCTGCTCGAGATCTCCGACGACGGCGTCGGCTTCGACCCGGCCACCACCACCGAGCGAGCCGGGCCGGTGGGGTACGGCCTGCCGGGCATGCAGCAGCGCGCCGAGCTCCTGGGCGGGCAGCTCACCGCAGACAGCACCCCCGGTCGCGGCACCATGGTGCGCCTGCGCGTGCCCCTCACCCAGGAACACTCAGCCTAGATTTCAGGGACTGACTCATGATCCGACGCGATAAGGAGGCCGTCGCCGGTGAGGTGCGGGGCACGCTTCAGCGGTTGGACCGCTATCAGCAACGGCACCCGGCGTTGGGAGTGCCGATCGCGGTGGTGCGTAAGTTTGTCGAGGACCAGTTAACCATTCTCGCCGCCGCGATCGCCTTTTGGGCATTCTTCTCCGTCTTTCCGTTGCTGCTCGTCTTCGTCACTCTCCTCGGCTACTTCCTGCCACCCAGCCTCCAGGGTGACGTGCTGGGCAGGGTCGCTGCCTTCCTCCCGCTGCTGAGCACAGCCACGATTGGGCACCTGAGCGGCCAGTGGTGGACGCTTCTGCTCGGAATCATCAGCGCGCTGTGGAGCGGGTCGTTCGTCGTCACCACCATTCAAGCGGCGCTCAACTCGGTGTGGGAGCTCCCCTATGCCCAGCGGTCCACCTTCGGCGCGCAGATCGGGCGCAGCCTCATCGCGCTGAGCGCGATCGGGCTCACCCTGGTCGGCAGCACGGTGATCAACAGCTACATCACCGGCACCACCACCGGGACCCCGTTCGGGGTGGTGGGTGGACTCGCGGGGTACCTCATCGCGGTTGCGCTGGACGTGGGGTTGTTCATCGTGGCATTCCGGCTGCTCACCGACCGCGACGTCGCCATCCGGGACGTGCTACCGGGCGCGCTGCTCTCGGGCGTCGTCTTCTGGCTGCTCCAGCAACTGTCATCGCTGATCATCTCCCGGTACCTGCACACCGCCGAGAGGGCCTACGGCACCTTCGCCACCGTCATCACCATACTGTGGTGGTTCTACCTCGGAAGCATCGTCACGCTCGCCGGCGCGCAGCTCAACGTGGTCCTCAAGGAACGGCTACACCCCCGCGGGCTCGTCGAGGGCCCCACCACCACAGCGGACTACCAGGCCTACGACACATACGCCAAGGAACGCACCTACCACCCAGACGAGCGAGTCCACACCGAATTCCCCCACCACGAGACCAACGAGGAGTGACCCCCAGCTTCGCTCAGTGATGAGTGTCGTCGTTCCTGCGGGCCGCAGCGGACTTCGATCTCTCGGGACCGCAGGCGGTGCTGACGCACTGGCACGCGCTGGCCACGATGGCAGTGCTGGTGCTCTTCCATCAGCAGCGCAAGGGGCTGGTACATCTTAAAATACCTATGTAGGGTAGGTCTCATGCGGAAGACGCACGCTCTGGTTCAAGTGGCGATGGCCCTCGTGAGCGACCCCACGGGTCGGCACTGGGGTTACGAGCTGTCCAAGAAGACCGGCGTCCGGTCCGGCGTGCTCTACCCGATGCTGACGCGAATGCTCGATGAGGGCTGGGTCGAGGATGGGTGGGAGGACCCGACCACCATCCGCGACAAGCGCCCACCCAGGCGGTACTACGAGCTGACCGACCGGGGTCGGCTGGGGCTCGGCGCAGTTCTGAACGAGGCCCGCCGTGACGCGCGGTTCGACAGTCTGGCCTGGAGGTTCACCTGATGGCCGAGCTGCTGGAAGTTATCGCGTCCTGGCCGAGCCTGCTGTTGGTCGTCGTCGTGTTCGGGTTCGCCCCAGGATTCTGCCTGCGCCTGATCGTCCTCGCCTATCCCCGTGACGACCCTCGCCGGGCCGAGCTGATCGCGGAACTGTACGCCGTGCCCCGCATCCAGCGACCCCTGTGGGTCGCCGAGCAGTTGGAGGTCGCGCTGTTCGAGGGTCTCGGACACCGCGTATCGGCGGCGCGGCGCCGGCGGGCTCACGTTCGTGCCGCACGTCGGGCCCGGTCGGGGCTTGCTGAGTGGCCCGCGCATCCTCCTGAAAGGTTCATCGGGCTCTTCTGACGTATGTGTGGGGTCGCAAAGATGCCATCCGGTTCGCCTAACCACCCGGTGTCGCGCTGGAGTAGCTGGAACCTGCTGCTCCTGGTGCCGCTGCTCGTGCTGGTCACGCCGCTGTACAACAGCGACAAGCCGCGCCTGTTCGGTTTCCCGTTCTTCTACTGGTGCCAGTTCCTCTTCATCCCGCTCGGCGTGATCTGCGTAGGAGTGGTGTACCTGAAGACGGGTAATCGGCGGTGACCGTACGCTGGACCGAACTGGTCGTCTTCACGCTGCTGTTCGGCGTTGTCACCGGGCTCGGTTTCTACGCCGCCCGCTGGAAGGCGGGTTTTCCACTCGATCACCTTGATGAGTGGGGGCTGGGCGGCCGCAAGTTCGGCTCGTTGGTCACCTGGTTCCTCCTCAGTGGCGATATCTTCACCGCCTACACCTTCATCGCGCTGCCTGCGCTGATATGGGGTACCGGGGCGATGGGGTTCTTCGCGTTGCCCTTCACCGTGTTACCCTACCCGCTGGCGTCCCTGCCGCTGGTCCGATTGTGGTCGGTGTCGCGGGTACGTGGTTATGTGACCCCGGCGGACTTCGTTGCGGGCCGCTACGGGTCGGCCACGTTGGCGCTGCTGGTGGCGGTTGCCGGAATCGTCGCAATGATGCTCTACATCGCCGTGCAACTCGCCGGGCTGGAGGCGGTCCTGCGCACGATGGGCCTCAACGGGGCCGGACTGGCCGGGCATGTCCCACTATTCATCGCGTTCGTGATTCTCGCGGTATACACCTACCGGTCCGGCCTGCGGGCCCCAGCGCTGATCGCCTTCGTGAAAGGCTTGCTGATCTACCTGGTGATCACCGTCGCTGTGATCAGCCTACCGGCGAAGCTCGGCGGGTGGGGTTCAATTTTCGACGCCGCGAACGCGAAATTCACCGCCACGCCATCGACCGGCAACGGCATTCTATTGGATGGACGCAACCAGTTGCAGTACGTCACCCTGGCGCTGGGCTCGGCGCTCACGCTGTTCGTCTACCCGCATACGCTGACCGGTGTACTGGCCGCCCACAGCCGCAACGTGATCAAACGCAACATGGTGGCGCTGCCGGCGTATTCATTGGTGCTGGGGCTGTTCGCGTTGCTGGGCTACACGGCGATCGCGGCGCATACGCACCCGATTGTCAATGCGGCCACCGGTCAACCGGACTCCAACACAGTGATCCCGATGCTCTTCGAGGGGCAGTTCCCCTCCTGGTTCGCCGGGATCGCGTTAGCGGCCATCGGGATCAGCGTGTTGGTTCCCGCCGCGATCATGTCCATCGCGGCGGCGAACCTGTGGACCCGTAACATCTACAAGGTATATCTGCATCGCGACGCCACCCCCGAACAGGAAACCAGGCAGGCCAAGATCACCTCGCTGGTGGTGAAGTTCGGCGCGGTGGTCCTGATCGTGCTGATCGACCCGCAATACTCCATTGACCTGCAGCTGATCAGTGGCGTGATCATTCTGCAGACGCTGCCCATGGTGGTGATCGCCCTCTACACCCGCTGGTTCCACATCTGGGGCCTGGCCGCAGGCTGGGCCATCGGATTGGTGTGGGGGCTATCGATGCTCTACGGCATCCCCAACCCGGCCAGCGGCAAGCGGCACTTCGGCGGGTCGGCACTCGCGTTGAACGAGTTGTCGATCCTCGGCTGGCATCCCTTCGCCGGCTCACCGACGCAGATCTACGTCGGATTTATCGCGCTCATCGGCAATCTCGTGATCGCGGCGCTGGTCACCATCGTGCTGCACCAGATGCGGGTCTTCAACGGAACCGACGAAACCGAGACGCAGGACTACCACGCCGACGAAGACATCCCAGCGCTCAAGCCCGTCGCCAGCGGCTGATCATCCTCACGAGGTGCGCAGGAACTCGGTGAGCAGGGCCGTGGTGAGCTCCGGTGCTTCTTGTTGCACGAAGTGCCCGACGCCGGGCAGTACCTCGTAGCGGTAGCCGTCGCCGGTCCAGCGGGCCGAGCGGCGTGCGGTTCGCTCCAGCACGTACGGATCATCGGCACCATGCAGCTGGAGCACCGGTACGCGGACCGTCCGGTCCACCGCGCGGGACAGCCGGCGCCCATCGAAGCGGAACTGCGAGCGGACGACCCACCGGTAGTACTCCAGCGCGCAATGCGCCGCGCCGGGGATCAACATGGCCTCACGGTAACGCCGGGCCACCCCGGTGAACTCGCTCGACGCGCACCATCGCGGGCCTGCCCCGCCCCGCAAGATCCCCTCCACCAGCACCGCGCCGCTGCGGGTGAGGCTGCGCTCGGGCCACCATGGGGCTTGGAAACTGGCCAGGTAGCGGGCCGCCGAGCGCTGCGCCGGGTCGCGCAGCAGCGCGTGACCCATCGCGCGTGGATGCGCGGCGGCCAGCACCGTCACCGACCGCACCACCCGGGGGTGCAGCGCGGCCGTGCACCAGCTGAGGGTCCCGCCCCAGTCGTGCCCGACCAGGTCGGCTTGGCGTTCCCCGAGCGCCCGGACCAGACCCGCCACGTCACCAGACAGCGTCCACAGGTCATATCCCCGGGGAGGTTTGTCCGAGTCGCCATAACCGCGCAGGTCTACCGCGACAGCGCGCATTCCCGCTGCGGCGAGCGCCGGGAGTTGGTGACGCCAAGACCACCAGAACTCCGGGAAACCATGCAGCAGGAGCACCAGCGGGCCCGTCCCGAGCTCCGCCACATGCAGCCGGATCCCGTTGGCCGATACGTCGCGGTGCGTCCACGGTCCCGGAACCCGGACCGAGCTGGGATCCGGCGGGCGGCTCACTCCCTGAACGGGTCAGCGCTGGGTGCGCCGGCGCCGCGGCGGTCGACACGCCGACGGGTCAACGCCGCCCCGGTGTCGCGGACGGTGCTGATCGTGCGTTCTGGCTTCCGGATGCTGCGCATCCGGCGCCAGCCCAGCAGCGCACATGCTGCCGCGGCGACCACCATCAGTCCGAACACGATTCCGAACCCGGCCCACTGTGGCAGCCAGATGGCCAGGATCTCCGCCACCGTGATGAACAGGAAGAACAGGCTGAAGAGCAGGATCGTCAGCGCGAGGACGAAGAAGATGCTGCCCTTGACGCCCTTGCGGACCTCGGCGGTCACCTCCGCCTTGGCCAGTTCCACCTCCGAGCGGAACAAGGTGGAGAAGTGGGTGGCAGCCTCCCGGACCAGGTCGCCCAGGGACGCATCCGCAAGCCGCGGGAGCTCTTCTGGTGACAGCGGGACAGAAGGCACCGCGGGCGGTGGTTCCGGTTTGGCGTGCCGGCCGTTGCGGGGCTGCGTGCTGGTCACCTGCGACATGGTGCCATGGCCCGTCTCGATCACCTACTGTGGTCGGCATCTGGCCGAGGGTGACCGGAATCTGCTGCTCGCCCGAGCCGTCAACCTGGGGCCGTCAACCTGGGCGGCAAGCCCGCCTCGCCAGGTGGGTACGCCAGCCCACGACGGACGTGGTCCCTCGCGATCGTGCCGATGCCACCAGCATCGGCGAATGATGACTCGGGATTGAGTTCGCCGACGATGCCGAGCTTTCGTGTTCCATCAAGACTCGGGTGCTATCGCGGTGCCCCGCGACTGTATACTTTGGCACCCCCAGGTAAGGTTGGTGTTTGCGAAGTGAGCCCGAGTCCCCGCGTTGCCGAGTTGCCGCCAGAGTGGAGCCACAGCAAGCTTGCTGTGGTGATCCCGACCTACAACGAGGCGGATACCCTCCCGGTTCTGGTGAAACATCTGTTCGCGCTGCCCTTGCCCAGGCTGACAGTCATCGTGGCCGACGACAACTCGCCTGACGGCACAGGTGCCATCGCCGATGACCTGGCGGCAGCCGAGGACCAGCAGGGCCAGGATCGCATGGTGGTTCTTCACCGGCCGAGCAAGGCTGGTATCGGGCGGGCACACGCTGCGGGCATGAGTGTGGCGTTGGAACGGGGCTTCGACTACGTGGCCCAAATGGATGCTGACCTGTCGCATCCTCCCGAGGCGATCCCCGGCATGCTGGGGACCTTGCTGTCGCTCGACGCTGGAGTCGTCATCGGTAGTCGCTACGTCAACGGGGGGAGCCTGAGTAGTGACTGGGGGCGCAATCGGCGGTTCTTGTCGGCATTCGCGAACTTCTACGTGAACGCGATCCTCGGATTACGCATCAGGGATGCCACAGCTGGGTTCAAGGTATGGCGGGCGGATGTGCTCACTCAGATCAATCTGGACGGTTTACGCAGTGACGGATACAGCTTTCAGGTTGAGATGAACTACCGATGCGCCAACCTTGGATACTTGGCCGTCGAGGTGCCCATTCATTTTGAGGAGCGCTTGACAGGGGCGAGCAAGATGGGCCTGGCCACCAAATGGGAGTCGATGTGGATGCCGTTTATTCTGCGCCGCCAACACCGTCGTCAGCGTTCACATCCCCAGCCCTAGCTGGTCGGCCGGGTAGTGAATGTGAGCATGTGGAAGTGGATGAAGCGGGGGCGCAGGCCGGCGGGAAGAGTGTCGGTGACCAGGATGCGGTCGATCGAGGGGTGTCGGACGCGGAGCACCATCAAGGCGTAGTGACCGGCCACCGCTGGTGGGCTGGCCCTGGCGATCGTCCCCTGCGGGTAGTTGCCGTGATAGACGATCAGGCAGGTCTTGGGCGGTCTGATCCGGGCTGGACGGTGTGGCCCTCGATGCCGTACGTGTGACGGTGGAGGTGCGGCTGGTGTGACACCTAGCTTGCGGGCGAGGGCATCGGCGTCAGCCTGGTTGATTCGACGGATGAGGGTCAGGGTGCCCTGGTCGTGGACGATGTCGCGAGCCAGCGGGAGTACCGCAGCGCAGCCGGAGACGTCGCTGGTAGCTGAGGCGCCGCTACGCGGCCCCGAGCAGGCCGCCACGAGAGCAAGCGCGACCCCGGCCACTATGGCAGGGACCATCCGCCAGCGCAGGGTAGTCATGATACGGGGTCCGGTTCCCTCGTGAGCGGACCCATTTCCACGGTAGCGAGGTCCGCAGCGGGTGGGGCGGGTGCGCGCGAGGTCGCTCGGAGCACCAGCCACGCCAGGCCACCGGCAGGGATGCAGCCCCAATAGGTGATCAGCCGGTAGAGCAGCACAGCGGCCAGGGTGATTGTCCCGTCCCCACCGAAGGCGACCAGGGCCAGGGTGATGCTGCCCTCCACGACCCCGATCCCCCCCGGGGTCACCGGCATGCTCGCCGCGATCTGCCCAGCGCAGTAGGCCAGCAGCAACCCGGTCCATGGCGGCGTGGTGTGCAACGCCAGAAAGGCCACTGCCAGCACCGCGACATCGGCCACCCAGCACAGCATCATCAACGCGAAGGCCGCGACGCTGGCGGCTGGGGTCAGCCGGATAGTGCGCAGCTGGCGCGCCCAGTCCCGCCACCATCCCACGATCGGCGAGCCCACCCGCATCAGGATCCGACCGACCCGGCGGGAACCCCACGCGGGCCTGGCACCCCACCGAGCCGAGACCGCGCGAACACCCTCAAGCGGCCGGGCGATGCGACGCCGGACCGCAGGCCGGCGCAGCGCCACGTACCCGGCACCGATCAGAGCCAGCGCCGCCAGGAGCGCGATACTGACTGACTGCAACCCGGGAACCGGACCCCCGTTCCCGGGGATCTGGACCGCGACGATGGTCAACACCGTGACCGCACCGACGTAGGCCACCGAGCACACCGCGAACGTCCACCCGGCCACCGCGGTACTCACCCGACGGCGATGCAACACTCCGACCATGACCACACCGGAGGCGGCGAACCCGAACGGCAAGCAATAGGCCGCCGCGTCACCGGCCAGCGTGGCCGCGCCCAGGGTCATCATCCCGACCCCACCACCCCCGCGCCGCAATACCACCGCCGTCGAGGCCCCCCGCATCACGTAGGACAGCACCTCAGCAAGGATCGCTACCGCGACCCAACCCACGCTGACCGAGGACAAGGTGTCGGCGGCGGTGAACAACTCGTCGCTGCTGTCGAACAACACCCGAGCCGCCAGCGCGGCCGCAGCCAACCCGACGACCACCACGACCAGCCGCCGCCACCACCGCACCCGAGCGCCCCGTGCCACCACCACACCCTCCTACACGTCAGGTGGACACACGAGCCCCGCCCTCAATTTTTCAGGAAACCCCCAGCCGGCCCGGCGATCGTCGTGAGCAGCGCGGTGATCTGTGCCATGCCGGTGGACTGCACGGCGAAGCCCTCGCGCATCTCCCGACGCAGTTCGCCAATCTCCTGGTGCATCTCCTGGCGCAGTTCATCGATCTGTTGGCCCTGCTCCAGCTGGGTCTCGCGCAGAGCATTCAGGACCTTGTTCAGCACGGGCGCGATCCTACTGCCGCCCGCTGGAGATCATCCCCGACCGTCAGCGAGGGATGGGGGCGTCGGGCGGGAGCCGCCGGATCGTGGGATCGTAGGGGTCGAGCTCGCCGGGCGTAAAGCGGCACAGCTTGATGGCCCACCAGAGGGAACGGCCCGGGTCGCCGGTGAGCTTGTAGGAGCCATCGGGCAGGAGCACCGCGTAGCCGCCAGCCTCGAGCGCCAGCAGCGTTGCACGCACATCGCCGGTGGTGGGGTCCCACAACCGGGCGGTGTTATCCCAGGAAGCGGTAGCCAGCAGAGCACCATCGGGAGAGAACGCCACCCCGAGCACCGAACCACTATGGCCCTTCAGAGTGCCGCGGTGCTGGCCGGTAGCAGAATCCCACAACCGGGCGGTGCGGTCGGCGGAGGCGGTGGCGAGCAGGGAGCCATCAGGGGAGAACGCCACCCCGAGCACCTCGTCGGTGTGGCCTTCCAGGGTGCTGCGGTGCTGGCCGGTAGCAGGGTCCCACACCCGGGCGGTGTTATCCCAGGAAGCGGTAGCCAGCAGAGCACCATCGGGAGAGAACGCCACCGCGCGCACCGAGCCAGTGTGGCCTTCCAGGGTGCTGCGGTGTCGTCGCTGCGAGTAACGACGCACGCCAGTGCTGGGCTCCCAGAGCCGGACGGTGTGGTCGCCGGAGGCGGTAGCCAGCAGGGAACCATCGGGGGAGAACGCCACCCCGAGCACCGAACCACTATGGCCTTCCAGGGTGCTGCGGTGCTGGCCGGTAGCAGAATCCCACAACCGGGCGGTGTTATCCCAGGAAGCGGTAGCCAGCAGAGCACCATCGGGAGAAAACGCCACCCCGAGCACCGAACCACTATGGCCCTTCAGAGTGCTGCGGTGCTGGCCGGTAGCAGAATCCCACAACCGGGCGGTGTTATCCCAGGAAGCGGTAGCCAGCAGAGCACCATCGGGAGAAAACGCCACCCCGAGCACCGAACCACTATGGCCCTTCAGAGTGCTGCGGTGCTGGCCGGTAGCGGGATCCCACAACCGGGCGGTGCGGTCGGCGGAGGCGGTGGCGAGCAGGGAGCCATCAGGGGAGAACGCCACCCCGGGCACCGAGCCGGTGCGGCCCTTAAGGGTGCTGCGGTGCTGGCCAGTGGCGGGGTCCCACAACCGGGCGGTGCGGTCGGCGGAGGCGGTGGCCAGCAGAGCACCATCGGGAGAAAACGCCACCCCAAGCACCGAGCCGGTGTGGCCCTCCAAGGTGCGGCGGTGCTGGCCAGTGGCGGGGTCCCACAACCGAGCGGTGTTATCCCAGGAAGCGGTAGCCAGCAGAGCACCACCGGGAGAAAACGCCACCCCGAACACCGAGCCAATGTGGCCTTCCAGGGTGCTGCGGTGCTGGCCGCTGACGGGATCCCACAACCGGGCGGTACCGTCGCCGGAGACAGTGGCCAGCAGAGAACCATCGGGAGAGAACGCCACCCCGAGCACCTCGCTAGCGTGGCCCTCCAGGGTGCCGCGGTGCTGGCCGCTGACGGGATCCCACAACCGGGCGGTACCGTCGGCGGAGACAGTGGCCAGCAGAGAACCATCGGGAGAGAACACCACCCCAAGCACCTTGCCGCTGTGGCCTTCCAGGGTGCCGCGGTGCTGGCCGCTGACGGGATCCCACAACCGGGCGGTGCCATCGGCGGAGGCGGTGGCCAGCAGAGAACCATCAGGAGAAAACGCCACCCCGAACACCGAGCCACTGTGGCCTTCCAGGGTGCTACGGTGCTGGCCGGTGGCAGGATCCCACAATCGAACGGTACCGCCGCCGGAGGCGGTGACTAGCAGAGAGCCATCAGGAGAAAACGCCACCCCGAGCACCTCGCTGGTGCGGCCGCTGAGGACGCGCAGCGTCTGGCCGCTGGCCCGATCAACGATCTCGACAGCAGGTCCGCGTGACACGGCGATCAGGGTGCCCTCAGGGGAGAATGCCGCACAGTTCACGCTTCCGACGGGGGCGATCGTGACGTCGGCGGGGTCACGTCCGGCGACTGCGGCCACGGCAAGCTCCGGGGCGTGGGTCAGGCTCTCCAGCCCCGATACACCAAGCAGAGCCGCGCGGTTCCACCGACTGCCCGAGATCAGGGCCGTGGTGAGAGACCCGCCGGTCATCCGGACGCAGCGCAAGTCGGCGCCCCGCAGATCCGCACCCGCCAGGTTAGTTCCAACTAGCCGCATCCCCCGCAGATCCGCGCCTTGCAGCTGCGCGTTTCGAAGATCCCGGTTCGTGAGGTTCTGGCCGCGTAGGTCCACACCCGCCAGCACCTGACGTTCTCCACCGCCGAGCCGCTGGCAGACGGCCAAGGCGTTCTGTTTTGCCACCTCGGAGGCGGCCGGGTCGGCCAGCACGTCGGCTGCCCAGCGGCGGGCCAGCTCATGCCCCGCGAGGTCGCAGAGGAAGTCCCGCATGAGTACGGACATCGTCCTGGTCAGCAGGATGTCGGCCACGTCCCCGCTCTGCAGCCTCTCGGCTGCGGAGTTGGCCACCAGCCACTCCATCACGGACTGGTGAACGAACGCGAACTCTCCCTCGGGCGTGCGCACCAGCAGCGTGCCGGACCCGACTGTGTGGGCTGCCTGGTCGGCGGTGTACCCGCGCTCGGCGAGCCGGGTCAGCCTGGCTGACACCTGAGCGGTGAGGTCGGCCACCGGGATCGTCAAGGCCGTAGTCGCCCACAGCCGCAGGGCCAGGGCGGTGCAGGCCGCTAACCGCTCCTTGTCGTCCAAGAACCGCAGACCACCCCGATGCTGGTGCCGGCCCGCCTCCCGAAGCAGCCAGAAGTCGACCAACTCCCGGTAGAGCTCGGCCGCGCTGATCTGCCCGTGCTCGGCTTGGACGGCGCGCAGCCGCTGCTCGTCCAGATCCGCGATGAACGACAGCATCCGCGGATTGCGGGACAGGCCCAGCAGGTCGCGCACGTCGCCGAGCAGCGCGAACCGGGACTGGGCGCGCTGGGCGTCCCCGCCGTAGTGCTGGGTCAGGAACTGCAGGATCTGTTTCTCGGTGAAGTCCTCCAGCTCGGCCACCCGGCTGGCGGCGAGGGCCGCGACTTGGGCGCCCAAGGCGGTGCGGATCTGGGCGGTGGAGTGGAAGTGCTGGGTGCGGCTGGTGAGCACGATCTTGGCGTTGTCGGTGGCCGCACGGAGCAGGGTGGTCAGGTAGTCGGCGGCGTTGTCGAAGCCGACCCGCAATTCCAGCTCGTCGAATCCGTCGAACAGCAGCGCGAGCCGCCCCCGGCGGATCATGTACTGCAGCTTCGGACCGTCGAAAACGGCGTTGTGCCGGGCCAGGTGCTGGGCGAGCAGTTCGTCCAGGGAGGGTGCCTTCTCCAGGCTGCGCAGCTCCACCAGGACCGGCAGCAGGCCAGGCAGGTGCTGGGGCAGGGTGCGGGCAAGTTCGCGGAGCAGGAAGGTCTTGCCCCGCCCGAAGTCACCGAGCAGCATGACGAACCGCGCGCCGTCGGCGCCCAGCCAGTCGATGACCTGGCCGAGCAGGTCGTCGCGAGCGGCGGCGCTCGGGTCGTCGTCGAGCAGCCGGTAGCGCTGAGGCACGTACAGCTGTGCTGGGTAGATCGGGTCGGTGGCAAGGCGCTCGGCCTGGCGTGCCACCAGCGGCCGCAGGTCGAGCAGCCCCTGGTAGTCGATGAAGCTGCGCAGTCGCACCCCCTGGCGTCGGGCCTCGGTCTCCAACGTGTCGGTAGCCGGGTGACCGCGATACACCAGTTCGGACCGCACCGAGGGATCGGCCGAGGCGAAGGAACGGTGCACTCGGTCCACGAAGGACTGCAGGTGCTTGAGGGTGATCTCACCGTCGAGCACCCCGACCGGCCACTGCTCCGCACCCGTGTCCGGCAACGGCTGGGACACCCGCAGGTAGCCGGCTTCCGGGCGCGGGGTCACCGTGGCGCCGGGATGGCTGGCACGGGTCGCCTCCAGCACCCGGTCGAAGAAGTCGTCTCCCGGTGCGGACTCGTCCCGGTGGGAATCGCCATCCTGCTGGTCGCTGGCGAACGTCGCGAGGACGTGCGGCATCAGGTAGGGCTCGTGGTGGTGCCAGTCCGAGCCGTGGATGCTGATCCGGGTGTCCCCGATCCAACGGCGCTGGCCGACCGCGTACTGCCGGGCGTAGCGGGTCACTCCGCTGGGATGCACGGTGAGTAGCTGATATTGGTGGGAAACCTCCTGCGAGCGGGCCTCGGCGGCGCTTCCGGTGGACAGCGCCAGCAGTCCCGAAGAGAGCCGGTGCAGCCGTCCGTCATGAGTGTGCCCGTGCAGGAGCAGGTTCACCAGCCCGCGCTGCCCGAGCCGCCGGTCAAGGTCGTCGGCGTCGCACAGGTTCTCCTCGTCGGCGACCGCGCCGCGCACCGCATTGTGGTGCACCGCCCCCAACCGCAGCCAGCCCCGGTCCCGGTATCCGGTCAGGCGCTCGGCGAACCAGCGCAGCTGCTGCTCCCCGATCCAGCCGTAGTGGTCAGCATCGCGGTGGCTCTCGACCATGGTGGAGTTCATGCCGGCCACCACCACCGCGAGGTCGGGCATCTCGAACAGCGTCCACGGCTCGTCCGGGGTGAAGCTCACCCCGTCGACTCCCTGGTAGAACTGCTCGAACGCGGCGGCGAAGTGCTTCCATTTCGGCCAGTACGGTGCCACCGGCTGGCACTCGTCGGCCTCTTGATCCTGGAAGTAGGCTGCGCAGGCTTTTCGGTTGACGTCGTGGTTGCCCGGCACGATGGCCACGTGCCGCCGGGGTAGCTGCACCGCCTCGGTCAGTGCGGTCAGGAACCTCAGCACCTGTTCGAGTTCGCTACGCAAGCCCCGCTCGGCCAGGTCACCGGTGACCACCATCAGGTCCGGACGCAGCCCAGTGTCCCCGGCCAGCGTATCCAGGTCATCGTGCAACCGCCCGAACAGCGCGTCATGGTCCTGGTCGGCTGGCGTCACACCGTTGCCGCCACAGAGATGGTGGTGGCCGAACCGGGGATCCGACACATGCAGGATCGTCAGCTCGCTGACGCCACTGGCGGCCCGCCTCCGGGCCCGGGTGTGTCGAGGATCAAGGACCTCCGGCCAGGCCAGCCGCAACCGATCAGCAGTGATCGCGTAGCTGTCCCGATGCCCGGATGCTGCGGGTGGCGCGGTGGTCAGCAGGCCCACCACCCGGCCGGTGTCACGGTCACACACCGGGCTGCCGCTGAACCCCGGCTGGATCCGCAGCGCGCTGTCGAGCGTGGAATCCAGCTGCAGGTGCCGGTCCCCAATCTGGCCGCGCACGGTGGCCGTCACCCAGGCGCCGTGCGGGCGCGGCGGGTTGCCGGGGTAGCCGAACACGTCCACCACCCGGCCCCGCGCGGGCGGGTTGGCGGCAAGCCGGGCGGGGGTGGCGCCGGTGGGGACATCGGTGCTGGTCACGACGAGCCCGGCAATGTCATCCCCGATGGCCCCAGTGCGTGGCGGAGGCACCCAAAGCTGCACCTGGGCTCGCAGCGAACCTTCACCGACCGCGAACGCCACGGTGACCTCGCCTGTCGGCCTGTCCTGCGCCGCGAGGTCCCGGCCCAGCGCGGCGTTGACCACATGCGCGCAGGTCACGATCTCCCGTGAGCCGACGAGCACACCCACCCCGACGGTGCTCCCGCTCGCGTCCACCATGCGCACGGCGAGCCCGAAGCCAGGTGCATCAGTCACCGTCGACCCTCACCTCATCATTCTCCGGGAGAGCCGCGGAATCGTTTCACCTCACTGCGGCGACGCTTGGTGGCCAGGCGGCGCTCCCGGGCGGCCCGGGAGGGCCGCGTCGGGCGGCGCGTCGGCGGATCCGGGGCCAGCGCCTGGCGAAGTATCGCGGCCAGCCGGACTCGCGCCGCTTCCCGATTGCGCAGTTGGGAGCGGTACTCGGCGGCCACGACCGTGAGCACACCGTCGATCAGCCGCCCGGACAGCCGCTGGAGTAACCGATCCCGTTGAGCTGGCGTGAACGCCGTGCTGGCCGTCACGTCAAAGAGCAGTTGGACGCGCGAATCAGTGGTGTTCACTCCCTGCCCGCCTGGGCCGCTCGCCCGGGAGAAACGCCACCCTAGCTCGCCCTCAGGAATCGAGATCGAGCCGCACACCGGCAGCGCGTTGGACATGTCTCCAGCATGCCGGGCGTCAGTCTTGGGCGCCGGACCGCAGGCCGGCGGAGATCAGGTCCATGACTGAGGAGTCCGCCAGGGTGGTGACGTCGCCGATTTCGCGGTGTTCCGCGACGTCCCGCAGCAGGCGGCGCATGATCTTGCCGGATCGTGTTTTCGGCAGGTCCGCGACGACCATGATCTGCCGGGGCTTGGCGATCGCGCCGATCTGGGTGGCCACGTGGTTGCGCAGAGCCCTGATCGCCACTTCGCCTCGTGCCTCGTCCTGGGCGACGTGGCCGCGCAGGATCACGAACGCGACAATGCCTTGCCCGGTGATCGGATCGGGGGCGCCGACCACGGCGGCTTCGGCCACCGTCGGATGCGACACCAGCGCGGACTCCACCTCAGTGGTGGAGATCCGGTGCCCGGAGATGTTCATCACGTCGTCCACCCGGCCCAGCAGCCAGATCACGCCGTCGTCGTCGTACTTGGCGCCGTCCCCGGCGAAGTAGTAGCCCTGCTCGGCGAAGCGGGACCAGTAGGTCTTCCGGTATCGCTCGTCGTCACCCCAGATGGTGCGCAGCATCCCGGGCCAGGGCGCGTCCAGCACCAGGTAGCCGCCCTGGCCGTGGCCGACCGGGGTGCCGGACTCGTCGACCACGGTGGCGCTGATGCCCGGCAGTGGGCGCATCGCTGAGCCGGGTTTGGTCGCGGTGACGCCGGGCAGCGGTGAGATCATGATCGCGCCGGTCTCGGTTTGCCACCAGGTGTCCACGACCGGGCAGCGATCATTACCAATGTGCTCCCGGTACCACATCCAGGCCTCGGGGTTGATCGGCTCCCCGACGCTGCCCAGCAGCCGCAGCGACGACAGGTCATATTTCTCGGGGATCTCCTTGCCCCACTTCATGAAGGTGCGGATCAGGGTGGGCGCGGTGTAGTAAGTGGTGACGCCGTAGCGTTGCACGATCTCCCAGTGCCGGCCCTCATGCGGGGTGTTCGGGGTGCCCTCGTACATGATCGACGTCGCCCGGTTGGCCAGCGGCCCGTAGACGATGTAGCTGTGCCCGGTGACCCAGCCGATATCGGCGGTGCACCAGTAGACGTCCTGGCCGGCCTTGTGGTCGAAGACGACGTGGTGGGTGTAGGCGCACTGGGTGAGGTAGCCGCCGGAGGTGTGCAGGATGCCCTTGGGTTTTCCGGTGGTGCCCGAGGTGTAGAGGATGAACAGCGGGTGCTCGCTGTCGAACGCCTGGCAGGTGTGCTGGTCAGACTGGTGATTAACCAGCTCGTGCCACCACAGGTCACGGCCCTCGGTCCAGTCGACGTCGACGTCGGTGCGCTTGACCACCACGACGTGGCGCACCGTCGGGGTGTCCCGCAGCGCTTCGTCGGCGTTGGCCTTCAACGGGGCCGTCTTGCCCCGCCGGTACTGGCCATCGGCAGTGATCACCAGCGTGGCCTGCGCGTCGTTGACCCGCTGGCGCAGCGACTCAGCGGAGAAGCCACCGAACACCACGCTGTGTGGCATGCCCAGCCGGGCGCAGGCGAGCATGGCGAAGACCGCCTCGGGGATCATCGGGAGCTGGATGGCCACCCGGTCCCCGGTCTGCAGGCCCAGCGAGAGCAAGGCGTTGGCCGTCTTGGCGACCTCACGGTGCAGGTCGGCGTAGGTGATGGTACGGGTGTCGCCCGGCTCGCCCTCCCAGTGGAAGGCGACCTGATCACCGTGTCCGTCCTCCACGTGCCGGTCCACGCAGTTGTAGGCGACGTTGAGCGTGCCGCCGACGAACCACCGCGCGAACGGTGGGTTGGACCAATCGAGGACCTGGTCAAAGTCGGTATGCCAGTGCAGCCGGTGAGCCTGCTGCGCCCAGAAAGCCTCCCGATCGGCGTCCGCGTCCTCGTAGAGCGCGGCGGTGGCGTTTGCCCGCGCAGCGAACTCCTCGCGTGGGGGGAACACGCGGCTCTCGGTGAGCAGGTTGTCGAGTCGCTGCCTCGAGTCACCCATTGTGGGGGAACCTCCTGTGTCGCGTTCGTCACGTCAGGTCATGACGGTAGTATCATCGCCGCTCCACGGCCACTGTTACAGTCAATTAGCAACAGAGTGGAATCTGCTGGTCACCCGTCGTCGTGCGCACGGTGGAGGAGCGCGGCGAACGCCCGGTCCGGGTTCTTCACCAACCCGTGGATCGTCGTCACCACCGGGCAGGGCCACGGCGAGGAGCAGGTCTGGCAGGCCCCACTGGGCTTGAGCTGGTGCTCGATCAGCAGCCCGCGGATGACGAGCACCAGGTCGGGGATCAGGCTGCGGACGTGGTCGGAGTCCGCCTCGGACCACCCGAACTTGCACGCCAGGGCATCCGCCTCGCACAGATGCTCGTCGAGATCGTCGCACAACAACTGAAACGCGTCGGCGACTGCTGGGGAGAGCGCGTCCATCGGTTACCTCCTGAGGAGTCCGGCGGGATCCGCTGTCCCGCGCATGATCAGGCAAGCTCTTGACATATTGTCAATGCAACGCCCGATTTGGGTGACAAAGTGCGTGTCGGTGCGGAATCTGCCGGGGAATGGATCTATGGTTCGCGGCGGGAGGTCCTCATGCCAGACCACGAACCGACGATCCGCAGCCGCGAGCTCGGGGAAGGCCTGCGCCGGGCGATGAAGTACGCCGGGCTCAACGGCCAGCAGGTCGCGCACCAACTCGGCTTGTCACCGAGCTGGGTGTCCCGCCTGGTATCCGGCAAGCGTAACGCTACCGCAGTGCAGGTGTCAGCATTCCTCGCGGTGTGCCGGGTGACCGGCGAGGAGCGCGACCGGCTGCTGGAGCTCTGCGACGACCAGCACACCCCCGGCTGGTTCCAGCAACACGGCTCCCGCCTGCCCCAGCAAGTCGTGACGCTGATCGACCACGAGACCAAGACGATCACGATCAGCGACTTCCAGTTGACGCTGGTGCCCGGCCTGCTGCAGACCGGCGACTACACCCGTGCGCTGCTCAAGGAGGCCGGCCGGGTGCCGGCCTGCGAAATCGACGACCGGGTGGCCGCCCGGCTGGCCCGCCAGAGCCTGTTCAGCCGGGACCGCCCGCCGCGCTTCACCTACTACCTGCACGAGTTCGTGCTGCGGCTGCCGGTCGGGGGCACCGCCGTAATGTCCGAGCAGCTGCACCACCTGCTGCGGATGGCGGTGCGCCCCTACCTCACCCTGCGGATGGTGCCCGCCTCACTCGGCGCGCACGCCGCGATCGCCGGATCGTTCACGCTCATGGAGTTCGCCGAGTTTAAGCCGGTGGCGTACCTGGACAGCGAGACTTCCAGCGTGTTCCTGGAGCGGCCGGTGGAGATCGACGCCTACCGGGACATCCTGGCGGCGCTGGCGGAGACCGCGCTGGGCGAGGGAGAATCGAGGGAGCTGATTGCCACCCTGGCAACCGAGCTCTACGCGGATCGAGAGGACTATGATGACCGCGCCTGAGCCGGACGGGATTGTCTGGCACACGAGCAGCTACAGTCCCAACGGTGGCACCTGCGTCGAGGTCGGCTGGCGCACCAGCAGCTACAGCGGCACCAACGGTGGCTGCGTCGAGGTCGCGCCCGCGCCGGACGCCGTGCTGGTCCGCGACTCCAAGAACCGCACCGGCCCCGCCCTCACCATCCCCCCCACCGCCTGGCAAACCTTCCTCACCACCCTCCCCCACTAATCCCCGGCCGGCGTCGCGGCCACATGTCCGCGCGGGCCGGAAACGGCCCACGCGCGACGCCGGTGCCAGCTACCGTGTCCTTCCATGCCCACCAGGCCGCCGCCAGCGATGTCGGCCGTCTCATCTCATCTCGGCGACGTGGTGATGGCGACCGTTGCGCCGGCCGGCCACGCGGGGCCGGCCACTCACCGAGTCAGGTCACGCCGACGTCCTCCGGTTCTGTCTGTGGTCACGGCAGTTCGCGGGCGAAAGCTCCAGCTGACCCGGCTCCTGTCATCGCTCGCCGCCCTGGACTGCCCAAACCCTCGTACATGCTCGTCGTCTGGACAACCTGGTCGTCCCTTGAAACCGCCGTACGCTGGTCGTGGTCTTCGGGGAGAGATGTCTCTGGCTGCGCCGGAACTGCCACGTTAGCGCTCCCTTCGATTGCGCCGAACGACTCTGAATGGCGAGCAACACGATTCTCTCTGTACACAGGGAGATGGCCAGCTCACGCCACGAGGAATAGGTCGCTCACTGGTTCCACCTGCTCGGCGCCGGAGACAACCACCCGGTACCCGCCTTCGGGCACCGGCCCGAACTCGGCCTGCCGCCAGTGGTCCGCAGGTGGGAGCGTAACCCGCGCCGCCTCCAGTCCAGTCTCTACCTCATGGACGACCGCGTTCAGGGGCTCTCCGGGGTCGGTGGTCCGGACCCGCAGTATCACCGGTTCGTCTTTGAGATACAGGTCCTCCATGTCCAGGGAGACGCTGACCGGAGCACCGGCACGGACGGCCCCCAGTTTGATGCGATCGAGGATCCCGCGGACCTGCACCAGGACCGGGTCCGCGTTCTGGAGCGATGCGTGCCGAGTCGCTGCGAACACCATCGGGGGATCGTCGCCCAGCTCGATCGGCGTCGCCGAAACCCGGGGGACCGTGCCATCCCCGCCCTGGTCCACGCCCGCTCGCACCCGGATCAGCTCCACCGCGCCCTCCACGAGCCGAGCACTCTGGTTCGTTGGCTGATCGAGCCCGACGATCGGGTGAATGGCATACCTCGCTTCCCGGTACGCGGGATCGTCGAGATGGGCCTTCACCGCACGCTCGATCTCCCGGTGGAACTCGTCAGCGGCCCGGACACGGTCGGCGTCAAGGCCCGGGATCGGTGGAGCCTCCTTGAGCCGGACGAATTCACCGGTGCCCGGGTCGTAGCACGGGTAGATCGGCAGCAGCTGATAAATCGAAGTGAACGACCGCGACAGCTCGGTGAAATCGATGAGGCGGAACAGCTTGGGGACCCCGTTCGACAGTGTGTCCAGGGCATTGAGGGAACCGCGGTACGGCGTGCCAAAGGTGATGAGCGTTGTGGTGTCCCGCCACCCCTCGAGCACTTCCAAGAAGTACCGCGCTACAAGCCCTCCCATCGAGTGGGCGATGAGGATGAGCTTCGCCTCGGCGTTGCCCGATGACTCCCGCCACGCCGCCATCCAGCGCCGGCTTTCCTCCTGGAAGCGGCGGGCTGCCACCCGGTTGTCCCGCCGCCAGTCGTAGGGGAATTGGAAGAAGTTGCGGCCTTCTTCCACGTCGAACAGCTCGAAAATCCGCCGGGACACCTTCGTGTATCCGTCGATCTTCCATAATCCTGGGAGCAGGTGGGCGTCGGCTATCACGCTTGTCGCGCGCACGCCGTCTCCTAGGTCGTTAACGTCAGGAGGGTCATCCTCCAGTTTCAAGTCCTGAATGCTCTCGCATAGGCTCAGCAAGGCCCGGATCCCAGCCTTGGCGGTGAGGGCCCAGGTATTCTTCCCATTCTTCTTCAGCACGCTTCCGGTGATCCCCGGTAGCAGGACAATCACGTCGGACATGGGCTTGCGTTTGCGCGGCATTGCTCTCTCCTCAGCGACAGGCGTAGCTGACGAACCCGATCCAGAAAAACGGGGGGAGGGACGTGTCGTTCAGCATGGCGAGCTGGGCCGATCGGAAGGCGTGGAGCGGCGAGGATCCGGTGGTGCGGGCCTGGTGGTACCGGGTCATGAACGCCCGGGTGGCGGTGTCGTTGGCTTGGGGGATGGAGATGAGCACTGCCCCAGCACCGGCCTCGAGCAGGCCGCCGGGGAGTCCGAGCACGTCATCGCCGGTGAGCGGGACGTTCTCTGCCGCCAGCGGGCGCCACCCAGTGCTGCACGCGCTCAGCACCACCTCGTCGTAGTCGAGCCGGGACAGCGTGAGCTCACCGGCATCAACCTTGCCGTCGGAGAGCAGGAGCCCCGAGGCCATCGGCTCGGCGGACTCAAGGGTTCCGTGGCAGGCGGCGTGGAGGATCGCTCCTTCGACGTCCGTCCGGCCGGCCAGATCCCGGAAGGCCGTCTCCGTGGCCGCCGCTCCCGTGACGGGAGCGGTCACCAGCGCGTCTCGGTCGCGATACATCGCCTCCAGATCCGCGAGTTCCGCGCCGACCTGGGGCACGTCGTCGAGTTCGCTCAACCCTGAGTAGTCGGGAGCCCCGATCAGTGCTGCACGGGGCGCCGAGACAAAGTTCCGGTCCAGGAGCTCGGTACAGGTGAGGTTCGGCAGGACCCCCACTGCGGCGCGTTCGAAGAGCCGGTGGCCGTCCAGGAGGAGGCCGGGCCATGGAAGCAGGTGCAGCACCTGGTGGGGGGCGACGAGAAGCGACCCGGCGCCGAGGCCCTCCTCGAGCAGCGCGCGCGGCACCAGATCCTCCGCTGTGATTGTGCCCGAGAGCTCCTCGGACGGGTCGAACTGGTACGGGTCGGGCTTCTGCTGTACGAGGTTCCGTGCGTACCGGTCGAGGTTCTCCACCACCACCGGGTTCAGTTCCATGCTGGCAACCCGGACGGTCCCGTTGCCGAGGAGCACACCCACCACCCGCTCGGGACGATAATAAAGAGTCAGGGCGGCCTGGTGGCGAGCATCGAGCCCGGCGAGTAGCCGCTCCAAGTCGAACGGCACGGGAACAGACAGCGAGCGCCACCGGGGGTCGGAGAGCCGGATCTCCTCGGCCACCTCCCGCCGGCGAACTATGAGGTGATCGCGCTCGGCGCAGAGCTGGACCGTCAGAGCGCCTCGGTAGCCTTCGTACTCAATGGAATCGAGCCGCCGGGTGATCCGGTCGAACTCCACCTCCAGAGGAGAATCCGTCGTCCGGCGCTCCGCAGGAACACTCAGGACCGTCGAGAGGGCTCGGGCCTTCACCAGCTCGATGAGCCGACAGCACCGCTCGCCGTCGCCTCGATCCGCGGCGAGATCGATG
The DNA here is from genome assembly GCA_963822695.1 of uncultured Actinomycetota bacterium. Classification (GTDB taxonomy): domain Bacteria; phylum Actinomycetota; class Actinomycetes; order Mycobacteriales; family Pseudonocardiaceae. The sequence goes on from CAWGJH010000006.1 coordinate 224,075, forward strand.
GCCGATTCAAACAGCGGCAACTTGGGCGCGAGGTACGTGCTGTCAAGGTGGTAGCCCAGGGGCGCCTTGCGGAGCGAATCGATGATTTCGGCGGCCTCGCTGTAGGCGTCCAGCGCCACGTCTGGGCGGCCGAGGCCCTCCAGGGCGCGCGCCCGCCGCCAGTGCAGTTTCCAAGCCAGGTCGAAGTCAGGGAAGCGCTCGAGGTCCGCTATGCCGTCCTCGGCGAGCTCTAGGGCCCGCTCGGGAGCCGATGTCGCGAGTTCGACGTCGGCCTGGAACGCCCGAAGCCCTGCCCGGCGAGATCGGAGCTGATCCTGTTCGAAGGCCGGGGCGATGGCGATCAGCCGGCTCCGGGCCTTCTCGTGCTGCCCACGACGGAGGTCGATCGCCGCGAGCTGGTACTCGATGGCCGCTTTAGCCCCAAGATGCTCGTACTCGGGGAGCACCGTCAGGAACAGGCGCTCGGCCTGGTCCAGGTCGCCAAGCTCCTTGCGAATGCGGGCCTCATGTTCGTCGAGCTCCAGGGTGATCCTCCAGAGCGCGGCGGCATCGCCCGCCTCGCTGGTCGGCCCTCTGCCCCCGAGGATCGACATCGCCTCCCGACGGAAGGCCGCTCCGACATCCCGACCCTCCGGATCGCTGCGGAGGTGAGGAGCCACCGACTCCTTCGCGCAGGCGATAGCCTCCAAGGCGCGATCATGGTCACCAAGCCATTCCAGCAGCACGGCCTGATCAAGGGCCGTCTGGGCCTCATCGAACACCGCTCCCGCACGGCCGAACTGGCCGCGGACCTGCGCGAGGAGCATGAGGGCCTCGTTGAAGCGCCCGGAGATCGCTAGCTGGGTGGCTTCCTCGCGCTGGACCCGGGCCAGCGCGTAGGCCGATAGGTGCTCGCGCGCGAGTCCAAGCGCCCAGTCCCGGAGCGACTCGGCCGCCGCGGGATCTCCCAGCGCCTCCCGCAGGTCTGCCTCCATCAGCGTCTGCTGGACGAGCGGCTGGGCGAGTGGCTCGATCTCCCACGGACTCCGATAGCCAAGGCGATTGTGAAGCAGAGCCATCTCAAGAAAGCGCTTCTGCGCGTCCCGGTACTCGCGGTAGACCTCTGCTGCCCGCCGGTAGTCCCCTTGCTCCCGGAGCTGATTCGAGCGGAGGAAGAACGCCTTCGCTCGTTCCCATTCTTCCGCCATGCAGCCGACCAGTTCCATCCAACCCGGAACCTGTTCCAATGCGCCTGCTTTCCTGGGAGGTAGTCGGCGCTACGGCGACTACCGACTGGCGTCAGCTTGTTAGACTAGCAGGATGTGACAAAAAAGAACACAGGACCAGCCGAACGGCTTATCTGGTTACTGGTTGGGTGACAATCTGCATACTGTCCGTGTGACAAATTAATTACCACTGGCTACTTCTCGAACGCGAGTCCTCACGAGACGTAACCAATTCGAGAAGACGACCCATCCACCTTCGATGTGGTGATCTAGCCCCGCCTATTCACCGTTGTGACCATCGGGTTGGGAGCTTTGACCCACCGTCTTTTTGATCTTGTTGTTGGGTGGTGGGTGGGGTGTGGTACCCGGCTGTCGTGTCGGGTGGGCGCCGGTTCCACAGGCCGGGTGGATTCCTTGGGGTCGTCGGGCCGGTTGGTGCTGGTCAGGGTGGCAGCAGGGCGAAGATCGTGGTGAAGGCTTGGTGGAGGTTGTGGGCCCAGGGCCAGGTTTCGGGGATTTTGAGGCGTCTGCGTCGTTGGCCGCGCACGATGCGTGCGGCGGTGTGCAGTAGCCGGTAGCGCAGGGTTGTGGGTTTTGTTTTGGCGAGCTCGCCGGACAGGGCGAGTAGCCGTAGCCAGGCCAGCAGGTCGCAGGCCAGCGACACCACGGCGCACCAGGCCTGGTTGATCGCGTAATCACGGGAGGGCAGATGGGTCAGGCCGGTGTTTTTGCCGCAGCGGATGAGGTCTTCGACCCGGGCTTGGGTGCGGTGAGCGGCTTCGCGGAACTGGATGGGTCCACTGGGGGTGTTGGTAGCGATGACCTGGTAGTGCTTGCCCGCGTGCTGTTCGAACAGCGACAGTTGCGCGCCGGGGTGGGGGTTCTCGCGGCGCATGATGATCCGCATGTCGGGCAGCCAGCCGGCCAGGTGGTCACCGCCTGCGCTGTGGCGTAGCAGCCCGGTGAGCTCGGCGACCTGGGCGTCGTCACGAGCGTTGCCCGCCGCGTCGAGTGCCGGCGCCCAGGCGGTGGCGGGAACCTTGCCGGTCACGGCGCGGACGCGCTCGTCGAAGTCGAACCCGACCGAGTAGTGCACCTGGGCGCCCGGGCGGGTGTTCAACGCGCTGATGTGCTCCACCAGGGCGTGGGTGGACCCAGCCCCATCACAGGTGATCAGCATCCGACGCCGGTGCGAGGCGGGGATCTGCGCGATCGCCTCGGTCAGAACCTCGATATGATCAGTTCGGTATTGGACCCCGCCCGCCCCGGCCGCAGCTTGACCACCAGCCTCGGTCATTCACCGAGGCTGGGGCAACACCAGCTGCAACCTTGATGCCAATGTCTGGCTCTACTGCCATGGATGTGGGTGGCGGGGGTGTGGTACGGCCGGGCCTCTGGTGGGTGAGGCACACGGGCGTGATCTAGGTTCGGCGTCTCCTACACGATCGATCCTTGGAACATGCCCTGGCGGATCAGCTTGTGCAGGTCTCTACCGTCTGAGCTGCAGCCGGACATGCTGCGGCTGCGCCCTTACGCTCGCGTCGCTTGCGCTCGGCCCGCGTTCGCGTCAACCACCGCGCCCGCCAGGCCGGCCCGCGCGAGCACGGCCGTCAGGCCGCGCGCAGCGAGCGGGATCGGCCCGGCGGGCAACGAGTGAACGGACAACCAATCCACGTCCGCGCCGCCGCAGGCAGCGTGTCACAGATCCCATAGAGGCAAATTCGGCAGCAACCCGGACCACACACCCGAACACGACACGGGGACTAGGCATGCAGACCGGACACGCCGATCGGTCCAGCACCGACCGTGAGCTGCTGGCCCACGGTCGGCCACATGCCCTGTCGAATGCCCGGATCCGCTGGCGTTGCTGTCGTGCGCGGACCGAGGCCGCGCACTTTGGTGTGAACTCTGATCGTCCGGGCTAGTGTCATGAAGCCGACGGCGCGGCGCGGCGCATCACCGGCCGAGCGATCGGTACACTGAGCGCTGCCAAACGGCATGTTCGGCGACGACACGCAGCGATCATGCCGCAAGTTGTCGGTGCCAGGTCGTAGGCTACAACTACATGTGGTCTCGGCCGGGCTGGGGGAACGACGTGCGCAGTGAGCTGAATTCTCATTTGCAGGACGCCCTCGGAGTCCTTGGGTATAGCAACTCTGAGGGCCTCTTAACCGTCGCGGACTTGAGTAAGCCCGGATCGCGAGACTACTACTGGCGAGACTTGCGAGACAAGGTCGGCCTTGATGCCGTATTCTTTAATGACGGCGTACCTGTCGTAGGATTCAGCTCCGAGGACGAGCGTCAAGGTCTTCATGGAGTTCGGAAGAGGCTGTGGAACTACGGCCGTGTTCCGCTTCTCCTGAATGTCAACTCCGACTCGATTATGGCTTATGACGCGGCGGCGCAGGCCCCGGATGACCCTCAAGAACCGGGTTCCGGATCTATATTTTACTCACGTCGCGACAGTATTGCATGGGGCCTGCTCCAGGCTTTCACACGCACCGAGATCGAGTCCGGTAGATTCAATTTCGCGGCGTCCTCCAATCGCCGCGCGGGACGAGTCGATCGGACGTTGCTTCGCAATCTCACACACCTACGGCGGAGCGTTGTCAAAGCAGGTCCAGAGCGACGTGAAGCTGTCGATAAACTGATAGGAGGGTGCCTCCTCGCCTCGTACCTTCGCGACCGAGGCATCCTGAACTCAGAGCACATGCTGTCCCTGGCTGGGCGCGAAGAGCTGGGCGACGTGTTCACGTCCGGTGTCGCCACTACCAACAGATTCTTTGAGGGCTTGGCAGCTCGGTTCAATGGTGACGTCTTTGATTCTATACCTCCGGCCCTACCAGCGGTCGAATCCGCCGACCTGACACAGATAGCCGCGTTTCTCCGCGGCGACGATCTCCTCACTGGTCAACAAAGTCTTTGGCCATACGACTTCTCCGTCTTACCCGCAGACCTTGTCAGTAGCGTTTATGAGGAGCTACTGGCTCCAACTCGAAAGAAGGACTCTGCATACTACACTCCACGGTTCCTTGTAGATCTATTACTAGACGAGATCCTACCTTGGAACACTGATAATTCCTCGTTCAGTCCTCCTAAGTTGGTCAACATTGCCTGCGGTAGCGGCGCGTTCATGATTGAGGCGTTCCGCCGAATTGTGTATCTTGCGCGATCTCACACAGGACGACGACTGGAGTATCCGGAGGTTACTCGTTTACTTCTGGACAACATTTACGGGATTGACCATAATTCCTCAGCCGCCAGGGTGGCTGCCTTCGGCCTCTACCTGTCTGTCTTAGAAGAAGTAGATCCTCCAGATATTTGGGACGATGTACGGCTTCCGAATTTGGTGGGACGAAATATCATCGTCTCGGATGCGTTCGCCAACCACCCTCTGCGAGACGGTCAGTTCGATGTCGTCGTCAGCAATCCTCCCTGGAGCAGCTTTCTCACACCGCAAGCTTCAAAGTATGTCGGCGCGAGCGGCGCACCGGTAGCTGATCAGCAACTTGCGCAAGCCTTCGTATGGCTAGCTAGAGACATGCTCAAGCCGGGTGGTCAACTCGGTTTAGTTATGCCAGCGAAGGGTTTGCTCCATAACCGAAGTAACACAGCACAGGCTTTTCGCGCCGCGCTGTTCATCCAGCTTGATGTAACTGCCATCGTTGATCTTTCAGCTGTTCGTCGCAGTGTCTTCGCGACCGCTATCGCACCGTCAGCCGTGCTTGTAGCTCGCCGACCAGACAGCCACACCGACACCGACAGCGCATCATCGTCGGTCAACGTGCTTCTGCATGTTGCAGCGCATCCTCGGGCTCTGGGTGGTCCGCTGGACGCATTGATTGTAGCACCTGAGGAGATTCGTTCGGTAAGCAAGAAACAAGCGGCGTCAAGGCCTGACCTGTGGAAGGTCCTCCTATGGGGATCTGTTCGCGACCTCGATCTGATCGACCGCCTCCGCCGATCAGCTCCGTCGGTTGGTGACATCGCTCGTGAGCGCGGCTGGCACTATGGCCAAGGTTTCCAGGTTGGCGGTGGGGACCACAATGACGCCTCGGAACTCATTGGCTTGCCGGTAGTCGAAACTGCATCCGTCGGGTTCCTCCGATCAACCATGGAACAGTACGAACTCTTTGATCGCGATACGCTGCACCGGCCACGGAACAGGAAGCTTTACTCCGCGCCGCTGGTATTAATTCGCCGCGGAATACACAAGGAAGGAATTGCCGCTGTCTACATGGACCGAGATGCAGTCTTTCCCAACGGCCTGATTGGCATCGCTGGAAGCGATGCAGACCGGGCCAAGCTGGCCGCTTTGGCGGTTACAACCGTCTCGTCACTAGGTCGTTACTGGCACTTCATGACCTCCGCGTCGTGGGGTGTTGAGCGTGACTTCGTGGAGTTGAACGAGCACCTCTCGCTTCCACTGGCTTCCCCTGACCCAAGGACGAGAGAGAAGCTCTTTGAGCTTATTGACCGAGCGAATGAGGGCCCTGACGGCGGTCTTCGTGAGGCGGTCGATGAGCTAGTTTTCGAGATGTACGGACTATCGATAAGCGACCGAGCAAGAATCATCGATAGAATGCAAACGGCAATTGGGAGATTCTACGGAGGCTCTCGTGCAGTGAGTCATCTATCGCATGACTTTTTAGATTACGAGAGTGTGCTGAGAAACGCACTGAGTGTCACTCTGCCCGGTTTGTCAATCTCAACTCAGATGTACAGTGAGGGGCCATATCGTGCAGTTGCAGTAACGCTTTTCGAGGACGGGTCAACCGATACCACTGTTACTCTCGAAAGGCCCGTTGCGGTGGTGGACATCGACTTTCTAATGAAACGAATGTCGCGCGCGGGTGCCAAGCCGACAGCGGTCATCGCTCAACCGTCTGGGTTCTTCATCGACGAGAACATCATCTACCTACTCAAAACAAGTGATCTCGACAGGTGGTCTAACGACTCGGCGTTGGACGACGCCGATCGAATCCTTGCGGCAATAACAGCGGGTCTATGACCGTGCTCGAATCTCTCAAGTTACGGGCGATCGGGAAAGTTTCTACAACGCTTCAAGCGGTAGTTGCGCGGCAGGCCGACAACTTGGTAGCTAGGTTGCTCGTGAGCGGTGCATCTCTGTGGCGGGACGAGCGGTACCATCGCTGGAATGAGCATGAATTGTCGTGCAGCGTGAGATTGTTTTATTTCTGCGACCGCGTACTTCAAGAAGATCAAGGAGCGTGGCCTTTGATTCGTATTGAGTACGATGCAGCGCAGCCCACCCGGGGAATGTTGCTTGGTAACGAGGACCCCTCCCGTGCACCTCGGCCGGACTTCAGCGTCTTGTTCGGCAACGCGAAGATTCGTGTAGAAGCTAAACGACTGCGTCCGTCGAACGAATTCTTGGCCTTGTATGTACGCCGCGGGATGGCAAGATTCATCGACGGCAGATACTCATCGACGCCGCCGCATCCCGGCGTGATGATCGGCTATGTCGAGGATGGCGACCCCGCAGCGATCGTGGACCAGATAAATTCAGTCGTGCAAGCGGAACCGACGCTCGGTCGAACACACGTGCTGAGCCCGCTCGGACTTCCGAATGCTTCCTTCGTGTTACCGTGTCATAGCGTGCACGGCAACGGCTTACGCTTGCTGCACTTTGAGATCAATTTGCAGGACGGATGATAGTTGAGCACTGACACCGCCGCGGTACGCAAACTTTGACCGACTGGACGATCTTCTGTGACGATATTGTCTGTTCGAGCGACGTTGGCCGACTCAAGAGCGAAGACACCGAGGGCTTCTCGGTCCGTGGCTATCGGCCCATGGACTATCATTTGTTGACGCGCTGCTCATTGATGATCGCGCAGACAACTGTGAGGTATTCGCACGACGGGGCGGCTGCGCGGTGCAGTGGAAGATGGGCATCAACCGGGTCAACGAGGTCACCAAAGCCGTCGAACGATGGATGGAAGTCCCCACTGGGAGCCAGGAGAAGTAATGATATTACTATTCTCCTGATCGCCGGATGGTAAACATTTATCCCACTGGTGCGCGGACCTGTACCCAGCACGGATCCGGATCCTCTCCTGGGACCCGCGCCGGACTACTCGTCGGCGCGGACATCCTGGACGCAGGCGATGCAATAGTCGCATGGTGGGGCCTCGACGCAAACGCACGCTGGGAGATGAGCCCCTTCGCCGGACACGCCGCAGACCCGGTGTGAGCCACGGTGAACGTCAGTACGTTCCTCGAAATCGACCAGGAGCGTGTCACCGCACTACGCCTACGCCCGACAAGAACCAGATAGCTGCTTACCGGGAACTGTTGCGCGAAAGCCGCCACCATCACGAAATAGCCCCTATGTCATGCTCGCAGGTCGGCGAGCAGCACGCCCGCAGCCCGCTTGGCGGGCTCGACCAGGGGACTAGGGTTGGCGCGCTTGGCGTTCACCCGAATGACATTAGAGCAGAACAGCAATTGCGCGAGCTCACCCGACCGAGTTTGCAGGTCGGTCTGAAACTCGCGCTGCACGCGATCCACCAGCGCGGAAACCTGCGAGGAAACCCCTCCCAGCACCGCCGCGTCATAACCTCGCTAGGCCGGCGCGGTGAGATTTCCCCAATGCAAGTCGGTGTGCGCGGTGATCTATTCGCCAACAGTCGTGTCGACCGCACCGTGGAACACCTAATTGATCCGCAAGGTCAGATGATCCTGCCGTACTCCTACCCGCTGGGTCTGGTGCTCACCCAGTGCCGCAAGGGACTCCTTGAGAGGGGCCCATCACGACTTGGGACGCTCCGGTTCGGTCACGATGATCCACGTGGAATTGATGACCGGAGAGCTGACCAGTTCTATCTCGTCCGCGCGCCACACCACTTCCCGAGCGTCGTCACGCCAGGAGACCGTCTGGACCAGTCAAGTTTGGCTACACCCCGCAACACCGGCGCACACTCCGGCCCAGTCCACGCCGGACCGTTGATCTTCCACGACCGTCGCCACCGCACCCGCACCCACGTGCCAGTGGTAGTGCGGAATCCGGCCATCATGCCGACGTGCAGCTCTGCCCGGATCTCCGGAGGAAGAGTGAGGTGGCCCTTACTGAAAATCCAAAAATCCAACACCCGACGCCGCAGCGGTGGCGGTGGCGGTATCCCTTCTCGGTATACTGGCTGGTATGTCTACCACAACGATCAAGGTCAACAGTGCGACCCGGGATCGGCTGGCGCACCTCGCGCGGGCGCGCGGCACGACGATGAGCGCGCTGCTGTTCGACGTCGCCGAGCGGATGGAGACCGAGCAGCGCTGGTCCGACATCGAGGTCGCCTACGAGCGGATACAACGCGAGGACCCGGACGGGTGGACCGAGTACCTCGGCGAGCTGGCCGAGTGGGAACTCGGCACCGCGACCACCGACAGCGCGGTCGCCCAGGAGTGGCCGGAGTACAACCAGTGAGAGTCGCGCACGGTCAAGTCTGGTCAGTGACACTGGACCCCACGGTGGCCAACGAGCAGCGCGGCACCCGTCCCTGCGTGGTGGTGTCCATCGGCCAGTTCAACGCCCTGCCGATCCGACAGGCCATCGTGGTCCCCCTGACGACCCGTGAGCGTGGGTTCCCACACCACATCACGGTCGCCGACGATGGTGGGTTGAACCGGCCAAGCTGGGCCATGTGCGAAGCCGTCCGAGCGGTGTCCCTGGAGCGCTTCGGCCAGCTTATCGGAACCGCCAACAGCGTCACGGTCGCCGCGATCACCGACCAATTGGTGCTCTGGCTCGGCCATCAGAACTAACATCTCGCCCCAGGCCACCCACCTGGCCTACGGACCGTGCTCAGGCATGCACGCTAAGCTACACTAAAGGCGAGGCGAACTCCCCAGATAAGTCACTCGGGACTTTTTAGCCAAGACGGATCCAGTTGTCAGGATTCCTTGACGTTGCTTGACGTTCGTTGCTGAGCGTGTACGGTCGGATCTCGACGGTAATTCTCGGGGGAGGATTCGACCTGTGACACCAGTGACGCACAACCAGCTTGGCACCATCACACCAGCACCACTGCTTGATGGACCCCGTCATGGATCACTGCTTGATGAACCCATGGTCATCGCAACAGTGAGCTCTCCTCAACCGGACACGACCGTGTGCCGGTTAACCGGCAGCGTGGACCTGGTCGCAACGCCGGTCCTGGCCGACACGCTCAGCGAAGCGCTCCACGATGGCCGGCCGCATGTCGTGATCGACCTGTCTGCCATCGCCCTCCTCGACTCGATCGGGCTGCACGTTGTCTTCGAGGCACTTGCCTCCTGCGACATCGACGGTCACCTTGCGGTTGTGGTCGATCCGTTCTCGGCAGCCATCACCCGGCCAGACATCACTGGGCTGGGCGAGGTCATCGACATCCATCACGACCTGGCTGGCGCCCTTCGAGCCTGTGCCCGTGGTTCGATCCCCACCGGAGGACGCCACCGAGTCAAGGCCACGAACTAGCCCCGCGGATCTGGGGGATCCGCCAAAGAATCCATCAGCTAACAGATGTGGACAACCCGAACTCATTGCTACGCTCTCCCACGTCCGACCTGAGCGATGAGTGCGGGAGCCTGACGTGGTCGCAAGCGCAACGCAGGCTGACTGGCAGCAGGGTCAGGACGCGCTTCGCGACGAGGTTCGGCGAGTGACGGCTCTGCTGCGATCCATCCAGGATCCGGAGCCGCACGCGGTGGGGCACTGGAACCTCGGTGAGGTCGCCATGCATCTTTCCCAGGCCTGGATAATCGTGCCCGGCCTGGCGAAACGTGATCTTTCGCGGACCCACGAGGTGCTGCCCAGCGTCGCGGGCGACTCACTGATCAGGGACATAGGGGAGCTGGGCGAGACGACCATCCTCGGGGTGAAGTCCGACCCCGAGCGGAATCCGAGCGTTCTGGCCGACCGCATCGAGGCCCGGGCGGAGGAGTACCTCAGCGAGTGCGTGGGAGCAGACCCCACTGCGCTACGTCCCTGGCTGGTCCACGGCACCACCGTTCGTCAGGCAACCTTGACCTACCACCTGCTGAACGAGACCATCATCCACGGTGGCGACATCGCGCATGCCGCCGGGCGCCCGTGGCCGATCGAGCCGGCCCACGCGGCCATGGTGTTGGGGCGATTCATCGTGCCCGTGATCCAAGCCCTCGATCCACGGGCGATGGTGGAAGCTGAACAGGCAGCGGGCCTGCGGATCACCTACGAACTGCGCATCCGGGGAGGGGATCGTTTTCATTTCATCGTCAACGATGGCGTGCTCCGCATCGAAGATCCGTCCCCGCGCAGGGTCGACTGCCGTATCTCGGCCGATCCCGTAGCGATGCTCAGGGTGATCTGGAACCGCCAGAGCCAGTGGTCGGCGATCGCCAGGGGCAAGCTGCTGGCCTGGGGCCGCAAGCCGTGGTGGGGACCCCGGTTCAGGACGCTGCTCCGCAACCCCTAGCACGCTGAGAGCTGGGCAGCAACTCAGCCCCCGGTAACGTTTAGTTACCCTCTGGCGATGAAACGGTGAGTTACCACGCTATCGTGTGCAGAGGGGGCCGGTGATGCGACACAAAGTCAGCAGTTGGTTCCTCTTTGTGTTGCTGACGTTGCTGCTGTTCGCACTCAGGCCAGTCGCCACCGCTGCATCGTCAGACAACTACGGCGAATACTCTCTGATGACGCAGCGCCATGCTGGACAGTTCTACTCCGGCGGGAGCCCGGCGGGGCAATGGGCGTGGACGCCGCAGGGCGAGAAATCGGAAGCGTTGTGGGGCGACCCATCGAAGTGGCCATCAGACAACGCGGAGCATTTCATTCACGCCGGCAACTGGGTACTGCTCGACGGGTACGAGAGGCTCGATCACCACACGCACTACGTTCAGCGGGTGAGCCGGGAGTTGATCGGCGACGGGTCCTGCCGGAACCTGACGCCGCTGCCGTCGGCGGGAGGCCGCCAACACTACGTGCAGTGGAAGATCGCGCCATATGCCTACTGCCTCCAGGCGTGGGGCACCATCACCGAGCAGCTCAGCGGCAAGACGGTGAACTTCTTCCATTCGCAGGTGTGGTCACCGCCGAGCACGTGTCGCAATGCCTACCTCGGGGCCCGGACCTGCATACACCAGTGGGAAGCGTGGTGGGACAACAACGGCGCCCCAGGTGCCCCCATCACCCGCAAGCTGGAGCGCAGCGTGTACCTTGCCCGCAGTGTCGGGATGGGCTTCGTGATCGACCAGACTTACCCGCATGCGTGGCATGCCGAGCTGCACTCTGATTGGGCCTGGTAGCGACTGGGCCTGGTAGCGACCCCGCACGACGACTACATGCCCTGAATGGGCGGCAGCGGGTTAACGTGGCCCGGAAGTCCAGGGTCGCCGGCCGGCGGTCGGCTGTGCGCTCGCCCATAGCGTTCGTGAGCTGCCTGCTTGCTCACCCCGAGCGACTGACCGATGTCGGTCCATGGCGCACCACGCGTTCGAGCCAACCGCACCAGCCTGGCCCGCCACCGGTCCACCACCCGGGCGAGCGCCTCCACCGCGGTCAAGGCCTCGAGTACCGGTTCGATGGGACGCTGTTCGCTGCTCGCAGCGGTGGGCCGATGAGGGTCGGCGGTGCCGTCCTGCGGGAGATACCGCCCGAAGCGCTCAGCGGCGTGCAGTGCCTCGTAGGTCTGCCATGGCAACGGCGTCGGGGCGACGGGCGGTGCGGGTCGGGTACGCGAAGGCGCAGCGGCCGGCTCGCCGGGGTCTTTCGGTGACCCATCGGCGGGCGGGAGCTTCAGATACACCCTGGTGATGGTTCCCTGCGGGCAGGTGCACTGCTGGACCAGGTCGGACAGGTGGTGGACCAGCAGCAGGCTCCGGCCGTCTGGTCGCCTGGGCTCAGCCAGTGGACGGTCGGAGCGCGAGCCATTGATGTGTCCGGCGTGTCGAACTTCGCACACCAGGTAGCCCCGCTCGGCCCAGATGTGCAGCGTGCCGGCGCCTCCGCCGGAAACAAGACGGAGGGCCACCAGTTCACCGACGATCAGCTTGAGCTCCGCGTGATCGCCGCCCAGACCCAGCCGGACGGCGTGGTCGCAGGCGAACTGGCCGGCGAGTGCCTGGTTGGTAGCGTCGAAGGCGAAACACGGACTCACCGGTGGTGAGCAGCAGAGTTGGGTGTCGTCGGCAATGACACGTTCGGGCACGAAGCCGGTGCTGACCCGCTCACCGGTGCCATCGATGAGTCGCGGATGGCTGGCTTCGGCCTCGGCAAGGGTTTGTGGGCCCACTCGGTCGGTGTCATACGGGCACAGCATGGTGACCGATCGACCGGCGAGCGCAATATTGATCAAGGTCTCTTGTTGGGCGCAGGCCGGGTACTCCCTGGGGGTGCGTCCGGTCCACAGGTGTTCGCCAATGATGCGCACCCGCCTGGAGGGGTGCGCATCGGCGAAAGCGCGCAGCGCATTGGGGATGATTCGCCCTGGGTTGCGGCCGGCGCGGGTCATATCGAGCAGCCGGACCCGCTCGGCGTCGGTGCCCAGTTCGGCAAGGATGAGCCGCAGGTTCGAGCCCGGCACGGCCAACGCCACGGGTTCACCAGCGGCCAGTCCCTCACGAATGAACGGCACCGTGCCCTCGAGGTACTCCGCAGCGCCACGGTAGAACAGCGCCGGGTGCACGAAATCGTCAGCCCAGCGCGGGGCCGGGGCGGTCATCGCCCCAACACTCCCTTCAACGTGATCGTGCGGAGACGGCCGCGAGAACCGACGACCAGCACACCTACCACCTCGTCTCGACGCGACACATGGCGGTAACCCGCCACCGAATCGACGGATCACCCATTACCGCGCCAAGCCCCACCCGACAGAGTAGGTACTCATTCGGTCTATCACAACCCGGGGTCACCCTGATCACAGTAAGTTGTGACCCGGAGCCTTCGCACCGGGTCAGGACTTGCCGCTCCCCAGATGGCTCCCCGGGTGGCTCGTCGATGCCTGGACGCGGCTGCTGTTGGCCTAGGATTCGCGTCTCGCAGCTTCCACCACACATCGCCCCACCACAGTGAAGGAGAGGCCCATGACGGCGATACAGGACCTGGTGGACCGCAACACAGCGCGCTCGGGCACCGGCCCTGGCCCGCTGGTGGGTCGGCCTAGCCTGCGCATCGCGCTGGTGGCCTGCATGGACGCCCGGATTGACCCAGCCCAGTTGCTCGGGCTGCGGCCCGGCGAGGCGCACGTGATCCGCAACGCGGGTGGCGTCGTCACCGACGACGTGATCCGCTCCCTAGCGGTCAGCCAGCGCAAGCTGGGCACCACCGAGGTGATGCTGGTGCACCACACCAAATGCGGGATGGCGACGTTCACCGACGATGACTTCGCCGCCGAGCTTCAGGAAGCTACCGGCCTGCGACCTACCTGGGCGGTCGAGACTTTCCGCGACATCGAATCCGACGTGCGGCAGTCGGTAGAACGGGTGCGGCGCAGCCCATTCCTGGGGGATACCACCGTGGTGCGGGGCTTTGTCGTGGATGTCAACACCGGCGACCTCGCCGAGGTCTTGCCGCCTCAACCGTGAACCCGACACATGTGATCGACTGGTTCGACGCCCATGCGCGGGCGTTGCCCTGGCGCGAGCCTGGCACCACGCCGTGGGGTGTTCTGGTCAGCGAGGTCATGCTGCAACAAACCCCGGTGAATCGCGTCGCTGGGATGTGGACCGAGTGGCTGACCCGCTGGCCCACGCCGTCGAGCCTGGCGGCCGAGACCCCAGGCACCGTCGTCCGCGCCTGGGGAAGGCTGGGTTACCCGCGGCGGGCGCTACGGCTGCATGCGGCCGCCACCATCATCGCCGCGCAGCACGACGACGTCGTCCCCGCCGATGTGGACGCGCTGCTCGCGCTGCCCGGGATCGGTGCCTACACCGCCCGCGCTGTGGCGGCCTTTGGGTACGGCCACCGGGTGCCGGTGGTGGATACCAACGTCCGCCGGGTGGTTGCTCGTGCGGTGCACGGCATGGCCGACTCCGGACCGCCGTCCACCTCCCGTGATCTGTCCGATGTGGATGGCATGCTGCCGCGGGTGCGGCCCGCCCACTTCTGCGCCGCGCTGATGGAGCTCGGTGCCGTCGTGTGCACCGCGCACCGGCCACGCTGCGCCGACTGTCCGGTAGCCGACGAGTGCGCCTGGGTGCGCGCGGGCCGGCCCGCCGGAGGCGCCCCTGCTCGACCCGCACAGCGCTTTGCGGGCACCGACCGCCAGGTGCGCGGGTTGTTGCTCGACGTCCTGCGAGCAGCGGCGGATCCGGTGCCCCGAGCCCGGCTGGACGCGGTCTGGCTGGACGCGCCGCAGCGCGACCGGTGCCTGGGCTCGCTGCTCGTCGACGGCCTGGTGGAGCAGATGTGCGACGGCCGCTTCGCCCTGCCTGGAGAACGCTGAGCCGCGCCGGGGTCCTAGCCGTAGGCTAGCTGCATGGCCGTCGTAAAGATCAACGCAATTGAGGTGCCGGAAGGCGCGGGTCCCGAGTTGGAGCGCCGGTTCTCGGCCCGCCACGGGGCGGTGGAGTCCGCCCCAGGTTTTCTCGGCTTTGAGCTGCTGCGCCCCGTAGCCGGAGACAACCGGTACTTCGTCTACACCAAGTGGGAGACCGAGGAGCACTTCCAAGCCTGGCGTAACGGCCCGGCGATGGAAGCACACTCTGGCGAGCGGGCGAAACCAGTGGCGAGCGGCTCGGCACTCCTGGAGTTCGAGGTCGTGCAGTCCGCCGAGCCGTCCCCCGGTACCCCCTAGCCCCCATTCGCCGGCCGAATAGCGGTCCGGAACCCGGTGAATCAACGACAACCGGGGCGACTCCCCGGAGGGAGTCGCCCCGGTTTCACCGTCAACTCAGTCGGAGCTTGGGGCGCTGTCCAGGTCGACTAGGGGGGCGTCGGGCACCCGCAACGTCTTTGCCACGCCACGGAATACGAGTCGAGCGTCGTCGACCGGGCCCTCACCGTCCCAGTTCTCGGTGTCGACGATGACGATCTGCCCAGGCTCGATCTCGCCGAACAGGATCTTCTCCGACAGCTGGTCCTCGATCTCCCGCTGGATGGTCCGGCGCAGCGGCCGCGCTCCTAACACGGGATCGAATCCGCGCTTGGCAAGGAGTTTTTTGGCCGTCGTGGTGAGCTCCAGCTCCATGTCCTTGTTGCGGAGCTGGACCTCTACCCGGGTGATCATCAGGTCCACCATCGTGATGATCTCGTTCTCAGTGAGCTGATGGAAGACGATCGTGTCGTCGATCCGGTTGAGGAACTCCGGGCGGAAGTGCTTCTTGACCTCGTCGTTGACCTTGCTCTTCATCCGCTCGTAGGTCGAGCTCTCGTCATTGCTCGCCGAGAAGCCCAGACCCACCGCCTTGGAGATGTCCGAGGTGCCGAGGTTGGTGGTAAAAATGATCACAGTGTTCTTGAAGTCCACCGTGCGGCCTTGGCCATCGGTCAGCCGACCGTCCTCCAACACCTGCAGCAGCGTGTTGTACACCTCCTGGTGCGCCTTCTCGATCTCATCGAAGAGCACCACCGAGAACGGCTTGCGGCGAACCTTTTCGGTGAGCTGGCCACCCTCCTCGTAACCCACGTATCCAGGAGGAGCACCGAAGAGCCGGGATGCGGTGTAGCGGTCGTGAAACTCACCCATGTCGATCTGGATGAGTGCGTTGTCATCACCGAACAGGAACTGCGCCAGCGCCTTGGACAGCTCAGTCTTACCCACGCCGGAGGGGCCGGCGAAGATGAACGAGCCGGAGGGTCGCCTGGGGTCCTTCAGGCCTGCCCGGGTCCGACGGATCGCCTTGGACACGGCCTTGACCGCCTCATGCTGGCCGATGATCCGTTTGTGCAGCTCGTCCTCCATGCGCAGCAGCCGGGTGGTCTCCTGCTCGGTGAGCTTGAACACCGGGATTCCGGTCCAGTTGGCCAGCACCTCGGCGATCTGCTCGTCATCGACCTCGGCGACGACGTCGAGGTCACCGGCCTTCCATTGCTTCTCCCGGTCGGACTTCTTGATCAGTAGCTGCTTCTCCGAGTCGCGCAGCTTCGCGGCGCGCTCGAAGTCCTGAGCGTCGATGGCTGATTCCTTGTCCCGACGCACCGCAGCAATCTTCTCGTCGAAGTCGCGCAGGTCCGGCGGCGCGGTCATCCGGCGGATCCGCATCCGAGCGCCGGCTTCGTCGATCAGGTCGATCGCCTTGTCCGGCAGGAACCGGTCGTTAATGTAGCGATCGGCCAGCGTGGCGGCTGACACCAAAGCGCTGTCGGTGATGGACACCCGGTGGTGCGCCTCGTAGCGGTCCCGCAGGCCCTTGAGGATCTCGATGGTGTGATCGATGCCCGGCTCATTGACCTGGATCGGCTGGAACCGACGCTCCAGCGCGGGGTCCTTCTCCACGTACTTGCGGTATTCGTCCAGCGTGGTTGCACCGATGGTCTGCAGCTCGCCACGCGCCAGCATCGGCTTGAGGATCGACGCGGCGTCGATCGCTCCCTCCGCGGCACCGGCCCCGACCAACGTGTGCATCTCGTCGATGAACAGGATGATGTCGCCGCGGGTGCGGATCTCCTTGAGTACCTTCTTCAGGCGCTCCTCGAAGTCACCGCGGTACCGGGAGCCCGCCACCAGCGAGCCGAGGTCCAGGGTATAAAGCTGCTTGTCCTTGAGCGTCTCGGGCACCTCACCCTTGACGATGTTCTGCGCGAGCCCCTCAACGACGGCGGTCTTGCCGACGCCAGCCTCGCCGATGAGCACCGGGTTGTTTTTGGTGCGCCGGGACAGTACCTGCATGACCCGCTCGATTTCCTTACCTCGCCCGATCACCGGGTCCAGCTTGCCCTCGCGGGCGCTGGCGGTGAGATTGCGGCCGAACTGGTCGAGCACCAGGGAGGACGATGGGGTGCCCTCGCCGCGCCCTGAGCCAGACTCCGCGGGCTCCTTACCCTGGTAACCCGACAGCAGCTGCAGTACCTGCTGGCGCACCCGGTTGAGGTCGGCGCCCAGCTTCACCAGCACTTGCGCGGCCACGCCCTCACCCTCGCGGATGAGCCCGAGCAGGATGTGCTCGGTGCCGATGTAGTTGTGGCCAAGCTGCAGCGCCTCACGCAGCGAGAGCTCCAGTACCTTTTTGGCTCGTGGGGTGAACGGGATGTGCCCCGAGGGCGCCTGCTGGCCCTGGCCGATGATCTCCTCGACCTGCTGGCGCACGCCTTCCAGGGCGATTCCCAGTGATTCGAGGGCCTTGGCCGCGACACCCTCACCCTCGTGGATCAGACCCAGCAGGATGTGCTCGGTGCCGATGTAGTTGTGGTTGAGCATCCTGGCCTCTTCCTGGGCCAGCACAACCACCCGCCGCGCGCGGTCGGTGAACCTTTCAAACATTGTGCACTCCTGACTGCCGCGCCATGGTGGCGCAGCCGGTACTGGGTCAGACAGTCCGTGCCGTCACTGTAGCTCCCGGACGGTCATCCTCGCTCTCGAACTGCTGCCAGGCTCCCCTGCTGCAACGTGCTACCGCTGGTCAGGATTCCGCAGCGCGACGCCTGTCCGCTCAGGGTGAACGAGACCGTCCCGCCCGGGTAGTCCCGGCGCGGCAGAGGGTGCTCGCGAGCAATCCGACTGCTAGGTTTGGACGGCGTTAGGTAAGGCAAACCTGTTTTGGAGAAAGCGACCCGGACATGACCGCAGGGGAGAGGCTCGTTCCGCACGCTAAGGTGCCTAAGGTGCCTACCCGGGAGCCACCGGGAGCGAGTCAGCCTCGCGGCACGCACCCACTGGCCACGTCGGTGGCTACGGTGGATCATGCGGTAAGATTGCTGTCCTTCCGGGTGTGTGACCAGACGTTCGACGAGCCCAGTTCTCACCAGCGCAGCGCCCCGTGGATCGCGTGTGACCAAGCCCTGTCCGATCCCGACTTTTTCGCGCGGTGGCGGGCGACGGTCGCGCAACGGCTAGCCGAGCAGTACCCCCACGGCCCGGAGAAGACCCACGTCCCGGAGAAGACCACCGGCGGCTACGTCCTGCAGTGGTATCTGGTCATCCCCAGCTACCTCGGCGCGTTGGTGTTCCACTCCGCCCGGCGGGTGCCCAAGCTATCGCCGCGGCAGCTCGGATTCCGGCTCGATCCGGCGGCGCTGCAGGAGGTGGCGCTGCGCCCGGGCCGATTCTGGTGCTTACCCGGTGATCCCGACGCTGGCCATCCCGATGCTGTGCCGGTGCCCGACGAGGCGGCGCTGGGGGCGGTACTGCGCCGTCAAGTGATCGCGCACGCCACCCGCTTCCTCGCCGTCTACGACCCGCAGGTGCGTTTCGGGCACCGCACGCAGTGGGCAACGGTAACCGACGTGCTGGACAGCGGCCTGCTGCTCGCGGGGCGCTCGTTCGGGTCACCGCAGGCCGGTGCCGCCGATGCGCGGCTGGTGCTCGCCGACGGCGAGAAACCGCTCACCTCAGCGTCGACGATTTACCAGGTGACCGACGAACGCGGACGCACCTACTGGACCCGCCGACGCGGCTCATGCTGCTTTCTTTACGCGCTGCCCGGGGTCGAGCGTCCCTGCGCCAGCTGCCCGCGGATCAACGACGGCGAACGGGCCCGTATCTTCGGCACGCGCGACCCGGCCTGAGCCCCTCGCAAACCGTCTCTTCAGCGCCTGTCGATCCGTCTGTGGAACCGTCGTCGAACCACAGGTGCGACCTGAGCGTTTATCGTGATGCGGGCAAAACTGCTCGCGAGGTGTTCATACTTCGAGGGAGGGAGCCGTCCGATGGTGAGCCTGGTGAAGGGTTTCGCAGGCAAGCCCGCGCATGCCCCGCTGACCGACGTCGGTATCGGTGCCTACACCGCCGGCGTCGCGATGCTCGTGGCCGGCGCGGCCGGGTTTCAGCAAGCCGCGATGGCCACCGCTTCAGTGATCACGATAGCGGTCGGACTCATCGCCGCCATACCGACCATCATCACCGGCCTGGTGGACTTGTTCGGTATTCCCGCAGATGCGCCCGCGCGCACCCTTGGATGGTGGCACCTGACCCTGATGGCCAGCGCCACCGGCATGTTCGCCGGAACGTTCCGGTTGCAGTTGGCCGGGTACTCCAGCGGTAAGATCATCACGTCGGCTTTGACCCTCGGGGTCATCTCCTGGGTGCTCCTGTTGGTCGGCGGCTACCTCGGTGGCGCACTCACCTTCGTCTACGGAGTCCGGGTACTCAAGCACCCCCACGCAGCTATGGTTGATGCGCTCATTCCCGGTCGCGCCGACCATACTGACTAAGGGCTGCACCCGTTGCCCGCAGCTAGACCGATAGGAACATCCAGACCCGACAACGCACCGGTGCCGTCTGGCTAGGACGGCACCGGTGCATACTGGGCCTCAGTTCCCCTTGTGGTAAGCGTCCAACACCTCAGCGGGGATGCGGCCACGGTCTGAGACGTTGTAACCGTTCTTGCGGGCCCACTCGCGGATCGCAGCGTTCTGTTCGCGGTCCACCGACGCCCGACCGGCGCCACTAGCCCGACGAGCCGGACCTGTGACCTTGCGACGCCCACCCGCCTTGCGGGCGTTGCTGACATAGTCGGCCAGTGAGCCACGCAGCTTCCCCGCGTTACCCGCCGACAGATCAATCTCGTAAGACACGCCGTCGATACCAAACTCAACGGTCTCTTCAGCGGTACCTCCATCGAGGTCATCGACCAAGGTTACGGTGACCTTCTGCGCCATGCGCGTCGTCCTCCCTCAGGGACGTGGTGGACGGAGCCATCGCACGACGACTCCAACAGACAACGAGTAGGTTAGCCCAATTCCGGGAGGATTGCGAAATCGACCCGCGTCCAGTCCACCCATTGTGGTCGTACCAGCGGAAACGCCGATGGCCTCACGGATACCTGAACCCATGTGCGCCATGCGCAGCCGGTCGATCCCCATTCCCATGCCGCCACTTGGCGGCATTCCGAACTCGACCAGACCCGCGGCACCGCGGTCTCGGAGACGCACTCGATCCCGCCAACCACGCACCGCTTCAGGTACAGCCCTTCAGGTACAGCTCTGGGGTGATCCGCAGGTACAGGTCACGCTCGAGTGCGTTGGAGTACGTCACAAACGGCCGCACCGCGGCACGACGAACTGCACGCGCGTCGCGCCCGTTCTTTCGGCTCCGTGGCCACCGCGTACGCCCAGCACCGGCCGGGCTACCTGGATGAGGCGGTGGCATGGGCACTGGAATCATTACCGAATGGCGGTCGAGTGCTCGATCCAGCCGCGGGCACCGGCAAGCTCACCGAGGTGCCGGGCCCGACATGCCTCGGGCCCAAGGGACACAAGCATCATGAGACGGTGTATGGGCTGGCTGGAAGGTGCACAAGCATCCATGAGACCGTGCGCCGGTGGGTTGGAAGGATGCATTCAGGAGTCAGCTGATGTTGCGCTTGAAGATCATTTTTAGGCCCAGGAGGGTGAGGTGGGGCGCGTGGTGCGTGATGGTCCGCGACTCGGCGATCAGCAGCGGGGCCAGCCCGCCGGTGGCGACCACGACCACATCAGCCTCGGCTCCTGGGGCAAGCTCCGCGGCGATCCGCTGCACCAGCCCGTCCACCTGCCCGGCGAAGCCGAACAGCAACCCGGACTGCAAGGCTTCCACGGTACTCTTGCCGATGACCGACCGAGGCCGGACGAGTTGCACCTTCACCAGCTGAGCCGCCCGGGCGGCGAGCGCATCCACCGAGATCTCGATGCCCGGAGCCAGCGCGCCACCGAGGAACTCCCCCCGCGCGCTGACCACGTCGAAATTGGTGGAGGTACCGAAGTCCACCACGATCGCCGGGCCGCCGTAGAGGGTATAGGCGGCCAGCGTGTTGACGATCCGATCGGCGCCCAGCTCGCGTGGGTTGTCGTAGAGCAAGGGCACTCCGGTGCGTACCCCGGGCTCGACGATCACCCGCGGTAGCTGCGGCCAGTACCGGGCCACCATCACTTTCAGCTCACGCAGCAACGCGGGCACCGTGGACAGCGCAGCGATACCAGTGATCTTGTCAACGTACTCGCCGAGCAGCCCTCGGACGGTCAGCGCCATCTCGTCAGCGGTCATCCTGGCGTCAGCGCGCATCCGCCAGTCGTGCAGCAGGGTGGCGTCCTCGCCGGTGCCCCCCGGACTGTGATCGAACAGCCCGAGGACGATGTTGGTGTTGCCGATGTCTACGGTGAGCAGCACCCGCTAGCCCTCTCAGCTCGCTACCTCACGGGGGAGCGCCGGGTCGCTGCCCTGGTGCACGATCCGATTGTCGGCGTCAACGAACACTACCCGGGGCCGGTAGTGCCGGGACTCGGTCTCGTCCATCGTGCCGTAGGCGATGAGGATCACCAGGTCGCCGGGTGCCACCAAATGCGCGGCGGCACCATTGATCCCGACCATGCCGCTGCCCCGCGCGCCGGGGATGACGTAAGTCTCCAACCGGGCCCCGTTGGTGATATCCACGACTGCCACCCGCTCGCCGGCGAGCAGATCGGCGGCGTCCATGAGGTCCTCGTCCAGGGTCACCGACCCCACGTAATGCAAATCCGATCGGGTGACGGTGGCCCGGTGGATCTTGGACTTCAACATCGTCCGGAACATCCCAGACCTCCTCGTGGCGTTCGAGTCGGGCGCAACGTCGGCGACACCCAGCACCAAGGCGACGTTGTCGATCAACCGCGTGGTCCCGACGGTGGCGGCCAGCAACAGCCGGGCCGGTCCCCGCTGCGGCGCTGGGCCGAGTTGGGGGTCGCGCAATGCCAGGTAGTCCAGCGCGACGGCGGGTTGCCCGGCCAACACGTCGCTGGCCGCTGCGAGCACAGCGTCGGGACCATGCGCGCCGGCCTGGGCTCCGGCGCTCAGCGCCGCCGACACAGCGACCGCGGCGGCCCGCGCCTCGCCGTCCAGGTGGACGTTGCGGGACGATAGTGCGAGCCCATCAGGTTCTCGCACCGTGGCCACCCCGATCACCTGCACGCCCATCCGCAGGTCCTGCGCCATCCGCTGGACGAGCACCAGTTGCTGGTAGTCCTTCTCGCCGAAGAACGCCCGATCCGGACCGACGATCCCGAACAGCTTGGCCACCACCGTGAGCACGGCGCCGAAATGACCTGGTCTGCTGGCGCCCTCCAACTCGTTACCCAGCGCTCCTGGCGCCACGGTGATGTCGGATCCGGGCGGCCACATCACCTCAACGCTGGGCACGAACACCAGCTCCACGCCCTCTTCCCGGCACAGGGCGAGATCGGCGTCCAACTGGCGGGGGTAGCGGTCCAGGTCATGGCGCGAGTCGAACTGCACGGGGTTGAGGAAGATCGACACCACCGTGCTCGCACCCGGGGTGGCCTGGGCGGCTCGAATCAGCGCACGGTGGCCAGCGTGCAATGCTCCCATCGTCGGGACCAGCACCACCGGCTGCCCGGCCCGGCGCAGCGAACGCGTCACCGCGGACAGCGCGGCGGGATCGTCATGGACGGTCAGTTCGCTGCCGCGCAAGCCAGTCACCATCCCTCCCGCAGGGTCTTCCGGATCTGGGTGGCAGCGGCCGGGGCCAGCAGCCCAGCCGTCTCGGCCCGGTCGGCGGTCCTGCTCGCCTGCACGCGGTAAGGATCGAGCAACTCCGGGGCGGACTGGGCGAGCGCCTGCAGGTGCAGCCGGACCGTGCCGATGTCGCCGCGGGTCACCGGCCCGGTCAAGGCGCGGTCGCCGTGCCGTAACGTGTTGTCCAGCGCTGCCTCCAGCAGGGGGCCCAGCAGGCGTTCGGCTGGCACCACGCCGGCATGCTCCAGCGCGTCCACCACATCGCGCACCAGAGTGGCCAGATGGTTGGCCCCGTGCGCCAGCGCCGCGTGGTAAAGCGGCCGGGCCTCGGACGGGACGCGCACCGGCTCGGCGCCCATCTCCAGCACCAGCGCCTCCCCGACGCTCCAGCCGGTCTCGTCGGCAACGGTGACGCCGACACAGGCCGCCGCTAACCGCGCGACGTCCTCCGCGCGCCCGGTAAATGTCATTGCGGGATGCAGCGCGAGCGGGAGCACGCGGGCGGCGATCGCCGGCGCCAGGACGTCCACCCCCCGAACACCATTGGTGTGCATCACGATCTGACCGGCCCGGAACGCCCCGGTCGCGGCGAGCCCGGACACCAGGTCCGGCAGCACGTCATCGGGGACGGCCAGCAGCACCAGATCCGACCGTCGCACCACGTCGTCGGGCGGCAACACCGGTGTATCGGGCAGCAGCTCCGCGGCCCGACGCAAGGACGACCGGGATACCGCGCTGACTCCGACCACCACGTGCCCAGCACCGGAGAGAGCGGCGCCAAGCACCGATCCCACTCGGCCGGCGGAGACGACGCCCACGGCCAGCCGCGCCGGACGGTCGGTCACGCCGCTGGACGCGGGTGCACCCGACCGTGGCGTCGTTGCCATTGCCGTCCTCCAGACGTTCCAGTCCCGCGCTGGCCGCAGGTACCGGACTGCCGCAGATTAACCCGCTTCAACCGGGTGCGCCGGTCCGGGTGAGCAGCCTCACGTACCGGCGGTGCGAGGCGCTCAGTTAAGCCGACGTTGCTGGGCGGTCGTCGTGGGTGTGCCTGCGCCGGGGGGTCGAAGATACCCCGTGGGCAATCAGCAGATCACTCACCGTCCGCTGTGCTGGTGCCGGCGACGTCGATGGCGCCTGACCCGGCACACCGTGCCTGCCGTGCCCGTTGGAGATTGCGGTGCCGGTCGGGGTCACGGCTGGCGCCCAGGTCGACGTGGGTGGGCGGCCAGGACCGAAACGGACCTCGGGACCGGTCAGGCTGTGCGCCGCCGTCACCGTCGCCTCCGCTGTGGCGGGCACGGCGGCCCGGCTGCGGCGCTCGTCGAACTTCCGGGGGTGGGCGGGCAGTGGAAGCAGGCTAGCCGGCTCGACCTGCGGCGTGACCTGCTCCCCCAGCGGATTCCCCTCCCGCAACTGCTCCAGGTTCGCCCGCATGGCCGCAAGCTCGGTACGCAACTCCACTATCTCGCGCCGCTGGGACAGCTCGGCCTGCTCGCGAAGCTCGCGCTCGACGGTCAACGCGTGTTCCCGTCGGGCAGCCACCTCACGCTCCAGTTCAAGCTGGTAGACCGTCCGCAACTGATCGGCGTGCTCGGCGCACGAGCTGATCTCGCCGCGTACCCGCGCTGTGGCGAAGGCTCCCAGCAGCGCCGCCCACAGCGCCGCGACGAGACCCAGTCTCAGCAGGCGGGCGTCCTGGGTGCCCAGGGTGAGCACGGCGGCGGCCGCCGCAGCCATGATGGCAGTACCCAGCATCAGAACCTGACGGCTCCCGCGTAGCACCGGAGGCTCGTCGATCCCGGACATATCGCACAGCGTACCGGCTCGCGTTCGTGTGCGTAGCCCTCTCAATCGTCGTCCGGTTCCGGGTCATCGGGACCCTCCGGGGTCCGGCAGCAGTGCTCCAGCCACAACGCGGCCGCCACCAGCGCTCCCGCGCAGACCGCCCCGATCGAGGCGGTGCTGGTGTCCGAGGCGGCGGCGGGCAGCTGGGACCGCAGTGGCAGCACGTAGCCGAGCACCCCTAGCCAGGCTCCCCCGGTGATGGCGCCGGCCAGCGAGGACGCCTTGGCCAGCATGACGGCCTTCGCCGCGGTGAGCGCCTGCACCGGCCGGGTTCCCGGTCGCTGCCGGATCCGCGCCCGCAGCGTATTCCCCAGCAGCACCTCGGCGATCGCGAAAGCGAGCAGCGTGGTTCCGGCCGGCTGCGGCAACGTGGGCACGTCGCCATAGGACAGCTGCAGCACGAGGTTCACCAGCACCGCCGCGATGGCGGCGGCAGCGACCAGATCACGCACCCGGGTGAAGGTCACGGGGACCCCAGTGTCAGGTCGTCACGGCGCCGCACGCTGCGTCTCTCGGCGGCCGGTAGGGCGGCGACCAACTCGGCCACCGTGCCACGGCCGGCAAGCACTGCGTGAGGCGCCACGTCCAGCCAGGGCACCAGTACGAAAGCACGCTGGTGGGCCCGGGGATGCGGCAGGGTCAGGCGGGGATCGTCCCGGCGGGTCTGCTCCACGTCGATCACATCGACATCCAGGGTGCGCGGCCCCCACCGGACGTGGCGAGTGCGTTGCGCGGCGGCCTCACAACGCTGCCCGCGGCGTAGCCACTCCTGAGGGTCGGCGTCCCGGTCCTCGACCAGCAAGACGGCGTTGAGAAAGTCGCCCTGCGGCCCGCCCCCCTCGACGGCCCCCCAGGGCACCGTCGAATACACCGGCGACGCCGCACGCACCGCGTCCCCCAACAGCGCGACACATCCGCGCAGGTACTCCAGCCGATCCCCCACGTTCGACCCGATCGACAACACCGCACTACTCACTCCACGCTGCCCCCGATTACCGCGATGGGGTCCCAAAACTCGATCGGGCCCCAAAACTCGATGAGGCCCCAAAACTCGATGAGGCGGAGCGTCATGAGCGGGAACGCCGGGTTGTGACGGCTACGTCGGTGAAGTGTAGGGCCAGGGGGGCGGCGGGTTTGTGCACCGTGACCTCGACGGCCTGCACCCGCTGGTCGGTCAGCACGTCGCTGGCGATCCGCGCGGCCACCGTCTCGATCAGGTTGCAGGGCTGCCCACCGACGATCTGGGCGGCGCGGCGGGCCAGCGCGCCATAGTCCAGCGTCGCGGACAGCTGATCAGTGGCCGCGGCGGGGCCGAGGTCCAACCAGACCGTCGCGTCGACGACGAACTCCTGGCCGTGCGCTCGCTCGTGCTCGTGCACCCCATGACGGCCATGCACCCGCAACCCGGTAAGGGTGATCCGGTCGGTATCCATTGCCGGCCTCACCGTGGGCCTCCAGCTGGGCGAACGATGGGGGCAGCGCCGACCCGCCATGCTGCGGCGACGGCGACGGCGTCCCGCGAGGCCGCGGCGTTGTGCACCCGGACCCCCCAGACGCCGGCAGCCGCAGCCAGCGCGGACACCGCGGCGGTCGCGGTGTCCCGGCCGTCGCAGCGCCAGCCAGTGCCGGCAGTGCCGTTCGTGCCGGCAGTGCCGTTCGTGCCGGCCAGCACTGTGCCCAGGAACCGTTTGCGGGACGCCCCGACGAGTACCGGGAACCCCAGCTCGGTCAGCACGTCGAGGTGGCCCAGCAGCGCCCAGTTGTGCGCCGCCGTCTTGGCGAAGCCGAGCCCGGGATCCAGCACCAGCGCACCGGGGTCCACCCCGGCGAGTACCGCGGCGTCCACCCGGGCCACCAGCTCGGCGCGCACCTCGGTGACCACATCATGATAGCGGGCCAGCTCGTCCATCCGGTGGCTGTGCCCGCGCCAGTGCATGAGGACCCATGGCACCCGGCAGCGGGCCATCGTCGGCGCCATCGCGGGATCGGCCAGACCACCCGAGACATCGTTGACCATGATCGCGCCGGTCTCAAGCGCCGCCTCGGCGACCGCCGCTCGGGTGGTGTCCACGCTGCACGGCACGCCGCTGGCGGCCAGCTCACGCAGGACCGGGGTCACCCGGACGATCTCGGTGCGCGCATCGACGCGGTGCGCCCCCGGGCGGGTGGACTCGCCCCCGATGTCGATCAGGTCAGCCCCTTGAGCACGCAGCGCCAAGCCATGCGCTACCGCGTCGTCGCGGTCCAGGTAGCGCCCACCGTCACTGAAAGAGTCGGGAGTGACGTTGAGGATGCCGATCACCACACAGCGGCCAGGAGCGGGGAGCGCCGGGTGCACGATCACTTCCGCATCATCAGGTGCAGCACCTCGCCGCGCGAGGAGGCGCTGGTCTTGAACAGCCCTCGGACTGCCGACGTGGTCGTAGTCGATCCGGGCTTGCGGATTCCGCGCATCGCCATGCACAAGTGCTCGGCCTCGATCACCACGATCACCCCCCGCGGTTGCAGCCGGCGCACCAGCGCGTCGGCGACCTGCGAGGTGAGCCGCTCCTGCACCTGCGGGCGCCTGGCGTAAAGGTCGACCAGCCGAACCAGCTTCGACAGCCCGGTGACCCGGCCCGCCGCGTTCGGGATGTACCCGACGTGCGCCATGCCATGAAACGGCACCAGGTGGTGCTCGCACTGGCTGTACATCGGGATGTCCCTGACCAGCACGAGCTCGTCATGCCCCTCATCGAAGGTCCGCTCCAGCACCACGTCGGGGTCCAGGAACAGGCCGGCGAACATCTCCTGGTAAGCCCGCGCGACCCGGGCCGGGGTCTCGCGCAACCCCTCCCGGTCCGGGTCCTCCCCGCAAGCGATCAGTAGTTCACGCACCGCTGCCTCGGCCCGGGCTTGGTCGAAGGCTCGGCGTGCGCCCACGCCAGACGCCGAGTTAACGGTGCTGGTCACGGCAGATCTCCGCGCAACCGCCGGCTCAGCCAGCAGCCGACGGGTCGCCGGGGGGAGCCTCCTGCGGCGGGTAAGTGCCCGGTGGTGGTGCGGGTCGCCAGGACGGAGGGGGTAGTTCGGTAGCTGGGCGCCACCCTGGCGGTGCGCCGTAGTTCGGCGGACCAGAGTTCGACGGGCCGCCACCGCTGCCCGGTCTCTGCTGGCCACCCGAGCCGCGCGGAGGCAGCGGATAAGGTGGGAACCCCGGGCCCGGCGCCGGCTGCCCGGGTGCCGGGTGTCCAGTCGCGGCGCCGTTGGATGCGCCCGCTGGGTAGCCTGGATGCGGCCCCGCACCGTTGGGACCGGGATGACCGGGCAGGGGGTGCGGCGGACCACCCGGCAGGTCCTCTGCACCCGGCGCCACCCCTACCGGCGAGGGCTGGCGTTCCGGCTGGACCGGCGGCCACGGTTCGCCGCGCTCTTTGGCCAACTCACCGGCCGTCTTGATCGGCGGCTTGTCCGACGGGGTCCGACCGCCGAAGTCGTTGAACGCCGTGATCCGCGGTCGCTTCTCCACCCTGTTGAAGACCCGCTGGAGATCCTTGCGATGCAGCGTTTCCCGCTCCATGAGCTCCACGACGAGATCGTCGAGGACGTCTCGATAGGTGTTGAGAATGTCCCACGCCTCAGTGTGCGCGGCCTCGATGAGCGCCCGCACCTCCTCGTCAATCTCGTGCGCGACCTCGAGGGAGTAGTCCGGCTGCCGGCCCGCGGAGCGGCCGAGGAACGGGTCACCCTGCTCGTGGCCGTATTTCACCGCGCCCAGGCGCGCGCTCATGCCGTACTCGGTGACCATCGCTCGGGCGATCTTGGTGGCCTGCTCGATATCCGAGGACGCGCCGGTGGTCGGCTCGTGGAACACCAGCTCTTCCGCCGAGCGTCCGCCCAGCGCGAACACCAGCCGGGCGATCATCTCCGACCGGGTCATCATCTGCTTGTCGTCCTCGGGCACCACGAGCGCGTGCCCGCCGGTGCGCCCGCGGGGCAGAATCGTGAGCTTGTACACCGGGTCGAGGTCCGGCATCGCCCAGGCAGCCAGCGCGTGGCCGCCCTCGTGGTAAGCGGTGATCTTCTTCTCCCGCTCGGAGATGATCCGGTTCTTGCGGCGCGGGCCGCCGATCACCCGGTCAACTGCCTCCTCCAGCGCGGCACCGTTGATGAGCCGACCACCTTCCCTGGCGGTGAGCAGCGCGGATTCGTTGATGACGTTGGCCAGATCGGCTCCGGAGAAGCCGACGGTGCGCTTGGCCAGCCCCTGGAGGTCGACGTCGGTATCGAACGGCTTGCCCTTGGAGTGCACCTCCAGGATGGCCCGACGGCCTTGGATGTCCGGCGCGGAGACCGGGATCTGCCGATCGAAGCGGCCGGGGCGCAGCAACGCGGGGTCCAGGATGTCCGGGCGGTTGGTCGCGGCGATGAGGATGATGCCGCCCCGGGCGTCGAATCCGTCCATCTCGACCAGCAGCTGGTTGAGGGTCTGCTCGCGCTCATCGTGCCCGCCGCCGAGTCCAGCGCCGCGCTGCCGGCCCACCGCGTCGATCTCGTCGACGAAGATGATGCACGGGGAGTTCTGCTTGGCCTGCTCGAACAGATCCCGCACCCGGGAAGCACCCACCCCGACGAACATCTCGACAAAGTCGGAGCCGGAGATCGAGTAGAACGGCACCCCGGCCTCGCCGGCCACCGCGCGGGCCAACAGGGTCTTTCCGGTGCCGGGTGGGCCGTAGAGCAGCACACCCTTGGGGATCTTGGCGCCGAGCGCCTGGTAACGGCTCGGGTTGGCGAGGAAATCCTTGATCTCCTCTAGTTCCTCGACGGCCTCGTCGGCGCCCGCGACGTCGGCGAACGTCGTCTTGGGCATGTCCTTGCTCAGTTGTTTGGCCTTGGACTTGCCGAAATTGAGCACCCGATTGCCGCCGCCCTGCACGTTGTTCATCATCCACAGCAGCAGCAGGAGCAACAGACCCAGCGGGATGAGGTAGATCAGCACTTGGAAGAGCAGGGACTGCTGGGTGACCCTGGTATCCCAGCCATCCGGGATCTGCGAATCGCGCAGCGCCTGGGTAACCTGGTCCGTGCTGCGCTCCGGGTACTGGGTGAGCACCTTGGTGCCTTGAATGCCCTGGACCGGATGGTCCAGCGTGAGACGCAGCCGCTGCTCTTTGTCCTCGAGCGTCGCCTGCTTGACGTTGTGTGCGCTGAGCTGCTGCAACGCCTGCGACGTGGGGACCTGGCTGTACCCCCGGGTGTCGTCGAGCAGGAAGCCGAAGGCGTAGTAGAGCAACAACCCGGCTATCACCCACAACAGCGGGTTGCGGAGTATTTTCTTGCGGTCCATTCGGCTGCGGCCCCTCGGTGGCCTCGACCCTCCTGAGCTGACTGTGCTGGTGTCGGATGGTGCTTCTTCACCATGGAAGGACAGCAGAGCACTCCCGTTGCCTCCACCCTACCCGGCGGCCCGCGCGCTCGGTCGGTGGATGAACCGGAGTTGACCCCGCGCGGGCGGGGTAAACCCTCCCCGTGTTGGTATCGGTCCTGGCTTACACCACAGGTGGTTGCTCAGGGAACCGCTAGTCGGCGTAGACCTTGGGGGCGAGGGTGCCAATGTAGGGCAGATCGCGGTAACGCTCGCCGTAGTCCAAGCCGTAACCGACGACGAACTCTTGGGGGATGTCGAAGCCGATGTAGCGCACTGGCACGTCAACCTGGACCGCGTCCGGCTTGCGCAGCAGCGTGCACACCTCCAACGCGGCCGGACGGCGAATCGCCAGGTTGCGCAACAGCCAGGACAGCGTCAACCCCGAGTCGATGATGTCTTCCACGACGAGCACGTTGCGCCCGGAGATGTCACGGTCCAGGTCCTTGAGGATTCGCACCACCCCCGAGGATGAGGTCGCCGAGCCGTATGAGGACACCGCCATGAACTCCAGCTGGACCGGGATGGGCAGCGCTCGGGCGAAGTCGGTCATGAACACCACCGCGCCCTTGAGCACACCGACGAGCAGCAGATCGGCCGTGCCGTGTTCAGCCTGGAAGTCGCTGGCGACCTGCTGCGCGAGCTCCGCGGTGCGGTGCCGGATCTGCTCCTCGGTGACGAGCACGGAGGCGATATCACCTGGATACAGCCCCTCCTCCGGATACAGCCCCTCCTCCGGATACCGGCCCGCACCCGGACACCGGCCATCACCCGGATACATGCAGCCTCCCCCGTGCCCGTACCAGTTCCAGGGCGCCTGGCAACCGCAGCGCACCCTGGCCCGACCACCGGCCGATGAGGTCATCGGCAGCACGGAGGTGGGCGTCGGTCAGTTCGGCCACTCCGGCATCGAGCAACCAGCGACGCAACACCCGGCGGCGCAGCGCGGCCGGTGCCTGGGCAAGCACCGCAACATCCAGGTCGGCGACGTCCGAGCCAGCATCCGAGTGAGGATCCAGCCGCGCTGCTGCCAGCAACCCGCACGCTTGCCCGTCGAGCACGTCAAGATCCTCCTGCAGTTGCCCGGCAGTACGGGCCAGGGCCTGTGCCACCCCGCTGGCAAGCACATCCTCCAGCAGCGGCAGCACCTCGGTGCGCAGCCGGACCCGCTGGAACCGGGGGTCGGCATTGTGCGGGTCGGCCCACGGGGCCAGGTCCAGCGCGGCGCACGCCGTGGCGGTGACAGCCCGGCGCACCCCGAGGAACGGCCGGCCCCAGGGCGGGTCAAGCTCCCGCATCCCCGCCACCGACCGGGGCCCCGAACCCCGACCCAGCCCTAGCAACACCGTCTCAGCCTGGTCGTCCAGGGTATGGCCGAGCAGCACCAGCACCCCGGCCGGCGCGGCTTCGCGCAGCGCCGCGTACCGGGCCCGGCGGGCCGCCGCTTCCGGCCCACCCGGCCCGTCCACGGTGGTCTGCAGGACCCGAACAGCGGTGCAGCCGAGCCGGCGCAACGCCTGGGCGGCGGTCTGCGCCACCGCCACCGAGCCCGGCTGCAGCTGGTGGTCTACGACCAGACCGTGCACCGCCAGGCCCAGCCGCCCGGCGCAGTGCACGGTCGCGGCGGCCAGCGCCAGCGAGTCGGCACCGCCGGAGCAGGCCACCGCGACGGTGTCTGCCCTGTCCACGATGTCGTGCGCGGCCAGGAACCGGCGAACTGCGGCGCGCACCTGGCTGACCGCCGGATGCGGCGCTGAGCCCAATGGTGTCAGGCTGGGGGCATACGATACAGCCACGCCGCCGGATCGGCGATCTCGGCGCGGGTGGGCAGTGTTTCCGGTGAGGTCCACACTGCATTGAACCCGTCCATGCCGACGATATCCACCACGTGCCGGGTGAACGCCGCGCCCTCGGCGTACTGGCGCAGCTTGGCATCGATACCCAGGACAGCCCGCAGCACCCGCTCGGCGAGACCACCGCCCTGCCGGCGGGCGGTGAACCGCTGGCGGATCAGCCGTACCGAGGGCACCACCGACGGTCCGACCGCGTCCATGACGTGGTCAGCGTGCCCCTCCAGCAGGGTGGCCAGGGCAAGCAGCCGGTCGAGCACCGCCCGCTGCTCGGAGTCCTGGAGCAGGGCCAGCACGCTGAGGGCGTCCGACGCCTCTCCGCGCCGGGCCCCGCGCAGCGCCGCGGGCAGCCGGCCGATCATCTTGGCCATGGTGTCCGGATCCTCGGTGGCGGCGACGAAGGACTGCACCTGGCTGGCGAAATGCTCGCGGAGCCACGGCACGGCGTTGAACTGCAGCCGATGCGTGGCCTCATGCAGGCATACCCACATCTGAAACTCTTCGGCCGGGACGTTCAACGTCCGCGCCACGGTGACCACGTTGGGGGCAACCAGCAGCAACCGCCCAGGATCTTGGGATGGGCCGCCGAACGGATCGTACTGCCCGAGTACCCGGGACGCCAGGAAGGCCAGCGCGACCCCCACCTGCACCCCCGCGGTGGTAGCCAGCATGCGGCGGGACCTTCCCTCCGGAATCCGGTGGTCGGCCAGCAACCGGCACAGGCCCTCGGCCGCCGCATCCACCCACCCAGGCCGGTCCACCACCTCGGCGGGGCGCGGCGGCCGGCCATCGTCCAACCCGGTCAGCTCCCGCACGTGCTGCTCGGCGGTAACCGACAGAGCACGCAACTGGCGCACCGCCGTCGCCGCCTCCTCGGGGGGCACCGCAGGCCCGGCTGGCAACAGGCGTTGCGCGGTGACCGCCGCCACAGCCCAGTCGATCGGAGAGCCGGTCG
Organism: uncultured Actinomycetota bacterium; assembly: GCA_963822695.1. GTDB lineage: Bacteria > Actinomycetota > Actinomycetes > Mycobacteriales > Pseudonocardiaceae. The sequence continues at coordinate 256,903 of CAWGJH010000006.1, forward strand.
GGGCCGTCCGGGGTGCCTGCGGGGTATCGAGCGCGGTATGTCCCATACCGACGACGGTAACGCGGACTAGTGACAGCCGCATGACCTTAATCCGGCCGCCAGCGCGTCGAGCCGCGGGCGAGCCGACACCGGATTGGGACCGTTGGACAGCAGCGCGAACACCAGCATCCTGCCCTCGGCGTCCAGCACGGTGCCGGCGAGGCTGTTGACGCTGGTCAGGGTCCCGGTCTTGGCCCGTACCCAGCCTCGACCGCCGGCCGCCGGGCCGTGGTAACGGTCGGCGAGCGTGCCGCTGCTACCAGCCACCGGGAGCCCCACCAGGAGCGGTCGCAGTGCGGCGGTCCGCTGCTGGTGTGTCGCGGCCTGGTGTGCCTCGGCCTGGTGTGCCTCGCCGGCGGGGGACTTGTCGGGGGCGGCTGCCGCGCTCAGCAACTCGGTGAGCAGCGTCGCCGGGACGGCGTCGTTGACCGACAGCCCGCTGCCATCAACCAGGCTGGCGCGGCTGACGTCGAAGCCGTGGCTACTCAGCACGGTGAGTACCGCCTGGGAAGCCCCGGAAAACGACGCCTGCGCGCCCATTACGCGCGCCACCTCCCGGGCCAGCGCCTCGGCGAGCACATTGTCCGATCGTTGCAGCGCGGTGGCGACCAGGTCCTGAACCGGCGGGGAAGACACCTCACCAAGCACCACGGCACCGGGCGGGGCGTTGCCGATCGAGACGGTGTCAGGGTCGGCCCCCAACCGGCGAGCCAGTTCCGCCGCCGCGGTGCTCGCGGGCTTCGCGGCTCGCGGAGAGATCTCCAGGCTGGGATCCGCCCGGCCCCCGTCGAGCATCACCGGTTCGATCGGCGCGATGTATCCGCCGGCCACGTCGGCGGGGACCCAACCCAGCGCGAACGCGTCACCGGAATAGCGGCTCACATCGACCAGGACGCGACGCACCGGGCCGTGCGCTGCTGCCCTCACCTGGCTGACCAGGTCGTCCAGCCGGGCGGCACCCGGGTAGCCGGTCGCCGTGCCGGGAGCCGCCGCGGACAGCGTCGGGTCGCCGCCGCCGAGCAACACAACGGTGCCGGGCTCCGCACCGGCCAGCACGGTGGTGTGCAACCGCGCCTGGTGGTCCAGCACCAGCAGCGCGGCCGACGCGGTGAGCAGCTTGGCGGTCGACCCGGGCACCAGCGCTGCTTCCGGGTCCCGCTGCCAGAGCACTGCGCCGGTCGCCGGGTCAACCACCCGGCCAGATAGCGTGCCCAGCCCACCCACCGTGATCAGCGGGTCCAGGACGGCGTCGACCCCGGTGCGGGTTGGCGCCGGGCCATCAACCGCAGCCGGGCGCAGTGCTGGATGCAGTACCACGGGCGGGGGTGGTGGCACGGTCTCCACGGCCGCGGCGAGCCGGTTGCTCAACGCTGTGGTGCCGAGCCCCACGCCGATCCCGGTGACCACCGCGAGCAGCAGGACGACGACGATGACCGCAACCCGCCTGCCCCGCTGGGCCGGCAGGTGCAACGCGGCAAGCCGACCACCAAATCCTGACACTAGGGTCTCCCTCACCACCCACTTGCGGCGTTCAGGAGGAAAATAGAGGATCCCGGGACCGCGCCGGAGCCCCCACCTCACCGTGGTCCGGCAACGTAGGGGATCACCAGCCCGTCCTGGCGCTCTCCGGCCGGGGACGACGCCTGGCTGTGTGTGGCGCTGGGCCTGGGGGGATGGTCTGCCTGCCTACTGCACTGTCGGCCGCCTCGCCCCGGGTGAAGCGCTGCAGAATGCCGAACTCGCGCTCGCGAGTCCTCG
>CAWGJH010000007.1:0-72076 GCA_963822695.1 uncultured Actinomycetota bacterium
CTAAACCAGCACATGGGCAGTGTCCGCGCCGTGCACCGGCTGACCTCCTCATCTCTAATGTCTGCATTGACTAGACAATGGCTGGTGACCAGGGCAGACTGGCGGCCATGTCGCCACGCATCGCGGAAAGCTCTCGCCCGGTGTACCAGCAGCTCGCTGACTCGCTCCGGGCGAAGATCACGACCGGTGAGCTAGCTCCAGGCGAGCAAGTACCTACCGAGAAAGCCCTGGCTGAGGAGTTCGGCGCGTCTCGCGCCACGATCCGGCAGGGACTCATGGTGCTGGTCAACGAGGGCCTGATCGTGGCGTCCCGGCCCCGGGGCTACTTCGTGAGGCGTCACGAGCGGTGCTACTTCCGACCGCAAGCCGAGTGGGAAGAGCAGCCCGCGAGTCCCGAGATGGACCGGTGGATGACCGAGCAGACCACACTCGGCCGCACGCCGTCCCAACAGATCAACGTGGAGATCATCCAACCACCCGAGCGAGTGGCGAACCGGTTGGCATTGAGCCCGAGTGACCTCGTGGTCGTCCGCCGCCGGGTCCGCTACCTGAATAACGAGCCATTCAACATCAATGACACGTTTTACCCATTTGACCTGGTGCAGGGCTCGGAGATTGTCAACCCGGCGGACATCGCCCGTGGCGTGAATGAGGTGCTCACTGAACTGGGTTACGAGCAAGTGCGCGCCATCGATGAGATCGAGGCGAGGATGCCACTCCCAGACGAGGTGTTACGGCTGGAATTGGGCGTAGGTATGCCGGTTGTGGTCCACCGGAACACGGGTTTCACCAAGGACAACAAGCCAGTGCGGCACACGGTCAACGTTCTTGTCGGGTCGAAGCATGTCATCTTATTTGAGCGTATGAAACCTCACGGGGGACCCGGGAATGAGTAAGCCATACGTCATGCATCGTGCCGGCGCCGCTGATCTACCCGAAGTGATGGCGCTGCTCGACGAGCGGACACGGTGGCTTCGTGAGCGAGGAAACCAACAATGGAACACGGGCCGGAATTTCGAGACTGGGATTATCGACGCCATCAGTCGGCGGAACACCTGGCTCCTCCGAGACGACGGCGCCTCCATCGCCACACTGACCCTGACCTCGGACGGTGATCCTGATTTCTGGACTACAGACGAGCGGAGGGAACCAGCGCTGTACCTCGGGAAGATGGCGAGCGCGGTACGCCGAGGCGGCGAGGGCCTGGGCTCCCTCATGCTCTCCTGGGCACAAGATTGGACAGCGCGCTCCGGATTCGACTCACTGCGATGGGACGTGTGGCGAACTAACGAGCAGCTCCAAAACTACTACCGGTCCGTCGGCGGGCGATATGTTCGTACTGTCCAGGTCGCCGGTCGATGGTCAGGCGCACTGTTCGAGATTCCAGCCACACGTATTGCTGATCTCTCCGACTGTGTGATCACGTACTCGGGAATCCCTGATCGGGAACCGTCTCAATCTTTCATCAGTTTTTGAACGACGTTCACGAATTAATCCACTCATAGGAGGTGTTAGCCATTCCTGACATGCCCACCGATGCGCTTGTCCAGCTGTACCGCATCGAGTACCGCATGAAGACCGTCTCGCTGGCCACGCACGCGGAGGTGTCGCCGCTGACCGGCTCGCTGTCGCCCAGCGGCGATGTGCTGAGCGTTCTCTGTCTGGGAGAGGGGTGATCACTGGTGGACCTCTTTGACCCCGCATTCCTTGAAGACGATGACGTGCGTGCCGCGTTGGCCGCCCGTGACGTCGGCACGCTCTACCGGCTGCTTCAGCGTCTCGGTGTGACTCAGCGCGAGATCGCGCGGCTGACCGGTCAGTCCCAGCCAGAGGTGTACGAGATCCTCAAAGGCCGCAAGGTACGCGACGTCTGGGTCCTGGAGCGCATCACCGACGGTCTTGGCATACCCCGAGCGCGGATGGGCCTCAGCTACGGTGAGCAGGGATCAGACGCACCGTCGGTCGAGGAGGTGGACGAGGCCATGAAACGCCACGCTGTGCTCGCCACCAGCTCGGCGGTGGTCTTGGGTCAGGCGTTCCTGGGTCTGGGGGAGTCGATCGAGGTGCCCCTACCCACCGAGGATCCGCTGCCCTCACGGTTGGGCATGTCCCACGTCCACGAGGTGCGGGCGGTCACTGAGCGGTTACGCAGTGTGGGGCGATATTACGGTGGGCAAGCCGGCCTGTTCGGAGACGCGGTGAGGCGGTACCCATCGCCGCCCACCTGCTCTACCTCCTGGGCGCCGAACGCTCATCCGCCAATAGTGCCAGTTTCCCTTTGCGTTTCACGCTCCACTTCGGGTTAGAAGTTCGCACGGGCTCAGCGGTGTTCTGACCAGAGTAAACGCTCGTCGTCAACGGCGTAGCGGACGAAATTTCTCGCTGTCGAAACGATCTACAATGAGACGGGAAGGATTGCCTAGCACGGCTATCAGGCCGATGGATATAGTTGCTGTGAGAGGATAGCGGTGGGGCTGGGTGGTCCTGGGGCTCAGGAGTGGGTGCGATGCCACGGTTGCAACGCCACCTGGATCAGTGGGAGCCGGTGATCTCCAGCCTGGTCGCCGCCGCCGGCGGGGACACCGTCGCTGATCAGGCCCTTGACCTGGTCTTGGCCTCGTTGGGCGGACACGCTGACTGGCAGCAGGTGGTCGCTGTGCTGCGCCGTATCCGTGCCGGCGAGCGTGATCCTGCCCTCGTCAGGGGGCTTGATCCCATCGACACCGCCATCGTGCGGCGCGCTTTGGCTGCGCTCACCGGCACCGTGCGTGTCGAGGTCGACGCCTGGCGCGTTGCCGTCCCTGCTCCCTCGCGGCCCGAGCAGGATCAGCAGCTGAGCGCCCTAGCCAAGGCTACGGTCGCGGCCGCCGAAGGCGATCTCGACGCCACTCTCGCTTTGCAACCCCTGCTCCACGCCCTCGCGGCTCACCCCGACTGGATACCACTTGCCGCTGTCATGCGCCGCATTCTCGCCGGCGACCGCGACCCCACTCTACTTGCCGGGCTCGACCACCCAATCGCCATCGCCCTCGTTAGCCTCATCTTGGACCAGCTCACCCAGCCCGACAATCTCTGATAACCACGCCACAAAGCAGCACCCCGCACAGCCACCGTGCCTCGTACAACACCATCCCCCACCTCGCACGGCAAACCGGCGACCAGCTTCTCACCGGGTTCGCCCGGCGACGGAGTCGAATACGTCGTGGCGGCGCTGGGGCTGCTGCGTTTGGTCCGCCGCTGGCGGCGCGGTACCAGACAGCGGACGGCGCGGCGACGACCGACCTCCAACCCATCTTCTTCAGGGATGCATCGATGAACAGATCGAACGGTCCGCCGCCTACCTCGGTCCTCACGTCGTTGATGCCGAACTCCCGAACCGCGTCGATCCGGTGACCAGGACTCGCCGCCCAGCACGGGGCCACCTGACCGTATCGCCCTCAGGGCGGTGAGACCCGCGACAGGCAGGGTTGCCGCCTGGGCGAAGGACACGTCATCGGGGATGGGCGCCACCCGATGGGTCGGTACCGTGACCAGCTCCGACCAACTACCCCTGTTGGCCAAGAACACCACTCGCGTCCCCACTGGTGGCTGCGCCGTGCCGTAGCCAACCGCTTCCACCGGCCCCGGGGCAACGTTGCGGTCCAGGCATCGAACGATGGCACGTCAACGCGGGGACATACAGCGGATGCCACGATGCGGAACGCAATACCCGACCGCGGTTGGATCGCTATCAGAGCCTGGGCCATGTGGAACCGGGCACGCAGGCTGTTGCGCAGGTTCCACTGGATCGCGGCGCGGATCCGATCAGCGACAACAGCGATCGACGCGGCCTCGTGTGCGGGTGCGATGGCCTCGTCCAGGTCGGCGGTGGACCCGGTCGCCTCGAATCGATCGTGCAGGGCTGGATGATGGGGGACGCGCGAGGGCTTGTCTCTACCAGGTGGGATCTACGATGGCTTTCCCCGCGATGACCGCCCTGCCTGGGGACCAGCGTTTTCTCGCCTGCTCGGCCGGGCCTGGTCTCGTTTGCTGCGCGCGGCCTGGCGACCGTGCTCGTGCGGGCCGGTGTGCCTCCGGCGGGTTTACCGTTGCACGACTTGCGGGCACGTCGGGAGTACTGCGATTCGTTGCCTCAATCATCGTCGCTGGCGTTCACACGCGCACCCGGAGGAACCTATGGCTGCGACCGTTGACTCCTCCGTCACCCTCCCCTCCGGGGAGGCGATCGCGGCACTGGGCCAGGGCACCTGGCGCTTCGCCGAGCGGCCCGAGCGCCGGGCGTCGGAGATCATGTCGCTGCGCCTCGGTATCGAGTTGGGGATGACCGTTATCGACACCGCCGAGATGTATGCTGACGGCGCGGCCGAGGTGCTGGTGGGTGAGGCCATCGCTGGCCACCGCGACGAGGTGTTCCTGGTCAGCAAGGTGCTCCCGCACCACGCGACCCGCCGTGGCACGGTGCTGGCCTGCCAGGCGAGCCTGCGCCGGCTCGGCACGGACCACCTGGACCTGTACCTGCTGCACTGGCGTGGCCCGGAGTACGACCTCCTGCCGTGGTGCCGCGCCCACGGCATCCCGATCATGGCGTACTCGCCCCTGGAGCAGGGACGGATCCTGCGCCACCCCGCGCTGATCGGGGTCGCCCGCCGCCACCGGGCCACCCCGGCGCAGGTCGCCCTGGCCTGGGTGCTGCGCTTCGAGGGCGTGAACGCGATCCCGGCGGCGGGCCCGCCGGCGGACGTGCGGGAGAACGCCGCGGCAGCCGACCTGCAGCTCAGGACGGCCGACATGGCCGTCCTCGACGCGGCGTTCCCGCCGCCTCAGCGGAAAGTGCCACTCGAAGTACTCTGAAGAATTACCCCGTTCGAGCCGAGTGGAGTCTCAGGCAACGTCGGTCGAGTCGATGGCGGCCGCCCCGCGCGCCGGTTTCCGCAAAGACGCCTCCCGGGAGCAGCGTCGGCGGGCGTGGTCGGTCACCGCAGCCGCCATCGTATACCTCGACTGTGCCTACGATGCGGCCAGTGGCACCGTCCGCTGCGCCGACCGCCCGCCAGCTCCGGTCGGTGGAAGGAGTGCCGTTCATGGAGGTTGATAATGTCTCCGGATAGTCGATCAAGGACCAACCGCGTCCAGAACTCTCTAGGGTGGCTGAGCGGAGCGGTGCTGTCCGCGGTTCGGATTGTCGTGTCGTTTCTGTTCATCTGTCACGGTGCCCTCATCCTCTTCGGCGCGTTCGGCGGCGTTGACAAGCACGGGGCGACGGCACCGCTTGGATCGTGGCCCCTCTGGTGGGCAGGTGTGATCCATCTGGCCGGTGGCGGGCTGGTCCTGCTCGGCTTGTTCACGAGCCCGGCGGCACTGCTGTGCTCGGGTGCGATGGCCTTCGCCTACTTCACCGTGCACCAGTGGCTGGGTTTGCTTCCGCTGCAGAACGATGGCGAACCGGCTGTACTGTACTGCTGGATCTTCCTGTTGATCGCGATTCTGGGCCCAGGTCCGCTCGCCCTGGACACGGTGCTCCGGCGGCGAGGACCTGAGCAGAAGCTGTCGGGGTAAACCCACAGCTCGCTGGCGCTGTATCCACAGCCGGACAACTGCGCCCTCCACTCGGTGCTCAGCTGTGTGCAGCGGTGAAGGCGAGCTCGACTGCGTGTTGTGGATCGGCGGCGCGGGTGGGCGGATCCGGCAGTGGGCTGCCGTTGTGGGCAAGGATGGTCCAGCCGCCGAGGGTGATCACGGGGACTCCGCCGCGTCGTTTGGCCAGGGCGATCTCGGACAGGGTGCCCCAGGAGCCGCCGATGGCGATCACGGCGTCGGCGGACCAGACGATGACCGCGTTGCGGGCTTCACCCAGGTTGGTCACGATCACCGCTGAAAGGTCCGGGCAGGCGTCCTCGGCGGTGTCGTTGGGGCGGACGCCGATCACGAGGCCGTTCTCGGCGCGGGCTCCGGCGGCGGCAGCGGCCATGACACCGATGCCTCCGCCGCAGATGACGACGGCACCAGCCCTGGCGAGTAGCCGTCCTACTTCGTAGGCATGGGTCTTGTCCTCGTCGGTGCAGTGGCGGGGTCCACACACAGCGACCTGCACGGGCATGCGCGAGTCCCCCTTCGGCGTCAGTGGGGAGTCAGGTGGTGGTGTCCGGCTCCAGCCCTGCCGGGGTGGGGGCGGGGTGAGTGCAGAACTCGGTGAGTTCTCGGCAGACCGCGTGCGTCGCAGCGCACGATGCGTCGGCTGCCCCGGATGGAAATCGTCACGATAGTCGAGATGGATGACTGACTAACCGGAGGTTGCTTTCGTGATCATTCAAGGGGGAGGAGCACGGCGGTGAGGGCTCTTGGGTGCTCTCAGTTCGCCGAGTTCGACAACAGGGCTGCTCGGCATGGCATGGACAGCCCTGCTGTCGAACTCGGCAACAGTAGGGCTGATTACCAAAAGATCTACCTGACACGGCCTACCGGGCACGGCCTTGGCCTGGCATGGCGTAGCCGAGTTTCAGCAGCGCGGTGCGGAACTTCAGCTCGTGGTTGAGGGGGATGGCCAGATGGCGGTCGCCGAGGATGTGGCACAGGGGGCGCAGAGTGCGGTCGTGGGCGATGAGCGCGGCCAGCGCGGGGTCGGCGCATCCGATCACGCGGGCGTGGCCGAGGTCTGTCAACTGCGTGGCGCGGCGGGTGATATCACCGATGAGCGTCGCCAGCACACCAGGTAGTTCGTGCCCGGCCCGCTCGGCCAGGAAGGTGACGAACTCCTTGAGGTCACGTCCAGTGTTGATCGCGGCCAGCAGGCTCGCGGCGGAGATGGTCCACACCCGGTCCGCGGTGCGCTCGGCGTAGCTGGACAGCAGGAGCCGATCACCGGGCGAGAGGGTGCCGGTGGCGACGACATCGAGGGTGGAGAGAACCTTCAGTACCTGGGTTTCCTCGTCGCTGACGGGCGGCTGGTAGGTATCGGTCAGGCCGAGCGCGTAGCGGCCCAGCGCGGTGAGCCGGATCGCTTGTAGTCCGTCGTACCTGCTCAGCGTGTCCAGCCCCTCGCCACCCCAACTCTCCTGGAAGTCTTTCCGCGCTCCGCTGGGGTGGATGTAGTCCACGTCGAAAAGTCCCAGCGTGCCGGCATACTCGAACAGCACCGCAAGGGTGTAGCGGCCTTCGAGGATCTCCCACCTGCAGAAGCCGTCGTAGCCCAAACTGCCGTACTGGGCATCGGCGAGGTAGAGCCTCCATAGCGCCGTCTCACTGCGGGCGACGGTGGGGCTCATATTGCCCCTTTGCATGATCGCGAACAGGGTGTCCACGCTGATCCACTCATCGGGCGGGCAGTGCGCCAGGGCCGCGGCGACTATCTGACGGCGGGTCTTGGCCGAGCTGAGAACGTTGCGGGCGCGCTGGCCCTTGACCTCCTCGATCCTGCTGAACTCGTCGATCATCGCGTGGGTCACCCAGCGCTGCCACAGCTGACGGATGGTGTCGGCTGGCGGCTTCCGCAGTGCCGCACGGCCCTTCGTGGTCAGTTGGAGCCGGCCGCCCTCGAGCTTCGCGAGGCCACCGGCCTGGACAAGCAGCGGCCACGCGAACGACGCGATCGGGTCGAGAAGGTAGAAGTCGCCGTGGGCGAGATGGGAGACCACAGTGCGGATGGTCGCCGCGGTGGGACGGCTGGTCTTGTCGCTACACCGCACCTCGCCCGCCGCGCACAGCTGCAACACCGTGTGCAGGTTGTGCTGGGCCTCCTGCTCCATCAGACGCACCCGGTGCTCCCCGATGTTCAGCAACGGGCCGGTCTCGGCAGCGGTGTCCAGTACCTCGTGATTCGGTGCCATCACGGCGCTGAGGGTAGCGGGAAGCCCACCATGCGTCGCGGTACCCGTTGCTGACGAGAGGGGCTCGGGCTGCCGGGTCAGGGCGCGGTGACCGGACGGACGACGAGAAGTGGGCACGGCGAGTGGTAGATCAGTGCCTGACTTGTCGAGCCCAGCAGCAGACCGGACATCCCGCCGCGGCCTCGGCTGCCGACGACCAGTAATTGCGCCTGGGCGGCATGTTCCAGCAGATGATGTGCCGGTCGGTCCCTCGCGACGACTCGTTTCACCGTCACGTCCGGGTACTTCTCCTGCCAACCGGCCAACCGTTGCGCAAGGAGTTCCTGCGCCTCGATCTCGATTTCTTTCCAGTCTACCATGAATTGGCGGGCATATGCGTAAGAATAATCCGACGAGAAGTCGAGCCAGGTGTGCACCGCCACCAAGTCAACATTCCGTAATGACGCTTCTTCGAAGGCCATCGCGATCGCTGCCTCACTGGCCGGTGATCCATCCACGCCGACCACGACCGGCCCTCCGGTTGACAAAGGCCCCTCGGGCGCCGGGCCGTGGATCACCGCGACCGGGCAGTGGCCGTGCCCGACCAGGGCGACAGCGGTGGAGCCGGCCAGGAGACCGCTGAACCCGCCCAGCCCACGGGAGCCAAGCACCATCAAGCGAGCAGTCTGTGACAGGCTGATCAATACCGGGACCGGATACCCCTTCAGCAGATCGGTGTCAACCTCCACCTTGGGGTGAGCCTGGCGTACCGCCGCTTCAGCGTCAGCCAGATACCGGCGACCATCAGATTCCAGAATCTCGAAGAAACTCGTGGGCACGCCTACCCTCCCGATGTAGGCGGCTGCGGAGACGGGGACGTGCACACCGTGCACCAGTCGCAGCGGCACACGCCGGAGAGCGGCCTCGTTCGCCGCCCAAGCTGCGGCGTTCAACGCCGAAGCCGACCCATCCACACCCACCAAGATAGGGCTCCCAACGATATTGCTACTCATCTCCCTGCTCCTTCCACGCCCACCACGATTCGCTGCATGCGTCGATAACAGCGAGAAAGACCACCAGTTCCATGCGCTCGGCCAAGTCATCCTCTCAAGGGCGACGGTCGGCCAACAACTCATGCTCTCCGGAGCGGTGCTCCACAACGCCGACCCACTCACCCTGGACCTGACCGGGCTGGTCTGCCGCGGCAGCGTGCTGCTCAACGACGGCTTCCGCAGCAGCGGTGAGATACGGATACCCGGGGCACACATCACGCGCGACCTGGACTTCACCAACAGCGAGCTACACGGAGACCCGCTAGCCCCGGTGTCGCGGCACCTTTGGGCCCCGTGGGTGGGGTCTTCGGACTCTGCGCGGCCTCGAGGTGGGGTGCGACGGTGGGGGCGACCGCAGAGTAGGTGAGTTGAGTCGGGTTCGTTTCGCCCGAGGTTGCGGGACATCGTGCGTTCCCGCTGAGAGTTGGAGATGAATGCCTGGTTATGTGCGGAATTTCGACGAGCTCGGTAAGGCTGACACGGCATGTTGAGCGTGCCTACCGTGAGCTGGGTGAGGATCCCAGCGTCGCGGTCCGGTCTTCGGCGACGTCCGAGGACACCGCTGGCACGTCGTTCGCGGGGATGAACTCCACCTTCACCAATGTCAGTGGTAGGCAGGACGTGCTGACGCGTCTGGTCGATTGCTGGGCCTCGTTGTACAGCCCCCGTGTCGTTGCCTACCGCGCCAGCAACGGGATGGATGAGGAGCCCGCGATCGCCGTGGTGATCCAGCGGATGGTTGATTCGGAGCGCTCCGGGGTGGCGTTCACCGCTGATCCCTCGACCGGTGATCGGAACCGTATCGTCGTGGAGGCCGCGTATGGTCTCGGCGAGGTGGTCGTCAGCGGGGCGGTCGAGCCGGACACGTATCTGCTGGCCAAGAGCGGGCCGCGGTTGTTGCAGGCCAGGGTCGGCCACCAGCCTCACAAGATCGTGCGCGGCCCCGATGGTGGTGACCTGCGCATCGACCTTGACCCGCAGACCGGTGCGCAGCGTGTGCTGACCGATGAGGAGGCACTGGAGCTTGCCCGGCTCGAGTTGCGCGTCGAAGAGCACTACGGCAGCCCGCAGGACATGGAATGGGCGATCGTTGATGGCCGCTTCTGGCTGGTCCAGTCCCGGCCGATCACCACCTTTGAGGACTCCGCAGCGGGCACCATGACCCCGGGGAGTGTCCTGGTGAGTGGGCTCCCGGCATCTCCGGGGACCGCGACTGGTCGGGTCAGGAGGCTGGCTTCCCCAGAGGAGGGTAACCGGTTCCAGGACGGTGAGGTCCTCATCTCCGTGATGACCAGCTCGGACTGGGTACCTATCATGCGCAGGGCGGCGGCACTGGTCACCGTGAACGGTGCCACCGGCAAGGTCCTCGCCGGACGGATCAGCTCCGCGGCCCACACCGCGCCACGGGTCGCCGCGGCCGCGCCGAGCATCGAGACGTTGGGCACCAAGGTGGATGTGAACCTGGCGCTGCCCGAGCACGCCGAGGACGTGGCCGCGTTGCCCGTGGACGGGGTGGGGTTGCTGCGCGCGGAGTTCATGGTGACCGAGGCGTTGAACGGGGTGCACCCCCGGCATCTGCTGGCCCAGCAGGGCGGTGATCAGTTCCTGGAGAAGATGACCGCCGCGTTGCTGCGGATCACCTCAGCGTTCGCGCCCAGACCGGTGATCTACCGCGCCATCGACTTCCGCACCAACGAGTTCCGCCACCTCACCGGCGGCAGCCACTTCGAACCACTCGAGGGCAACCCGATGATCGGTTACCGCGGCTGCTACCGGTACGTACGCGAACCAGAGCTGTTCGCCTTGGAACTGGACGTGCTGGCTAAGGTCCGCGAGCAGACCCCGAACCTGCACCTGATGATCCCGTTCGTCCGGACCCGCTGGGAACTGGCGGCGTGCCTGGACGCCATCAACGCCAGCCCGCTGGGCAGCCAGCGCGGGCTGCACCGATGGGTGATGGCCGAAGTCCCCTCCATCGCCTACTGGATCCCGGAATACGCCGCGCTGGGCATCGACGGGGTTTCGATCGGCAGCAACGACCTCACCCAACTCGTGCTGGGCGTCAACCGCGACTCCGAGGTCTGCGCCGAGTTGTTCAACGAGGCCGACCCCGCCGTGCTGGACACCATCGATCGGATCATCACGACCGCCCAACACGCCGGCATAACCACATCACTGTGTGGACAGGCCCCGTCTACCACACCAGGCTTCGCTGACCACCTGGTACGCCTGGGGATCACCTCGATCTCGGTCAACCCTGACGCGATCACCACAGTGCGATCAGAGATCGGATCCGCGGAACGACGGCTGCTACTCCACGAAGCCACCCGGAGGTCACGAACATGAACACGGTCCCCGACGAACCAACAGTGCCCGACGAACCACCAGTGCGCGCCGCGGTGTCCCTCGCCACCCACGCCCCACAACTCCCAACCATGGCGATGGAGACTGGCCGAGAACTCGGGGCACCTGTTCGCCGACACCTCCCGCCTCCTCCCCGCCACCGACCCCGACGGCCGTGACCTGCTGCTCAGCTGCGGTGCCACGCTGCACCACCTCCGCGTCGCGCTGGCCGCCCAGGGCTGGGCCACTGTAGTGACCCGGCTACCGAATGAGCGCGGTATTACTCGCAGCCACCGACTTCCAGCTCGCGACCTGCCCCCTCAGTCAGGTACTGGAGATCAGGGCCACCCGCGAACTCGTCCGCACCCGGGTCCTGGACGGGTTCGGCTATCCCCAGATCATCCTCCGCGTCGGATGGGCCCCCACCGAAAATCCCCCATTACCCGACACCCCACGGCGCGCTCTCACCGAGGTCTTCGAATGCCTCACGCCGGCAGACGCCTCATCGCGACCTCCGACTGATACGAGCCCTGGTACGAGATGATGAACAACACAACTCGTCGTGTCCCCGCGGACCCTGTGATCACTACCCTGCCAGCTGATCGCGCACGGTCTGCTGCGGCCAGAATTCACGGCGCGGCTCACGGCGGGGGAGGTCTGCCGCCGGCCGGCCCCGATCGTGGCGGTGTGGGCTACCCGGGCCACCGCAGCGCAGGTGATGTTGGCCCTGGGCAGCGACGCTGTGGTCGTGCTGAACGACGACCGCATGCTGGGCATCGTCACGGCGTCCGATCTCGCGGCGTCCCTGGTCGAGTCGGCGGTCGAGTCGGCATCGGTGGCAAGCGTCGGCGCTGCTGAGCGGCAGCGTCCGGCAGCAGAGGACCTACCGAAGATCGACACCTGACTCGCCCGCACCGTCACCGCCGCCCAGCGGGGACCGCGGGCCCGGTGGCGGCGTGTTGCTGATGGCCCTCGACGAGGCCACCGGGCACGATGAAGGCGTGGACCGGGAAGAGGAAGACGTGGTTCGCTCCGCCGTGCGGGTGTTCCTACTCGACGATCACGAGGTGGTCCGGTGTGGGCTGCGCGAACTACTCGAAAGCAGCGGCGACATCAAGGTGGTGGGAGAGGCCGCCCGGGCCGACGAGGCACTGCGCCGCATCCCAGCCGTCCGCCCCGATGTGGCGGTGCTCGACGCCCGGCTGCCGGACGGCAACGGCATCGAGGTCTGCCGGGAAATCCGGTCCTCGCTGCCCTCCGTCGCGTGCCTGATCCTCACCTCCTACGACGACGATGAGGCGTTATTCGCCGCGATCATGGCTGGGGCTGCGGGATACCTGCTCAAGCAGATCCGCGGCACCGACCTGGTCGACGCGGTGCACCGGGTGGCGCGGGGCCAGTCACTGCTGGACCCGGCCGTCACCGCCAACGTGCTCACCCGGCTGCGAGAGGGACCGCCCGGGACCGACCCGCGGTTGGAGGCGCTGTCCGACCGGGAGCGGGCGGTGCTGGCGCTGATCGCCGACGGCCTGTCCAACCGGGAGATCGGCACCCGGCTGTACCTGGCGGAGAAGACCGTGAAGAACCACGTGTCGCGGCTGCTGGCCAAACTGCAGATGCAGCGACGCACTCAGGTCGCGGTGTTCGGCGCGAGCATGCGCGACCAGGGCGCGCTGCACCCACAGCACCGGGAGAGCTGAGTGGTCCTGTCTTACCGGCTGGTGCTCACCGGCTCGCTGGCGGATGGCTCGGGTGGCGGGTCGTGGGGCAGCAGTTCCAGCCGGATGAGGGGGTACTCAAGCGGGACTACCCGGACCTCAGCCACATCAAGGTCGTACGCGATCGCCCGGGCATGTGCGGAAAAGTCCTCGGGCGTCTGGCCCGGAAGCATGTGAATATTCAGCCCCGTCGGGGGCCCAGGGTCCACCCAGACCACCTCCGGAACGTGCACGGTTCGCCCACCGCCGATGCTGAAGTCGGATTGGTCCAGCCCCAGCCCGGCCATGATGTCCTGCACACGCCAGGCAAGCAGCTGATCTCGCTCCTGTTGCCGTCGCGCTATGCCTCGGCTGTGCTGCCACTCCAGTGGGTGCCGTAGCCGGGAGAGCCATCGGGTGGCCCCCGTGGCGTCCGCCTCACTCCCGGGTCCGCGGCGGTGCCTGATTACCACGTCCGGCCCGGCCCGGAGCATGCTCTCCTGACCGGTGTCCGACCACTGCACGAGGTAGATGACGCCATCGGGATCGTCACGGATTCCCCGGATCTCACCCTCACGCACCGGTTGGTCCGACTTCTGGGACATGATCATGATCTCGTCACCGATTTGGGGGTTCATCGATGCCTCCTCCGCCTTCGACATCGGTCAGTGTGCCGGGTGTGGAATTGATCACAGCGCGCGGGCGGCCTCGTCGGCGACTGGGTCGGTCCGGTCTGTGGGTGGTGTTCCGCAGCGGATGGCGGTGTCGACGGCGACCGCGCCGTGGGTGCCGACTCGTAGGGGGTTGAGGTCGAGTTCGGCGATCTGTGGGCAGTGCTCGGCGAGTGCCCCGAGGCGGGTGAGTACGTTGGCGAGGGCTGCGGTGTCCAGCGGGGGGCTGCCTCGGTGGCCGGCTAGCAGGGGGGCGCAGCGCAGGTGGGCCAGCATCTGGTCGGGCACCCGGCGGCCCAGCGGGATGGTGCGTAGTACCCGGTCGTTGAGCACGGCCTGGTGCACGCCGCCCGCGGCCACCATCACCAGGCCCAGTCCGCCCTGGGCGCGCACGACCCCGGCGGCCAGTTCCAGGTGTGCGGCCACCATCGGTTGTACCAGTAGCTCCGGGGAACCGGTCGCCGCGATGATCTTGTCGGCCGCCGCTTGTACGGCGGTCTCGTCGGGCAGGTTCACCGCGACCCCGCCGACGTCGGTCTTGTGTACCAGCCCGGGTGCGGCGGATTTGACCACGGTGGGGAATCCCAGTTGTTGGGCGGCGGTCACGGCTGCGGCGGAACCGGTGACCACTCGGGTGGGGCAGTGCGGGATCCCGGCTAACTCGAGCAGGTACACCGCCGCGGCGGGCGCGAGCCATCCCTGCGCGCAGCGGGCAGCGGTGGTCAGCAGTTCCTGGATCGGGCCCAGCTCGAACGGCGGTGGAGCCGGGTCGTCGTCCGCGGTGGCGGTGCGCCAGGCGCCCAGCCGTCCGCCTCGGATCAGGGCGCGCACCGCCTGCTCGCCGAACTCGTACCAGGGCAGTGGGCTGTTCGTGGGTGGGTCTGCTCCCAGCAGGGCCCCCGCCACCGGTAGCCCGGTGCGCCGCGCGGCGGAACCGACGGCGCTGAGCACCTCCGCCGGGTTGACCGCGCGGGTAATGGCGTGCAGCGCTCGCACCGCGTCGCCGTCCTCGGGACCCAGCATGCGCAGTCGCACCACCCGACCATCGGCCAGCAGAGCCTCCGCCGCCGGCGCGGGCCGGGCCCGGGCGATCGTCATCTTCGCCTCCTCCGCTCGGTTCGGCCTCCAGCACACCGCCCAGCCAGGCTAGCCAGCGGGGGCGCGCGGGCGGCGCCTCCGTGACCGAAGTCCTACCCGGGGACCTTCGCGCGCGGGTAGCCGGCAAAGGTCACGTGAGCGCGGCGGTGTGATCGGGAACGTAGGTCTGCGTGTCCCGCGGCGGCCGCAGGTAGCCATGCGATGGTGGTCGTGGGGGTAGCCGCATCGGAGGTCGCTGCACGTCGTGGTAGGAGATGGTGGACAGCAGGTGGGCGATCATGTTGATGCGTGCCCGCCGCTTGTCCTCGCTCTCCACGACGTACCATGGAGCCTCGGCGATATCGGTATGCACGAACATCTCGTCCTTGGCCCGCGAGTAATCCTCCCACCGGGTGATGGACTCCATGTCCATCGCGGAAAGTTTCCAGCGCCGCATCGGGTCCCGTAGCCTGGCCCGAAAACGACGCTCCTGCTCGGTGTCGCTGACCGAGAACCAGTACTTGCGCAATATGATCCCGTCTTCGACGAGCAGCCGCTCGAAGATCGGGCACTGGTGCAGGAACCGCCGGTACTCGTCGGCTGTGCAGAAACCCATGACCTTTTCCACGCCGGCACGATTGTACCAACTTCGGTCGAACAGCACGATCTCGCCCGCCGCCGGCAGGTGATCCACGTAACGCTGAAAATACCACTGTGTGCGTTGTCGCTCGGTGGGCATGGGCAGCGCGACGATGCGTGCGACACGCGGGTTGAGGTACTCGGTGACCCGTTTGATGGTGCTTCCCTTGCCGGCGGCATCACGTCCCTCGAAGATGACAACGACTCGTGCGCCTTGCGCCCGTACCCACTCCTGCAACGTGACCAACTCCGCCTGCAGGCGGAACAACTCACGCTCGTAGACCGGGCGCGGCAACCGCCGGTCACGGTCATGGGTCCCAGCTTTCGACTTGCCAGCCTTAGCGATCAAGGTCATCTCCTTGTCGGCAACAGTAGGGTTGATCACTGAAAGATCATCGAGCACACTCAGGGCTTGAGCAGCATGGTGGTGTCCTTGAACTCGGCACCGTAGAAGGTGTGCAGGTAGTCCAGCGCGAGCCGCTGTCGTTGCTCGTACTGACCTTCTGTCAGGGGCTGGTAGACACATGTCGCGTCCGGGACCACGGTGATGTCCAGACCGCGCCGAAATGCGTCGTATGCGGTGTGGCGGCAGCAACAGTCCGTGTGTTGACCGACGATCACGACCCGTCTTATGTCGCGTACCCGGCAGGTGGTGTCCAGGTCGGTGTCGGTGAACGCGGAGTAGAAGCGCTTCGGCACGACGAGATCGCCCTCGTGCGGTCGTAGTTCCGGGATCACCTGGGCGCCGGGCGAGCCGGCCAACGCGTGCTCACCGAAGACCTTGAACTCGACATCACCCGGTTGATGAGCGTCGTTGGCGTAGATCACCACCCAGTCCTCGCGCCGGCGCGCTTCCCGCGCGAGCGCGGCGATCGGTTCGACGATCGGTCTGGCCGCCGGGTTGGCCAACTTCCCGCCGACGAAGTCCTCGAGCATATCCAAGATGATCAACCCGGTCTTCACCTCAGCACTCCCGTCCAGTCAGATATCCCACGAGGAAATGAGGGACTTTTGGCACGGCAGGCCGTGGACCTCCGCCCTATGAATCTACTGGTGACGCCACCGCACCCGCCTTCATCGAAGTCACCGAAGGAGGGATCAGGGCCCATGACGCACCGTGCTAGGCGGCTCATCGTCAGCTCATTGGCCAGGGTCGAAGGCGAGGGCGCGCTGCGGATCACCGTGCATGACGGCCAGGTACAACGCGCCGCCTTGCAGATCTATGAACCACCCCGGTTCTTCGAGGCGTTCCTGACATCTACCTGCTGCACGCGCCCGACTTCCTCGGCTACCCCGACGCGATCAGCCTCGCCAAGGACCATCGGGACATCGTGGAACGGGGGCTGGTCCTGAAGAAGGCCGGCAATGCGATCATGGAGCTGCTCGGTGGACGAGCCATCCACCCAATCAACGTCCGGCTCGGCGGCTTCTACCGCACGCCCAGCCGCGCTGAGCTGGAGCCGCTGGCCGAACGCCTGCGGCGCGCGCTGGAGGACGCGGTGACCACCGTGCGCTGGGTGAACTCCTTCGAGTTCCCTGACCTGGAGCTGGACCACGACCTGCTCGCGGTGCACCAGGAGCATCGCTATGCCATCGACCGGGGCAACCTCCACGCCAGCAGCGGCCTGGCCTTCGACGTCGCGGACTTCGGTGCGCACGTGGTGGAGGAGCAGGTCCCGCACTCCACCGCGCTGCACGCCCGGCTGGACGGCCACCGCTACCTGGCCGGCCCGCTGGCCCGCTACACACTGAACTCCGGGCAGCTCTCTGCCACGGCCCGCCAGGTGGCGGCCGAGGCCGGGCTGGGCAGCGGGTGCCGCAACCCGTTCCGCAGCATCGTGGTGCGTGCGGTCGAGATCGTCTACGCCCTCGACGAGGCGCTGCGCCTGATCGCCGAGTACGAGCCGCCGGAGCTGCCCTTCCTCGACGTGCCACCGCAGGCCGGCATGGGG
Source organism: uncultured Actinomycetota bacterium (assembly GCA_963822695.1). Lineage (GTDB taxonomy): Bacteria > Actinomycetota > Actinomycetes > Mycobacteriales > Pseudonocardiaceae. The sequence continues at coordinate 17,234 of CAWGJH010000007.1, forward strand.
CACGGGGTGACCGAGGCCCCGCGGGGTTTGCTGTACCACCGCTACGAGATCGACGCGGACGGGCTGATCCGTTCGGCCACCATCATCCCGCCCACCTCGCAGAACCAGGGCGCCATCGAGGACGACCTGCGCCGGCTGGTGGCAGCGAACCTGGACCTGGACGACCACCGGCTGACCGCACTGTGTGAGCAGGCGATCCGCAACTACGACCCCTGTATCTCCTGTTCCACGCACTTCCTTCAGCTCACCGTGGAGCACCGATGAGCACACCGTGGGCCGCGGTCATCGGCGTGGGCAACGAGTTCCGGCACGACGATGGAATCGGCCCCGCCCTCGCCGCGGAAGTCCAGCACCGCAACCTCCCCGGTGTTCGCGTGGTGAGCACCGACGGCGAGCCGACCGGGCTGCTCGACGTCTGGGCCGACGTGACGCTCGCGGTGGTGATCGACGCGGTGGTGTGCGATCCCGCCACACCAGGCCGTATCCACCGGACCGCGGTGGGCGAGTTGCCACCGACGACCGGCGCGGCTGGTACCCACGGCTTCGGGATCCCTGAAGCCGTGGAACTCGGTCGGGTGCTGCATCGAATGCCGCGACGGCTGATTGTCTACGCCGTCGAGGCGTCCGACGTCAGTCTCGGGCTGGGGCTGTCCTCCCCGGTCACCACAGCCCTGCCGGCGCTTGTCGATGCCGTCCTCAGCGAGTTGAGCCGAGGCTCCCCGGCTTTGATCTTGTCTCGGGGGGCGTCCCCACGAGTCATGATCGACAGCCACCACCGTGCCGCACGCCGCAACGCACGAATGAGTGATCATGCTGGCCTTTATCATGGTCGAGAGCGACCCTAGACTAGAGCAAGTGCATCCGATAGCTTGATCACAGCGAGCGGGCAGCGTGACAGTAGCTAGCCCCGCTCGTGCCTGCGCAAAAGGCGGCTTATAGTAACGGGTATACCGGTGACAACCAGATCCGGTCGCCTGCTTGACACCACCGTGACCCGTTTGACGTGACCCGTCGAGCGGTGCCAACGGCAGCAGCGCTCGCCCGGCGGCGATCCCACGATGGGGGTGGTCTGACGGCAGCGAGCACCAGCCGCAGACTGGCAAAGGTCGGTGCCCAATGACCAGCGAAGGACAACCCGCCCGCGCTCGCCGCAAAGCCATACCCGCAACCTGTGCACTGCACCGGGGCCCGGTGGGTTTCGCCAACCTGATGGTGAGCGTGAGCAACGGGAAGATCGTGCTCGACCCGCACGTCACCGGCTCTTGCGTCATCACGTTGGACGAAGCCGGGGCTTGTGTGCTCCGCGACTTGCTGACGGAATGGCTGGGATGAACCGGGCCGTGACCCGGCGAGTGTCAGCAGTGCTTCGCGGACCTCCACAGTAAGGGTGTCTGTGCGCGGAGCCGCACGCACCGCGCACGCCTGTCAGGGTAGTGAAGGGACTGGCGGGCGAGCGTGAGGAAGCACCCGGGGGAAGGGCCTGCGAGTGCTGCTGCGCGCCCCGCAGGGGGTCCAAGAAACAGCCTGTTCGTTCGGGAAGCGGTCGCGGACATGCTGCGCCGTGCACACCGTGACGTTGGCGCCGTGAGTTGCACGGGATCTTCTACGAGTCAGCCAGTGGTGGGGCACCAGGGAGATGGGGAAGGATTGGCAGCGCGACCGCAGAATCCGACCAGCTGCGGGTCAACCTCGCCGTCCTCGACCCGCAGGATGGCGACCGGTTTGTCCTCGGGCACGTGCCGGGTGATGTCCCCGCCGTAGTCGATCGCCCCGGTTACCCCTTCAATGAAGTTGTTCGCGTGCGGCTGTCCGGTCGGAGAGGTGTGGATAGCGGTGATTTCGCGCCACACTGAGCCGGGGGTCACCGGGATGGTTACCGAGTCCTCACGCAGATACTCTGTTGCGACGATCATGACCTGTGCGGCGTCGTAGGACAGCGCGGCGTGCCCGTCCAACGAGCGGCCTGTGGTTGTCTGCTCGAATCGGAACAGGCTGTTCAGGTCCACGTAGAAGTCCTGTCCCGGACCCTGCGGGTTGGCGGTCGGAGCAAGAGCGAAAGATACGTAGTAATAGGGCAGGGCGCGGTTCTGTTCGCGTGCGCCCTGGTCGGCGACATAACGGCTCACGTCATCGTCGCCAATCACCACGGCCTTGCTGTCGCATTGGGCAGCACCGCTGATGAAATCACCGAAATCCGGTACGCCACGACCGGCGAAGTAGACGAAACCGTTGTACGAGCATGTGTCTCGTCCGGCGGCGGCGGCGTTGCCGACCAGGATGTCACCGAGTTGCTGATGCGCCGGTTGCGCGCCACCGGAGTTGCTCGGTGTGAACGCTCTTGCGTCAACCTGGAAGCCGTTTTTCTGGAAGGTTTCCAACACATCCTGGCGTAGGTTAGTACTGTAAATGTCTGTTGCGTCGTCGGAGTAGTAGACGCGCATCAAATGGGAGCTCATCGGGCTGGTTGTTAGTCGCTGATGGACGAACGCCTCAGCGACCGCCGCCTCGCGGCGGTTTTGCGGAGCCACCTGGAAGTACATCGGGTTGGCGTCGGCCAGGTTGTCTGCGGAGAGGGTGGCCGCCACCATGGGGATGCCTGCATCGGTGAATGCGGTGATCGTGTCCTCGGTGGGCTGGCTACTCATGTCGAGGCCGATGACGCCGACCATGCTGGGGTTCTGAGCGGCCATGGCGCCCAGTTGTTTCCCGACCAGTTTCCCCTGGCGCATGGCTTGTCCGGCGTTCGCGATCAGAATGCGGACGATCGGGTCGAATATCGTCGATTTGTTGAGCTGTCGCCACTGGGCGACCGCGAAGCCCTCCAGTGATTCGCGTTCGGCGGTGAGCCCGGCGGAAGTGCTCGTTGACGAGGTGAGCGCCTCCACGTCAGCCAGTGTGATGTAGGGACGTTGGGGAAATTCCTGATGTAATTTTTCGGCGCGCCGGTTCTGTGTCAGAATAGTCTGTTCCACTTGTCGAATACTCTGATCGGATGGTTGGAATAGGTCGTACGAACCGTCCGAGACGCCGATGCACTCCGAGCCAGTCCAGTTCAGTGACGAGTTGGCGGTGTGACAGTGACTGTCTCGCCAGTTCGCGTCGTTGACCACCAAGGCAGTCACGACGATGGTCGCCACGACAATGGGCACCCCGATTCGGGCTCGGCGGGTGACCCACCACAATGGACGTGACTCCCTGCGTCCTACCGTAAAACCGTCAAATGATCCAAGCTTCTGCTCCGTCGTGTGCCGTTCACGCTCGGTTGGTGCGCCCGGAATCCGGATCGGTAGGTACCAGGCATTGTTCCGACGTGCCCGCCGATCGGCGAGTAGGACATTCTGCCACGCGCGGTAGCCGCCCTGGGAGTTGGCCGCATCATATCTCGGCCGTTTCGGATCTCGACCAGCATCCGGAGGAACATCACGGCTCGCGCTGATCACTAACAGAGGGTCGAATCGGCCACCCTGATTCCGGACGTCATTAATCAACCGCAATACCGTGTAGCCGCCGTTGGTCATGGTGATATTGTCGAGCAGCAGTGCCGGGTAGGTCTTCCTGCGCTTTCGCCAGACCTGCCATGGAAACAGTCGGTAGGCTCGCCGAATGTCTTCAAGGAATGCGTTGACCAGCAGTCGTGCCACATATTCCGGAGCTTCCTTCTTCCATTCTCCCTTGGTCAGTCGTTCCGCGAACCTGACGAAGGTGCCAGACATCTCTGGCGCAAGATACGGTTGAATCAGAAACCAACGATACTGACCAGAAAGGATCGACGCCTGTCCAGTCGCCGCGATCCTGAACGTCAATATCGTCAACATGCGCAATATCCAGAGCGGAACTTTCCACCACCACTTGTCGTCCGGAAGTTTATCGTCGATGGTTTGCAATCGCGCGTGGAAACGCTGATTAATACCGAGTTTTTGAATTTCCTTGAGTAGGCTTCTGTCCTGATTCGGATCGTCCGCTTTCAGCTCCTGATTCATCAACCATACAATAAGTGTGAATAGTGGAAAACGCAACTGACTGCCCCGGACCTTGGGGCTGTTGACCAGCTTGTTTCGCGCATCCCGGAGGATTTCGCGGACACGCTCGACGTCTTTCGTGGTTAGTGGATTTAATTCGGCGGATGAACATCTGGTCGATGAATCATCTTCCAGTGGAATATATGCGTGTCGAACGCCATCTGGTTTGGCGGCTTCGAGGAGTTTTGCGATCGAACGAAGCAGAGTCTCGTGTCCGTCCGGTCGGACCAGGCAGACCATGGGTAGTCCCTTGCGGCCCGAGCGTTCCCGCCGGTCAACCGGTTCGCCCCACTTTCCATCCGTTTCGTCCAGGTGTCTTGGGCGATCGCCGAAGCGCGGGCGTTGATACAGGGCGCCAATCAGTTTGAAGACGCGGTCTGCGCCGTCAAAGACGGGCAGATTGGTGTTTTCGTCACTTTTTTCAGTGGTTTCAGAGGTGGTAACCATCCAGGGACTCCGGTAATGTCATGAGCTCCGGTGTGTCGACGGGCTGACACAGCAGTTGGTGCGGCAGGTCTGGTGTCGCCGGCGGGTACGTCTCGGCGAGTGCGAGGTCATCAACAGTCGCTCGCCGATCAGCCGGGCGGCGGCGAGCCAGCAGGTCCTCAAGGCGGTGCGACAACGCAACATGAGTGGTCGACAGGTGGGTACTTAGCACGCAGCCTCCAGCCGGGCGTCGTCCAGTTCCGCCAGCCCCTGCTCGGTCGACTCGACCCGTTCGTCGGCGGGGCCGGCAAGCAAGTCTCGGACCAAACGTAGAGCTTCCACCAGACGGGCATCCGGGTTGAGCCCATCCATCACGGAGGCTACACAGGATTGCTGAGAGCTAGCTGGGTGTCCGCATGTGGTCTCGGTAAGAAATCCGGTCACCCGGACCGAGGGCCAGTACTCACCGGCGCATTCGCAGCCAGCCAGAACCGACCGCGAACCGGAGTCAGCGCCCGGGTCAGCGCCAGCCGGAGGACGCTACCGCCAGACCTCGAGTAGGACCTGGACCTGGCTGTCGGGGCATCGGCGGGCATGCCCAGGGCGAGGTTTGGCGTCCACAGTGCGTCATCCTCCAAACATCATGTCGCAGCCCCGTCGCTACCGGAGCCACGATGTGGGCTCAGTGGTGTGCCGGCCGGCCGAACCGCTCCTCGTGCACGACCTGGGCCAGTGGGATGCGGTGTCGCCAGCCGTGGCGTTCGAGGTCCGGGGTGGTCTGCAGGGTCTTGACCGTGCCCAGGGACAACCAGGCCACCGGGCGGAGTTGGCTGGGGATGCCCAGCAGTTCCCGCAGGAACTCCTCCCGGTAGAAGCTGACCCACCCGACCCCGAGCCCCTCGGCGGTCGCGGCCAACCACAGGTTCTCAATGGCCAGGCACACCGAGTACAAGCCGGCATCGGCGATGGCGTGCCGCCCGAGCACCGCCGGGCTGCCGCGCCGGGAGTCGTAGGTGACCACGACGCCCAGGCTGGATTCCAGTACCCCCTCAACCTTGATCCGGGCGAAGATCCGGGACTGCTCCTTGTCGAGCTGGCTTGCGAAGATCTCGCGTTCGGCCTGAACGTGGTCACGGAACGCGGTGCGGGTGTCCACATCGCGGATCAGGATGAAGTCCCAGGGCTGGGACAGTCCCACGCTGGGCGCGGTGTGCGCGGCATCGAGAATCCGGCGCAGCACATCGGTGGGCACCACCTCGCCGGTGAACTCACTCCGAACGTCACGCCGACGGTGCACGACCTCGTAGAACCCGCCGTCAGGGTGCCGCCACGGAACCGCATCGGCCTGCTGCTGCATCGATATATTCACCGAGCCTCCACTACGGCCAGAACTCACATTTCGACATCGTTCACGATGAATGTCCGCTACTATTACATGGCCAAGGGACTGGCCTCTACCTCATGGCTTGCGCTCGAACCGCAGCATGTTCAGTGTCGCCTCGAAGAGTTGGTTGCCCGCAGTTACTCGCGCAACATCCTTACCGTTCGAGCGACCGAGCGATCAGAGAATCGTGAGTGCGCAACACATCGTCGCGCCGCGTCATGATAGTCATCACACCAGACTTGGCGCCTGGTTTGTGAGCAGTGGCTGGCTCAGCGCGGGAGCGACGCGGCACTGCTCTTCCGTCCAGGCGGTCAGCTGCTGCTCACGGTCTCGGCGGCGAGGGGCAGCTCGACGCAATCCGACTCGCAGCCACCGCCGGTCGTGGGGGTCTCGGGTCGTGCAGGCCGGTGCAGCACTGCCCGGGTAGGCACGACGGCGAGCTCGTCGTCCCGTAGCGACCCGACGCCGTCCACGATCAATGAGTAGTCGCTCGGATCCGCGGGGGGCCACACCAACGTGACCAATGGGTGAGCTGCGAGGTTGACTCGCGTCTTTCGACCCAGGTCCGTCACCAGCAGCGTGTCGTTCGCCAGCGTGGTGGTCACGGCCACAACATGCGCTCGCGTATCATCCCCGACGGTCAAGAGGTACGCGAAGCGGTACCGCGTCAGGGTCTCCGCCAATTGCTGCAACCTCACTGTGATGCTCATTCACCGCACGGTACGCGTGAAAGGCATCAGCGGGGGCTCAGGTGATGAGGACGGCGCGGAAGTCGTTGACGTTGGTCAGGGTGGGGCCGGTCACGACCTGATCGCCCAGCGCGGCGAAGAAACCGTGCCCGTCATTGGCGGCTAGCGCAGCCGTGGCGTTCACCCCGAGTTGCTCGGCGCGGCGCAGGGTGTCGGGGCCGATCAGTGCTCCGGCCACCTCCTCCACCCCGTTGACGCCGTCGGTGTCGCAGGCGATGGCGTGCACGTGCGGTACCCCGTGCAGGGCCAGGGCCAGCGACAACAGTAGCTCGACATTGCGACCGCCGCGGCCGGCACCGCGCACGGTCACCGTCGTCTCGCCGCCGGAGAGCAGCACGCAAGGCGCCGGCGCTGGCTGGCCGTGGCGGCGCACCTGGTGGGCGATTCCGGCCAGCACGATCCCGACCTCCCGGGCCTCGCCCTCCAGCGAGTCGCTCAGGGTCACCGGGGTCACCCCGGCTTGGCGGGCTACCGTCGCGGCGGCCTGCAGGGACTGCTGCGGGGCGGCGATCACGTGATTGGTGACGCGGGCCAGCCGCGGGTCGTCGGGTCCCGGGCAGCCCGGAGTGCTCTCCAGGTGCGCCCGCACTGCCGGTGGTACCGGCACGCCGTAGGCCGCCAGCACCGCCAGGGCCTGCGCCGGGGTGGACGCCTCCGCCACGGTGGGCCCGGAGGCGATGACGGTGGGATCATCACCGGGCACATCGGAGATCAGCAGGCCCACCGTGGCAGCCGGGAACGCCGCCGCCGCGAGCCGCCCGCCTTTGATCGCTGACAGGTGCTTGCGCACCAGGTTCACCGTCCCGATCGACGCCCCGGACCGCAGCAGCGCCGTGTTGATCGCCTGCTTGTCGGCCAAGGTGATCCCCGGCGCGGGCAGCGCCAGCAGGGCCGAGCCACCACCGGAGATCAGCACCAGCGCCAGGTCGTCCGCACCGAGCCCGGACACCAGCTCCAGGATTCGGCGGGCGGCCCGCTCGCCCGCCGCGTCGGGCACCGGGTGCGCCGCTTGCACGATCTCGATGCGCGAGCACGGCGCCGCGTGCCCGTATCGGGTCACCACGAGCCCGCTCAGCGGGCCGTCCCAGGACTGCTCGACCGCCTGCGCCATCCGCGCTGACGCCTTGCCGGCACCGACCACGATGATCCGCCCGGCGGGCCGCGCTGGCAGGAAGGCCGCCACCCGGTGCAGCGGGTCCGCAGCCGCCACCGCCGCGTCGAACATCGCCCGCAACAGCGCTGGCGGATCAGTCACCGGCTAGCTCACGCCAGCCGGCAGGATTGCCGTCGGTCGGATTGTCTCGGATTGTCACTGATCAGAGTGTGATGGTTGCCCTCAGGTATGTCCAGCCAGATCGTTTGGCGTTGCGGCGTGACGGTCAGCCCGAAGCGCTCGCGGGGTGGGGCGCCTAGTGCACGCCATGTCTGGTGGCTGGTCTCAATGTCGTCCCAGAGTCGGCGTGGCCCAGACTGGGTGAGGTGGCCCTCGGGGGTGATGTGGGAGTGTGACCCGTCGGGCGCGCTGATCGTGAGGTTATGTGGGTCGCCGTCGCGGTAGCCGTGCGCGAGGCCGGGAATAGTCATGTCGAGGAAGAATCGGAAGTCGTTGTCGTAGTACACGCTGCTGGGTAGGTCGGTGGTGCGCTGCGGCCACCGTGGTTCCTCCGCCACAGCGACCGAGAGTCCGCCGGGCGAGGCAATCGGGGTGGCACGGTGGCGCATGAAATAACCCGGACCGATGAAGGGTCCTTGCGCGGTGCCCTGGCCAGTGACGGTGAGTTTGGCCAGGCCAGAGAACACGGGGGCCACGATGACGCCTCCGGCTCGGGTTTGGTCGATCCAGGCGGGCGGGATGCTGGTCACTGCGAAGGTGACGATGATGCGGTCGTAGGGAGCATGGTCGGGATACCCCTGTGCGCCGTCGGCGGTGATCACAGTGGGGGTGTAGCCGCAGCGTTGCAACCGGTCTTGAGCCGTGGTGGTGAGATCGGGGTTGACGTCGATGCTGGTCACCTGTTCCGAGCCCAGGCGCTCGCACAGCAGGGCGGCGGTATATCCAGTGCCGGTGGCCACCTGCAGGACCCGGTGGCCGTCTTCGATCTCCAGCGCTTGCACCATCATCGCCACCAGGCTGGGCATGGTGCCCGAGGAGGTGACGGCGTCGGGTCGGCGTTGGGTAATCAGTGTCGTGTCGGAGTAGACTAGCCGCAACCAACGCTGCGGGTCTGTCTGGCCGTCGATGCGCTCGCTGGCCTGGTAATAGGTCGGCACCAACACGTGTCGGGGTACCGCGAGGAATGCGTGGCGCCAGCGGTCATCGGTGAGCGTGCCGTCGTTCACCAAGGCGGTGACCATCTCGCGGCGCAGGGCTCGGGTCGCGTCGGAGTCAATGGTGGTGTCGGCGTCCTGACCGATGGCCGATGTGTCGGTCACGCCCTTGTTCCTTTCAATCTGGCCGCCAGGGCGTGGGAGATGGGTTGCCCGGTCTGATGCTCGATCCATCCCCATTGCCCATTCGGATTAATTTCGATGAACTGATGTTCCTGGTTGGTGAGGACGAAATCCAGAGCGCCGAAGACGAGGCCGAGCGAGCGCATCAGCCGATGGACACCTGTGCGCACAGTGTCTGGTAGCTCGTAGGGTCGGTAGGTGATGTTGTGGTGGTTGCGGCGCCAATCCAGCTCACCGGGATTGTGAATGTGGGTGGCGAAGATGGAATCATCTATCACGGTCACGCGGAGATCCGCTTTCTTCACGAGTTTAGCTTGGAACAGGTGCGCGGTTGTGACAATGGAGGGGTCGCGGTATCGGTCCGATGGCACGTCGTTGGTGTACACCACTCCGGATAGTCGTCCGTCCTCGGTGCGGGGCGTTCGCGCATACAGGGTCTTGGTGACGATCCCGTGGGGCTGCCGCGCGGCGAAGTCCGTGACGGCCCGTGGGTCGTTGGTGACCAGGGTCGGTGGCACAGTCAGGCCTGCCGCCGTGGCGTGCGCTAGTTGACGGGGTTTGTACTCGGCTTGTTGCACGCTACTGGGCGGATTTATCCAGGTGGCGGGCAGGGATTCCAGCACGCCCCAGAACCCGAAGCGTGCTTGTCCCTCGCACCAGGGGATCGTGTCCAAGGGTATGGCGGTGTCGAACTCGAAGCGCCCCGGCCGTCGATAGTAGATGGTCTTCACTTCGTCCAGTGACACGCCGTTCAGCTCAGCGCGCCACCGCGAGTGCTGCCTGATCTCGCCGATGAGGGCCACTTTGGTGGGGAACTGAGCGGCGTCCAGCCGCAGGAATGGAACCCCGTCGCTGTGCAGATGGGTGAGCACCATGTCTGCGGTGGGGTCCACGGGTGTGGTGAGCACCAGCACCCGTGGACGAGGGATCCGCGCCATTAGTCGTAGAGTGGGTCGGAATCCACCGAAATCGGGTCCTTCCCGTCAGTCTCGGTCGGGCTGGACGTGACCATCTGCTCCTGTGCGGTCAACTCTGATAACGGCCGGCCATTGAACAGCGCCATCTGGCGCTGCTGGTCATACACCGCTGTACGAACTGCCTCGGTCGGGACCGCCGAGAGCGGTAGCGGAACGCGGAAGGTCAGACCGAACGGCTCTATCTGCACACGGCTACTCATGTGTCATCCTCCTCCTGTCGCGTGACAGTCTCAACGCGACACCGGGCTCGGTCCCACCAGCTAGGTGGCGTCACGGTGCTCCTGGGACATGCCTCCACGTCTCGCGGGCCAGCACGTGGTGTTGGTTGCTCCCCTTACCTGCGCCGGGGGAGGCAGGCAGGGTGAGGGGATGGCACCGACCGATCATCTCCTTACTATGCAACAGATCATATAATATTACAAGACCCGTTGACTAGGACGTTGCGCCGTGGAGACACTTGGCGTGACATCAGCCGACGGGGAGGAGAACCCCCATGGAACTCACTGTCACGATCCTGTGGAGCGCGGCTTGCGGAGACGACGACTGGTGTCCGGGCGAGTACCGGATCAAGGAACGGCCTGGTATCCGCTACCTGGTTGCCACGCCAACGACAGACCTGGAGGTCCTTGCCGTGATCCCCAGCGTTGGGCCGGGGGAGATCGTCGTCGAACTCCCCGAGGGGTGACAGTGATGATGGACCCGAACGAACTACGCGCCTACATTGATACCCATTTCACAAAGACATTGTTCCGACTAGAGACGCTGTCTTCCTACGGGGTCCCTTCTGAAGGGTCGGACTTCGCTCGCTATCTCACAGGGGAACCCGGGCCAGCTCCAGAGCGACGGCAGCAATGGCTCGGCCGGCTCGCCGATGAGGTGGCCCGTGGCCGACGCCGACGCCGAGTCCATGCAGTCCGTCTCCCGCTGTCAGACTATTTGCGGTTCGAATGTGAATGGAGCTACGCGCTTAACCCGTGGGAGGACATCCGGATCCTGGAACTCGCCACAGATCGGCTTGACCTGCAACGTCTAGTCGATGACGCAGGTGGGGACTTCTACCTTGCCGACGACCAGTACCTGATTCGCATGTGCTACACCGATGGCGGCGAGCCCCTAGGCGCTGCGGCCGACACATCACCTGCAAGCGTCGCGGTTTACCGACGTATCGCGGACATGATGTGGTCCCAGGCGGTGCCGTTCGCGCAGTGGTGGGCGGCGAACCAACAGTTCCACCGCGATCACGGGGCAGTGTGACAGTGACAATTTCGCGGCGGGGATGCGGTCGCGACGAACTGTCACGCTCGCTGCGGAACTTGCGGATTTCCGCCGGGATGAAGCAGATCCCAGCGGCTACCGCCGTCGGCATCAGTCAACCGGGCTTGTCTCGTATCGAAAAGGGCAAGACGGTGCCTGGCCCCGGAATTGTCGAGGCGCTTACCCGCGTCTATGGCGCCGATCCGGATACGACAGCTTGGCTAGTGGAGTTGGCAACCGCGATCAGGCCTGAATACTTGGATTCGCGGATCATCATGCAGCGAGGTCTCAACCACTTTCAGGAACGCCTGGGCAAGATCGAACGGTCCTCAGTCCTGGTCCGTGCCTACCAGCCGAACATCATCCTTGGGATATTGCAGACCTCGGCCTACGCTCAGGTGGTGTTTGCCTCCCGAGGCCGTACGGTGCGGCAGGTCGCTGACGGCGTGGCTGCTCGGCTTGCCAGACAGCAGGCTCTCGCTGATCCTAGTCGAGAGTGGGTGCTGATCCAAGCAGAGGGCGCACTGGACTGGTGTGTCCGCGAGCCAGCTCTGATGGTTGAGCAGATCAGCCACGTCGTCGAGGTGAGTCAGTTGCCGAATGTGCGAGTCGGCTTGATTCTTCGACGCACACCAGCGACGGTCCTGGCACCGCATGGTTTCCACATCTTCGACGGCCGCGCTGTACAGATCGGCACTAAGACGGCGACCGCCTTGATCGATGACCCAGGTGACATAGCCACATATGAGGCGCTTTTCAGCGAACTCGAGTGCATGGCGGTGTTTGAAGACGAGGCCCGCACTGAGCTATATCGTATCGCGGATGAGTACAGGGCGCTAGAACGTCTGCCCCAACCTTTGATGCCTTGGGGAGACCAAGCGTGAACTTCCAGAGGCCGACGATCTGGTCACTGTCCATTACGTCACCCGGCAGGAGGGCTCGCGGCCGGCCAGGAAGTCCTGCAGGTTGTCCAGCACGAGCATGCCCATCGCGGTGCGGGTCTCCAGGGTTGCGCTGCCCAGGTGCGGGAGCAGCACGGCGTTGTCCAGCTCGAGCAGTTCCCGCGGGATCTCGGGTTCGTCCTCGTAGACGTCGAGCCCGGCACCGGCGATCGTCCCGGATCGCAGTGCGGCGATCAGCGCCTTCTGATCGATGACATCGCCGCGGGCGCTGTTGACCAGGAATGCGGTGGGCTTCATCCGGGCCAGCGCCGCGGCGTCGATGAGGTGGGTGTTCTCGCCGCCGCCGGGCATGTGCAGCGACACGAAGTCGGCGACGGCCAGCACCTCCTCGATGGTGTCAACCCGGCGGGCGCCGGGGATCCCGTGGTCGGGCTTGACGTCGACCGGGTCGTAGAAGACCACCGGCATGCCGAAGCCGAAGTGCCCGCGGCGGGCCACCGCCGCCCCGATCCGGCCCATGCCCAGGATGCCCAGCGTCTTGCCGGTGACGTCGGCGCCCATCAGGTGGGTGGGGCGCCAGCCGGTCCAGCGTCCGGCGCGGAGCTCCCGTTCCCCCTCACCGGCCCGGCGGGCGACCATCAGCAGCAGGGTCATCGTGGTGTCCGCAGTGGTGTCGGTGAGCACCCGCGGAGTGTTGGTGACGACGATCCCGGCCTTGGCCGCAGCCTCGATATCAATATGGTTGTAGCCGACGCCGAAGTTTCCCAGGAACTTGGTCCGCAGCTCACCGTCGAACAGCTCGGCCGGCAGCCGGTCGGACACGGTGGGCAGCACCGCGTCGGCCTGCTCCAGCGCCGCGCGCAGCCCGTCGGGTCCGAGCGGGACGTCGTCACCGTTGAGCCGGACGTGGCTGAAGCGCCGCACCAGCTCCTCCTCGACCGGTGCCGGCCAGCGCCGGGTGACGACGATGACGGGTTCATCCACGGCGATCCTCCAGTAGCTCAGACTGACCCTCCCGCAGATCAGGCTTCCGACGCAGCAGGCCATGCTCGGAGAGCACCCGCGCCACGGTCTCACCGATGCAGGACGGGTTGGGTGCCATCGTGATGCCGGCGGCGGCCAGGATCTCCGTTTTCTCTTGGGCGGATTCCCCTACGGCGGACACGATTGCGCCGGCGTGGCCCATCTTGCGGCCCTTGGGGGCAGACAGCCCGGCGATGTAGCCGATCACCGGTTTGGTCATGTGATCGCGTACGTAGTCGGCGCCCTCAGCTTCCTGTGGCCCGCCGATCTCGCCCACCATCACGACCGCGTCGGTGTCCGGATCGGCTTCGAACAGTTCCAGGTGGTCGCGGAAAGAGGTCCCGTTGACGGGGTCACCGCCGATGCCGACCGAGGTGGACACCCCGATGCCCAGCGCCTTCATCTGGGACGCGGCCTCGTAGCCCAGCGTGCCCGAGCGCCCGATCACCCCTATCCGCCCGGGTAGGTAGATGTGCCCAGGCATGATGCCCAGCAGCGCCCGCCCGGGTGAGATGGTGCCCGCGCAGTTGGGCCCGGTGAGCGTCATTCGCGCCTGGGCCTTGTAGCGCCGCATGTAGCGCTTGACCCGCATCATGTCCTGCATCGGGATGCCGTCGGTGATGCAGACGCAGAACCGGATCCCAGCGTCGGCGGCCTCCATGATGGAGTCGGCGGCGAATGGAGGCGGCACGAACACGATCGAGGCCCTCGCCCCGGTCTCGGCCACGGCGTCTTTCATGGTGTTGAACACCGGACGGTCCAGCAGACGCTCGCCGCCCCTGCCCGGGGTGACGCCAGCGACCACGTTGGTGCCGTAGCCGATCATCTCCTCGGTGTGGAAGCGCCCGATGTGGCCGGTGATGCCCTGCACCACCACGCGGGTGTGCTCATCGATCAGGATGGCCATAGACCTCTCCCAGAGAACTCAGACGCTGACAACTCAGACGCTGACAACTCAGACGCTGACAACTCAGACGCTGACAACTCAGACGCTGACGACTCAGGCGCTGGCACCGACGGTGCCCACGACGGCGACGGCCTTGTGGGCCGCCTCGGCCAGGGTGCCCGCGGTGATGATGGGCAATCGGGAGTCACACAGGATCCGCTGGCCCTGCTCGACGCGGGTGCCGGCCAGCCGCACCACTACCGGGATCTTGACGTCGATCTCCTGGAACGCGGCCACGATGCCCTCGGCGACCCAGTCGCAGCGGTTGACGCCCGCAAAGATGTTGATCAGCATCGCCTTGACGTTGGCGTCCTGCAGCACCGCGCGGAAGGCCTTGAGGACCCGCTGCGGCGACGCGCCACCGCCGATGTCCAGGAAGTTCGCCGGCTGCCCGCCCGCGAGCGTGATCATGTCCATGGTCGCCATCGCCAGGCCGGCTCCGTTGATCATGCAGCCGATGTCGCCCTCCAGACCGACGTAGGCCAGCCCACGGTCGGCCGCGTGGCTTTCCCGGGCGTCTTCCTGGCTGCGGTCGCGCAACTCGGAGATGTCGAGGTGGCGAAACAGCGCGTTGTCATCGAAGGACATCTTGGCGTCCAGCGCGACGATGCTGCCCTGGCCCGTCACGGCCAGCGGGTTGATCTCCAGCATGGTGGCGTCCAGGTCTCGGAAAGCCCGGTACGCGCGCCGGAAAATCTGGCTGGCCTCGGCGATCTGCGCCGGTTGCAGACCCAGCGCGAAGGCGATCTCCCGCGCCTGGAACTCCAGGAACCCCGCCGCGGGATCGATCGTCGTGCGCACCAGCGCTTCGGGCTTGGTAGCCGCCAGCTCCTCGATCTCCACGCCGCCCTCGGCCGAGGTGACGATGCACACCCGCTCGATGCGACGGTCCAGCACGATGCCGAAATACAACTCGCGGGCGATGTCAGTGGCCTCCTCGACGTACACCCGGTAGATCAGCTTGCCGCGTGGCCCGGACTGCCTGGTGACCAACCGCCGGCCGAACATGGTGTTCGCGACGTCGTGCACGTCACGGTCGGAGTGGCACAGCCGCACCCCGCCGGCCTCACCGCGGCCACCGGCGTGCACCTGGGCTTTCACCACCCAGGCCGACCCGCCGATCTCGGTGCACCGGTAAGATGCCTGCTCGGGGCTGTAGGCCAGACCGCCACGCGGGATGGGGACCCCGAAGCGGGCCAGGATCTCCTTGGCTTGGTATTCGTGGATGTCCATGCGCGCCCCCCTAGGCCCGGCTGGTGGCTGCGGCTCGGATCGCCTGGTCCAACGCGATCACCGTCTGGGCCATCCGCTCCGAGGCTGCGTCGATCATCTTGCCATCCACCGCCGCGGCACCCTTACCCTGTGTCGCAGCCTCGGCCAGCGCCTCGATGATGCGCTGCGCCCGGTTAACTTCAGCCTTGGGTGGGCTGAACACCTCATTGGCCAGCGCAATCTGGCTGGGATGAATCGCCCATTTCCCCTCAGCGCCCAGCGCGGCCGCCCGCCGGGCACCGGCGCGGTAGCCATCGGGGTCGGAGAAGTCGCCAAACGGGCCGTCGATCGGGCGTAGCCCATAGGCCCGGCAGGCCACGATCATCCGGGACAGCGCGAAATGCCACTGGTCACCGGGGTAGTTCGGGTTCAGACCACCGATGCTCACCGTGCGGGCCCGGTTGCTCGCGGCGTAGTCGGCCACCCCGAAGTGCAGCGCCTCCAACCGGCCGGGACTGCGCGCGATGGCCTCCACGTTCGCCATCCCCAGCGCGGTCTCGATCAGCGCCTCGATACCCACCTTGTTCGGGTACCCCTTGGCCAGCTCCACCTGGTGAACGAGCGTTTCCACGCAGTACAGATCCGCGGGCACCCCGACCTTGGGCACCAGGATGGTGTGTACCCGGTCCCCTGCCTGCTCCATCACGTCGATGACGTCGCGATACATGTAGTGGGTGTCCAGCCCGTTGATCCGTACCGACACCGTCTTGCCCTTGGCTGCCCAGTCGATGTCACGCAGCGCTTCGATGACAGTGCGGCGGGCCTGCTCCTTATCAGCGGGGGCGACCGCATCCTCCAGATCGAGGAACACGACATCGGCTGCGCTGTTCGCGGCCTTGTCGATGAAGCTGGTGTTCGATCCCGGCACCGCAAGCTCACTGCGTTGCAACCGCGGCTGACGCATCGGGTACAGGGTGTGGCTCAACTCGCTCCTCCGTGGGGGCCCGAGTCGGCCTCCAGCGCGGCGGTCGCGCTGCGGTAATAGTCCTGGGCCGCCGCGACGCCGACCCCGAGCTCCACCTTGGCCCCGGCGTCGGCCAGCGACATCTCGGCGCTGGCCAGCGCGGCAAGGCACATCACCTCGTTGAGATCGCCGAGGTGGCCGATCCGGAACACCGTGCCCGCCACCTTGGCCAGACCGCCCCCGAACGACGTGCGGTAGCGGTGGAAGCCGATCCGGCAAACCTCCGTAGGGTCCACGCCCTCCGGGGTGCGGATCGCCGTGACGGTGTCGGAGTACCACTGCGGATCCAGCGCGCACAGCGACAGGCCCAGCGCGTCCACCCCGCGACGGATGCCCTCGGCGAGCCGGTGGTGGCGCTGGAACACCCGCGGCAGGCCTTCGTCGAACAGCAGGTCCAGCGAGCACCGCAGGCCGTGCAACATCGGGGTGGGCGGAGTGTAGGGGAAGTAGCCGCGGTCGTTGGCCGTGCGCATGTCCTCGAAGCTGAAGTAGCAGCGCTCCATCGTGGAGGACTTGTTCGCCTCCAACGCCTTGGCGCTGACCCCGAGCATGGACATCCCCGGGGGCATCATCAAGCCCTTCTGCGAGCCGGTCACCGCCAGGTCGACGCCCCAGGCTTCCTGCTCGAACGGGATCGACGCCAGCGAGGACACCGCGTCGACGAACAACAGCGCGTCCGAGCCGGCCGCGTCCATCACCCGCCGGACACCGGCGATGTCGGAGGTCACCCCGGTGGCCGTCTCGTTGTGGCAGGCGAAGACGCCCTTGATGGTCTTGTCCTCGGCGAGGTGGCGCGCGTAGTCCTCCAGCGGCACGCCCTCACCCCACTCCCGGTCAATGCAGATCACGTCGAGGCCCAGCCGCTGCGCCATACTGGCCCAGAGGTGGGAGAACTGGCCGAAACGCGACATCAGCACCCGGTCGCCCCGGTTGAGGGTGTTGCTGATCGCCGCCTCCCACGCCCCGCTACCAGAGGACGGGTACATGAATACCCGGCCGGTCTCGTTAGCGAAGACCTTCTTCAGATCGGCGAACAGCGGCAGGGTCAGCTCGGGGAAGTCGGGGGCCCGGTGATCCTGCATCGGGACGTTCATCGCCCGGCGCACCGCGTCCGGGACGTTGGTCGGACCGGGGATGAACAGGTGTATGGGTCCGTTGGGCATGGCCGTCACCGCCCTTCGGGGCTGGGTACTTGGGGGCTGGGTACTTGGGGGTTGGGTGTGAGCTGCGGGTACAACGGGTAGCGCTGGGCGAGCACCCGGGTGCGCTCGCTGAGTGACGCTCTCGTGGCGTCGTCCAGATCACCGGTGAGCGCCTCCGTAATGATCGTGCCGATCTCGCGGAAGTCGTCTTCCTGCAGGCCCCGGGTGGCCAGCGGGGCGGTCCCGATCCGCAGGCCGGACGCGACGGCCGGCGGTCGGGGGTCGAAGGGGACCGCGTTGCGGTTGACGGTGATCCCGATCTCGGCGAGCCGGTCCTCGGCCTGCCGCCCGTTCAGCGGGGATTCCCGCAGGTCGGCGAGCACCAGGTGGGTGTCGGTGCCACCGGTGAGCACGGTGAGACCGCCGCCAAGCATCTCCTCGGCGAGCGCGCGGGCGCCGGCGCGGGTGCGCCGTTGGCGCTCCCGGAACGGTGGCGACGCGGCGATCTTCAGCGCGACCGCCTTGGCGGCGATCACGTGCATCAGCGGGCCGCCCTGCCAGCCTGGGAACGTCCGAGAGTTGATCTTCTTCGCGAATTCCTCCTTGCAGAGGATCATCCCGCTGCGTGGCCCGCCCAGGGTCTTGTGGATCGTCGTGGTGACGACGTCGGCATAGGGCACCGGGTTGGGGTGCTCACCGGCGGCGACCAGGCCGGCGAAGTGCGCCATGTTGACGACCAGGTAGGCGCCCACCTCATCGGCGATCTCGCGGAAGCGGGCGAAGTCGAGCTGGCGGGGATAGGCCGACCAGCCGGCGAGGATCATCTTCGGTTGATGCTCCTTGGCCAGCCGGGCGAGCGCGTCCATGTCCACCCACGAGGTCTCCCGGTCCACCCCGTAGGGCACCACGTTGTAGTGCAGCCCAGAGAAGTTGAGCCGCATGCCGTGGGTGAGGTGCCCGCCATGGTCGAGCTTCATCCCCAGGAACGTGTCGCCGTGTTCCATCAGCGCGCTGTAGACGATGGCATTGGCCGAGGCGCCGCTGTGGGGTTGCACGTTGGCGTGCTCGGCTCCGAATAGCTCCTTGGCCCGGTCAATCGCCAACTGCTCAGCCACGTCAACGTGCTCGCAACCGCCGTAGTAGCGCCGGCCCGGGTAGCCCTCCGCGTACTTGTTGGTGAGCACCGAGCCCTGGCAGTCCAGGACGGCCTGGGGCACGAAGTTCTCCGAGGCGATCATCTCCAGGGTGTGCTGCTGGCGGGCGAGCTCGTGTGCCAGCACCTCGGCGATCTCGGGGTCGACCGCGGAAACCGGCTTGGTGAAGAAGTCAGCGGGCAAGTCAGCGGGCAGAGCACTCATCGGCGAATCCTCGGCTCGTAGGGAGGCGGACGGGGCGGTCGTGGGATAGCCGGCGGCCGGCTCGGCGCGCTGTGTCGTTGCAGAATCTACCGCCGCTGAGGCTCGTGAACTTGTGATCCCGATCCCCCCATCCTGGCAGCATCTCGACGGGGTGCCCAGACAGACAGGCCTGTCTCATGAGCGCTCCCAGGCGAGCGCTCCCAGTCCGGGGGTAGTGCCTGCCGCTCAGCATGTTACTCATAGCCGTCGCTCTTGACCGTATCCCCAGCTCGGTTTTTTGAAGAAGGATAACATCCTACGATGGTAGACATGCCAACAGTACGGTCCGGGTAAGGTCCTCGTCGAAGTAGGGGAGCATACTAGTAAAGTCGGGACAAGAGTTCACTTCAAGTATGAGCGGACCACACGCCGTTCGCACAATGTCGATTCCGGCATGACCAAGCCCAAGGGCGCGAGCCGCATCTTCAGCCAACGTGCTCTCGTTCGGTGTCAAGTTGACGGGATGCTGCGTTGCCCCGCGCGCGACGTTGCTTCGCCACTCGTTCCCGGCGGCGGTCCGCAGAGTCGCCGCCAGTAAATGACTACCCGTTATCACAGCCCTGATGCTGCGCCCATGGAATTCCGTAACTTCCGGTTGTAAGATCAGCGCCCCGGGTCCCTCGGATGTAAGTTCATGAAAGGCTTGCGTCAGGACGGCGGCATGTTCAGCGCGACGAACCCATCGCCCCTTTGCTCCATGTGTGCGCTTGATGACCACCGGGTATTGAATCTCTCCCGCCACCGAGAGCGCGCGTTCCAAGTCAAGCGGGCAGATGGTGCTCGGCACCTGCGGAAGTGAGGCGCGCGACAACTGGACCGCTGTCGCCGCTTTATCGTCCGCCGTCAACACGCTATCAACTGGGTTCTGCATGTACGCTCGCCGGGAGAGTATACGGAAAGCATGTACCGCTGTCGGGTACCCAAAAAGAAGATAAGGAGCAAGGCTGTCAATGTCAATAACCCCCGCCGCGTCGCGGACTGTCGTTTCTCCCTGTAAGCTGATGTCAACGGTGAGCGTCGAAAGGTCAATAACTCGAACGGGAATATCAAGTTCGGCAGCCCCTTCGACAAGCCGAGTGGACACGTTGGTGTTATACGGGTTGCGTGCGATGCCAAGCGTCATGCGGCGGCGCCTCCCAACCGACGTGTCATGGCAAGTTGGAGTATAGCGCCCGCGACGTCTTCGCCGGTCACGGCAGAAATACCCGCGAAACCGGCCCACGCGTCAACCTCGAGGACCCGAATGGTTCCGTCATCGTCCTCGATCAGATCGACACCTCCATAGTCAAGTCGGCAGGCTTCCAGTGCCGCCACCGCAGTGGATGCCGCCGGGTGATCTCTAGGAAGCTGGGTGGGGGTTGCGCCAAGCGTGAGGTTGGCCCTGATCTCCCCGGGAGCCGCTTGGCGCTGCATCAACGCCACGCAAACACCATCCACCACAAAAGCACGCAAGTCGCGGCCGCCTCCCCCGATTAAAGGCTGGGCAACGTAGTGCTCCCTCGCGAGCGACAAAGGAGACCGTTGTTCGATAGTGCCCTCCCAGGCGGCCAGGAGTTCACCCGTTGACCTCCAAGCGCGGATTCCTTCGCCTCGAACCCCATGGGCTGGCTTCAGAATCACGCCATGATGATCTACAAGAGGCTGCAGGGCCGCTGTGCTCGGCTCAACGAAAGCGATCGTGTGGACGATCGGCACCTGAGCTCGGTGCAACGCAAGGTAAGTCAACAACTTGTCTCTCGAACGATACGCGGCAGCTGGTTCGTTCAGGACGATGATTCCTTCGGATGCCCACAGTTTTAATGCGGGAATCACGATTCCTTGAAATGCCGCGACCGTGCGGTGCAGGATGATTCCCGGTCGTACCGGCTTGCCGTCATAACAGCCCGAGATCCACCCGTCCATGCAGTGAACCTGAAGCCGGTGGGGTTCCCACGTCGTGAGCCGGATGCCACGACTCCGTGCGGATTTGCATAACAACTGCCAGTTAGGATACCGCACATTGGGATAGTGCAGCACCACGATCTCCGTCATCGCATGGATTGTACACGTTTGGCTACCTCGTGTGGTCCTCAAGTCACCGCCGCATTGCCCGCCTCTTGCTCCCGATTAACCGGTAAGGTTTGCTGGGCGCGCTGGCTCACCTACCGGGGCGCGCACGCCGCACGACAGCTAGCACAACTTGCTTGGCGGCGCTGCGACACTTCGCTTCGGCAGCCGCCGTGGGAAGTGTCTCTAAGTAGTAGGCGTACACGGGAACTTCCCGCGCTCCAAAAGTATTTTTGAATCTCTTCAGCTCCTCGGTTTGGTATAGGCCGAAGTCGTAGCTCTGTCGTTCATCGGCACATGCGGCCTCGATGGCGTAACGATGGAGGAGTTCATTCGCGCCGGTGCCACGCGTCAGTTCCTTGTTCATGGCCCCCCGCCAGTAGGTAGCCCGCAGACCTCGCGTGAGGACGAAAATGCCAGCGAGAGGTTCACCTCCCCGCCACGCTATCCACACGGTGCAACGCTCACCCATCCTCCGTGCCACTGTCGCAAACTTGCTCTGCGGGTCGCGGCGCTGCGCGCGCCAGCGCATTAATGATAACGGATGACCCCGCTCCTGAGCCCATCTGTCAACGGAGCTCCGATACAGCACGTCGAAGACAGGAACGAGTCGTCCAGTATTGTCCGACTCCACAACAACACCCCGTCGTTCTGCTTTTCGTGAATTGGATCTTACTTTACTTGTGAACCGTTCCGACCACACCGTGGAAAAACCACCGCGGAGATCGAGCACCTGTGCGGTCAGGGCGGTGGAATGCATTGTACTCGGAGCCACTGATGCCCATATCGAGGCGTCGTCCCCACCCACCATGATGCGGGTGCGCAGACCGGGATGGCGTCGGATCTCCTGGATCAGCGCCCGGGTCTGCCTGGGCGACGCTGGACCTCCTTCGCTGAGGAAACCACTCGCATCAGCACCGAGACCCCATCCCTGCGGCGGTGATTCGAATAGTCCCATGAATGAAGGAATCCCGGCCTTTCGCAGACGAGGCAGGATCAGTTGCCGTCCATCTTCTCCCCGGAACAGTAAAGTTGCGTCCGAGAAGCGACCGGAACTGCATATGCAGTCAGTCCACTCAGGTGTCTTCGAGAGCGCGATGCTCTCGTCCTGGGCGACTAGGTCTTCCCAAGCGGGACGGGCAGCTACACCTTCCGCTTCAATGGACATGCGATAAGTGTGAGAAAGAACCATGTGGCCGACCCTTCTCGATACGATGTTCTTTGACCTGGGCGGCAGTTCGAGTCATGACGTCTCACTGGTCCGTCGCGCCATGGTGGCCCGTAGCACTAGTGCATAGACCCCGAGCGCTACGATCCCGCCTAGGGTGAGAACTGCGAGGTTGCTGAGCTGGCCGCCGCCGTGGACATGCTGGATCCACCACACTGCGGCAGTCACCGGCACCATCGCGACCGTGGCCACGAGCGCGCCGGCAAGGGCTCGGAGTTCGATGAATCGCTCGGGCCGGATCACTCGGCGCAGCCGAGTCAGCACCATCCCGGCGGCGGCGAGCTCACCGACCAGGATGGCCACCACCAGCCAGACGAGGCGCGACCCATCGGCTGGCATGAGCAGGGCCGCGGCGGCGACCACCACTGTCACGCCGAAAGCCACTTCACTGGCCCGTCGCGGAATGCGGTCGTCCAGGCGCGCGTAGAGCGCCTGGCAACCGAGGTCGCACATCCCGCCGACCAATTGGGCTACCGCCACCACCGCCAAGCAGGTGGCGAGTGGACCGATCAGGGCCGCATGGCGCAACTCACCATTGGCGAGAATGTTCGCGGTGGGTCCGGAGAGCACCGCGAGCAACACCAGCAGTGGCAAGCTGGCGATCACGGCGTAGGACAACCCTTGGCGCCATGCTGAGCCGAACGTGACGGGGTCCTCGCGATGGGCGGCGTGCGCCAGCCCGGGCAGCGCGGCCATCGACACCGCACGGGCACTGACGTAAGACAGTGAAAACAACATGGCGTAGGACAGTTGCACGACGAACACGCCACCGGGTACCGAGCCGGCCAGCGCGAGCAGCACGTACATCGCCGCTGCCGGGCAGGCCGCCACCCCGATCGAGCGCGCCAACCTGCGGGTCACGGCGACGGCCTCGGAGTCATGCCGCCAGCGCATCGACGGGAGAGTCAGCAGACCCACCCGCGCCGAACCGAACAGCTGCAGTGCCGCGTGTAGCGCGACAGCCGATGTACTGCCCACCCCGAGCGCGATCACCAGGCCGACCGGCACGTGATCGATGTCAAGGCCGGTCCCGTAATACCAGCCGGTCAGCACCACCGTCACGATCAGGACGACGTTCTCCACGGCCGGAGCGGCCGACGCGAGCGCGAAGCGCCCACGCGCCCGTTGGGCGGTCATGCCGAGATAAGCCAGGCAGTTCAGCAGGACCTGCGGTGCGACAAGCAGGACCAGCAGCGTGGTCAGCCACAAACCCCGAGTCCGTTGCGCGGGATCAGGAATCCCCAGGCTCAGCGTCCAGGCCACCATCGGGGCGGCAATCATCAGCAACGCGACGACCGCGGACGAGACCGCGAGTAGCCACCCGGCCACCCGGCCGAGCACCTCCCGTGCCCTGGGCAGACCTCCGGCGCCGATGGCGCGGACCACGCCGGGCACCAGCACCATCGCCAGTACCGGCCCGGCGATCAACGTGAACACGATGTTCGGCACGACGTAGCCAGCCTGGAAGCAGTTGGCGAAATAGGTGGGTCCCAGCACCGCGCCGATCACGACCACCCGGAGCAATCCGGTGGCCCTGCTGACCAGTGTCCAGCAGGCAACGATGGCCGAGTTCCGCGCCGTGGTGGTCGGTGTTTCACTCTCTAGCGTTGTCACCACACTCACCTATCCGTGCGCGCAAACCGCATGACAGCTCGGATGGCCTGCTTGGCAGCGTCGTAACACTTGGCTTCGGTAGCTGCCGTGGGAAGTCTCTCGAAATAGTAGATGTGCACGGGGACTTCACCTGCTCCAAAAGTACCCTTAAATCTCTTTAGATCGACAGTTTGAGATAGGCCGAAATCATAACTCTGCCGTTCGCTGGCGCATGCGGACTCGATCGCGCAACGATGGAGAAGTTCGTTCGCGCCGGTGCCGCGCGAACGTTCTTTGTCCATCGCGCCCCGCCAGTAGGTGACGTGCGGACCTCTCGTCAAATTGATTATGCCAGCGATAGGCTCGCCCTGCCGCCACGCTATCCACACAGTGCAACGCTCGCCCAGTCTGCGTGCTACTGTTGCGAATTTGTTCAGCGGATGTTGGCGCTGCGCGAGCCAGCGCATTAACGTTAACGGATAACGTCTCTCCTGAGCCCATCTGTCAACGGAGCTCCGATACAGCACGTCGAAGACGGGAATCAGCCGTCCAGTACTGTCCGACTCCACAACAACGCCTCGTCGTTCCGCTTTCCGGGAATTGGATCGCGCCTTGCTTGTGAACCGTTTCGACCAGACTTCGGAAAAACCACCGCGGAGATCGAGTACCTGCGCGGTCCGGGCGATGGAATAGACCGTGCTTGGAGCCACTGATGCCCAGGCCTGGGCATCGTCCTTACCCACCACGATGCGGGTTCGCAGGCCGGGATGACGTCGGATTTTCTGGATCAGGGCACTGGCCTCTCTGGGCGACGCTGGCCCTCCTTCGCTGAGGAAACCGCTCGCATCGGCGCCCAGATTCCAATGGCGCGGAGGTGATGCGAATAGTCCCGGGAAGGAAGGGTTTTGCAGGCGAGGCAAGATTATTCGACGTCCATCTTCTCCTCGAAACAGCAACGTCGCGTCTGAGAAGTGATCGGAACTGCATATGCAATCGGCCCATTGTGGTGTTTTCGAGAGCGCGATGCTCTGGTCCTGGTCAACCAGGTCTTCCCAGGCCGAACGTGCATCTATACCTTCTGCTTCAATAGACACGCGATAGGCTTGCGGAATCACGATTGTGGCCAGCCTCTCTCGATGCATCGATCTAGAGGACACCGTCCTCCGGAAAGGGCAGGATTCCTGGTAGGGCCGCCAGGGCAAAGCCGGGCACCGCCCTGGACGCCACGCGCGGCCAGCAGCTCCGCGGATCCGATAGTGGAGCGGAACACCCATCGCCAGCAGGCACGCTGGTGACTGCCGTGCTACTCGCTGCAAGGTTGCCGGGCATGCTCTGTCATCGCTGCGGTGCCGGATAACGTTACGCAACGTGGCCATGACACCCAGCGTGTCTTCCTCCAGCTGGCTGACCACCGCGACCGCGGGTGCGTTGCGTTCACCAACGACGGGTTCAGGCAGGGGTTGGGACGAGGGTGCAGTGGACGCCTACCGTACCCGGTCAGCACTCCAGGGTGAACGGTGTCCCTGCCCGGCGGGCACCCAACTCGGGACCTCGGTTGCGGCGGTAGACCCTGCCGCACCTGGACCCCGGCCCTGCGAGGTCAGTCAGGCCTATTGTCGTCCACCTGGGACCCCGCCCGGGATGAGTCGTCGACCTCCACGGTAGGACGACCTCCTGTGGTGGTGTTGCCGACTACCGTGCAGCCCGTCGAGCCCTCGGCGATCAACACCGCCCGCGTCAAGTTCGGGCCAGAAAACGTGTTCTGACGCACCACGACATTGGGCCAGCGCCGCACGTTAACCGCTTGGGCACCGTTATTCGCGCACATGTTTCCCACAAACGTGATCGAGGGCACCCCGGAGGGGGCGCCGCTGTTGCCATCCTGGTCACCGGTAGCGATCAGGCACTGCGCATCCACGTTGCGGCAGGCGTTACCCGAGATCACCACATCGAAAGTGGGCGGCTTGTCATTGTCGAGGGTCTGGAAACAGTCCGGGTGCGGCGGACTTTCATAACCACTCGCGGAGATGTCGAAGATGGTGTTGTCAGTGATCCGATGCCCATTGCCGTAAAACCGCATGCCGTCAGCGTCACCTCCGTGGATCCCCACCGTCGTGTTACTGATGGTGTTGGCGTGCACGGTGATCCGCTGCCCGGTGATGTCGATACCGTTGGTAGCAACATGGGTCATGGTGTTAAACTCAATCGTCGAGTCGGTGCAGGGATAACAGGTGATCCCGCCCTGTTGAGTGTCGTGGACGGCGTTGTTCCGCGCGATGATCCCGGTCCCCTTCAGCAACACCCCACCGCCGCCCGTGACCGTGAAACCCTCCATCATGATGTGATCGGCCCTGATCTGCACCTCATGCACGGTGGCCCCGTCAGCCGCGAGTGTGATCGGCGCCTCGGCGGTACCCGATCTGGTCATCGTCACGTCGGTGTCAGCGAGGTCACCACCGGAAAAACACACCGTGCTCCCGGGGGTCGCGGCGTCCAGGGCCGCCGGCACGTCGTCAGCCCGGGTGATCGTGTGGGCGCAGCCCGACGGCAGGCTCTGGTGGCCCTGGACGCCCGAGGGCCCTTGACTCGAGGGGGAGGTGGTACACCCGGCGACGAGAAGTAACAGGCCCAGCAGCGGGAAAGACCAGCCACACACCGCCCTGGCTACCCATGACACGGCGGCGACAGCCCACCGCGAGGCCTCCTTGCCCTGAGAGTCAGACGCGGGTGTGCATCGGGATGCCATGGACCACACACTACGCCTTGTCGGAATTCGCCAAGTTCCCCATGGGTACCCGAAAGTTTGCTGGGAATACCGGTGGTGAGCTGGAGGTTCGCTGGGAATACCGGTGGTGAGCTGGAGATTCGCTGGGAATACCGGACGCTTGGGTGATCGGCGGGGTACCGTAGCTATCAGTGAGGAAAACGCACCCGAGCGTTTCTTCAATGAAGAGGGGAAGGAAAACAATGGGAGCACGACCCTGGGATTGGCAGCGCGACGGCGACCGGCACCGGCGTGATCACGACCGTCGGCGACACGAGGACGACCGTCGCAGGCGGCGCGGCCGGTGGTAGTAAGCCGCTGATACCTGGGGTGCTCCGCTCGCGCGCTCCGCGAGCGGAGCACCCCAACAGCGGACACGGGGCGAGTATCGCCGCTCACGGGCGCAACCAGTGCAGTGCCGCGCTCAGGTCGGCGACCATGTGCAGGCGCATTCCGGGCGGCGGGGTACCACCGTCTGGGGCACTATCTGGTGGCACCAGCGCGTGGTGGAAGCCCAGCCGGGCGGCCTCGGCCAGGCGCCGACGTAGCCCGGTCACCTGCCGGACCTCTCCGGCCAGCCCGACCTCCCCGATCGCCACCGTGTGCGGGGGCAGCAGCAGGTCACCGGCCGCCGACGCGACGGCGAGCGCGACAGCGAGATCGGCCGCCGGCTCCACCACGCGCATCCCGCCCACCGTCGCGGTATACACGTCTGACCCCGCCAACCGCACGCCCCCGCGGCGCTCGATGACCGCCAGGATCATCGCCACCCGGGATGAGTCCAGGCCGCTCACCGCGCGGCGGGGGTTGGCCAGTGCGGATTCGGCGACCAACGCCTGGACCTCGCCCAGCAACGGCCGTTTGCCCTCCACCACGACCGTCACCGCCGTACCAGGCACCGCGCCATCGCGGTGGGTGAGAAAGAGCCCGGACGGGTCGGGCAAGCCGGTGATGCCGTCGTCGGTGAGCTCGAAGCAGCCGACTTCGTCGGCGGCCCCGAACCGGTTCTTGATCCCGCGAACCATCCGCAGCGTGGAGTGCCGGTCGCCCTCGAAGTGCAGCACCACATCGACCAGGTGTTCCAGCACCCGGGGCCCGGCCACTGTCCCGTCCTTGGTGACGTGCCCGACCAGCACCACCGGCAGCCCGCGCTGCTTGGCGGTGCTGATCAGTGCGCTGGCCACCGCGCGAACCTGAGACACCCCGCCTGGGCTGCCCTCGACGCCGGCGCAGGACATGGTCTGCACCGAGTCGACGATCAGCAGGCCAGGATTCACGGCGTCGAGGTGCCCGAGCACCGCGGCGAGGTCGGACTCGGCAGCGAGGAACAGTTCGTCGTGCAGCGCTCCGGTGCGCTGCGCCCGCAGCCTGACCTGGCCGGTGGACTCCTCGCCGGTCACGTAGAGCGCGCGCCGGCCAGCCACCGCGCAGCGGTGTGCGACCTCCAGCAGCAAGGTGGACTTTCCGACTCCCGGCTCGCCGGCCAGCAGTACCACCGCGCCGGGCACCAGACCGCCGCCGAGTACTCGGTCGAGCTCGGTCACACCCGTGGCGGTGGCCTGCGCGGAGTGCAGGTCAACCTGGGAGATCGGGCGGGCCGGAGCCGACGGCGCACCGGCCGCCGTCACCGGCCGCGGACCGGCCACCGTCACGCTGCCCCAGGTGTGGCACTCCGGGCACCGCCCCACCCACTTGGCGACCTCGTAGCCGCAATCACCGCAGCGGTGGCTGGCTCGGCCGTTCGCGGCTGATCTCACCATGGTCACGCACGCTATCCACCTACCCCGACAATCCGGCCGCGCGCCCAGCCCGGCTGGCCCTAGCCTGCCGAGCTCGGCGGTTCCGCCATGGGTACCGGCAGGGTCACCCTGCCGGCGTTGCGGAACTGGAATGTCACTGGAGTGTCCAGCCCGGCGTGCAGCGGCCGGGTGGTGGTGAGCACCACGCGCAGCTCTCCCGCGACCAGCGGGCTGGTCGGCGCACCACTTCCTGGGGCGGCGCCGGCAGTGCTGATGACGGTGCTACCGGGCGGAAGCTGCGTGGTGCCCAGCACCAGCGCCTGGCTGGCTGCCGGGCTGGTCACGGCGATCAGCTCGTCGGCGCTGCTCCCCTGGTTGATGATGGTGAGCACCACCGGGACGCTCGACCCGGCGGGGTAGGTTCCCTGCTGGTTGTGTGGGTAAGGGATCAGCACGTCGCGCAGCGCGATGGCGTTTCCGGCATTGCCGGAGGCCCCGTCAACGGCGGCTACTTGACTATCGGTCTGGGTGATCTGGCCCGCACCGCAGCCGACCAGTGCCAGCGCGGCGGCACAGCAGGCCACGATGCGAGCCGCGAGGGTGAGGGGGACCCGCATCAGCCAAGCGTATCCGACCAGTCCCCTCCGGCGGGCGCGGTGCCTCGGCGCACCCGACCCGTCGATGCCGGTCCATAGTGGAGTGACCGTGAGCTGCGGAGCACCGAGTTGCCTGGTGTGGGCCGGTGGTCGGATCCTCTGACCTGCGACGACGCTCTACCTGCGGGACATGCCCCGCGCACCACGATTTCCGGGCGTGGTAGCCTGGGTGCAGCGAAAGGGGCAGAGGACACATGGTTTTTAAGGTCGGAGAGACCGTCGTCTACCCGCACCACGGTGCCGCTCTCATCGAGGCCATTGAGACTCGAGTGATCAAGGGGGAGGAGAAGAAATATCTCGTCCTCAAGGTCGCTCAAGGTGATTTGACCGTCCGTGTTCCTGCTGCCAACGCCGAATTTGTCGGCGTCCGGGACGTGGTCGGCCAAGAGGGTCTCGATCGGGTTTTCGAGGTGCTGCGGGCACCCCACACCGAGGAGCCGACGAACTGGTCGCGACGGTACAAGGCCAACTTGGAGAAGCTCGCCTCTGGCGACGTCAACAAGGTGGCGGAAGTGGTCCGGGATCTCTGGCGTCGCGAGCGCGAGCGCGGTCTGTCGGCTGGTGAGAAGCGCATGCTCGCGAAGGCCCGCCAGATTCTGGTGAGCGAGCTCGCTCTTGCCGAGGGAACCAACGAGGACAACGCTGAGGTCCTGCTCGACGAAGTCCTCGCCGCAGCCTCCTGAGTCGTAAGCTTCCCGACGACGGTGCCGACCCGCGTCCCGGTCCCCCGGGTCGCGGCACTGGTGCCGGCTGCGGGGCAGGGTGTGCGGTTGGCGGCCGGGATGCCGAAGGCATTTGTGCCGCTGTGTGGGCGCCCGTTGCTCTGGCACTGCGTGCAGGGGTTGCTGGCGTCCGGTTGCGTCGACGTGGTGGTGGTTGCGGTCGGTGCGCAACACCATGATCATGCCCGAGCGGCCGTCGCCGCAGCCGGGGACCGGGTGCGGATCGTCACTGGTGGAGTGTACCGTTGTGACTCCGTCCGGGTGGCCCTGCGCGCCGTGCCCGACGTCGAGGTGGTGTTGGTGCACGACGCCGCTCGTTGCCTCACCCCCGTCAGCGTGATCCAAGCGGTGGTGCATGCAGTACTTGCTGGGCAGCAGGCTGTGGTGCCGGTTCTGACGGTGGTCGACACGATCAAGCAGGTGGACCCCGACGGGCGGGTCGTGGGCACTCTGGACCGGGCGGCTTTGCGGGTGGTGCAGACCCCGCAGGGGTTCGCCGGGGACCTGCTACGGCGGGCCCACCAGGCACCATCCGGTCCGGTGACCGACGACGCCGGGCTCGTCGAGGCGTTGGGGGTGACCGTGACCACGTTACCGGGCCATCCGCACGCTTTTAAGATCACTACCCCGTTCGATCTTGTTCTCGCTGAGGTGGTGGCTGGCGCGAGAGCCGCCGGTCCGGGATGAGGGTCGGGATCGGCACCGATGTGCACCTGGTGGAACCTGGTCGGGACTGCTGGATCGCCGGGCTGCACTGGCCTGGGTTACCGGGTTGCGCCGGGCACTCCGACGGTGACGTCGCCGCGCACGCGTTGTGCGACGCTGCGCTGTCCGCCGCTGGCCTGGGCGACCTGGGCGCGGTGTTCGGCACCGACGAGCAGCGGTGGGCCGGGGCGCACGGCACCGAACTGCTCACCGAAGTGCGTCGCAGGTTGGCCATTCAGAGTTGGGTGGTGGGCAACGGCGCGTTGCAGGTGATCGGCAACGTGCCGCGGGTGGGGAGCCGCCGGGCTGAGGCACAGCGAGTGCTGTCTGACGCCCTGGGTGGGCCAGTCTCGGTAGCTGGCACCACCACTGACGGCCTCGGGCTGACCGGCCGCGGCGAGGGCATCGCCGCGGTGGCAACGGTGCTCCTCGTGCGTGCGTAGCGGTTGATCAACGTAAACTGTGGGTGCGCTCCTGATCACCCCGACCGCACAGCGGCTGTGGGGTGACGAACCACGCTCTAGGATCCTCCCGTGAGCCTGCACCTGTACGACACCGCGACGCGCAGTCTGCGGGAGTTCATCCCGCTACGCCCTGCCACGGCGTCGATTTACGTGTGTGGGGCTACCGTGCAGGGCGTCCCACACATCGGGCACGTGCGGTCGGCGTTGAACTACGACGTGCTTCGGCGCTGGCTGCGGGCCACCGGCCACGATGTGCTGTTTGTGCGCAACGTCACCGATATTGACGACAAGATCCTCGCCAGGTCCGCCGAGGCGAACCGGCCGTGGTGGGAGTGGGCGTACACGCACGAACGGGCGTTTGAGGACGCCTACGCGGCGCTGGGCTGCCTGCCGCCGTCGGCACTGCCGCGCGCCACCGGCCATGTTCCGCAGATGGTCGAGCTGATGGCGCGGTTGA
This sequence comes from uncultured Actinomycetota bacterium, assembly GCA_963822695.1. Taxonomy (GTDB): domain Bacteria; phylum Actinomycetota; class Actinomycetes; order Mycobacteriales; family Pseudonocardiaceae. Next base: position 48,514 of record CAWGJH010000007.1, read on the forward strand.
TCGACCGGGGGCATGCCTACGTCGCGGATGGCGATGTCTACTTCGCGGTGGCCACGATGGACGACTACGGGGTGCTGTCGGGGCAGCGTCCCGATGAGGTCTCTCAGGGTGAATCCGCCGCGTCGGGCAAGCGTGATTCCCGGGACTTCACGCTGTGGAAGGGGGCCAGGCCCGGCGAGCCGTCCTGGCCGACGCCGTGGGGGCCGGGGCGCCCCGGATGGCACCTGGAGTGCTCGGCGATGGCTACCACCTACCTTGGCCCGGAGTTCGACATCCACGGCGGCGGGCTGGATCTGGTCTTCCCGCATCATGAGAACGAACGAGCCCAGTCCCGCGCCGCCGGCGACGGGTTCGCCCGGTACTGGTTGCACAACGGCTGGGTGACGTTGTCTGGGGAGAAGATGTCCAAGTCGTTGGGCAACACGCTGTCCATCCCGGCCACCCTGCGCCGGGTCCGTGCCGTAGAGCTGCGCTATTATCTGATTGCCGCGCATTACCGGTCTGCCATCGAATATTCGGATGGTGCGCTGGACGAGGCGGTGGTCGCCTACCAGCGGATCGAGTCGTTCGTGCACCGCGTGCGGGAGCGGTGCGGGGTACCGAAGCCACGAAGTTGGAGCGCTGATTTCGTCGCGGCGATGGATGATGACCTCGGTACGCCGGCAGCGCTGGCCGCGATCCACGCAGGCGTGCACGCGGGCAACACAGCGCTGGACGCCGGGGACCACCCGGCAGCGCTCGGCGCGGCCGGTTCGGTGCGCGCGATGACCGGTGTGCTGGGTCTGGACCCGCTGGCTGACCAGTGGCGTTCGACATCGGGGGCAGACGCCGCGTCAGCGGCGCTGGCCTTCTTGGTGGACCGGCTGCTCGCCGAGCGGGCCGAGGCTCGCAACCGCCGTGACTACGCAACCGCCGACGCGATGCGTGATCAGTTGCTGGCGGCCGGGATCGCCGTCGAGGACACCCCCGATGGCCCAGTGTGGACGGGCAAGGGGAGCTGAGCTCATGGCTGGTAACTCTCAACGCAGGGGTGCGATGCGCAAGCCGGGCACCAAGAAGGGTGCCGTCGTCGGCTCCGGCGGGCAGAAGCGCAAGGGGCTGCGCGGTCGCGGCGCCACACCGCCCGCTGAGCTGCGGCCCGGCCATCCGGCCCAACGCCAAGGTGCCCAACGCCAGTCTGTCCCACGGCATCCAGGGCAGCGCGGGGCCAGTCCGGCCGCCGCAGCCCGCCGTCGCGGCGAGAGCGAGTCGGGGGAGACCGTGCTTGGTCGCAACCCGGTGCTGGAATGCTTGCGTGCCGGGGTGCCGGCCACCGCGCTGCACGTGGCTAGTGGGCTGGACCTCGATGACCGGGTCAGCGAGTCCGTACGGTTGGCCGCCGATGCCGGTCTGTCCATTCTCGAGGTGCCCAGGGCTGACCTCGATCGGCTGGCCGGGGGTGCGCTGCACCAGGGGGTGGCGCTGCAGGTGCCGCCGTATGAGTATGCGCTTCCCGCGGACGTGCTGGCCGCCGCGCGGGAGTCCGGGACGGCGCCGTTGATTGTCGCGCTGGACGGGGTGACCGATCCGCGCAACCTGGGCGCCGTGGTCCGTAGCGCCGTCGCGTTCGGCGCGCACGGACTGGTGCTACCGCAGCGGCGCTCGGCGGGGATGACCGCGGTGGCGTGGCGGACCTCGGCGGGTACCGCTGCGCGCCTGCCGGTGGCTCGGGCCACCAATCTGGTGCGCACGCTCAAGGATTTCGCCGCGTCCGGCCTGATGGTTGTCGGCTTGGACGCCGACGGTGCAATGCCATTGGATGCTTTCCCACTGGCCACCGGACCCTTGGTGCTCGTCCTCGGTTCGGAGGGGCGGGGACTGTCCCGGCTGGTCCGCGAAACCTGTGACGTCGCGGTGTCGATACCCATGGTGGGGCCGGTCGAGTCGCTCAACGCCTCGGTCGCCGCCGGTGTTGTGCTCGCCGAGGTGGCGCGCTTACGTCGTACCGGCTGAAGTGCTCTGGAGGCGAAACGGGCGCTTTCGGCATGCCGCGGACTCGCATCGCCGCAGCAGTGTGTATCTTATCGGCGTCAGCGTTCACGACACGGCAGTTGCGCCTATCCCGCGTTCCTCCCGAAAGGAGAATCCGTACCCGTGGCTCAGAAGACCATCGTCACCCTCATCGACGACCTCACCGGCGAGGAAGCTGAGGACATTTCCACAGTCGAGTTCGCGCTCGAGGGTGTCACGTACGAGATCGACCTGGCGAACGACAACGCCGCCAGGCTTCGTGACAACTTGGCCCGTTACGTCGCGGCTGCTCGCAAGATCGGTGCGCGGCGCCCGAGCGTTCGTGGCGCCGACCGTTCGCCCGGCCGCGGGGCCGGCAACGGTGGCGTTGCGCGCAGCGGCTACAACCGTGACACGCTCAGGGCCATCCGCGAGTGGGCCAAGCAGAACGGTCACAGTGTCAGCGAGCGTGGTCGGTTGCCGCTCACCGTGCTGAACGCCTGGGAAGCAAATCACCAGACGGTGAAGAACGGCAAGATTCCTACTCCTACCTTCTCCGGCTAAGAACTGGCACGACCATTCCTCCTTGGCTGCGAAACGGAGGATGGATGGAGACTGGACGCACTGTGGAGGTTGTTGGGCCACCGTGGCTGATGATCATCATCATCGCGGGGGTTTCGCTGCTTGGGGTTGTGGTCACGGCCGTGATTGGTCCGATCGTCGTTGAGCGGTTTAAATCAGGCCGGACCACCCCCGAATCGCCGGAGTTCTCAATGATCACACAGTGGGTCAGCGACGCTGTGATGTTAGTCCAGTCCGCGATGGTGGCCTCGGTGATCACGTCCCTGCTGGTCGGCGGTCGCTGGCACTGATCGCCAACCGGCTTTTGGAGCACGCGAACGCCGACCAGGCGCGCGCCGACTAGTTCCAGTCTGAGGCGCAGAACATCGGGCAGCTCGCGCAGAGCGCCCACGATCTCGGGGTCCAGGCCAACGCCGAACTCACCGCCACGGCTTGGCAACGGCCCTCATCCCCACATACCACGGTACGTGCGTACCGTGGTATGTTAGGTTGGTGAAGGTCGACAAGATGAGCATCTCACTCGAGGCTGACCTCGGTGATGCCGTGCGCGATGCCGCGCGCCGCGCCGGCAAGGGGCTGTCGTCGTGGCTGGCCGAGGCAGCGGCCACCAAACTCCGCGCCGAGGCTCTCGAACAGTATCTGGACGAGTGGGAACGCGAGCACGGAGCCTTCACTGCCGCGGAGCTGGAGCAGGCCGAGCGGGAACTCGGACTGCGCGCGACAGATTCGGCGGCGTGAGCGCACTCGTTCTCGACGCAGGCGCGTTCGTGACGGTGGAGCGCGATGATCGGGCGGTGGTCGCTCGGTTACGGGTGGCGCAGCGGCACGGTATGGAGCTTCGCAGCAACGCGATCGTCGTAGCCCAGGTGTGGCGTGACCCCCAGGGGCGCCAGGCCCGGCTGGCGCGACTGCTTCGAGGCGTCGATGTCCGCCCGGTTGACGACGAGGCGGGGAGGGCGGCCGGGGTACTGATCGGCCAGGCGGGTACCCAGGATCCGATCGACGCCACGCTGGTGCTGGTTGCGTTCCCCGGCGATCGCATCCTCACCAGCGATCCCCAGGACATTCAGCGCCTGGTCAGCGCGGCAGGCAGGTCCGTGCCGGTGATTCGCTGCTGACCTCACCGGGAGCTCGTCATCGATGACGGGTGGCCGACGCGGACTTGCTCCAGCCGCCAATCGAACCGATCGGCCGTGACCAACGAACTACTGTACGCTCGTCGGCGACTCGCGAGCGGCCTGGTGGGCGGGGCTGAAGGATCTGACCTCTCCCTGCCCACCGGGCCTCCATGCGCCTACCTGCGCTGGCCGAACCTGCGAGCCACCGAGAACCCGATCAACCCCCCGATGACGACTAGAATGATGATCAGGACGAGGATGGTCTTCCCGATGCCCGCGAGGAAACCCCGGGCCTCGAGCTCGGCGGCGAGGAGGCCAGCTTGAGCCATAATGAGGTGCATAGTGTCCGATCGTAGGGCCTCGCACGCCGCCGCGCTGTCCTAGGGCTGTCGGTGTCGGGCCATACCGGCACACCATCGTCACCCCACTGCGGGCCGCGACCGAACGCTGACCCGCGGTCGGTCGCCTGGGCGTGGTGGCACGTCGGCTAGGCTGCGCCGCCGCTATGTCTTTCGCCAGCCCGATGTTCCTGTGGTACTTCCTGCCGGCCGTTCTCACAGCTGTGTTGGTTGCGCCCCGTAGCTGGCGCAATGGCATCGTGGCGGTCGCCAGCCTGGTCTTTTACGCGGTGGGCGCGGGCCCGACGACGCTGTTGCTGCTGGCTTGCATGGTCGTCAACTACGTGATGGGTCCGGCGGTGGAACCCGATGGCGGGGCGCTCGAACCGACGTGGCGCCGCCGCATGCTGATCGGCGTCATCGTCTTCGACCTCGCGGTGCTCATCGTCTGGAAGTACGCTGGTTTCGCCAGCGTGCAGGCCGCCGGGCTGGCGTCGCTCACCGGGCTTGATCTGCCCACCGTCTCGCTCACCTTGCCGATCGGGATCTCCTTCTACACGTTCCACCACATCTCTTACATGGTGGACATCTATCGCGGTGAATGCCGGGCGCTGCGCAAGAAGGTCCCGTTTGTCGCTTATATCGCGATGTTCCCCCAGTTGGTCGCGGGGCCGATCGTGCGTTACCGGGAGATTGCAGATCAGCTCACGCAGCTACGCAGCCACCGATTGGACGACATCGCCGCCGGATTCCCACGTTTCGCCCTCGGGTTGACCAAGAAGGTGGTGATCGCGGACGCACTGGCGCCCATGGTGGACGCCTGCTTCGCCACCCCGGCCGACCAGATGACCACCGCGAACGCCTGGCTCGGGGCAATCGGATACACGTTACAGCTGTACTTCGACTTTTCCGGGTATTCAGACATGGCCATCGGGCTGGGGCGAATGCTCGGGTTCACGTTGCCGGAGAACTTCGCCCGCCCTTACTCGTCAGCGAGCATCACCGAGTTCTGGCGGCGCTGGCACATGTCGCTGTCCCGATGGTTCCGCGACTATGTGTATATCCCGCTCGGCGGTAACCGGCACGGCACCGCGACCACCTACCGCAACCTGTGGATCGTGTTCGCGCTGGTCGGCCTGTGGCACGGCGCGAACTGGACCTTCCTGATCTGGGGGCTCTACCACGGCACGGTGCTGGTGATCGAGCGCCGCCTCGGGTGGGCGATCGCGGCAGCCGAGCCGGGGCGTCGGTGGGCGCGCCGGACGCTGACCCTGCTTATCGTGATGCTCGGCTGGGTGCTGTTCCGATCACCGAATCTGAGCACCGCGCTGGTCTTCCTGCAGCACATGGTGATCCCTGATCTCGCCGGGTTGACCGACGTGGTGAACACCTCGCTGACCCACCAGCGGCTGGTGATCCTGCTGCTGGCCGCCCTGGTCTTCCTGCTACCGGCCCAGCCAATCACCGGCCGCTACCTCGAATCGGTGCGGTCACGGCCCGCCACCGCACTCCGGGTCGGCGTGACGACCGCTGGCCTGCTCTACTCCGCACTCCTGGTCGCCACCGGCACCTTCAGCCCGTTCCTCTACTATCGCTTTTGATTGACGGTCGCGCCCGACCTCGGCATGGACCGGGCGCACCGTCGTTGACCTGCGTCGATAGTGCTCGATGGTTGTCGTCGTTCGTCACTCCTCGCCGACGTCTCACGGCATGGAGACGGCATGATCTTGGTGCGGGAAGACGAGGGAGAGCCCCAGTCCTGAGGGTGAGACCTACGTCTGGCGGCCTGATCTTTTCGCGCTTCGGCCGTGTTGGCTCGTGCGTTGGCGTGTTGGGGGTCGTGATGCGTTTCCGCCGCTTGATGACCACGGATGATCTTGCACGCTGGGAGCCGTGGGGCATCCCGTCAACCTGGCGTAGCCCGACCACGTGGGGACCCGGGGGCAGCCCTCGACGCGACCGGCAGTGTCCTTGTGTGCTCTGCCCTCGGGTCCCCACGTGGTAGCCCTGGGGGAGGTCGGCGGGATGCCCCACCCTGTCCACACCCGGCCACCAGCCCAGCCGCGCTGGTGGCCGGTCATCCCGGAGATCTGCCCGCCCGGCGAGGGCACGCTTTGTTTGGGCCGTGCTGCGTTTGGAGATGTAGCGCCGCTGGGAGGACGCCGACCAGGGCTTTGGTGGTCGAGATGGCCGGTGAGCCGCGGAAATGTTGGTTGATATTGGTTGTCGTTGGCTGGTGTTGGGTGACGTGGTTTGTACCCGATTTGTGCCGGGATCGCCCCGAACCTGACACGATCTCGACCCCTACGGCTCGTCGCGCTGCTTCCGCTGATGATGACCATCTGGGAGCCCCAGCTTGGAAGTTCAGTACTCCACCTATGGGCTGACCTGCGAGCTTTGCGACCAGCCGCTAGACGGCTTCGCCGCCGCCGTTCCCCGCCGTTCCCCGGCTCTACCTCTCCTATCTGGCACGGCTCTGGCACGGGGGTAGCGTGTGCCGCAGGGACTGATCGGCTACCTGCCGTACCCGGCTCCATCGCTGACGTCGGTGACCTCTTCGGTGTGAACGCTGATCGGCCGTGCGTCCGCGTACCTGGGAGTGTCGTTGCGTGCCGTTGAGCTGCGGCAACCTGCCGGTGTGTATCGGCGCGTGCGTCCTAGTTGCGTCACTTCCGCTGACGATTCGCTGACGACGATCATGTTAAGCGCCGAGGCTGGGAGGACGAGACTAGTGGCATTTGGCGTGGGCATCCGCTGGTGTCCCTGATTGGTCGGCCTCTGGGCAGATTCGCATCTCACGGCCCTGCGAGTGCCCGATCCTCAGTGCTCTCGCAGGGCTCTTGCCGGTTAGCCACCGGGCTGTGCTGAGTGGTTGCCCGCTCCCGCGGGTCAGCCGGAGCTCAGCCCTCCGGTCAGACCCACGAGCGCGGAGCAGCCTCAATGGGCACGTTGCCCTGATGATGAGCGTTGGCACCTTATGCCGCCCGGCGACACCGCCCTCGTTGCCGCCAGAGGCCACGCCCAGCCGATGTGCGGGCACCACATACCCACCGGGGATCTCCCACCACCATCAACCGTGTCCTCTCGGTTCGTTGTCCATGGCCTGCATCATCACGACTTCGTGACGGCGTGGATCGACCGAACCACCCGGGGCATGCTCACTGGCTGGACGGATCGACAGGGGACTGGTAGTGGGGCACGCCCATCAGCGTCAACGCGTCCATCCACGTGTCGTACATGGGATGATCACCGCCGGTTGGATTATGGATCTGGCCCATCGGGGCAGGGTTGTTCATCGTGCTGGCACCCATCATGGACAGGACAGTGCGGGCTGGCAGCAGCTCCACAGTGTGATCCTCCACCTGGGCAAAGCTCATCGCCTCAGACATCGGCTCCCCCTAGAAGAAACGGTCCAGGTACGGATAGCGCCACCGACAGGCAGTGCCGGATCGGCGTAGTACCTACGGTGCCTACCGGACACGCTACGTGGCAACCAGTAGTTGTACGTAACTCTTGACCCGCACCAGGCCAGTTACTACGGAGTTTTTCGGCTCCAGGTACCTAGGCGGCTGTGATGAGTCGGATCGACGAGCAGACCGTTCAGGCCACCGAGCGCCCGCGCTTGGCTCCGCATGAACCCTGATGTCTAGCTCGGTGCAGCGAACGAACCTGCGCGCTAGCGATTCCCAGAAGCGGCCACCGGGCAGTGCTGGTCATGGCGGGACAGTCCGTTTGACTAGCGCAGACGCTTCTGGTCGGTGCGGGCTGGTGCTGGATGGTGGTGGTTGTTGCGGGTGGGTAAAGGGTGGAGATGACCATGGTGACCGCGTTGCTGCTAGGGAGCACCGGCTCAGAGGCAACTCGTCTGCGACTCGCTTGAGTTCGGCCGCCCAGGAGCGCGAGTGAGCCGGGGCGTTCCCGGCTGAGGAACTCTCGTGGCCGGCAGCCCTGCATTGGCATGCATGACCTGGCCAGCCCGAAGTGTCCGCTTCCCGTACAGTCCAGAGGTACCAGGTGGCAACCGGGTCCTGAGGAGGCTGAAGTCCGGTCTCCCGCATCTCGCGCTGGGTGAGGGTGTCACCAGAGATCTCGGTGTCGCCGGGAATCGGGTTGAGGAGGTGAGGAGGTGAGGAGGTTGAGCGTCGCCGCCGCATCCCGCGAAGGCCGCCGAGTGACCAAGGTGCCTCGGAAGATGCAGGAGGTGCCGGTCGAGGATGTGGAATTCGAGCGTAGTGAGCTTGCTCCAGCGTCCCTGGATGACCTGTCGAATGACGATGTCTCGTTAGCCGGTGAGGGCGCCGAGGACCCTGCGGAGCGGTCGGACAACGTTGGACAGTCCGGGGATTTCGTCTGGGACGAGGAGGAGTCCGGGGCGCTGCGCCAGGCCCGCAAGGACGCCGAGCTCACCACCTCGGTCGACTCGGTGCGGGCATATCTCAAGCAGATCGGCAAGGTGGCGCTGCTCAACGCTGAGCAGGAGGTGGGGCTTGCCACGCAGATCGAGGCCGGGCTTTACGCCGGCGAGCGGGTGCGTCGGGCCGAGGACGTCACCGAAAAGCTTTCCCCGCAGCTGCGCCGGGACCTGCGCTGGATCATTCGCGACGGGCAGCGCGCGAAGGACCACCTGTTGAAGGCCAACCTGCGGTTGGTGGTGTCGCTGGCCAAGCGTTACACCGGCCGTGGCATGCCGTTCCTGGATTTGATCCAGGAGGGCAACGTGGGCTTGATCCGGGCGGTGGTGAAGTTCGACTACACCAAGGGTTACAAGTTCTCCACCTACGCCACCTGGTGGATCCGGCAGGCGATCAGCCGGGCGGTGGCTGATCAGGCCCGCACCATCCGGATCCCGGTGCACATGGTCGAGGTGATCAACACACTGGGCCGCCTGAAGCGTGAGCTGCTTCAGGACCTGGGTCGCGAGCCCACTCCAGAGGAGTTGGCCAAGGAGATGGACATCACCCCGGAAAAGGTGTTGGAGATCCAGCACTACGCCCGAGAACCCATCTCGCTGGACCAGACCATCGGCGACGAAGGCGATTCCCGGCTCGGGGACTTCATCGAGGACTCCGAGGCCGTGGTCGCGGTGGACGCGGTGTCATTCACGCTGCTCCAGGACGACCTGCGATCGGTGCTGGCCACGCTATCCGAGCGGGAAGCTGACATTGTCCGGCTGCGCTTTGGCCTCGACGGCCAGCCGCGCACCCTGGAGCAGATCGGCCACTTCTACGGCGTGACCCGGGAGCGGATCCGGCAGATTGAGGCCAAGGCGATGGCCAAGCTGCGCCACCCCTCGCGCTCCCAGGCGCTCCGCGACTACTTTGAGTAACAGCGCGAGGTCGGCCGAGGACTAGCCGCGGGCATCTACCGGCTCGTCGCCGATCTCCCATCCTGTGTGCAGCCTGCAGCGCGGGCGACTGGAATCCAACTGGCATGGCCAGCTTGGAAGGCTGCGCCCACTGCGCCGTCATGGGCTTCGGTCGGTGGTCGGGCTGGGTCAGGGGGTACCGCTGTTGACCGTGGTTGACCGGTGTTAATGGCTGGTTAATGGCACACGCGGGGTGTTGGCTTGCCGCAGGACGGAGGGTGGGGAGCGGGTATCCCGTCGCGTCGGCGGGCTTGTCCTGAAGCGGGTCAGGCGCGGGGGTCGAGGTGGAGCACCGCCTGCGATGAACGACCTCGACCCCCGCGCCTGACCCGCTACACCTTCGGCGCCGACGGGACGGGATACCCGCTCCCCTGGTGACCCACCACTGTCGCGCCCAGCCCGGGGGCCATCCCGGAGCGAGGACCGCCGGAGGCACGGGATTGTTGACCCAAGATTCGGTTGTCCTCTTGGGTGTGGACGTTAATCCCCATACGGCGATCATCGTGGTGGTTGCTGGGATGCTTGGGGTATGGCGGTGCCGAGGCGGGTGTTTTTGAGTCATACGTCGGAGTTGCGGCGGTTGCCGGTGGGGTGGTCGTTCGTGGATGCGGCGGAGTTCGCGGTGAAGCAGGCTGGGGACGCGCCGGTGGATATGGCGTATTTCGCGGCGGATCCGCGGCCGCCCGCGTTGGTGTGTGGGGAGGCGGTGCGTAGCGCGGATGTGTTTGTGGGGGTTGTGGGTTTCCGGTATGGCGTGCCTGTGGCTGATCGCCCGGAGTTGTCGTATACGGAGTTGGAGTTCCGGGAGGCTGGTGAGGCGGGTCTGCCTCGGTTGGTGTTCCTGCTTGGTGAGGATGTGCAGGGTCCCGCGGAGTTGTTCCGGGATCTTGAGCATGGTGGGCGTCAGGAGAGGTTCCGGAGCTCGGTGCGTGAGAGTGGGATCACCCTGACCACGGTGAGCGGCCCTGATGATCTGCGTGCGGCGCTGTGTCAGGCGCTGGTCAAGCCGATTCACGGTGGGTCTGGTGGTGCGGCGGGGTGGCGGGGGCCGGTGTTCGTGGTGCCGCCGTTGCGGGGTGATGAGGTTGACCGGCCGTGGTTGATGGCGGATTTGGTGGGGGAGGTGCGGCGGCCCAGGGCGAGCGTGGTGGGACTGGCGAGGGGGTTGTGGGGTGCGGGTGGGTTCGGGAAAACGACGTTGGCGCGGTTGTTGGTGCACCGCGATGAGATAAGGGAGGAGTTTCCTGACGGGGTGGTGTGGGTGGCCCTCGGTGGAAGTGTGGCGGGCCGGGAATTGGCGGAGAAGGTCAGCGATGTGGTGGGTGTGTTGGGTGGTGATCGGCCGGGGGTGGCTGATCCGGTGGTGGCGGGTGCGGAGTTGGGGCGGGTGGTGGGGGATCGGCGGGTGTTGCTGGTGGTGGATGACGTGTGGAGTGCTGAGCAGGTGGAGCCGTTCTTGATCGGTGGCCCCCACGCGGTGCGGTTGTTCACGACTCGTAACCGGGCAGCGTTGCCGCTCTCAGCACAGCTAGTGCAAGTCGATGAGATGGGTCGTGGTGAGGCGGAGCAGTTGCTGAGGGTCGGGGTGGAGGATGGGGATGGGGTGGCCAGCGGTGTGGTGGAGGGGTTGTTGGCGGCCACGGGGCGCTGGCCGGTGTTGCTGTCACTGGTCAATGGCGCGGTACGGGCCGATTACCACGCTGGCCGCAGAGCCGAAGAGTCGATGCGCGAGATCCTGCAGGAGCTGAATGCGCGAGGCCCGACCGCGTTGGACCTCACCGATGCCGGTGAGCGGCACACTGCGGTGGCCCACACGATCGAGGCCAGCTTGAGTCGGCTGAGCGTCGAGCAGCGGGAACGGTACCGGGAGTTGGCGGTGTTTGGGAAGCGTGTGGTGATCCCCGGCCCGGTGCTGGCTCGGTACTGGGAGGCCACCGGCGGCTGGTCGGCATTTCAAACCCGGCGGTACTGCCAGCGGTTGGCTGATCTGGCGTTGGTCAGCGACTACCGGTGCGACCCTCAGCGGGTGATGCTGCATGAGGTCATCAGTGGCTACCTGCGGGAGCAGACCCGTCACCGACGTAGTGAGTGGAACCGGGCGTTGATCGATGCCCATCGTGACCTCGTTCCCGAAGAGGCTGGGACGAGCGCGTGGTGGCAGCTGCCCGCTGAGCAAGGCTATTTGTGGGCGTGGTTGCCCACCCACCTGTGGGAAGCCGGGCTGGACCAAGAGCTACGGGCGTGTACGCACCACCCCAGCTGGCTGGTCGGGAAACTGGAGAAGATTGGGCAGGCGGAGCTGGAAGCTGACCTGACCCTGTCCGATGACCCGCTATCGCGTGTCTTGGGGACCGTGGTGCGGCACAACGCCCACGTTCTGAGGCCGCTGCACCCCCCGGGGTCACTGGCCGCCACCATGGCTACTCGACTGCCCAGCGAGGGCCCGATCGCAGCGATCACGAAACAGGTGGTGGCGGGGCTGAGGAGGCCGCATTTGCGGGCCATCACCATGCTGCCCGATCTTCCCGACCCCACAATGCCCCCGATGAGCGGCCACACCTGCTGGGTATGGGCGTTGGGGGTGGCTCCGGATGGGTCTTGGCTGGCCTCCGCTGATGATAACGGGAAAGTGCAGACCTGGGACCCAGCCACCGGCACCCTCCGCCATACCCTCACCGGCCACACCAGCGGGGTGTGGGCGTTGGGGGTGGCTCCGGATGGGTCCTGGCTGGCCTCCGCCGACTTCAGCGGGGAGGTGCGGATCTGGGATCCGGTCACCGGCACCGCCCGCCATACCCTCACCGGCCACACCAGCTGGGTGCGGGCGTTGGGGGTGGCTCCGGATGGGTCTTGGCTGGCCTCCGCCGGCGAGGGCGGGCAGGTGCGGATCTGGGACCCAGCCACCGGCACCGCCCGCCACACCCTCACCGCTGGCGAGGGCGGGCAGGTGCGGATCTGGGACCCAGCCACCGGCACCGCCCGCAACACCAACACGGTGTTGGCGTTGGGGGTGGCTCCGGATGGGTCTTGGCTGGCCTCCGCTGAGGATAACGGGGAAGTGCGGACCTGGGACCCAGCCACCGGCACCCTCCGCCACACCCTCACCGGCCACACCCGCCTGGTGCGGGCGTTGGGGGTGGCTCCGGATGGGTCCTGGCTGGCCTCCGCCGACTTCAGCGGAGAGGTGCGGATCTGGGATCCGGTCACCGGCACCGCCCGGCACACCCTCACCGGCCACACCAGCTGGGTGCGGGCGCTGGCGGTGGCTCCGGATGGGTCCTGGCTGGCCTCCGCCGACGATAACGGGGAAGTGCGGACCTGGGACCCAGCCACCGGCACCGCCCGCCACACCCTCACCGGCCACACCAACAAAGTGTGGGCGATGAGGGCGGCCCCCGACGGGTCCTGGCTGGCCTCCACCGACCTCGGGGGGGAGGTGCGGATCTGGGACCCCGTCACCGGCGCAGCACTCACGTCATTGCGCGTCGCGGGCGGCCTGTTTCACCTCCAACTGATCTCGACAACGATCGCAGCCGCCGGAGAACGCGGTCTCTACTTCCTGACACTGTGCCGCGACTCTCCTCCCCAGAGAGCGATCACGATCAGTCAAACCTGACATCTCGCTCACAGCCAGAATGAGGACACTCCGCCAGACCGCCTGAATTCCAGGACGAAGCCACGTAACCACCTCACTTGCTGCCGTGGTGCACGGTGACCACCGCCGCCCGCCGGGCCGGCCCGCGCGAGCACGGCCGCCAGGCCGCGCGCAGCAAGCGGGACCGGCCCGACGGGCAAGCGAGTAAGGCGACGGACTCAGACACGTCCCGCGCCGGCGCAGCGGGCGCGCTTGATCCCATAGAGGAGAATTCGGCAACACATTGTGCTGCCGTCCTGCCTGTGAGCAGCGCGCTGTGAGTGTCGCCGAGGTCCGGGCTGTGGTACGTGGGCTGTGCTGTGATCATCCTCGGGTGGGCGCCCGGGGGTTGGTCCACTTGGTGACTTGAATTGAGGTGAGTTGAACGGGGTAGTTCTCTTGATAGGTGGGGTCGGGATGGTGGGTGTTAGGTGGGTACTTTGTATTGGAGTATCAGTGTTTCTCCTGGGATGATTGAGATCATTACTCGTACTGCTTTGTGTTGTGCTGTGTAGCCGGTGCGGGTGTGTTCCGCTACAGGGGTCACGGTGGGTATCTGTAGTCGTTGGGTTTCGGTAGGGGTGGGCATGCGTGTGATGATCTCGTCGATGTCATATGTTTGGGGGTATCCCGCTTCGGCAAGGATGTCCTCGCGGGTTGTGTCTTGTGGTTCGGCTAGTTCTGTTCCGCGTACGATTCGTTCGTCGAAGTAGTCGTCGGAGATGATCGCCGGTTTGCCGTCAATGTAGCGGACTCTCTGTCTGACCACGCATAAATCGGCGGCGGGGTTAAGGTTGAGTCGTGCGGCTATGTCGAGTGGTGGGGTAATGGTGCTTACTGAGAGGTCTTGTCGCGTGGGGTCGTGTCCTTGTCGTTCGATGTCTGTTTCCCAGGCGTCCGCTGTTGTCGTGGTGGTGTTCTCCGGGTTTTCGAACTCCGAGAGGCGCCACCGCAGCCGCTGATGGCTGCGCACGATGCGGCCACGTCGTGGCCGTACGACGACCAGGCCTTCTCGTTCGAGGATTTGCAGTGCGGCCCGGGCTGTCTGGCGGCTGACACCCTGGTCACGGGCCAGTTCGGGCTCAGACGGGAGGAGGGCGCCCGGACCAAGAGTGCCGGTGGCGATCTGTTGCCGCAGCTCAGCGGCAATCTGCTGCGTTCGAGGTTCTGGTGGAGTCATGTTGGTACGTACCTCCTTGACAGGCAAGGGTACGCAGGTCTACCGCGGGTCGGATCGAGAACGCCCAGGTAGCGGTGTATCTGACCTACGCCGGGCGGGCCGGGCACGCGATGATCGACCGTGAGTTGTACCTGCCGAAATCCTGGGCCACCGACCCGCGGCGGTGCGCCACCGCTGGAATACCCGAGGAGGTCGAGTTCACGACCACACCGGCGCTAGCCGGGACGATGAGTGGCCGCGCGCGTGATGCCGGGGTGTCGGCGCGGTGGGTGGCCGCCGATGAGGTCTACGGTGCCGATCCGGGGTTGCGCGCCGATCTCGAAGCCCGCCAGGTGGGATATGTGCTGGCCATCGGCTGCGACCGCCGCGTGCCCACCGCAGCCGGCCCGATACGGGCCGACACCCTGGCCGCCAGCCTGCCCAGGGGTGCCTGGCAGCGGCTCTCGGCCGGTCCGGGGGCTCAAGGGCAGCGCTACTACGACTGGGCGTGGGTCACCCTGACCGCCGAATCGGGACACCACTGGCTGCTCATCCGCCGCCATCCCCGCCACGGCGAACTCGCCTTGTACCGCTGACCAGCTCACCCACCCTGGTCCGGCTTGGTGAGCTGGTCGGGGTTGCCGGACGCCGATGGACCATCGAGGAAAGCTTTCAGGCCGCCACGGGCCTGGCCGGGCTCGATGAGCACCAACTCCGCCGCTGGCTGCCCTGGCGGCGCTGGACCCTGCTCGCGATGCTCGCGCACGCCCTGCTCGCGGTCATCGCCGCGACCGAACGCGCCCACCACCCACCGCAACCAGGCCTGATCGCCTTAACCCGCAACGAGATCCGACACCTGTTCACCAGCTCACGTGATCACGATCTACGGCTGGAGTGTTAGGTGGGTACTTTGTATTGGAGTATCAGTGTTTCTCCTGGGATGATTGAGATCATTACTCGTACTGCTTTGTGTTGTGCTGTGTAGCCGGTGCGGGTGTGTTCCGCTACAGGGGTCACGGCTGGTATCTGTAGTCGTTGGGTTTCGGTAGGGGTGGGCATGCGTGTGATGATCTCGTCGATGTCATATGTTTGGGGGTATCCCGCTTCAGCAAGGATGTCCTCGCGGGTTGTGTCTTGTGGTTCGGCTAGTTCTGTTCCGCGTACGATTTGTTCGTCGAAGTAGTCGTCGGAGATGATCGCCGGTTTGCCGTCAATGTAGCGGACTCTCTGTCTGACCACGCATAAATCGGCAGTAGGGTTAAGGTTGAGTCGTGCGGCTATATCGAGTGGTGGGGTAATGGTGCTTACTGAAAGGTCTTGTCGCGTGGGGTCGTGTCCTTGTCGTTCGATGTCTGTTTCCCAGGCATCCGCTGTTGTCGTGGTGGTGTTCTCCGGGTTTTCGAACTCCGAGAGGCGCCACCGCAGCCGCTGATGGCTGCGCACGATGCGGCCACGTCGTGGCCGTACGACGACCAGGCCTTCTCGTTCGAGGATTTGCAGTGCAGCCCGAGCTGTCTGGCGGCTGACACCCTGGTCGCGAGCCAGTTCGGGCTCAGACGGGAGGAGGGCGCCCGGACCAAGAGTGCCGGTGGCGATCTGTTGCCGCAGCTCAGCGGCAATCTGCTGCGTTCGAGGTTCTGGTGGAGTCATGTTGGTACGTACCTCCTTGACAGGCAAGGGTACGCAGGTCTACCGTCGCATCTTGTCTGTACAAGGTAGTACGCACAAGAAGCTGGAGCACATCGAGACGGTGGAGGCATCGCGATGCAGGTTGAGGGTACCCCGCTCTACCGGGCGCGGGACGTGGCCGCGATGGTCGACGTCGACGTGTCCACGATCTACCGGGCCATACGAACTGGGGAACTCACCGCGTACAGGGTCGGCAAGCTCCTTCGCATTCCCGCCACCGCGATCGACGCGTACCTGCACAAACGACCGGCGGCACCGGCCGCCGTGACCAATCGCGACTTGGGGGTGGAGCCAAATTTTCCTCATGTCACCCGGCCTGGGTGATCTCGAACGCAACACCGATAAGACGCGGACGGCGGACGAAGTATTTATTGAGGTGACGCGCGACTGTGTGATCGAGGCCCGGGTGAACGAGGGGGAGCGGAGGAAACCAGAATGAGCGAGTCACCGCGCGTGGAGAGCGCTCCGCGGATCACCGATGAGCAGTGGCACGCCGTCCTGCGGGCCGCTCGGGACTTGGCGGAGAAGGTGGCTGGGCTCAGCCATCGGCTGGCCGTGGTGGAGCGGCGAGTGAATTCTGGCGATCGGCTAGTGCCTGTTCGATCGCGGCCATCCGATCAGTGAGGTCCTCCACGGAACGGCTGACCTGATGAAGAAGATCAAGCAGTTCGGAGGGGGTCATGGATTCATCTGGGTTGGGTTGGCGCAGGACGTAGGCGCCTTTGCCTTGGCGGGAGATCACCAGTCCCTCGGCGACGAGTTGCCGGATGGCATCCCGCGCGGTCATCACCGCGATGCCGTACCGCGTGGTCAGCTCGGCGAGGGTGGGGAGTTGGTCACCGGGATGGTAGGTGCCGGTGGTGATCGCGCGGCGCAGGTCGTCAGCGACGCGTTGGTAGGCCGGTCGGGGATCGGCGTGGTCCATCTCCATGGACCAACCCTACCGTATGAGCTAACAGAGACATAGATCACTCGATGGAGACGTCACGAAACATCTTGATCCACAGTTTAGTAGTTGACATGACTAAGTTGGATGCCTCGTCGCTGGGTGCGGTGGGGCACGAGAGACGAAGGAGGTCGATCACATGGGCGCGCCCAGGAACCTACGGCTGCCAGTGGTTTTCGATCAGTGGTACCCGCAAGGTCTGTACCTGGTCGGCGAGATCACGCCGGTGACGGAGTACCAGTCACAGGAGGACCGGGCACGTAACCGCCCGGTGCGACCCCGCACCGATGAGGTCAGCGGCCTGCCCTTGTTCCGGGGCACGTTCGCCGATCCAGCGGCGGAGAAGGACCGGGAGAAGTCGGTCACGGTGGAGTTCGCCTGCGCGCATCAGCCGGTCCCACCGGAGGCTGTGCCGGGGTTGCCGTTTCGGCCGGTGGTGTTGGAAGGCATGACCGTGCAGCCGCGCGCGGAGGCCTCCGGGCAGGCCAAGTGGCTCACCTGGGTCATCCGTGCCGCAGGCATGACGGCCCCAGCAGCGAGTACCGGCGCGAGCGGGGCGGTGCCTGTCCGGTCGGCGGCATCCGGGACGGCGGCGAAATCGGCTGCGGCGTGAGGCCCGCTGCGGACAGTGACAGTGACGGAAAGACCGACATGAGTGTTTCACACCATCCAGGAAGGGAGCCATGATGAACTGGCACAGTTATTACACCGATGGTCCGAATAAGTACCGTCGTAAGGCGATACCGGCGTCGTGTGCGATGCATCGGGGTCCGATCGGTTTCGCCAACCTTCTGGTGAGCATGCAGGGCGGATCGCTCGTGTTCGATCCCCATGTCACGGGTGCTTGTGTGGTCGCTCTTGATGAGGAGGGGGCTAAGGCGCTGCGCAACATTTTGACGGAGTGGCTGGGGTGAACGGGAGCGGGGAGCGACCGCGACCGTGAGTCGTGCCGCTGTCCGACGCGCGAGACGATCGCGATGGTGAGGGAGGTGAGGGGTGATGGGGTTACGCAGCTGGTGGGCTGGGGTGGTTGAGCGGCGTCGGGTCCGCCGGTGTCGGCGGGTGCGGGGGACGTGGCGGGTCTGCCGCCGGTGCGGGAGCTACTCCTATCAGACGGGTAAGAGTGGGCTGTGCGGTGGCTGCTTGATCCTGTAATCAGACACCACACGAAAGCCCAGAACGTAATTTAACGCGCCCGGGGTGGTGCGGTAATGCCGCACGCCCTCATCACACGCACCAAAGACGTACGCGCAGAAGCGGAATCTTCGGCTACCAACCTGTCCGCTTCTGCGCTGTCCACACCGAGAGTTTGGAGTGAACAGTAGTGAGGATACCCAGACCAATCAGGCCCGGCGCAAGCCCCCTCCCCGGTGGAAATGAGAACCGCACCGACAACCCCGTCACCAGCCTGTTTCGGGTCGTGGGGGGTGAGTACTGATGGATACCCAGATGATCACTGTGTTGATTGCGGGTGGTGTCGTCTTGGGTGTGGTCGTGTGGTTGCTAGCCAAGCTCGGCAAGGCCCTGGTGAAGATCGCAGAGGCGCTGGTCGCGGCTGCTGTGGTGTTCCTGGCTGTGTGGTTGGTTGTCAAGGCCGCGGTGTGGACGATCCGTCAGGCGGTCACCCGCTGGCGCACGAGCTTGACCGTGTTGGCGGTCCTGGTGTGGTGGCACTGGTGGGGCTGGGTACCACTGGTGATCACGCTCGGCTCGGTCACTGGGGTGCTCACCGGGTGGCGGCTGATCGATGTCGTGTCGTTTGATGCGTGGGCGGGTCGGCATCTCCGGGCCTGGTGGATGCGCTGGACGGTCTATGCACCCAAGCTGCCCGCGTGGCTACACGCCTGCGGCCTGAGCACCAACAACGACACCTCCCCGGCGGTGACCGTCAACCTGGTGGGGCGCAAAAAGATTCGCCACGAGCACCACCAGACCCAAGCACGGCTGCCCAAGGTCCTGGGCGTCAGGTCGGGTGCGTCGTGGGATGAGGTCCGGGTCCGGTTGGTTGCGGGTCAGAAACCGGAGGATGTCGATGAGGTCGCCCGGGCGCTGGCTTCGGCCCGGGGCGTCCAGCGGTGTCAGGTTCGGAAGCTGACGCCCAATGTGGTGTCGATCGATTTCCAGCGCCGCAACCTACTCACCGAGCCGGTGGCCTGCCCCGATCTGACTGCGCTGGCCGGTGTTGAGGGCCGGTCGGTGGATTTGCGGCGGGTGTTTTCCGGGCGCACCGAGTACGGGCAGGACTGGTATGTCCCGTTGGTTGGGGGCCACACCCTGGTAGTGGGCTTGACGGGGGCAGGCAAGAACTCGGTGATGTGGTGTCCCCTGGTGTCTATCGCCCCGGCGATCCGTGATGGGTTGGTGCGGGTATCAGGGATCGATCCCAAGGGCATGGAACTGGCCTACGGGCGGGGGATCTTCCACCGCTACGCCGTCACCGCCACCGACGCGCTGACCGTGCTCGAGGAGTTGGTCGCTGCGATGGACGCCCGGAAAACACAGTTCGCCGGCCGGGTGCGCTCAGTGCCCATCAGCTCCGAGCATCCGTTGGAGCTACTGGAATTCGACGAGATCGGTGCACTGACCAAATACACCGACCGCAAGACCCGCGATGCGATCACCGAGAAAGTCGCCCTGCTGACCACACAGGGACGGGCCCTGGGATTCACGGTCCGCGGCTACGTCCAAGAACCCACCAAAGACACCGTCCCCGTCCGAGAACTGTTCCCACGGCGGGTGTGCCTGCGTGTGTCGACGAAATCCCATGTGGGGATGGTGCTGGGCGAGCACGCGTTCGAGAGAGGTGCGTGGGCCAACCGGATCGGCGAGTCCGAAGCTGGTGTCGGATACGTCTTCGGCGAAGGCATCCGCGAACCCCTGCGCATCCGGGCCGGCTGGGTCCCCGACGAAACGATCAAGCAACTCGAAACATTCGTCACCGACCCGATCACCCACGACACCGAAGTGCTGACCTTCCCCACCACACCCACCGACCCAACCGGATCAACCCGCGGAGGTGCGGCGTGACCACCACGGTTGCCCTGCTCGATGCGATCCGCGTTCACCTGACCGAATTCGAGCTACCCGAGCTGTACTCAGTCAACCTCACCAAGTCCCTGAGCGGACCGAGCGTGACCGCACAATTAGCCTGCCACACCCTCCCCCAGATCGCTGACGCGCTGCTGGCCTGGGCCGACACCCTCACCGACGCCACCGTCGAAGCCTGGCGGGTACCCCGTGGGGACTGCGTGCACCTCTCAGTGATCGGCCGCCTGTCCAGCGGCGCCTCGGTGGCGGTTTATGGCGGTGTGGACTTCACCGACCACAGCATCGGCAAAGATCTCACCCCCGACGCCCACACCACCGTGCCGCTGACCGTCCTGCGCGAGCGAGCCACCCTGGGTGAGGTGGCGCTCTGATGACGACCACCCCACCTGCCACCATCGACATCTCGCGGATGACCCGGGTCGAGCGGGCCGCGTTGCCGCTGGCCGCCGATGTTGTTCAGGCCATCGCTGAACAACACGGGGTCTGCGTGCGGCCCTTGGCGATGCGCCGCATCGACACCACCACCGGCCGCGTCGAGGTCGTCCCGTGTGCCGTGCGGGTCTACCCGTGAGGACCAGTGCCGTCCCTGCGCGGAGAAGGCGCGTCGGTTGCGAATGGTCCAGTGCCGCGAGGGCTGGCACCTGGAGGAAGAACCGGTCACCGAGCGGGCCACGCCCAGTGCCGACCACCAGGCACTGATGGCTACCCGGGCCGATCTCGCCGCCGTCTACGCCCACTGCCGCACCACCGGTGACGAGGACTCCTGTGAACAGATCGCTGAGTCAGTGGCCGAGTTGGACGCCGAACTCCGCGCTCTGGGGGTACGGGGCCGGCTCACCCCGCTGGAGTCACCACCCAAGCCGGTCAAGCGCTCCACCCGACGTCGCCAAGATGCCCCCGATCTGCCCCGCCGACCCATCGAGCGCCGCACCCTGGGACAGGTGTTCGCTGGCCGATACCGGCCGTCCACCTTTCTGACCCTCACCCTCGATTCCTACGGCCGAGTCGATGCTCACGGGACGGCGATCGACCCCGATGCGTATGACTACCGGCGGGCCGCGCGAGACGCGATCCATTTCCCCGCCCTACTGGATCGGTTCTGGCAGAACACCCGCCGCTGCGTCGGCTGGGACGTGCAGTACTTCGGCACCGTCGAACCCCAGAAACGCGGTGCTCCGCACTTCCACGCCGCCATCCGCGGCGCTATCCCCCGTGCCGAGCTACGGGCCATCACCGCCGCGACTTACCACCAGGTGTGGTGGCCTGCCCATGACCAGCTCGTCTACACCGACGGGCGGCTACCGGTCTGGGACAGCAGGGCCAAGACCTTCACCGACCCCGACACTGGCCAACCGCTGCCAACCTGGGAGCAAGCCTGCGAAAAGCTCACCGAATCCGTCCACGTCGTCCACTTCGGCACTCAGGTGCACGTCAAAGGCATCCTCGGCGGCACCGAGGAAGCAGGTCGCCATGTTGGCTACCTCACGAAATATCTGATGAAAAGCGTCGGCCAGGCCGCCGGGCTCGATGAGCACGCCACCGACGCCCAACGTGACCACGCCCACCGGCTCCACACCGAACTGAGCATTACGCCCTGCTCGCCACGGTGTGCGGTGTGGCTGCTCTACGGGATCCAACCACACGGCGCCCGGCACTCGATGACTCCGGGGCGATGTAAAGGAAAGGCGCACAAACCCGAACACCTGGGCATCGCTGGGCGTCGTGTCCTCGTGTCTCGGAAATGGTCGAACAAAACCCTGCAGGACCACCGCGCCGAACGCGGCGAATTTGTTCGGCAACTCCTCCAGCGGGCCGGGATCCACCCCGCCCATGGTCCCGAGGACGGTCCGTACCTGTGGGAACGCCCCGCCCCTACCGACCCCGACGTCCCAGCACGGCCGGTGCTGCTGCTGCACGCCATCGCGGAGCGACAGCGATGGAAAGCCGAGTACACCGCCGCGCAACTGGCCACCAGCGACCCACCACTGCGCGACAACCGTTCGGCAACTACCGATCAAGCGGGGGAGGGTGATCGAGGATGACAAGGACCGTGGTGCAGCTGGAACCGTTATGGACTATCGAGGACGTGGCCGTGTATCTCCGCGTTCCGGTGCAGACGCTCTACCAGTGGCGTCGTAAGGGCATCGGCCCGCCTGCCAAAAAGTGTGGGCGCACCTTCGGTATGACCCGGCCGCTGTTCGCGCCTGGGTCATGAGCGACGTGGCCTGACGATGGGACACGTACAGGACACGTGGTACCGGCCTGTCATGGACGCCGCGACAGGGACGTGGACACGCGGAAAGACAAAACTGCATGGCAAGGGACAGCGCTACCGCGTGCGGTACCTCGACCCGGAGGGTGTCGAGCGGAGCAAGAGTTTCCCTGACCGGCAGAAGAAAGCGGCTGATGACTTCCTGGTATCGACGGAGAACGACAAGCGGCGTGGAACCTACATCGATCCGAACGCGGGTGCCTTGACCTTCCGGGCGTACGCCGAGGCGTGGTTGGAATCACAGACATTCGAGGAATCCACGCGAGAAGCGGTCGCTGTGCGACTCAGGAAACATATCCTCCCGCACCTCGGGTGTTACACGTTGGCGGTCCTGTCGCCGACGCATATTCGGACGTGGGACCGAGCGATGCAGAAGCTCGGTTTAGCGCCAAGCTACCGGCAGGTGATGTTCATCCACGTGCAGACAATCCTCAACGCGGCTGTGGATGACGAGAGGATCCGCAAGAACCCGTGCAAGGCGTCCTCGGTGCGCAAGCCACAGATCCCGCCGAGGAAGGTCACGCCATGGACGTTGGAGCGGGTTCACGGGGTGCATGACGCGCTCTCAGATCGGTACAGGATCACGGTGCCACTCGGCGCTGGCGTCGGTCTACGACAGGGCGAGGTGTTCGGCTTGGCCGTCGATGACGTCGATTTCCTCGGCAAGACGGTCCATGTCCTTCGGCAAGTCAAGATCGTGGGGCAGCGGCCGTGCTTCGGGCCGCCCAAGTGCGGCAAAACGCGAGATGTCCCGCTCTCTGAGTCCATCGGCGTGGCGCTCGCGCACCATATCGAGCGTTATCCGCCGGTCGCCGTGACACTACCGTGGCAAGAACCAGCCGGCGAGCTGGTGACGGCGCGGCTGATCCTCTACACCCGGGACCGCACGCCGGCATGGCGCCCAGTGTTCAACCAGTGGACCTGGAAACCGGCGCTGTCCCGGGCGGGTGTGCCCTCCGCGCGGGAGAACGGATTTCACGCTCTGCGGCACTTCTATGCCTCGACGCTGCTCGACGCGGGGGAGACCATCACCGCGTTGGCGGCCTACCTCGGGCATGCCGACCCCGCGTTCACATTGCGGGTCTACACCCACCTCATGCCCTCCAGCGAAGAGCGGACACGGCGGGCCATCGACGGGGTGTTCGGGCCGGCGTCGCCAAGCGCTGACGGCATGGCGACGGCATGACGGCGTGAGTGATCTCTTCCGCCGCAGGTCAGGGCATGTTCCGTACGCTGAACTATCGCTTCTGATTGATACCCCCTCTGAGCTGGGTTTTTCCTGCTCAACAGGCTTACAGGCCGTCAGAGCGTCTGATTCGCGAATCGATCACCCATCGGGTCCGATCGTGGCTATGATCTGGATCAGGGCCTTGCCGATTTTGGCCAAGACCCACACGACGACGCCCAGCGCGACACCACCCGC
>CAWGJH010000008.1:0-379556 GCA_963822695.1 uncultured Actinomycetota bacterium
AGAACGTTGAGGTGGCCGCTGTTGGTCCGGGGGTTGGTGAGGTGGCCGTGCAGGCGTTGGTGCAGGTCGATAATGAACCGGTAGTGCCCCCAGGGCATGAGATAGTCGAAGTCGATTCCACGGAGCACCTCTACCGCAGCGTCGTAGTCGGTGTTGTGGACGCGGAGTTCGAACTCGGCGAGGTGCGGGGCGAGATCGTTGAGTGTTTTCCAGGTCTCCCGGGGGGCTCGGGTCTGTGTGAAGTAGCTGGCAGCGCGGTGGCGTAGGGCGTGCTGGGTCCAGGGCGGGGGGTCGGGGTCCCGATCGCTGGGATCGCCGGAGGGGATCTTCGCTAGTGCGTAGTCTCGGTCTAGTTGGTGGAGGTAGTAGCGCTCAGCGTCGCGGCGGACGAAGTTCATGTTCACCAGGCGGGTGAGTACCGGCGCGGCGTTGATGGCGGCCCGGTAGGGCTGCACGAGGTAGTCCACCGCCACCGGGGGGACCGGCACCGGGTAGACGGCGAGGGCTTGCATGACCTGTTGGGCGAGCGGACCCAGCCGGCTAAACGCCTCCCCGACCAGGGCGTGGACCACGTTATCCGGAAGCCGTTCCGTTTCCGTGAGCAAGTCAGACAAAGCGGTGTCCCGGTCAGCCGCCAAGATCGCCGCGAGCGCTTCAAGGGCGCGGGGATATCCGCGAGTCCGCTCCCGCGCCCGCGTCAGCAACACATCCGGAGCATCCCTGAGTCCGAGGCTGCCATCAGGATCCATGGCACGCAGGATGTTTTCCGCATACGGAGAGGCCAGCCCCTCGTCCAGATTGAGCCGTCGCTGCGCCGCTGGCTGGGTGAGCAGCAGCTCCCGGGGAGCCACCCTGGTCGTGATCACAACCCTGACACCGTGCTCGGGAGCGCTCAGCAGGGCATGTAACGCCTCATCCAACGCCGAGTCGGTGATCGCGCCGGTGCCGGCATCGATGCTGTCTTCGACGTTATCCAGCAGGACCACTGACCGGCCGTCGGGGAATGCTTCTAGCAAGGACAACATCAGGGTCCTGGGGGTCTGCCGGGGGTCCCGGTAGAGCTGCCGCGGCCGCTCGGCATCATCGTCGGGCAGCAGCCGGCACACATCCTCGAACAGATTCGGAAAGCTCACCGGATGAGCCCCCACCGGGCTGAGGTACACGATCCCCTCCACCGCGAGGTCCCCTACACGCTCCGGGAGCCGACCGGTCTCGATCGCGGTGAGCAGTCGGCACACCAGCGCGGTTTTGCCCACCCCGCCCCGGCCCACGACCGTGGTCATGCGTAGTCCTGGGGTGCGCAGGTACTCCGCGACCAACGTGGTCTCCACCTCACGGTCCTGGAAATACACCGGAGCAATCATCGGCGGTGGGTTGACAAACCGCGCGCGGGACACGGAACTAGTCCTGATGGCTGGCCGCTCGGGCTGGCGTTGGCGCTCCAGCTCCCTCTCAATCCGCTGTCGTGTCTGCCGCTGTGCCTGCACCGGATGCTCCATGAGCTGCCGCTGCGCCACGATCCGCCGGGTTAGTTCCGCGATCTCACCCTCGATCACTGGCCGCCGCTCGGGGACAATACGGGGCAGTTCACGGTGGGCATCGCTCAGCAGAGTCCGAAGCTCGTGGAGCACCCCGGCGGGGGTACTCGTCCACGCCAAGTGTTTCCGGAGTTGCGCCAACGCACCACTGTAGCCACCGCTGAAGTCAACAAACTCACGCGATCCAAGCCGAAACGGTAACTCCGCATCACAGTGCAACCGCAGCGGAATCACCGGCTTCTTGTACTTCAGGGCACGCACCCACTCCTGCTTGCACCCCGACTCCGGACCAGCACTGTCCCGAGTCAACACAAACAACAACCCCCGGCAGGTCCGCAACGCCTCCACGACCTGCTCGTCCCAGTCCTCCCCCGGACGCAGGTTCCGCTTGTCCACCCACACCCGGTACGAGGGTGGACCCGCAACCAAGTCATCCGCCAACATCAGGACGAATTCAGCGGCGTCCACGGTGGAGTAACTCACGAAGAAATACTCATCCACCTTGGCGCCCCTTAACACCTAGCTCCACGACCAGTGATGGTCGTAGTCTAGCGTTAGCTTCCTGTTTTGATCTGGTTCTGGATGTGGGACTGGTGGAACTGGCGACGGTCGCGGTCATCGAGGCACCGGTGTTCGATGCGCTGTTTTCCGGGATGGTCACCGTGAACGAGGAAGGTGCCGCGGTCAGCACCGAGGCCGGCCGTCCCACCGTGGGAATCCCGTTCACCGCGACGGCCCGTGAGCGGCTGCGCACCGAGCCGTGAGCACCGATCGCCCGGCCCTGCATCGAACTCGCCTGGCAGCACCGGCACCAGCTCCTGGGCTGATGAGGGTTCTGGTCACCGAGCTGACCCGCTCTGGGACGTCTGCGCTGCCCAAGGACGTCCAGCGACTCGAAGGCGACCTACGCACACACCCGGACACCCGGACCGCGACACGACTCAGCTCATTCCCCGGCTCCTGGCCCTCCAGCAGAGTCGGGCACCTGAGCTGGTTGTCAACGGCGGCGGCACCGCGGTCCGCGACGTCGTGCACGTGGCCGACATGGCGACCGCATCCGTCCTCGCCCCGCGTGCCTGCGAGCCGGGCGGCTGGCGCGCCTCCAACGTCGGCAGCGACCGCCCCAGCACCGTGAACGAAGTCATCACCACCGCCGAGGCAGTGACCCGAGGACCCGTCCCACGACAGCACACCACCACCGCCCACGAGCCAGCGACACTCTGGGCCCAGAGCACCCGCATCCAATCCGAACTGGGCTGGGCTGGCGACCCCACAAGCCAAGCCTTCCCGAGATCATCTCAGCTGCCTGGACCGCCCTGAACAGCGACTAGTCGCCCGCTGAATATTCGATCCTGGAATAGCGCGAAACCGACTGCGCCCCACCTACCGTGACGGTCTCAACTGCTGTTGCCTTGTCGAGCATGAGCACGGATCGAATCAGCGAGCCGGTGTGCCACGCCGATGACGACGTGCAAGCAAGACTGGCCGCGATTGACCAACGTCTTCACCAGATATCGACCCACTTGGCCACCATCGGCACGTTGCTCCGCCAACTCGGCGAGATCCGAGCCACCCTCGACACGCTCATCGCGTCACTCACCTCACCAGAGCCGATCGTGGCGAGGGCCGCGTGCGAGCTGCCTGGCTACGAGCAGCGCGCGCCATGAGCCCCGGCCGCCGGTTGAGCCTGCTTCCCACCCGCAGGCCGCTGGTTGAGCATGACCCCCGAGGCTCCCGGCGGGGAGCTCCCGGCGGCCGGCTCCCAAACCGCCTCCGATCCCTCTGGAGGAGTCGGAAACCGCTGGGGTCGGTGGGCCGCACCACCGACCCCAACACCCCCCGCGCACCTGGGGTGGCGTCGTGGACATGCCGCAGCTCGGCAGCCGAGGGGGGTGCGAGCGAGGTGAGTGTCGATGAAGGGCAAGCACCACAAGCCACCGTGGTGGCATCGCGGCCGTGGCGGAGAACAGCAAGAGCATCGGCCACGGGGGTCCCTGACCGAGATGGTGGACGGCGCCGGGTCGGCGCACCTGCTGATGACCAGCGAGGCCTTCGAGCAGGGCCTGCCGGCCCTATGTGGTGTTGCGACCCCTGGCATGAGCGCCGAGCTGGGGGAGCGCATCGGGAGGTGGATCACGGTGCGGATGTGGGAGCGATGACGGACCTGGAAGCGGGAACGAGACCGGCTCCGGAGAATGCGCCGTGGGCGGGTCCGGCTGATCCGACAGAACTGCCAGCAGTGCCGGCTTAGCTGTTTTATCCTCGCCGGTGAGAACCGGTTCCGCAGTGACTGCCGCCAGTCAATGATCGCACAACACGGAGACAAATGAAAGACCCAGCCAACTGTTGGCCGAGCGACCCCTATCGCCCCCCGAATAGGTGTCAATTCCCGACAGTCGGCCGGTTCCACCGTGAGAGTTTTCCCACAGGAAAGATGAAGAAAAGGGCGATACCTCATGAGCGGCAACACACACCACGACAGGTCCCCTCAGGCCCCGGTCACCCAGATCTCACGGTCGGAATAACCACCCTATGGACCAGATCTACGACACCGGGCCCGGAGCTCCAGAAATAGTCGTCGTCCTCAAGCGCAGCCAATGCGGCGAGTCGCTGTTCCGGGAGCTGCGCAGCGCGCTGGCCACCGTGGCCGCGGAAGACCCACGTTACACGGTGCACGCGAGCACCGATGCCCGAAAGGGAACCCACACTCCCCTTGACGATTATGGAAACAGTATTGAGCAGGTCCTTGCGGCGGCCGCGCACGAGGCGGTGCTGTTTCGACAAAGGAACCGCGATTCCCAGAGCGGCGGTGAGGGCGGCACATGAAGGTGAGGAACCCGACCAGTCACGCTCACCAGCGGCGCGAACAGCACACCCGAATCCCCTCTCACCGCTCCCCGGCGAGGAAGCCCGTCCCGGGCGGTTCAAACTGCCTACGAAACTCCGCCTCCGAGATGCACGGCTTGCGCCACACCCGCAGCCGGAGCCAGCCCCGAACGGCATACCGTTCACAGTCGGGCTTGTGCGGTCGCGCGGTCAGTCAGGGGTTTATCGATCACGCCTGCCGCTCTTTCGGTTCGATTCGGACGGTGTCCGGATCGAACCCCGGCCTCGGGCGCGTGATGGGCAGCACGGTGACCGTCATCAGACAGTCGAGCACGGCGCGGCGTCGGCCGATGTCCAGCCCGGCCCACACCGCGGCGGGGTCCGGGGCGTCCACGATCCCGGCCAGCGGACTGCTGGAGGTCGCCGCGGCGATCTCGGCTTCGGCGCGTTCCAGCCGGGCCGTGGCGCGGCTACGGGCGATCTGCGCCTCAGCCCGGGTCAACTCGCCCTCGCCCAGCATCTCAGCGATCTCGGCCAGCCGAACGCGGGCGGCACTGGCCGTGGCCCGCAGCCCGGCAAGATCCACCTCCGGCGTAGCAGGACGCAACAACCCGATAGCGTCCGGACGGGACAACCGCTCCACAATGATCGCCTCAACATAGGCGTCCAACGGCCCGGCTATCCGCACCACGTGCCCGGTAGTGCCACGCTCACCAGGGCAGCGATAGCACGGGATACCTCGGCCCGCCGTGGACACCCGCAGCGACGGCCGCCCACACCCCGCGCACCGGTAAATCCCCGACCCCAGCCACTTCACCCGAGCATCGGAAGGACTGGTACGCCGGGCCGGGTCAGTCAGAATCGCTACCACCGCCCGCCACTGCTCCTCCGGCACAATCGCCGGCCAACTCGCCAGGCCGATCACCTGCCCCTGATGCTGGCGCAGCCCGGCATTACGGGGCTTGAGCAGCAGCGCGCGCACCGAATGCGCGTCCCACGCCCGGGCCTTCATCGAGGTGGTTAACCCGGCCTTGTTCAGCTCCCGCGCCACCGACCGCAGCGACGCCCCGGCCAGGATCGATTGCACAGCGGCGCGCACCGCCACGGCCTCGGGTTCCCGCACCGTGATCCCGTCGTCCTCATAGCCGAACGGTCGCGGACCGCCCGAGCGGTCACCAGTCTGGGCGCGCTGCAACGCCGCTGCCGCCACCCGCTCACCGCGATGTTCGCTCTCATACCGGGCCAGCGTGCCCAGCGTGCGGGCCAGCATCCGCCCGGACGGGGTCGACAAGTCCAGCGTCCCCGCCCGCACACAGTGGGTGGGGACCTCCCGGCCGTCGTTGCACGCGCTGATGTACTCCTCCAGTTCAATCGGGGAGCGGTGCAGCCGGTCGGTGTGCCAGGCCAGCACGGCATCAATGCGCCCGGCCCGGATCGCCTGCAGCATCGCCTGGTAACGCGGCCGTCGCTTCCCCGAGTAGGCGCTCAGGTCGTTGTCGCAGAACACCTCGACCACCGACCAGCCCAGACGCCCAGCCAGCTCACGGCAGTCCTGCTCTTGGCGTTCGACGCCGAGCCCGGCGCCGGTCTTGTCGTGCGAGATCCGGCAGTAGATCGCGGCTCGGCGAGGGGATGAGTCCATCATGAGGAGAGTGTGTCATATACTGACTGTCGTCCAGAGAAAATTCCCGGGCTCAGGCTGGCGCAGCCGCCACCCACCCTCGTGCTTGAGCCGGTGGTCGTGCCGGCACAACGGCCCGGAGTTGGCCTCTGTGGTTGCCCCGCCATGACCGTGGTCGACGGTGTGATCCAGGTCGGCCTGTCGGGCCGAGCAGCGACACCCAGGGTAGACACAGGTCCGGTCCCGGATCTGGATGTGGCGGCGCAGCACCGCCCCGGCGAACCGGGCGGACGGGTCCTGCCCCCCAGTCCCGCCTGAACCATCCGGGGCGTTGGTGACGGAGGCGTGGTACTGGGTGGCAATATCGTCGATCACCGAAGCCCATGGCCCGCATGTCTCGGGGTGCGCGGCCAGTTCGGCGAGCAGGGTGGACGGGATGTGCAGTTCCACGATCCCACCCCGGATCGGCTCCCGCTCCTGGCCCGTGGCTGGAAGCCCGACGCCGGGGCCACTGCCCTGCCCGTTGCCCTCGGGTGCGCGTGGGCGGCGGCGGGTGATCCCGCCCAGGATTAGCCGCCCCTCCTGATCAGTGAGCGCGTAGCGCCACTCGGCTCGGTGCTGGGCAGCTGCCAGGGCACGGGCAGTCTCTGCGGTGACAGTGCCCCACCCGGGAATGTCCCCGGGGTGGCGGTCGTGCCCGAGCAGAGTGGACAACCCCACCCGCAGCTCCACCCCTACTCGACCTCCGAGGTCACCGGACCGGGCACCCGCTCCAGCCTTCCCGGTAGTGGA
The DNA here is from genome assembly GCA_963822695.1 of uncultured Actinomycetota bacterium. Taxonomy (GTDB): domain Bacteria; phylum Actinomycetota; class Actinomycetes; order Mycobacteriales; family Pseudonocardiaceae. Next base: position 6,778 of record CAWGJH010000008.1, read on the forward strand.
GGTGTCCCCAGCGGCGGTGTCGGTCTCGGCAGCAGCGTCAGCAGCGGAGCCGATGTCACCACCGGCTACCCCCTCAGCCCCCGGGTCACTGTCGGCCCCCAGGTCATCGTTGGGCACCAGGGCACCGTCGGCTGGGGTCCCGTAGGCGACGAAGCTGTCGTCTGGGGTGGGGTGCTGCGGTGCGTCGTCGGGAGCGGGCTGGTCTGGATTGGACTGGTCTGGATTGGGCTGGTCTGGATTGGACTGGTCTGGATTGGACTGGTTTGGGGCTGGGGTGGCCTGGGCGAGCAGGTGGGTGATGATCTCCTGGCGGCTGTGGTGGGTCCAGCGCCCGTCGAGCAGTCCCAGGTAGATGTCGGCCCGCAGTGGCCCGATCCGCCCCGGATACCCCGCCCACTTCGCGGCCTTCGCGAGGTCCTCGATCCGAGCGCACGCCGTCGCGGCCTGTTCCGCGGGAAGCCGTCGGCCGGTCACGGTCGCGGTGCCGTCCTCGTCGAGGTACCCGATCACGTCCCGGTCCCGCACCGCGGCGGCATACCGGCGGGCGGCCCACTCGGGATCCAATGCGATCGCCAGCTTCTTGATCCGCGCCGCCAACTCCCCGGTAGTCAACCGCCCCGCTTGCGGCAGCAGCCGCTCGACCACCATCTGGGCCTGCTTTTCGGTCAGCCCCGCGCACAACTCCGTGAACAGCCACGCCTTGCTGCGGCAGATCGCCCCCGCATCCAGGGCGGTGAATACTGCGGGTAGGCGCCCGAGCAGGGACTGAGCGAAGTGGTACTCCCGGTAAGCGGCGTTACGGGTCCAGGCCAGCGCCGCACGGATCTCGTCCGCCGCTGACACCAGGGGTTCGTTCTCGCCGGGCAGCTGTGCCAGCCGCGCCACCTCATCCGGCCCAGCATGCGGATCACACCAGCCGATCTCGGCCATCACCGCCAACAATTGGGCCTGCTCATGCGCCAACTGCCGGGCCTGCGCCCGCAGCACCTCGACCAGATCCGACCCCGCCAACATTCGAAGATCCAGACCGGCCAGCATCGCACCCAGGCGCGGGCCTGGGGCCATCTCGGCCAGACCCTCCGGGAGCAGCTGCCGCACTGTCATGCCATGCACCCTACGAACCGGGTCTGACAATTCCCGGCCTCTCACAGCCGTCCAGGGAAAAATCCTCTCAGCAGATTTACCTCTCAGCAGATTTAGGCTCCTCGCTGTATCAAGTGTGTTTGGTCACCAGCTCAACGGGACCCGTGCATGGACCCCTGTCGAGATCACCGCCTACGTGGGTCAGTGTCTCCTACCATCGGGGCAGCTCGAACAAGCGATTGTGCTGCTCGATGAAGGAATCGCGTTGTTCGACGAGGCTTTCACCTGTAACCGGCAGGCATACCTGACCCACCACCTGAGCGGGGCGTGGGTTGGAGGGGCAATGGTAATAAGGGGGCGTATGTGGGCGGTGGTGTGGGGTTCGTTGACGGGTTGGCCGTCGGCTTCGACCCAGGCGTGGGCGGTGAAGGGTTGGGTGCGTACTCCAGTGTGCCAGGTGGGCCAGGTGCCGTGGGCGCGGCAGAGCAGGGCGGTGGCGATCGAGCGGGGCAGGCAGCCGTGGCCGGCGCAGCGCACGCTGACAGCGACGACGGCCTGGCGGGCGGTGGCGGCTTGGTCGTAGGTGGCGGGCCGGGCGTGGTGGGCGCACCAGGTCAGCAGGCGGCGGATCCGGCGGGGCGGCAGGCGGCCGATCAGGTGGGCGGCGCCGACGGCGACCAGTGGCAGCAGGCGCCGGTGCCAGGGCAGCCGGTGGCGTTCCTCGATGGGTATGTGGATGCTCATGGGGTGACCAGCCCAGCGGTGCGCAGGTGGTCGATCAGGGTGGTGACATCGGCGAGGGCGCGGTCGTGGGTGATGGTGTAGCGCTGGGTGAGCAGGCCGGCGGCCTGGGGGAGTTCGGCGCCGTTGAGCAGGGCGTCGAGGATGAGGGCGCCGCTGGCGTTGAGCTGGAAGTAGCGGCCGGTGCGTTCGTCGAGAAGCACCATGCCGTCGTCGGTGGTGGTGGTGGTGATGTGGGGGCGCAGGGTCACCGTCATGCTTGCCTCGCGGGGGTGGGGCTGGGGGTGGGCGTGCAACCAGGTCTCGGCAGCGAGGGTCGCCTCCAGCAAGGCGTACGACAGTCGGGGCGGGTACAAGCCCAGGACCGCTTGGCGTAGGGCGTGGGCATCGATGATACCCAGCCGGGCTAGGACGGGGACCTCCAGCAGTTCGGCTAGCTGTGCGCGTTGGGCGCGTAACCCGGCGTGCAGGTCGACGCTGAACTCGCTTTTGGTCCGTCGAGCCAGCAGCTCGGCGGGGACGACGCCGCGCATCGCGGTGACTGTCAGGGGTTTGTAGGCGAACGGTGTGGTGCGCTCGTGCAGGCGCACGGCTAGGCAGGCCTCGATGACCCGGTCGTCCAGGAACGGGTAGTGCACCGGCAGCCCGGCCTGGGCGCTGACACGGGTCAGTGCGCGGCACATGCGGGCTCCTGAGTGGATCGCCAGCAGCACCTCGTGCTGGGCGCGGGTGGCGGCCAGTGGTTGGGCCGCGCCGGCGGCCTGACGAAGCGCCCCCCGCACCCTCACCACGGTCTCGGGGGTGGCCCAAGGTGGCAGGCCGACCCGGGTCTGCCAGCCCAACTCGGGAACCCGGGCCCCCATGAGCGGTGGGGACAGGTCCGCGACCGTCTGATGTAGCCACCGACTGTAGGGGCGGCGGTCGGCGGCGGCGCGCAGGGTCGCGGCCAGCGGCCAGCGCCTGCGGGCGGCCCAGGCCCGTAGGTGTGCAAGGCCGATGCCTGGCCGGCTGCTCATGGTGGTATGTAGATAGGATAGGGAGGCTTGCACCACCTGGTCCCCGCCCTCCCCGCACAGGTGCAGCCGGGAGCCGGCCTCAACCATGCGGTGAGCCAGCTCCACCGACAAGGCGCGCACCCGCCCACCCAGGACCGGCTCGTCCAGGCCCCGACCGGCGTCCAGCAGCCCCGCGTGGAACGTCGGCATGACGCGCAGGTCAACCAGCAGATGGTGCACCTGCGGCAGGTAGGTCGCGGCACGGGCGGCCCAGGAGGCATCGTCGTGGCCCGCGTCGGCCCCGGCTTGGGTGAACGCGATCAGCTTCGCGGGCCCGGGCGCGGCCAGAAAACACAGCGGGGTGGAATCCATGCCACCGGACAGGTCGGCGCTGATCGTCCCGCCCGCGCTCGTGCGCGCCGCGACCGCCTGCGCCAGCTCCTCGGCCACCCGTGGCGCGCCCGCAGCCAGCGGCACGTCGGGCTCCGGCGGCGTCCACCATCGCCCCACCCGCGCCCCACCGCGCGGGTCCAGCAGCAGGAAGCTACCGGGGGGGACCGCCTGCACACCCCGCCATACTGACTGCTCGGCTAACGGGTGCGGCACCATCGGCTCCAACAGCCGCACAGCCAGCGCCTCAGTGTCCACGCCGGCGCCGATCACACCAGCGAGCGCATCCGAGCGGTCAGCACCGATCGTCACACCGCCCAGGCGCGCGTAATACAACCGCCGCAACCCGGAGGCCGTGCCCTGCGCGCGGACCCGCCCACCGATCGAGGCCAGCAGATGAACACTGCCCACCAGCCTGGTGGCCCATTGGTCCAGATCCTCGACCGTACGCGCTCGACCGGCCAACTCTGCCAGGCGTTCGGCACTCGGCGCACAGTCACCGATGACCGCCAGACGGACCAGTCCAGCGGCGGCGACCATCACCTCCCCGGCCGCCCAGCGCCCGACCAGCCACGGGCGGCCCGAGGCATGCACCACCACCTCCACCCAGCCTTGCCCGCTCACCGCCTCAGCCGCGGCCGAGGCGGCAGCACAATCCGGAAGGACCGCGAACCACCCCCGGCCACACCCCAACACGGAACCCGCCACCGCCGAAGTTACCTTCTCATCCCATGTAACCGAAGGAGTCCGGTGCACTGGAGCCGTTACCGGCCGTCAGTTCCGCGAACTGACCGATTTCGACCAGCATCGGCGGCTCATACACCTCCCGCTCCGTGATCTGTTCCGTGGTCTGTGTGGGCTCCATAGTGATCTCCCTTTTTCTGTGGGCTTCCCCCTGGGTGAGGTCGTGCTTCGACGCCGACCTGCGGCGCCACATAACATGCTAGGGCCGGAGCGGTGTGTCCGCGGGGGTAGTGCTCTTCTCGCGGCGCGCCCGGACGGGTCGCCAACCCGAGGACGACGAGTTCTTTGTCCGGCGCAGGTTCCCACTCTCCGAAGCGGTGCCTGATCTCGGCGGTGCCCGGGGTGTCTTCCCGTGGATCCATAGCCTGGGTGCCACGGCGGACGTGTGCGAACCAGCGGTCTAGTGGGATAAAACGGATAAATCGGGGGATCGGGCATATTCACTGCCGATTCACCGAATCTTCACGGCAGAATACTGAGCATGGGGTTCGGGCGGGGGCGTCTCTGGTTCTGGATGGGGTTGTTGCTGGTCGCTGCGGCGACGATCGTGACCGTGGTCCTCCTCTTCCTTGGCATAAACGCAGAGTTGGTCGGCACGCTCATTGCCGTGGTAACCACCGCGGTCGGGGCTGCTACGTGGCTGTGGAAGCGAGCGCGACCCACCAAGGATGCGCGGTTGTCGTTGGAGCGGGCGGCGGATGAGCTGGCCGAGCAGCTGCGGCGGCAGTGGAAGCGGGCCGCCGCCGAGCGGGGGCTGACCCCGGCGCCGATTCCCGTGCGGTGGCGATGGTCACCCCGGTCGGTGACCGGTTCGGCAGCGGAGGCGGTTGGTGGTGGGGGGTTCGCGCCGTTGCCCGGGATGGCGGTGGTCACCGCGAAGGATCTGCGGTCTGGTGAGTTGAAGGATCTTATCGGCCTCTACGGTGGCCTAGGTTCCGGCCGGCTCATTGTCCTTGGCGAGCCGGGTGCGGGCAAGAGTGGCGCCGGGATTCTGCTGCTGCTTGGTGCGCTGGACCGTCGGGCCACGGTCACGGCCGAGGAGCGGGCGCGGGTGCCGGTGCCGGTGCTGGTCACCCCACGCGGCTGGGACCCGACCACTGACCTCTTCGCCGAGTGGCTGGCCGATCGGCTGGCGCGTGACTATGCCCTGTTGCGGGCTACGGAGTACGGCGGGGACGCCGCGATGCGCCTCATCGCCGACGGTCGCCTGGCGGTCATCCTTGATGGGCTGGATGAAATGCCCGAGGCGCTGCGCCCGGAGGCGCTGTGCGCGCTGGACGAACAGGCCACCTTCCGGCTGGTCGTGCTCACGCGCACCAAAGAGCTGGAAGCCGCAGTCCGCGACGGTCACCCCCTGCAGGGGGCGGCGGCGCTGGAACTGCTGCCGATTGGCCCGAGTCAGGCGGGGAAGTATCTGACCAGTCATCTGATCGACCCGCCGCCTGACCCATGGCAACACTTAATTGATCATCTGCGGGAGCACCCCCAGGGTGTGCTGGCCCAAGCGCTGACCACCCCGCTGACGCTGACCCTGGTCCGGCACACCTATGGCCCCAAGGAGAGGGTCGATGAACTCATCGACGGTAGCCGGTTCCCTGCCAAAGAGGCCATCGAGAATCATCTTCTGGACCAGGTCCTGACCGCCGCGTACGCCCAACACCCGGGCCGACCGGTCCCGCACTACGCCGTGGATCAGGCCCGAGGATGGTTGGGTCAGCTGGCCCACCGGATGAAGGAGGAACGGACCCAAGATCTGGCGTGGTGGCAAATCCCGCGCTGGGTTCCGGCGTGGCCTCGCGCTTTCGTCACGGTAGCCGTCATGGTCCTTGTCTCCACATTTCTAGTCAAGTCCCTAGCCGTACTTGCAGTCCAAATTAATTTTCTTTCTGCGTTCCGGTTAGGCTCCCTAATCACACCCGTCTTCGGCCTGATACTCGGGTGTGCGTCCATGTTTGGGCCTGGGTTGCTCCTCCTGTCCCCGCCCAGTGGAAGAATTCTTTCGCAGCGGGAACGGTTGCAGTGGAGAAAGACCGAGATTCTTTCCCTTCTCCTTTTTGGGCTCGTGAGTGGTATCGGGATTGGGCTTACGAAGAGTAATTTCTCGGCTGGGCTCGTGTCTAGTTTCGTGATCGGACTTGGGTTTGTCCTCGGCGGAGGACCGCCGCAACAGCTGGGTTGGCTCCAATGGAGCAGAACTGATACCCGCACGAATCTCCGCACCGGACTCGCGCTCGGGCTCGTGGCCGGGCTCGTGGCCGGGCTCGTGGTCGGGCTCGGGCACGGGCCCGGGTACGGGCCCGAGCAGGGGCTCGTGTGTGGATTCGTCGTCGGAATCGGATATATGATGGTGATCGTCGTCGGTGGACGACCTTCCCGGCAGCGGAGTCAGCTCCGGGAAACCAGAATTGATACCCCGACAATTCTCCTCATCGGGCTCATTATCGCGATCGTGGCCACAAATAGCTACGGGATCGTCTACGTTCTCGCAGTCATATTCGCCGGACGATCTCCTCTGCAACGAAGTTGGCTCCGGTGGAGCAGGACTACTACCCTAACAACTCTCCTCGCCGGCCTCACGACCGGGCTCGTGTACGGGCTCGCGTACAGGCTCGTGTACGAGAACATGTACGGGTTTAAGCTCGGGCTCGTGTTCGGGCTCGTGTTCGGGCTCGTGTACGGGCTCCCGCTGGGGTTAAGACAGCCACCAACTGAGGCCATCAGTCCACTCGATCCCCCGTCATTGTGGCGCCGGGAGCGTCAGTTCGGGCTCGTGGCCGGGCTCGTGGCCGGGATCGTCCTCGGGCTCGTGTTCGAGTTCGGGGAAGGGCTTATAAACGTGTTCAGCGCCGTGATCGGGTTTGGGCCTGTGGACGGTGGGCCTAATTTCGGTGGGCTTGTGGTTGGGCTCGTGACCGGGCTCGGTTCAGGGTTGATGTCATCCACCACGTGGGCGACTATGCTAGCCAGCGCACAGCTACGGCGACGGGGCGAGACTCCGGCACGTCTGCTGCGCTTTCTTGATGATGCTCATGAACGTCAGGTCCTGCGAACGGTAGGCCCCACGTATCAATTCCGGCACGCTCGGCTTCAAGACCGGCTTGTCGGAGAGCGGGACAAACTCGGGGAGGCAAGTTACGAGCGCGGTTGACCTGTGGGTCGGGCTGGCGGGCCGGGCTGGCGGGCCGGGTCGGGGACGTTCCTCCGCAGCTCAGCATCACCGCCCTAGACCTCGCCCGCCGGTACTGCTCGGCGCCACTGATAGCCACACATGATCTCATGGATGCTTGTGCACCTTCCAACCCGTCCGCGAACGGTCTCATGGATGCTTGTGCACTTTTCGGCTCGCCCGTGAGCAGTCACATGGATGCTTGTGCACCTTTCACCCCGGGCATGCGCGGGGTTAAGGGTGCCGGCGTAGGCCGATCCAGCGGGAACGGCGATCTCGGGGCACCTGGCCGTTGGTCTCGCCGCCTCGGCGGCGGCGTACTGCGGCGCCGGCCCGAGCGGCGGCGCCGGCCACTCGCCGTCGCAGCGGTGGACGCAGGCCGAGGCGGTGCATGCTGCGTGCGGTGCGGCGGATCGCCCGGCGCTGGCGAGGCGGGACCTGCCACGCCGAGGGGTGCTGCGCGAGCCACCGGTAGCGGTAGCTTGCATAGGGCACGTGGGCCAGGTACAGCAGCATCGCCACGCCCAGCGACGCGAACGGGAATGTGATCACTGCGGCGGTCAGCCCGGTGATCAGCACCAGCAGCGGTGCTACCGCCCGCGCTGGTACCCGCACCGTCTTCATCGACAGGGTGGGTAACCGGCTCACCATCGCCAGGGCCACCGTGACCGTCCATACCGCCACGGTCGCCGGCGAGGACCACCAGCCCGCGCCGAACTGGAGGAACACGGTGAGCGGGAGCAACGCCAGCAGCGCGCCCGCCGGTGAGGGGATCCCGGTGAAGAACTCCTTGGCGAACGGCAGCGCCTCGGTGTTGTCCAGCAGGGTGTTGAACCGGGCCAACCGCAACACCACGCAGACCGTGAACACCAGCGCCACCGGCCACCCCACCGGGGTGCTTCTCAGCGCCCAGATGAACAGCACGACCGCTGGCGCTACGCCGAAGGCCACCGAGTCGGCCAGCGAGTCCAGTTCGGCGCCGATCCGGGAGGTGGCGTCGAGCAACCGGGCCAGCCGGCCATCCAGCGCGTCCAGCAGCGCCGCCACCCCGATCGCGGCGAGCGCGCCGGTGTTGTTCCCGTCCAGGGCGAATTTCAGCGCGGACAGGCCCGAGCACAGCGCCAGTACGGTGATGGCGTTGGGCAGCAGGCGGACCCCGGCGCCAGCGTTGGGCACGGCTCAGGCTTCCCCGGCCACGGGGAGTCGGGCCAGCGCGGTCTCCCCGCCCACGGTGTGTTGCCCGGGGTGGACCAGCAGTTCACTACCCGGCGGGAGGTAGACGTCCACCCGGGACCCGAAGCGGATCAGGCCATAGGTGGCTCCGGCCCGCACCATGTCGCCGGGCCGCACCGAGCAGACGATCCGGCGGGCCACCAGCCCGGCGATCTGTACCACGACGAGGTTGTGCCCGGTGCTCGAGCGCAGCAGCACGCTGGCGCGCTCGTTGTCCTCGCTGGCCTTGTCGAGGTCGGCCGTGAGGAACTTGCCTGGGCGGTAGGCGACGTGGCGGATCTCGCCGTCCATCGGGATGCGCTGCACGTGCACATCGAACACGGACAAGAACACGCTGACCCGTGGCCGTGGCTGCCCGCCGAGACCCAGCTCCGCAGGCGCCAGAGCAAGCGTCACGCTGCTCACAGTGCCGTCCGCGGGCGCGACGGCGAGTTCTGGGTCCCGCGGCGGCACCCGGTGCGGTTCGCGGAAGAACGCGGCGCAGCAGGCGGTGGCGATGGCGCCCAGCGTGCTTGCGGTCGGGGACAGCCGGCGCAGCAGCAACGTGGTGACCGCCCCCGCCGCCACGAACGGCCTCCCTGCCGGGTGCATGGGTGGCAGAGTCTCGCGGGCGAGGTCCACCAGGTGTCGCAGCGTCGCGGGAAACTGGGGAGACGCCATGCGCTGGTCAGGATCCTCGACTGTGGCTTAGGGGTAGGGCTTCACGTGGAGCATACCGGGCGATTCCGCACCGTACGCCCATCCCCCGGGAACGGCACCGGGGATCCCCCGTCCCCCGACGGGGGATCCCCGGTGCTCGTTAACCGCTCGTCCGCTCCCCAGCTCCCGAACGGTTACCTCCCAGCGCGCTCCTGCGCCCCCCGACGACGCAGGAACCCCACGCCATTCTGGGACGTAGCAGCTCGCCGAGCCTTTAGATTTCGTCGAGCCCTTGTTCACACTCAGTGTGCTGGGACTTACCCGTGATCACAAGGTCTGTCCGAGTGTCGTGGATTTCTCACACCTGTCACGGCTCCGCCGCCGAAAAATCAGACGCCGGTGCGTAATACCACCACCTGCTCATCTACCTCGAGGTGAGTGGTGGTCTCGGGAATGTCGATCAGGCAGTTCGACCTGGCCAGCGCTCCGAGCAGGTGCGAGCCAGGGCCCCCGACCGGGGTGACGGTGCCCGCGGCGGGATCGAACGCGCCGCGCCGGAACTGCCGCTTGTCCGCGGGTGACTCCAGGGCCTCGGTCAGCCGGGCGATGGCTCGAGGCCGTTGCACCGGCAGGCGCATCGAGGCCCGCAGCGCGGGCCGGACGAACACCTCGAAGGACACCGAGGCGCTCACCGGGTTGCCGGGCATCGCCGCCACCGGCACCCCACGGTAGCGGCCGACGCCCTGCGGAGCGCCGGGGTTCATGGCCACCTTGCTGAAATCCACGCCGTGCCTGGCCATAGCGCTCTTGACCACCTCATAAGCCCCCGCGCTGACCCCACCGGAGGTCACCAGTAGATCTATCCCCGTCAAGCGGGGGGCCAGTGCGGCCTCCAGCGCGGCAACGTCGTCGGGCACGAAGTGCATCAACTGAGCCTCGCCGCCGGCCTCCCGAACCGCAGCGGCGAGCATCGTGCCGTTCGACTCGTAGATCTGCCCATGCTTCAGGGGGGTGCCTGGCATGACCAGCTCGGAACCGGTGGACAGCACCAGCACCCGCGCCGGGCGGTGCACCGGCAGCGCGGCGTAGCCGACTGCAGCCGCCACACCGAGCTGCGCCGGCCCCAGCACCGCACCTGCCGGCAGCACCTCGTCGCCAGCCGCCACGTCGCCTCCGGCCGGGCGCACGCTGTCACCCGGCGAGCGGGGAGCGTAGATCTGCACGTGGTGGCGCCCGCCGTCGGTGAGTTCCACCGGCACCACCGCGTCCGCGCCGGGCGGGATCGGCGCACCGGTCATGATCCGGTGCGCGGTGTGGGGGTGCAGCGATGGCGAGTCGGTGCGTCCGGCCGGGATATCCTCGGTAACTGGCAGCGCTACCGGCGCGTCGGCGGTGGCGCCCGCGATGTCCACCGAGCGCACCGCGTAGCCGTCCATCCCGGAGTTGTCGAAAGGCGGTAGCGGCACCGCCGCAGTGATCGGCTCGGCCAGGGCGAGGCCGGCACACTCCACCAGGGCCAGCCGGATCACTGGAGTGGTGGCCAGCAGGGCGGCCACCACCCGGCCGTGCTCGTCGACGGATCGGGGTTTCTGCGCGGTGGACATCCCCGCATCCTCCCCCGGTGCCGGCAAGCCACCCCAGCCGAGGCCAGTGCTGGCTATGCGGGCGTGGCGGCTTGCACTCCCAGGGTGCGAGTGCTAAACACAAGTTGGCACTCGAACCCTTCGAGTGCCAATGGAACACCTACTGAGGTCGGGACGGTGAGTCCGGCACGTGCCGGACGTCCGTCGCGGGCACCGAGCCTGGCCGAGCATTGTGTCCTTGCCGCGGACACCCCGCGGCGCCCATGACCGGAGGACCACACCGCAATGGCCAAGATGATCGCGTTCGCCGAGGACGCCCGCCGCGGTCTTGAGCGCGGGATGAATCAGCTCGCCGACGCCGTCAGAGTGACGCTCGGCCCTAAGGGCCGCAACGTCGTCCTGGAGAAGAAGTGGGGTGTTCCCACCATCACCAACGATGGTGTGAGCATCGCCAAGGAGATCGAGCTCGAAGACCCGTGGGAGAAGATCGGGGCCGAGCTCGTCAAGGAAGTCGCCAAGAAGACCGATGACGTCGCGGGTGACGGCACCACCACCGCGACTGTGCTGGCCCAGGCGCTGGTGCGCGAGGGCCTGCGCAACGTTGCGGCCGGCGCCAACCCGCTGGCGCTCAAGCGGGGCATCGAGAAGGCCGTGGAGGCCGTCTCGGCGCAGCTGCTGAACTCGGCCAAGGAGGTCGAGACCAAGGAGCAGATCGCGGCCACCGCCGGGATCTCCGCCGCCGACCCGTCGATCGGCGAGCTCATCGCCGAGGCGATGGACAAGGTCGGCAAGGAAGGTGTCATCACCGTCGAGGAGAGCCAGACCTTCGGCCTCGAGCTCGAGCTCACCGAGGGCATGCGCTTCGACAAGGGCTACATCTCGCCCTACTTCGTCACCGACCCGGAGCGTATGGAGACCGTCCTCGACGACCCGTACATCCTGCTCGTCGCGTCGAAGGTCTCGGCGGTCAAGGACCTGCTCCCGATTCTGGAGAAGGTCATGCAGTCCAGCAAGCCGCTGGTGATCATCTCTGAGGATGTCGAGGGCGAGGCGCTGGCCACCCTGGTCGTCAACAAGATCCGCGGCATCTTCAAGTCGGTCGCGGTCAAGGCGCCCGGCTTCGGTGATCGCCGCAAGGCGATGCTGGCCGACATGGCCATCCTCACCGGTGGCGAGGTGATCAGCGAAGAGGTCGGTCTCAAGTTGGAGAACACCGACCTGTCGCTGCTGGGTCGTGCCCGCAAGGTCGTCATCACCAAGGACGAGACCACCATCGTCGAGGGTGCCGGCGACCCCGAGCAGATCCAGGGCCGGGTCAACCAGATCCGCCTCGAGATCGACAACTCGGACTCCGACTACGACCGCGAGAAGCTGCAGGAGCGGCTGGCCAAGCTGGCCGGCGGTGTTGCGGTGATCAAGGCCGGAGCGGCGACCGAGGTCGAGCTCAAGGAGCGTAAGCACCGCATCGAGGACGCGGTGCGCAACGCCAAGGCTGCCGTCGAAGAGGGCATCGTCGCCGGCGGTGGCGTCTCGCTGATCCAGGCGGGCGCGCTGGCGTTCGAGAAACTCGATGTGACCGGCGACGAGGCAACCGGTGCCAACATTGTCCGGGTGGCGCTTGAGGCGCCGTTGAAGCAGATCGCGATGAACGCTGGCCTTGAGGGCGGCGTGGTGGCCGAGAAAGTGCGCGGCCTGAATGCCGGATGGGGCCTGAACGCGGCCACCGGCGAGTACGAGGACCTGATCAAGGCCGGCATCATCGACCCGGCCAAGGTCACCCGCTCAGCGCTGCAGAATGCGGCGTCGATCGCGGCCCTGTTCCTCACCACTGAGGCCGTGGTCGCTGAGAAGCCGGAGAAGGAGAAGGCCCCCGCTGGCGGCGGTATGCCAGACGGCGGCGGCATGGACTTCTGATCCACCCGCGCTGGACACCGGGGCCGGTCCCATCACCAGGGACCGGCCCCGTTTACTACATCTGCCCCCTGCGGCACGCTCTTCGTCGGGGTAATGGGAGCTGTTAGCGGAGCGCGCTGCGGTTGCTCCGGCCTCGGAGCGCACCGAACACGCCGGTGACGACGAACAGCACCAGGCCGACGATCGCTAGCCACAGCAGCGTCTTGACGGCAAACCCGACGACGACAAGCACGAGCCAGAGCACTAATAAGCCGAGAATCAAACCCATGCTGGCACCACTTTCGACCGCGACGACCCCGGGGTGGGGTCTTGTGGCCGCGGAGTTCCCACTGGTGATCCATTCCAAACGTCGGAGCTGTGCCCCGTCGTTGTCACGCTGTTGAGCGGCCCATTGATCGGCGCAGCCGAGCGCCCAAGCTTGATAGGTAGACGCCCAGGCCGAAGATGAGGACCGCGATCGGTACGTGGGCGACGATCAGCCCGTCCGCGCTTGCCCGGGTGATCGCCTCTCCCATGCCTGTCTGGACGACGATCAGCACGAGTAGGCCAAGGGCGCCGAGGGTGAGCGCCGAGTGTGCGCGCCGCAGCGTGACCGCAGCCAGCGCGGTGGCCAGGGCCAGCACGACGACGACGAAGGCACCGATCTCGTGCACAGTGATCCAGGCGCCTCGCCCGGTGTGGTCGACGAACTCACCTGCCCACACCGCTTGCAGCAGCACACCGAGCAGGGTCAGCCCGTTCAAGATTGAAAACATCCGAATTGCGCCAGCGGAGGGGTGATCCTTCGCGAGGGGACCGGGTGTTGGTCCGGGCTTGGCTGAGGTGCTCATGGTGTTCTCCCGAACGCTAGTTCTGGCGGGCGGGGGGTGACGATCAGGCGCCGACACAGCACCGTACGCGCTTTCCCCAGCAACGGTGTGCGTGGGCTTAGCCTGGCATTCGTGGCGGTCACGCTGACCGGGGTCAACCGGTATCCGATCAAGTCCTGCCGCGGCCATGCGGTCGGTGTGGCCGTGGTCGAGCCGTGGGGTCTGGCCGGTGATCGGCGGTGGATGCTCGTGGACGATGAGGGTGTGGTGGTGACGGCGCGGACGTACCCGCAGCTGGTGCTGGTCACCCCGGAGCCCGACGCGGACGGGCTGCTGGTGCAGGCGCCGGACGTTGATCCGCTGCTGGTGCGTGCACCGGAGGGTCCCGCGCGCACCAGCGTCCGGGTCTTCTCCAGTGAGTTGGCCGCCGCGCCCGCGTCGGACGAGGCGCACGCCTGGTTCAGCAGGGTGGTCGGCGAGCCGGTCCGGCTGATGTACCTCGACGATCCCACGCAGCGTCGGCCGAACCCCACGTACAGCCGGCGGGAGGATCGGGTGTCCTTCGCTGACGGCTACCCGCTGTTGCTGGCCACTGAGGAATCCCTGGCCGCGCTAAACGATCTGATCGCCGAGGGGCCGCGCGCTGAGGAGGGGCCGGTGTCGATGCGGCGGTTCCGCCCCAACCTGGTCGTCTCGGGCGCACCCGCCTGGGCCGAGGACGGCTGGCGGGTGGTCCGCATCGGTGCCGTGAGCTTCCGGGCGGTGAAGGCCTGTGACCGCTGCGTGCTCACCACCATCGACCCCGACACCGCGAGCAGGGGCAAGGAGCCGCTCACCACGCTCGCCCGCTGCCGGCGGTGGGACGGCAAGGTGTGGTTCGCGATCAACCTCATTCCAGATTCTCCCGGCGCGGCCCTGCACCTCGGCGACCAGATCGAGATCATCGAGCAGGTGCAGACCAACGAGCCGCTGCGCTAGCGCGCCGGGCTGCCCGCGCGACAGTGGCGGACATAGTGTCAGTGCGAGTGTTCGTGATCCTCGACGAGACTCGTCTCGTGGGCGTGTGGGTGGGCATGGGTCTGCCCGTTGTGGCGGTGTTCGTGCTCGTGCTCGACGTGGTCGTGATCGTGTAGGACGTGGGTATGCGTATGCGTCACATCGTCGTGGGTGTGCTCATGGGTGTGCTGTGTGGTCATCTTTGCTCCGTTCCTGAGCTGCATCTCTCCCCGCAAGGCCATCCATTCATATTCGAATCTGTCGACCTTGTTCTCATCGATGCTACACGCCTTATATGGACTGTTGGCAAGTGTCCTCCGCCACGCAATTAAATGCATATTTCTGGCAGCTGGCTAAATGGTGTAGATGCCTTTCTTTTTTGCGGATCACACTGTTCGCGTGGGAAGATGCGGCCATGATCGCTGGACTGCTGCTGGCAGCCGGGGCTGGGCGACGCTACGGCATGCCCAAGGCCCTGGTTGACGGGGGCGCCTGGGTGCGCCGGGCGGTGGCCACGCTGAGCGACGGTGGCTGCGCCCCGGTGCTTGTCGTGGTCGGCGCGCAGGCCGACCGAGTCGTCCCGCTGGTGCCGGAGGCCGCTAGCACCGTGCTGGCCGTGGACTGGGCGGAGGGCATGGGGGCCTCGCTGCGGGCCGGCCTGGCTGAGCTAGCCCGCAGCGCGCCACCGCAGGTGCAGGCCGTGCTGGTGCACCTGGTCGATCTGCCCGACGTGGACGCCTCCGTGGTTCGCAGGCTCGTCGCGCTGGCTGATCCCGCGGTGGTGGCCCGGGCGGGGTTCGAGAGCCAGCCTGGGCACCCGGTGTTGTTCGGCCGGCGGCACTGGGCCGACATCGTCGCGTCGGCGCGGGGTGACCGGGGGGCCCGGGACTGGCTGGCTGGGCGGTCTGACCTGATTGTGCTGGATTGCTCGGATCTGGCCAGCGGGATCGACGTTGACCGCCCGCGCCAGCCCCCGTCGCAGTCCACCAAACGCTCACTGAGCGAATAGCCGCCGCGGCTACCCCGCGTTGGGCAGATCAGTCGTTGTGGGTGAACCCGCATGCCAGCCAGGCGGAATACTCTCCAATAGGGACCAGCTAATAGGGATACAGCCTGGCGATACTGGAAGCTCTGCCGAGGAGGTCCGCGGTGCGTGAGGTGCTCGAGGAACTGGTAGCGCAGTGGCGCCAGGGCAAATCCACCGCGGTGGGCACAGTGGTGTCCACCTATCGCTCGGCGCCCCGCCCGGCCGGAGCGTCGATGTTGGTGACGTCAGACGAACGGGCGGTCGGCAGCGTCTCCGGTGGCTGCGTCGAGGGCGCGGTCTTCGAACTGGGCCAGCAAGTGCTCGCCGACGACACTCCCATCCTGCAGCGTTACGGCGTCTCTGATGACGATGCGTTCACCGTTGGCCTCACCTGCGGTGGCATCATCGACGTGTTCGTGGAGAAGGTGGATCCGGTCAGCTTCCCCGAGTTGGACGAGGTGGCCGCCTCAGTGACCGCAAAGGAGCCGGTCGCGGTGGTCACCGTGGTCGCGCATCCCGACGCCGAGCGCGTGGGGATGCGGATGGTGGTCTGGCCGGACCGGCACTCCGGCACGATGGGCTCCTCCCGTGCCGACGAGGCGATCCTCGAGGACGTCCGCGGCGCGCTCGCCGCCGGCCGAACGGCCACCTTACACTACGGCCCCGACGGGCAGCGCCGTGGTGAGGGCATGAGCGTGTTCGTGAACTCCCTGCAGCCGCCGCCCCGGATGCTGGTGTTCGGTGCGATCGACTTTGCCGCTGCGAT
This sequence comes from uncultured Actinomycetota bacterium, assembly GCA_963822695.1. Taxonomy (GTDB): domain Bacteria; phylum Actinomycetota; class Actinomycetes; order Mycobacteriales; family Pseudonocardiaceae. Next base: position 22,864 of record CAWGJH010000008.1, read on the forward strand.
GGCCCGGCTCGGGGTGTTCCTCGGCTACCACGTGACGGTCTGCGACGCGCGACCGGTGTTCGCCACCAAGAGCCGTTTCCCCGACGCGCACGAGGTCGTCGTGAACTGGCCGCACCGGTACCTGAGGGCTGAGGCCGAGGCCGGGCGGATCGACCAGCGCACCGTGGTCACGGTGCTCACCCACGACCCGAAATTTGACGTGCCAGTACTTGTCGAGGCTCTGCGGTTGGACCTGGCCTACGTCGGCGCGATGGGATCGCGGAGAACCCACAGGGACCGGGAAAATCGGCTGCGCGAAGCGGGCGTGACCGATGAGCAGCTGTCCAGGATTGCCTCGCCGATCGGTCTGGACCTGGGTGCCCGCACCCCGGAGGAGACCGCGGTGTCCATTGCCGCCGAGTTGATCTCGCTTCGCTGGGGGGGCAGCGCCACCCGGTTAGCCAATGCCGAGGGGCCTATCCACGGCGCACACCCCATCGCCGAGCCCGAGCCGGTCAAGGCCTAGCGTGCAGGGGGTCGGTGTGGATCCGGGTGTGGCCAGGACGTAAACTGTGCTGTCGGCGCGAGCGGCGCGCCGGTTCTAGCGTGTCTGCAGGTATCTGCGCAGGCTTCCTGCTCAGCAGTGCGTCCCCGCACTCCTTGTGATGCCTCCCCACGTCGTGAACTGGCGGGTGCCTGCGTCGTGGCAAGGCCGCAACTCGGCGGCGCGGCGAGACCAGCAGGAACGCGGAGGACATGGGCAAGAAGGACGGGGCGATCGAGGTCGAGGGCCGGGTGGTTGAACCACTTCCCAACGCGATGTTTCGGGTCGAGTTGGAGAACGGTCACCGCGTTCTCGCGCACATCAGCGGCAAGATGCGCCAGCACTACATCCGCATCCTGCCGGAGGATCGGGTGGTCGTGGAGCTTTCGCCCTACGATCTGTCCCGGGGCCGCATCGTCTACCGCTACAAGTAGCGTACCAACTCCCACAACACAACAGGGCAGGACACAACTGAGGGCCCGGGGCCGTTGACCGGTCTCGTGACCAGGAGAGATGACGTGAAGGTAAAGCCGAGCGTCAAGAGGATCTGCGACAAGTGCAAGGTGATCCGCCGCCATGGCGTGGTCATGGTGATCTGCGAGAACCTGCGCCATAAGCAGCGCCAGGGTTGAGCAGGGCACGACGCCGCTGATCCACGGCGCGAGAAGACCTCCCCGCGCCACCCGATCCGTAGGGATGTGACGGTTCGACCGTCAGGAGGGATGTGACGGTTTGACCGTCCTCAGGGATCGGTCCACCCCCGGATGCCAGGCCGGGGCCCGCGGGCGACCAGCACGGTCGTCATGCGGGACGGACGGGGAGAAGACCTGGAGACAACGAGACAGGAGACACGCCTCGCATGGCCCGACTCGCCGGCGTTGACCTTCCCCGCGACAAGCGGATGGAGATCGCGCTGACCTACATCTACGGCATCGGCCGTACCCGCTCGCACGAGATCCTCAGCGCCACCGGGGTGAGCCCGGACCTGCGCTCCAAGGACCTGTCCGACGATGACCTCGTGCGGCTGCGGGACTACATCGAGGAAAACTGCAAGGTCGAGGGTGACCTCCGGCGCGAGGTCCAGGCCGACATCCGCCGGAAGATTGAGATCGGTTGCTACGAGGGTCTGCGGTGGCGCCGCGGGCTGCCCGTGCGCGGTCAGCGAACCAAGACCAACGCCCGTACCCGCAAGGGTCCGAAGAAGACGGTCGCCGGCAAGAAGAAGGCCGGGAAGAAGTAGCGCCAGCTGAACCAACGACGGGCCAGCTAACCCAGACCTTTGTAGGAGCGCAATCGCATGCCACCCAGAGCACGAGCAGGTGCCGGCGCCAAGAAAGTTCGGCGCAAGGAGAAGAAGAACGTCGCGCATGGTCATGCGCACATCAAGTCAACGTTCAACAACACGATCGTCTCGATCACCGACCCCACCGGTGCGGTGATCGCGTGGGCGTCTGCGGGCCACGTGGGGTTCAAGGGCTCGCGTAAGTCCACTCCATTCGCCGCGCAGATGGCCGCCGAGAACGCCGCCCGCAAGGCCGCCGAGCACGGCATGAAGAAGGTCGATGTCTTCGTGAAGGGCCCGGGTTCGGGCCGCGAGACGGCGATCCGGTCGCTACAGGCCGCCGGCCTTGAGGTCGGCACCATCCAGGACGTGACCCCGCAGCCGCACAACGGCTGCCGGCCACCGAAGCGGCGCCGGGTCTAAAGGCGCGGGAGGAGCAGCAGAGATGGCTCGATACACCGGACCTGCGACCCGCAAGTCCCGTCGGCTCAAGACCGATCTGGTCGGTGGCGACCAGGCGTTCGAGCGGCGACCGTATCCGCCCGGCCAGCACGGCCGGGCTCGGATCAAGGAGAGCGAGTACCTCCTGCAGCAGCAGGAGAAGCAGAAGGCTCGCTTCACCTACGGCGTCATGGAAAAGCAGTTCCACCGGTACTATGAGGAGGCCAACCGCCGCCCTGGCAAGACTGGTGACACGTTGCTGCAGATCCTGGAGTCCCGGCTGGACAACGTCATCTACCGCGCTGGCCTGGCCCGCACCCGGCGCCAGGCGCGCCAGTTGGTGACCCACGGGCATTTCCTGGTCAACGGCGGCAAGGTGGACGTTCCCAGTTTCCGGGTGTCCAAGTTCGACATCATTGATGTCAAGCCCAAGTCGGTGCCGACGCTGCCATTCGTGGTGGCCAAGGAGACCCTGGGCGACCGCCCGGTGCCGGCGTGGCTGCAAGTGGTCCACGCAACGATGCGGGTGCTGGTGCACCGCCTACCCGAGCGGGCGCAGATCGACGTCCCCCTCCAGGAGCAACTCATCGTCGATTTCTACTCCAAGTAAACTCTGATAATCGAAGATCCGCGACGGCGTCAAATAGTGGGCGCCAGATGGAGGAACATCAACTATGTTGATTACTCAGCGACCTAACCTCAGTGAGGATCCGGTCGACTACACCCGCTCCCGGTTCGTGATTGAGCCGCTGGAGCCAGGATTCGGCTACACCCTCGGCAATTCGCTACGCCGGACCTTGCTCTCGTCCATCCCAGGGGCGGCGGTCACCAGTATCCGCATTGATAGCGTGCTGCACGAGTTCACCACTGTTCCGGGCGTCAAAGAGGACGTCACCGACATCATCCTCAACCTCAAGGAGCTCGTGGTCGGCTCCGAGGAGGACGAGCCGGTGACGATGTACCTGCGCAAGCAGGGCCCGGGTGATGTCACTGCGGGCGATATCGTGCCGCCGGCCGGTGTCACCGTGTACAACCCCGATCTGCACATCGCCACCCTGAACAGCAAGGGCAAGCTGGAGATCGAGCTGGTCGTGGAGCGGGGCCGCGGCTACGTGCCGGCGGTGCAGAACAAGACGTCCGGCGCGGAGATCGGCCGGATCCCGGTGGACTCAATCTATTCGCCGGTGCTGAAGGTGACCTACAAGGTCGAGGCCACCCGGGTCGAGCAGCGCACCGACTTCGACAAGTTGATCCTGGACGTGGAGACCAAGCCGTCCCTTACTCCACGGGACGCGCTAGCTTCGGCCGGTCGCACCCTGGTGGAGTTGTTCGGCTTGGCCCGCGAGCTCAACGTGGAGGCCGAGGGCATCGAAATCGGTCCCTCGCCGGCCGAGGCGGACACGATCGCCGCCTTCGCCATGCCCATCGAGGATCTGGACCTCACCGTCCGGTCCTACAACTGCCTCAAGCGCGAGGGCATCCACACTGTCGGGGAGCTGGTTAGTCGTAGTGAGGCCGACCTGCTGGACATCCGCAACTTCGGCGCCAAGTCGATCGATGAGGTGAAGCTGAAGTTGGCCGGTCTCGGGCTGCAGCTCAAGGACAGCCCGCCCGGTTTTGACCCCACAGCAGTGGCGGCAGAATACTCAGTCGACGGCTGGGATGACGCCAGCGACAACGGCTCCGAGTACGGCACCGACAACGGCCACGACTACGCCGAAACCGAACAGCTGTAGCACCCGTGAGTGGCGCTGCTAGTTGCCGGCGAGCCGGACTCTGCATCGCCACTCACGGGGCGACCGAAGGGAGCCATAATGCCAACGCCGACCAAGGGTGCCCGGCTCGGGGGGTCGCCGGCCCATGAACGGCTGATGCTGGCCAACTTGGCGACATCGCTGTTCACCCACGGCCGGATCACTACCACCGAGGCCAAGGCGAAGCGGCTGCGTCCGTTCGCCGAGCGGTTGATCAGCAAGGCCCGCAGGGGGGACCTGCACAACCGTCGCGAGATCATGCGGGTGATCCGGGACAAGGATGTGGTGCACAAGCTGGTCGCGGAGATCGGCCCGCAGTTCGCGACCCGGCCAGGCGGCTACACCCGGATCGTCAAGACGATGCCACGCAAGGGTGACAACGCTCCGATGGCGATCATTGCGCTGGTCGCCGAGCGCACCGCCTCGGAGGTCGAGGAGGCCAAGCGCAGGGCCTTCCAAGACCGACCGCGGATTCAGCAGCCGGTCACCAAGAGCGAAGAGCCCACTGCTGCGGACACCCCGGCCGAGCCGGAGATCCCGGTAGAGCCGGAGATCCCGGCCGAGCAGGGGACCCCGGTATCCGCACAGCAGGAGGCTGAGGGCGAATCCTGACTCCCAGCACCGCACCGCAGGAGCCCGCCGCCCCCGCTGGGGATGGCGGGCTCCTGCGCTACCGGCTGGATATCAGCTACGACGGATCCGGCTTTTCCGGATGGGCCCGCCAGCCTGGACGACGCACTGTCCAGGGAGTTCTTGAGCATGCGCTGGAGACCGTGACCCGGATCCAGGCCCCCCTCACCGTCGCGGGCCGCACTGATACCGGCGTGCACGCCACCGGGCAGGTCGCGCACATCGATGTGCCGCCCGGCGCGCTGCCGCCTGATCAGCTTGCCCACCGGCTGGCTCGGTTGCTGCCACCGGATCTCCGGGTGCCGGTGGTGCGGCAGGTGCCACGCACCTTCGACGCTCGTTTCTCCGCGCTGCGGCGGCACTATCGGTACCGGGTCTGCGATGCGCCGTGGGGGGTCGATCCGCTGCGCCGGTACGACACACTGGGTTACCACCGTCGGCTCGACGGCGCCGCGATGAATGCGGCGAGCACGCTGTTACTCGGCGAGCACGACTTCGCCGCGTTCTGCCGCCGCCGGGAGGGCGCGAGCACGGTGCGCGGACTGGAGCGGCTGGAGTGGACCCGCGCTGAACCGCACCTGCTCGTCGCGCACGTCGCGGCGGACGCGTTCTGCCACTCGATGGTGCGCAGCCTGGTCGGTGCCCTGCTGGCGGTGGGGGAGGGTCGGCGCCCCCCGGACTGGCCCGCCGGCCTGCTGCGCCACACCGCCCGCGCCAACGACGTGACGGTAGCGCCCGCGCACGGTCTCGCGCTGATCGGCGTGGACTACCCCGATGACGACCAACTGGCTGCCCGCGCCGAGCAGACCCGCGTGTTGCGCCGCCCGATTGACCTCACCCATGCGTAGGGGCCCGCGAGAACCAGCCACTGAAGAACGTGTACAAGCATCCATGAGACCCTTCGCGGACGGGTTGGAAGGTGCACAAGCATCCATGAGACGGTGGACCCCCACTCTGGTTGCGCCGAGCTGACCAGCGCGCGGTGGTGCCAGTCAGTCGCACGTCGATGGGACGGCTGGGCTTTGAGCTGGGCCGGGCGCCGAGCTTCCGCTGTGGGCGGGCAACCTCCCCGATTCCGATCAGCAGTTCGCCGTCCGGGTGGGCCTGTACTGCTGGCTCAGCGGGTCATACGGTCGAGCAGCTCGTGTACCTGGGTGGCCAATCGGGCGCTGTCGGCGGGGGACACGGTGAGGTGTGTACCTCCGTCTGCTGCCGGCAGCACTCGAGCGGTCCAGCGACCGGCTTCGGTGTCGAACCACTCCACTGGCCGGGAGCGGTGCCGCTTGCCGGTTCGGTCCCGCCCATTCGCGACGATCTGACCGCCGCGCAGCCGGGGCTTCGCCAGCACCGCTTGCAGTGCACGGTACTGCTGCTGAAAGTGTCCTGATGTCGCAGGCGAGGTGCCGTAGACGCTCGTTGTCACGCTGGGCGCTGACGGCACCAGGAGCTCCCGGGGCAGGCTGATCGACTGGCCGGGGGCGGCGTCCGCCGCGGGCAACTGCCGATGAGTACCGGCAGCAGCGAGGCACCCCCACATGGCATCAGCCGCAGGCTTGTCCCGTGGAGGAGGGCGATGAGTCCCCACTCGGTGTAGCGCGCCGCCACGGCGCGATCCGGCTCCGCCTGGTGCGGCGCGGAGAGCCATTGCATATCCACCCAGACCGGGGCGCGGGCCAGGAGAGTCAAGGCGTCGGCCAGTTCGGGTTCCAGACGTTCGCCCCGTGCCAGCCCACCGGCACCGAGCTGCTGGTATACCCGCTGACGGAGGTGGGCGCGCTCCTCGTAGGTCCGGCCGTGGCTGCGGATCCGCAGCGGGTATACCTGCTCGTCCAAGCCGAGGTCGGCCCCGCGGATGTCGTACTGCTCCAGGGTGAGCGTGATGTCCCGGGTCACCATGCTCCTCAGTAGTGGTACTCGGGCGGGTCCTCGCCGATGACGGGGGCGCCACACGGCGGCCGTCGCCCCAGATGTCCTCGGTCTCGATCAGGTAGCTGGGGCGCCGGTGCTCGGTGTCCTCGCCCTGCCCGCGGCCGGTCCCGGCCATCGGGGCGAACCTGCTCCCGGCTCCAGCGGCGTGACTGGCCAGGCCTGCGGTGCCTCGACTGGCTCCGGAGGCGCCCACCGAACCGACTCCACCACGCCCCAGTGAGTTCGAGGTGGGGTTCGGGCCGAGGCTCGAGGTACCCAGACCGCTTGAGCCGCGCGGGCCGAACCTCACGCCAGCACTGGATCCTCGCCCACCCGACCCGGCTCCGCCGATGACCGCAGCAGCAGCGGCAGGCAGGAAGCTCGGTCCACCCGGCTCCCCGCCACTTCCTCCAGCCGAGACGCCGCCGCCCGGGATCCCTGGGGCGTGTAACACCGACTCCCGGGGTGGACGACAGTGCTCCGCCGCTCCCGTGCCCAGCTAACTGGTTACCCACAGCTACCTGGTTACCCACAGCGGTCGGTGGACCCCCACCACCAACGGCGGGAGCACCCCTGGGCGCGCTGCCTCCAGCTCCACCCACCGGAGCTCCACCCACCTGGGGGACCACCCCACCGGCCCGGCCGCCCGGCATCGGGCCACCGGGAGTGCGCCCGGTGGCTCCGTCGCCGAACCTCGGCGGCGGCGAACATGCCCTGTTGCGCCGCCGCCAGGAAGGCGCCGCCTCCCCCCGCCGTCTGCGTCCTCACCCCAAGCATTGTTCGTGCTCGACCGTGCTCACAGCGTCACGATCGCGGCCATCTTGTCAGACGCGCGAACGGGATAGTCATCCCCGTTGCCTCATCGGCCCACCGTCTTGGGGGCGGCGTCTCGTCCGACTCCGGGAGCTGACGCCGAATTCAGGTTCTCGAGTAGATCGATTACACGGTATACAGGGCCAGCTTGCTGTGCAGGCTCGATGCGAGGTGCTGGAGGTCCTGTGGGTCGCTGGTGACCACCAGAGCGTCCAGCCGCAGGGCGGTGACCACCACCAGCCCGTCGATGACGTCGGAAGTACCCGCGCGGCCGCAGATCGCGCCCGCTGCCTCGCCGAGTTCCTCGGTGTCCGGCGTCACCTGGCAGCCCCGCAGTAGCCGGGAAAGGTTCGCGTGGGGTGTGCCGCGCCATGCTTGGGCCAGGACCATGACCGGGACAACCGGGCGGATTCCGCCAGCGAGGCTTTGCTCATGCAACGCCCACAGGTCGCGGTGACGCCGTTCGGCAGCCAGCAGTGCGCCGGTGTCGTAGACGAGTCCTGACACCTAGCCGGCGGCCCGTTGTGGTGGGATAATCCCGGCGTTGATCAGCACCTGACGTGCCACGGCCCGCTCCGCGTCGCTCAGGGCGCCATTCTCAGCCTCATACTCCGCTACTGCGGCCAACCCATCGGCGATCGCGGCCTGCTCCGCAGCGGCGCGCTCGGCGGCCCGGGCGAGCCATACGGAGACCGGCACCCCAGCGGCCTCCGCGGCAGCGCGGATCGCGTTCTCCACCCCAGGGGGAACCGAAATCGACAGTCTGCGCACACCCACGCAGAGAGACTATCACAAGTATTACTAGAGTAACACGAACTCTTCGTATTTCGATCCAGCCCTGCGGGGGAGGTGATCGATGGGGCGGAGCCTTGTCCAGCTTGCTCACGGGCAGGGCGACCTCGATCTCTCCAGGGTCAAGGGTGTGCAGGAAGCGCTGGGCGACGGCAGCGTGGCCCCGTGCTCTCACCAGCCGACTCGTCGCGGGCGGCGACGCAGCGGCACTGCCATTACCCGTCTGAATCGGCCCGAAGGTCACCTCAATGAAGGCCGATCGCCACCAGCGCGGCTTCACTCCCGAGGTGCATGCTCACAGCGTCGCTCGTCGCGGCCACTGTAACTAAAGGAGACATGCAATGCTCGAGAAACTAAAGGATGTCCCTCCGGGACTTGAAGCCTTGAAGGCGGTCGGGAAAATATCGAAGGAAGACTACGAAAAGGTCTTTGAGCTTGATGAGGCCCGACAAAAAGGTCGCCGCATCCGACTCCTCTGCCAGATTGGCCCGGAGTTTCAGAACGGCGAAGTGGACCCGAACATGGTGGAGACTTGTGAGACCGTCAACGGTCACGCAAATCCGGCCTGGTGCCCCACTGGCCCTGATCAGTAACCTTCCGGCACAGCGGGAACCACAGCTTATTCGTGCCTCCGTCGGTGTAGTCGACGGTGATCTCGCACCCGGGCTCGATGTCACGGAGGGCCACGAAGTCAACGACATCCGTCTCGAAGACCTTGCGGTACCGTGCGCAGGGCGAGGCGGAATGGTTGTAGAGACTGCCGTAGCCAAGGACGATCGCCGCCGCTTCCCCGGCCCAGAAGAAGTAGTAGTTGAACAGATGCGTGCCGTCCAGCAGGGGGCGTTCGGCGGCCGGAACGACCACCACGGGGCATCGTTCGACGGTGTCGCCCGCCGCGAAGGCGCGGGTGGCAAAGACGCCGCGGCGGTGGATGTCGGAGGAGCGGATCTCCAGCCCGTCCATGGAGGACCCTCCCTGCGGACACGAGGCAATAGATAGATCTTGTTCACATCGCGACTGCGCGGTAGAAGCAGGCGGGGTCACCCAGCATCCCCAGGTCGCCTTTCCGGCGGATCCTGTCCCGGTGGTACGGCGAGAGGTCAGCCACGTGCCCGACGTTGGTGAGCTCCAGTCCGGCTTCGGCGAACTGGCGCGCGAGCAGGGCGTCGGGCACGATCAGCTTGTCGTAGGCGTGGGCCTCGACGAGGGGTTCGCCGGTCTGGGCGTCCCGCACCTCGGAGGTGCGGTGCAGAATCGACATCGCCGTTCCCGGGACCGGGCTGACCCGCCTGGTCCTGCGGTCAATGACCGCGATGTCCCCGGCATCACCGTGATAGACCTCCGGCCACTCGGTGGCTCCATCCTGCGCGCCGGGGTCGTATCGGTCGCCCACATAGTCAAAGACCAGCACACCGCCGGGAGCCAGGGCTGCCGCCAGCGACGTGATGAACGCCGCATGCCCCTCGACGTCGGTGATGTCCCCCAGGCTGTTCCCACCCAGGAAGGCGAATTGCACACCCTCGCCCAGCAGGAATTCACCGACGAAGCGGACGTCTCCGTAGTAGACGGAGAGTTTGTCCCGCACCGTCTCGGGCACGTTCCGCGTTACTCCGGCCGTCAAACTGGCCAGCGACAGATCCACGGCGACCAGATGCTCGACGCCGCGCTCCAGCAAGGGCAGCGCGTGACGCAGAGTGCCACAACAGGGAAGGTAAGCAAGCTGCGGCATCGGCTGCCCATAGACCCGCCCCGCCACCTCGACCTCAGCTCTACTTAGAGCCGCATCAAAATGGATCTCTCCTTCGAGGCGCATCAGCGTCTCATTGTCGTAATGTCTCCCGACCATGCGCAGCAGTTCCAGATCGGTCCGACCATCGCCGACGACCTTGTGCACGTTCAATCGCGAAGATTCCACGGACACACCCCTCACCGGCTCACCGCCTGCATCAGTCTCCCCGGCGCACCGGCCCGAGGATCTCCCGCTCCGCGGGTGTGGTGACCAGCCGCAGCGGCAGCCACAGGTTCGGGCCCAACGCCACCACGCCATCGTCGGTCAACGCCGCCAGCTGCTGGGCCATCGGCGTAGGGAGTCGCCACATCCTGGCGGCCAGCTGTGCCTGGCCAACCGGGAGTCGCTGGAGCAGTACCAGGTCGGCGTTGATGGCGGTGTCTTCGGCCTGCGGGTGCAGGTAGGGCAGCACGTACAGGGTGCTCTGCCACGGTGAGCGTGGCGGGAACAGTTCCTGCGGCACCGCTCCGCCGTCGTGCACGACCAGCAAGGGAGCGTCCTCTGAGGCTCGCGGCAGCTCGACGGGTGCGAGCTGGCGCACCTGCATCAGCGGGGCGGGACGGCCGTCCGGGCCCTCACCAGCGGCTTGAACGAGTTGCTGCCAGGCAGCGGGTCGACCGGTGGCGACGACCACCCAGGCGCCGGTGGCCATCGCGCGCAGGGCAACCTGACGGGCCAGGTAAAGCCCACCGACGAGGACCAGCCGGGTCGGCAGCGGGCGCAGCACCGACACGCTCAGCGGCTCGTCCCGCGGGCCGCAACCCAGGATCATGCCCCCGCGGTCGGTCGAAGGGCTGATCGCGTCGAGCAGTCCGGGTGTGACCAGGAACTCCGGCGCCACCGCACTCCCTCTGGCTGGGTCACCAAGGGTTCTGCTCATGTGGGCGCCCCACAGGGCAGCGTCGCGGCCAGACCAGCGACCTGCAGCCCGTGTAGCGGGCTGAGCACCACCCCGAGCCGTTGCGAAACGGCCTGCAGCCGGAGCTCGGCCGCCTCAAGTTCCCCAGGGTTGCGAGCGCTGACCCGCACCAGACCCCGCAGCCCGACCTCGGCGCCGTCCTCACCAGGTGACAGCGCCAGCGCGACAGTTGCGGACAGCGCGCGCACGCCGGTCAACGCGTTGAGGTTGCGCGCGGCACCCCGGGCCCCCCAATCGCTGATCACGTAGCTGGCATGCCCCACCCCGGCGGCGGTGACCGCCGCCCACCCTTCACTCAGTGCCACCGGTCCTCCCGTGCCGGCTACCGCGGACAGCTCCGCGGCGGAGATCCCGGCGCGCAACAACTGGTCGGCATCCAGCGGCCGGGTCGGCATTCCCCGGGATTCCAGCGCGCTGCGCACCCGGGACAGCGCACCGATCAGTGCCCGGTGGCAGCCCATCACCCCACCACCACGTTCGGCCACCGCGGTCGGGCAGCGGCGGGGGTCCAACCGCACCGCGACCCAGGTGGTGCGGCGGGCGGCCGCCGGCAGCGGACCCAATATCTCCAGGTAGGAGCGCAGTGCGGGGGACGATGATGGCAGGGCTGTGCTGCCCGGGTAGCAATGCCAGATCACCTGGATCGCGTCCAGCACCACACCGCGGTGTTCCAGGCAGGGGGCGAGCGCGCTGAGCGGCAGGCTGGGGCTGCCGCCGACGGGGATGATCATCGATGGTGCGGCGTCCACCTCGAGCACGGCGGTCCAGGTGCCCTGGTGCCACACTAGGGCGAGTGGCTCACGGTGATGGTCGGTGCCGTGCGCGATGCTCAGGTCCGGTAGCAGGAGACGAAGCAGGGCGACCCGGGGATCGTCGGAACCCACGACCGGCTGCGGCGAGGTTGACGGACCGCCGGCTGCCACTGGGTCCGGACCGGTGACGCTACGGCTGTGGGAGCGGATCAGGTAGCGAGCGGTGAGCTGGACCCACCGCACCAGCCAATGGCCGTGCCAGCGCCCCAGCGCCAGTGGCACCGAGATCAGCAGCACCCCCAGCGCAGCCCACCACAGGGCGGTGTGCACGGCGAGCAGCGCCAGACCGAGGGCGAGTCCTCCTTCCAGCACGATCAGGTTGACGATGGGCAGGGAGCCTAAGCGTGAACCCGTCGAGCGCGGCCGGGCAGCCACTCCGGAGCGCGGTGCTGCGGTGGTCATATCTGCGCCTCCGCTGGAGAGGATGGACGTGGCGGTCCGCCGATGGCGCTTCGCTATCGTGGCGCACCGTACAGTCCAGGACCGTAGCGCCTCGGGAAGGGCGGCAAGGCACCCGATGTCCACCAATCCGACCACCACGTCGCAGGTGCAGGCCTACCGCTTCGTGCTCCGCAGGATGGAGTCGGCACTGGTCCGCAAGGACGCGGTGATGCTGCACGAGCCGATGCGCCACCACGTGCGGGCGATGGCGATCGGTCTGGTCCTGGGCATGCTGGGGTTGGCGGCGTTCCTCGTGATCGGCAAGTTGTGATCGATCTCACCGGGGTTGCCTCTGCCGTGTGACGGTCTGGACGACCAGCAGGGTCAGTCCTAGCAGCCCGAGGGCGGCGGCAGAACCGGTCAGCGCCACGGTGCGCGACAGCGTGTTGTCCGGTGGCGGCGGGCTGGGGTCGTCCAGCTTGGTCGGGAGCACCGGCTGGGCCTGGGCGCCTTGCTCCTCGGGCAGCACCGCGGTGAGCGCGGCGACTGGGTCGATCATGCCGTAGCCGAGTTCCTCGCTGCGCCCGCCGGGGCCGGTGGTGTGCTGCGCGGTCCGCTCGATGCGATGCATCACCTGGCGCGCGGTCAGATTCTTGAAGCGGTCCCGGACCAGCGCCGCGAGCCCGGCGACGTACGGGGTGGCGAAGCTGGTGCCGTCGAGCGGACGAGCCACGCCGTGGGCGTCGACGAGTTCGCCGGTCAGCCCCGGTCGCCCGGCCGCCAGGGATACCGCGTCGGTGCCCGGTGCGGCCACATCAACCCACGGTCCGCGGATCGAGAAATCCGCTGGCGCGCCATTCTCGTCGGTTGCCGCGACAGTGAGCACGTCATCGTCGAACCAGCCCGGCGAGGAGATCGTGGTGACCACTCCGGGGCTGTTCTGCTTGCAAGTGTCACTGGTGTTGGCGGCGGCCACCACCACGACAACGTTGTGCTCCACCGCGTAGTGCACAGCCGCTTGCAGGTCCGGCGCGTTGACCTGGTCGGGCTTAGCCGGGAAGCACGCGGCCTCCGAGATGTTGATCACAGTCGCATTCAGCTGCACGGCGCGCATCACAGCCTGCGCCATGCTCACGGTGTCGCCGGCGCCCGGGCTGTGGCTTTCCTGGCCGTTGTCGACCTGGTGCAGTGGCACCGAGTAGAAGGTACTGGCCTGGCGGATGGCCAGGATCTGCGCAGCGGGGGCTACTCCGACGAAGCGGGTGGCCGGATCGGGAGCCGCGGCGATGAGGCCAGCTACCACGGTGCCGTGGCCGTCACAGTCGAACAGGCCGCTGCGATTCTCGATGTAGTCCCCGCCGTCGATCAATCTGCCAAGCAGCCTGGGGTGCGGCTGCACCCCACTGTCGATCACGGCGACCCGCTGGTCGCGTCCGGTCGCGAACTTGTGAGCTTGCCGGATGTGCAGCCGCCGTTGCGCTGCCGGCTCGGCCTCAAGGTCCTGCGCGCTGTCCGTTACCTGCTGCTGGCAGGCTGCCTGCTGCTCGACCGGGCCGGTCTGCCGGGTAGCCGTGTTGTTCACGAGGTAGGGCATGGTGCTCACACTGGCCGGGGTTGGCAGGGCCGCCGGGTCAACCGGAGGTGGTACGCCTGGTGGCCGATTGCCCGGCTGAGCGACTACTGGCCAGGCCGGTCCGGCAAGGCACAGTAACGCGACCGCGACGACCATGAGCGGGGTGCGGTGATGACCGGCGCGTGCGTTCACGGTGCCCGGAAGGTGTTGTAGAAAGTGGTGTAGAGGTGCAGCACGCCCAGGGCCAGCGGGAGCACCGCTGCGATGAGAACCGCTTCGGCCACGTCCACCGAGCGGCGCAACACCGGAGAGAACCGGCGGCGGGGCAAGACCACCCCGGCCACCAATGCGAGCGTCGCGAGAAGCAGCAGGCCACCGAAGCCGACCAGCAGCAAGCCGGGCCCAGCCGTCGCCAGCAGCCTGGCGATCAGCCCGGCTACCGCGATCATCCCGCTGACCAGCAGCGCAATCGCCTGGTTGGCGTTGGCGTAGGACCGGGCTCTCAGCAGCAGCACGGCGGCGACCACCGCGCACAACACAATCCCCAACGCATCGTCGGCCGCGGCCAGCACCGCGCCGATCGCGGCCACCGCCCCGGATCCCATGATCATGCCGGTCAGGTGCTCATGCGCTAGACCCGCCTGGCGCTCTATCGCGGTGTAGTCCGGGAAGCCGGAGTCTTCCCGGAGGTCCTTGGCGCTACTGGGAACCTGGGGCATGGGCAGGCGGGACAGCTGGATGGCCAGCCGGGGCAGTGCCGAGATGCTGCCGAGTGCCACCGTGGCCGCCCCCGCCGCGATGCCTGTTGTGGAACGGTCAACGAGGCTGGCGAGGAGAAAAGCCAGCGCGCCGAGCGCGGCGGCGGTGGCGCTGGCGATGAACGGCGTGATGCCGGCACCGAGCACCATGATTGACGCGGTCGCGAGCACCAGGGCCAGCGTGCACGCTAGTAAGAAGTTCGCCGCGTGCACGTCGCCGTGCATGTCGCTGGGCACGATGAAGAGCCCGCTGACGAAACCCAGTGGGAGGCTGCCCGCTGCTACCACCACGCCGACGCTGGTCTCGTCGTACACCCGGGCCACCACCGCGCCAGCGATCAGCGCGACCACCGCCGCGGCACCCGCGAGGACGGCGATGCCGACCCGGGGTTCGGCCCCGGCACCGGCTCGGAGCAAGTCCCCGGCTCGGAGCAGCGCCATGGCGCTGGCCAGCAACGCCAATCCGGCCGCGACCATCCCGAGGGTGCGGGCGGTGCTCGCGGTCCACGGCCGGTAGCTGTCCGGGGCAGCTACCGCGATGGCTTCCACCACGTCATCGAACAGCGGTGGCGGCGGATTGTCGCTGCGGTGCCGAAGCTGCAGCAGATCGCCGTCGACCACGCCCAGCGAACTCAGCGGGCGGTCCGGATCGATCGCCTCACCGTCAAGCCTGGCCAGGCACCAGCCGCCGTGCCTGCTGCCACCGTCCGGACTGGACTCACCAGCCATCGTGAGCAGCATCGGCAGTAAGTTCGCCACCGCGACGTCCGACGGCAGCGCCAGGTCGATGCGGGTGCGGGGAGCCACCACCGTCACTCTGCTGAACACTGTCGATCCAGCACTGGACGGTGGAACCGCCGGAACTCCGTTGGTATTGGTTGGCACCCGCTGCACTCCTTGCTTGCCCGCAGACCATCGGTGTCCACGTCGATGCGTGGTGGCCGCAGCGCTGTAGTTGCGGGGAGTATCCCTGCGCGCGGTGCCCGGCCGTTCGAGGGGTCGGAAGGCGTACCCAGCATCGACCGGGTGTGTATATCCCCGCTCCCCGCTTGTCACCTGTGACGATGGATCAGCGCACCTGGGCATGGGGCTGTCCGGTAACCCACTGATCGGCCCCAGGCGTGGGCAGCCCATCGCCGAGAGGCTGGAAGCTGACGGTTAACGGCGCCCTGCCTTCAGCTTTCGCCGGACATGATCGGTGGCGTCGTACCATGAGCGCCGCGAACTGCCCTTGCGGCGCTCATGGGCGAGGTACCTACGGATCAGGCGTTGAGGTCATCATCCTGCACCGCAGCGATGAGGCAGGCCCACTGTGTTGCCGGGAGCGCCAGCACCGGGCTGGCGCTCCCGAGCTTGGAGTCACGCACTCCTACGTGACATGGTTGCGAGTGGTTGATCTCGACGCAATCGTTCGCGCCGCCGTTGCTGTAGTTGGACGTGTACCAGGCCCTCTCCTGGAATGATGCGGTGACATTGGGGCTAGCTAGCCCCAATGTCAGTCTGGTTTCGCAGCGGACTGGCCGGCCAGTTCCACTATGAAGTTACGCGACTCCACCGCTCCCAGGGCGATGGCTTGCAGCCGGCACTGTAACTCGACGTACGGGCGCACCGCTCGGGTGGCTTGTCCCAGGTAGGACCGTGGCCGTACCGCAGCACGGTGAAGGCGTAGTGGAGAGGCTCGTAGGGCAGCGTGTTGAACGGGATGACCTGGATGTCCACCGTGGGCAGAGGGCTAGTTCGGCTAGGTGGCGCAACTGCTCGGCCAGCACCTCAGGCTACGGCGTCGAATACCGGCTGCCGGCCGTGGTCACCTGTATGCCGTGGTCACCCGTATTTCGAGGCAAGCGTATCCTTCGGCGCCGCGTCATAGTGATGGATCCACGGTGTTCTGATTTACGCACTGACCACCCGGACGCCACGGTGTTGACCGGATGTAACCGAAAGGAGTGCAGCGCAGGTGTCGGACGAAGACGACGACTGGCGTCGCCGATTCACCGAGCGGGACTGTCGACGAGGAAGAGGATTACCGCCCGCGCCGGACCACTCCGGCTGACCATGTCCTGCCCCAGGAGAGCGCCGAGGATCCGGCGGCTATCACGGTGCTTGTCGATGAGCAGGGCGCGGTGTCCGATGTAGCCATCCCGGCGCGGTGGCGTGATGTTGTGAGACCGCGCGATCTTGGCCGGGTGCTGCTCGAGGCGGTGAACAAGGCGATTGCCAACCGAGTCACCAGCCAAGTGGAGTAACTCGATCTGGACGCGCCTGTCGAGCGTCCGGTGTTCTCCTACCGGGACGCGCCTTCTGCGGGCGGCGACCCCACCAGCCCGGTGGCGGAGAGCCTGGTGAACGAGGTGCTCGACCTGTTCTCCTGGTTCGACACCGAGCTGGAGGCATACGCCGCCCAGGTGCGGCAGGCAGCGACCGCAACGAACTGCGGCGAGGGGATCAACGGGCGCATTATCGTCACGGCTGCCGCCGGGCAGATCTCCGCTGTGGATGTGGACGTCAGGTGGGCTTCGGCCGCCCGGCACACCGAGATCCGCGCGGAGGCGATGAGCGCGTTCCAGGCCGCATGGCGGCAGGCGGCGTCACGCGGTTCAGGCGGGATCCCGTTCCCCCCGTCGATCGCTCGTCTGCAGGAACTGGCCAGCGATCCTGAGGCGCTGAGCAGGCAGCTAGGTTTGTCACGCTAGCCACTTCCGCCCGCGCGCGGGAATCGAAGGGTATCTCCTATGGCTACAAGGAAAGTGAAGGTCGCGTGCGATGCGCTGCGCTCGGACGCGAAGAAGTGGGCCACGGCATCCGACGAGATGATGGCCGCGGCCACGTCGACGCAGAACCTGGTGCTCGGCCGTGACCAGCTCGGCTACATTGCGGAAAGCCGCGGGCTGGTCGCCGCGTACACGACATTGCAGCAACGCATCGCTCACCTGCTGACCGGGGCGGACAGCGAGTTTGACAAAATCTCCGGTGCGCTCAGGGCGAGCGCGGATACCTACGAGTATGAGGATACCACGGGCGCCCACAGGATGGGCAAGATAAGGTAGGGAGCTGACTCATGGCTGTGGACATCGCCTTTGAAGAGACCCTGATTTGAAGAGACCCTGACCAGGGTCAGTGAACTGCTTGAGAAGCTCAAGAGCGCCTGGGACGACATTGTCGACGGCGTCAACCACGTGCTGAGCATCCTGCCAGGCTTCCTGGAGGGACTAGTCAAATAACCTGCAGACCACGCTGAACGAGATCGCCAGCGCACTGAACGTATTTTGGATTGCCATCGCAGTCGCCTTCGGCAGCTACGTCGCCTCGATGATTGGCTGCATCGTCGGTGCCTGCACCGTAGTTGGCACTGTCCCGTCACTGATCGCGGCGCTGGGGTTCTCTGTCACTTTCCTCGGCGTGGTCGCAATCCTGTCAACCAACTTCGCCAACTCGCTCGACGAGAAGAAGGCAAAGATCGAGCAGCAGTCCACCATGGACGGGCAGTTCGCCGACGGCAACTGGCCGCCTGCGGTGGCGGACAAGATGTCCGACGCCAGCGTGAGGGATGGTGACAAGAGTGACTGGACGCCCAAATAACGGCTGGGATGAGGGAACAACGTACGTCGCGTCGAGCCATCTCGAGCTGGCTCGGCTGCGCACGTTCTGCCTGCTCAACGCGATTCTGTACTTCTGTACTGGGGTGCTGATCGTGTTCCTTCGGCTGCTCGTCGCGAACTTGGTCAACGAAGGGCGGGTGCAGGTCGCCGTGCCATTGCTCGCGCAGGAACAGCTCTGCGCGGCGTCGCTGGTCGTACTCGCCGGACTGCTGCTGTGGGTTCGTGGGGTGCTTAGCCTGGGTCGGGCCGCTCAGGGGCGGGCGGCTCGGGCTGGGCGTATCGCCCGCGTGCTTGCCCTGCTTGTTGCCGCGATCTGTGCTGCGGGCGTGGTCGTCGTTCTGCTGCTGCCCATCGCGGACACCACGCTGCCTACCGCGCTGGCGACCGGTGTCGTGATCGTGTTCGCGCTCTACACCTATGCGGGAATGGCCAAGTTGCCGCACTGAGATCTCGCCATGATGCTGCGAGTGCCGGAGATGTGTGCCTCAGTCCGGGCCCGAGAGCCGGGTGCGCCGAACTAGGGTACCTGTGGTCCTGAGGACGAAGACGGCCAGCTTGTCAGGCGGCTCAAGGAGTCAGCGCATCAGACGGTCGAGTGTCTCGGCTACTTGGGTGGCTATGCGGGCACTATCGGCGGGAGCGACCGTGAGGTGCTCATCTCCGTCGATCGCGGATTGCAGGCGAGCGGTCCAGCGGCCCGCCTCGGTGTCGAACCACTCCACCGGACGGCAGCGGTGCCGCTTGCCGATCCGGTCGCGGGCGTTGGCGACGATCTGCCCGCCGCGTAGCCGAGGTTTCGCCAGAACCGTTTCCAGGGTGCGGAACTGGTGTCGGAAACGACCCGACGTCGCGGGCGAGGTGTCGTACACGCTTGCCCGCTCGGCGGGCTGGGACGGCGTGAGGACGGTCCTCGGAAGGGTGATCGACTGACCGGGCGCTGCTCCGGCCGTCGGTAGCTGGTCGATGAATGTGAGCAGCAGCGCGGTGCCCCGGCACGGCATCAGCCGCAGGCCGACCGCGTCGAGACGTGCGATCAGACCATGGTCGCCGGACCGCGCCGCGACAGCGCGGTCCATCTCGGTTTGTTTTTGTTCGGAGAGCCAGTGCATGTCCACCCAGACGGGGGCGCGGGCCAGCAGAGTGAGGGCGTCGGCCAGTTCGGGCTCCAGCTGCTCGCCCCGCGCCAGCCTGCGGGCCCCGAGCTGCTGGTACACCCGTCGCCGAAGGTCGGCCCGCTCCTCATAGGTCTGACCGTGGCTCAGGATCCGCAGCGGGTAGACGTGCTCACCGAGGTTGAGATCGGCCCAGCAGATATCGTACTGCGCGGAGGTGAGAGTGATGTCCTGGATCACCGTGTGCCTCAGTAGTGGTACTTGGGCGGGTCTTCACCGATGACGGGGGGCGCGACGCGGCGGCCGTCGCCCCAGATGTCCTCGGTTTCGATCAGGTAGCTGGGGCGCCGGTGCTCGGTGTCCTCCTTGCCCCGGCCCTGTCCGCCACTGACCATCGGGGGGAACGCGCCGCCTGCCCCTGGGCCGCTCCCTGAAGCGCGACTGGCCATACCCGCGACGCCCTTCCCGGCTCCGGTGACGTTTTCAGCTTCACCTGTCGAGGCGAACCCGCCGCGTCCCAGTGCGTTCACTGCGCCCGAGCCGCGCGGGCCGAATCCGCCGCCACCACGACCGCCACCGACACTGGAGCCGCGCCTTCCCGTGCCGACCCCACCGACCCCTGCGGTGGTGGGCGGGAGGCCCGGTACGCCGGCTTCCCCGCCACCTCCCCCATCTCCGGCCGCGGAACTGGGGCCAGGGATGCCCGCAACGTGCGACGCCACCTGCCCCGGCGTAGGCGCCGGCGGCACGTTGTCGAGCGGATGGCCACCACCGTTGGGGCTAACACCACCGGGGACTGGGCTACCGCTGCGGGGGACTGGGCGACCGCCGCCGGGGCCACTACTGGCAGAGCCTGGTGCGATCTGCGGGCTGCCTCCGCTGCCGGGGCTACCTCCTGCTCCGCCGCCACTGTCTGCTCCGCCGCCACTGCCGCCCGGTGCCGGTACGCCGGGGCCCGGCCCGGTATCCCTGTTGCCGAACTCCGGCGGCAGCGTGAAGGCGGGCATCATTCCGTTGGTGCTCAGCAGGGACGCGCCGTAAGTCTCGATGACCCGGACGGCCTCAGCATGCGCCGCATCGTGCCGTGCGGCTTGTTCGTGGGCGTCCCCCAGGATCTGCACCCATGCGGTGGGGTTACTCGTCGAGTTGATCTGGTTCTGGTACTTCGACGGATCGTAGGGCACTGGAGCTGGCATCGATCTCTGCGCGGTCTCGACAGCCTCGGCTTGGATACGCATGACCGTGGTGCCCATGTGCTGCGCTCCCCGGCCGGTCCGCTCACACCAGGTCACAAGCTTGCTCAGCCTTGTGCTGGCCGCTGTCCCGGTTTGTCCGATCCAGCTCGACTCGCTGATGGTCGCGGTGCGCTGCAGGCTGACACCGAAACCGATGATCTTGCGGCCCAGGTCGTTCCACATCGTGCCCAGCTCGTGCACCTGGGCGGCGTTGGCTTTGGTGATCATCTCCATGAGATCGGTGTGCTCTAAGCTGCCCGCATTCGTACGGGGGATATCGCTCGCAGGCCGCATCGGCAGGCCTGGTCCGGAAGGTTGACTCGGTGCCATTTCTCCCCCTACGGCAGTTTCGACTCAACGAGCACAGCGGCTTGGTCGGCGACCGCGCAGGCTCTAGCTGTATCGTTCCGATACAGGGCCAGCACGCTCACATTCGCGGTGTCGCCGACCGCGAAGTCAATCTCGCAGTACCCGCGTCCGATGCCGTCCAGAGCGCGCTTCGCCTGGTGCCGGCCGATCCTGACGTCGGTGACGCTGGACGCGTCGGCGAGGTTGAGCCCATCGATCCCGAGGTGCTCGTTGATGCCGGTGGAGACACCGCCACCCCCCGGGGTGGTCCAGCCGCAGCGCCGCAGGTAGCTGATCTTCTCGGCCCGTCCCTGTGGGCGCATGCCGAGCGAACTGGCTTCCTGGGCGGTGAGCAGATCACACGCCTCGATCGCGGCCAATCCTGCCGGCGATGCGACGGTCGGCAGTGGGGACGCTGGGGACAACGGCGACCCCGAGGGGCCAGGCTCGCGTGCCGGGATGCCCGCATGGGGTGCTGAGCAGCCTACCACCAGCGGAACCAGGACCAGCGCAGCGATGCCGGTGCGGATGCTCATCGCTCACTGATCCGCCGGAAGCCTTGCGCGGCCTGCGCGTCGACTTGTTCGTAGTTCCGCGTACCGATCTCGATTGCCTGGTGTAAGTCGTCCAACACCCCAGCGAAGTGCCACAGCACGAAGTCCAGCGACTGCTGGTCCCCAGAGGCCACCGAAGTGTCGAGCGTCGCGATGGCCTGCGCCTCCCGCAGGTCACCCAGCATGACCCTCTGCCTCTCGGTGTGCTGGGTCTGTATCAGCAGTTCGTCCAGGCTCTCCTGAATTTGTTCGATGGACATCTTCATCTTGTCGGCCGCTACCGGGTCGATGGCGAACATGCCTTGTTGCGCCGCCGCCAGGAAGGTGCCGTCTTCGCCCGCCAGTTGCATCGCTCACCCCAAGCGTTGCTCGTGTTCGACCGTGCTCGCAGCGTCACGGCCAGCGTCATCATGGCAGATGCGCGGGCCACGCCAACGGGGCTGGGGATCTAGGGATCGAGCTGTGGAGCGGCGTGGTCGGTCGCGGTGCCGGGGTGGCTCGGGAGAGCCCGAGCCACCCCAGTGTGGGGGATGGACGGGTGGGTCAGACGTGCAGCGTGCTGTCCTGGACTGCGGCTAGGAGGGAGACCCACTGCGGTGCCGGAATCGCCAGCACCGGGCTGGTGGTGCCGAGTTTGGAGTCACGCACCCCTACGTGACCCGCACGCGAGTAGTTGACCTCGACGCAGTTGTTCTGCCCGCCGTTGGTGTAGCTGGACGTGAACCAGGCCCTCTCCTGGAAGGATGCGGTTGACATGGGGCTAGCCCTTCTTAGTCTGGTTTCGCAGCGAACTGGCCGGCCAGTTCCACCATGAAGTTACGCGACTCCACCGGTCCCAGGGCGATGGCTTGCAGCCGGCGCTGCAGGTCGACGTAACGGCGTACCGTCTCCGGCTTGTCCAGGCAGAACCCGTCGTCGTACATCTCGATGTAGACGATGTCGGTGGCCGAGTCGTGGTCGAACCGCAGCACGGTGAAGTCGTAGCCGAGTGCCTCGTAGGACAGCGTGTCGAACGGGATGACCTGGATGTCTACGGTGGGCAGCAGGGCCAGCTCGGCCAGGTGGCGCAGCTGCTCGGCCATCACCTTCGGGCCGCCGATCACCCGGCGCAGCGCCGACTCGCTGAGCACGAAGGAGAACTGACGCCGGGTTCTCCCGGGTCAGCAACGCCTGGCGTTCCCGGCGCACCCGCACGGTGTCCTCGACGACCTGGTGCTCCGGGTGGCTGCCCTGGCCGAGGAACATGGCCCGGGTGTAGCCCTCGGTCTGCAGGTTGCCGGGCACGATCTCCGAGCCGACCTGCATGATCTGTGAGGCGCCCTGCTCGAGGTCGCGGAACGCGCGGAACCACTTCGGCCCCAGATACAGGGTGGTCTCCGCGTCGGCCCGGGTGCGGCGGCGCCGCGAGCCCTGGGCCAGCTCCCGGCACCACAGCGCGTCCTTCGGGGAGGCCTTGTACAGCCGCAGTAGTGCATCGAGGTCGGTCTTGGAGATGCCGACCTTGCCGTTCTCCACCCGGCTGATCTTGTTGGCCGCCTTGCCGAGACTCTCGGCGGCCCGCTCCTGGGTGAGCCCGGCGACCTCGCGGAGCTTGCGCAGCTCGTTGCCGAGCTGGCGCCGCTGGATGCCGGTCGCGGTGGCCGGGGTGGTCATCTGCGGATCCTTTCGGTAGGTCACAGGCAGTGTTCACCCAAAAGATGTATTTACATCTTGTACTTCCATTTTATAGCTTTACTGCCATTGGCTCGTAGTCGAAAGAGAGTACAAGATGGATGTCCATCGTAGCTCCCCAGCTCGCCCGCGGTGGGTTCAGGACACGCGCCACCGCACTGCTGCCCGGTGGGCGGGATCGGCTCTGACCCGGCCCCGTTCACTGGGTTCCACCCCGACCGGCTCCCCGGCCCTCGGGTCCGCTCCGCCGGTCACCCTCGCGGCGCACCCCACGGCGGTCACCCCCCGCCCGCGGTGCTCGTGACCGCGAGGTGACCCATCAGGTGCGTGGCATGTCTGAGGGTGGGTTGTCCCGAGTGGGTCGCGCTCAACTACCGCGCGACCCGGCCCACTCGCCGCGCACCGAGCGCTGGCCCGCGCGCCCCGGTCCCTCGCAGCGCCGGATTGCGCGGGCCAGCGCGTGACCCTCAGCCACGTCGAGCTCGGGAACAGTGCCGGGATGGTGTTCCGCGGAAACGTTTATGTCGGTGATCTGTCCGGCGGCCGTGGGCAGACGCCGGATGGTCGAAGATTCACTGGAGCAGTTCGACGGTGATGTCGAGTGTGCGGTAGGTGTCGAGGGCCCGCTTATCACGGGTAACCAGTGTGAGTTCGTGTTCGAGGGCAGCCGCGCCGACGAGCGCGTCATAGACCGCCCCACCGGCGAGCCCGTTCCCGGGCAAGGAGGTGAGCAGTGCCGCAGCCCGGTCGGCGCTGAGAAATCGGGTGTGCGGGAAGTTGACGGCCAGCAGCCGGGCTACCGCGGGCGGGGTGCGCCGGGCCGGAGGCGGTAGCCGGGTGAGGACAGAGAAGGTCTCGAACGCGGCGTGACCGGCGAGGCCCAGCTGGCGCTGCGCCAACGCCTCGAACGTGGCGTCGTGGTGCTTGTGGTCAGCGACGAGGAACGCCACTGCGGCGCTGGTGTCCAGGAGCGCGTGGCTACTGCTGGTCGGCATCGCGCAACGCCCGCACGTCCTCGTCGTCCAAGGGCGTGCCGGTGGCTGGGACGAGCAGCCGTCCGGCCCGCTCGTCCAGGCTGTCCTCGGCGAGCAACTCGATTCGCAGGCCCGCTCCGTCGGCGATCACTTCGACCTCGCCGGGACGCAGCCCGAGGCGATCCCGGATCGACTTGGGGATCACCAAGCGGCCTGCCTTGTCAATGGTTGCCCTCATACCATCACGATACCAGCCGGGATGCCGGGGGAGGGCGGATCTGGATCCGCCCTCCCCCGGCATCCCGCTCGGACGCTAGCCCACGTACTGCCAGGCCCGGGCCGCGTCCTCGACGCACAGCACGACGACGTCACCCGGCTCTGCCCGCGCCAGCGCGGCCTTGACCGCGGCTACTTCGTCGAGGACGGGCTCGACGAACTGGCACGATGCGCCGCAGTCGATCGCCGTCCGTACCCCTTCGGCGATGAGTCCCGCCAGTTCGCCTGGCGGTCGCCCCCGCAGGTTGTCGTCCTCCCGGATCATGACCTCGTTGAAGTGGCACGCCACGACCCACCCCAACTCGCGTAGCTCCTTGTCGCTGCGGTCGCCCGCGGTACCGACGACCGCAATCCGGCGTGGCGGAACGCGAACGGGGAATTCGTCCATCACGCGGTCCACCAAGGGGATTTCCTCGACGAAGCGGTCCACGAACTGGCCCAGAGCGCGCATGGCCGCGGCATTGTGGCCGTAGTCGAGGATCACCTTGAGGCCATTGCTCTCCACCACGTTCAGCCGGCCGGGAGCGGTGGCGAAGGTCGTGGTGAACGTCCGCAACCCATGGCGGATGTCGTCGAGCCGGACATCGAGGGCAATCGTGGCGGCGGCCGCCGCCACTGCGTTCTCGACGTTCATGCTCGCTGCGCCGCCGAATGTCGAGGGCAGCGCAGCCACGGGGACGATCGGGAAAGAGTCGCGGTTGCCGACCCGGAGCGTGATCGTCGCGACGCCGTCGATGGGCTCGACGGCCACCGCCCGCCCGCCCCGCCTGCAGTGCCGGTCGACGACCGGATTCCCCTCCCGGGTGCTGAAGAAGACGACCTCGCCCACGCAGGCGCCCGCCATGCGGGCGACGAGCGGGTCGTCGGCGTTCAGAACGGCGACCCCCTTCCTCGGGACCGCGTCCACGATCACCTGCTTGACGTCAGCGAGTTGCTCGATCGACGTGATGCCGCCGAGCCCCAGGTGATCGCCTGACACGTTGAGCACGACGGCGACGTCGTTATGCCGGTAGCCGAGGCCCTCGCGCAGGATCCCGCCGCGCGCTGTCTCGAGCACCGCCAGCTCAACCCGCGGGTGCTGAAGGATCATCCGAGCCGACTTCGGTCCAGACGTGTCGGCCTTGAGGATCAGGCGGTCGTCGACGTAGGTGCCGTCAGTTGACGTCATCCCGACCTTCCGCCCCGTCCGGCGGAGGATGTGGGAGATCATCCGCACGGTCGTCGTCTTGCCGTTGCTCCCGGTCACAGCCACGATTGGGATGCGGTTGGGTGCGCCTGGCGGGAACAGCAGGTCGAGCAGCGGCCCGGCGACATCGCGCCGTTCGCCTTCGGATGGCGCGACGTGCATGCGGAAGCCAGGCCCGGCGTTGACCTCGATCACACCCCCGCCGAGTTCAGAGATCGGCGTGCCGATGTCACTGGCGATGAGGTCCACGCCGGCGACGTCGAGCCCGACGACCAGCGCCGCCTCCACCGCCACGGCGGCGTTGTCGGGATGCACGTCGTCCGTGCAGTCGATGGCGATCCCCCCGGTGGAGAGGTTGCCGGTATCGGCGAGGAAGACGACCTGGCCATCGGCAGGCACTGCGTCGGCGCTCAGTTGCTGCCGGGCCAGCAATCGCCCGGCTCGCTCGTCGAATTGAATGCGGGTCAACACCGCTTCGTGGCCTTCGCCGCGACGGGGGTCGGCGTTCGCCCGGTCCACGAGCTGGCGGACGGTGGCGACGCCGTCGCCGACCACCTGGGCCGGCACCCGTTTGGCGGCAGCCACGACCCGCCCGCCGATGACGAGCAGCCGGTAGTCATGGCCACGCAGCTGCTGCTCGATGATGACCGAGCCCCCCCGCGCCGCGCCTCGGGCGCGCTCGAACGCCTCTCGGATCTCCGCTTCCTTGTGCACGTCGAGGGAAACGCCACGGCCGTGGTTGCCATCGAGCGGCTTCACGACGACCGGGAGGTCGATCCGCTCCGCTGCCGCGACCGCGGCGTCGGCTGACCGCACGATCTCCGAGCGCGGGACGGGGACGCCCGCGCCCCGCAAGAGGCTCTTCGTGAGCCCCTTGTCTCTCGCAAGGTCGACCGCGATCGCGCTCGTCGACGAAGGGACCGTCGCCACGATGCGCCGTTGGTGCACGCCGTGGCCGAGCTGGACCAGCGACCGGTCGTCCAGCAGGAACGACGGGATGCCGCGGCGTTCCGCCTCGCCCACGATGGCCCGCGTGGATGGCCCCAACCGCGTCCGTCGAGCGCCCCGGAGCAGCCTGTCCATCTGCTGCTTCAGGTCGAAACCGGGCTCCGGCTGGACCAGGTGGTTCACCAGGCGCACGGCCAGCTTGCCGGCGGCCAGCCCGACGCCTTCGTTCTCGTAGCTGTAGATGACGTAGTAGTGCCCTCGCTCACCGGCCGACCGCGTCTTTCCCCGGCGGACGTCGAAGCCGGCGCGTACCTGGAGCGCGAGAGCCACATGCTCAGCGACGTGGCCGAGCCAGGTTCCGCTCTCGAGCCGTTCGAGGAAGCCCCCGGGATGGCCGCGTGAACAGTCGTGCGTGCGCAGTTCGGGGATGAGTTCGACGAGGCGTTCAGCGAAGCCCGGGAGCCGGTCCGTCGGCCACTCCTCCCACGACCCGAGGTCGACGAGGAGGTTGATGGCGGGGCTGTACGACCAGTAGTTGGGGCCGCGGTACACCCTGATTTTTACGATCTTGATTTCAGGGGTGTGCTGTGCCACGACCGGGCCTTCTGTGACCTCCCCTGCTGGTTCTACGCGGCACGTAACAGCAGCGCTGGAGTCCTCGGCAGCTGGGGTGGCAGCTGAGGTGGCCATCCGACCAGCGGCAGCAGGCTGGGGAAGCTCGCTGCCGCCCTGACTCGGTGGAACCGGCGAGCCGCCGCCAGCATGCTGGTGGCGCCCCAGCGACGGCGCATATGGCTCGGTTTCCAACGCTTCACGGACGCTGACATTCACGGACGCTGACATTACTGGTGTTCCTCTTTCCCCTGACTCGGGATGGGCTGAGATTCCGCTCCGAGCCTGCCTCATGGCAGGTCGGAGGGGAAGGACCGCCACTCAAAAGGACCGCCACTCAAAAGGAGTTGGAATGAAATTTCCTATCCATTAGGAGTTTGGAATGAAATTTTCTGTCCATTTAGTCTCGATCCGCGGTGCGGGAGTTGAGTTGAGCTGGCCTGGGTGGACGGCGTCAGCGTGACCTGGCTGTGACCTGCTGGGCGAACCTGGTGCCGCGCACCGCCATCAGCATGACGCCATCAGCATGACGCCATCAGCATGACGCCATCGGCATGGTGACCGAACTGGTCCTCTCAACGCCCTGGGCAATGCTCTCGCGGAGACCGAGATCGGCCCGTGCAAGACGTGGAATTGAGGTTAGATGGTCGGATGGTGTAATTCCAGTCATGATGAAATTGGTGCGGAGTGAGAGGTATTGATTTCTTCTGCCGGCTGGTGAGTTTGGTTCTGGTGTGATAGAGGTCGGAATCGAGTTCGCAGTGAACTGTCAGGCCCGTCGTGGTGGTGGTGTCGGCGATGAGATTGACGATAGTTTGATATGCTTCGAGCGGTTGTCCGCGCCAGTTGTGGGTGATCCTGGAGACGAGTCGGTATTCGACGTTGTTCCATTTGCTGGTGCCGGGTGGGTAGTGGCAGACGATGATGTTGAGTCCGGTTGCCGCGGCGAGCCGGGCGAGTTCAAACTTCCACAGGCTGGCGCGATGCCCGTTCGTTCCGCTGCCAGCGGCGGTGATGAGGATCCGCCGTGTGTCGGGGTACTTGTGCTTGCACATTGTGTGCCACCATTGTTCGATGGTGGCGACGGCGAATACCGACGTATCGTGGTCGACCCCGACGGAGACCCAGGCGCTGTCATCGTCGTAGGCTCCATAGTGGATTTCCTCACCCAGTTTTCCGGGGAAATCATGGGTGGGCGTCTCGACCGGTTTGCTCTTCGGTTGCCATTCCTTGCCGGCCTGCGCGTACGGTCTGACCAGGCTTTTTCTCTTTGTATCGACGCTGACCACGGGGTCGCCGCTGATCAAGAGTTGCTTGGCGAGTCCGTTGATGTACCGGAACTGGGCGTCACGGTCGAGACGTTGTTGGTTTTCCAGTACCTTGCGGGTTCTCTGCAGGTTGTATCCGAGCGAACGCAGGATCTTCGCCACGACGGAGTGGCTGACCGGGTGGCCCATTGCGGTCAGTTCCCCGGCGAGGTTGCGCGTTGATTTCGTGGTCCACCGCAACGGCGACTCCGGGTCACCTCGAGTGCGCGGCTCGACCAAGGAATCCAACGCGTCGAGTAACTCCGGATTGGCGACCTCGGCTTTCTTCCGACCAGCTCCCCGCGCCCGGACTCGGTGACCGGTCTGGGCCAGCTCGCCATGTGCGAGTTCGACCATACCGCGGCGAATCGTCGTCCGCGACGCACCAATGGCTCGATGCACCGCGCTGATTCCACCACGGCCCCACGACTTCGCCTCGGCCGCCATGGCAGCACGACGATCACGTTCATTCAACTGGGGCAGCAGTGCTCTCAATCGCGCCCGCATCGCCAAGAAAATCTCATCATCTTCGGCAGCCATGACGCCAGGCCTTTTTCCGAATCGATCAAGCTGGCGGGAACGACGCGCTCACTCTCCGAATTCAGTCGGCCGCCGCTCGGTTAGCTTAGCTTTTTACGATGCCCGGGACAACCTCCGCTCCACCTCGGGTCCAACGATGATCTCTGCTGACCGGGTGGTGAGGTCGAACGAGCACCCGGCCGCCAGTACGCGGATGAGCGCCATCGGCATCGCGTCGTCCGGGGGGCCGACGATCGTCACCGCCCCGGCTCCGATGACCTCGAACCGGTTGCTATCCACGATCAGCGCAGTGTCCTCGTCGATGCCGATCCCGAGGTGGTGGGGGAAGCGGGCCACGGCGGCGAGAAGGCGAGGTAGCCTCCGGCGCTCGGTCAAGTGCATGTCGATCACTACGTCCGGAAGGAACCCCAGGCCAAGCCCGAGCGCAACGGCCGACGTCGAGCGGGTCGTGCCGGAGTTACCCAGGATCATGGTGTGCGACATCATCGCCGCCCCCGCGCTGGTCCCGGCGATGACCAAGCCCTGCTCGAACTTCTGGTGCAGCCAGTCGTGCACCCGCGACCCTCCGACGATCGCGGCGATGCGCAGCTGATCGCCACCGGTGAAGAAGACTCCGTCGACTCCGTCGAGGATCTCGATCGTCTCGGTCGCGTTCGCCTCGTCCCTGGACGCGAGAGGCAGGAACACCACCTCCCCGACACCGATGGCGCGGAATGCTTTGGTGTAATCATCACCAACTTCGTCGGGGATCGTCGTCGCGGTCCCGAGGACGGCGATCCGGGCACGTTCGCCGCCGCACAGGTCGCGAAACCGCCGGAGGATCACGCTCCCGCCGACGCGGTCCTCCGCGCCCCCGATGATCACGAGTTGTCCGGTTCTCTTGGTCACCGCGGTCGCACTCCTAGTCCTTGGCAAGTCAACTACCCGAGGAGGGGGACGGGAGTGTACCGGAGAGCTGAGGTGGCCTTGGTGGGGGTGGGGGTGGTCCCGGTGGGGATGGTCCTGGTGGGTCAACCCGTTCACCCTCTCGTCATGCGTCCTGTGGCCGTTCCGTCGCTCCGCCGTCGATGGTCAGACGGTAAGGCTAAGGAGCAAAAGTTGCATCGTCAAAACGACTATGTTGCAGGCTCATCACGCGAGGAGCGGGAGGCGCAGGTGTCGAGTCCCCGCAGCAAGCTAGGGTGTCCGGCTGGCCCATCAGGGTGCGGAGGTGATGGTGCATGAGCACCGTGCAGTCATGAGCACCGTGCAGTTCCGGCGACGACCGCGCCTGGTCGCGCCGACGATGCCCGGTGGTGAGGTTCATCTGGAGCCGCCGCCCGAGGTACCCAGGGTCATCCCGGGCAACATCATGCAGAAGATCCTGCCGGTCGTGATGATCATGGCCGTGCTGGGCACGGTGGCGTATGCCTTCATCGGGAAGGGCGAGAGCAACCCCGTGAGCAACCCGCTGTTCCTGATGTTCCCGATCATGATGGTGCTGTCAACCGCCGGCATGTTCGCCGGTGGTGGCCGTGGTGGCCAGGCCAAGGCCGAGATGAACGAGGACCGCAAAGACTACCTGCGCTATCTGGGCCAGATGCGGGAGCGGGCCCGGGAGGCCGCGCAGGAGCAGCGCGCGGCGTTGGAGTGGA
The DNA here is from genome assembly GCA_963822695.1 of uncultured Actinomycetota bacterium. Taxonomy (GTDB): domain Bacteria; phylum Actinomycetota; class Actinomycetes; order Mycobacteriales; family Pseudonocardiaceae. The sequence continues at coordinate 53,235 of CAWGJH010000008.1, forward strand.
GCCATCCCGATCCCGCCGCGCTGTGGTCGATCGCCAGTAGCCGGCGGATGTGGGAACGCCGCAGCGGCGACTTTGACTTCTGCCACGTGCGGATCTGCCGGGGATCGCAGCGGCTGGCCACTCGGCTGGTGCCACCGCAGACCGGTCCGGTGGACGAGCTGGAGCCGATCACCACGCTGGCGCTGCGCCAGTTCGTCCGAGCCCATTCCATCGTGCCGGAGCTGCCGATCGCGATCTCGATCCGCGGGTTCGCCGCCATCGGGATCTCCGGCGAGCCGGCCGCATCGCGGGGGCTGGCCCGTTCAATGGTGGCCCAGCTGGCCACCTTCCACACTCCCGACGATCTGCTCGTTGCCGTGGTCACCGCCGGGCGGGCGAAGGTGGACTGGGAGTGGGCGAAGTGGCTGCCTCATGTGCAGCACCCGAGCCGCGTCAACGGTGCCGGGCCGGTGCGGATGATGGCTTCCTCGCTGGCCCAGATCGAGGAGTTGCTCGGCGAGCAGCTCCGGGACCGTCCGCGGTTCGCCCGCAACGCTGCGCCACTGGGCGACGGGCCGCACATCATGATCGTCATCGACGGTGGCGAGGTCACCGGAGCGGAGCAGATCATTCTCGAGGAGGGTGTGGCCGGGGTGACCGTGCTCGACCTCTCGGAATCGCTGGGTAGTGTGACCTCACGCCGTGGATTGCAGCTGGCGATCGAGAATGGTGCGATCGGCGCCCGCGGCGCGGCCGGGGTCGAGCCCTTCGGGTCTCCCGACTCGCTCGTTGTTGTCGAGGCCGAGGCGGTGGCGCGTGCCCTGTCCCCTTTCCGCCTCGGCGCAGCGGAGCCCCACGGCGAGGACGAGCCGCTGCTGGGCAACACCGGGTTGCTCGGGTTGCTCGGCCTGCCCGAGGATCCCCATGCCTTCGACGTCGCTCAGGCCTGGCGACCGCGCCCGATCGGGGATCGGTTGCGAGTGCCCATCGGGCTTGGCGAGTTTGGCCAGCCCGTGGAGCTGGACATCAAGGAGGCCGCCCAGGGCGGCATGGGCCCGCACGGGCTCTGCGTGGGGGCTACTGGGTCGGGGAAATCGGAGTTCCTGCGGACTCTCGTGCTGGGCCTGATCGCCACCCACTCGTCGGCGGTGTTGAACCTCGTACTGGTCGACTTCAAGGGTGGCGCGACGTTTCTGGGCATGGAGCACGCACCGCACGTCGCCGCGGTGATCACCAACTTGGCTGACGACCTGACCCAGGTCACTCGCATGCAGGACGCGCTGGCCGGTGAGATGAACCGCCGCCAAGAGCTGTTGCGTACCGCGGGGAACTTCGCCAACGTCAAGGACTACGAGCGGGCCCGGGACAACGGCGCCGACCTCGATCCGCTACCGGCGCTGTTCGTCGTGATCGATGAGTTCTCCGAGCTGCTTGCCCAGCGGCCGGAGCTCATCGATCTGTTCGTGGCGATCGGCCGGTTGGGTCGCTCGCTGCAGATGCACCTGCTGCTGGCCTCGCAACGCCTGGAGGAGGGCAAGCTACGGGGCTTGGAGTCTCACCTGTCCTACCGGATCGGGCTGAAGACCTTCTCCGCTGGGGAGTCCCGGGCGGTGCTGGGCGTACCCGACGCCTACGAGCTACCGCCGGTGCCCGGCTCCGGCTACCTGAAATTCGACACCGCGTCCATGGAGCGCTTCAAGGCTGCCTACGTCTCGGGTCCTTACCGCGCCAGCGGGGCCGTCGCTAGGCCTAGCACGGTCGGAGTCACCTCGGACCGGCGGCCGCGGCTGTTCGTGCCTGACTATGTGGAGCTACCCGAGCCAGCCCTACCCGACACAGCTGAGCCCGCCGCACCCCCAGAAGACGTCCCAGAAAACGTCCCAGGGCCTAGCGTGCTGGATGTTGTGGTGGCCAAGCTGCGCGGGCAGGGGCCCCCGGCTCACGAGGTGTGGCTGCCGCCGCTGGACGCGCCGCCCTCGCTGGACCAGCTGTTGCCGCCGCTGTCGCGCACCGAGGATCGCGGATTGTCCCCGGTCGAGTTCTTCGGCAACGGCCGGCTCACCGTCCCGGTCGGGATTGTGGACAAGCCCTACGAGCAGCGCCGTGACCTGCTCTGGGCGGATCTCTCCGGCGCCGCGGGTCACGCCGTGGTCACCGGCGGCCCGCAGTCGGGCAAGTCCACCCTGCTGCGCTCGATGGTGATATCGCTGGCGCTCACTCATACCCCCGAGGAGGTGCAGTTCTTCTGCATCGACTTCGGTGGTGGCACGTTGGCGTCACTGGATGGCCTGCCGCACTGCGGCGGGGTGGCCGGTCGGCAGGAGCCGGACACCGTTCGGCGCATCCTCGCCGAGGTGACCGGGTTGCTCGCCGCCCGGGAGCGGCGATTCCGCGTGTTGGGCATCGACTCGATGGCCGATTTCCGGGCCCGCAAGCAGCGCGGCCGATCTCCTGGTCCGGCAGCGGAGTTGCGGGAAGATCCGTTTGGTGACGTGTTCCTGGTCATCGACGGGTGGCACAGCTTCCGCCAGGAGTTCGACGTCAGCGACCTGGAGATGCGGGTGGTGAACCTGGCTACCCAGGGCCTGTCTTACGGGGTGCACGTGATGATCGGCGCCACCCGGTGGGCCGAGATCCGGCCTGCACTGAAAGACCTCCTGGGTACCCGCTTCGAGCTGCGCCTCGGTGATCCGGGCGAGTCCGATAGTGACCGGCGGGCGGCGCTCAACGTGCCGCCGGGTCGCCCGGGACGGGGGTTGTCCCGGGACAAGCTGCACTTCCTCGCCGCGCTGCCCAGGATCGACGCGGTCACCAGCGCGCAGGACGTCGGCAGTGGGGTGGCCGACGCGGTCGCGCGTATTCGTGACGGGTGGCGCGGGCACCGTGCGCCGCGGGTCCGGCTGCTGCCCGAGCGGCTCCCCTACCAGCGGTTGCCCATCACCGGGCCGCAGCAACCGCACCTGATCCCGATCGGGATCAACGAAGCCGAACTCGCCACGGTGTACCTCGACTTCGCCGCCGAGCCGCACTTCCTGTGCTTCGCCGACGGCGAATCCGGCAAGACCACCCTGCTGCGGACAATCGCCCGGGGCATCGTGGAGCGCGCCACGCCGGAGCAGGCCCGCATTGTGATCGTCAACTATCGCCGCACCATGCTCGGCTTCGTGGAATCCGATCACCTCCTCGAGTACGGGATGTCGGCCGACGTGCTGACTCCGATCATCAGTGAGGTGCAACGCTCCCTGCGCAAGCGCTTGCCCGGACCTGGCCTTACCCAACAGCAGCTTCGGGACCACTCCTGGTGGTCGGGCCCGGAGCTTTACGTCCTGGTCAACGACTACGACCTGGTGGCCACCCAGGGTGGGGTGAACCCGCTCGCGCCGCTGCTGGAGTTCCTGGCCCAGGCCAAGGACGTGGGGCTGCACCTCATCGTCGCCCGGCGTTGCGGTGGCGCCGCGCGGGCCCTGTTCGAGCCGGTGATCGCCCGGTTGCGGGAGCTGTCCAGTCCTGGTGTCGTGATGAGTGGCAACCCCGAGGAGGGCCCGCTGCTCGGTAACGTCAAGCCATCCCCGATGCCGCCGGGCCGGGGCACCCTGGTCGAACGCAAGGCCGGTCGGCAGCTCGTCCAGCTCGCCTGGCTGCCACCGGAGTGACCAGAGAAAGGAAACTCCTCAACGCGCCAATCCGCGACCCGGAGCGTCACGGTCTCGATAGGGGCGGCAAGAAACGGCTCGGCTGCGGGCGCCTTCGCTAAGAGCACCCGGCGCACCTCCTCGGCCGCGTCACCGGTCACCACTTCCAGCGTACTTGGTTCATCGCGTGATCATGCTCTCCGGCAGACGGCAGCCATGGGTTACACCCAGCGGGACGCCGAGCGCGACAGGCTGCGGCGGGGCGACGTCCCGACGCAGGACCGGTGCTAAGCAATCTCGGCGCGCGCCTTGGCCAGCAGTTGCCGGGTGTGTTGGGGAGTCTCAGCGTTCACCGTCAGCCGGTCGAACACCCTGCCGTACAGCTCGGTATCGGATCGCTTGTCCTAGGGTTTCCGACCGACCGCTCCGACGATGCAGTCCTGGACAGGGTCAAGCGGCGTGATCCGAGGGCCGTCGGGCCACCAGTCGGCGCACCGGATCAGGCCGGGCTCGACCAAATCCAGGCCCGAAAACATGCCCTCGATCGCGGCGCGAGTGCGGAACACTCCGCTGCTGCCCAACGGGCTCTGCAGGAAGGTCTGTTCCATCTTGCGGGCGAGTTCACTCAACTCGCTGGTGGTCTGCGGATCGCAGAAATGGCTGATCGCCACGTAGGAACCCGAGGGCAGGGCCTCTATATATTCGGCCATGATGCTCTGCGGGCTGGGCTCGCCGTCGTAGTGGTGCAGCGTCCCAAGTTGGAACAGCGCGATCGGCTCAGAGAAGTTAAGGTGCCTGCGGACCATCGTGTCGTTGATGACCTGGCGTGGCTTGAAGATATCAGCAGCGCTGAAGTGAGTCCGGTCGTTCTCCTCCAGCAGCGCCCGACCGTGCGCGAGGACGACCGGGTCGTTGTCAACGTACACCACGCGGGCCTCCGGCTGGATTCGCTGGGCAACCTGATGAGTGTTCTCAGCGGTGGGCAGCCCTGACCCACAATCAAGGAACTGGGTGATGCCCGCCTTGCCGGCGAGAAAGCGGGTCACACGGATCAAAAAATTCCGGTTGTCCCACGTAAATCGGCCGATCTCCGGTGCGACCTGCTCAAGTCGCCGGATGAACTCTCGGTCAACCTCATAGTTATCCTTGCCGCCAAGGGCCGCGTCATAACACCGGGCGATGCTCGGCTTGGTGGTGTCGATGTGAACTAACGCGACATCATCCGACAGCGGGATGTCGATACCGGACATCAAGGGCCTCACAGGCGTTGCAGTACGGATCTGGACCCAGCCAGGGTAGGAGTGCAGACGCGCGCGGTAAACCATGGGTCCGATGTTGATCGTGGTGCCGCCTCGGAGATGCCGTTCCCGCACACACCAACGGCGCTAAAGCCAAGCGGGCGACGGCACGGGAGCTGTGGCAGCCACCCCGGCCGGCCCGAACGGTGATCTCGACATGGTGGCTGCGAGCGTGGAGTTCGAATGCGGCCGGCTGGACGTGGCGGAACCGTTCGCTGCGGCGTCGGTGCGGCGCTGGGACGGCGGCAGCCGGCCCCCAACTCGCTCGAATGGCCCGCCAGGTCACCACCCACTCGGGCCTGACTCAACCACGCGCGGAAATGGTGGGTGAGGCCGACGTGGATGGCTCCAGGTTACGAACGCTGGTCGGGGTTGTGGGAATCGAGAATTTCTAAGCTGGCGCGAACCCTCGCGGCGGTGAACGAGTCGTCGAGATCTTCGAAGATCGGCAGCGCTCGGTGCAAGTACTCGGCTGCCGCCTCTATCTGGTTGAGTTTCTGTAAGGTATCACCGATGCTACGTAGGGTTTGCGCTTCGCCCCATCGGTCACCGATCTCGCGATAGGTAGTACAGGCTTGCTGGAAATAGCCAAGGGCGTCTTCGAACCGCCAGCGATCCCGGTAGGTATCACCGATATTATGCAGTGCCATGGCTTCGCCTGATTGGTGGTGGATGGGACGGACGACGGTCAGGGTGCGCTGAAAATAGTCGAGGGCATCTTCGAAATGCTGAAGCTTGCGATGGATGACGCCGATGTTGAGCAGGGTGAGAGTTTGACCCCATGGGTCGTCGATTTCCTGGAAGATGTGTAGGGCGTGCTGAGAGTGGCCGAGGGCTTCCTTGTATTGCCCAAGATAAAGGTAGGCCGCACCGAGGCCAACCCGAGCAAGAGCCTCACACCATTGGTCGTCGATTTCCTGGCAGATGGGTAGTGCACGCCGGAATTGGTCGGCGGCTTCCTCGTATTGCCGAAGGTCAAGATAAACCATCCCGAGAGCGCTCAATGTCCAGGATTCCCCTCGCCGATCGTGCAGGTGCGCAGCGGCAGCGAGGCCAACGCGGTAGGTGGCGATCAGGTCGGCCCAGTGTTTACGCAGGTTGAAGAAGCTCCACAGGGCAAGGGGGAGTTTCCAGGCGATGACGTGCTCACCAGCCTCGGCGGCGTGGCGAATGGCTGCCACCAGGTTCGCCCGTTCGGCCTCACACCAGTCGAGGGCCTGGCCATAGGTAGTGAACTCCAGCGGCGAACAGGCTACCTCTGGGTCGTCGAGGGGGACGCGGCGGCGGTGCGGGTCAAGGATGCGGTCGGCGGCATCGCCGGTATGCAGGTACCAGGTGAGCACTCGCCGCACGGCAGCGGCACAGTCGTGCTCGTTTTCCTCCGCCTTGGCGCACTCCGCGGCATAGACCCGCAGCAGGTCGTGGAGCCGGTACCGGTCTGCACCGGTCTCCTCGATCAGATGCGTGCCCACCAGGGTTTCCAGCAGCCGTCGTGCCCGAGCGGCGGTGGTGTCGGTGAGTGCGGCGGCGGCCGGGACGCTGATGTCCGCTCCGGCGTGCAGGCCGAGCAATCGGAACGCGCGCGCCGCTTCGGGCGGTAACGCGTGGTAGGACCACGAGAACACCGCACGCACCGCCGTGGCCTCGTCCTCCTCCTCGGCGGTGGTGAGCAGGTCCAGGCGGTCGTGCACCACCGCCAGCTCGCCGGCCAGGCCAGCCAGCGTGGCGTGCGGGTGAGTGGCGGCCCGTTCGGCCACGATAAGCAACGCCAGCGGCAAGTAAGCGCACCGGCTGGCCAGCTCGACAGCCGCTTCGGGTTCGGCTGCGACCCGGGCGCTCCCGATGACATCGCGCAGTAACGCGGTCGCTTCGGCCGGGGGCAGCAGGTCCACAGTGACCCGGATGGCTCCGTCATGGGCAATGAGGCCGGACAGGCGGCTGCGACTCGTCACCACGACCCGACAGGTGGATGAGCCAGGCAGCAACGGCCGTACCTGTTCAGCGGTGTGGGCATTGTCCAGCACGAGCAAGACGCGGCGCCCATCGAGCAAGGAACGGTACAGCGCGGCCCTCGCTCCTAATCCGGCAGGAATCCGTTCAGCAGGCACATTTAAGGCACGCAAGAACTCTTCCAGGGCCTGTTCCGGTGCCATCGGTGAGCCAGGATCGTAGCCGCGCAGGTTCACAAACAACTGCCCCTCGGGGAAGCGATCACGGACCCGATGCGCCCAGCGCACCGCCAGGGCGGTCTTGCCCACCCCCGCGGTGCCGACGATCACCACGATCGCCATGGCCGCGGACCGGCTCCCCTCATCCTGGGCAAGGAGGGCATCGAGCGTGGCCAGCTCAGCATCCCGACCGGTGAAATGTGCCACATCCATCGGCAACTGCCAAAGCACAGGCAGTGGTCCGGCTGGGGACCGGTCAGCTGGGGCCCCCACGACCCAGGATATCGCCGCCAGCGCGGGGTCGTGCATCGATGATTGTAGATCAGGTTTCCTCGTCGTGGCCAGTGACTCGAAGGACACCGGTGTGGTAGGCTGGCCTAGCTTCCTCCGTTGCCGTTCCTCCCGCTTGCGCTCACGGTCTGCCGTCAGCGCTGCTCGGTGCAGCGAGCGCCAGTCCTCGTCCCGCTCGGCAGCTAACGCCTTGATCAGGACATCGAACTTCTCCCACGCCGGGACGACAGACCAGGTCTCGAACCAACCCGCGATCGTACTCCCTGCCAGCTCAAGGCCGGCAGCCGACGCCCAACGGTCGATTTGACGAGGTGACGGATCTTCGTTCGCCGCCAGCGCTTTCTTCACACGGCTCCACAGGCGCGTAACCTCTGCGGGGACGGGCACGAACTCAGTCTCGTCCACGGGATCAATTATGCGCTACATCCCGCCGGTGCGACCTCACACTGATCGGCCGACTCGATGCGACTCGGTCCGAGTCCGCCCGTCCGGCTCGCGTCCACCCAACTCCGCCCGAAAAACTTCCTCGGACGCGGTCCGCCCGGGAACCTTATCTGCATGAATACCATCCTTTTCGTAGCGACCTGGCTGACGGTGACGTTCTGCGTCGGCGTATTGGTCGGGTCAGGTCTGCACACCATGAGCATCGACCGGCGGTATTGGCGCCTGGCGAGGCTCGTCCGCCATCTCAATGAGCTCAACGCGGCGCGGGATGGAAATCCGGCGGAGCACACTCCTCGCTTCGTCAATGTCCGATAAGTGCCCGCTGTTCTGGCGTATTCCTTCGAATGGGGAGGATTCGGGCGGCGCGTGAGCTGCGGCAGTGCCCTCCCACCGAGCTCGCGGAGTTGCCGCCTCGCCCGCGAGCCCCCGCGCACGGGTCGCGGCGTTCGCGCTTGCAACGTTCTGCGACCAGGTGGTCACGCTGTGGAACCAGATCTGGCATTGTGTCGTCTCTGAGTAGTCAGATCGATCAAGGAGACCGCGGCAGATGGCACAGCAGTTCGGCGCGCAGTTCGAGCAGATGCAGGCGGCGGCCCAGCACGTCGCCGAGGTGAACCAGAGCGTGCAGAGCCAGCTCTCGGCTTTGCGCAATCAGCTGGCCCCGCTGGCAGGGGCGTGGAAGGGCCAGGCGGCGACCGCCTTCCAGATGCTGATGGCGCGGTGGGATACCGACGCGCGCCAGCTCAACGAGGCACTCAACGGCATCGGTGAGCAGATCCGGGGATCCGGGACCACCTATGCGCAGGCCGACGAGACCGAGCACCAGGCCTACTCGCGGATCAGCCAGGCGTTGGGCAACTGAGTGCTCGCCCAGGCCCCGCCCTACCACACAAGATTGAAGGAGAGAGACCTGTGAGCGAGATCCTGGTCACGTTCGGCGAGCTTGAGAGCGCGCGGAGCTCGATTCAGACGACGTGGACGAACATCAGCCGGGAGATGGACGACCTCAAGAGGTACCTGCAGCCGATGGTCGAGACCTGGACCGGCGACGCGTCGAGCGCCTACCAGGCCCACCAGGCGCAGTGGGATCGATCGGCGAACGACTTGAACCAGGTGCTGAACCAGATCGGGGTAGCGCTGGGCACGTCGAGCGAGAACTACCAGCACGGGGAAGCAGTGAACCGGGCGCGTTGGTCGTAACCGTGCCGGGTGAGGTCTCCGGGTCGCCGCCGGGTAGCAGCCCGCCCGGCGGCGACCCCGTTTTGACCGGGTCGCGCGGCGGCCGGTATCGTTTCCCCGCTGCTGTAGACCCTGCGAACTGCGACAATCCTGCGAACTGCGATAACGAGGTAGGTCCGTGCGCACGTACAGTCCTAAGCCTGGCGAGGTCGAGCGCGCCTGGCATGTCATCGATGCGACGGACGTGGTGCTGGGTCGCCTCGCCAGTCAGGCCGCCACGCTGCTGCGCGGCAAGCACAAGCCGACTTATGCCCCGCATGTCAACACCGGCGACTTCGTCGTGATCGTCAACGCCGGTAAGGTGGCGTTGTCCGGCAACAAGGGCGATCGCAGCTTCGTCTACCGACACAGTGGGCGCCCAGGTGGGCTCAAGCGGCGCTCGTTCTCCGAGATGCTCGCCACTCAACCGGAGCGGCTGGTGGAGCGGTCCATCAAGGGCATGCTCCCGAAGAACACGCTGGGTCGGGCAATGGCTCGCAAGCTCAAGGTCTATGCCACCCCCGAGCACCCTCACGCGGCCCAGCAGCCGCAGCCATTCCAGATCACCCAGGTCGCCCAGTGACCTCGTCAGACACCGCCACTAGTGAGGACCCGAGAGACGCCGTGACCACCCCGCAGACGCCGCAACCCGAGGCCGGGCCGGCTGCCGCTGTTGTACCGGTCCCGCTCGTGTCGGCGATGCCGATGCCCAGTGGTCCGGCCGTGCAGACCGTCGGTCGCCGCAAGGAGGCGATCGTGCGGGTGCGCCTGGTGCCCGGCACCGGCGTTTTCAGGCTCAACGGCACCAGCCTGGAGCGGTACTTCCCGAATAAGGTGCATCAGCAGCTGATCCGGGAGCCCCTGCTGATCGTCAACAAGCCCGAGTCCTACGACGTGTTCGGCAACCTCTCCGGTGGCGGCACATCCGGCCAGGCTGGCGCGCTGCGGCTGGCCATTGCTCGGGCACTGGTCGAACTCAACATCGATGACCGCCCGGCGCTGAAGAAGGCGGGCTTCCTCACCCGCGACGCCCGGGCTACAGAGCGCAAGAAGTACGGTTTGAAGAAGGCGCGCAAGGCGCCCCAGTACTCGAAGCGTTAGTACGCCACACCCGTTGATGTCTCGCCTGTTTGGCACCGATGGTGTGCGTGGGCTCGCCAACTCCGAGCTAACGCCGGAGTTGGCGCTGGCTTTGTCCGGCGCGGCGGCACGGGTGCTTGCCGAGCACGGTCTCGGACATCGTCCGGTCGCTGTGGTGGGTCGGGATCCACGCGCCAGCGGTGAGATGCTGGAGGCGGCCGTCACCGCTGGGCTGACCTCGGCGGGCGCTGATGTGCTGCGGGTTGGGGTGCTCCCTACTCCAGCGGTTGCCCACCTGGTGGGTGAGTTCTCAGCGGACCTCGGCGTGATGATCTCTGGCTCGCATAACCCGATGCCTGACAACGGCATCAAAATCTTCGCCGCTGGCGGTCGCAAACTTCCCGACGCGGTGGAGGACGAGATCACCGCCCGGGTCTACGGCCGCGAGTGCGAGCGTCCCACCGGAGCTCGGATCGGCCGGGTGCGTGACGTGCCGGAGGCCGCTGGGCACTATGTAGATCACTTACTGCTGGCCACCCCGCACTCGCTGGCCGGGGTCCGTGTGGTGGTCAACTGCGCGCACGGCGCGGCGTCCGTCGTCGCGGCCCAAGCCTACCGCAAGGCTGGCGCAGAGGTACTGGCGCTGCATGCGCAGCCCGATGGCCTCAATATCAACGACGGCTGCGGGTCCGCCCACCTGGACCAGCTGCGGGAGGCGGTGCTGGCGCAGCGCGCGGCGATCGGTGTCGCGCACGATGGCGACGCTGACCGCTGCCTGGCCGTGGACGCCACCGGCGAGGTCGTGGACGGTGATCAGATCATGGCCATTCTCGCGCTGGCAATGCGGGAGAGTGGCGAGCTGGTCGCTGACACCTTGGTTGCCACCGTGATGAGCAACCTGGGGTTGCACCTGGCGATGCGCGAGCACGGCGTGGTGGTCAGGACCACTCCGGTGGGTGATCGATACGTGCTGGCGGCGCTGACGGCGGGGGGGTTCTCGCTGGGCGGTGAGCAGTCCGGGCATGTGGTGCTTCCTGGGTACGCCACCACGGGCGACGGGTTGCTCACCGCGTTGCGACTGATGGCCCGGATGGTCAGCTCGGGGCGGAGCCTGGCGGATCTGGCCAGTGTGCTGACCCGGCTGCCGCAGGTGCTGGTCAACGTCGCGGTCGCGGACAAGGCGGCGGTCGCGACGGCACCCGCCGTGGCCACCGCCATCGCCGGTGCCGAGGCCGAACTGGGCGAGGCTGGCCGCGTCCTGCTGCGCCCGTCAGGCACCGAGCCGCTCGTGCGGGTGATGGTCGAAGCTCCTACCGAATCCATCGCCCGGACCATCGCCCACCGCATCGCCACGATCGTCGCCGCCGCCAGCTGACTCGAATTACTTGTCGTCGCATCACACTAGTGGGGTTCCGCCAGCAGCGCGTCGTAATCGGTGGCGCCGGTGAGGTGGCGCAGCAGGAACGCGATGACCAGCGCTCGGCTGATCCGCCGGGTTCCGCTTTCCGGGCTGCTGCCGAGGAGGAGGTCGCTCCAGTGCTGGCCCGCCGTGAAACCGAGATGGCTGGCCTTGGGCAGCGTCCGCAGCTGTACCGGACCGGCCCACGCCCTGGCCACCGGCTCGGCATGCCCGACCGCCGGTGACAGGAGATCCTTGCCCCCGGCCAGATGCAGGCCCGGCATGGTGCAGCCGCGCGCAGCGGTCACCGCTGAGGGCAGGGTCTCGGCCAACGCCAGCGTGACCACCGCCCGGCACCTGTTGTCGGTGGCGGCCCCAGTGGACACCCCTGGGGCCGCTCCTGGGGCCGCCGCCAGCACCGCGCAGCCGCCGCCCATCCCATGCCCGATCAGACCCAGCTTGCCAGGATCGACGCTGATGTCACCGTCACCCAGCCGCACCCCCACACACACGTCCAGCACGGTGCGCAGATCGGTGGCGAACTGACGGTGCGAGGCCAGCGCGCCGCGCTGGGTGGCCGGCGCTGCCGCGACCACACCCCAGGTAGCCAGGTGGCGCAGTAACTCCTCGTAGCGTGACGTCGGCTGCAGCCAGCCGTGCCCGAACGCGACCGCGGGCAGTCCAAGCCCGGACCGCGGAGTGAACACCACGCCGGGTATGCCAGCCGCTGTGAGGTCACCGCGGGACACCGCATGTGGACCCGGCCGGGAGAGCTCCTCCGCCGTGCGGCGGACCGCAGGATCGGTGCGTGCCATGAGCCGGGACGGTATCGGATTGCGGGCCTCACGGTGAGCTAGCGTTAGTGGGCTAGCGTGACGGAGGCGTGCGCCTCACGGTGGGCTAGCGTGACGCACATGTGCGGAATTGTGGGCTACGTGGGGCATCGAGACGCCCTGGACGTCGTCCTGCAGGGTCTGGGCCGGCTGGAATACCGCGGCTACGACTCTGCCGGTGTCGCGGTGCTCACCAGCGCTGGCATGCTCGCGGTGGCGCGCCGGGCCGGTGCGCTGGCCAACCTGATCGATGAGCTCGACGCCACCGGGCGGGCGGCGTTGCGCGGCACCGCCGGTATGGGGCACACCCGCTGGGCTACCCATGGTGCGCCGACCGATCGCAACGCCCACCCACACTCCGACACCACGGGCAGGCTCGCCGTGGTGCACAACGGGATCATCGAGAACCACGCCCAGCTACGCGCTGAGCTGGAGCAGGGCGGGGTGGAGCTGGCCAGCGACACCGACACCGAGACCGCCGCGCATCTGCTCGCCGCGGCATACGCGCGCTGTGGCGACCTGCCGCTGGCCGTCCGCATGGTGTGCCGTCGGCTGCACGGGGCGTTCACGCTCGTCGTTTGTCACGCCGACGAACCCGACCTGATCGTCGCGGCGCGCCGCTCGTCGCCGCTGGTGGTGGGAGTAGGCGACGGGGAGCACTTCGTCGCCTCGGACGTCGCGGCGTTCATCGAGCACACCCGCAACGCCGTCGAGCTCGGCCAGGACCAGGTGGTGACGATCACCCGGGATGGCTACCAGATCACCGATTTCCACGGCGCCCCCGCGTATGGGAGGCCCTTTCACATCGATTGGGACCTGTCCGCGGCGGAGAAGGGCGGCCACGACTATTTCATGCTCAAGGAGATCCAGGAACAACCCAGCGCCATCGCCAACACCCTGCGTGGGCACTTCATCGACGGCCGGATCGTGCTGGACGAGCAGCGGATGGACACCCAGGAGCTGCGTGACGTCAACAAGGTCTTCGTGGTCGCCTGCGGGACCGCGTACCACTCCGGCATGGTCGCCAAGTACGCCATCGAGCACTGGTGCCGGCTGCCGGTGGAGGTGGAGCTGGCCAGTGAATTTCGGTACCGCGACCCGGTGCTGGACCGCTCCACGCTGGTGGTCGCGATCTCGCAGTCCGGGGAGACGATGGACACCCTGGAGGCGGTGCGGCATGCGCGCGAGCAGAAGGCCCGGGTGCTGGCGATCTGCAACACCAACGGGGCACAGATCCCGAGAGAGTCCGACGCGGTGCTCTACACCCACGCTGGGCCGGAGATCGGGGTGGCCGCCACCAAGACGTTCCTCGCCCAGATCGTGGCGAACTTCCTGGTCGGGCTGGCGTTGGCGCAGGCTCGCGGCACCAAGTACTCCGACGAGGTCGCCCGCGAGTTCGCCGAGCTGGAGGCGATGCCCGCAGCGGTGGCCCAGGTGCTCGGCACCGTTGACCAGGTGCGCGAGCTGGGCCGCGAGCTCGCGCACGCCAAGGTGGTGCTGTTTCTTGGCCGTCATGTCGGCTTCCCGGTGGCCTTGGAAGGTGCGCTCAAGCTCAAAGAGCTCGCCTACATGCATGCCGAGGGCTTCGCTGCCGGAGAGCTCAAGCACGGCCCGATCGCGCTGATTGAGGATGACCTGCCGGTGGTCGTGGTGATGCCCTCCCCCAAGGGGCGGGCCGTGCTGCACGCCAAGCTGCTGTCCAACATCCAGGAGATCCGGGCTCGCGGTGCGCGGACCATCGTCATCGCCGAGGAGGGCGACGAGACAGTGCGGCCTTACGCTTCGCACCTGCTGGAGGTGCCTGCGGTACCCACCCTGTTGCAGCCGCTGGTGTCCACCGTGCCGCTTCAGGTGCTCGCCGCCGAGATCGCCCGGCAACGCGGATACGACGTGGACAAGCCACGCAACCTCGCCAAATCCGTTACGGTCGAATGACCCGTGAGTGGCAATAGGGGTGATAGCTCGCATCGCCACTCACAGGGCGCGTGGTCGGTGGCCCGCGTCCGGGCCGCCGAGCACGCCCTCCTCAGGCGCGTGCCGGCGAGCGTCCTGATGCGGCGCGCGGCGTTCGGGCTGGCCACCCGAGCTGCGGCGGTGCTGGCTGAGCGAACCGGCGGGGTGCCCGGCCGGCACGTCGCGCTGCTGGTCGGGGCCGGAAACAACGGCGGGGACACGCTGTGGGCCGGTGCGTACCTGCGCCGCCGCGGGGTGGCGGTCACCGCTGTCCTGCTGTCACCGGAGCGCGCGCACCCGCGGGGCCTGGCCGCGCTGCGCCGAGCCGGTGGGCGGATCGCCGAGCGCTTACCGCAGCGGGCCCATCTCGTGCTTGACGGGATCGTCGGGCTCTCCGGCCGCGGCGGGCTGCACCCGGCGGCCGCGAGGCTGGTGGAGGCTGTCCGGGTGCCGATCATCGCGGTGGACTCGCCGTCCGGGGTGGACCCGGATACCGGCATCGCCGACGGACCCGCCGTCACCGCCACCGAGACCGTCACCTTCGGCGCCCGCAAGCCGGTGCACCTGCTCGCCCCCTGGCGCTGCGGCCCGGTGCACCTGGTGGACATCGGGTTGCTCGGCGAGTTGGGGGAGCCTGATCTGCGGGTGCTCACTGCGGCTGAGATCGGTGCGCTGTGGCCGGTGCCGGGGCCGACCAGCGACAAGTACACCCAGGGCGTCGTCGGGATCGCCGCGGGTTCGGCGGACTACCCCGGGGCGGCGGTGCTCTGTGCGGGAGCCGCGGTGCTGGCCACGTCAGGCATGGTTCGCTTCGCCGGCACGGCCGCCGACGCGGTACGCGGGCGCTGGCCGGAGGTGGTGGCCACCGGGTCGGTGTCCGATGCCGGGCAGGTGCAGGCCTGGGCCGTCGGGCCGGGGTTGGGTACCGGCGCCGCCGGACGCCACGTGCTGGCCCACGTGCTGGCCGCGGGGGTGCCGGTAGTGGCTGATGCCGATGCGATCACCCTGCTGGCCCGGTACCCCGAGCTGGCGGACAACCGTGATCCGGGCACTCCGCTGGTCCTCACCCCGCATGATCGGGAGTTCGAGCGGCTCACCGGCAAGCCACCCGGCACCGATCGGGTCACGGCCGCCCGGGACGCCGCTCGCCGGTGTGACGCGGTGCTGGTGCTCAAGGGACACACCACCATCGTCGCCGCCCCGGACGGGCGGGTGCTGGTGAACCCAGCCCGCTCGTCCTGGCCGGCCACCGCGGGCTCCGGCGATGTCCTCACCGGCGTGCTCGGCGCGTTGCTGGCAGCCGGGCTGGAGCCGGCCATCGCGGCGGCCGCTGCGGTGCACGCCCACGAGCTCGCCGCCGCCCTCGCCGCCCGGGGCGGCACATCCAGCGCCGCGCCGGCTCCAGCCTCCGCGATCCAGGCAGCACTGACCGACGCGATCCGCACCCTCCGCTCGGCAGCCTGGAGGTGGGAATGACCGTGACGCCAGAGGTACCAGCGCCGTCTCCGCGTCCCCGGGCCGACGTGGTGATTGACCTCGACGCGATCCGGCACAACGTCGGGATCCTCGCTGGCTGCGCCGCCACCTCCGGCGCCGCCACCATGGCGGTGGTCAAGGCCGATGGCTACGGCCACGGTGCACTCGACGTCGCCGTGGCGGCGCTGCAGGCGGGAGCCAGCGCGCTGGGCGTGTGCAGCATCGACGAGGCGCTCGCGCTACGCCACGGTGGAATTGACGCCCCTGTGCTGGCCTGGCTGCACGCTCCCGGTGAGGATCTCGCCGCCGGCATCGTCGCCGGGATCGACCTCGGCGTCTACTCCACCGGCCAGCTGGCCACCGTCGCTGCCGCCGCGGCGGCGCTTGACCGCGCCGCTCGAGTGCATCTCAAGGTTGACACCGGGCTGAACCGCGGCGGCGCCGCCCGTCACCAGTGGCCCGGCCTGGTCCGCGCCGCGGTGGCTACCCGGGGCGTCGAGGTCGTCGCGATCTGGTCGCACCTCGCGCATGCCGACGATCCCGGGCATCCGATCATCGAGCAGCAGGTGCGGTACTTCGATGAGGCCTACCAGGTGGCTCGGGATGCCGGGTTGCGACCGCTGCGGCACCTGGCGAACTCCGCGGCCACGCTGACCCGGCCCGACCTGCACTATGACCTGGTCCGCCCCGGCATCGCCGTCTACGGGCTCTCCCCGGTACCCGGGGTGAGTTATCATCTTCTACCAGCGATGACGCTGCGCTCGCAGGTCGCGATGGTGAAACGGGTCCCAGCCGGCGAAGGGGTGTCGTACGGGCACGTCTGGCATACCGATCGGGAGACCACCCTGGCATTGGTCCCCGCCGGTTATGCCGACGGCGTGCCAAGGGTACTCACCGGCCGGCTGGACGTGTGGCTGGCCGGCCGGCGCCGCCCGGTGGTGGGAAGGGTGTGCATGGACCAGGTGATGGTCGACTGCGGGGACGACCCGGTCGCCGAGGGCGCTGAGGTGATCTTCTTCGGCACCGGCGAGCGCGGCGCTCCTACCGCGTCGGAGTGGGCGGACAAGCTGGACACCATCCATTACGAGGTGGTCACGGGCATGGTGCGGCCCCGGCTGACCCGGACGGTGCGCGGTCGCCGTCCGGCTGCTGTGTGTCCTATGTTAGGGGGCGAGTCGCCCACATGAGGTCCCCAACGAGGTCCCCAATAAGGTCACTGGTGAAGTCTGCCGCGTGGGTGGTTGGCGGTGTGCTGGGCACGGCGGTGACCGTAGCGTTCGTCGCCGGCCGCGTGCACCACAACCGCATCGCCACGCTACGCGGTGACGCTACGGAACGCGCTGACGCCCTGCTGGCTGTGCTCCCACCGGACCGGGAGTACACGGTAACGGCCGACGACGGGGTGGAGCTGTCGGTGGAGGAGCTCGATCCGGCCGATGGGGGAGCGCCCGAGTTCACCGTCATCCTGATCCACGGCTACACGCTGGACCGGCGGTCGTGGCTTTTCCAGCGAGGCGACTTGGCGCATTCCACCAGCCCCCGGGTCCGCCAGGTGTTCTATGACCATCGCAGCCATGGTCGCTCCGGTCGTTCGCCCCGGCATGCCTGCACCATCGAGCAACTCGGCCGTGATCTATATGCGGTGATCCGTGCGGCCGCGCCCGAGGGGCGGGTCGTGCTGATCGGGCATTCCCTCGGCGGTATGACGATCATGGCGTTGGCCGAGCACAACCCTGAGCTGTTCGCCGAGCAGATCTGTGGGGTGGCTTTCCTCAACACCAGCGCCGGGGACATCGGCCGGTCGGGCCTGCCCAAGCCACTCCTGTCCCGGCGAAACCCGGTGATGCCGGTGGCCGCGTGGCTGTCCCGCTGGGAGCCCAGCGCGCGCGCGGTCGACCGCGGGCGTGACGTTTGCCGGAATCTGATCTGGAGTCTGACCCGCACGCTTGCCTTCGGTGACGAGGCGGTCAATCCGGCGCTGGTCGAGCTGCTGTACAGGATGATCAGGACCACCTCATCCGAGGTCATGACCGACTTTCTGGCGACTTTCGGAGCGCACAACCGGTACGCCGCACTGGCCGGCCTGCAGTACGCCAAGGCGCTGGTGCTCGGCTCCGACAGTGACCGGTTGATTCAATACGAGCATTCCGAGGCGATCGCGGCGCTGCTCCCCGATGTCGAGCTGGTACAGGTGGAGGGGTCGGGCCACGTGACGATGCTGGAACAGCCCAAGCGGGTCAACGGGCACCTGCTGGACTTGCTGTCCCAGTGCGCGGGGGCCCCGCCACGCAGGGAGAAAGGGGCATGAGTCTGGTGCTGGAGCTGGCTACTCCGGGGGAGACCGAGCGCCTCGGCCGGGCCGTGGGCGAGCGCCTGCGTCCGGGTGACGTGGTGGTGCTGTCCGGGCCGCTGGGAGCGGGCAAGACAGTGCTGGCTCGCGGTATTGGCAGCGGGCTGGGGGTCCGCGGGCCGGTGACCTCCCCGACCTTCGTCATCGCTCGGGAGCACCCGGCTCTGCCCGGTGGTCGAGGGGTGCCGCTGGTGCACGTCGACGCCTACCGGCTCGGTGGGGTGGCTGAGCTGGACGACCTCGACCTGGACACTGACCTGTTGGCCGCCGCCGTGGTCGTGGAGTGGGGCGAGGGCATGGCCGAGCGGCTGGCCGACGAGCACCTGCTGATCCAGCTGGGGCGACCCAGCGATGGCGGTGATGATGGCAGGCGGGTCGCGCGGCTGTGTGGTCCGGCCCGTCTGATACCGGCCGACACATGTGATCCGTAAGCTTCTCCTCCGTGCTGGTGTTGGCTCTGGACACGGCGAGTGCCGCGGTGACCGCCGGATTGCTGCGGCTGCACCCGGTGGGCTTGCCGGAGGTCCTCGCCGAGCGGGTCACCGTGGATGCCCGAGCGCACGGCGAGCTGCTCATGCCGTCGGTGTGCTCGGTGCTGGCGAGCGTCGCGGTGTCGATGGGTGACCTCGACGCGGTGGTGTGCGGGGCAGGTCCGGGTCCGTTCACCGGGCTACGGGTCGGGATGGTCACCGCCGCAGCGCTGGGCGATGCACTCAACGTCCCGGTATACCCCGTGGGCAGCCTCGACGCGATCGCCTACCGGGCGGGTGCTGGGAGCCCGCTGTTGGTGGTGAGCGATGCTCGGCGCCGGGAGGTGTATTGGGCGCGCTACGACTCTTCTGGTGCCCGGGTTGACGGTCCGCACGTGAGCCGGCCAGGGGAGCTGCCGTTGGCCAGCGTGTCTCGGGTGGCCGGCACCGCCGATACGCTGGGGCTCCCGGTGGTGCCGCCCCGGCACCCCGACCCTGCCGGATTGGTCGCCGTGGTAGCGGCGGCGGTGCGGGCCCACGCGCCGCCGGGGCCGCTCACCCCGTTGTACCTGCGGCGCCCCGACGCGCTGGAACCCGGGCCGCGCAAGCGGGTGACGCCGGTATGAGCGTCCTGATCGGACCGCTGTCAGCCGCCGACGTGCAGCGCTGCGCTGAATTGGAGTATGTGCTGTTCGACAGTGACGACCCGTGGAGTCCAGCGGCGTTCCTGGAGGCGCTGGCCGCGGGTCATCACTACCTTTCCGCCCGGGAGGGTGACTCGTTGATCGGCTACGTGGGTCTGGTCCGCGCTGGCGGCGAGGCGGAGGTACACACTCTTGCGGTGGACCCGGCGCATCAGCGCCGCGGGATCGGCCGGGCGTTGTTGCGGGCGGTCCTCGACCACGCCGTGGGAGCCACGGTGTTCCTTGAGGTGCGCACCGACAACGAGTCGGCGATCCAGCTGTACCGCAGCGAGGGGTTCGATGTGATCGGTATCCGCCGCGGTTATTACCGGCCCAGCGGAGCCGACGCGTTCACCATGCGCCGGCAGGCCTGCCAGTGACCGCGACCACCGGCATCGTCCTGGGCATCGAGTCCTCCTGCGACGAGACCGGAGTGGGTGTGGTGCGGTTGTCGTGCGACGGGACGGTCACGCTGCTCGCCGACGAGATCGCATCCAGTGTGGATGAGCACGCTCGGTTCGGCGGCGTGGTGCCCGAGGTGGCGTCCCGGGCACACCTGCAGGCGATGGTGCCGACGGTGCGCCGCGCGCTGCGTGTTGCCGGTGTCATGCCCTCCGACGTGGACGCGGTGGCGGTGACCGCGGGACCGGGGCTGGCTGGCGCGCTGCTGATCGGGGTGGCCGCGGCCAAGGCGTACGCGGCGGCCTGGAACGTCCCGCTGTACGGGGTCAACCACCTCACCGCGCATGTCGCGGTGGACACTCTGGAGCACGGTCCGCTACCCCCCGCGCTGGCCCTGCTGGTCTCCGGCGGGCACTCCAGCTTGCTGCAGGTCTCCTCGCTGGTGGCGCCGTTGCACCCGCTGGGTGCCACCGTCGATGACGCCGCCGGGGAAGCGTTCGACAAGGTGGCGCGGCTGCTGGGGTTGGGCTTTCCCGGCGGGCCGTTCATCGACCGGGCCGCCCAGGATGGGGATCCGAGCAGCGTCCGATTCCCCCGTGGCCTGACCGGTCCCGGCGATGCGCGCTACGACTTCTCGTTCTCCGGCCTCAAGACCGCGGTCGCCCGGCATATCGAGGCGTTGGCGCGCCAGCGGATCACCGTGCCGGTAGCCGACGTGGCGGCAGCCTTCCAGGAAGCCGTGGTAGACGTGCTCACCGCCAAGGCGATCCGGGCTGCCACCGATCGGGGCATCGACACCCTGCTCATCGGGGGTGGGGTAGCCGCGAATTCGCGGTTGCGCGCGGTGGCGCGGCAACGTTGCGCAGCGGCCGGGTTGCGGTTGCGGGTTCCCCGACCGCGACTGTGC
Organism: uncultured Actinomycetota bacterium; assembly: GCA_963822695.1. Classification (GTDB taxonomy): domain Bacteria; phylum Actinomycetota; class Actinomycetes; order Mycobacteriales; family Pseudonocardiaceae. The sequence goes on from CAWGJH010000008.1 coordinate 73,818, forward strand.
ACCGACAACGGGGCCATGGTGGCCGCGCTCGGGGCGCACCTGCTCGCCGCTGGCGCGCCCCCCTCGCGGCTTGACATCCCCGCTGACCCAGGTCTACCGATCACCACTTCGCTGGTTGGATCCACACCGCTAGCGTCCACCACCAGGCGCCGCGCGTAGCCTGTGAGGGCTTCCCGGTGAGGAGAGGGCACTGATGGACGGAGAGGACGCGCGCACGATCGGTGAGCGCGCTCGCAAGATCCGTTGTCGTCGCGGGTTGAGCCTGGAGGTCGTGGGCGGCCTGGCCAAGATCAGCGGGCCTTACCTGTCGATGCTCGAACGCGGGCAGCGTGGTTTCAATCGCCGTGGCCTGATCGAGGACCTGGCTGACGCGCTGGGGTGCTCGGTGGCCGATCTGACCGGCCAGCCGTACCTGGCGGTGGATCGGCAGAGCGCGGTGGTGAGCGCCGCTGTGACGGAGATCAGTACGGCGCTGCATGACGTCACGCTCGAGGACGTGCCGGACATCTCGGCGCGGCCCATGGCCCAGCTGGCCAGCGCCGCGGCCCTCGCCCATGCCTGCGCCGATGACGCTAGTTACGGCCTCGCTGGGCAGGGCCTCGCCGCGCTGCTCGTTGAGCTGCACGTCCATGCCGTGACCGGCGACAGCGCCACCCGCCGCGCCGCGTTGACTGCCCTGGTGGATGCCTGCAGGGCGGCCTACATCCTCGCCAAGAAGACCGGGCGCATCGAGTTGGCGGGAATCGCCGCCCAGCGTGGCCTGGACGCCGCTCGGCTGGCCGAGCGCCCGGATTTGGCCGCGCTGATGGAGATGAACCGGGCTACCGTGCTGATCGGTGTCGGTGCCCGCCGGCGGGGTCGCCTGGTGTGCGCCGAGGCCCTCCGTGACATCTCGGCGCTGCCTGGCCCGACGAAGGACGACACCACCACCGCCGAAGCCTGCGGGATGCTGCACCTGATGACGGCACTGATCGCCGCCCGCGATGGCCGCACCGGGGATGTCACCACCCACCTTGCGGAGGCCCGGTCGCTGGCCGCGCACACCGGGGAGCGCAATCACCTGCGGGTCCATTTCGGCCCGACCAATATCGCCGCCTGGGAACTGGGCCTGGCGGTGGAGGCCGGTACCGGGCCGGTGGTGGCCCAACGCCTGGCTGCGGCGCCGATCGACCTGTCGGTGTTCGGCAGCAAGGGGCGAGCGGCCGATGTGCATTTCGACCTGGCCCGCGCCTGGGCGCAGGCCGATGGCTCGCATGATGGTGAGGCGCTGCGCGCGCTGGATACCGCCGACCGCCTGGCGCCGGTTCGCGTCCGTAACGACCCGATCGCTCGAGACCTGGTGCTCACCCTGGACCGGCGGGCCCCGCGCCGGGTGTGGGAGCTGGACAGCTTGCGTCACCGCTTCGGTGTCGGCAGGCCGGTTTAACGGAGTGTGAAGAGCTAGCTCGATCGTCACTGCATTGTCTGCCGGGTGAACGCAGCAGAGCAATCACCCGAGACACAGGATCCGCCGCGCGAGCGAGGCGGATGGCCCCTTGGTCGCCCTGGACGAGAAAGGAGGGATCCTGGACGAGACGATCCTGGACGAGACGATCCTGGCGCGTGCCCGGTGATCGCGCCGCACCCATGGGGTGTCCTTCACCTGCTGGTGGCTGACGATGCGCTGCCCGGGAGGCTCGGTGGGACCTACCTGACTGTGTGCGGGAAGCTGATGCCCTCCTCGGGACTGCCGCCCGCAACCTGTCCGCAGGACTGCGAGTTCGATGTCCTGTATTGCACGCAGTGCGTGCGCGCGGCCGCCCAATGGACCGCCGAGGCCCAGTGGGACACCGCGTCGGGAGCCCTCCGGGCAGCGTCGCCATGAAGTGGGGCCTGAGCGTGCTGGACTGGCGCAGCCACGCCGTTGACGAGCGGGCCGAGCATCCGATCGGCGTGCTGAAGGCCGAGTGCGGGCACCTGCTGATGATGGCGACCGCCCTGCACGAGAAGCCCGACGGGGCGCCGTGCGAGGCGTCGTACCCGTATGGCGGTGTGGGACGTGGATTCAGCCGCCCGCTTGCGATCCATCACTGTCTCGTACGCCTTGTCCAGCGGCGTCGACCCGCGTTGTGCGAAGCTGGGGCAGGCGAGGGGATGGCGCACCGGGTTGGTCTGCCGGTGTAGCCCAGTGGGGTGGCTCGGATGAGCCAGGCTCCCGTGACCTGGTACCTGCGGTCGATGGGTGATCACCACACGCACTGCGGTGTGCCGCGTCCCGCGGCGGGCATCTCGCCACCTGGGTTAAGGGCGACTCCGTCGCAGTTGAGCACCAGCTAGTGGGCAGTGTCGTTGCCCTCGCGGAGGGTCAATTCGAGCAGTCCGGGGAACGCCTCGTCGAACTCGGGACGGCGCAGCCGATTGAGACGGCGCGGGCCTTCGTCGCGTTGCTCAATAAGTCCGGCCTCGCGCAACACGGCAAAGTGATGGCTGCGAGTTGCCTTGCTGACCGGAAGGTCGAAGGTCCCGCAAGCCCGCGTCCAGTCCGGCTGCCCAGCGAGTTCACGCACGATCATCCGCCGGATCGGATCGGCGACCGCGTCCAGTGCCTTCTGCAGCGACACCGCGCCGGGATGCACATGGGTCAAGCTCCGTGCGCGTGCCGTGGCCGCACCGCTTGACACAGTGTTCGACTTGGATCGTACACTCATGTGATCGACCTCCATCGAACAGTCTAGGTGGGAGAGCCAGGATGATTCAGCACACCGACCTTCGCTACGGACCCCATGCCCGTGACCGGCTTGCCGAGGCGGTCTCCCCGACCGCCGAGGGTGCCCACGCGGCGTTGGAGTCGTTCTACTACGCGCTCAATGAGCGTGACGGCGCCGTATTGCGCCGGGTGTGGACAGACCACCCCCTGGCCCAGCTCAACAACCCCCTCGGCGGCATCCTGCGTGGCGGCGACGCCGTAACCGAGCTGTACGACAAGATCTTCACCGGTCGGGTGCGCGTGCAGGTGAGCTTCGGCGACGTCGTCGAGTACCTCGGTGACACTCACGCGGTCTTCGCCGGCCGCGAGACCGGCACCTACACCGACCCCGAGAACACCGCAGTGCCGCTGAGGATCCGCACCACCAGGTACTTCCGCTACGAGCAGGGTCGCTGGCAGCAATACCACCACCACGGCAGCATCGACGATCCTGCCGCCCTGCGCGCCTACCAGCACGCGGTCACCGGCTGACGACGACCAGCCAAGACGGAGTGTCGTTACTGTCCGCATACTCCGCACCACCGTGACGATGAGGGCGCCATCCTGCCGATGTGAGCCAGCCCAGAGAGCGGGCAAAGTGGGGGCAGCGAAGTGCGGGGCGGACTGAGCTGGTCAGCGCCGACGGGCCGGGTCGAGTGCTGCGGTAGCGGCGGCCACCGCGAACGACGTCCATCGCTGCTACCCCGGGCCCACCCACTTTGCCCCGCTCTCGTAGGTGGATGCGCCGCGTAGCCTCCCACGGTTTGTCCCGCGCTGCCCTGGACCAGCAGAATGGGATACCTTGCCCGCATGACGCAGTACCGCACCGATGAGGGCCTGCCCCGCTGGCCGCGCCCCTACTCCTTTCGCCAGCTCTTCGGTCATGCTCCCCTGGACCGAGGACTGGTCGAGCGCACCGTCGATCTCGTGCTCGCCGGGATCACCCCATCAGTGTTTGATCACCGTGAACGAGAGCAATCCGCTGGCCGAGAACGGGCTAGGGCTCAGTGAGACGAGGTAGTCGTCCACCACTGTTGCGTCACGGGTGGAAAGCACCACCCCAGTTGAGCCCTAGCACTCGGCACAGTAGTCTGCCAATTGGCACTCTGGTTGCCAGAGTGCTAGCAACGGCCCGAGCCGCCTCGGCACCCGCGACGGCGGGGTGGCAGGAGCCAGCACCACCCAACCTGCCAGCTCTTCGAAGACCCCAGAAAGTGGAGGTCACACCGTGGCGAGCGTGAACATCAAGCCGCTCGAAGACAAGATTGTCGTTCAGGCCAGCGAGGCTGAGACGACGACCGCGTCCGGCATCGTCATCCCGGACACCGCCAAGGAAAAGCCCCAGGAGGGCAAAGTACTTGCGGTGGGCCCGGGTCGGTTCAATGACAACGGCACCCGCATCCCGGTGGATGTGAGCGTCGGTGACGTCGTCATCTACACCAAGTATGGCGGCACTGAGGTCAAGTACAACGGCGAGGAGTACCTGATTCTCTCCGCGCGCGACGTGCTCGCTGTTGTTAACTGACGGTTCGACCGTCGAAGTTCACTGATTGGTTCGACTGTCGGAAGTTCACTGATTGGTTCGACTGTCGGAAGTTCACTGACGGTTCGACCGTCGTCGGCAACCGCCCCGCGACCCCTCCGGGGGCCAGCGGGGCGGTTGTGCATCGGGTCCCGGCTGATCCCGTGAGGGGCCGGAGGCCCATTCAGAGCCCGCCCGTGAGGAAGACAGACAATGCCTAAACAGATCACATTCGACGAGACCACGCGGCGCGCGCTGGAGCGCGGAGTCGACCAGCTCGCCGACGCGGTCAAGATCACTCTCGGTCCGCGCGGCCGGCACGTGGTGCTGGAGCAGAAGTACGGCGGCCCGTCGATTACCAACGACGGGGTGACGATCGCGCGCGAGATCGAGCTGACCGACCCTTTTGAGAACCTCGGCGCCCAACTCGCCAAGAACGTGGCGACGAAGACCAACGATGTCGCTGGTGACGGCACTACCACCGCTACCGTGCTGGCTCAGGCGATGGTCCGGGGGGGCCTACACAACGTGGCCGCCGGCGCCAATCCCACCTTGCTCGGGCGCGGCATCGCAGCGGCTGCGGACGCGATTGCCAAGGCGTTGGCGGCCAAGGCAACACCGGTGGCCGGCCAGCAGGCGATCGCCCAGGTGGCAACGGTGTCTTCGCGTGATCCAAAGATCGGCGCCCTGATCGGCGAGGCGATGACCAAGGTCGGTGAGGACGGCGTCATCACCGTGGAGGAGTCGTCCACGATGGCTACCGAGCTGGAGATCACCGAGGGCATCGCGTTCGACAAGGGCTACATCTCGCCCTATTTTGTCAGCGACCCCGAGCGGATGGAAGCGGTGCTGACCGACGCCTATATCCTGCTGCACCGCGATAAGATCTCCTCGATTCAGGATCTGCTGCCGCTGCTGGAGCAGGTCAGTCAGGCTGGCAAGCCACTGCTCATCGTGGCTGAGGACGTCGAGGGCGAGGCGCTGTCCACCTTGGTGGTCAACGCGATTCGCAAGACCCTCTCGGTGGTGGCGGTCAAGGCGCCGTTCTTCGGTGATCGCCGCAATGCCTTTATGGAGGACCTCGCCGTCGTCACGGGTGCCCAGGTGATCAACCCTGAGGTCGGTCTCACGCTGTCCGAAGTCGGGCCGGAGGTGCTCGGTCGGGCCCGGCGCATTGTGGTGACCAAGGACGACACCACCATCGTCGACGGCGGGGGCAACCAGACGGACGTCGACGCACGTGCCGCGCAGCTTCGTCGCGAGATCGAGGAGGTCGACTCGGATTGGGACCGCGAGAAGCTGCAGGAGCGGCTAGCCAAGCTCAGCGGTGGAGTAGCGGTCATCAAGGTTGGGGCGGCCACCGAAATCGAGCTCAAGGAGCGCAAAGCTCGAATCGAGGATGCCGTGTCGGCCGCGAGGGCGGCCGCTGAGGAGGGCATCGTGCCCGGTGGCGGCGTGGCGCTGGTGCACGTCGCCGATTCGGTCGGTGATCTCGGCCTGCACGGCGATGAGGCCACCGGTGTCGCCATCGTACGGGCCGCTAGCGCCGCTCCGGTGCGCTGGATCGCAGCCAACGCGGGCTTTGAGGGGTCCGTGGTGGTCGCCAAGGTGCGCGACATGCAGTGGAGCCACGGCTTCGACGCCGAGACGCAGACCTACTGCGACCTGGTTGCCGCGGGCATCGTCAACCCAGTGAAGGTGACTCGCTCGGCGATCGTCAATGCTGCCTCCATTGCTCAGATGGTGATCCTCACCGAGAGTGCGGTGGTCGACAAGCCGGTGAAGGCGTCTCCGGCGGGTCACGGCCACGGCCACGGGCACGGCCCCGGTTTGTGAGCCGCGTGTTGCCCCCTTCGGCGGCCCGGTAACAGCTGCCACGATGGCCCCCGTACCCCCAATGAAGGGTGCGGGGGCCGGTCGTGACGTCCATCGGCAGCCGCAATGCCCGAATCATCCGTGTTCACGGTACTGCCGCGATCCGCTCACACTCGGTAGAGTGAGCGTTGCTCCACATCGGTGATAGCGGCCGTCCGGAGCGGTGCGGCGCCGGTCCTTGATGGAAATCCATCAGATCGTGTCAAGTTCCGGCTCTGCATGACCGATAGGGAGGTGGGCACATCAATTGGCTGCAGGAGAGGAGTCCTTCCGTGACCGCAGTTCTCATCTGCGACGACCGGCGAACCGTCCGTGAGGGGCTCACTCGAGTGATGTCCGCGGTCCCCGGCGTCGCCCGGATCGACTGCGTGGCACACGGTGATGAGCTGCTCGCTCGGTATTCTCGGCAGCCGGTGGATGTCGTCCTGGTCGGAACCCAGCGTGCGGTGCCGGCCGGTGTGGAGGCCACCCGTCGGCTGGTATCGGCGCACCCGCAGGCCAACGTCATCGTGTTCGGTGCGCCGGACGACGCGGGCAGCATCGCCGCCGCGATCGCCGGCGGCGCCCGCGGCTATTTGCGGTGGGACGCGTCGCGTCCAGAACTCGTCGCGGCGCTCGCGCACACACTGGCCAGCACGTCGGTGCCGGCCCCTCGTCCCCCGTCCGATCCTGGTGTCCAGCTCACCGAGCGAGAGCTGCAGGTACTGCGCGGGATGAGTCAGGGCAAGAGTAACGGGCAGATCGGGCGAGAGCTGTACCTCTCTGAGGACACCGTGAAAACTCATGCCCGCAGGCTGTTCCGCAAGCTCGGCGTGCGGGATCGTGCTCAGGCCGTGGCACACGGTTTCCGGCGTGGTCTGGTGGCCTGAGTCCTGGGTGGCCTGAGTAGGGTCCTTTGGGCAACTTTTACAGCGACGGCCGGTGGTCTCACCACCGGCCGTTTGCGCTGTCTTCTCCGTGGTCTCGTTCGTCGGTTAGCGGTACCGCATTCCGCATCCGGTCTGCCAACCACTACGGTTCCCCGCGAGGTGCCCGTGTCTCGGGGTGGTGATGGATGGTCGGGACAACGGAGAGGCCACCGCCGGTCGGCGTTCAGCCCGGCCGGTCCCTCGTCGTAACGGCAGGGCTGCATTCTGCGATGACCGCTGTGGAGGACGACCTCGACGTCCTGGTCGGTGCTGCCGCCGACGGCGAGCGATATGCCGTCGAGGTCCTGCTCCGCCGGATCCGTCCTCTCGTGGTGCGGTACTGCCGTGCCCGCGTCGGCGGCCAGGAAAAGGCGTTCGCCTCGGCGGATGACGTAGCCCAGGAGGTGTGTCTCGCGGTGCTCACGGCCCTGCCCAGTTACCGCGACCAAGGACGGCCGTTTCTTGCCTTCGTGTACGGCATCGCTGCGCACAAGGTAGCTGACTCCTACCGGTCCTCGGCGCGCAATCGCGACGATCCGGTCCCGGAGGTTCCCGATACTCAGGACCTGGCCGACGGACCGGAGGCGCAGGTGATGCAGGGCGAGTTCGCCGGGTGGATGGCCAAGCTGCTGGACACCCTACCGGAAAAGCAGCAAGAGATTCTCCGCTTGCGGGTCGTGGTGGGGCTGTCGGCGGAGGAGACCGCCGAGGCCGTGGGCTCGACTCCGGGCGCGGTCCGGGTGGCGCAGCACCGGGCTCTGGGTCGGCTGCGTGGCGTATTGGCGTCCAAGGGGGTGGTCTGAAGTGCCTGGTCGAGACGACTTCTCACGTGCCGGCTACACCAACGGGGATCCCCATGAGATGCCCGTTGATCTGGCCGCCGTGCAGGCCGACGACGCGCTGCTGGACCTGATCGGCCGCGCTGGGCACACACCGAGCGACACTGACGACGAATTGACGCGCGTCCTGGCGGCATGGCGCCGCGAGGTGCATACCGAGCCGTTCGCAGAGCTGGTGGACACCACCACCGCTTTGGAGATGATCCGTGCGGTCCGACAGCCGGTCCCTCGCGGTAATCCCGTGTTCAGCTCGATCGCTGCGGCTGCCGCGGTGCTGGTGATCGCCTTCTCCGCGGTGGGCCTGGTCGCTAAGTCCGCGCAACCCGGCGACCACTTGTGGCCCGTGACCCAGGTACTCTATGGCGACTACGCCCGCTCGGTGGAGACGGCGGCCGCGGTCCGGACCGAGCTCAACGAGGCCAAGACGGCGCTGAGCGAGGGCAATCCCGAGCGCGCCAGGGCATCGCTGCAACGCGTCCAGAAGCAGCTCCCGGTGATCGGCGAGGCCGAGGGTCGCACCGATCTCACCGCGCGCCACCGTCAGCTTGAGCAGATGCTGAGCGGGCCACCGGATGCCGGCTCAGTCAATCTGCCCGGGGTGCCGATGTTCCCATCGCCTGGGGCCACCAGCGCCAGACGCGAGCCCAGCAGGCCACCGAAGTCGAGCGAGCCGCCCAGATCCGCCGAGTCGAACACAACGTCGAACCCACCTACCGAGCCGCCCAGCAGCATGGCAGCAACGCGGCCCAACCGGATTCCGCCAGCCCGAGAATACCCGAGCCATAGGTACCCGGGTCCGGATAGTTCCTCGTCAGACAGTGGCCCCGGCCCCACGGGTATTGGCCCCGGCCCGACAGGCGGCGGTACCATGGATGGTGCTGCCACGAGCGGCGGTGGTTCGCCGGCCAGCGCTTCGCCGAACGGTGATCCTGCCCGTCTCGGTCCCCCACGCAGGGTGCACGCGAGGGATAATCCCTCGGATGACGGCTCTCCCCCGGAGTGCGATCATCCCGGGCCGAGGGCTCCCTATTGCGGCTGAGGCGGCTCAGCCACCATTCTCGGCGAGCACCGCGTCGGTGTAACCACGGCAGTATTCCCAGCTTACGTACCCAGCTGGGTCCGGGTTGTAGGCGGGCTCATGCGGGCGCATCCGGCCGGCTTCGAGCAGCTGCTGCAGGCTGGCTCGCAGCAAGTGCCAGTCGTGGTAGTGCTGCTCAGCACAGTCCGGGCAGTCGACCACGATCCCGCGTAGTCCGCACGGCGCCAGCAGGGCCTGGTAGACGGTCAGGTCGCTCAGGTCGGCAAGCAGCCCGGCGCGCTCCTCGTCATCGAGCGGCTCCTCGATGGCATCCGAGGGATCATCGAAGGCTTCCAGCGCCAGAGCCGGATCCTCCGGGTCACCGGCGAATGGGTCGGGGGGAAGTGAGTCATGCGCCACGGCTGGCACCGTACCCGCCCGGTGGATGGGCCCGGTGGATGGACCCCGTGGATGGCCTTGTGACGAACACACTGGAATGGATGCCTGGGATGGATACGATCGTCGCATGACCAGCGAGCTGACCGCGTCCGGTTTCCCGTCGAAGTTCGCGCTGCTTGGTCTGACCTTCGATGATGTCCTGCTGCTACCCGCCGAGTCCGACGTGGTGCCCGCGGATGTCGACACGTCAACCAGGTTGTCCCGCAACGTCACGTTGCGGGTGCCGCTGCTCTCCTCGGCGATGGACACGGTGACCGAGGCGCGGATGGCCATCGCGATGGCCCGGCACGGCGGGATGGGGGTGCTGCACCGCAACCTGCCGGCGCAGGAGCAGGCCGCCCAGGTCGAGGTGGTCAAGCGGTCCGAGGCGGGCATGGTGACCGATCCGGTGACCTGCCTGCCGGAGGACACCCTGGCCGACGTGGACGCGCTGTGCGCCCGCTACCGGATCTCCGGAGTGCCCGTCACCGATTCCGAGGGCGTGCTGGTTGGCATCATCACCAACCGGGACATCCGCTTCGAAGTCGACCATGGCAAGCGGGTCGTCAACGTGATGACCAAGCCGCCACTGATCACCGCGCAAGTGGGGGTCACCGCGGACGCGGCACTGGGCCTGCTGCGCCGGTACAAGGTTGAGAAACTGCCGATCGTCGATGGGAACGGCCGGCTGCGCGGTCTGATCACCGTCAAGGACTTCGTGAAGACCGAGCGCTACCCGCTGGCGACCAAGGACCCAGACGGACGGTTGCTGGTAGGCGCCGCGATCGGGGTCGGCGAGGACGCCAAGCAGCGGGCCGCATTGCTGGTCGATGCCGGTGTCGATGTGCTGGTCGTGGACACCGCGCACGGGCACTCCCGCAGCGTGCTGGAGATGATCAGCTTGCTCAAGGCCGAGTTCGGCAGCACCGTGGACGTCATCGGCGGCAATGTGGCCACCCGGGCGGGGGCGCAGGCGCTGGTCAACGCCGGCGCGGATGCGGTCAAGGTCGGGGTGGGCCCCGGCTCGATCTGTACCACCCGGGTGGTGGCCGGGGTGGGCGTGCCGCAGATCAGCGCCATCTTCGAGGCGGACCGGGCGTGCCGTCCCGCGGGTGTTCCGGTGATCGGCGACGGTGGTATCCAGTTCTCCGGGGATATCGCCAAGGCCATCGTCGCGGGGGCCAGCACCGTGATGCTGGGCAGCTTGCTGGGCGGCACTGCCGAGGCGCCGGGGGATCTGATCCTGGTTGATGGCAAGCAGTACAAGACCTATCGCGGGATGGGCTCGGTGGGTGCCATGGCCTGCCGCGGTGGTGGTCGCTCGTACTCCAGGGACCGCTACTTCGCTGACGACGTGCTCTCTGACGACAAGCTGGTGCCCGAGGGCATCGAGGGGCGGGTCCCGTTCCGGGGGCCGCTGTCGCTGGTGGCCCACCAACTGGTCGGTGGCCTGCGGGCGGCGATGGGCTATGCCGGTGCCGCGACAATCCCGGCGTTGCAAGGCGCGCAGCTGGTGCGGATCACCTCGGCGGGTCTCAAGGAGGGTCACCCGCATGGCATCACCATGACGGTGGAGGCCCCGAACTACGCGGTGCGCTGAGGTGCGCGATCTGGTGGAGATCGGCATGGGCCGCACCGCGCGGCGCGCTTATGATTTTGATGACGTCCAGATCGTGCCATCGCGGCGCACCCGCTCCTCCCGGGATGTGTCCACCGCCTGGCAGATCGACGCCTACCGGTTCGAGATCCCCCTGGTCACGCATCCCACCGACGCGACCGTGTCACCAGCGATGGCGGTCCGGATCGGTGAGCTGGGCGGGCTGGGGGTGCTCAATGCCGAGGGGCTGTGGGGGCGCCACCCCAGCGTCAACATGTTGCTGCCCCGGCTCACCTCCGCGATGCACGAGGCTGACGAGACGGCGGCGGTGCGGCTGCTGCAGCAGTGGCACGCGGCCCCGATCCGGGTCGAGCTGCTCACCGAGGCGATCGGCCAGGTGGCTTCCTCCGGTGTGACGGTGGCCGCCCGGGTCAGCCCACAGCATGCCCGGGACCTCGCCCCTGCCCTGCTCGCCGCTGGCGTCGAGATCCTCGTCGTGCAGGGCACCATCGTCTCGGCAGAGCATGTCTCCCGTAGCTCGGAGCCGCTCAACCTCGCGGAGTTCATCGCCTCGATGGATGTCCCGGTCATTGCCGGCGGAGTGGGCGACTACCGCACCGCGATGCATCTGATGCGCACCGGGGCGGCTGGCGTCATCGTCGGCCACGGGGCTGGTGCGAGCACGTCCACCGGTGATGTGCTCGGCATCGGGGTGCCGATGGCCACCGCGGTCGCCGACGCCGCAGCCGCCCGGCGGGACTACCTCGATGAGACCGGGGGGCGCTACGTGCACGTGATCGCCGATGGTGGGATGCGGACCAGTGGCGACATCGCCAAGGCGATCGCCTGCGGGGCGGACGCGGTGATGCTCGGCGAACCGCTGGCGCTCGCGGCCGAGGCGCCTGGCAACGGGTTGTACTGGACGTCCGCCGCCGCGCACCCGTCGCTGCCGCGCAGCCACGTCACCGATGTACCCGGGGGCTCGATCGGCATCGACACGCTGCTGTTCGGCCCCTCCTGCGACCCCAGCGGCACGGTGAACCTGTTCGGCGCGTTGCGCCGCGCGATGGCCAAAACCGGCTACTCAGAGCTCAAGGAGTTCCAGAAAGTCGGCCTGACCGTCCTCCCCTGATTCGTCCCCTCACCAGCGGTGACAGTGCCTGCGGGCCAGTCCAGAAGGTCGCGATCTCGGGGCATCGAGACGGCAACCGGGATCCCGTGCGTGACTGCGCAACGCTGGGCGGTCCCCCCGAAGTGCGCTGATGGCCTCGACTGACGTTGACCGCGCGTTGGTAAGTTCCAACTGGTATCCCTGAGCCTAACCCTAACCGGCAAGGCGGAACTTTGGGTCCGTTACCCTGATCGTCGATGGGACCTGAGAAGCGCAAGGCGGGGAAGCGGCGGCTCGCTGACATGAACGCCGCCGAACCGGAGCGGGCGTGGACGCCTGACCTTGAACCGGAGTGGCCCCCGTATGAAGACACGTTCCCGATCAGCGAGGACGCTCGCTACGTACAGAAACTGGGCTACGACAAATACCAGCGCCTCGCCGAGTGGGCGGTGGTGCAGATGCGCCGCGACGGTGATCGGTGGCGAAGGGTGGCGGTGTATGACATCTGCCACGCCCAAGGGGTGCACCTCCATCTGTTCAACCGGCAGGAGATCGAGTTTACTGAGACTCCCCTGCGACCGGTGTCGTCGTACCAGGACGTTGATGACGGTTTGGACTACGCGCTGGAGCGCGTGACTGAGTGCTGGCTTGACAACGAGCGGAGGTCGGATCGTGGTTACTAGGGCGCAGCTGAGGGCGCGGACCGTGCCCGCGATCGCGCGTCTGGCACGGTCCCGGGATTTCCGCTCTGCGTTCGCAACCGCCGGTGAACGCCAGCAGACGATCATCTCAGTGTTGCCAGATGACACGATGGGCTACGTGCTGGATCGGCTGGACGAGGCCGGCGGGTCCGGGGTGCTGGTGCTGCTGACCGGTGAGGCGTTGCGGATCGCGTCGCTGGCGCCGGCGTCGGAGGCGCGGATGGCGGTTGCGGCGGAGGATGACCGGATGACCCCGGTTCATCAGGACAGCAGGGTGGATATGTTCCTCGACTATCTGGAGCGGGTGGATACGGCAGTGGTTCGGCGGACGGCCGCGCGATTGATAGATCACGGCCCGCTGCAACTCACGTGACGGACCTTCGCGTGGTGCTCCAGGTAGCACCACTGTGTAATACCCGAAACCGGTCACATCAAAGACCTGCGGTCGCCATCGCCGCCGCATCGGATCGGTGATAACGACAGCACGAACCTCGGGGTGAACCCGGCACTGAACGTCACCGCCCTGGCCGAGCGAGCCTTCGCCCTATGGCCCAACAAGGGCGAGAGCGCCTGAGGGCCAGGCCAGAAGGTCGCGTGCTCATGACCCTGTGGTCGCGGCGTGCGCGGCACGTTCGCTAGCCTGTTCCGCCGCTGTGGGGTCGTGTACTCCCCCTGATCGCTTGCCGTATAGCGCGCCTACACGTGGACTTGTGTCCAAGCCGCCTAGCCTGAAGTACTTGTGCGCCGCGCGCCGTTTGCGGGATCTTGGTGCGTACCTCGCCCGGCAGGGTGGCGAGCATGAGATCTGGCGATGCGGGTGCGGTGAGCATCAGACGGCGCTGCCCCGGCACACCGTGTCGTCGTACGTGGTGGGCCAGATTAACAAGCCGATGCCCTGCCGGGGAGAGGAGTGGTGGCGATGAGCGTCACCGATGTGCGTACCTACACGGTCCAGGTCTTCCGCGATAGCGGGTTCTGGATCTTGGAGGTTCCGGAGTTGCGCGCCGTCGGCCAGTCCCGGACGCTGACAAGCGCGGGCGACACTGCGCGGGAACTGGTGGCGCTGTGGCTGGATGTCCCCGCCGACCAGGTCCAGGTGGTGCTCGACTACGGCCGTATCGACCCGGAAGCCGTCGAGTTGGCGGCTGGGGCGCGCAAGGAGCAGGCCAGGGCGGAGGAGTTAAGCCGGGGCGCGGCGAGGCGTTTGCGGCAGGCAGCGCGGCGTCTGGTGCACACCGACGGGCTGAGCCTGCGGGACGCGGCGACGGTGCTAGGCGTGACGTTCGGCCGGGTGCAGCAATTGCTGAAGGACTGATGTCATCCCTCAACCGGAAGGCTGGCGGTTCGGAGCATGCGTGGGTTTTCCCGGTTGGCGCTGTGGCTGGGAGAACCTGATGGCCAGAGGTGTGAGTTTTACTGACGCGGCAAAATTGCTCGGCGGTCGGGAGAACCAGACGGTTGCTGCATTGGACCGGCTGACCGGGGGGCTCCTATTGGTGGCTTCAGCTGCCGGGGCGGGGTTCGCGTTGAGTCTCCTCGCTCCGAAGTCGGAGTTGGCCAGGCTCAGTGGTGATCTGGTTTCCGGATTGGCCGAGCGGCTGCGTGGGGTGAGCCGGTTGGGTCGCAGTGAGCGGCTTGCCGCCGCGCACGCGGTCATCGTGCTCACGGCATATTTCGAGGCTCTGCGGGACGTCAGCCTGCCGTTCGACGTCAGGGAACTGAAACTCACTGGAGCGGAGCAGGTCGCGGTAGCCACCGGTGGCGCGGCGGGGACCGCGAGCTTGCGAGCGTTGGCGGATGCGCTGCTGCGGACCGATGTCCCGATGCCGGCCGCCCAGCGACCATACGAACTGACCCTGAAGACGTTGAACGGCTTCTATGAGCACTTGTCGGAGGAGGTGTCCCGGTTCGTGGCGGGTCTGGCCGTGTGGGATCGGCTGAACGACACCCACCGGCAACGGTTCCGCGACACGATGCGCCGTGACGTGCCAGCCCGAGCCGTCGCACGGTATGAGGAGCTGTTTCAGCGGCTGGCGACTGATTTTCCCGAGGTTGCTTTGTGGGCGAATCTGGTGGACCACCAGGCGACTCGTGCTGAGATCCAGCGGGTGAACATTGGGCTGGCCGGGATGGAGAAGGTCCTTGCCGCTATCGGTGCCGGCCGGCTACCCGATGAGCGGCGTCTCGCTGTGGCTCGCGCCTACCAGGCCGCGCTCCACCGGCCGATCCTCTCTTCGGGGGAGATCCCGGAAGGGCTGCGTATGCCGACGCTGGGAGAGGCTTATGTGAATCCGGAGTTCCGGACCGCTCAGGTGCAGATGGCCGACCGGCTCGCCGAGGAGCATTGGTGGGATGAGCAGCCGGTCCGGGACGACCTGGAGGGGTTTCTCATCGGGCATCTCACCGCGCCTCAGGCCACTGAGGCACCCCTGCTGGTGCTCGGCCAACCGGGTTCCGGAAAGTCGGTGCTCACTCAGATGCTGGCGGCGCGGCTGCCGCCGAGCGAGTTCTTGGCGTTGTGAGTAGTGCTGAGTGAGGTGCCGGCCGACGCCGACCTGCAGGCTCAGATCGAGCAGGCCATCAGGGCCGCTACCGGCGAGAGCATGCCGTGGGCCGCCCTTGCGCGCAGTGCTGGGGATGCCCTGCCGGTGGTGCTGCTGGACGGGTTCGACGAGTTGCTGCAGGCGACCGGGGCAAGCCAGTCCGACTACCTGGAGAAGATCGCGGACTTCCAGCGCCGTGAGGCCGACCAAGGCAGGCCGGTGGTAGTGCTGGTGACCAGCCGCACAGCCGTCGCCGACCGGGCTCGGCCAGTGGCGGGCATGGTCGCCGTGCGGCTTGAGCCGTTCCGCGACAGCCAGATCGCGCAGTGGCTCGCGGTGTGGAACGCCGCTAACGCGCCCACTCTCGCAGCCCGTGGCCTGCGTCCCCTGCCCGTCGAGACAGTACTTGCCCACGCCGAAATCGCCTGCCAGCCGCTGTTGCTGCTGATGCTCGCGCTCTACGACACTGACGGTAACCCGCTACAGCGCGAGGACGCGGTGCTGGGACAGGCCGAGTTGTATGAGCGACTGCTGACCCAGTTCGCCGAACGTGAAGTGCGCAAGACGGGGGCGGCCCTATCCACCACGCAGTTCGAGCAGGCAGTCGACCGGGAACTGCTTCGCCTATCGGTGGTGGCGTTCGCGATGTTCAATCGCGGTCGCCAGTGGGTGACCGAAGCTGAGCTTGACGCCGACCTTCCCGCGCTGCTAGGCGAGCCAGGTGACCGGCAGCTCCCCACATCCGGGTTGCGCGCCAAGCTCACCGCAGCTGAGGTCGTGATCGGGCGGTTCTTTTTCATCCACGAAGCCCAGGCCACTCGCGACACCACCAGGTTGAAAACGTACGAGTTCCTGCACGCTACCTTCGGTGAGTACCTCATCGGGCGTCTCGTCGCACGGGAGCTCAATGACCTGGCCGACACCGCCGCCCGCGGCACAACACGCAGCCGGCCAGCACCCCCCGATGACGCTTTTCTGCACACCCTGCTGTCATTCGCGCCCTTGGCCATGCGCGGCACGATCGTGACCTTCCTCGCCGAACAGTTGCAGACGCTGCCCCAGGCAGTGCGTGACCTGCTCCTGACTCTGTTCCATCACTCGCTCCTGCCACGACATGACACCAGCTACGACAGCTACGAACCGGACCGGATCTCCGTGCCCGCCCGCCATGCGGCTTACTCGGCGAACCTCACCCTGCTGGCTGTGCTCGTCGCCGGAGAGATCACCGAACAGCAACTGTTCCCAGGCCGCACCGATCCGGTAGAAGACTGGCGACGAACCACTTTACTGTGGCGTTCCCAACTGCCCGAGGAAGGCTGGGGAGGGCTCATTCGTACACTGGAGCTCCATCGGGGGTGGGATGATGATCGACGGACCCTGTGCCTGCGAGTGCGCGAAACAGCCGGGCAGCACACCACGAATTCCGATATGTACTGGGCGTACAATATCGGTCCGAAGCATGAATTCCGAAGGGGAGGAGCGCTTTTTTGGGGAAGACATGACAAACATGAAGTAATGTGGGCACAGAGCCACTTTCTATGTGATATCGAGGATGACACTGTCGCGCATGCTCTGGAACCCTTCTCGGGCGACCTCGGCACCATGGTCACTACTTTTCACAACTTCCCGCAGGGGTGCCTGGTCTCGGCGGCGAACGCACTGATCAAACTCTGGCTCACCGCGAGTCAGGAGAAGAGCCCAGGCGAGCTTGCGGCCGCTTACAATACGTGTATTCGGATTTCGATCGACGGCTTCGCGTCCCAAGATATGGATACCAGAGCACGTTTCAGAGCTCATGTTCTTCGCCAACTTGCCAGGGACTTCCACCGATTGCCTGCCAGCTGGTTAGGTGACGCTATCAAGCAGATCAAGGAATCAGGAAAATCAACAAATAACGAAGGTCATGAGCTCGTTCGAATGGTGAGCGAAATCCTTCCCGAACTTATTGTCGAAGATCTGCCGCGACCGTTGTAGCAGCAATGCTGAGGTTGTGTGGTTTCCTCAAGGGGACTCGGTTTATGCTGCAGCGGGTACGTACGAGGAGGTCTTGCGTGGTGGATTACGACGTGGTGGTGGTCGGATCCGGGTTCGGGGGCAGCGTCGCGGCGCTGCGGCTGACCGAGAAGGGCTACCGGGTCGGTGTGCTGGAGGCGGGGCGGCGCTTCGCTGACGACGAGCTGGCCGCTACGTCCTGGCAGTTGCGCAAGTTCCTCTGGGCGCCCGTCCTGGGTTGCTATGGCATCCAGCGCATCCACCTGCTGCGTGACCTCGTGGTGCTGGCCGGTGCTGGTGTCGGGGGCGGGTCGCTGAACTACGCTAACACCCTGTACCGGCCGCCCGACGCGTTCTTCGATGACCCGCAATGGGCGCACCTCGCTGACTGGCGCACCGAGCTCGACGCGCACTACGACCAGGCGCAGCGGATGCTCGGAGTGACGACCTACACCGGGCACACGGCCGCCGACGAGGTGCTGCAGCGGGTCGCGCAGGACATGGGGGTCGCCGACAGCTACCACCCCACTCCCGTGGGGGTGTTCTTCGGCCGGCCGGGCGAGGAGGTCGATGACCCTTACTTCGGCGGCGCCGGCCCCCGGCGGACCGGCTGCACCGAATGCGGCTCCTGCATGACCGGCTGCCGGGTGGGCGCCAAGAACACCCTGGTGAAGAACTACCTGTACCTCGCCGAGCGGGGCGGCGCCGTGGTGCACCCGATGACCACGGTGACTGCGCTGCGCCCGCAGCCCGACGGGACCTGGCTGATCAACGCCGTGCGCACCGGAAGCAGGAAGCGCCAGACGATCCGGGCGAACCAGGTGGTGCTCGCTGCCGGCACCTGGGGGACCCAGCAGCTGCTGCACCGGATGCGCGATGCGGGCGTCCTACCCGCGCTCTCGCCCCGACTGGGCGAGCTGACCCGGTCGAACTCCGAGGCGATCGTCGGCGCCAGCCGGGCCACGGTGGACCCGCTACGCGACTTCTCCCGAGGGGTGGCCATCACCTCCTCCTTCCACCCCGACGAGCACACCCACATTGAGCCGGTCCGCTACGGACGGGGCAGTAACGCGATGGGTCTGCTGCAGACCTTGGCCACCGATGGTGCCTCGGACACTCCGCGTTGGCGACAGTTGCTGGGTTTCGTGGCCCGGCACCCGGTCGAGACGGTGCGGCTGCTGTCGGTACGGCGCTGGAGCGAGCGGACGGTGATCCTGCTGGTGATGCAGACCCTGGACAACTCGCTGACTACCTACCGCCGCCGCGGCCGGCTCACCTCGCGGCCCGGTTATGGCGAGCCCAACCCCACCTTTATCCCGGCCGGCTTCCGGGCCAGCCAGCTCGTCGCCAAGTACATCGGCGGCACCGCCGGCAGCACCTGGGGGGAGCTGTTCGACATCCCGATGACCGCGCACTTCCTCGGTGGCTGCCCGATGGGCGCGACCGCCGCCGACGGCGTCATCGACGCCTACCACCGGGTGCACGGCTACCCGGGCCTGTCCGTCGTGGACGGCTCGGCGATCAGCGCGAACCTCGGGGTGAACCCGGCACTGACCATCACCGCCCTGGCCGAGCGGGCCTTCGCCCGGTGGCCCAACAAGGGTGAGGTAGATGCGCGGCCCGTCCCGGGCGAGGACTACCAGCGGCTGGACCCCGTCCCACCGCGCACGCCCGCCGTCCCCGCGCAGTCTCAGTTCGGCGAGTAGTCGTGGCCCCGCTTGTGATTATATTTATTCAGATTGCTCAACGACCTGATGCTCCGTGTAGCATACATGGTCGGTCTCCAGCGAGTCGACCGCACGCATGAGTCGCTGAGCTACGTCTCTGCGTAGCAATCGAGAAGCGTCGTGCGCCAGGAAGAAACCAAATTCCGATATCTCACTGTCAACAATTCGCAGTTCTTTGATCGCGGCGTCGATGAGGATTCCACCGTCAAAGGTGAAGACCAGCTGGTCATCCCACGGCCCATGTGGCCCAATCCAATCGATCCCGAGCACGTGGCCGATCTGCGCCTGAAAGCCGAGTTCTTCGATAATTTCTCGCTCTGCGGCCACGCGCGGGGGCTCGTTCGCCTCGACCATTCCGCCCGGTAGATCCCAGTATTCCTTGTAGGTTGGGTTGACGAGAAGGATGCGACCAGTTTGATTTCGTATAACCACCTTTGCTGCGACTCGTTTTCGAGCTTGCTTGGCGTTGCCTTCTGCTAGCCATGAGAACCTGGAATTCCCGCCGTCTTTCTTCACAGTGGCCACCTAGTCTGGTCGTGCGAGACCGCTATCGATTTCTCGGTTAGCTGTGTCAGGTGATCCAGAAAGAGCGCAACGTCTGGAACTGTTCGACTGACGCCAAGCGACTTGCCAAGTCTTGAAAGACCCGCACGAACGCGGGCGGAGTTGAGCGATCTGGCTGCGAGACAAATCTCTGAACCTATTCTTGCTGCCTCGTCAACGGCTCCGGATTTGAAAAGTACGTTCGCAAGCGTCAACTGTCCGAATGCACGGCTTCGCGCACGGTCACCAGTGTGGCGAAGCTCAATCACCTTTCGTGCCTCATTCTCCGCTTTGTCGAGAGCTCCAAGTGAATAAAAACAAAGGGCGGACTCGCCGGCAAGTGACGCCTCGTCGAATCCCGCTATCCACCCTGCGCGTGTCGAACCTCTACAATTACGCAGTGTCTCGTGAGCGGCGTCTAAAGCTAAATGACACTCCTTTGCTCGACTTTGCATTGCTGCTGCACGTGCGCACATCGCGTAAAGTCTTGCCACCAGCTGTTCGGTACCCTCGCTCTCATCCTGGGTGGCCCGTGCCAGGCCGGCAGCGGAGATTCGTGTGGCATCCTCTGCCTGGTCATGCTGGACTGCGAGATGTGACAACGATGCGCACACGTTGGCGGACAACACCGGATTCTCGGCCGCGACAGCCAAATGATAAGCTTGGTTGAAATGTCTCTGCGATTTATCGTCATTTCCACCATCATGGGCCATCCACCCAGCGACCTCAGTCAACGAGGCCGCCGCAGAGAATAGCTCACTACTTGAACAGTCATGAGGGGGGTCGAGTAAGCTGGGGGAGATCTCTAACTTAATGTACCTCGCCACCGAGTAATAGAGCAGGCCGCCACCAAGTTTCCGGTCAGCGACCTGGAACGATTCTGACATTGCGCGTATGGTGGCTATACTGGGCGGGTCGGAAACTGCCCCCCAGCCAGCTGTCGTCAACGAAACAGGTTGGGCGGCTGATGCTTGTTGTGTCTGGGCTGTGTGTTGTTGCTGTTCGTTGCTGTTCAGTGTCTGGGTAAAGCGGGTCTTCGCGTCTTCGGGTGCCCGGGCTAAGGCTGTGTCGAGGAGTGCCTGCGTGTCGGGAAGCAGGGTGATGGTCTTGCCTCGGGCTTCCCACTTGGTCACGGTCCGGGTGTCGACGCCGAGGTGCGCGGCGAAGGCACGCACGCTCAGGCGCATGGCCTGGCGAAGCGCCTTGGTCTGCGCTCCAGTCCAGTGCTGGACAGTGGTCATGGGGCACACCACGACCTTCTCGGTATGTCGCCTGCGGGCAAGCGATCTTCGGTAGGAGACTGTCGCGCTGAGCGTAGTCCCTCACGAGTCCATCACCAGACCCTCACCAGCACGTTCCTCAGAGTCAGTGCCCCCAACCACACTTGTAGCAGGTAATTGAACGCACCCCTGCTTGGTTGGAGCGCACCTTCATGCAGTGCATGTCCCAGTGACCAGCACCGGTATCCGGGCTTGATCGCAATAGCCGGGCGGCGTTACTGCCAGGAAAGTCAGGAGCGAGGCGCTATGCCAGGCAGACACCGTTTCCGTCGTATCGCCACCTTGCGCGAGATCCTGGACTGGAGCCGTCGCGCCCGACCGCCCGCCGTCGAATTGGTGTGCACTATTGAGTTCGCTGACGGGCCGACCGGCATCGCGCACCGCGTCACTGCGGCGGCCTTTGCCGCCGGCCGCCGAGCCGGAGGCCGCTACGTTGCCCTCTGCGGCGCGCAGGTGTTCCCCGAACGCCTCACCGCCCCAGCGCGCTTCCACTGCCCGGCCTGCGAGCGGGGCCTCTGATGGCCTGGTACCTGCGCACGATCAGCGACCAGGACACCCACCGCAGCGGAAGTGCCCCGTGAGTGGCGTTTAGCGCTATAGCTCGCAACGCCACTCACGGGGCACGCGTAGCGTGCCACCATGACGGTGCTGGTCATCGACTTCGGTGCGCAGTATGCGCAGCTGATCGCTCGGCGGGTCCGCGAGGCGCAGGTGTACTCCGAGGTCGTGCCGCACACCGCGCCGGTGGCGGAGATCCTGGACCGCAAGCCTGCGGCGATCGTGCTCTCCGGCGGCCCGGCCAGCGTGTATGCCCACGAAGCGCCCCGTCTCGACCCGGCGTTGTTCGAGGCCGGGGTGCCGGTGCTGGGCATCTGCTACGGCTTTCAGGCGATGGCCGACGCGCTGGGCGGTGCCGTGCGCAGGACCGGCACCCGGGAGTACGGGCGCACAGAACTGCAGGTGCTCGACGGTGGCGGCGTGCTGCACCGCGAGCTACCGGGGCGCGGTCCGGTATGGATGAGCCACGGCGACGCCGTCACCGCCGCCCCGGACGGGTTCACGGTCACCGCGCGGTCGGCGGGTGCCCCGGTGGCGGCGTTCGAGGACATCGGGCGGCGGCTGGCCGGGGTGCAATACCACCCGGAGGTGGTGCATTCCCCGCACGGCCAGGAGGTGCTGCGCCGTTTCCTGCACGAGGTCGCCGGCATCCGGCCGAGCTGGACCACCGCGAACGTCATCGACGAGACGGTGGCCGCGATCCGGGTCCAGACCGGCGGCGGCAGGTTGATCTGCGGCCTGTCCGGCGGGGTGGACTCCGCAGTTGCCGCTGCGCTGGTGCACCGTGCCGTCGGAGACGCCCTGATCTGCGTGTTCGTCGACCACGGCCTGCTGCGGGCCGGCGAGCGTGCCCAGGTGGAACGGGACTACGTGGCCGCCACGGGAGTCCAACTGGTCACCATCGACGCCCGGGAGCGGTTCCTGTCCGCGCTGGCCGCAGTGGTGGATCCCGAGCTGAAGCGAAAGATCATCGGCCGGGAGTTCATCCGGGTCTTTGAGGCTGCGGCCCGGGACCTGCAGGCCGAAGCGGGCCGGCACGGTGAGGAGATCCGCTTCCTGGTACAGGGCACCCTGTACCCGGACGTGGTGGAGTCCGGCGGTGGGTCGGGAGCCGCGAACATCAAGAGCCACCACAACGTCGGCGGCCTGCCCGAGGACCTGACCTTCGAACTGGTCGAGCCGCTGCGTGCACTGTTCAAGGACGAGGTGCGCCGGGTGGGGCTGGAGCTGGGACTGCCGGAGACGATCGTGCACCGCCAGCCGTTCCCAGGCCCCGGCCTGGCGATCCGGATCATCGGTGAGGTCACCGCCGCGCGCTTGGAGACGCTGCGCGCCGCGGACGCGATCGCCCGTGAGGAGCTCACCGCGGCCGGGATGGACCGCGACATCTGGCAGTGCCCAGTGGTGTTGCTGGCGCAGGTGCGCAGCGTCGGAGTGCAGGGTGACGGGCGTACCTACGGGCATCCGGTAGTGCTGCGCCCGGTGTCCAGCGAGGACGCCATGACCGCGGACTGGTCCCGGGTGCCCTATGACGTGCTGGCCCGCATCTCCGGCCGGATCACCAACGAGGTACCCGAGATCAACCGGGTGGTGCTCGACGTGACGAGCAAGCCCCCTGGCACCATTGAATGGGAATAACCCATGAGTAGTTTCTAAGATTCGCGGGTCGGTGCCGACGATCTCATCCGAGTCCTCGTCGAGCACCACACGCTGCGCGCCCGCCGTGCACTGCGGCTGGACAACAACGACACCCTGGAGTGGGGCACGCCGGTGCGGTACTGCGCGCGCCCGAAGGGCGCATCGTCGACAGCACCATCCGGACGTTGCCGTCAAGCTGGAGCAGTCCCGCCACCAGCAGCAGCTGGCCACCTACTACGCCCAGGCGTGCGCGGCCGCTGAGGCCTTGGACTGGGGTAAGGCCGTCACGATGTTCACGAGGATCATTGAGGCCGATCCCGCCTACCGGGACGTCGGTCAGTGGTTGGACAACACCCGGAGATCGGGTGACACATCGCGTGCGGTGCGCGGGGCGAAGGGTTCGGAGGAGCGAGGATGGTCACTAGCAGCGATGAGAAGACCGCGCGGATCGTGGGTGTTGAGTGGCGATGAATGACTCGGGTCCGCTTGCGGCGGAGATTCTCGTCACTGCCGAGGCGTCGGCCGAGGAGGAACAGGCGATTGTCGAAGCCTTCCGCGCTCTTGACATTGCCACGCGCACCCGGATGGTCCCCACCCATCGTGGCCTGGAACAACTGCAGTGGCTGGTGCTCGCCACGCTGCCGTTGCACGCCCTCCTCAGCGGACTCGGGTCCGCCGCCGCTCAGGACCTCGCCCAGGGTCTCAAACGCCTGGTTGGCCGGGTCCTGGGCGCCCGGGACAAGACGGGGATAGCCCCGCAGGTGCTGGTGCTGCAGGATGCCGAGACCCGGTTGCAGGTGGTGTTGGAGGCTGATTTGCCTGCGGAGGCGTACCAGGCGTTGGTTGCGCTCGACCTCTCAGCGTTCCGGCAGGGGCCGGTGCACTACGACCGCCAGCGTGGCAAGTGGCGCTCGGAGCTGGACGAGTGGTACCAGGCGCAGGCGAAGGATTCCGGACCGGCGTAGACCACTGCGCACCCGCTCGGCGAGGGCGGCCAGGATCGGCCCGCTGTGCTCCAGCATCCTGCACCCGCCGAGCCGCGCCTCACCGCCTCGCACACATGGTCACATGGATGCTTGTGCACGTTTTCCCGTGGGGAGTGAGGGATGCCGGCGTAGGCCGATCCAGCGGGCACGGCGATCCGGGTTCATACCCACCTGGGCTGGCCCGGACTATCCGCCTGGATTGGGCGAACAGTTCGCCGCTGTTCGTGAGGCCGATGGTGACGCGCCGCTGCTCGCGTCGGATTACTACCGCTGCTTCGTCGGTGGCGTGCGGTCCCGCCACCTCACCAAGCTCATCGTTATCGCAGGGGGGGCGGTCGTCCGGGTCGGTGGTACCGTCTGACCCGGATGGTGCTCTGTACTCTGTAACGTATGCCGCGAGAGCGACTAACCGTGAGCATGCAACCGCAGACAGTGGTGCGAGTGCGGCAGTGTGGGGCACGCACCAGGGGTGGCGCCTCCGCATACATCGAGCACCTGGTGCGTCAGGACGCGTTGCGGGAGGCAGCGGCATCAGCGGCCCAGTTGGTACGCGGCGCACCCGACCTACGCAGCTGACAGCGAGGCCGAGACTCTGGCGGCGCTGGACGAGACAGCGTGAGGCGAGGAGACCTCTACCGCTACCAACCAGTGATGGCCGAGGCTGGCCAGTGACCACCAGACTCATCGTCTCCGCCGACGCGGTGAACGAGAACGACGCCTTGCCTACGGTCTATGCGATGCACGTCGTGGACTCCGACGCCGGCTCGCTGCTGGCCGTGAGGGTCGGGCAGCTCGGCTGGGCCTTCGCTCTGGAGATCGATCGTCCACCCCGCCGCCGCCTCGTCGAGCACCTAGGCCGCGCAACCACCGAGCAGGTCGACAACGCCATCCGGGCGGTCTTCGAGGTGTAGCGGTGACGATCAAGAGTGCGACGGCGTTGGGAGCTACCTGGTGTTTCCTTGCTCTCGGGGGGCTGTCCGGGGACGCTGCCTGATGCGGCCGCCAACGTGGCTGAATGCTGGGGCAGCCGCACCACGTGCGCGCACCCGATCCCCGACGAGGAGGACCGTGATGAGCAATTCCGGCAAGGTCGTGACCCGTCCCGCGGCGACCGAGCTGCCCGCGCTGGCCGATCTCGACTGGCCGGCGGTGGAAAACCAGCTCGATGGCTCGGGCTTTGCCATGACCCCGCCGCTGCTCTTACCCGAGCAGTGCGCCGAGGTGGTCGACATGTTCGACGACGACGCCCGGTTCCGCGGCACCGTCATCATGGCGCAGTATGCGTTCGGCGAGGGCAGCTACCGCTACTTCGCCGATCCGCTGCCCCCGCTGGTACAGACCCTGCGGGAGAACCTCTACCCGCCGCTGGCGGCGATCGCCAACCGCTGGGCCGGCCGGCTCGGTGAGCGCCGGTTCCCCGAGACCCTCGACGCCCTGCTCGACGAGTGCGCCAAGCTGGGCCAGCACAAGCCCACTCCGCTGGTTCTGGGCTACGGCCCGGGTGGCTACAACTGCCTGCACCAGGACATTTACGGTGACCTCACGTTCCCGCTGCAGTGTCTCATCATGCTCAGCCGTCCCGACGAGGACTTCACCGGCGGGGAGAGCGTGTTCGTCGAGCAGCGGCCGCGCCAGCAGTCCCGGCCGATGGTGGCCCGCCCTGGCCAGGGCCAGGCGGTGATCTTCACCGTCCGGCACCGGCCTCAGCAGGGCTCCCGCGGCTACCACCGAGTACAGATGCGTCATGGTGTCAGCGCAGTGCACACCGGTGACCGCAACGTGTTGGGCATCATCTTCCACAATGCCCGCTGACGAGAGGATCAGGGGCTCAGCGTCGCCGAGGGGGTTGAGGCTGGCGGGGTCGTTGTTGTTGCCCGGAGGCGAGCCGGCCCATGTTCGCGCGGGTGAGGTTGCGGAAAGCCAGGTTGCGTTGGATGTCGTCGATGGCCAGGTTCTGCTCGCGGCCGGCGAAGGTTCCGGCCGGGAGGTGCTCCAAGGAGTTGACCAGCAGGGTGTCAATGCGTTGGGCAACGTTGCTGAGTCCGTTGGGGGGTCGGCGTGGCCAGTGAGCGCTAACGTGGGCTCACCAGCGCTCGCCCGACGGGGGACCTGAAGTAGGAAAGGAGCGACGATGGACGCCCTGGTCAGCTCGGTGAACAAGCTGGCTGGCGCTGCCGCAGATGACGTGGACAACGTGCAGGCGCACGCTGCGCTGGTGGCAGAGTTGCGCGAGCGGCTCGCGAGAGCCCGGCTGGGCGGACCGCTGCGGGCTCGGCAACGCCATGTCGAGCGCGGCAAGCTGTTGCCCCGCGATCGGGTTGACTCGCTGGTGGACCCGTCGAGCCCGTTCTTGGAGCTGTCCCCGCTCGCGGCCACCGGCATGTACGGCGACGAGGCCCCGGCTGCCGGGATCATCACCGGGATCGGGCGGGTGGCCGGGCGGGAGTGCGTGATCGTCGCCAACGATGCCACCGTCAAGGGCGGCACCTACTACCCGATGACCGTCAAGAAGCATCTGCGCGCCCAGGAGGTGGCGCTGGACAACCGCCTGCCGTGCCTCTACCTTGTCGACTCCGGCGGGGCCTACCTGCCCGAGCAGGATCAGGTGTTCCCCGACCGGGAGCACTTCGGCCGGATCTTCTACAACCAGGCGACGATGTCCGCGCGGGGCATCCCGCAGATCGCGGCGGTGCTCGGGTCCTGCACCGCGGGCGGCGCCTACCTGCCGGCGATGAGCGACGAGGCGGTGATCGTCCGCAATCAGGGCACGATCTTCCTCGGCGGCCCGCCGCTGGTACAGGCCGCCACCGGCGAGGTGGTGAGCGCCGAGGAGCTCGGCGGCGCCGTGGTGCACTCCCGCATTTCCGGGGTCACCGACCACCTCGCCGACGACGACGCCCACGCGTTGCGGATCGTCCGCGCCATCGTTGGCACCCTCGGGCCCCGCCCGCCCCGGCCCTGGGAGGTGATCGCCACCGAAGAGCCCACCGTGGAGGGGATTTATGGGGTGGTGCCGGTGGGCTCCCGCACTCCCTACGACGTCCGTGAGGTGATCGCCCGGATCGTCAACGGCAGCCGCTTGTCAGAGTTCAAGGCCGAGTACGGCACCACGCTGGTCACCGGCTTCGCCCGGCTACACGGTCACCCGGTGGGTATGGTGGCCAACAACGGGATCCTGTTCAGCGAGTCGGCGCTCAAGGGTGCGCATTTCATCGAGCTGTGCGACCAGCGGGGTATTCCGCTGGTATTCCTGCAGAACATTTCCGGTTTCATGGTGGGCCGGGAGTATGAGGCCGGTGGGATCGCCAAGCACGGCGCTAAAATGGTCACCGCGGTCGCGACCACCCGGGTGCCCAAGTTGACTGTCATCATCGGCGGTTCATTCGGCGCCGGGAATTACTCGATGTGCGGCCGAGCGTACTCGCCCCGGTTCCTGTTCATGTGGCCCAATGCGCGGATCTCGGTGATGGGTGGGGAGCAGGCCGCCATGGTGCTCGCCACCGTCCGCCGGTCTGGCAATGATGGTGCCGCAGAGCCCGAGGTTGCCTTCACCGACCGCATACGTGCTCAGTACGAGCACCAGGGTCACCCCTATTACTCGACGGCCCGGTTGTGGGACGACGGGGTGATCGACCCGGCGGACACCCGGATGGTGCTCGGGCTGGCGCTGTCCGCCTGCGCCAACGCGCCACTGTCACCGAGTCGCTTCGGCGTCTTCCGGATGTGAGACAGTGATGATGGCTCAGCCCTGCAAGCAGGCTTCGCGGATGATGGCTGTTCAGCCCTGCAAGCAGGCTTCGCGTGTTTGACTCCGTCCTGGTGGCCAACCGAGGCGAGATCGCGGTACGAGTGATCCGCACGTTGCGCGCGATGGGTGTGCGCTCAGTGGCCGTGTACAGCGACGCCGACGCCGACGCTCGGCACGTCCGCGACGCTGACGTCGCCGTCCGGCTCGGCCCCGCGCCAGCGGCTCAGAGCTACCTGTCCATCCAGCGGATACTGGACGCCGCCGCGCGCACCGGCGCGCAGGCCGTGCACCCCGGCTACGGGTTCCTCTCGGAGAACGCCGCCTTCGCCCGGGACTGCACGTGCGCCGGTCTGGTCTTCATCGGCCCGCCTGCGGGCGCGATTGAGGCGATGGGTGACAAGATCCGTGCCAAGGCGACCGTGGCGGCTGCGGGCGTCCCGGTGGTGCCTGGCAGCGGCGGCACAGGCTGCGACGATGACGCGTTGGCTGCGGCAGCCGCCGCGATTGGCTACCCTGTACTCCTCAAGCCATCCGCCGGTGGTGGGGGCAAGGGCATGCGGGTGGTGCACCATGCGCGGGACCTGCCCGAGGCTATCGTCGGCGCCCGCCGGGAAGCCCGGGGTGCTTTCAGCGATGACACCCTGCTTGTCGAACGGCTGGTCGTCACCCCGCGACATATCGAGATCCAAGTGCTGGCCGATACACACGGCGCAGTGGTGCACCTCGGCGAGCGCGAGTGCAGCCTGCAGCGGCGGCACCAGAAGATCGTCGAGGAGGCGCCCTCGGTGTTGCTGGACGCCGCGACCCGGGCCCGGATGGGTGAGTGCGCGGTGGCCGTCGCGCGGGCCGTGGGGTACACCGGCGCGGGGACGGTCGAGTTCCTCGTGCCGGCGCAGACGACTGATCAGTTCTTCTTCCTGGAGATGAATACCCGGCTGCAGGTCGAGCACCCGGTCACCGAACTGGTCACCGGGCTGGACCTGGTCGAGTGGCAGCTGCGGGTGGCCGCTGGGGAGCCGCTGGAGTTCAGCCAGGGTGATCTGCGCGTGGACGGCCATGCTGTCGAGGCGCGGATCTACGCCGAGGACCCCGCGAATGGTTTCTTGCCCACTGGAGGGCGGGTCTTGCAGGTGCGCGAGCCCGCCAAGCCGGGCGTTCGGGTGGACTCCGGGTTGGCGGCGGGCGACACCGTGGGCAGTGACTACGACCCGCTGCTGGCCAAGGTCATCGCGCACGGCGGCGACCGGGACACCGCGCTGCGCCGGCTGGACGCCGCGTTGGCCCAGACCAGCATCCTGGGCCTGGGCACCAACGTGGCGTTCCTGCGCGCGCTACTCGCCGATGCTGGCGTGCGGGCCGGAAAGCTGGACACTGGGCTGGTGCAGCGCCGGTTCTCGCACTGGGTCCACCACTGGGTCCACGGGGAGCCACCTGACGACGTGCTCGCCGCGGCTGGGTTGCGTGCGCTGCTGGCACTGGAACCCACCGGGCCAGTGGTGGATCCGTTTGCGCTGCCCGGCGGCTGGCGGATCGGCGAGGGTGCCTGGACCCGCTGGCGGTTCCAGGCCAGCGGGCATGACCCGAGCGAGGTCCGAACCCGGGGCCGGGCCGCCACCGCCGAGCTCATCGTCGGCGAGGGTGCCCCGACCCGCGCATCGGCCTGGTGGGATGGCGGAGACCTGGTCGTCACCCTTGATCGGATCACCCGCCGTTACACCTGCGCGGCCGACGGCACCGTGGTGTGGCTGGGCCGTGACGGGCACAGCTGGGAGTTGCGCGAGCAGCCCCTCGATGCCGCGCGGCGCACCGAGCAGGGCGCCGGCGGGGCGGTGCGCGCTCCGATGCCCGGCACCGTCACCGTTGTCGACGTCGCTGAGGGTCAGCAAGTCACCGCAGGTGCCCGGCTGCTCGTGCTCGAGGCGATGAAGATGGAGCATGTGCTCACCGCGCCGATCAACGGGGTGGTTCGCGAGCTGCGCGCCCGCCCTGGTGGCACCGTCGAGCGCGACAACGTGCTGCTGGTCATCGACCCGTGAGTGGGGATGTGAGCCATGGCTCACATCCCCACTCACGGGTTATCCACAGGGAGGTCATGTATCCGTGGAGCTGAGCGAGGAGCATGCGGCGCTGCGTGCCACCGTCGAGGAGTTCGCCCACAAGGAGGTCGCCCCGGTCATCGCCGATCTCTACGAGCACGGGACGTTCCCTTACGCGCTGGTCGCGAAAATGGGCGCGATGGGGTTGTTCGGGCTGCCCTTCCCCGAGGAGTACGGCGGGATGGGCGGTGATTATTTCGCACTGTGCCTGGTGCTGGAGGAACTGGCGCGGGTGGACTCGTCGGTGGCCATCACGCTGGAGGACAGCGTGTCGTTGGGCGCGATGCCACTCTTCCGGTTCGGCACCGAGGAGCAGAAGCGGTGCTGGCTCCCGGAGCTGTGCACCGGTCAACGGCTCGGGGCCTTCGGCCTCACCGAGCCCGGCGGTGGGTCCGACGCGGGCGCCACCCGCACCACCGCACGCTGCGACGGCAACGATTGGGTGATCAATGGGTCCAAGGCCTTCATCACGAATTCGGGCACCGACATCACGTCTGTGGTCACCATCACCGCGATCACCGGCGTCAGCGGGGGCCGCAAGGAGATCTCCACCATTGTGGTCCCGGCCCGGCACCCGGGTTTCACCGTCTCGGCGAACTATTCCAAGGTCGGTTGGCGCTGCTCGGACACCCGCGGGCTGTTCTTCGACGACTGCCGGGTGCCGCTGGGCAATCTGCTCGGTGAGCGCGGCCGGGGTTATGCGCAGTTTCTCTCGATTCTTGACGAGGGCCGCATCGCGATTGCTGCGGTGAGCGTAGGCCTAGCCCAGGGCTGTATTGACGAATGTGTGTCCTACGCCCGGCAGCGGCACGCTTTCGGCCATGCCATCGGCAGCTATCAGGCGATCCAGTTCAAGATTGCTGATATGGAGGCACGGGCGCATGCCGCCCGGCTTACTTACTATCATGCCGCGGCGAGGATGCTGCGCGGCGAACCGTTCAAAAAAGAGGCCGCGATTGCGAAGCTGGTCTCCTCGAACGCGGCGATGGACAACGCCAGGGATGCGACCCAGGTCTTCGGTGGGTACGGGTTCATGAATGAGTTCCCGGTGGGCCGCTTCTACCGGGACGCCAAGGTCCTGGAGATCGGCGAAGGCACCAGCGAGGTGCAGCGCATGCTCATCGCCCGCCACCTCGGCGTCGGCTAGCACGTGATCGGTGGCCCGGCACAGGGGCATATCACGGTACGCTCGGGATTCCTAGCCGTGCGGCGGGAGGTGGCCGTGAGCGTCAACTATGTGGCCAGACTGTGGGAGAGCAGGCTGTTCCGGCGGTGCCGGCGGGCCTGGGACCTCGGCGCCCGAGAGCGGCAGGACTACGAGCCGATCGAGCCGGCGCAGGTCTTCGACTTCGGCGAAGCGATCCACGACGCGCTCGATGTCTACTACTTCCCTGGCATGTGGGACTGGAACCGGGCGATCGTGCGGCCGCTGGTCGTCGCCGGCTTCGAGAAGTCGATGCGCAGGCAACGCGACGCCTACGCGCAGGCCCGTGACCTGTCCGCGGCGCAGGTCCAGGACTGGGAGCAGCACCTGGAGCTGGGCACGGGAGTTCTGGAGCGCTATTTCGAGTGGGCGAGCGACGTTGACCGCTTCACCCCGATCCAGGTGGCCTCGCAATTCGACATCGCCCTGCCCGACCCAGCCAACCCGGACAGCGGGCTCACCACTCCGGGAGGCCGACCGCTGCAGTACCGGGTCCGGATCGATCTGGTGGTGATCGATGACCACGAGCTGTATTGGCTCGTCGAGCACCGGATCACCAGTGAGCCGCGCTGGTCGGACCTTGAAGCGCTGCGGCTGGACGAACAGGCTCTCACCCGGAGCTGGGCGTGGCAACTGGGCTTCCTCGCCAAGCTTGAGGGCACCATCCACAATGAGTTGCGTGTGGCCGCGCCCGCCGTAGGCAAGTCCGAGGTGCAGGTCCGGGCGGTGCCGGGGGCGGGCGGCATCACGACGCAGCGCAGCACCGAATCCTTCCGTCGCACCCACATCCCCAGAACCGAGCGTGAAATCGAACGGCATGGCATCGCCGTGGCTCTGGAAATGCAGGACATGACCGATCCGTCGCTGCGGATCTACCCGAATCCCTCCTGGGAGCACTGTTCGAGCTGCGCCTACCGGCCGCCGTGCCTGGCGATGACCCAGGGGATCGACGAGCGACCGATCCTTGAGGCTTCCTACCGCAAGCGGGTCGGCGAGGACTTTGAGCTCGGGCGGCTGGGATCGGTGTGGGGCTTCGTCCCTGAGATCCACCGAGTCGCGGAGCACCGGGCTCCTGGCGCGGAGCAGTAACGTCGGTGCGCATCCGGGTGGTGAGCTGGAACGTCGATTCCCGACCGACTGGCCTACTGGACGCCAAGGTCGAGTTGCTTCGCCGACTGCAGCCTGATCTCGCGCTGCTCCAGGAGATCGGCCGGCCGGTCTACCGCGCGCTGCTGCCGCACCCGTCAGCGCATGAGCGGATGCACCGCAAGCCCAGGCTGTTCTCCTGGGGTGCCCTGTCCACCGACCTGTGCAACCCGCGGGCCAGTGAGTACC
This sequence comes from uncultured Actinomycetota bacterium, assembly GCA_963822695.1. Lineage (GTDB taxonomy): Bacteria > Actinomycetota > Actinomycetes > Mycobacteriales > Pseudonocardiaceae. Next base: position 106,202 of record CAWGJH010000008.1, read on the forward strand.
GGCTGGGATGCGCCGTGCTGGGCGTCCCTAGCACCGCCTTGCTGGATGCCCAGGTGCTGGACCGGGCGCCGTTTGACGTCCGTGATCCCGTGCGGCCCGGATTTCTCTGGCGGACGGTGGCGGCTCGGGCGGCATTGTCCACCGGTGACCTGCTGACCGTGTGCAGCTTCCACGGCCGGCAGCCATCTGGCCAGCCCGCCGCAGCGCTACAGCGAGCGTTTCACGCCGGGATCGCCGGATGGCTCGCCAGCGTGATGGGCCCGGTCGTCTTCGGCATCGACGCCGGCCCACCGGCACCCGACGGCGCGGACCCGCTGCTCGGGCCGGGATCGGTCCACCACCTGAACCAGGTGCTCAGCGCGGGCCATGATCACTTGTGGGCCACCCCCGAACTCAAGGTACTCGCCCTCGAGTGCCTGTCCGACGAGGCCGCGGCTGCGGGCAGCGACCACGCCCTGCTGCTCGCGGATCTGGAGCTGCGCTCCCCGTGAGTGGCAGCGTTATCTGGCGCACCCCGCTCGCCGAGGGCGTTGAATCACGCTCCAGCGGCAGACGCCCTCGAACTGTGCGCCCAGTGCCTCGATTGCGGCCCGTGAGCGTACGTTGCGCACGTTGGTCTTGAGCTCGACGCGCTCGCAGTCCAGTACCTCGAACGCCCGGCCAACGCTTCCTGCATCCATCGATGGAAGCGCTCGGGTGTCTGATAAGCGTCGGGAAAGGCCGTGAGGTAGGTCCACATTTCCTGGTCCTAGCCTGCGGTGAGCACTCCCGCCTCGTGGTCGGCAGCGAGCGGCTCGACCACCACGAACTCGCCCTCCGTGCGCCCGGTCAACCGCAGCCATTCCGTCATGCAGACAAGTATCGGGCCTCAACTGGCCGGTTCCGCAGCACGGATCAGCTAACGGGTGAGAACAGCGCGTGAGTAGTCCTTCCAAGCTTTCGGCCGACGGCTGCGTAGAGATTGGAATGGTGCGGGTGATCGCCGGGGTCTTCCGGCGACTCTGGGCGCCACTGCGAGGTGTAGACCAGACCAGGCTTCACCAACTCGAAACCGTCGAACAGTCGCATGACCTGAGCGTGGGTGCGAGGGTGGGCCGGCTCCTGAGTGCTCTTGAACACCTCGACGGCCTGGGCCATCCGCTCGGGCATACCGTCCGGCGTGAAGTGTGACATCGCAAGGTAACTGCCCGGCGCAAGCTTCTCCCGGTAGCCGGCGACGATGCCCCAGGGATCATCGGAGTCTGGCACGAACTGCATGACCCCGACCATGAGCAGGCCGAGCGGCTGCGCCAGGTCCAGTAACCGGTGCGTCTCAGGAGAGGCGAGGATCGTCTCTGGCTTACGCAGATCGGCCCGGATCACGGAGGCGTTGTCGTTGCCCGCGAGTAGCAACTGACTATGCGCGACCGCGATCGGCTCGATATCCACGTACAGCACACGGCACGCTGGGTCAGCTTCCTGTGCAATCTCGTGCACGTTTCCTACCGTAGGAATGCCGGAGCCGAGATCGAGGAATTGGCGGATACCGGCGTCGATCAAGAACAGGACCGCACGGCGAAGGAACTCTCGGTTCAGTCGGGTCATGTCCCGGGCGGGCACCGCCGCGAGTAGCCGTTCCGCTGCGCTCCGGTCTACCTTGAAATTGTGTGCCCCGCCCAGCAAATAGTCGTAAATGCGAGCCGAACTGGGCACCACGATGTTGACTTCGTCCGGCACCCAGGTCAGCTTCTCGTCCATGTATATCACCTTGTGCGGTCAGCGGGAGTCAAGCAGCGTGACGATCTTATCGGGTGTGGCTGGCGGTGCGAGGAACGAGCCCTGCCCGATGTCGGCTCCCGCTGACCCCCACCAGTCGGCCTCGTTCTGGGTGTCAATACCGCGGACGATGACGGTAGCGCCGCAGCTTTGCACCAGCTTGAGCACCAAGGGGACGGACCGAGCCACCGCGGAGCCGTCGCTCGGTCGTCTGGCCACGCGCTGCACCACGCGGGGCGCTATCTGCACCGTCCGCACTGGCAGGTCCTCCAGGTCGGCAACGTCTGCGACTCCGCTGAACCCGAGCAGCGTGATGGCGATGCCCATATCGCGAGCATCCCCAGGTTGTCGTTGCCCTCACCCGGCCCGGCGTCCAGCGCCGACACCAGAATGCCGAGCTGCAGGTGATCGGCAGCAAGGCTGGTTTGCTTCAGCGCGTCACGAACGATTCTGATCAGGTCCGGGTCGTGCGACTGTTGCGGGGTGAGGTCTACGTGCAGCAGCGGCGTCACCTCGCCGAAGCGCCGCCGCCATGAGGCGAACTACTCGCAAGCGTTGCGCAGCGTCCATTGCCCGAGTGGGAGTGTCAAGCCGGTCCGTGCCGCCAGCTCCAGGCACTCCTGGTGCGACAGGAATCCGTCGTGCGGGTGATCCCAGCGCAGCAGTGCTTGGATGCCGACGATCGTGCCGTCAACTAATCGCGCCAGTGGCTGGTAGTCCAGGCCGATCTCGCCGCTGCCCCAAGCATCCGGCATCGTAGTGGCCAACCGGCAATGGGCGTGATGGTTGGCATCGCGGTCAGGATTGACAAATCGCCACCGTCGTGTGCCGATGCTCTTGACGCGATGCAAGGTAGTCTCCGCTGCGCGGAGCAGCTGTGCGGCTTGCCCGCCGCGGCCTTGGTGCTCCACGACGCCGATGTAAGCGGAAATAACCAACCCTCGGACTATCCCGAGGCCGTCGATGTACATCGGCTTGGCGAGCTCGGAGGTGACGTGTGCGGCCAGGGTGGCACTGCTCGGTGTTGTGGGCGGGTTCTCGATGCGGATCGTGAACTCATCCGAGCCGAATCGCGCGACCGTGGCCTTGTCCCCTGAGACAACGCGCTGCAGGCGCTCGGCGACCGACCGCAGCACTCGGTTCCCGATCTCCCGGCCGAGCCCGTCGTTGATGACGGCGAGGCCAGCTAAATCGATCTTGAATACGGCTTGACCTCCTCCTGCTGGTCGAGGGTTTGGGCGCGTAGCGCTGCGGCGTAAGCCGCTGCCACCGCTCCCAACAGGGACATGACTTTGCCCACGAGCCCGTCAACGCCCTGCAGTTCGGGGTTGGCCGCTAACCCCTGCCCGAGCACCTCCACCGTGCGGCTCAGGCTTTGCTCGCCGGTAAAGTAGCCTGTGACCAGCCGCTGGCCGACCTCCCTGGCAGGGTCTGGGGAGAATTCCTCAACCGCGAGACTGTCGAACAATTGGTCGAGCAGTTCGCGCAGCAGACGCTCAATCTCGGGGCGCGATGTCGGCACGTAGGCGGTGGTTCGCAGCGCGCTGGCCCATTGCCACGCCAGCTCGGCCCGCCCCGGCGACGCGGGCGGACCTGGGGATCCGGGATGTTCTGAACCGGGCGGCGTCGTCATAGGCGCCGGGAATCAGCCCATCTGACGGGCAAACGCCCCTCGGGCCAGGTTCACCTTGGTGGTCGTTGCTTGCCCCATTGGTCTCGGTTCGGGACCGAAAGCGTACCTCCTCCACCCGTCCCGCCGTGCCGTTATCCAAGATCGAGTGGGTCGATGCCGTCCATGACAGCGTCGTCCTTCCCGAGATGGTGTGCGAGACACGTCAGCACGAGGACGGTCTCAGTGCTGGCCACCTCACAGCGCAGCCCCGGTATGTCGAGGGTCTTCGTCGGAAGTTGTCCGGACCCTGCAGAAAGCCCTTGATGCGTCGCCACCGAGCCACACGTTGCCCCTGATAGTGATGGCCTCAGCTGCCTCCCATTTATCCCGCCGCGCCCCCGGCTGCACCGGATGAGTCGCCCTGAGCAGTTGGACGTTCGGGCCGAACTGCATGTCATCCCCGATGGTGATGCGCCCGACGTCGAGCAGCACCAGGCCCCAGTTCGCGAAACCCCGCTCGCCGATCGTGGTCTGGTAGCCGTAGTCACACTGCAGGGGTGAGCGGATCACCGTGCCCGACCCGACGGAGCCGAGCAACTCACGCAGCAACGTGGCGCGTCGCGTCGGTTCGGCGGGCGAGGTCGCGTTGTACTCCCGCACCAGCAGGGCACAGCGGCGCCAGTCCGCATCGATCTCCGGGTCGTCGGCGATGTAGGGATCACCAGCGAGCATGCGTTGTTTCGGGGAACGGGGCGGCTCAGCGATGGATGGGCACCGTATCAGCCTAGAAAGGGAAACCGCGGGTCGCCGATGCATCGCTACACCTGGCTCAGCATGCAGCACGGCACAAGCCGTTGCCTCGTCCGCGATACTTCGGCGGCGCAAGGGGATCCCGGGCACCAGAACCGTTGGGGTGGGCCAACAGAATGCCACCATGTCCGCGCCCTGCCGGTGGACCGGCGGGGCGAGCTACTGGGCGAGGCTCTGCTGGTGAGCCCGAGCGCGTGGATCTGCCACCAGCGGCTGTCGTTCCGGCTTGCAGCCGCCCTTATCCGTTGCCGCGCGCAGTTCCGGCGTGAGTCTCGATTGGTCGCTCTCACCCGATGTCGAGCAGAACATTGATGGCGTGCTCGCATCGCCACTCACGGGGCACAGCTACCGCACTGGCGCAGGGGTCCGTGCCAGCCGGCGCGGTGCAGGACCGTAGCGACCTCTGTCGCCACTCCGCAGGGGTCTCGGGTGACCTCGTCCCAGCCGTAGACCAGGCGGTGGCGGGCAGCGAGCTCAGCCGCGTTGTCCCGCCTGCGGTCCCGGAAGGCCACCTCGGGCGCGTCGTGAAAGGCTCGGCCGTCGAGCCGGATGGTGAGTGGGATACCGATCAGGTCGTAGCTGACGTCCTCCCAGAGGGTCCGGCCGTCGACGACGACGGGCTGCTGACGCTGCGCGGTGGGGAGCGCGTGCGCCAACTCGACGTCGCAGGCGTAGCGTTGCTCGAGGGCCGACTGCACCCCGTCCGCCAGTAAGCGCAGTGCGTCGGCGAGAACGGTGCCGTACCGGCGTGGTCGCCGTTCCTGAAGCCGCCACTGCAGCTCCCGTACTGGCACCCGGCCTCTGGTGGCGAGCGCGACGAACCGCCGCATCCCCGCTCGCGCGTCGGGTTCGCTCGTCGCGAGGTCCAGCACGGTATCTGCTCTGCTGGTCCGTGGCGGATCCGTCTCCACTATAAGGTGGGGGAAGGTGCGGGAACGGTGCACCACGACGAGTGGGGGCTGCGACACAGCGGAGCAACTGTAGGGCACCGTGATGTGGACCGGTGCGAGCGGATCGAGTGCAAGCATCCGCCATTCCTCGGCGGCGGTGGTGTGACTGAGCACCGCTCGAGGGCCGCCGTAGAGCAGTGCCCCGGTGATCCTCGCCTCCCTGATCAGCGGGCCGGTGAAGGTGGCATAGACCCGCGGCAACACCCGTCGCCAGCGCTGGGCTTCGAGGTTGGCGGCAACCACGCCGGGCCCGATATCAAGCAGCCGCAACTGATCAGTGTCGAGCAACCCGTGCTGGTCGCGGATCAGCTGTTGCCAGGCGAGCGCCCGAGACGGCTCCAGTGCGCAGGGCAGGCGCGGACGGTGATCCTCGATCATGTCCACGACGGTCGCACGCTCAGCCCCTGAGCGACACCTCGCCATGATCAATCTGTGGATAACCCGTGAGTGGCGATGCGAGCCATGGCTCGCATCGCCACTCACGGGGGCCGCTAGGCCACCGCCCGGTCGGTGGGGGTGATGGGGGCGGGGAGCACGTCGCGGCCGGTGAGGTAGCGGTCCACGCTGGCGGCGGCGGAGCGACCCTCGGCGATGGCCCACACGATCAGTGACTGCCCGCGGCCCATGTCGCCGGCGACGAACACGCGCGGCGTGTTCGTCATGAAGGACGCGTCGCGGGCGACGTTGCCGCGCTGGTCGTACTCCACGCCCAGCCCTTCGAGCAGCTTGCCCTTCTCCGGCCCGACGAAGCCCATCGCCAGCAGCACGAGATCGCAGGGCAGGTCCTGTTCGTTGCCCGGTACCGGCACGAACGTGCCGTTGTCGAAGATGACCTGCACCAGCCGCAGCCCGCGCACCCAACCGTCGGCGTCACCGAGGAACCGCTGGGTGCTCACCGAGAACAGCCGCTCACCGCCCTCCTCGTGGGCCGAGGACACCCGGTAGATCATCGGGTAGGTAGGCCAGGGCTGCGTCTGCGGGCGGTGCTCCGGCGGGGTCGGCAAGATCTCCAGCTGGGTCACCGAGGCCGCGCCCTGGCGGTGCGCGGTGCCCAGGCAGTCGGCTCCGGTGTCGCCCCCGCCGATGATGACCACATGTTTGCCCTCGGCATCGATCGGCGACTGCGGCAGATCGCCCTCCTGTACCCGGTTCGACGGCGGCAGGTACTCCATCGCCTGGTAGATGCCCGCCAACTCGCGACCGGGCACCGGCAGATCCCGCCACGCGGTGGCCCCACCGGCGAGCACCATCGCATCGGAGCTCACCCGCAGCTCCTCGGCTGTGACGTCCATCCCGACGTTGACGCTGGTCCGGAACTCGGTGCCCTCGGCACGCATCTGCGCCAGCCGCCGGTCCAGCCGGTGCTTGGCCATTTTGAACTCGGGGATGCCGTAACGCAGGAGCCCGCCGGCGCGGTCATCGCGTTCGTAGACCACCACATCGTGCCCAACCCGGGTCAGCTGCTGGGCCGCAGCCAGCCCAGCTGGGCCGGACCCGACCACGACGACCTTCTTGCCGGTGCGCACGACGGGCGGTTTCGGGGTAACCCAGCCCTCGTCCCACGCCCGGTCGATGATCTCGATCTCGACCTGTTTGATCGTCACCGCGTCGTCGTTGATGGCCAGCACGCAGGCCGTCTCGCAGGGCGCCGGGCACAGTGTCCCGGTGAACTCGGGGAAATTGTTGGTGGCGTGCAGCCGCTCGATGGCACTGGCCCAGTCCTGGCGCCAGACCAGGTCGTTCCACTCCGGGATGAGGTTGCCTAGCGGGCAACCGAGGTGGCAGAACGGGATTCCGCAGTTCATGCACCGGCCGGCCTGGGACTCCACGGCGTCGCGGCCGAAGTCTTCATAGACCTCGCGCCAGTCACGTAATCGCAGCTCGACTGGGCGTCGCGGCGGGTTGCGCCGTCCAGTGCTGAGGAAGCCCTTAGGATCAGCCATGAGCGGCCTCCATGATGGCTTCGTTGACGTCCCGGCCGTCCCGCTGCGCCGCCGCCTGGGCGGCCAGCACCCGTTTGAAGTCCTTGGGCATGACCTTGCCAAACCGATCCACCGCTGCGTCCCAGTCAGCCAGCAGCGCATGCGCCACCGCTGACCCGGTCTCGGTGTGGTGCCGCGCCACCGCGTCGGCCAGGAACTCCCGGTCCTGATCGTCCAGCGGGTCCAGGTCGACCATCTCCTGGTTGACCCGGTCGGCCGGTATGTCGAGCACATAGGCGATCCCGCCGGACATCCCGGCCGCGAAGTTGCGCCCGATCGGCCCGAGCACCACCACCTGGCCGCCGGTCATGTACTCGCAGCCGTGATCACCGACGCCCTCGACGACGGCCAGCGCGCCGGAGTTGCGCACGCAGAAGCGCTCCCCGACTATCCCACGCAGGAACATCTCCCCGGACGTCGCGCCGTAGAGGATCACATTGCCAGCGATGATGTTGTGCTCCGCAACGAACTGCGCGTCGGGATGCGGGCGCACGGTGATCCGCCCGCCGGACAGGCCCTTGCCGACGTAGTCATTGGCGTCGCCGACCAGCCGCAGGGTGATCCCGCACGGCAGGAACGCCCCGAAGGACTGCCCGGCCGACCCGGTCAGCGTGATGTCGATGGTGCCTTCGGGCAACCCCGCCCCACCCCAGCGGCGGGTCAGCTGGTAGCCCAGCATGGTGCCCACCGTGCGGTTGACATTGCGCACCGGCAGGTCCAACCGCACCGGTTCACCATCGGCCAGCGCGCCCTCGCACAGTTGGATGAGGGTGTTGTCCAGCGCCGTGTCCAGCCCGTGGTCCTGCTCCCTGGTCCGGTGCCGCGGTGCCGTGGGCTCCACAGCCGTGTCTTTTCCGAGGTCTGTTCCAGGTACGTGCAAGATCGGCGACAAATCTAGCCCGGCTGCCTTCCAGTGGTCGATCGCCGGGCGGGTGTCCAGCATCTCGGTGCGCCCGATGGCCTCTTCCAGGGTGCGGAAACCGAGTGCCGCCAGGTACTCGCGCACCTCCTGAGCGATGAACTCGAAGAAGTTGACCACGTACTCGGCCTTGCCGGCGAACCTCGCGCGCAGCACCGGGTTCTGGGTGGCCACCCCCACCGGACAGGTGTCCAGATGGCAGACCCGCATCATGATGCAACCCGAGACCACCAGAGGCGCGCTGGCGAAGCCGAACTCCTCGGCACCCAGCAGCGCCGCGATCACCACGTCGCGGCCGGTTTTGAGCTGGCCGTCGGTCTGCACGACGATCCGATCCCGCAGCTTGTTGGCGATCAGGGTCTGCTGGGTCTCGGCCAGGCCCAGCTCCCAGGGCGTGCCGGCATGCTTGATCGAGGACAGTGGCGCGGCCCCGGTGCCTCCGTCGTGACCGGAGATGAGCACCACGTCGGAGTACGCCTTGGCCACCCCGGCGGCCACGGTGCCGACCCCGACCTCGGACACCAGCTTGACGTGCACGCGGGCCCGTGGGTTGGCGTTCTTGAGGTCGTGAATCAGCTGCTTGATGTCTTCGATGGAGTAGATGTCGTGGTGCGGCGGCGGTGAGATCAGCCCCACTCCGGGAGTGGAGTACCGGGTCTTGGCGATCCACGGGTACACCTTGGTGCCGGGCAGCTGCCCGCCCTCGCCAGGCTTGGCCCCCTGTGCGATCTTGATCTGCAGGTCGTCGGCGTTGACGAGGTATTCACTGGTCACGCCGAACCGCGCGGACGCCACCTGCTTGATCGCCGAGCGGCGCAGGTCCCCGTTGGGGTCGGGGGTGTAGCGGTCGGCGTCCTCGCCGCCCTCACCGGTGTTGGACTTGCCGCCGAGCCGGTTCATCGCGATGGCCAGCACCTCGTGCATCTCCTTGGAGATGGATCCGTAGGACATGGCGCCGGTGGCGAATCGCGTGACGATCTCGCTGACCGGCTCCACCTCCTCGATCGGCACCGGCGGGCGAAGGCCCGGGCGGAAGGCGAACAGCCCGCGCAGGGTCATCAGCCGCTGCGACTGGTCATCGACGAGCCGGGTGTACTCCTTGAACACCTCGTAGCGGCCCATTCTGGTGGAGTGCTGCAGCTTGAACACCGCAGTGGGGGAGAAGACGTGCGGCTCGCCCTCGCGGCGCCACTGGTAGTCGCCGCCGATCGCGAGCTCCCGGTGCGGGGCGTGCACCCCATCGCCCGGGAAGGCCCGGCGGTGCCACCTCGCGACCTCGTCGGCCAGCGTGTCGAACCCGACCCCGCCGAGCCGGGAGGCGGTACCTGTGAAGCAGGAGTCGATGACCTCCGGCCCCAGCCCGATCGCCTCGAAGATCTGCGCGCCGCTGTACGAGGCCACGGTGGACACGCCCATCTTGGACATCGTCTTGCGGACACCCTTACCCAGCGCCTTGATCAGGTTGCGGGTGGCGGTCTTGGCGTCGATACCGCCCAGCGCGCCCTGCTCGGCGAGGTCCTCCACGGTGGCCATCGCCAGGTAGGGATTGACCGCCGCCGCGCCGTAGCCGATCAGCAGCGCGATGTGGTGCACCTCGCGGGCGTCCGCGGCCTCGACGATCAGACCGACCTGGGTACTGGTCTTGCACCGCACCAGGTGGTGGTGGACCGCGCCGGTGAGCAGCAGGGACGGGATCGGCGCGTACTGCTCGTCGAGGCCTCGGCTGGAGAGCACGATCAGCCGCGCACCGTTGTCGACCGCGGCGGAGACCTCGGCGCGGATCTCGTCCAGCCGAGCGACCAGCGCGGCGCCACCGCCGTGTACCTGGTAGCAGCCCTTGACGGTATAGGCCTGGTACTCCGGCCACTCGCCGTCGTCGTTGACATGGGCGATCTTGGCGAGCTCGTCGTTGTCCAGCACCGGGAACGGCAGCACGATCCGCCGGCAGGAGTCGGCGTCGGCCGCCAGCAGGTTGGGCTGGGCGCCGAGCTGGACGCGCAGCGAGGTCACCAGCTCTTCCCGGATCGCGTCCAGCGGCGGGTTGGTGACCTGGGCGAACAGCTGGGTGAAGTAGTCGAACAGCGGACGGGAGTGCTGCGAGAACGGCGCCAGCGGAGTGTCATTGCCCATCGATCCGATGGGCTCCGCGCCGGTGATGGCCATCGGCGCCAGCAGTACATCCAGCTCTTCCTGGGTGTAACCCATCGCCTGCTGGCGGCGTACCAGCGAGGCGTGACTAGGCACCTCGCGCTCACGGTCAGGCAGGTCCTCCAGCCGGGTCAGGCCCTGGGCCACCCAGTCGGCGTAGGGGCGCTCGGCGGCGAGCTGGCCCTTGATCTCGTCGTCGCCCACGATCCGGCCGGCCGCGGTGTCGGCGAGGAACATCCGGCCCGGCTCCAGGCGTCCCTTGCGCACCACCGTGGCGGGGTCGAGATCGAGCACCCCGACCTCGCTGGCCAGCACCACCAGGCCGTCCTCGGTGACCCAGTACCGGGCCGGGCGCAGGCCGTTGCGGTCCAGCACCGCGCCGATCACGGTGCCGTCGGTGAACGCGACCAGCGCGGGGCCGTCCCAGGGCTCCATGAGCGTGGAGTGGAACTCATAAAACGCCCGGCGGGCGGGGTCCATCTCGGTGTGGTTCTCCCAGGCCTCCGGGATCATCATCAGCACCGCGTGCGGCATCGAGAGGCCGCCCAGGTGCAGCAGTTCGAGGACCTCGTCGAAGGACGCGGAGTCGCTGGCCTCCGGGGTGACGATCGGGTAGATCCGATCCAGGTCACCGGGAATGAGATCGGTGGCGAGCCGGCTCTCCCGCGCGCGCATCCAGTTCCGGTTGCCGCGCAGCGTGTTGATCTCGCCGTTGTGCGCCACGAAGCGGTACGGGTGGGCCAGCGGCCAGGACGGGAAGGTGTTGGTGGAGAACCGGGAGTGCACCAGCGCCAGCGAACTGGTGACCCGCTCGTCGGACAGGTCGGGGTAGAAGCTCACCAGCTGTTCCTCGGTCAGCATCCCCTTGTAGACAATCGTGCGCCCGGACAGGCTCGGGAAGTAGACGTCGAGGTCACGCTCAGCGCGCTTGCGCACGCAGTACACCCGCCGCTCCAGGTCCAGCCCGGTCACCGCCCATCCTGCCGAGGCGGGTTCTGTTGCCCCGGGCTGGTTGCCGTCGCCGGCGAGGAACAGCTGCCGGAAGCGGGGCATCGCCGAGCGGGCTGTCGGGCCGACGTCCTCGGGGTTGACCGGCAGCTCTCGCCAGCCCAGTACCCGCATGCCCTCCTGCACCGCGATGTCCTCGACGGCCGCCATAACGGCGGCCTCAGCGGTGTCTTCCCTGGGTAGGAAGGCCGTGCCGACCGCGTACTGTCCCGGCTCGGGGAGCTCGAAGTCGACGACCTCTCGCAAGAAGCCGTCAGGCAGCTGGAGCAGGATGCCGGCACCGTCACCGGTGTCGGGTTCCCCGCCCCGGGCACCCCGGTGTTCAAGGTTTCGTAGCGCGGTGAGAGCATTGCGCACGATGTCGTGATCGCGTCGCCCGGCAAGGTCAGCCACGAAGGCCACACCGCAGGCGTCGTGCTCGTAGGCGGGGTCGTACAGGCCTGCTGCCGGACGTCCACAGTGCCTCAGGCTCGACCCTGCGGGCAGCTGGTTAGCGCCGCTCACGAGGACCTCCCGTCGTCTCGATTGGGTTGATACACGCATCGGGACGACGTGTACCCAGCTGCGGTAACCCGCAGGTTACCGCAGCGGATTACCAAGTCGTTGTCTCTTCTGGCGAGCGGCCCCGGTGACCGGAGCGCGTGCCGTCCTGGACCCCTCGCCGGGAGCCCAAGAACACCGGCGTTGGCGCCTTGAGCTGGTAGCTTGCCATCATACATACCCCCTGGGGGCTCCACCTGGGGTGGCGCGCAGCGGGCACCCGCCAGGCCTGCGCCGGCTCCTCCACGCGGCGGTCGCTTCTTACCGGCTTCCGGGGAATCCACGGTGGTGGATCTCGTCGGACATGCGAACGACCGCGAGGCAGAATTCGAGTCGGCCGTCAGGCTTGCTCAGGCAGTACACTCGCCCGGCATCGGTTGCGCAAGCGTCGGCGGGTCTGGTGGGGGGAGGGGGACGTGGGGATGGATGCGCAGGCCCTGTGCGCCCGGGTCCGGCAGGACCTGGCTGACGTCGAGGAACGCATCAAGGGCAATTCGTGGCTGGTAGAGCTCACGGCAGGGCGGCTGTCCACGGGGGCACTACGCGTCTTCGCGGGCGAGCAGTGCCAGATCATCCCCAGCGATCTGCGCAGCTTTGAGGCGCTCACTCAGCGGTTCCCCGCCGACCCAGCCCATGGCTATCTGGCGAGCATGGCCACCGGGGAGCGAGTCGCCTTGCAAGCGTTGGAGGCCTTCGCTACCGCGGTGGGGCTCGATGATCGGGAGCGCCAGAGCTACGAGCCGCTGCCAGGATGTCAGGTGTACCCGTCCTACGTGGCTCGCCTGGCTCGAGACGGCACGCCGGCGGAGGTCGCGGGTGCGTTCGTGGTGAACCTGGACGCCTGGGGCAGCTGTTGTGCGCGGATGGCTGACGCCCTACCCCGCACCTACCAGCTCACCCAGGAGGACTGCGCCTTCTTCGCGCATTTCGCCGGCCCGACGACCGAGCTGGAGCGAATCAGCCTGGAGGTGATCGACGCCGGGCTGGCCGAGGGTGTCGATCCGGCCAGCATCGCCCGGGCTGCCAGGCTGCTGCAGGCCTACGAACTGCTCTTCTGGAACAGCCTGCCGCGCTGACCAACCACCGCCGGCAAGGCCAGCAGCCGTCTCAGGGCTTTCGCCCGACGCCGCCGAAGTTAAACACCATGGGCGGAGTGCCGAGTTCGCTGGCCTCGGGTCGCCATTGCGAAGCCGGGACCACGCCGGGCTCCAGCAGCTCCAGGCCATCGAAGAAACGAAGCAACTCCTGGCGGCTGCGGGGCCGTGACCAGGGGCTTGGTGCTTTCGTTCCACCGTCGTATGGCCTCAAGCATCACGTCGGGACGCACTTCAGTCGTGGGGTCGCACAGCACCAGATAACTGCCGGAGGGCAGCGCCTCCAGTAGCTGGTCCACGATCGCATGCGCCTCGTCGGTGTTCAGGATGTGTTCAACGATCCCTAACAGCATGAGCGCAATTGGTCGGGTAAAGTCCAGGGTTTGGGCGGCTTCTCGCAGGATTGTGTCGGGGTTACGCAGGTCGGCGTAGATGTAGTCGGTGGCGCCTTCAGGTGTGCTGGTGAGCAGGGCGCGGGCGTGCGCCATGATCAGAGGGTCATTGTCGACGTAGACGATGCGGCACTCGGGCACGATCGCCTGGGCGACTTCGTGGGTGTTGTTGGCGGTGGGTAGCCCGGTGCCGATGTCAAGGAACTGGCGGATCCCCGCATCACCGGCCAGGTAGCGGACGGCGCGGACCAGGAACCCCCGCTGAGCGCGCGCGGCGTCAACGATCTCCGGCAGGACGGCACGAACGTGCTCGCCGGCCTCGCGATCGACCGGGTAATTGTCCTTGCCGCCCAGCCAGTAATTCCAGACCCGAGCCGTGTGCGCCGTGGTGGTGTCGATATCCGGAAGCCGTTCCCTCCTGGATCGAGGTGAACTGTGCGTCACGAGTGTGCCTCTCTTCCGTCCTGCGTCTTTTGTCCATGCTGAAACTGTAGCTCGCCGCATGGGCTAATCCAGCTCGGCGACCGGCTCCCGGGCCGACGCGGGGCATTGTCGGTCTCGCCGACCCGGTCATCCATACTTGGGCTAGCGCCAGCACGCCCAAACCAGCGGAGGAGCGTGTGATCTGTTGCCGGCCTGGGAGGATCCCGATTGAGCCCACCCGAGGAGATCCGCGATGCGCTGAGGCGCTTTCACCGGCGCGGCGTCCGGCGGTGGGGGTCCAGGCGGGCTGCGGTGGCCGTCACGGTCGTCACCGGTGCCGACGGTCCCGCAGTGCTGCTCACTCGGCGTGCCGACCCACTGCGCGCACACTCCGGGCAGTTCGCGCTGCCGGACGGGTGGATTGATCGCTGGGAGTCAGCATCCGACGCGGCCCGCCGCCAGTTGGCCGAGGAGCTCGGGATGCGACTGCCACCGGAAGCGGTGCTTGGATTGCTCGATGACTACGTCACCCGCGCCGGACTTGTGATCACACCAGTGGTGCTCTGGTTCGGCGAGCACACTGACCCCTGCCGGCTCCACCAGACTGTCCCCGAACAGTCCTCCCCGCAGGCCCGAACCGCCGACGTCATCGCCGTCCCGTTCACCGACCTCGACGTCGAGCCGGTGTTCGTGGCGGGCTCGGAGCCCGGCCGCCCGGTGATCCGCCTGCCGCTGCGCGGGGGGTGGTTGCATGCCCCGACGGCTGCGGTGCTGCACCAGTTCCGCGAGGTGGTCCTGCACCGCAGGCGCACCCGCGTCGCGCACCTCCAGCAGCCGGTGTACGCCCGGCGTTGACCAGGCGTCCCGACTTGCATCCAGCTCGCGTGCTGACATCGCGGGGTCGCATCGCCGGAGCGCTCCCCGCGGCCGAGCCGGTGCCGCGCCCGGCTGGACGCAGATGGCTCACCGCCCTCGCGGTCTACCGCGAGCCCCGACTCGTGATCATCTTCCTGATGGGCTTCGCCAGCGGGCTGCCGCTGGCGCTGACCGGCGCGACCCTCGCCATCTGGCTGACGGAACTGCGGTTGTCGCTCACGTCGATCGGCCTGTTCGCCACGCTCGGCGTGCCCTACAGCGTCAAGTTCGTGTGGTCCCCGCTCCTCGACCGGGTGCCGATTCCCGTGCTGACCCGATGGCTGGGGCGGCGGCGAAGCTGGCTGCTCGTCGTCCAATTCGCGCTCATCGGCGCCATCGTGGCGCTTGGCGCCACGCGGCCCGGGCAGGCGCCGTTGTGGACGGCGCTGGCCGCGCTGGGCGTCGCCTTCCTCTCCGCCAGCCAGGATGTCGTCATCGACGCCTACCGGATCGAGACGGCGCGCGAGCACGAGCAGGGCGCGAGTGCCGCCGTGACGCAGTACGGCTACCGGCTCGGGATGCTGGCCAGTGGGGCGGGGGCCCTCTTCCTGGCCGCATTCCTGCCGTGGTCGTGGGTGTACGCAGCGATGGCGGGACTCTTCTCGATCGGGGTGCTGACCACACTGCTCGCTCCCGAGCCGAGGGTCGCCCCCGAGGCGAGGGCTGGTGGAGTGGCGGAACTGAGCGCTGATCTCCTCGACCGTCTCCGGGAGGCGGTCCTCGCGCCCTTCGTCGAGTTCATCCGCCGGCAGGGGGTCGCGGTCGCGCTCCTCATCCTGGCCTTTATCGTGCTCTACACTCTCGGCGACGCCTTCGCCGGGGCCATGGCCAACCCCTTCTACGTCAGGGTCGGCTTCAGTAAAGTCGAGATCGCGACGGTGACCAAGGCCTTCGGCCTGGGCGCTACGCTGACCGGCGTCTTCCTCGGCGGCCTCGCCGTCGGCCGGTACGGCGTGCTGAAGGCGCTTCTGGTGTGCGGGATCTGCCAAGCGCTCTCGAACCTGATGTTCGCCGCTCAGGCGCTCGCCGGTCACGACGTCCGCGTCCTCGTCGGCACGATCGCGATCGAGAACCTGACCGGTGGCATGGCCTCGGCTGCCCTCATCGCGTACCTGTCTGTCCTGTGCAACGTGGCCTACACGGCGACGCAGTACGCCCTGTTCACCTCGTTCATGGCCCTCGGGCGGACGTTCCTCTCCTCGACCAGCGGCTGGGTCGCCGACCACGTGGGCTGGGTGGAATTCTTCCTGATCTCGACCCTGCTCGCCCTCCCGGGGCTCGCACTCCTCGGATGGATGATGCACCGCTTCCCCGTCAGCTCGTCGCGCTGGGGTGAGCGCACCTCAGGGGGTGAGTTCGGCGTGGACGCGGCGTAGCCGGTCACGCCACCATGCTGCTTGTTTCTGGTCGGTCACCTGGTGGGTGTCCAGCAGCGCGGGATCGGGTGTGGGTGGGGTGCGTGGTACCGGAAGGTAGCCCTCGACTGGTCGTAGCGAGTCGGCGTCGGGCACGAGGTCGCCGTGCAGCAGGGACAGGGTGCCCAGGCCGCAGGCGAAGTCCAACTCGGGCAGCGCGCCGGCCAGTGCGAGTTGGGCGGCCAGCCCGACGCTGGTCTCCAGCGCGGAGGACACCACGCACGGCAGCCCGGCAGCCTCGGCCACCCGCAACGAGCGACGCACCCCGCCCAGCGGCGTGCACTTGATCACCGCTATATCGGCCGCGCCCGCGACCGCGACCCGCAGCGGATCCTCGGCGCGGCGGATCGACTCGTCAGCGGCGATGCGCACGGTGACTTTTCTGCGGACGACCGCGAGTTCCTCGATGGTGCGGCAGGGCTGCTCCACGTACTCCAACCCGCCAGCCGCCTTGTCGAGCTGAGGGATCACCGCCACGGCTGTGTCGATGTCCCAGAGTCCATTGGCGTCGACCCGGATCGCCCCCTTCGGGCCGAGGGCATCGCGGACCGCCTCGACGCGGGCGAGGTCGTCACCCAGTGAGTCGGGGTGATCGGCGACCTTGACCTTCGCCGTGCCACACCCGGAGGCGGACACGATTTCGTGGGCGCGCTCCGGGCCTACCGCCGGAACGGTGCAGTTGATCGGGACACGATCACGGATCGGTCCGGGCCACCCGACCGTCGCGGCCTCGACCGCGGTGGCCAGCCAACCCGCCGCCTCCCGGTCGTCGTACTCCCGGAACGGGCAGAACTCCCCCCACCCGGCAGGCCCCTCGATCAGCATCCCCTCCCGGACGGTGATGCCCCGGAACCGGGTCGTCATGGGGATGGCGTAGACCCGGGCCCCGTCAAGGTCGATACCGTCACTGGTCATGTCGTGATGTCCTCGTCGTCGTGGGCGCGGCGCAGAAAAAAGTCGCGGATTCGGGTCAGATCGTCGATCGGCAGCGGTATAACATTTCCTGAAGTTAATTACGATCCTCAGGGGCAGGGTGTTTGATAGGGTAAATTGGGGAGGAACCTGTTCCATTCCGCTTGGTTGACGGTCCCGATGATGTGGCAAAGGTGGGTAGTGACCCGATCTGGGTTGAGGTCCCACAGTCGCACGGTGGCATCGTCGCTAATGGTGGCGAGAAGGCCTCCATCTCGGCTGAATGCCGCAGCGTTGATGAGACCGGTGTGGCCGGTCAGGGTGGCGATCGGTTGCTGGCTGTCCACATCCCACAGCTTCGTTGTAGTGTCGTCGCCGCTGGTGGTGGCCAGGGTGTGGCCGTCGGAGCTGAACGCCAACGGGAAGAAGCGCTCTCCGGGGAGGGGGGTGGTGATGGTCAACGTGGTGATGAGTCGGCCGGTATCCGCTTCCCATCGCCGCACAGTGCCATCGTCGCTGGCGGTGGCGAGAATGTGCCCGTTCTCGTTGAAGGCCATGGCGTAGACGGGACTGGTGTGGCCGGTTAGGGGTGGGCCTAGGGGTGTGGGGTGGGTTGGGTCGGTCATGTTCCACAGCCGTGCGGTGCCATCTGCGTTGGCGGTGGCCAGGGTGTGTCCGGTGGGGCTGAACACCATCGTGGTGACGTTGCTGGTGTGGCCGGTTAGGGGTGGGCCTAGGGGTGTGGGGTGGGTTGGGTCGGTCATGTTCCACAGCCGTGCGGTGCCATCTGCGTTGGCGGTGGCCAGGGTGTGTCCGTCGGGGCTGAACGCCACTTTGGTGAGGGTGCCAGTCTGGCTGGTCAACGTGGTGATCTGGTGGTGGTTGGTCAGGTCCCATAGCAGTACGCCATTCGCACTGGTAGTGGCCAGAATGCGCCTATCGGGGTTGAATTCCACATCGTGACTGATGGCGGGTGGGGAAGAGATGAGGATCGGACCACTCGTGTTCCACAGTCTCACGATGTGGTCGTCACCGGCAGTGGCTACGGTGTGCCCATCGGGGCTGAACGCCACGCTGATAATGGAACCAGTGTGCCCCCTGAAAATACCGACTGTCTGGTGGGTGGCGATATCCCACAGTCGCGCGGTGCCATCGCCGCTGCCGGTGACCAGGGTGCGCCCGTCGGGGCTGAAGACTATCGCGGTGACGTTGCTGCTGTGGCCGGTCAGGGCTGGGCCCAGGGGCATGGGGTGGCGAGGGTCGCGAACCTCCCACAGTCGCGCGGTGCTATTCGCGTTGGCGGTGGCCAGGGTGTGCCCGTCGGGGCTGAACACCACTGCGTTGACGAAGCCAGTATTGCCGGTCAGGGGTGGGCCCAGGGGCGCGGGGTGGGTTAGGTCGGCCACGTTCCATAACCGCGCGGTGCCATCTGCGCTGGCGGTGGCCAGAACACGATCGTCCGGACTGAACACCACTGTGGTGATGAGGCCGGTCAGTGTGGTGATCTGACGTCGGCTGGTCATGTCCCACAGTCGGGCGGTGCCATCAGCGCCAGCGGTGACCAGAATGCGTCCATCATGACTGAACCCTGCCGAGGAGAGGGTGATGCCAGGGACACCGGGCAGGGGAGCCAGCGGGCTGGGATGGAGCGGGTCGCTGACATCCCACAGTTGGGCGGTGCCGGCCGCGCCAGCGGTGACCAGAATGCGCCCGTCGGGGCTGAACTCCGCGTCGTGGATAGGGCCGGGGCCGTCGAGCGTGGTGATCTGGTGGTGACTGGCTAAATCCCATAGCCGCACGGTCCGGTCGTCGCTGGCGGTGGCCAGGGTGTGTCCGTCGGGGTTGAACGCCACTTTGGTGATGGTGGCAGTGTGGCCGGTTAGTTGGCCGGTGAAGTACTGGGATTGCGCACTCAACAGCGCGCCGAGCGTCCCTGGCTCCTCTTGCAGGTGGTACGCCTCCACGGCCAATAACATCGCAGCGTCCGGGTGCGTGGCAGCCACGGACTGGGAAGTGGCCGTAAGCTGAGTAGCTCTCGCCAGGCGGCTCTGCCTATCCGCTTCGTGGTACTGCTGGAAGGCGATACCGCCGGCGAGAAGCGTCACAACCAGGGATATGACCAGCACGCCCACTAATGCGTGGAGGCGTCGGGTACGGCGTTGTTCAGCGTGTTTCTCGTGGTGTTTTTGGTTGATGCTGGCGTCAAGGTAGGCCTGTTCTAACGCGCTGAGTTGGGCTTTGCGTCCGGGGTCGGTGGCCCAATCGTGGGCGATGGCCAGTCGGGAACCGCGATACAGCAGGGAGGGATCGCGGTTGTCGGCTTCCCAGGCTTCGGTGGCCTCGGAAAGTAGTTGGTGGGTGCGTAACCCAGCGCGGTCCGTGCTGATCCAGTCGGTCAGTCGGGGCCAGGCCCGCAGTAGGGCCTCGTGGGTGATCTCCACGTTGTCGGTGTCGAAGGTGAGCAGCCTGGCCCGGGCGAAGGTTTCCAGGACTTTGCTGGTCGCCTGGGTGGGGGCGGGCAGGGCCTGGAGCAATCGGTTGCGTGGGATTCGGTGGCGGAGCGCCTCGGTGTGGGTGTCCACCTGTACTAGGCGCAGGAGTATCTGTTGGGCGATGTGTTGCTCGGGCGGGCTGAGCCGTTTGTAGACGTGTTCGGCGGTCGTGGCGATCGCGCCACGGATTCCACCGGTGCGCTGATAGCCGGCCACGGTCAGCAGGTGGCCGGTGCGTTGCTGCCAGGTCGCGCGCAGCGCGTGCGCGAGCAGCGGCAACGCGCCCGGGTCATAGCCAGCTGTCTGAGTTCCGGGATTATGGCTCACCCCTAGATCGCGCAACAGCAACTCGACTAGGCCGGGCTCGACCTGTAGGCCTTCGGCCGCGGCCGGGCCGGTGATAATCGAGCGGAGTTGGTCGGGGCTCATCGGCCCCAGCGCTACCGGGGCCCGCACCGCGCTCAGCAGCTCCGGATACGTCAGGCAGTGGCCGTAGAAATCAGCTCGCACCCCGAGCACGACCACCACCACCCCGCTGTGCGCCGCGGTACCCAACGCGGTGATGAACGCCTGGCGCTCGACCTCCTGCTGGCACTCGGTGAAGGTTTCCTCGAACTGGTCCACGATCAGCACGACCCGCGCTGAGCTGGATGTGTCCCCCTGTTTCCCAGCATGGGCAGCCACCGCGCTGGTGAGCAACGCAGCGAAGCGATCCGGATCAGCACTGGCCGCGACCTCCGCAGCCGGGTCGGCCCCGGCCTGTTCAGCGACCTGGGCAGCGAGGGTGGCCAGCGGATGCGCGCCCGGGGTGGTGACCACCACCGGCCACCCACGCGAACCCGGCAACGCCCCACGAGCCAGGGCCGGGATCACCCCAGCGGCCAACAGCGAAGACTTCCCCGCCCCAGAGGGCGCCACCACCACCAACGGCCCACCCCCGGCAAGCCGATCATCAAGCCGGCCGAGCACCTCACTGATGGCCTGATCACGACCGAAAAACCACCGGGCCTCCGGCAGACCGAAAGCCACCAACCCCGGATAAGGACAGACCTCGGTACCCGCCGGGTCGGGTTCCTCATCACCCGGTGCCAGACACCCAGCACGGGCAAGCAGCCTGACCAGCACACCCCCGGTCTGCAACACCTCATCACAGCGGCGGGCCATCTCCGGGGTCAGCCGTTTCTGCCCAGTCTCGATCTTGCTCAGGTAACCCTTGGTGTAGTTCACCTGGCGAGCCAACCCCGCCAGCGACACCTTCTGGTCGATACGCAAGCGGCGTAACTCGACCCCGACCGTACTCCAGGCCTGTTCCCCCGCCGAGTCAACGATGCCGTCCATGCCGAAGCCATCCCCCCGTCACCACACCGTGGAGCGATCAACCTACGCCGTGGAGCGATCAACGGACGGGAAACCCCCCCGGTACCTGCGCAGGGCCGGGACATCCCAGCACCTCGAGCTCGAGGGGTCAACAGGCAGCGCCAGCAACGGGAGTGCCGCGAACCCACCATCGGGGCCACCATGGCGCTCCGCGCCAGCGCGACCACACAGATCGTGCGGGTCACCCACGAGTGCACTCCCCAACCGGTTTCCCGTCGCCCATCGAGATCAGTCAACCAGGAAACTCTCGACACCTAGCGCCACCACCCCACAGGATGCACGCATCCGAATCACCCCCCGGTTTTCGTGGAGGAGAAGGCGACGATGTCGAACTTGTACCGCAAGCGTCTAGTCCCGCTGACGGCAACACTGAGTGCCATCGCCTGCGGTCTGCTAGGAGCGGGAGCGGGAACAGCCTCGGCGGGGACCAACGGGCAGCAAATCAACTACTACAGCCACTACGCGTATGCCCAGTGCACCACAGGAACGAACCAAAACGGTGACACGATCCGCAACTGTACCCAGTTACGGATCGGTTCCAACCCTGACCAAGGTTACTGGTGGGTCGGCCCAGTCACCATCACCTGGTACCACCCCGACCATACCTACATCTCAAGCATCTGCAACGTACCCCAATCACAGACCGGCGACTCCTTCACCTGCTACGAACCGTCATAAGCATCGACACTACTGGCTACAGTTCAACAAAGGAGGCACCGCGCCAGCAACGCACTACACCGAGGGTGGGGCCAAGCAATCCGGGAATTTACTCCGCCTCTGATGTCAAGGGAAACAGAGAAGGAACCCCCGCTTGACGCCGCCCAAGGACTTTTGACGGATGGTGGCGAAAGGGGCACGCGGATGAGTCTGTTGAAAAATCCGTCGCGGCGATGATAGCGTCTGCGGTAATTGTTCTAGGAATGATGATGGTGACTGCGCTCGCCGCGACCGCTGCGCCGATTGGCAAGTCTAGTGTATCGAGATTATCTGGAGCTGATGGCAGCCAGCTGCCTTGCGCTGCGACGGGATCGATGCGGTGGCGGATCACCGGCAGGTACACGGAGTTTAGTTTAGCGTCGTTGCCGCAATAAGGAGAGCAATCTAGTGATCATGCACAGTCGGACAGTGACCCGAGGTGATGACGTGGTTGACGGTGGGCCTCTCGCGAGATCTTGCCGGGTCTTCCTCTCTTTCGCCCGGGAATCGCCGGAGCATGTCGAGCGCGTCTGGCAGCTGTACGAATTGCTCCGGGACAGCGGCGTGGATGCGCAAGCCGACTTCGTCGCAGCAGAGGAGCGGCAGGACTGGGCGCGTTGGATGCAGCAGCAGGTGTCTACAGCCGACCGTGTCCTCGTCATCGTGTCACCCGAGTACAAGCGGCGGTTCGAGGGCAGGGCCGCCCCGGGTACCGGGCGAGGGGTCCGGCACGAGGCGCGGTTCATCCGCGAGCACCTGTACGAAGATGAGGAAACTGGGATGCGGAAGTTCCTTCCAGTACTGCTCCCCGGGGCCACAGTGGCGGACATCCCGGATGTGTTCCAGCCGGCCTCCGCTACGCATTACGTAGTCAGCAGTCTTACGCCCGAGGGTGTCCTACCCCTGTTACGGCTGCTCACGGGCCAGCCTGCGCGGGTGGAACAGCCGATGAAACCGGTTATCGTGTTGCCTGTTGAACAGAATGCCCCGGCTATCGCGCTGCGCTTGCTCGTCGGAACAGGCAGCCGGAGTGCGGACGACGAGTTGGCATGGCAGCTCGCGAGCTCGGCATGTCAACTCGCAGGAGTCTGCGCCGTCAACCTAGGCCTTGTGGCTGCTCCGGACGGCGTGGCCGCCGTTGTGCCGATGGTGTCCGGGCGGGACGTGCTGGGGCGCTGGATCCGTGCGCTGCACCAGCAGATCAGGGCGGTGAACGACAACCGCCGAGAGCCCCGTGTCCAGGCCCGGCTCGGCCTGCACCGACGGGCGCCGAAGACAGGTGAAGAGGCAGATGGCAACCTCGCCGCAGTCCTCGTTACTTGCGAAACCGCCCGAATCATGCTTGGAGTCCACGCTGCTGATCTCGTCGTCGTAGCCTCAGACGAGTTCCACGAACTCGTCGCCAAGCGTGTCATGCGTTTCCCGGCCGTGTCGGCCTACCGCTCGTTCCCGATGGACCGCGCCGGTGGTAGACGCTGTTGGGTGGCCGTCGCCGGCCACTCGGTTTGTCCCGAACTGCCGCCGTCGGCGCAGTCGTCCGCTGGGCCAACTGCCAATGACCTTGACGCTTCTTCCAGTGGCCCGTCCTTGCTGCGGGACAACTTCGGTCTGGTTGTCAAGCAGGGCGACAGGTCGAGATTCCATCTGGGCGACGTCTACGGCCGGAAAGAGCGCACAAAATGAGCACCGACGCTCCCGCGCCTAGCCCGGATAGTTCGACCCCAGCGCCGGCTGCGGCGCAGCCGAACCCGGTGGACCCCCATCACTGCGCCGACCCGAACAGGAGAGATGGCGGACAAACATCAGGTGTCGATGAGGCCTTTTTCCGCGACTCAACAATGGGGTTCGACGGGCAGGACGCGGACGCTTACGACCGGGGACACCGGACCTTCCGGCCAGGAGTCGAGGCGTCCGTCAGCGGTGGCGAGGGCCAGCGGGTACACATCGGTCACCAGTACCACTACTACGTGGGACGTGCCGGCGCGACGACGCCAGGCCCGGTGCGTCCCGAGATGCTCGAGACCGTCCGGGACCGTTACGTCGAGGTGAGCGGTTACCTGGACATGCTTGAGGTGCTGCGCGGGCGCAGGTTCCTGATGCTCGGCGGCACACCAGCTACCGGCCGGTCCACGACTGCGCTACACCTCCTCGATGAGTTGGCCAGGGGCGACGTGTCGATGCTGGACGCCGCTGCTGATTTGCGCACTATCGGTGATGACGATCTCGAATGTGGCAGTGGCTATCTCGGCGAACTGACCGAAGGTGGCGCAGCATTCACCGAGAACCAAGCCGATCGGCTGGCGGACCTGCTAGCGCGGTGCGACTGCTATCTGATTCTCGTCGTAACGCCCGACCACGTGCGCAGCGAGTCCTTTCAGGTGTACGGCCTGGAGTGCCCGCCGCCGGGCGCCGACGAACTGCTTGACCGGCATATTAGCGTGCAGCTGAACCCCACCGATCCCGAGGATCTGCAGGACAGGCTTACCGCGCTCGCAGCCTCGCCGAGGCTGCGAGCCGCCCTCGGTCCGAGGCCCAGTGTCGCCGAGACCGTGCGGTTCGCCGGACTGCTCGTCGCTCACGGACGCGATGAGCTCACACTCCAGCAGGTCGAAGCTGCATGCGGCGGCTTCATCCAGCATCAAGTGATCGAGTGGTTCGGTGCTCTGCCTCGCGCAGCCCGTGGCGACGCTGCGGAGCGAGTGACGCGGCTGGCTGGGTTCCAACTGGCGCTTGCGGTCTTCAACGAGATGTCTCGCAGCGTTGTGGCGCAAGCGGGCGAGGACCTGGCGGTCCGGCTCATCAAGACCGTCCATCCGCAGCGGAAGCCGGGCCGACCACTGTCCGCCGACCTTGATGTCATGTTGCTGGACGCTATTCGCGCGCACACCGTGGAGGGCCACACCCGCTACAGCTTCGGATCGGTTGCCACCAGCTTCGTGTGCTTCCGGGATGATCGCTATCCCCAGGTCGTGCTCAGCCACGTCTGGCAGCAGCATCACAATATGCGACCGCCGCTGAGCAGTTGGCTCCGGGATCTTGCCCTAGCCCCGCAGCTCTATGTGCGGACGTGCGCCGCACAGGCTGCCGGGGTGCTCTGCTGGGTGGATTTCTCGAAAACCTTCAACGACCTCGTCTGGCCAGCCGCCCGTGCTGAGACGCCTGAAGATTCCTCAGATTCCTCAGAGCCGGACGTCCCGTGGAAGTGTCGCTGGTTCGCGGCGTTGGCGCTAGACCAGGCGTCCCAGGACGACCGCTTGCGGGCTGTGGTTGAAGGCATTCTCCGGGAGTGGCGGCGCCAGGGCAGCCACTCCGAGCGATGCACCGCCGCGATCGCTCTCGGGTACGAACTGGGACACCGGTCGGTCGAGGCATCCCTCGACGAGTTAAGGATCATCGGCACGCCGCAGGAACTCGATGACCGGTCGCCTCTCAACAAGGCCGCCTTAGCCCAGCACAAGGATCTGATCTGGGTCGCGGGGCTGAGCATCGCGCGACTGTTCGCCACCGGCGCGCGGCACCCAGTTCTCACCCGTTTATCCCACTGGATCGAACGCAGGGAGTACCCGGAGCGCCGTGGGCGCCCGGAACGCAAGAGCCTCCAGCTACTGGCCCTGCAGGCTGTCCTTCTGATGGCGGACCTGAGGGTCTTCTCGCTGTCGGAACGGCAGTTCGCCGGAATACGCCTAGCGGACCGTCGTTTCCGCAACGCTTCGAGGAGCGCCGTAGATGGCCGCTACTGCTGGCACTGCTGGATGACGATCCGTCTCTAGCAGATCCAGTCTCGCACCTTCTCTGCCAGACACTGCGCAGCGCAGTTCGCGAGATGTTCTTGAAAAAGCTCGGCTCCTGGATGCAGACCGCGCAGGAGGATCCAGCGTGCCTCGCTGTCCTCGTCAACCTGCTGCCCAACCTCGTCGAGGACGGATCCGACCGGGCCCGCCTGCTGGACCTCGTCCGCCGCCGTCAGCTTGCCTGGGCAGATGCTTTGCACCCAGAGGTGGCTGAGCAACTGGCGGAGACGCTGAGATGTGCTGCGACCGGGAAGAAGGGATACGGATGAACGACACTGATGCACAGCAGCCCACCGAACCACCGGGGAAGGCGGACAAACTAGCGACAGCACGTGATCAGGCTGTTGGTAAGAACGCTAACGGCCGCCGGTGGTGCGGCGGTAGAGACCACCGGGACGACGGTGGCGGTTCCGGCCACCACGACGATACACGCCACGACTCCTCATCCTTCCAACTCATTCTGAGTGAACGAGCGCTGGGCCGCTTCGAGTTGCTTTGTCAGCGGCACCGCGCGCGAGCGCGGACGGGGTTGGTGCTGGTCAACAGTCGGGGTGAGTACCACTCGTTTCCCGAACGGCGGCCGACAATGGGGGAGCTGCTGTGGAAGGGCACGGGCACGCTATACGAGGTTGACATGGGACGGCACTGGACTAGCCTTGAATTCGATCTACCGAGTCGTGAGGAGGCGTTCCCGTTCCATGCGATCGTCGATGTCGAGTGGTGCGTGATCAACCCGACTAAGGTCGTCAGGGACGGCGTGAACGACGTCCGCGAGTCGCTCTCACCGTCCCTTCGCCACCAGCTCAGCACGATCACCCGCCAGTTCGATGTGGAGGACACGGCGGCCGCAGAAAAAGCGGCGTTCAAATGGTTAACTGATCACTCGATCGGTTGCGAGTACGGCCTGCAGAGTCGCGCGTTCCTCCGGATGCGGATGGACGACCCGACTGTCACTCACGTAGCAGCAATTCGGGAGGTGCGACGCAAGATTGAGTTGGAGCCTGGGACTCAGGAGCTGAATCTGCGCCGCGAGGAGTCGGCCATCACTCTCCTCACCAGACGCGTTGAATTTTACCGTGACATCATCCTCGATGGCGACTGCGACCAGTTCGCGCTGCAGCTCGCGCAGAATCCACACGAGGTAGGGACGGTCATCCAAATGTTGCGCGACGAGCGCCACGGAAAACTCCGGACCACCACCGATTTTGTGACTCGCTTGCTTGATTCCGGCGCCATCGAGCGTCACGATATCTACGACCAGGTGCGGACGTTGCTAGACTGGTTGAAGGAGTCCACCGATACCATCATCCGAGGTCCGGAGCGGCCTGCAAGGATTCTGGTCCAGCGCGACTCCGATGAATTTCCCCCTACGGACGTTCCTGAGTCTGATCCGCCCGACTCGCTTCCGGTTGACCCGGTGCGGCCACCCGGAGACGCACCCACTCACGGCGCAGGAAAGCTATGACAGAATTCCTGGCGGCGCTCACTCTCGGTGCCCGAGAAATGCTTTACGCAGCGGCCTTGACGGTCGCGTCCTGCATCGTCGTGCGGTGGTTACTGCCGACTCTGCTGCAACTGGCCCTCAGGATAGTCGAGAACTGCGTGGTATTCGTGGTCGCATGCTTGCTCCTGCCTGAGTACTGGCTGAGCACCGCCGCTTGTCGCCGATCGGGTTGTCCACCGCAGATAGCGTACGGATACGGGGATGCCATCGCCGGTCTCTGCCGCATCGTGCACGGCGCGCTGCACCGCGCTGTGCACGGCCTCACTGTCGCCGCGCAGGAGGTGCCCGCGCCGTTTGTCGCGGTCCTGACCGCCGGAATTTACCTCGCCCGGCAGCTCCAATGAGTTCAATATTAAAATGATCATCCTCGTCAGGGTAGAATCTTTCATCGATTCGGGACTTAGGGCTCTGGCAGAGTCGCAAGAATCCCTGGACTCAAGTGTGGCTGCATTCCGCAACTGGTCTTGACGAGGGTCTGGATCGGGTATAGGGACGGAGAGCGGGCTTGGTGTCATAGAGTGGGGGAGGTTACGCGGTGAGTCCCTGCTGATCGGCTGTGGTGTGTGAATCCGGGGTTCCATCGGTGGAAGTCGCTGGCGCGGTCGTCTTGAGGACCTGGGGTGTGGACCTAGAGTAACAGGTGCGTACCCCGGGAAGTCCAGTTCATCTGCTTCTTCACCATCAGCTTGCTCATCATCTGGTTGACTGCTGACTCCATGAATGAACTGGAGATGATTTCTCTGCAGCGGTAGCGCTCGCCGTAGTTTGGGCCGGAGGCGGCGTTGGCTCGGATATAGCCGCCGAACTTGGTCACGGGATATCCTATAGTCGGTGCGGAAGGTCACTTCCGGTGATCAGGGAAGGCGCAGTACGGCCCGTAGCATCGCGTCCACCCGCATCATGGTGTTGGGGTGGACTTCGCCGAGTCGTTCGGCCAGATAGCTCTTAAACGTTCTGGCGATCTGCGGCCTGCGACGCCACTGTCTGTCTGTGCACTGTGCAGCCTCAGCATGGCCTCTTGGTACTCCGGGGCCACTAGCCCGGAGGCCCGCTCGAACTCGCCGTAGGAGCGGCCAGTCCCCGCCAGCGCGGGTGCCTGTCGTACCCAGGCACTGGGGGGTTGCCGGTGCTCTCCAAATACGCGGTGGTGAAATCGTCCACACTCACGGTGAGTTTCCGCATTCGCGTACGGTACGCCTCCGTAAACCTCCCCGCAGGGAGACCCACCTGAGGAGTTGATGGACATGCAGCTCGGCGGTACTCCACATCACGCCGAACACGCCCACCAAACGGGAAGGTCAACTGACGTGAAGTACATCGAGGTCGGGAAGAAGTTCATGCTGCAGACTTCACGCCACTGGTAACCGTGGACAAGACCCGCGAGGAGTGGACGCTGCCCGAGGTCGAGGTCGTCTTCGACTACGTGCAGGGTGTGGGCTGCTTTGTGGAGTTCGAGTTCAAGGGCGACGTCGCGAACACTGACGGCGCCACTGGAGCCTGCCAGAGTCCAAGTGGGTGTAAGACTGACTGTTGTGGCGGAGCTGAACGGCGTTCCAGCCGGGCTTGACCTGGTTAAAGCCCTCGCTTTGACCAACTATGGTCACTTCACCTCGATGCGGGTTAACGACCAGCGGGTGCGCGGTCTCTCCCTCCACCTGGAACGCTTGATGCGTGACTGCCGACGGGTATTCGATACCGATCTGGACCCCGACCGCGTCCGGTATCTCGTTCGTCACGCTCTCACCGACGCCAGCGGGTCGGTGGTGGTCCGGGTGACCGTGTTCGACCCTGCCCTCGAGCTCGGGCATCTCGGCGCGGACGCGGAGCCGCACGTTCTGGTCACAACCCGACCAGCCGCGCACACCTCGCTTTCCGCGCTGCGTCTCCAAACGGTTATCTACTGTCGCGATATGCCTGACATCAAACATGTCGGACTGTTCGGATCCCTGCACCGCAGGCGCATCGCGCAGCGCAACGGCTTCGACGACGTATTGTTCGTCGATGCCAATTCCACCATCTCCGAAGCGGCTACCTCGAACATCGGATTCATCGACGGCGACCGGATCCTCTGGCCCCAGGCGGCCTGCCTGCCCGGCGTGACCATGAGACTGATCAGCCAGGCTTGGGACGGGCATGCCACCACCGTACCCATCACTGTTGGCCAGTTGGCCGACGTGGATGCGGCGTTCGCCACCAACGCCACGACCGGTATTCGCCCCATCAGCGTTATTGACGATTTCCATTGGCCGGATGAGCATCAGATCCTGGGTATCCTACGCAAGGAGTACGCCAGGCTGCCCGCTGAGCTGTTGTAGCGAACCTGCCGCCACGTGGGCGTACCGTCAACGTGGCGGCAGTGCACGGTGAAGGAGCCATGGCACATGTCCGAGGCAGGAAACAGCGAGACGTTGCCCCATGCACCACCGATCCTCAGCAACGTACCCGGATCATTCTCCTGGGGAGTCCTCCACCAGCGGCATCCCGCACTCGTGCAGCAGATTCGCGACTCCTTCCCGTACCCCCCCGACCAGGACCACGCTCTCGACCGGCTCGGGCGAGAATCGTCAGCGGGGGTGATCACACCGCTCGGTCGGCGCGCACCTGATCGCGCGAGGTGGGATGGCTGGGGTCGTGACTATTTCGGCCAGCGGTGGATCGATGTCCCCTTCCTATGGGCCGAGAGCTACTTCTACCGCAAGCTCCTCGACGTCATCGGATTCTTCGAATCCGGCCCCTGGTCCGGTATCGACCCCTTCGCGCCCGTCAAGAACGCCGAACTCGCCGATTCCTCACTCGGCACAGAACTCGAGGCGCTGGACCGAGTGCTGTCGCTACCAGGAAACAAGCGAGCGTCGGCGCTGCTGCACGCATCGCTGTGGGGAAACCGGGCTGACCTCGGATTCATCATGTCGGCCGGGGTGGCGGCGGTCGTTGACGAGGCGGCCGGCCTCATTGCCGACGACACCGCACTGCTGTGGTCGATGCTGACCGACCAGCCGGGAGAAATCTGCGTGGTCGCCGACAACGCCGGACGCGAACTGCTCGCTGACCTGGTGCTTATCGACCACCTGCTGTCGGACCACCGGGCCGCTACCGTGATGCTGCACCTCAAGCCCTACCCCTACTACGTCTCCGACGCGACCACCGCTGACCTCATCGGGTGCCTGCGCCGGTTCAAGCAGGCCCCCGGGCAGGTCGCCGAGGTGGGCCGCCGATTGTGGCGGGCACTGCAGACCGGGCGGCTCACGGTCCGCACACCCGCTTTCTCTTGCGCACCGTGGCCGTATCATCGCATGCCGGCTGATCTGGCCGACCAGTTCAACTCCGCCACACTCACAATCATGAAGGGCGACCTGAACTATCGACGGCTCGTCGGTGACTGCTCCTGGCCGGCCACCACATCCTTCACCGCCCTGACCCGCTACTTCCCAGGACCGGTGGCAGCGCTGCGCACGCTCAAGTCCGACGTCGTCGCCGGCCTGGACGAGCAAGCGCTCGCGACGTGGGACTCCACCGGTGAGCGGTGGCGAACCAACGGCACGCACGCCCTCATTCAGGTGCGACCGTAGGAGTCTGGAGATCCGGTGCTTGTCGCCCCCTGGAACCACCGGGGTACCGTCGAGGCAGTCGTCGTGCTGAGCGGTGGTGGCTGGGTGAAGCGCCGAGTGGTCTTGTCCCTAACCGGTCCCGCCGTGACAGCTCCCGCCCATCAGTGGCTGATCCATGAGCCGGAGCCGCTGGTGTCCGGGCTGGCGGGACGCCGGGTGCCAGCCGGAGTAGTCGACCGGCTTCCGGCCATGATTGCCGAGTTGCGGGCAATGGATGACGTGGCTGGGGGCGGTGATGTGCTGTCGCTGGCTCAGTATCATTTCGGCTGGGTCGCGGGCCTTCTCGATCAGGCCGCCTACGATGATGCCACTGGCCGCAAGCTTTATCGTGCGCTCGCCGAACTCGGGCAGTTGGTGGGGTGAGTTGGCTACGACACCGGTCAGTATGGGCGGGTCGGTGACCAAAAAATCCATCCGGAAAGCGAGGAGAACAATCATGCCCGCACCCGACATGATAACCGCACCCGATACCAAGGACCCCTTCGTCCTCGATGTACGGGTTATAACTAATCTCGATCCAATTGATGCGCTCTGTGACTGCCAGACCGACGACGACTGCGACCCATCCTGCGCCTCCGCCTGCGTCAGCCCGGGAGGTCCCATGTAAGCCCAGCGTTCTCGCAGGGGCCGGGGAACGATCCTCGGCCCCGATTCTCCTCTCGACGGCCGGAGAAATGGATGCGCTACCCAAATAGGAAATCCCTCTACCGGCATGCCGGTGTCGCACTGCTGCGAGCCGCAGCCGCGCCGCAGGCCGACGCACCCGAGGTGTGGCCCGACCTAACCGATACTGGGGCGTGTCGCAAATGGATGGACATCATATGGTCCCGGCCCGATTTCGCCAACGCCGTCCGGCACGCTAGCCCCTCTCTCGCTCACCGCAGCGACGCCATTCGAGCCGGCCGTACCGTAGGAGACAAGCAGATACGTCGTGCCACCGCGGCGACCGCACGCTACCTACTGCGCGCCACCGGCCGTCCCACTCCCTTCGGCTTGTTCGCGGGGGTGGCCCCCGTGGCCTTGGGACGGACCGCCCTAGCACGCTGGGGCGATGGACATCGTCCTGTTGTCCGCGTGAACACTGAGTGGCTGGCCGACATTATCGATCGCTTAGAAGCATACCCAGAACTGCTGGAGTGCCTCGACGTAGTGTTCACCGACCTCACCATCCGACGCGGCAACCGACTTGAAGTGCCGCAGGGGCCCAACAGAGCAAGTATCCGGTACACCAGCGCGGTTCACGCGGTTACTGATGCTGCGGCGGTTCCCGTCCGCTTCGGTGTCCTCGCCGACAAGCTAACCGAGGTCTTCACTGATGTCGGCCAGTCAACGGTTCGAGGCATGCTCACCAAACTCGTGCAGCAGGGATTTCTCATCACTACCTTGCGTGCCCCCTTGACGGACATCGATCCGCTTGCCCACCTTGTGGAGCGGCTTCGCGAGGCGGGGGCGGATATCCTCCCCTCCACCGCGCCACTGTTGGTCGATCTTGAAGCTGTTCGGGCCGAGGTGCATCACCACAACAACTGGAGGGCCACGCGAGCCGCCCAGGACCATGCGCGCGAGACGCTCACAGCTCGTATGCGGAATCTCTCTCGGGCTGGACGCACCCCGCTGACTGTGGACTTGCTGCTCGACTGTGCTGTGCGGGTGCCTCACCACGTTGTTCACGAAATGGAGTGGGCTGCCAGCGCGCTGCTGCGCTTGACACGTCAACCGGTCGGTGAGCCGGCCTGGGGGGACTTTCATGCTGCGTTCTGTGACCGGTACGGCACTGGCACCCTCGTGGCAGTGGCTGATGTCCTCGATCCGGATGCCGGTTTGGGCTACCCGTCGGGATACCTCGGCAGTGTCCTGCCCTTGGTGACTGAGGCTCCGTCGGAGCGTGATGAGCGGTTGCTGGCGCTGGCCTGGCAATCGATGGCGGAGGGCAGCGGAGAAGTCATACTCACCGAGGAGAGCATCCGCGCCCTGACTGACGACGACCGTTTCGATCAGCGGCCCATCCCTCCCCACGTGGAGCTGGCTGGCCGCATCCAGGCCTCCAGCGCGCAGGCGCTGGAGCGCGGTGACTACACCCTCACCGTCGCCCCCGCTCGCGCTGCGGGAACCCTTACCTCGCGCTTCACACCTATGGCCACCGGCGCTGGCCTACAGGAGGCGTACCGGGCGCTTCCCGCCGCCACTGAGGGGGCCTTGCAGGTGCAGATGTCCTTCCCACCTGCCTACCCCCACGCGGAGAACATTTGCCGTATCCCCCAGTACCTGCCCCATCTCCTCCCGCTCGGAGAACATCGCGGTCCGGGCGACGGCGATATTGTTGTGATGGATGATCTGGCCATCACCGCGACCCGCGATCGCCTGCACCTGGTGAGCATCTCTCGTCGGAGGGTGATCGAGCCGCAGGTGTTCCACGCGCTGGCGCTGAACAAGCAGCCCCCACCACTGGCGCGGTTTCTCGCAAATCTGCCCCGCGCGTTCAGCGCCATCTGGTACCAGTTCGACTGGGGTCCACACGCCGATCATCTGCCGTATCTGCCTCGAGTGCGTTACCGACGCACCATTTTGTCTGCCGCCCGGTGGCGGCTCACCACCAGTGATCTTCCATCCGGCGAGGCTGGTCAGGATGAGAGGAGGCACGTCCTCGACCGGTGGCGACACCGCTGGCACTGCCCCGACCTAGTAGAGCTGCGCGACGCCGACCGCACTCTCCGCTTGAACCTCGATGAGCCGGCCCACGCTGCTCTCCTGCTCGCTCATCTAAGCCGGCACGGACACGCCATCCTCACCGAAACCACCACAGCAGCCGAGTTCGGCTGGCTCGACGGCCATGCCCACGAGATCGCTCTTCCCCTCGTCACGACGCACGCCGCCGCTCCCTCTCCCCTTCGCGGTGCCCTTCCCAGTGTGAACAACAGCACGCACGGGCACTTGCCCGGTTCCCTGGAGGTCACCTGGCTCAACGCGAAGATCCATACTCATCCTGAGCGGCAGGACGAGATCATCGCTGAGCATCTGCCTACGGTCCTGGCCACGCTCGACACCAAGTGGTGCTGGTTCGTGCGGTACCACAGCCGCAACGAGACTGACCACCTCAGGCTGCGCATCCGCACCCAGGGCGGCGAATCCTACGCGGCGTGCTCCGCGGTGGTCGGCGAGTGGGCACAGCGCTTGCGGCAGGCCGGAATGGCCAGACGGTTGGTTTTCGACACCTACTATCCCGAGATCGGTCGCTATGGGAACGCTGCCGCTATGGACGCTGTCGAGGCAGTCTTCGTCACCGATTCGCTGGCCGTGTCCGCTGGACTCCGGAACCTGCCCACCACCGTCCACCCCAATGCAATAGTCGTTGCGAGCATGGTTCACATCGTCATCAGTTTCTTCGGAGACCTCACCGAATCGATGAACTGGCTGGCCGCCCAACCCGCCCCTACCGCGCCCGCAACCGACAGGGCGGTTGCGGACCAGGCGATCCAACTAGCCCAGCGCAATGGACTCAGTGATGTGCCCGGCTGGTCGGGAGAGGTCGAAGAGGCATGGCAGGCCCGCGCCACCGCGCTGGCCGCCTACCGGACACAACTACCTCTCGACGCAGACACGGACACCATCGTGGAATCCCTGCTGCACATGCACCATAACCGGGCTATCGGAATCGACCCGGACTCTGAACGCGCGTGCCGCCGCTTGGCTCGACGGGCCGCTCTCGCCTGGCGAGCCCTGCAGCGCGGACATGGCCGGTGACGCACACCGATCTACGCGCCTCGCCGCCGCCCGACCCGCATGAGCGCATTGACCGCCGGCAGCTGCCTAGGCTGCGGGAGTTCGACCTCGTCAGCGGACTGACCGGAATTGGCGCCTACCTGAATTACCAGATCAACGATCTGGTATCACCCAGCTATTTGCCCCTGCCGAGGATCTCACGGAAGGAAGCTTGTGAACACCACTACCGAGGCCTCGCCCGGAGACCTGCGCGCCCGCATGGTCAACAAGATCTCCGCAGCGGGCTACCTCCACTCTGGTCCTGTCGAGAGGGCGATGCGGACGGTTCCTCGCCACCTGTTCCTGCCTGCGGCGACCCTCGAGCACGCCTACGCCGATGACAGTGTGATCACCAAGTCCAATAGTGACGGCGGTCGCCCCCTCAGCTGCGCGTCCAAGCCCACCGTCGTCGCCATGATGCTGGAGCAGCTGGAGGTCCGGCCTGGCGAACGCATCCTGGAGATCGGTGCCGGAAGCGGATACAACGCCGCCCTCCTGGCCGAACTCGCCGGTCCGAACGGCGAGGTGACCACCGTTGACATCTACCCCGACGTGACTGCGCAGGCCCGCCGAGCGCTTGATGCAAACGGATACGGCCGCGTCCAGGTGATCACGGGAGACGGGGCGCTCGGCATGGCAGAGAACGCCCCTTACAACCGGATCATCGTGACCGTGGGGCCGTGGGACCTCCCACCCGCCTGGCAGGAGCAACTTGCACCCGGTGGCCGCCTCGTGGTGCCGCTGCACTGGCGAGGCCAGGCCCGCAGCGTCGCTTTTACCCATGAGGAAGGACACCTGCGGGCCGAGGACAGCCAGCTATGCGGGTTCATCCCGATGATCGGCCGGGATGGGGAGCACACCGGCCACATCGACCCTGACGGCCACGTAGCCCTGTATTGGGATAATGACCAGGCCATCGACCCGACCATTCTGGGGGGGGTCCTCGCCCAGCCTCAGACCACCGCGTGGTCAGGTGTGAGGATCGGCGCCAACCAACCGTTCGACGGAGTGTGGCTCCGTCTGACCGGCACCGAGCCCGGAACATGCCGCATCGCCGCAGCGTCCGCCGCCGTTAAGGCCGGGCTGTGCACCCCCGCGATTCCCATTCGCAGCCCCGCCCTGGTCGAGGAGGCAAGCC
Organism: uncultured Actinomycetota bacterium; assembly: GCA_963822695.1. GTDB lineage: Bacteria > Actinomycetota > Actinomycetes > Mycobacteriales > Pseudonocardiaceae. The sequence goes on from CAWGJH010000008.1 coordinate 141,442, forward strand.
TGGCCTACTTCACCCTCCGCCCACTTGAGGATCCCGCCCAACACCTCTGGGAACTGGGCGCGATCGGCCACGGACCCGCCGGCCCACAGCTCGCGGAGCGCCTGTGTGAGCAGATCCGCGCCTGGGACGGCGACCGCACCGCCCAGCCTGTGATCACCGCCTACCCGGCAGGGACGCTAAACGGAAAGTTGCTCAGCGGGCCGGTCATCAACAAACGGTACATCCGACTGGTGGTCAGCTACTGAATATCGCGTCCGGGAGCTCTATTGCTCCTCTCGTCACTCACGGGCCGTCAGGTCTTGGTCGGTGAAGACTCGGCTGCCGAGGAGGTCCTCCGTGGCGAGCGTGGTGAGCTCTTCCTTGCTGACCGGTCGATCCGCCTCCATGAGGCGGCTCGCGTGCCGTAGCCGGGCCCGCTCGATCGCATTGCGGACACTGCGGGCGTTGGCGAACCGTGGTTGGCCCTTGCGGCGCTCCAGGTACTCGATGAAGGTCTTCTGGGCCTCCGGGGTGAAGCTGTAGCCCTCTGCCCGGATCATGAGCTTCCCGATTCCATCCAGTTCCTCGATCGTGTAGTCGGGGAAATCGATGTGGTGCGCGATCCGGGAGCTCATTCCGGGGTTGGACACGAAGAAGGAGTCCATCCGGTCTTTATAGCCGGCGAGGATCACCACGAGGTCCTCCCGCTGGTTTTCCATCACCTGCAGCAGGATCTCGATGGACTCCTGTCCGTAGTCGCGCTCGTTGTCCGCGCGGTACAGGTAGTAGGCCTCGTCGATGAACAGCAATCCGCCCATCGCCCGCTTGAGAACCTCCTTCGTCTTGGGCGCGGTGTGCCCGACGTACTGGCCGACCAGGTCGTCGCGGGTGACGGAGACCAGGTGCCCGCGACGCAGGTAGCCCAGCCGGTGCAGCATGTCGGCCATCCGCATCGCCACGGTGGTCTTGCCGGTGCCCGGGCTGCCGGTGAAGCTCATGTGCAGGTTGGGCCTGGAGGTGGACAGGCCGAACCGGGCGCGGGCCCGGTCAACCAGCAGCAGCGCGGCGATCTCGCGGATCCTGGTCTTGACCGGGGCGAGACCGACCAGGTCGGCGTCCAGGGAGGTGAAGACCTCATCGATACCGGTCTCCGCGCGCTCCTTGGCGAGATCGACCCGGGCGTCCGCCGGTAGCGTCTCTACTGCGTTGTCGTCGGCCTCCTCGGGTGCCCCCGACCCGGCCGTATCACGGCCGGGCGAGGACATACCGAACCCGATGCGAGCGGGTGCCTCGCTGCTGGGCGGCTGGTTGTTGTCGGGTCGTCGGTTGACGGTCATTGCTGCTCGCTGTACCGGCGGCCATGCGGCGCGTCGGCGGCGTAGGGATGCAACGTGTAACGGATGGTGCGGTCGTGCCACTCCTGGCGCTCCAGCCGGAAGCCGGGTTCATCAGTTGGCCGCTGCACGATAAAGGACAGCGCGACGGTCTGCTTGCCGTAATTCGCGTTGTAGGCGTTGACCCTGACGTAGTGCTCCGGCTTGGCCTTACGGCAGGCGTTCACCTCGGTGAGCACCCCGGCGGCGTCGTGCAGGTCGAACATTGGCAGCCCCCACATCTCCCAGTAGACGTTGCGGGGGTGCGGGTCGTCGGTGAACTCCACCGAGCAGGGCCAGCCGTTGTCCAGCGCGTACTGGATCTGCGCGGTGATCTCGGCGTCGGTGAGGTCGGGCAGGAAGGAGAAGGTCCCCTGAGTGATGCGCATCGTCGGCTCCCTATTCAGATCCCCACTAGACGGAGGTCGGCGTCTCGACCACGTCAGGCACGTCGGTCAACTCGTAGTTGAACGAGATGTCACCCCAGGTCGCCAGCGCGACGTCCAGCTCACGGCTCTTCTTGGCGGCCGCCTTGAGGATGTCGTCACCCTCCTTGCGGTAGTCCCGCCCCTCGTTCCGCGCCTTGATCATCGCCTCCAGCGCGACCCGGTTGGCGGTGGCGCCGGCGGAGATGCCCATCGGGTGGCCGATCGTGCCGCCGCCGAACTGCAGCACCACGTCCTCGCCGAGGTAATGCAGCAGGTCATGCATCTGACCAGCGTGGATCCCGCCCGATGCCACCGGCATCACACCCGGCATCGATCCCCATTCCTGGTCGAAGTACAGGCCCCGGGCCGGGTTCGCCGGTACCCGCCCCAGCCGCAGCGTGTCGTAGTAGCCCATGATCGCGTTCGGATCGCCCTCCAGCTTGCCGACCACCGTGCCGGAGTGGATGTGGTCCACCCCAGCCAGCCGCATCCACTTGGCGAGCACCCGGAAGTTCACCCCGTGGTTCTTCTGCCGGGCGTAGGTGGCGTACCCGGCCCGGTGCAGGTGCAGGATCAGGCCGTTGGCCCGAGCCCACTTCGCCATCGACTGGATCGCGGTGAAGCCGATGGTGAGGTCGATCATGATGATGACGCTGCCGAGCTCCTTGGCGAAGGTGGCCCGCTCGTACATGTCCTCCATCGTGGCCGCGGTGACGTTCAGGTAGTGGCCCTTGACCTCACCGGTCGCCGCCGAAGCGCGGTTGACTCCCTCCATTGAATAGAGGTACCGATCGCGCCAGCGCATGAACGGCTGGGAGTTGATGTTCTCGTCGTCCTTGGTGAAGTCCAGCCCGCCGCGCAGCGCCTCGTAGACGACGCGGCCGTAATTGCGGGCGGATAGGCCCAGCTTGGGCTTGGTGGTAGCGCCGAGCAGCGGCCTGCCGAACTTGTCCAGATATTCCCGTTCCGTCACGATCCCGTGTGCGGGCCCCTGGAAGGTCTTGACGTAATGCAGTGGGATCCGCATGTCTTCCAGCCGCAGCGCCTTGAGCGCCTTGAACCCGAACACGTTGCCGATGATCGAGGAGGTGAGGTTGGCGATCGACCCTTCCTCGAACAGGTCGATGTCATAGGCGATGTAGGCGATGTACTGGTTCTCCGCGCCGGGCACCGCCTCAACCCGGTAGCACTTGGCCTGGTAGGTCTTGTAGTCGGTCAGCCGGTCGGTCCAGACCACCGTCCAGGTCGCGGTCGAGGACTCTCCAGCGACTGCGGCGCCGGCCTCCTCCGGCGGTACGCCGGGTTGCGGGGTGATCCGGAACGCGCACAGGACGTCGGTGTCCTTGAACTGGTAGTCGGGCTCCCAGTAGCCCATCTCGGCATATGGGATAACCCCGGCGGACCAGCGATCTGCCTTCTTCTTCTTCGATCCGTTGACTTCGGTGTCGGCCACGCTTGCCTCCTCTGGTCACTATGAGCTTGGCGGTAAATAATCATCCTGTCTATCAAGTCTTTGGCCGCGACTATGTACTGATTGCTCAGGGGTCGCTGTGACGCAGGGGGTGCCATGACCCGGGATTGCCATGACTGAGTCTCGTTTGCGCACGCTGGTTGCGCTGGCGGCCACCGGATCGGTGCGCGGTGCCGCCAGCCGCCTGATGGTCACCGAGTCCGCGGTGTCGGCCTCGATCGGAGCACTGGCCCGCGAGCTTGGCGTGCCACTCGTGGAGTCGGTGGGCCGTGGGCTCCGGCTGACCGCGTCGGGTGTTGTCTACGCCCGATACGCCCGCCGGGTACTGGGATTGCTTGACGAGGGTGCGGCGGCCGCGATTCAGGAGCTCGACCCGGAGCGGGGTCGGCTACGGCTCGCCGCGGTCACCACCGCCGGGGAGCACCTGCTGCCCGCCTTGCTGGCCCAGTTCCGTCGGCGGCACCCGAGAGTCGCGCTGGCTCTGGAGACGGCCCCCAGCGCGCAGGTGTGGGATCTGGTCGTCGCCCACGAGGTCGACCTGGTCATCGCCGGAGCGCCGCCCTCGGGGGTCGAGGCGCGGGTGGTCGCCACCAAGCCCAACGAGCTCGTGGTCGTGGCGGCGTCCTCGGTCGCCGAGGCCTTCGACTGGGCGAGCACCCCATGGCTGCTGCGCGAGCAGGGGTCGGCTACCCGCACGAGGGTCGAGGCCTACCTGAAGTCCCAGCATGTCGCCCCACCCCGCCTGGTGCTGGGTTCCAACGGGGCGGTGGTGGCCGGCGCGGTGGCCGAGCTCGGGTGCGCGCTGGTCTCCCGGGACGCCATCGCCGACCTGCTGTCCGACGGGCGACTGGTCACGGTACCCACTCCGGGCACCCCCATGCGGCGATCGTGGCATGCGGTCATCGGTGCCTACTCCGGCGCCTCCACCTGCCTGTTCGTCCGGCACTTGCACGCGTCCGGCTGGCGACCACACGGCCTACGGTCCGCCCCGGCGTCCCCTGGGACGTCTGCCGGAGCGCCTGTCAGGACGTCTGGCGGGGCGTCACCGCTCCCCCCACCGGATCCACCCACTGGGGGACGTGCGTTGCGGCAGTCCCGGCCTAGGCTCGATGGCGGCGGCGAGGACCGGCCCGTCGCGGTGGAGGGAGTGCCATGATCGAGGCGCTGTACAGAACCGCCCGAGCGATGGTGAGCCGGCCGCGCGGCATCCTCGCGGCCGACGAGAGCATCGGCACCATGTCCTCCCGGCTGGAGAAGGCCGGGGTCGCGGCGACCGCGGAGAACCGGCGGGCCTATCGGGAGATGCTGCTCAGAACTCCGGAGTTGCACCGCGGCATCAGTGGAGTGATCCTGTCCGACGAGACCTTCAACCAGAAGCTCGACGACGGGCAGGACTTCCCGCACGCCCTGCACGCCCTGAACATCCTGCCCGGCATCAAGGTCGACACCGGCGCGAAGGATTTAGCCTTCTCGCCTGGTGAGAAGGTGACCGAGGGCCTCGACGGCTTGCGCGAGCGGCTGCAGGATTACGTCTCACGCGGTGCCCGTTTCGCCAAGTGGCGCGCCGTGATCACCATCGGTGATGGCAGGCCAACCCGGCGCGCGCTGCGGGCGAACGCGCACGCGCTGGCGCGTTATGCCGCGCTGTGCCAGGAGTCGGGGGTGGTGCCCATCGTCGAGCCTGAGGTGTTGATGGATGGTGACCACACCATCGACCGGTGCGCCGAAGTGACTCGCGCGACGCTGGAGCACGTGATGGCGGAGTTGGACGAGGCTGGGGTGGATCTCGCCGGCGCCGTGCTCAAGCCCAACATGGTCGTGCCGGGCTCGACCTCGGGCCAGCAGGCCAGCCCCGAGGAGGTCGCGGAGCAGACCGTGGCCACGCTGCGGGCGGTGCTGCCGGAGTCGCTGGCCGGGGTCGCCTTCCTCTCCGGGGGTCAGTCGCCGGAGGTGGCCACCGTGAACCTGGCCGCGATGCAGAAGCACGAGACACCGTGGCCGCTGACCTTCTCCTTCGGGCGGGCGTTGGTCGCCCCGGCGCTGAAGGCCTGGCACGGGGACCCCACCCTGGTCGCCGCGGGCCAGCAGGCGCTGGCCGACCGGGTCAGGCCCAACTCGGCTGCCGTGGCGTAACACAGGGGACAGGTCAGCGGAAAAGGCCCTCGCGCAGCGCCGTTGCCACCGCCGCTGCCCGGTCGGTCACTTCCAGCTTGCGGTAAATGCCACGCACGTGACTCTTGACCGTCTCCTCGCCCACTACCAGTTCGGCGGCGATGGCACGGTTGGACGAGCCCCCTACCATCAGTGAGAGCACCTCGCTCTCCCGGGGGGTGAGGCCGAGGTGTGCGCCGGGCCAGTACTCGCCGGCCTGGAGCCGGGCGGCGGAAGCCCCGGCTCGGGCACTGAGGCCAGCGTCGACGACCACTCCGCCGGCGTGCACCCGGTGCAATTGTTCGACCAACTCCGGGCCGTCGATCCGCTTGAGGAGGTAACCCGCCGCCCCTGCCTGCATGGCTTGGAACAGGTACTGCTCATCGTCGTAGACGGTGAGCAGTACGACCCGGCGTCCGGGGAAGTCCCGCACGAGGTCGCGGCACAAATCCAGCCCGCTCTCCCCGCCCAACCGCACGTCGGCGAGGACTATGTCGGGGTTCAGCCCAGCTACTATCCGTCGCGCGGTCGCCGCATCCGCGGCTTCGCCGACCACCCGCACTTGCCCAGCGAACCGGCTGAGCATCGCTTTGAGGCCAGTACGCACCATTTCATGGTCATCGACCAGGACCACGCGCAGCGGCTGGCCTTCCATGCGCTGAGTGTAATCAGCACATTAGGCGTGGTCCGTGACACGATCTGGGGACACGATCCGGGAAACACGAGCTGGAAACACGATAAGAGGACGATGCGGGCCGGATTCCCCTTGCCTTTCCCTCCAGGAGGGGACGCCGGCCGTGGCCAGTTTGATTACCGTCAGGTACGGCTCGTGGAGTCGTGGCGTGGCCTTGCGGAGAAAAGGGGTGTGTCGTGCCCGATAAGTTGTTGCGGATGGAGCGAGCCGGATCCAGTACGTCGCGGCCGGTGATGCTCGCGATCGCCGGCGACAGCGCTGCGGGGAAGACCACGCTGACCAAGGGCCTGGTGGACGCGCTGGGCGCCGATCGCATCACCTCCCTGTGCGTGGATGACTACCACCGCTACGACCGGCAGGAACGCAAGGGACTGCCGTTCACCGCGCTGCACCCGGACTGCAACTACGTGCAGATCATGGAGCAGCATCTGCAGCTGCTGGCCACCGGCCAGCCGGTGCTCAAGCCGATCTATGACCACCACACCGGCCAGCTCACTCGACCCGAACTCATCGAGCCCACCGATTTCGTGATCGTGGAAGGCTTGCTGCCGCTGCACACCCGGCTGGCCCAGGCGTGCTTCGACATCACCGTGTACCTCGACCCGCCCGAGCACATCCGCCGCGACTGGAAGGTCAAGCGGGATGTCAGCAAGCGTGGGTACACCCCGGAGCAGGTGCTGGCCGAACTCGACAAGCGGGAGCCCGAGTCCGAGGCGTTCATCCGCCCACAACGCTCCGCCGCCGACATCGTGGTCCGGTTCGGCCCCGTCGAGACCCGTCAGGACCCGCCGGACACCCCGTTGTCGGCTGAGCTGACGCTGCGCCCGACGATCCCTCACCCCGACCTCACCGGGGCCGGGGTGTTCCGCGAGTCCGACCGGCGTGCCATGCACCTTAAGCTGGCCCGCGACGAGGACGGCAGACCGGTGGATGCGCTGCACGTGCACGGGTATGTGCCTCGCGAGGAGAGCCGGCTGCTGGAGAAGGTGATCTGGGCGAAGCTCGACACCGAGGCGGAGTTGCCGTCCTCGCTAGGCCAGGTCGGTGACGGCGTCCGCAGTGAGCCACTGGCGATCACCCAGCTGTTGCTGCTTTACCACATGCTCGACTCAGTTCGCTGACGGTAGAAGGTGCACAAGCATCCATAAGCCCCCCTCCGGGTTGGTCGAAAGGTGCACAAGCATCCATAAGACCGTCCGGGGGCGGGGCGTTGGTCACTGGGTTCCCCAGACGCTGGAGGCGTCCCAGAGCATGCCGGCCAGCTGCTCGGCTTCCTGGCGGGTCAGCACGACCGTGGTCGTGATCCTTCCGTTGCCGGTGAGCCACACGTGCCCAGCCCCACCCACGCCCTGCCGGGTGACGATCAGGGTGGTGGGCTCACCCTCCAGCATCTGGGCCCGCAACATCGCGCGGAACGTCTCCTCGGGAGTGCTCATGTCGGGAGTACTCATCGGGCACCAGCCAGCGGCCGGGGTGCTTCCGTCAGGTTGTCGCTCATGCTGGGTAAGGCAACCGGAGTGAACGGTATGCCGGAAGTGGTGCACGAGGTGCGTTTCGGTGCCCGTGCTGTCCACGCGCCGCGCCCCAGTTCCATCCCGGGTGCCAGCGCGTTACGGTGCGGTACCACCAGCTGATTACGATCATGGGCACGGGGGATGATGGACTCAACCAGCACACTTGCTGTCGTGCTCACCGAGTTGGGCTGGAAGCCCGAGGTGTTAGCTTGGCGGCTGAACAGCGTCGCCACCGTGCACGGGCGCGATGAGCGGGTGCACGCCAAGACGCCGTACAAGTGGCTGCGCGGTGATCGGCCGCGCTCCCCGTGGCCCGCGCTGATGGCCGCGCTGCTGACCGAGGAGCTGGGGCGCCCGATCACTACGGCCGATCTGGGTTGGGGCGGTGATGACGTCGAGGCGGTCTCGGCGATCAGTGGTCTGGTGTTGCCCTGGACCGTGGCTGGGAGCTTGCACGCGGTGCGGGTGGTGACCGACGCTGGGAGCATGGACCGGCGGATTCTGCTGACGTTGCTGGGTGCGGCGGCGTGCGTGCCCGCCCATGAGTGGTTGATCGCCCGCCCCGACACCGGGGTGGCTCGCGCATCCGGCTCACCGCTGCCGATCGGGGTGGTCGATCACCTTGATGACATCGCCGGCCGGTTGCGCCGGATGGATGACCAGATCGGCGGTGAAACGCTGCTTCCGCTGGTCCGCGTCCATCTGCGGTACGTGCAGGGTCTGCTCGACCAGCGCCGCTACACCGATACGGTCGGGCGGCGGCTGCACGCCACCGCCGCCGAGCTGATGCGTCAGGCCGGCTGGTCCGCGCGGGATAGCGGGCACTACCCGCAGGCCCAGCGGTACTGGGTTGCCGCGCTGCACGCCGCGCACGCCGCCGGAGACCGGGCACTGGGCGCCAATGTCGTGGCACTCATGTCCTTGCAGGCCAAAGACCTGGGCCAGATTCGGGAGGCGGTTACGCTGGCCGAGACCGCCCGGGCCGGCTACCCCGGTGCCTCGCCTCGAGTTGCCGCGATGCTCGATCTGCGCGCGGCCGAGGCGCACGCTTGTGACCGCGCGGTCACCGAGTGCCGCCGCGCTCTGGACACTGCCTTCGACCGGCTCGGCGACACCCCCGGATCTTCGGGTGAGCCAGACTGGTGCTACTGGATCGATGAGGCCTCGGCTCACGGCTTTGCCGGCAGCTGCTACCTGCACTTGCAGGACTGGGACCGAGCCCGGCAGCACCTGCGCACCGCATTGCGCCTGCTGGACCCGAGTTACGCCCGTGACGGCGCGCTGGACCACATCAAGCTCGCCACCACCTACCTGCGCCAGGACCAGCCTGAGGTCGAGCACGCAGTCACCCTGGCCACTCGCGCGGTGGAGACACTCACCGGCGAGGTCGACTCCACCTACGTCGTCGGCCACCTGGCCCGGCTCGTCGGTGACTTCGCCCCCTACCGGCGACGGCCCGCCGTGCGCCAGTTCACCGAGCAGGCCGCCGGGCTCCTCACCTCGGCCACTTTCTGAACGGCTCAGTCCCGGCTGACCACAAGCTGCTCTCCGGCGAGAAGCTTGCCGATGCTGCGCAGTGCTGGCAGATCGTGCACGTCGGCGGCTAGGGCCGGCACCGCGATGACCGGGACCGCCGGATGTGCCTTGCGGAACCGGGCCAGCAGCCGGCGTTCCCGCCCGGCCAGGGCGACCCGATCGGCGTGCAACCGCAGCACCGCCGCAGCCAGCGGAGCGTTGCTTGTCCGTTCCAACGCATCAGCCACCGTCTCGGCCCGCGCCGCCGGCAGGTCGGCGAGCACCGGATGTGTTCGGTTGAGCACCAGCCCGGCCAGTGGCATCGATTCGGTGGCCAATCGGTCTACGAAGTAGGCCGCCTCGCGCAGTGCGTCGGTCTCCGGCGTGGCAATCACCACAAACGCCGTTCCCCGAGCGCGGAGCAGCTCGTAGGTTGCGGTGGCGCGCTCCCGAAACCCGCCGAACATGGTGTCGAAAGCCTGCACGAACGCCGAGGCGTCAGCCACCATCTGCCCACCCAGGATCGTCGAGATCGTCCTGGTGAACAGCCCGAACCCAGCACCCACCAGCCGCCGTACGCTGCGACTACCGGCCCGCGCTGGGCCGGACAACAGCCGGATCATCCGCCCGTCCAGGAATGCGGACAGCCGCTGGGGGGCATCCAGGAAATCCAGCGCGGAGCGTGAAGGTGGGGTGTCCACCACGACGAGATCCCACTTACCAGCCGCCACCAGCTGCCCCAGCTTCTCCATGGCCATGTACTCCTGGGTGCCGGAGAACGATGAGGAGATGGCCTGGTAGAAGGGGTTGGTGAGGATGTGGGTGGCTCGCTCGGGGCTCGCGTGCGCCTGCACCATCTCATCGAAGGTGCGTCGCATGTCCAGCATCATCGCGTGGAGCTGGCCGCCGGCTACCTCGATCTGCTCGGTGGGCGCCACCAGGCGGGGATTGTTGGTCAGCTCCGGTAACCCCAGCGACTGAGCCAGCCGTCGCGCCGGATCGATCGTGAGCACCACCACCGACCGGCCTTGCTCAGCTGCCCGTAGTGCCAGCGCCGCCGCCATCGTCGTCTTACCCACCCCGCCCGCACCGCAGCACACCACCACCCGAGTGGCCCGGTTGTCCAGCAGCGCATCGATGTTCAATGGCAGCGGCGGCCTCATCGCACCCCCTGCTCGCGGAGTGCTTCGGCGAGCTCGTAGATCCCGCCGAGATCGACTCCATCCCCGCCGCCTTCGGTGAGCTCGGGCAGCTCGATCAATGGCATGCCGGCGTCAGCGAGCCTGACCCGAGCCTGCTGCTCAGCGTCCACCCGCACCGCATGTTCCACGGTCTCGGCGCCCAGGCCCTCGAGCACCGCCGAGTTCAGGTCCAGGCCGGCGACGAGCAGCTCGGCGCGAACCCGGTCGGCATCGACCTGGCCGTTGGCCGCTGCGAGCACCGTCTGAGCGGGCAACCGGGAGGGTCGCGCACGGTTGATCAGCACCGCACCCGGGCGCAGGTCCGCCAGGTCCAGCTCCGTTACGGTTTCCAAGGTCTCGGACACCGGCAAGTCCTCCAGCAAGGTGACCACGTGTACCGCAGTGTCCGCCGAGTGCAGCAACTGCACCACTCCCTTGCTCTGGCTGTGGATCGGGCCCACCTTGGCCAGGTCGGCCATTGCTCTGGTGACGTCGAGAAACTTCACCACCCGCCCGGTCGGCGGAGCGTCCAGCACCACCGCGTCGTAGGCGTGGACGCCCTTGGTTGCTCGGGTGGTGGCCTCCTTCACTTTGCCCGTGAGTAGCACGTCCCGCAGCCCTGGTGCGAGCGTGGTGGCGAACTCGATCGCGCCCATCCGGCGCAGGGTCCGGCCCGCGAAGCCCAGGTTATAGAACAGCGCGAAGTACTCCATGAGGGCTTCCTCGGCGTCCACCGCCAGTGCCCGGACCTCGCCGCCGCCAGGGGCGACCGCGATGCGCCGTTCCTGGTAGGGCAGCGGGGCAGTGTCGAACAGATGCGCGATGCCTTGGCGTCCCTCGACTTCCACCAGCAGGGTTCGCCCGCCCCCCGTGGCCAGCGCCATAGCCAGCGCGGCGGCGGCCGTCGTCTTGCCGGTCCCACCCTTGCCAGTGACGACGTGCAGGCGAGCCCGCACCAGCTCCTCAGACCACACAGCCGTGAGCCTAGGCTGCACGCTCATGACCACATGGGAGTACGCCACCGTGCCGCTGTTGACGCATGCCACCAAGCAGATCCTCGACCAATGGGGAGCTGATGGCTGGGAACTGGTCACCGTCATGCCTGGGCCGACGGGAGAGCAGCTGGTGGCCTACCTCAAGCGCCCGAAGTCGTGAGCTGGTCGGCCCGGCTGACCGAGCTGGGGTTGGTGTTGCCGCCGGTGGCCGCCCCGGCCGGGGTGTACCTGCCTGCGGTGCGCAGCGGCTCCCTGGTGTTCACCGCAGGCCAGCTCCCGCTGGTCAACGGCACGCTGGCGGCCACCGGCACGCTCGGGGCCGGGATCGGCACCGAGCGAGGTCGAGAGCTGGCCCGAACCTGCGTGCTCAATGCGTTGGCTGCGGTGGACGATTTGGTTGGGCTCGACGTGGTGGTCCGGGTGGTGAAGGTGGTGGGGTTCGTGGCCTCGGCACCCGGGTTCACCGCGCAGCCTGTCGTGCTCAACGGCGCATCCGAGCTGCTCAGTGATGTGTTCGGCGCGGCGGGGGCGCATGCCCGGTCCGCCGTCGGGGTCGCTGAGCTGCCCTTGGGCGCCCCGATCGAAGTGGAGCTGATCGTCGAAGTCTCCTGAGCCGGGTTACACCGCGACGATATCAAGGTGCTGCTCCAGGCCTTTGAAGTCCGCACTGTTTCGGTGTAGAGCCGAGCGCTGTGCACGTGGGCGGTAGCCGCGATGAGCAGGTCCATGACCCGGGAGCGGGGTTGGCGGCCGGATTTGGCCACCGCCGCCGCGAGCATGCCGTGAGAACAATCGGACGCTCCCCGCAGGTCTGAGGTGGACGGTCATGGCCGAAACGCGTGGCGTCTTGATCACCGTGGCGTTGATCGGTGCCGCCGGGGCGGTCATCGCGGCGCTGATCGCCAGCTCTGGCAAAGAGCCGATTCCTGGTTCACCAGGCCCGTCCCAGGTGGCTCCCGGACCAATTTTTGGCTCCAACGTGGCGGTCATCATCCCAGGCTCGTTCGCCCAGTTCGCCCCTCAGCAGTTTTGGGTGATCGCGACAGGGCACAACAGCATCGGTCACGATGCGGCGCCGTTCACCATCACCGGCTGACGTCGCGCATCCCGGCCAGATGCAGGCTGATGGCTTCCCGCATCAGGGATATGCACTCGTCGTACTCACGTGCCGCGGCAACGCAGCCGGGCAGATCAGGGCTCCAGGCGCTGAACCCACCCTGCTCGTCATGCTCAACGATGGCGACGTAGCCGTTCATCGTGCCCTCCGCTCCAGTCCGGCTTGTCTCAGGGCGTGTCCCGTGTGATCGACTCTACTGTTGCCGAGTTCGGCAGGAGAGCTGTCGGGAGCATCATCGCGCAGCTCTCCTGCCGAATTCGGCGCACTGAGAGCGCCCAAGATCGAGTTTCCGCACCTTATGCCAGCCCGACGCTGGCCTGGCCACGGGAAATCGTCAGAGATTCGGGAACGCCTGCACTACAATCAGCCGATCCGGGGTGGGGACGAGGCTGAGCCTCGTAGCGCGGCATCTCGGAGGAGTGCATGTCGGTCGGCCAGCCCCACCGGTCCAGTGTCTTGCTCACCGAGCGCCTGCTGTGGAACCGCGCGCTCGGCGGGCCGTCCCGCCCGCAGCCGGTAGTCGTGTTGCTGGGGCCGGTCGGCTCGGGCAAGAGCACCGCCCTTACCTCGATATCCAAAGCCTGTGGCGCCGGGGTGGTCCATGCCCTGGTCAACTTCCACCACGATGAGCCGGGCGCGGATCCTCCTACCACAGTGGAGACACTCGCGCGGGTCGCCTTCGCCCTGTCCCGCAGGTGGACGGCGCGCCCAAGCGCACGGTTCACCCTGGGACTCATCGCGGTGCAGGCATCGCTGGATGGGCTGTCCCGCGAGCAGGCGAAAGACACGCTGCGTGTCTTGATCAAGGAGTTCACCCGCAATCCGAGGACGGACCGGGTCATCAAAGGACTGGTGGACGGGCTGGTCGACTCCGCGAAGAGCGCGGATGTCCTGCCAGCCCTGCCGGCGGAGATCATCAAGAAGGTGCTCCCCGCGCTGATCCGAACCGTTGTCCGGCAACCAGTGGGCCGGGCCAAACAGTGGCACTCCGATATTCCGGAAGCCGAGGGCGCCACACCGCTGGACGCGCTCGTCTCACTCAGCCGCATGAAGCCCACTGAGATCACCGATTGGCTCACCGCCGCGTTCCTCGCCGACATCCGGGAAAGCCACCCGCGCCTCGCCGCGCCAGATCGTCACAGCCGGTGCTCGTGCCCCAACCTGAACCAGGTTCGGCACTGGCACAACTGGGTGCTCCTGGTGGACGGCATCGACCACCCGAGCGGCGCGACGTTCATCACCGATCTGCTTGCCGCTCGAGAACGTCACCTGCGCCAGCATCCCGGCGAGCATGACGCGCTCCTGGTCGTCGCGACCAGCGGCCGGTGGGACAGTCACTGGGAGTCCAGGTGGCAGGCCCCCTGGCGGCCCCCGCTGGAGAACATCGGCCGAGCGCGGGCCGTACCGCGCTGCCATGACGCGAGCTACGAGCACTGGGCCGCTCAGGTATCCGACGCGCCTCGGCTCCCGTACTACCCGGTGCTGCTCGAACCGCTCACCATCGAGGAGACCGCCCACATCTTGGGGATTAACCAGCGCGCGCCGGAGTGCGTCCTGGCCCAACGCGCCACCGGTGGTCTGCCCGCAGCGGTTCATCTGCTCAAAGGACTGCTGCATGACCGGAAGTTCCAGCCCGGTGCCCGCGACGTTCTCGAATTGGCCGACCCGGCTCGCCCCGATGCCGATCCCTGGCGCGAGCGCGTGGCCGGCCTGCGCCTTGCCCAGCGTCTCCCGGACGTCGGCATCGACGAGTTCGTCACCGCCGCCCCCTTCGCCACCGCGCCATGGCTGCTGCCCCACGACGCGACGAGCCTGATCACTCGACCCCACGTGGGGCGCATCCTCACCGAGTTGCGCACTGCCCTGTGGATCACCGCGTCAACCCGCAGGGGCGCCACCCCGAACGACGCCGAGCTGCACCCGTGAGTCACCCGGACGCTGGTGTACGCCCTCGCTCGGAACGCCACCTCCTACCGGGACCAGTTCGAGGCGCTGCTTCATGGACCCGGACACCTCCGGTGATCCAGTGCGTACAGTGTACTGCCAGCTAGCTCTGGGCCGGCTCAGTGACGTGGTGGACGCCTTCGAGGCCAGCTTCGACCACGGCCCGCATCAGGAGTGGATCGACCGGCTCGAGCTGATTGCTCGCGCGCCCGACAATCAACCGCTCGACCACAGCTGCGCGGAGCTCTACGAGGCACTCGTCACGACGACCATCGACAAGACGTCGCGTGACCGGTCCGCAGCCGGCAACACCATCACTCGGTTGGTCACGGCTCGCTGGTTGGCGGCCAATCCCTTCGCCGTGCCCGATCCGACCCAACGCGACATTATTCAGCACGCGTACGGAGAGGAACTCCCGCCACTGTCCAGACGGCCCGATGTCGCCGCACTCTACGAAGCCGCGCGACTCGCTGCTGACCCACTGCACTGACCCTGAACGGAGACCGGTGACCATGACCCTGTTCCATGGCGGACTGACTCGCCTGAGGCCTCGGGCGCCGGGTAGCGAGCCACGTCCTCTGGTCACGTTCCAGTGTTTCCTCCGACGTCACTGGCTCGCCAGCTTGCTTGTCGCGATCGTCCTCCTTATCGGGTTCGGGTACCTCACGTGGCCGAGCCAGCCGCAGAAATGCGGTCGTGGCATGACCGCGATCGGGTCACCCTACGTCTGTGTGGGCCTGGATCTGGACTCGACGGCGGTGCGGGATGCCGACCCGCTGGCTGACCTGGAGCACACCATCGCGCGCAACAACAGCGAAATCTCCGAGCCATTCGCCACCATCGTGGTACTCCAAAACCTCGCTCCGGATCCCAAGAGCGACAGTGTGGCGCTCCGGTCGCAACGGCACGCTATCGAGGGCGCGATCGCCACCGTGTCACAGGCGAATGATCCGAGGGCTTCCGGCGCCATCCCGAAAATCAAGTTGTTGCTCGCGAACTACGGTCTCGAGGCCGGTTCCTGGGCTCAAGCCGTTGATGCCATCATGCGGGCTCGCCTGAGCGAGCACATCCTCGCGGTGACCGGAGTCGGTCAGAGTCGGTATACCACCCGCGCCGCAGTCGCAACACTGTCGGACGCGGGCATCGCCGTGGTGGGAGCGGATGTCACCGCTGACAACATGAACGTTGCTCCGGGGCCGGGCGGCAAGCCCAGCACGAATTTCTTTCGGGTCGCTCCCACGAACACCGAGGAGGCAAGAGCCGCAGCGAAGTACATCACGCAACACAGCTACCACAAGATGCTCCTCGTCAAGGACGTGAACGAGAACGACAGCTATGCGCAAACCCTCAGCAACGCCTTCGCGGCCAACGTCAAGGTGGACAACGTGGAACCCTACCGGTCGCCGGACAAACCACTGACTGTCGCCACTCGAGAGCAGCTGATGGCCAGTACCTTCACCCGGATGCACAGTGACATCTGCGCGATCAAGCCCGACCTGATTTACTTCGCCGGTCGCGGTACCGACCTGGGGTACTTCTTGACCGCGATGTACTCGAGTGGCGCGTGCGGGCTCGGGTCACTCGACGTGATGACCGGTGATGATGCCGAGAAGCTGGTTGGCGGGCGGATATCGACGTCCGGCGACGTGAGCTTCACGGTGTTCTATACGGCCATCGCGCATACGGATGAGTGGAGCGGTTTCCCGCCAGGATCCGACTATGTCAAGAACTATCAGGATTTTGCGGCGGCGTTCACCGGGGAACACTTCAAAGATGCGAACCTCGATGATGGCGAAGCCATGGTACATTACGACGCGGTGCGCGTCGCGGTTGTCGTGACCAAGGAGGATCATTTGGCCACGAGCGAACCGGACAACCCCTCGACCCCACCTCGACGTGTTACTAATACTCCAGTCGGTGCGGCCAGGGCGCCGTCGGCGATGACCGTGAACTCGACGTTACCGACGTTTTTGGGTCGTTTTACGTCGGTGACGTCGAGTTCACGGCTCTGGGCCCCGCCCGTCCGCCCGTGGAGAGCAGGATGTTGGCATCGATGAGCAAGCATCAGCGGTGGCGCGAGCCCTCAAGGTACTCAAGAGCGTCGCCGATGTTCGTGACATCGATGCGGGCGCCCATGGGGAAGGCGCGCTGGACGAACCTCGTTCGTTGCGAGGGTACGGCGAGCCCCGCCCACGCCAGCGCGTTGACCGCTTCACTCAGACCTATGTTGCGCTCAGCGCGCATCCGTTGCATCTCGATGCGCGTTAGCGGGCGCGGCGGGCCAGGCGTTGGGGCTCCAGGATGAGCACGCTCTTTCCCTCCAGGCGTAGCCAGCCGCGGTGGGCGAAATCGGCAAGCGCCTTGTTGACCGTTTCCCGGGAGGCGCCGACCAGCTGGGCGATCTCCTCCTGGGTGAGGTCATGGGTCACGCGAAGCATGCCGGCTTCCTGGGTACCGAAGTCCTGCGCGAGCTGTAGCAGCGCCTTGGCCACCCGCCCCGGCACATCGGTGAAGATCAGGTCGGCGAGCATGTTGTTGGTCCGGCGCAGCCGTCGCGCGATCACCCGCAGCAGCTGCTCGGCGATCTCTGGCCGTTTGGTGATCCACTCCCGCAACGCGACGCGATCCATGCTGACGGCGCTGACCTCGGTCACCGTGGTGACCGTCGAGGTCCGTGGTCCCGGATCGAAGATCGATAGCTCGCCGAACATGTCCGAAGGTCCGAACACGGCGAGCAGGTTCTCCCGGCCGTCAGCCGACTTCCGCCCAATTTTGACCTTGCCCGACAGTATGATGTACAGGCGGTCGCCCGGTTCGCCTTCGGCGAAGATGACATGGGCACGTGGGAAGCTGACCGGCTCCAAGGCGGCTTTCAAAGCCTGAGCTGCCGACGGGTTGACACCCTGGAAGATGCCGGCCATGGCCAGGGGATCGTTCACCGCATTCCTCCAGCTGAGCCGAGCGGAACCGGCCCCGCCGTCAAGGGACCTACTCCAGTGCCGCCGATCACTTCGGTGGAGTCTAGGACCGTTGCCGGGTGCGACGTGAGGTGACTAGGCCGACGTTGGGTGGGCCAGCACCGTTGGGGGAGCCGCCGTTGGGTGAACCTCGGCTGGGCGAGCCCCCGCCGGGAGAGCTGTTGCGGGGACCAGAGCGGGGTCGCCGACGCAGCCGGAACAATTCCAGCGCACGGCCGATTCCGCTGCCGAACAGCACCCGTACCTCCTCAGGGCGAGCTGCCTGTAGGAATTCCTCAACCTCGTTCTCTTGCACCGTGAGATGGCGCAGCCGGTTCTCCAGCCGCTCCATCGCGAGCGCAAAGAACATGATCAAAACCGGGACGGCGGCAACGAACCAGATGGTCATGGTGCGGGGATCATCTCTCAATCACCCGCCGGTGTGCACGCGGGGGCCGCGTGTCGGGCGTGTCGCACTGCCAGCCCGTACGCCCGGGCCGTGCGTCCGGGCCGTGCGACCGGATTGGGCGCTACTTCCGTAGGCTGAAGGCGTGCCCGCTCGATCGCGCCGGTCCTTCGCTGCGGAGAGCCGCCTTGCGCTGGTTCGGCGCGCCCGGCGGATGGACCGGGTACTGGCCATCGCCTACCCGGACGCGCACTGCGAGCTCGACTTCTCCACGCCACTGCAGCTCGCCGTCGCCACCATCCTGTCTGCGCAATGCACCGACAAGCGGGTCAACGAGACCACGCCAGAGTTGTTCAACCGGTATCCCAGCGCCGCCCATTACGCGGCTGCCGATCGGGACGAGTTGGAGGAGCTGATCCGGCCCACGGGGTTCTACCGGAACAAGGCGACGGCGCTGATCGGACTCGGTGCTGCGCTGGTCGAGCGCTGTGGCGGCGAGGTGCCCCACACGCTGGCCGACTTGGTTACCCTGCCGGGAATCGGGCGCAAGACCGCCAACGTGATCCTCGGCAACGCCTTCGGCGTGCCCGGCATCACGGTGGATACCCACGTCGGGCGGCTGGTGCGCCGGTGGGGGTGGACCGAGCACGAGGATCCGGTGAAGGTCGAGCAGGCGATCGCCGAGCTCATCCCACGACGGGACTGGACGATGCTGTCCCACCGGGTGATCTTCCACGGACGCCGGGTGTGCCACTCTCGCCGTCCGGCCTGCGGGGTGTGCCCGCTGGCCGGGGACTGCCCCTCCTACGGCCTCGGACCCACTGAAGCTGGGGTTGCTGCCGCATTGCTGCGCGGGCCGGAGACGCCGCACCTGCTGGCGATGGCCGGTCTGCCGACCGATGTAGCGGGCGATCCGGGAGTAAAGATCGGTGTCGCGGCCCTAGGGACGGTGCGGTGAAGCCTGCGCTGCGCTGGGTGCTGGTGACGGCGTTGCTGGCCCTTGCGCTCGTCGTGGCGCTATGGCCGCGGGCGAGCCCCGCACTGGCCCCCGCGTCAACGGATGCCACGCGGCTCGGCCAGTCAGGGCAGCCCGCCGGCCCACCAGCCACCAGTATCGACCAGTTGAGGTCCCGAGCGGCTCTGCAGCCCTGCCCGGCCGCACGCTCGGGCTCCGCCCCGGTTCGCGGGCCGCTCTCCGGGCTTGTGCTGCCCTGCCTTGGCCACCCGGGGACGGTTGACGTGGGGGCGGCGCTGGCTGGCCGGCCGGCGTTGCTCAACCTGTGGGGGCCGCTGTGTCAACCATGCGCCCAAGAGCTTCCCGCACTGGCGGCATACGCCGCTGAGCCTGATGCGGTGCCGGTGCTCGGCGTCGAGGCGCAGCGGCTGCCCGAAGGGGCGCTTGACCTGCTCGCCGCGCTCAACGTGCACTACCCGTCGGTCAGCGATCCCGATGGCAGGCTGCGCGCCGCGCTGAGCGCTCCGCCGGTACTGCCACTGAGCTATGTGGTGTCCGCCGACGGCCGGGTCAGCCAGGTCAACCCGCCGGAGGTGCTGCGCACTCCGGAGCAGGTGCGCGCGGTCGTTGGGCGTTACCTCGGCCTCGGGATGGGCGGCCGGGCACGGCCCGGGGAGCCAGCGGCTGAGTACGACCTGGACGTCGCGTGGCGGCCGGCCGAGCGGACCGAGGTGATCCGGTGAACTGGGTGGACGTGCTGGTACTGGTACTGGCCCTGCTCGCCGGGACATCCGGTGCCCGGCAGGGGATGGTCACTGCGGCGGCGTCCTTCATCGGTGTGCTGGCTGGGGCAGTGATCGGAGTGCGCATTGCGCCATCGCTGATCGCTGGCTACCAGAGCCCGGAGGTCCGGGTCGCGCTCGGGGTATCGATCGTGATCGTACTCATCGCGCTGGGCGAGACGCTCGGTGTGTTGCTGGGTCGGGCGGTGCAGCGCCGGATCGACGCCGACGCGCTGCGCCGGGTGGACAGCTTCCTGGGCGCGGTGGTGCAGGGCATCGCGGCTCTGGTGGTGGCCTGGCTGGTCGCCCTGCCGCTGACGAAATCCTCCGTCTACACCGGGCTGACCGGGGCGGTACGGGACTCTTCAGTGCTGCGGGTCGTGGACACGATGATGCCCGACGTGCTGCGCGAACTGCCCTCCGAGCTGACCAGACTGTTGGACGTCTCGGGGTTCCCCGACGTGCTCGCGCCCTTCTCACCTACCCCGATCACTGATGTCGGGCCGGCCGATCCGGAGTTGCTCAACAGCCCGGTGGTGCGGCAGGCCCGCGCCAGCGTGCTCAAGGTCCGTGGCCGGGCGAGGTCCTGCTCCCGGGCGTTGGAGGGCACCGGGTTCGTGGTGGCGCCGCAGCGGGTGATCACCAATGCGCACGTGGTCGCCGGCACCGACCGGGTCCAGGTGGAGACGACGGACGGCACGCTGGACGCTGAGGTGGTCACCTATGACCCGGAGACCGACGTCGCGATCCTGCGGGTACCCGGCCTGAGGGCGCCGGTGCTGCAGCTGGCTTCGGCGCCGGCCACCTCCGGGACGAATGGGTTGGTGCTCGGCTACCCGCTGGATGGGCCCTACACGGCCTCGGCCGCCCGGGTTCGGGACCGTATCCACCTGCGTGGCCCGGACATCTACAACGCGTCAACCGTGGTCCGCAACGTCTATACCGTCCGCGCCGCGGTGCGCAGCGGGAACTCCGGTGGCCCGCTGCTCGATGGATCCGGCCAGGTGCTCGGCTTGGTGTTCGGGGCAGCGGTGGACAACGACGAGACCGGGTTCGTGCTTACCGATGACGAGATCGCGGGTGATGTCGCCGCAGCATCGAGCCAGCACACCGAGGTCTCCACCGGTTCCTGCGCTGCCTGAGCGGTCGTCGCTCAGCCGCCCTCGAGTTGGCGGCCGAACTCCGCGGCGCACTGCTGGATCTTCGCCGGATCCCCGCCTGACCGCTGGAGGCACTGCCGGTAGCCCTGGCCGGCCGGCGAGTGCAGAAGCGACACCTCCATCGCGATCAGCCCGATCGCGATGAGTAGTCCGATGATGCCGAGCACGGCCCCGGCGACTGACAGGCCGCCGTTGGTCGACTCGCCCCGCTGGGCGCGGGCCCGCCCGAGCAGGCCGAAGACCAGCGCGAGTATGCCGAAGCCGTTGCGGGGCCGAGCGGGGGGCGCGCCGTGCCCGAGGCCCTGGTCGTACCCTGCGGGGTTCTGCCCGTAACCCACCGGCACGGGGTACTGGCCACCGTCCTGCGGATCCCCCGGCACGTTCATTCCCTCACCTCGTCGCTTCGTCAGCGTCCTGGTCTCAGGATGATCGCACCGATGGCTCAGACGTGCACCAGTTCAGAGCCGGTGCCCGACCAGACTGCGGCCGAGAGCGTCCTCGGCCCGGATTGAGGGATGAGACCTCTACCATCGTCTTCGTGTTTGAAAATGATCCCCTCCCCCAGGGAGTCGGTTCAGTTGGTGAGCTTTTCGCTCAGTGGGAACTAGCCGCGCCATCGGGGTTCCCCACCCGCTGTTACCGCTAGTCTAGTGCGCTGTGAACGAGAGGACCACGATGAGTCAAAGCTGCTCGTTGATCACAACTGTAATACAGCGCGCCTGCTAAAAATATAAAAATAGTGGCGCAGCTGGTCGACCCCGACCAAGATGGAGAGGACACTCGCCAATACCGTCGTATAAAACGTGATAGTATTTTTGACGCCGCCTTCGATTCTGACGGTTACCACTCCCCCCACACTACCAGCTGCCCCGAGTCTGGCGTGCCCATTTCCTTGCGTTCGACCCCTAGCGGGATGCGGCGCAACTCGTTTCCGATGTATCCCAATTGTAGCGAGAGCCTTATCCCATTTGTGGTTCTGACCTGTGCACCCGAATATAATTCCGCGAGTTGGGTTCTGACAGGGGAATCCTGTCGCCGTAAAAATCACAAGACATTTAGTTCGCACCTGCGTGATGTAGGCCAAAGCTGGAATGGCGAGAGCGAACAACACGACAAGTGTCAATAGGCCCCAGTAATGATTATGAATGATGTACCATATGGAGCCTATAATGGCGACAACAAGCACAGCCCAGACAATCACGTCGTTATGATTCTGCCTGCGCCTAGCCATCGTTGCCCCGTCCAACCGAGCACTCAGTCGGTGATCTATCGTTCCCTTATTGTCGCTCAGCACAAGCCTCGCGACGCTGCGGCGTTTGGGTGACATCGTATGTCCGACGTGCTATAAGGCGTAGCAGGGTACTGTATTGAGACAGGTGAGTCAACAGTGACTGCAGAGATAGGACAGGCGAACCACGTAACACGCATTTGCGGCAGCTGAGCGAAGCAACATCACCGCCCCAGGGCGGTACCTGCTGGACTGGGCCGACTGGGGACTGGCTCCACGGGGCAACGACGCGGCCTGCGTGGGGGGCCGCGCCCTGGCGCCCCCGACA
This sequence comes from uncultured Actinomycetota bacterium, assembly GCA_963822695.1. Taxonomy (GTDB): domain Bacteria; phylum Actinomycetota; class Actinomycetes; order Mycobacteriales; family Pseudonocardiaceae. Next base: position 163,620 of record CAWGJH010000008.1, read on the forward strand.
TCGCAGACCGAGTGCGCGCCGAGTTACGTGACGACCTTGACTGCCGCTCCGGGAAGATCGCGCGGCTGTGGGTCTGCAGCAACATCCTGCGCATGGCCCACAAGCGCGTACCACTTGCAGCTTCCTTCCCCCTCGACTCTGAACGCTGTTATCGAGGCGTACGTCTTGTGCTCCTTGCGTGATCTGGTCTGTCCAAGAAGAAGATCAACGACGCTGCGGAAGGGGTCCTTGCGCTGTACGGCGACTCGCAGGGACAGGAAGCTCAGCGGCACCGGTGGCACCCGTATGCCGCGCCGGTCGGTGCCTTGGGCATGAAGGGAGAACTTGTTGACCATGTATCCAGCGGCGTGTAGATAGTCTGGAGCATCCAGTGCGGCCATGCCAGCGCACGGCGGTGTGCGATTGTGTCCTGGACTCCGATCCACTGGACGGCGAGATTGTCGCAGAGCAGGACGCCGTTTGCGGTGTCGCTTCGGTGGTACCCGGATACATCCGCCGAGCTTGGCGGTCACCTCGGTGCCCGGGGCGAGCGGTACCGGCCGGTTCTGTCCCGCTGATTCCGGGCCGAGTGGGGTGGAATCCGGCTGTGCTTCCAGCACAATGCCACAATAATCGGCACGATCAGGCAAATCAGGAAGCCCAGCAACGAGGCAACTTCAACGATCACTGTCGCCACCAGCTCCGCGCTGACGTATCAGCAAGCTGGGAAATTGCTTTTCGTAACTGATCGTTCGTCATGTCCCGAGGATTCCGCAGCAATGTGGGGGACCCCAGGGACGGAACGTCCTAGTTTCGCGGAGCTAGCCGATCACACCCAGAAATTCTGCCAGCTTGCGCAGCCCCGGCGGCCGGACCGGGCTTGCCCACAAGTCGCGCACGATCGCCACAGCCAGGGTGTGATGCCGCATCCACTGCGGGCTTCGGCGAAGCAAGGACTCCAACGCCTTCACCGCACCCTCTGCGTCACCGAGATCGGTGTGGGCCCGCGCCACATCCAGCAGTAGCCAGGTCCGCCACGACGGCGGTGTATCCCCGCTCAACCGGATGGCTCGTGCCAGGGTGAGCGCCTGTTCCGGCCGTCCGTGCTGCACGGCCAACCGCACCCGTTCAATCCGCACGGCCGAACGGTTAAACACCGACACCAACTTTGCGTTCACCGGCGGTGGAAGCGTCGCAAGCCGACCCGCGGCATCTTCGGCGACCTTGAGCATGTCACTCGCCTGCTCGTAGTCACCAGCTCGTCCGGTGCTCGTCGCCGCCGAGATCAACAGACCGCCCCATACCCGGACCTCCTCAGCGGTTCGGGTCCTGGTGCGCTCGACACCATCAGCGGCATGCACGGCGAGCTGCCGCGCGTCACCCAAGCGGTTCTGTCGCTGATACGCCCACGCAACCGAGTTAGACACCATCGGAGCCAGTAACGGGTCCTCTGCCGAATCCGCCGCCTGCAATGCCCGTTCCAGACTCGACAGCGCCAAGTCCGTCTTCCCCAACCGGATGGCTAGATGCCCGCCAAGCTGCAGAGCCTTACCCAACGCGGCATGTGCCCCACTACGTTGCTCACCTCGCCCCACAGCCACAGCAAGGCGGGCATCCTCGATAATCCCTGGTAGCACCTGCGTCAACTGCCCGAATTCGGCAGCGTGGTACAGCGTCCAGCCTTCGGTGATCTCCGCTTTCAACAGGACAAGAGACAGCGGCTCAGTACCGTCCGGCTCCGGTGTCGCCGCCAGCGGCGATGGCATAATCGCTCGCCGCACCGCCACCAGTGCCGGCGACTCGGCCTCCATCTTCGACAATGCTGGAGGGTCACCCAGCAACCCTGTGACCTCCACGCCAAGACCAGCGGCAAGCTTGTGTAGCGTCGGTAACCGCGCTGAGTGCTTACGGTGCTGCTCCAACTTCCGAATCACATCGACCGAGACCCCGGACCGCTCCGCCAAGCTCTCCTGAGTCACGTCCGTGAGCCGACGCAGCCGCGCCAGACGGTCTCCCAGACACCCCTTGTCACCGGCAATCGGGTTGTCACCCACGACTACTCACGGACCCCAAGTGGTCGTACCGCGCGCTCCACATATCGGCACCGCTGATCGTATCAGCTCGGCGCCCAGCCTTGGTCGATCTTGGGCTGACCGTCGCGGTTCCGACCAACCAGGGTCATGGCGATGGTGGGCGCTCACTACAGCTGTCGGCAGGACAATGAGGTCGGCGCGGCGCTACCGGGCCTGATCCGGGATCTGTACACCAGCATCGTGGCCGGGCGGGATGTGGCGCGGCTGCTGGAGTTGGCAGTACTGCTGCATACGTCAGCCACTCTTGGGTGGCTGCGGTTCGCGGGTGCGCTGCTGGACCTGCGGGAGCAGGCTGCTCAGCTGGTTCATCAGGCGGCCCAGCACCGTGACACCCCGGCCGCGCTGGACGCAGTGACCGTGCCGACCAACACTCCGGAGTCGATGCAACTCGCGGGCATGCTCGCGCTGTCTCAGTCACTGGTAGCCGTAGCCGACAAGCGCCCCGGCGATGTGGATGCTCCGCTGGAGCATGCCGCTGAGTTGGCCGAGCGCACCGGGGAGGGCAACGCCTACTGGATGGGCTTTGGTCCCACGAACGCCGGGTTCTGGCGCCTTCACGTGACGCTGGAGGCTGGCGACCATGGGCACGCCGCCACCCTCGCTGAGGGTCTGCGCCCCGAGGTCCACCCTTCCCGCGATTGTCAGGCCATGTACTGGGTGGACTACGGCCGGGCGCTGGCCCGGCTGCGGGGACGCCATGACGATGCGGTGATGGCGCTACTCCGGGCGGAGAAGATCTCGCCCCGCCGCGTGCACCGGAATCCGCTCGCTCGCGAGGTGATCGTCGGGTTACTCGCGCGATTACGCCGCGACTCCCCAGCCGGGCGGAAGCTGCGGAGGATGGCGTACCGGGCTGGTCTACCGGTGTAGCCCATCCGGGGATGCAATGGTCGCCGGGCGCTACCTCGCGGCGTGCGGGACTGAGGTCCTCGCGGCGAGCCTCATGACGCCGGAGTCCGGCCACTGCCGGGCCTGCGTTTCGTGATGTCGTTCTTCTTCATGGGTGTCGTAGGGGGCGTTTTTGTCAGGGTGACCCGAGAGAATCGGGGTATGAGACCGGGTGGTTGCGACGATCTGCAGGCGGCAGTGGGCTGCCTCGACGCACTACGCGAGTCGTTGCCCGCACTGGGTGGGCAGGAATTGCTTGATGCGGTGTGCGGTATCGAGGTACTGGCCCGTAAGACCCATGCCGCGATGCTGGAACTCATCGCCGGCCTGGATGCCGCGGGAGTGGCTGGGGAACAAGGATTCGGTGCCACGTGGCGGCTGCTTTCGGCCATGCTGGATCTCAGTGCTGGCCAGGCCCGGGCCTGGGTGCGCGATGCCGAGCAGCTCGCCACCCGGCGCACCCTGACCGGTGAGCCGCTACCCGCCCGGTTACCGGCCACCGCCGCCGCACTGGCATCCGGCGCGATCGGCACCGGACAACTGAAGGTGATCACCCAGACCATGGCGGCGTTACCGTCCACAGTCAGCCAGGATGATCGGGACTGGGCCGAGGCGACGCTGGCCGAGCACGCCCAGAACTTCGACCCGCAGCGGTTGAGAGTGATCGCGCGGCGGATCGTCAACCAGCTGGATCCCGACGGGCCAGCGCCTGCTGAGCCGGATGATCCCTGCCCCGCAGCTGGTGAGCTGCATATCCGGGATCGCCGCGACGGCGGGATCAGCCTGGAAGGCTGGCTCAACGCGCTGCATGGCACCGCGTTTCGCGGGTTGATCGAACAACTCGCCGCACCTCGCCCGCTGGCCGAGGACATCCCCGACCCGCGCACCCCAGCCCAACGCAACGCCGACGCGCTGGTCGAGCTGTGCGACCTGGCTCGCGGGAACGACCAGATGTCCACCGCAGGCGGGGAACCACCGCACGTCACGGTTACCGTGGACTACGAAACCCTGATCAAACAACTGGCCGGGGCCACCCTGGACTACGGCCAGCGGCTCTCCGCGGCCCAGGCTCGGCTGGCAGCGTGCGATTGCAAGATCATTCCCGTGGTGATGGGCGGCGACAGTGAGCCACTGGATGTCGGCCGAGCCAGCGCACGGTGCCTCTGGGTATTCGCCGGGCACTCGTCGCGCGCGATGGCGGGTGCTGTTTTCCGGGTTGCGATCGTGCCCCTGCCTTGTGTCACGCTCACCACGTTCGAGAATGGCATCATGACGGCCACACTGCGGTGAACAACTGCGTAATGCTATGCGCCACGCATCACCGCTGGGTACACGCCACCGGATGGGACATCACCCTCCGCGGAAACCGCGTCGAGTTCCGGCCCCCCGCCATTCTCGACACCGATCGAAGACCACTACACAACCCGCTCCGACACTAAACCGACACAGTCGAGGTTGGCCTTGTCTCGGGCGGCCAGCTCCTCATAGCCGAACACTGTGAAGCGCTCGGTCTCGGTGCGCTCGTCGCGTGGCTTGGGGGCAGGTAGCAGTCGATGAAGTCCTGCAAGTGCTCGCGGACGAGCTTGCGCTGGGTAGAAGATCCCGGTGGGCAACCGCAGCAGGGTGTGCTCGTCGCATTCGTCGAGCAGCCGCCGCCGTCGCCGAACCCGGCCCCGTAACACCGCAATCTAGCGTTGCGATAACGGAGCAACGCCAGGTCGTACTCGCCGATGAGTTGCTACTCGGGCTGACGTTGGCGGATGCGTACCCGCGAGGCATCCCCACCGCTCGCCGTCGACTAGGCGCGGCACCATGACCGCTCGACGGGTCAGTGTGTGACCGCTCGTCGCGCCGACTTCCGCGCCGGGCGCAAGTAACACTCCGGTGCAGGTAGGGCGTTTGCCGCAGCCGTAGCCCTACCGTTACTTTCCGCCAGTCGCAGATCACGATCTGGTTGCGAGCAGGTGTCGTCCCCGGTTCCTCCGAACTCGGACGGCTACGGCCCTGCCCCGCGCACCAGATCCCGGTGCGGAAGGGACCCACAGTTGGCGCGTCACCGCTCTCCCCGCGGTTGTCAGCGGCATCCCGCGTTCGTATTCCCCCCCACGACCGAGTCCAAACCTCGCGGCACGCATCGCATGCCCCGGCCGGGTCCGGCGCTGCGCGGTCGAGCCGTGACGGCGGCTGTTGCCGCTGGTGCCCTGGCCGTGGCCGGTCATACGATGCAGACCACGACAGCGGTGGCATCTGAGCAGGTCGCCGATGTCGCGCCGGCCGCCATGACCGGCCCATCGCTGGAACCCGAGATTCTGCAGCTCGACCCCGCCCGTGGTGCCGTAACCGGGGTGTCCGCACTGCGCCGCGCTGTCGAGCGGGCAGACCGGGCGGCGGCTTATCAGGAGGCCCTCCTTAACCGTCTCGGGCACCCTTATCAAGCTGGCAATAACCACAGCCTTGATGGCTGGATCGCCAAAGCGCTCGGGCTGATGGGCTTGCCGCAGGCCCTCGCACCCGGGGTCAAGTCGATCATCATGCATGAATCCGGCGGCAATCCTAACGCGATCAACACCTGGGACAGCAATGCCGCGGCGGGCACCCCCTCGCAGGGCCTCATGCAGACCATCCCCAGCACCTTCAGAGCCTGCGTGCTGCCCAGCCTGGCCGGCAGCGCGATCACCGACCCGGTGGCCAACATCACCGCCGGAATTCGCAGCATGATTGCTCATCACGGGATCAGTGCCGTGATGAGCGGTGGGCGGCGCGACGCCCACGGCAACTACATCGGCTACGGTGGGGCCGGTTGCTCGTCCTATGACCTCAACGAGTACGCGTCCCAGCTACGAACTCTGTGGGCCAGCGAGCCGCTGCCTGGTGTGTAGCGGCAGTGGCTCGCCGGATGTAGTTGTGACGTTCAGTTCTCACGTTATGTCAGGTTCACGTCTGCTTGCCTGAAGTAAGTCGTCATGTCGGGAAGGCTGCCGGGATCGTTGGCGTTGCCCCCTGATGGTACCGACGTGAGGAGAATGCCGTGGCAGACGAGCGGGCGCAGCCGGTGCAACGAGTCCTGGTAGTCGCGGCGCATCCAGACGACGTGGATTTCGGATCCGCCGGCACGATCGCCGCCTGGACCGACGCGGGTCTCACGGTGTCCTACTGCATCGTGACCGATGGTGACGCTGGTGGTATCGACGCGGAAGTGCCCCGCTCGGCGATCGGCGTTATCCGGCAGGACGAGCAGCGCAAAGCGGCCGCCGCGCTGGGCGTCACCGATGTCGAGTTCCTCGGCTACCCCGACGGCCGGCTCATGGTGAGCCTCGACCTGCGGCGCGACATCACCCGTGTCATCCGCCGGGCTCGCCCGGACCGGATGGTGATCCCGTACCCGCACCGCGACCTGCGTAACGTCTACGTCAGCCACCCTGACCACCAGGCTGCCGGGGAAGCCGCACTGTGCGCGATCTACCCCGACGCCCGCAACCCGTTCGCGCATCCCGAATTGCTCGCCGAGGAGGGCCTGGAAGCACATACCGTGCCCGAGGTCTGGGTGATGGGCACTCGCGACCGGGCCGACCATTACGTTGACATCACCGACACCTTCGACCGCAAGATCGCGGCATTACGCGCGCATACCAGCCAGACCGCGCATATGATGGCCCTGGAGGAGCGGATCCGCGCCTGGGGCTCCATGCAGGCCCAGGCCGCAGGCCTGCCAGCGGGCCGCCTGGCGGAGGGCTACCTCGTGCTCGACACCCGCTGACCCGGATCGTGGGAGAACGACCCCGGCGCGATCCTCGGCTACGGCCGTCACGTCCGCGGCGCCGAATTCATCATTGTGTTCGGGGCTACCGCTCGGGGCCGGGGCCTGGCCACTGCGGCGACCCTGCTCACCGTGGACTACGGCTTCCACGTCAGCGCGCTGCGCATGATCTGGCTGAAGGTCCTCGAACGCAACGTCGCCCGAATCCGCGCACTTTAGTCACAGGCCGCGTGGAGCCGCCGGTGATTGTACAGATGCGAGCGCTATGCGAATCTTGTCAGCGTAGAATTCGGCTGGCTGCTCTGAGTCATACGGGCGACGCGGTCCCAGCCAGAACCGCAACCCATCCTTCTTTCGCCGAGGGATCACATGTAAATGTAGGTGGGGGACAGATTGACTTACAATGTTGTTGATGAGGATTATTGACCCGTCTGCCTCAAGACCAGCTTCAACCGCCCGCTCAAGCCGCTGTGCTTCCATGAAGAATTCTTGCACCCGGTCCTCTGGTAACTCGCTCATCCGGAGAACGTGGATCTTCGGAATTAGCAGGACGTGACCGTGGAACAGTGGACGATGATCCAGAAAAGACATCAGGCGATCATTTTCGTGGATCAGCGTCACCTTCTGCTCGCCTCGGAGCACAGCACAAAAACCACACTCCGTGTCGCTAGTGGCCCGTTCGGTGACGGCCTGAGCATCGCCACTATCGAACGGGCTGCCCTGGCCACTCTGTGAGGTCATGAGAACTCCTAAATTCTAACTCTGCTGGCAGGATGAGTCGTTCAGCGTCTTCAGGGAAAGGCCCAGTGTCGCGGATGATATGCTAATCCCTGCCGCCTGCAAAACAGACCCCCGCGTAAGAGTGAAAACTTGGCTATCTGACCACGTGTGGTAGACTGAGAACGATCTACAAATCTTGTCGGTATACTTCTTGAGGGCGGACACGACTCTATACCTTTCAAAGGTCGGATTCTCCATCGAATCCGGGGTGATTCACTGGGCGACGATCCGTTCGGTGGGGGTGAGCCCCGTGCCCCGAGGAACCTCCCTGTGGAACACCCCTTCTCGCCCGTGTCGTTCGATGCTTCGCCTCCTAATCTTCATGTAGAGTTGTACGGGCACAGGGTACTGTCAACGGCAACAGTCAGCCTGGAGGTGTGTAGATTGTGGTAACGAACTCTCAGACTGATGCTTCGCTCCAACGAAGACCCGTCGTCTTCATTGGTAGCTCATCCGAGGCCATTCCCATCGTGAATCGCCTCGTCGGCTTCCTCGGCTCCGATTTCGACGTGTACCCGTGGGATCAATCGTTTACTCCCGGCGAATACACATTGACCACTCTCCTTCAGCGGGTGGAACGAGCCGATGCCGCGATCTTCATTTTCGCTAAGGATGAGAGGTGACGATCCGCGGAGAGCTAGGCCACTCGGCCCGCGGGAATGTGCTTTTGGAGTACGGGCTCTTCGTGGCGCGTCTCGGTAGGGAACGAGTCCTCATCCTGGAGGAAGAGGGCGTCAACCTGCCCTCCGACGTCTTTGGAATCACGACCAAGTCTTTTCCGGCCGAACGAGGAGCGACGCGGAACGCTGCCCTGGCGGTCTTTGTGGAAGAGGTGGTTATTCCGAAGTGGCGCGGGCTTCGTTCGCAGTTTCCGAGCGGTGACGAGGTCGCAGACGTAGGACTAGGATATGCAGGAACCATCCGGCAGGAACGCCAGAAGCTCGACGAGATCGTGGGTGCCCTCAACAAGTTCGCAGCCTCACTTGAGCCGATCACCCGAAGTCCGATCCAGTTTGGTTCCGCGGCGGCACCCGTATCTACATATGCCGAGGCGCTCGGTCGGGTAGAACAACGGTTCTGGACTACGACCTTCTTGTCGTCCGGATTCTGGACACGTCCTCAGGGGAAGGTCCTTGCTGCCAACGAGGAGATGTTGAAGCGCATCAAAAAGAACGATGGTCAGGCGCGACGACTATTCATTCTTGATCAACCTCCTGGCCTTGTTGTGCAGGCGTACGGAAACCATCGAATCCTGCAACGACAGCTGCACAAATACGAAGAACTCGAGACGCTTCAGGATCAACATGAATATCTGAAGAGCAGTATGAAGTCTCTGCTCCAGCAGGGCTTTGAAGTAAGGGTCTTTTTTGACGACACCAAGGTGTACCGTAACTTGCCCAGTGGCATGCTGTCCGACCCAAAAGATTCAGAACTGGCGATCTACGACGACTTCCGGATAGACGTGTTCGGGGGAGGTCGCCAGGGTGTCATTCACACTGTCAAAAGTTACTCCGCCCCCTTCTTGTACTTCCCGGCTTACCTGAAGGCGGCCATTGGATATTTCGAGGAACTGTGGGATAAGGCTGAGCCTATTGCAGGGTTTCTCGAAGACCTACAGGATGCCGTTGACTACGCCAAATCGAAGATCGACTACGAGTCGAACTGGCTCGCGATCTATGAATACGCACTTCCGCGAGAAGACGAGGGGTTGAAGACGATAGAGCTCGCGAGAGTGGAGGAGGTCTTACGTGAGGAGGCGAGGGAGCGAAATGTCGAGATAAACCGGTACTTGGACGTTGGTACATGTACCGGCCGTTACCCTATTCAGCTACGGTCGTGGGTGGCGCCGAACGGGAAAATCATCGGCGTGGACCAAGATTATGACTGCATACGATTCGCTAACGCGAACATAGAACGAAAGTGTCCCGACGAGAGGAGGATCGAGATTTCCCAATGTGATTTTGTCGCTCGCGAGGTGGGTATCAGGGGAGAGTTTGACCTGATCACCTGCATGTTAGGAACGCTGTCCCATTTCGGATGGGACCGCTCGCGAACTCACGAAGACCGTATTCAGAGAGCATTGGCTCGGATGGCCACAATGCTGAGCGACAAGGGGTTGCTATTCTTGGGGACCTGGTCCGAGTACGCGTGCAGAAACCTCAATATGCTCGGGATCTACCGCCAGGGGGACCGAAAACGCCTTGCGGAGTGGTCACCAGGCACAGCAGAGTTAGAAAGACGGCTCACGGCTGTCGGCTTGACCGTGGTAGAGCGGGTGCAGCCAGAGCTGCGCCTGGACTTGACGTGGTGTCAACGTGCTTAGCTTAGTCAGCCATGCTGGCCGCCAAGCATCACCCAGACTCAGGAGCTGCGCTGGGGTTACGTGAGGGAGAGTTGCGGATCCGCATCCTCGCTGCCGGTGAGCAGGATGTGGGCCACCAACTCGGGATTGTCGTTCATCGGTACGTGTCCGCAGCCGGGCAGTCGCAGTAGCCGGGCGTGCGGGATCAGCTGGGTGATTGCTGCGGCCCGGGGTCGTCGCATGAGTACGTCCCGGGATCCCCAGGCGATGGTCACCGGCACGTCGGGCACCGGACCGGCAAAGACGATCTTTTTCCCGGCGGCCAAGGTGGGGCCGAAGCCGACCGCGCCGATCAGTGCCTGCATGTCCGCGAGCAATACGTGGGGCTCGAGCAGGTCCGGACGGCCGAACAGAACGCCGCACAGGAGTGTGCGCCCGGTCGCCGTCTGTGACAACCGGACTGCGACCTTCGGGGGCATGTACCGCGCGGTGCGGTGGACTGACCGCACCATGCTCAGCGACACGCGCCGCTCCATCGGGCTCCACAGTCCAGCTGGGGAGAATGCCGTTGCGCTGCTGACCATCCCGTGTTGGGCCAGCGCGAGGGAGATCAAGCCGCCCATCGAGTTCCCCGCCACGTGCGGCCGGTCCAGCCCGAGGTTCGTGAAGAACTCCTTCAGCACGAGCACCGCAGTGTCCAGGTCGTAGCACAGGTGGTCGGGCAGCGGGGGAGACTCGCCGAACCCCGGGAGGTCCAGGGAGATCACTTCGCGGTGCTTGGCCAACAGTTCCTGCACGGGGAGCCACGCCTGCCGCCGGTGCCCGGCTCCGTGCAGCAGAACCAGCGGCGGCCCCGTGCCGCATCGATCATAGGCTAGCTGCATATCACCACTGTATCGACTTGTGACTCGCGAGTAACTAGTGCTCTAGGGTGTGATGGGGCGGGTAAGGAGATCGCTGCTCGTGCGCGAATCGTTGGCCGACCTGCGCCTCGCTCGTCGGAAGGCCCTCGCTCGTCGGGAGGCATTGGTGCCGCGGATCCACTACCCGCAGGCGCTGCCGATCAGCCAGCACTCCGGCGAGATCGCCGCGGCGATCCGGGACCACCAGGTGGTGGTCGTCGCCGGGGAGACCGGGTCCGGAAAGACCACCCAGATCCCCAAGATCTGCCTGGAGCTGGGCCGCGGGATCCGGGGCACCATCGGGCACACCCAGCCGCGCAGGCTGGCGGCGCGCACGGTGGCCGAGCGCATCGCCGAGGAACTGGATGTCCCCATCGGTGGCGTGGTCGGTTGGAAGGTGCGGTTCACCGATCACGTATCGGACGACACGCTGGTCAAGCTGATGACTGACGGCATCCTGCTGGCCGAGATCCAGTCCGACCCCCAGCTGGAGCAGTACGACACACTGATCATCGACGAGGCACACGAACGCTCGCTGAACATCGATTTCGTGCTGGGATACCTCAAGCAGCTGCTGCCTCGCCGTCCCGACCTCAGGGTGATCATCACCTCGGCGACCATCGACCCCGAGCGGTTCTCCCGGCACTTCGACGGAGCACCGGTGATCGAGATCTCCGGCCGTAGCTACCCGGTGGAGATCCGGTACCGCCCCTATGGCCCGGACTCGCACGACGGCACCGATGACCGCGACCAGATCCAGGCGATCTGTGACGCGGTGGCGGAACTGCGCGGCGAGGGTCCCGGTGACATCCTGGTCTTCGCCTCCGGTGAGCGGGAGATCCGCGACACCCGTGATGCCTTACATGCTCTCGAGCTCCCGGACACTGAGATCCTGCCGCTGTACGCGCGGCTGTCGGCGGCCGAGCAGCACCGGGTCTTCCAGCGGCCGGGCACCCGGACGCGCCGGATCGTGCTGGCCACCAATGTCGCGGAGACGTCGCTGACCGTGCCGGGCATCCGGTACGTGATCGATCCCGGCACGGCCCGGATCTCCCGCTACAGCCGCCGGCTCAAGGTGCAGCGGCTGCCGATCGAACCCATCTCGCAGGCCTCGGCCACCCAGCGCGCCGGGCGGTGCGGGCGCACCGCGGAGGGCATCTGCATCCGGCTGTACTCGGCGCAGGATTACCAGTCGCGACCGGAGTTCACCGATCCGGAGATCGTGCGCACCCACCTCGCGTCGGTGATCCTGCAGATGGCGGCGCTGAACCTGGGTGAGGTGGCCGCGTTCGGATTCATCGATCCACCAGACCGCCGGCAGATCTCCGACGGCGTGGCGCTGCTGCGCGAGTTGGGTGCTCTTCAAGGCCGGCCAACCGGGGGGTTGGCCGGCCTTGAAGAGCAGCCGACCCTGCGGCTCACCCGGATCGGGCGCACCCTCGCGCAACTGCCGCTGGACCCCCGGCTGGCCCGGATGGTGGTGGCGGCCAACCACAACGGATGCCTCAGCGAAGTCCTGGTGATCGTGGCGGCGCTGTCCATCCAGGATCCACGGGAGCGCCCGACCGGCGCCGAGGCGGCCGCCGACGCCCAGCACGCACGATTCGCCAGCACAGACTCCGACTTCCTGACCTTTCTCACTCTCTGGCGCTACCTCGAGGAACAGCAGCAGGCGCTGTCCTCCACCCAGTTCCGCAGGCTGTGCAAGACGGAATTCCTGCACTACCTGCGGGTGCGGGAGTGGCAGGACCTGCACGGGCAGCTGCGCCGGATCACCCGTGCTCTGGGGATGGCGGCGAACACCGTGCCTGCGGACATGCAGCAGGTGCATATCTCGCTCTTGACCGGGCTGCTCTCCCATATCGGACTGTTCGACCCCGGAACCCGCGACTACCTGGGCGCCCGCAGCGCCCGATTCTCTGTGTTTCCCGGATCAGCGCTCTCTCGCAAGCAGCCGCGCTGGGTGATGGTCACCGAGCTGGTGGAGACCTCCCGGCTGTGGGGCCGGATCGCCGCGCGAATCGAGCCGCAGTGGGTGGAACCCCTGGCTGGTCACCTGGTCAAGCGCAGTTACAGCGAACCGCACTGGGAGCGTCAGCGCGGTGCCGTGGTGGCTTACGAGAAGGTCACCCTGTACGGCATCCCGATCGTGACCGCACGCACGGTCAACTACGGGAAAATCGACCCCGTGCTCTCCCGCGAGCTGTTCCTCCGGCACGCGCTGGTCGAGGGTGACTGGGAGACCCGGCACGCCTTCTTCCACGCCAACCGGGCACTGCTCGACGACGTCGAGGAACTCGAACAGCGGGCCCGCCGGCGCGACATCCTGGTCGACGACGAGACCCTGTTCGGCTTCTACGACCAGCGCATCCCCGTCGAGGTCGTCTCCGGGGCGCATTTCGACAGCTGGTGGCGCAAGGTCAGCAGAACCCAGCCGGACCTGCTCGACTTCAACCCCGCGATGCTGATCAAGGGCAACGGCGTCAGCGAGCAGGACTACCCCGGCTCGTGGCAGCACGGCGCGCTTGCGCTGGATCTGTCCTACCAGTTCGAGCCGGGTGCCGACGCGGACGGCGTCACCGTGCACGTGCCGCTGCCGGTGCTCAACCAGATCGACCCGGCGCCGTTCACCTGGCAGGTCCCCGGGCTGCGAGAAGCGCTGGTCGTCGCGTTGCTTAAGGCACTACCCAAGCCGCTGCGCCGGCAGCTGGTGCCGGTGCCGGACCACGCCAAGGCCCTGCTGACCCGGATGACGCCCTATCGCGAACCATTGTTGGACTCCCTGGAGCGTGAGCTGGCCCAGCTGGGTGTGCCGGTGCGCCGGGCGGACTGGCCGCTCGACCGGGTGCCGGACCATCTGGCGATCACCTTCCGGGTGTGGGACGGCGAGGTCACCGTGGCACAGGGTAAGGACCTCGCCGCGCTGACCCGCCAGCTGCAGCCGCGGTTGCGGGCCACCCTGTCGGCTGGGGGCGGTGGTCTGCAGCGCCGCGGCCTGCGCAGCTGGGATATCGGTACGTTGCCGCAGACCCACCAGCACGAGCAGGCCGGTCATCTGGTCACCGCCTACCCGGCGCTGGTGGACGAGGGCGACACCGTCGCCGTCGCGCTGTTGCCCACCGAGGCCGAGCAGCAGCGCGCCATGTGGGCGGGTACCCGGCGGCTGTTGTTGCTGGCGGTGCCCGGGTTGCTCAAGTCAGTGCAGCGTGGCCTCGATGCGCCGGCCAGGTTGGTGCTGGCCCGCACTCCGCATGGCAGTACCGAGGCCCTGCTGGCCGACTGCGTCAACTGTGCCGCCGACGCGCTGATCGCCGCCTGCGGCGGGCCGCCCCGCGACGAGGACGGCTTCTCCCGGCTGCGGGACCGGGCCCGCAGTGAACTGGCCAGCGTGGTGCACGCCGTGCTCGCCCACGTGCAGCGCATCCTGACCGTCGCGCACACCGTCGAGGTGCGGCTGGCCGAGCTCACCGCGCCGGTGCTGGCGCCCGCGGTCGCCGACGTCCGCGCGCAGTTGACCAGCTTGATCGGCCCCGGTTTCATCACCGCGACCGGCGCGCAACGGTTACCTGACCTGGCCCGCTACCTGCAGGCCATCGCCCGCCGGCTGGACAAGCTACCCCGCGATCCCTCCCGCGACCAGGACTGGATGCACCGAGTCGAGGCCGTCGCGCAAGCTCACCAGCAGCTGCGCGACCAGGGCGGCGACGGCCCGGAGCTGCAACGGATCCGCTGGATGATCGAGGAGCTGCGGGTCAGCTACTTCGCCCAGGAGCTACGCACCCCGTATCCCGTTTCCGACCAGCGGATCTACCAAGCAATGAACGAGCTGGCCAGTCAGTAGCCGACAGAAGATGATCGCTGTTTGGGTGTCAAAACCGACAGAATCTGTCGGTTTTGACACCCAAACAGCGATCATGCCCCTGTCCACATCAGGGGTCGCTATCCACAGCACGAGCGAGCGGAGTGAGCGGGGAGGTTCCCCTGCGGTAACGCTGTTCCTCGTGCTGATCGCGGAACTTGCGGATTCCCGGGACGGGGTGCTCACTCTGGAGGAGGCAGTGCGGGGCGGGTTGACTCCCCGGCAGATACGGCACCGGGTTCGCAGCGGGCAGTGGATCAGGTTGCATCCGGGAGTTTACCTAGTCGGCCGGCGTGAGCCCGACCAGCGGGCCGACACCCGGGCAGCGGTGGCATGGGCGGGTGCCGGGGCCGTGGCGAGTGGGCTGACGGCGGCATGGTGGTGGGGACTGCGGGACTGGGCGCCGGCCGCCGCTGAGGTGACGGTGCCCCATACGCGATCCCGTCGCCTCCGAGCGGGTGTGGGGCTGCGCCGCCGAAACCTCGACCCCATGGACCTCGTGGTGCTGCGCGGGCTGCCAGTGACCGCGTTGCCGCTCACCGTCCTGGACGCTGCGGCGGCGCTCGGCCACGACTCCGGGCGGCCGCTGGTGGATCGGGCGCTGCAGCGCCGAGTGTCATTCGCGGAGTTGCACGCCGCGTATTGCCGAGTGTTTGGCCGGCATGGGTCGCCGTGGCTGGGGCGGGTACTGCGGGAGGCAGCGGACGGGGCGTGGTCGCAAGCCGAACGGGTCCTGCACCGGCTGCTCCGGCAGGCCAGGATCGACGGCTGGGTGGCCAATCACCGGGTGGTGCTGTCCGGGATCGAGTACTGGATCGACGTCGCTTTTGTGGTCCACCGGCTGGCCATCGAGGTCGATGGCTGGGCGTGGCATTCCGACGTCAACCGGTTCGCCCGTGACCGGCGCCGACAGAACGCACTGGTCCTAGCGGGGTGGACCGTGCTCCGCTTCACTTGGCATGATCTGAAGTCCCGGCCGGAGGTGGTGGTTGCGCAGATCAGGGCGGTGATCACGGTTTGTGTGCCTTAGGCGACACCCGACGTCGCTGAACGCACCCAAATAGTGATCATGTGCTGGCTACGACCAGCGACATGATGAGCTCCTGGACCGACCTGAGCGCGGAGGAGCAGCTGCGGGCCCGGCTCGCTCAGCAGCAGTTCATCGCGAAGCCGATCCTGCGGATGCACGCCTGGCGGGAGGTGTTGGAGCGGACTCGGCGCCACCCGCATGTGCCGGGCTACTACCTCGACAAGAACACCCCGCCCGTGCTGTGTATGGCGGTGGCCGGGCGGGTTGCGCTGCTGGTGTCGCGTCGGCCGGCACCGACTTCTCGCGGCTCGTCGCCGCTATCTGGTGAGGCCGCTATCCTGCCCCCGCTCACCCAAGCCACTCGGTCAAGATGTCACGCAACGTCTTGGCGCTCTGCTCCTGAGAATGATCACGCATTCGCCCGTGACATGGGGATCGAGCGCAACTGAGTCGCCTTGTAGGCTCACCATGAGGTTGGCGAAACCGATCGGGCCCCGGTGCAGCGCACACGTCGCGGGGATCGCCTTACGGAGACCAGTACTTGGACGGTTGGCATGGTTATACAGTTCCAAGAAAATTCCTTTCCTTGGTGCGGAAAGACGCATTTCTGTCTTCATCGCTGTGGCCGATGAGTTATTCATCCACCCCGGCTATCGTGACGATGCTCACCTCCACCAGGGGCATGCCAGTCCGTACCGCCACCATCGCGGCCGCGTAATCGGCATCCATGACTTCTCCGCGGGGAACGTCCTTTATCAATTCTCGGGGCCGATCATGCGGACGCTGGGCGCTCGTATACACGATGCGCCTGGCAACCAGCCCCCTACTCTTCTTACTCTTACGAGTGGTGTGTTTCACGCGCGGGTCTCCCAGGAGTTGTCAACTGGATGCGGCTGGTGAGCGTGTGGTAGGCAAGGTGGTGGCTCCTCGGCCGTCGTCAGCGAGCTACTACAGACGGGGCGCAGGATCCGCCTCAGCCACCCGGGGCGGCGGTGACGCCCACGCCGGGCCGGGACCGCAGGGGATCGCGCCGCGACCACCACGGCGACGCACTCGGGGCACGGTCGGCCGACGGGCGCGGCCATCGCCGCGGCGATGACGCGATAACCGCAGAGCGCCTCGTAGTGCCCGGAGCGGCGGCCAGCGGCGATGTTCTCGTCGGTCACCTCGTGGGCCCGGCGATCGACGTAGCAGGTGATCGGGATGGTGAACAACCGCTCAGCCATCAACATCACCCCCTAGTCGTGGGCCAGCCGGGCCGGTGAGGGTGCGACCTCGCGTAGATAGCCATCGCTCGCGCAACCCCTGGGCGTGATCCCCCGTGGCGGTGACGCCAACGACATCGGCGGTTGCCAGTGCGTGCGGGCGCTTCTGGTCACGGTGGCGCGTCCACCACCGCCCGGCACTCGATCTCGCCACCCGGGGGGTGGGGATCTGGAGATCCTGTGGGACGTGGTCCACCGCTGCTCCTCCTCCCGTCCGTGGTGAATGACGATGACTTTGTGGGCCTGGCGACAATCACACCGGCCGCAGTGCCCGGTGAAGGAGCCGTGAGGGATCTTCCTCACGGTGTCTCATCACAGCGTTGCCCGTCTGGCTAGGCTTGCCCAGATCACGGCAACAGTGGATAAACCGTTCTGAGGGGGGTGCGTGGGGTGGCCCGTGAACCGGAGCATGTACTCGAGCTGAGGTGTGCTCTGGGCTCCTGCCTGGCGGCCTGTCGCCAACAAGCGCGGTGGAGCCAAGGCAAACTCGCCGAGGAGATGCACTACCACCGCACCGCGATCTCTCATCTGGAAGCCGGCCGTCACCCCGCGCCACGTGACTTCTGGGTCCGCGCGGATACAGTGTTGGGGGCGAAGGGAGCGCTCATCACGGCCTACGAGGCCTTGGAGACGGCCAGGCGGGACGCGGCAAGCCAGGAGAGCCCGGTGGGTGAACCGCCCGCTGTGCCAGGAGAAGGTGGCGGAGTGCAGCGGCGGGAAACTCTCAGCTTGGGTCTCGCCGTGGCTGTTGCTCCCGACGTGCTGGGCAGGGTGTTGGCTGGCGCCGCCGCTGAGGCGATGGAGTTCACCCAGCTCGCCGGGGTGTCAGCTGTCGGACAGGGCACGCTTGAGCATCTCGAGTTAGTAATAAATGATCTCAACCGGGGCTATGTGAAAGACCCACCGGCGGAGCAGTTCGTCGTGGCCCGTGCCTATCGGTCACGAGTCGATGAACTGATCCGCGGCCGCCATACGCTGAAAGAGTTGCGAGAGCTCTACGTCTATGCCGCGTGGCTGTCAGAACTGTTGGCATGGCTGGCAACCGATCTCGGCAACTTGCGCGCCGCACGAGCATACGCGCTTGACTGCTACACCCACGCCGACCAGGCGGGGCACGGTGAGCTATGCGGGTGGGCAGCGAAGGCCATGGCGTCAATCGCCATGTTTTCGGAGCATCCTGACGGTGCGGCTAGGGCTGCTATGCAAGGTGTTGCCAAGGTTTCGGCCAGTCATCCGCTGGCTGTTTCGCTCCGTGCTCACGCAGCTCGCGCCTATGCTCGATTGGGCCAGCAGGAACCATGCGAAACGCTCTTCGCTGAAGCCCAGCGGCTGCATGAGCGACTGCCAGCCAGGCCACCCTGCCGGTTCGCTACGGACACCGGCATCATTGCTTCCTACGCCATGACCGCCTACCCGGCGTCCGCGTATATCTGGCTGGGGGATTTCGACACAGCTCGGACACATGGCGAAGCGGCCCTGGCAGCGATCGAGTCAGCGCCGCCTGACAGTAGAGAACAACGGTCGTCTTTTGCCCAGCTTATCCTGGCCACGGCGCTGGTGGGGTGTGGAACGCCCGACGACGCTGCGACCCTGGGCAATCAGGCATTGACGTCAGCTCGTGTGGTCACGTCGGGGATGGTGACTTATGTCCGCAATCTTGACAGGGCGCTGGTGAGCCGCTACCCAAGGCTGGCCTGTGCCCGTGAGTTCCATGAGCAGTACCGGCACGTCGCTCAGCGTTCGGCTGTTGGTGCGGGAGGAGCATGAGCGAGACGGTGCCTGGCCACCAACTTAACCTCCTTGGTGTCCAGTGGTGGGTGCACCCACCACGTGACCCAAGCAATGGCCTTCTCCAGACCGATGCGCAGCTGTCCGTGGTCAGGCACGGGGGCCTGATCGGGGATGTCGTAACGGCGCACCGCGGTGCGCAGGTCCTCCAGAGCAACGTGCTCTGCTCCGGGGAGACCTCAGCTTCCCCGTACAGCGTGCCGAGCGAGATCTGCAAGGCCCGAGCGATGGCGGCGGCGATCGCCGGGGTGAGTGCGCGGTCCCCGACCTCGATCTTTGACAGCAAACTCAGCGGCACCCCGGCCCGGCGTGCCAGAGCCACCTGAGTCACCGCGCGTTCCTTGCGCAACTACGCGACCCACGAGCCACCATTGCCAGCAGCGGCCATGGATCCGAGTCTCCCATGCCGAAGTCGCCCGCACTCCACCTTCACGCGCGGGCAGCGGGTTGTGCACACCGTATGCACGCTCACCACTCGCCAGGACCGTTCACTGCTACTACTCCGTCGCCGCACCCACCAACCCCCCGCGTGGGTCAGCACCGTCCGGGCAGTAGCCCGGGTCTGTACGCTGTTGCGTATGCAGCGAGAGCGACTCACGGTGAGCATGCACCCGCAGACGGCGGCGCGCATCCGGCAGTGCGGGGCCCGCACCCACGGCGGAGCCTCCGCCTACCTCGAACACCTGGTCCGCCAGGACGCGATGCGGGAGGCAGCGGCATCAGCGGCCAGTTGGTACGCAGCGCACCCCACCTACGCGGCCGCCAGCGAGGCCGAGACCCTGGCGGCGCTGGACGAGACAGCGTGAGGCGAGGCGACCTCTACCGCTACGAACCCGTGATGGGCAGAGCCGGCCAGTCCACCACCAGGCTCATCGTCTCCGCCGACGCCATAAACGCCAACGACGAGTTACCCACGGTCTATGCCATGCACGTCGTGGACTCCGACCCCGGCTCACTGCTGGCCGTGCGGGTCGGAGAACTCGGTTGGGCATTCGCCCTGGAGATCGATCGCCCACCACGTCGCCGCCTCGTCGAGCACCTGGGCCGCGCCACCCCCGAGGAACTTGAGCAGGTCGACAACGCCATCCGGGCAGTCTTCGAGGTGTAGCCATGGGGAACGCCGCGCTGGACATCGCCGGCACGATCTGCTCCCGCTGTGCCGCCGACGACCTGCACGAACTGGTCCGATACGCCGCCACGCACCAGCACCTTGACGAGGTCGCGCACCGACGGCACCGGATCGTCATCCTGGTCTGTACCGACAACCCGTAAGCAGGGTGTGAAGGATCCGTTGGATGATCGAGGAGCTGCGGGTCAGCTACTTCGCCCAAGAGCTGCGCACCCCGTACCCGGTCTCCGACCAGCGGATCTACCAGGCGATGCACGAGCTGGCCGGCCGTTGACCGCGGCCCAGGTGCTGGTGGTGATCTCCCTGGCGCGGTCATCGCCCGCTGCCGGATGTCTTCGGGGATGATGACCTGGTGACGAGGTGGGACTGGCGGGTCCCGTCGGTGTCGTTGCTCACGACACTGACGGTCGCGCCGCTCACGTGGTTGGCCGTGATTTCCTCGGGGCCAGTGGGGGCCGGGGCGGCAGTTGGCGCGGCCGTCGTAACGGTGGGTGGTCCATTCCTGGTGAGCTGGGTGCATGAGCGGAGGGTGGCCAAGAAACTGGCCGACGCGTTGTCGAAGCTGCCGTCTAGGGACAGTCCGGCGGGGTTGCTGCGTGCCGATCGGCATGTTGTGCCGTTTACCGGCAGAGCAGAAGAGCTCGCTGATCTGCGCGAGTGGTGTCGAGACCGCAAGCCGGGGGTGCGGCTGTTGGTGGGCGCTGGTGGGGTCGGCAAGACCCGGTTGGCTCTGGAACTGCGCGACCATGTGGCGAAGACCGGCTGGCAGGTCGCGGTGGTGGGCGCTGGCCGGGAAGCCGACGCGTTCACCATCCTGCGGGACGCCACCAGGCGCTCGTCGATCTTCTTGATTGTGGACTACGCGGAGACCCGGACGGGGCTGCTCGATCTGCTGCGCTCGGTGGCCGGCCATCCTGCGCACGTGCGGGTATTGCTGATCGCCCGCAGCGCCGGTGACTGGTGGTGGCAGTTGGGCGCCGATGAGGGTGCTGTGCAGGAACTGATCGAGGCATACCCTCCCCTGGAGTTGTCGGCCCGGGTGGATTCGGCCATCAGCCCCACCGAGTTGATCGACGCAGCGGTGCGGAGCTTTGCCGCTAAACTCGGTGTCCGGGTACCCACCGGGGCCGCAGTCACCTCACCAGCGGGCGAGGTTCCCGTGTTGGCGCTGCATGCGGTGGCCCTGCTCGCCGTGCTCCGGTCCCGGGACCCCTGGGCGCCAGCCGGGCCGTTGATGGCCGATATCGGCGTGTTGACAGAACTACTTCGCCATGAGAGGCGGTTCTGGGCACACAGCGCGGAGCAAGCGGGGTTGGGTCTTGACCCGGTGGTGCTCCAGCGGGCCGTGGTGGTGGCGTGCCTGTTTGGTGCGGTGGATGAGCGCGACGGCGCACAGGTACTGCGCCGGGTCCCGGATCTGCGTGACGATGAGAGAGATCGTCGGCGCGTCGCGCGGTGGCTGGCCCAACTCTATCCCAACGGTTCTGGCTACTGGGGATTGCTGCAGCCGGAGCTGGTTGCCGAGACGCATGTCATCGAGCAGCTCGAGGAATGCCCAGAGTTGGTCATGGCTGAGCTCTCCGAGCTGCGCATCGAGCAGAAGCGCCGGATGCTGAGGGTACTCAGTATGGCCGCCGTCCATCACCCGGCTGGTGTGGAACTGCTGGAAAGGGTGTTGCGCGCCGACATCGAGCCCCTGGTGTGTCTGGCGCTGGAGGTGGCGGAAGTGACCGGTGGCGCCGTGAGCGCGGCACTCGCCCGAGTGCTGTCCGATACGCCGGTGACGCTGGAGACGCTGCGCACGATCGAGCAGGCAATCCCGTATCCGACGACGGCGCTCGTCGAGACCGCCGTGGTGGTGACCCGCCGCATTCTGTGCATGTTGCCGGCCGATGCACACGTTGCTGAGACCGCGCGCTGGCATTTACGTCTCGGAGTCGTCTTGGCTCAGGCCGGCCGTGCGGATGAGGCGCTGCCCCCCATCGAGATTGCCGTCGAGCACTACCGCACCCTGGTCGAGAGCGACCGCCCTCGTTACCTGCCGAACCTGGCCCGCTCGCTGCACAATCTCGGGATCCGGAACGCCGAACAAGGCCGCCACGATGCCGCTCTGCGCGACACGGAGGAGGCCGTCAAGTACTATCGGGAATTGGTTGAGCACAATCCGGGCTACTACCGGGCCGACCTTGCCGCGTCACTGAGCAATCTTGGCCTCCGGCTTGCTGAGCTGGGCCGTCACACCAAGGCTCGCGCGCCCCTCAAGGAAGCCGTGCAGCTCTACCGGGAGCTAGTCGAAACCGATGACCGCTACCGTCGCGACCTAGCGCGAGCGTCCAGCAATTTACGTCGGAGCGAACCGCACGTGCCACTTGACGTCGGTATTCTGGAAAAAGCTGTCGAGGACAATCGTGCTCTGGTCGAGACCAACGGCGACCGCCATTGGCCCGAGCTGGCACGGTCCCTGTGCGATCTCGGCAACGGCTACACGGAGCAGGACCAGTGGGAACAGGCGCGGGGCTGCTTCGAGGAGGCGCTCGGCTATTACCGCACCGCGACGGAAAGCCTTGACCGTTACCGGCCGGACCTTGCCGCCTGCTTGAACGATCTCGGCGCCACCCTCACCGCACTCGGCGACTATGCCGCCGCCTTGCCCTATGCGGAGGAAGCAGTCGCTGTGCACCGGGGTCTCACCGAGATCAACCTCGCGCGGTACCGGCCCGAGCTGGCCCGATCACTGGACAACCTCGCCTTCTGCCTGGCCAGCATGGGCCACCACCGTGAGGTCCTCCCGTACGCCGAGGAAGCCGTCATGCTGTACCGGCACCTCGTTAAGATCGACTCCGACAGCTACCGGCCCGAGCTAGCCCGGGCTCTGAGCAACCGGGGGGTGAGCCTGTCCGAGCTGCGTCGCCACGCCGAGGCCCTGCCCGACTCCGAGGAGGCCGTTAACCTCTACCAGGAACTCAACGAGATCGACCCCCGGCAGTACTCAGCTCCGCTGGCTCGTGCCCTGCACAGACTCGCGGTGGACGACTCGGCACTGGGTCGGCACGCAGAAGCCGACCGCTACCGCCAGGACGCTGACCTGCTGACCGAGGCGATGCGTGATGATCCCGACGAGGAGGCATGATGGCCTGGCCAGTGACCGCAAGGAGGGTGGACCAGTGACCGTCACCGGCGGGGAATCGGGGACCTACCGCAGCCTGGTGCCCGCGCGGCTGGACCGACTGCCCTGGAGACCGTTCCACACCTGGGTCGTTGCCGCGTTGGGCATCTCGTGGGTCCTCGATGGCCTGGAGATCCAGATCGTCAACCAGATCGGCATTTTCCTGGAGACACATGGCATTCTGCTGCACCCGGGGCAGGCTGGGCTCGTCGCCTCCTTATACTTGGCTGGCGAGGTCGTCGGCGCGCTGGTCTTTGGCCGTATCACCGATCAGCTCGGCCGCAAGAAACTGTTTTTTGTCACGTTGACCCTCTACCTGGTCTTTAGTTTCCTCGGTGCGTTCTCTTTCAGTCTGTGGTTCCTGGCGCTGGTCCGGTTCGTCGCTGGTATGGGTATCGGTGGGGAGTACGCTGCGATCAATTCCGCTATCGACGAGCTGATCCCGCCCTACTACCGGGGCCGCACTGACATTATTGTCAACGGAACCTACTGGGCGGGTGCGGCAATTGGTGCGACGGCGAACCTGTTGCTGCTCAACCCGCGCGTGGTGCCGGCCGATCTCGGCTGGCGAATCGGCTTCGTCCTCGGCCCCGCCATCGGTTTGGCGATCATTTTTCTGCGGCGTGCCATCCCGGAGAGTCCACGGTGGCTGATGACCCACGGTCGGCAGGCGGACGCTGAGCTCATTGTCAACAAGATCGAAACACAAGTCCGGAGTGACGGGATCGAGCTCCAGCCAATACCCCCGAGCAAGGCATTGGTCGTCACCGGTCGAGGTAATGTTTCTTACCGCCAGATCTGGCACACGATGTGGCGCGAGTACCGGTCGCGGTCGATCCTGGGTCTATCATTAATGACTGCTCAGGCATTTTTGTACAACGCTATATTCTTTACCAACGGCTCGATACTCGTGCAGTTCTATCACGTAGGAAGCGATGATACGAGCAAGTACCTCATTTGGTTCGCATTGGTCAACCTGTTGGGACCGCTGGTTTTCGGATCATTGTTCGATACCCGCGGCCGACGAAAGATGATCGCATTCTCTTACTGTCTTTCTGGACTCCTCATGGCAATCAATGCACTGTTCTTTTATAGCGGATCACTGGGTGCAACCAGTCAGACTGTCTTATGGTGTGTGATCTTCTTTTTTGCCTCCACAGGCGCCGCGGCAGCGTACTTGACAATCAGTGAGATCTTCCCGTTGGAGCTGCGCGCTCAGGCGTTCTCGTTCTTTTTCGCCGTCTCGCTCGGGATCGGAGGTGTGGCGGCACCGAAGCTCTTTGCGTACCTCATCGGTGGTGGTATCAACTATCTTACTCTCGGTTACTCTGCGGCGGCCGTGCTGATGGCTGCCGGTGGGATCATCGCCTGGCACTACGGGGTGGATGCTGAACGCAAATCGTTGGAAAGGATCGCCCATCCCTTGTCGGCGGTCGTCCGCCCTATCGAGCCGTCACTCGAATCCTCCTGACTGAAGTGGATATCCTCACCGCAGTCGCATGTGCAGCCGGACGGTGGTTCCGGTGCCGATCCCTCCGGTGGGTATCTCCACCAGGTCGCAGAGCTCGTTGACCAGGATCAACCCGTGTCCATGCGGTTGGGATCGGTGCGGCGGGATCCGGCCGACCAACCGGTCGTGCAGTTGGCCGCTGTCACTGATCTCGCAGATCAGGCTGTAGGTCTCCGGGTCTTGCCACAGTGACAGGACACCCGCCGTACGGGTATGCACCAGGGTGTTGGTGGCGACCTCATTGACCGCCAGGCACAGATCGGTCACTCGATCGGCCGGCAGGCCGGCCCGCAGCGCCCGACTCTCGACGAACTGCCGGATGCCCGGCAGGTCATTCGCGGAGCGGAAGACCAGCATGTCGCCCCACCACTCTGGAGGGTCAGGCAAGAACCGGAGGCTCTCGTCGGCGACGGCGCGCGGGTCCCGGTAATCCGCGCTGCGGACCCGCTGTGACCCCTCAAGCAGCATCGGATGGGTCTGCCGAGCCTGCTTCAGGGCGGTGGCGTCCAGTTCGTGGCAGTCGTACGGGCACAGGATGGTCGCCTTGTGGCCCGCCAGGGCGATGTTGATGAGGGCTTCGGTTTGCAGCGCGGCGCGGTACTCCGCGGCAGAGCGCCCCGGCCAGATCGGTTCACCGACGATGCGGACCCGGCGCGCCGGATGCATCTGGGTGAACGCGTAGAGCACCGTGGAGATGATCCGGCCAGGGTTACGGCCCGCCTCGGCCATGTCCATGAACTGGACGTCCTCGCCGTCGGTGCCCATAGCCGACCGCAGCACATCGACGCGCGAGCCTGGCACCGCGACCAGCGTCGGCTCGGACAACTCGAGCCCCTCTCGGAGGAACCGTGCGATGCCGATGGCGTAGTCGTCCGTGTCGCGGTAGAACCATGCCTCGTGCACCAGCCCGGTATCGTCGGGTTGCGCTGCACTCATGGGCAGATCTTGCCCAGCGTCGGTGAGTAGAGCCACTGCGGATCACCTCTTATGCTGGTCCAGCTCTGGCGCGCAGAGAATACAACTCTTCGTGCCTGACATGCACCTTGTATTCACTCAAACGTGGAATTTGTTCGCGTGCTGGCCACGCCTGTGGGTGGGTAACTGTGCACTAAGTGATCAAATGAGGCGGTGTGGGGTATGACGACGGACCGGCGGGCGGTCGCGGCGGCGGAGTGACCTGAATGAGGAGGACCATCGGGACATGCGCCGTCGGTTGTTCGAGGCCGAGCACGAGGCCTTCCGGGAGAGCGTGCGCGCCTTCGTGAGCAAGGAGGTGACGCCGCACCTGCAAGCCTGGGACGCCGAGGGCATCGTGCCTCGGAGCCTGTTCACCACCGCCGGTGCGGCCGGTTTTCTCGGCATGGCGATCCCGGAGGAGTTCGGTGGCGGGGGGGTGTCGGACTTCCGGTTCAACGCGGTGCTGGGCGAGGAGGTCATGTGCGCTGGGGCCGCGGGCGCGGGGCTCGGGCTGAGCCTGCACAACGACATCTGCCTGCCCTACTTCCTGGACCTGGCCACCGAAGAGCAGCAGCGACGGTGGCTACCCGGGATCGCCTCCGGGCAGCTGATCACGGCCATCGCGATGACCGAGCCGGGGATGGGCTCAGACCTGGCGGGCATGGCGACGACGGCGGTGTACCGGTCTGACCATTACCTGGTCAACGGCTCGAAGACGTTCGTCAGCAGTGGGATCAACGCCGATCTGGTCATTACCGCGGTGAAGACCGATCCGCGGGAACGGCATCAGGGGATGAGCCTGCTCGTGGTGGAGCGCGGGATGGACGGCTTCGAGCGCGGCCGCAATCTCGCCAAGCTGGGTCAGCACGCCCAGGACACCGCTGAGTTGTTCTTCCGTGACGTCAGGGTGCCAGTCGCCAACCTGCTCGGTACGCAAGGCCGCGGATTCACCTACTTGGTGGATCGACTGCCTCAGGAACGGCTGTCGATGGCCGTCTCCGCGGTGGCCGGGGCGCGGGCAGCACTGGAGCTGACGCTGGCCTACGTCAAGGACCGCACGGCGTTCGGCCAGCCGATCGGATCGTTCCAGAACACCAGATTCCGGCTGGCCGAGATGGTCACCGAGGTCAACATCGCGCAGACCTTCACCGACCGCTGCATCGAGGCCCTCAACGAGGGCGAGCTGACCGTCGCCGACGCCGCCAAGGCCAAGTGGTGGTGCACCGAGTTGCAGGGCCGGGTGATCGACGCCTGCCTGCAGCTGCACGGCGGCTACGGCTACATGCTCGAACACCCCATCGCCAGGGCTTTCGCCGACGCTCGCGTGACCCGGATCTACGGCGGCACCACCGAGATCATGAAGGAAGTCATCGGTCGGTCACTGGGCCTGTGACCCGTCAACGGAACCCGGACTGACATCCGGTGACCCGTACGCCTTACCCAGGTACATCACTTGGAGTGAATGTAGGGGTCCAGTGGTACGTACGGACCCTGCTCCGCGATGTCTTACTGAGTACACCAACTCCATGATCAAAAACCGGCTCGACGCACATCGAGTCCGAACCAGCCCGGAGAGGCGGCCCACGATGACTAGCTACGGCAGTGAGGCGATTGCCCACGACATGTTCGCGCTGCTGCACGAGGCTGCGGCGCCCGTAGTGACCCGGTGGACCTACCGCACCGACGATCCCTTCGCCGTGACCGTCGAGATCCAGACCCGCGGCAATCGCTTCGTTGACTGGGTGCTGGCCCGCGAACTGCTCGTGGCGGGGCTCAGCGCTCCCGCCGGGATCGGTGACGTGCGGGTGCGTCCCGCCACCATGGGTGAGTGGGAAGTGACGCTGGTCGAGATCCGTTCACCCGACGGGCGCGCCGTGCTGGAAGTGGACCGCGACCTGCTGCGGCAGTTCGTCGAGGCCACTATCGACGTTGTCCCGCTGGGCGGTGAGGGCATGGTCTTCGACATCGACGCTGAGATCGAGAAGATCACCAGGAGGAGCTGCGCGGACTGAGTCTGTGCGGACTGAGTACGAATGCTCCTTGAGGCCCGCCATCACCGGAGACGACTGTGGATCTCAGGACGCAGCCCTGCCAGGACGTGATCGATCGGGTGGAGCGTCGCCTGGGTGTGCGGCTGGATCGGGAGGCCGCGGTGGTGAAGCGGCGTTCCGTGGGAGGGCGCAACACGGACGGTGACGCGTGCGGTCAGGGGCTGCGGGCGATGGTGAGGCCCCGGGCTCGGAGTACCCGGCGCTCCAGGGGAGCGAAAACGAGGAGCTCGATGGCGACTCCGACCATCAGGATCAGGAAGATCGAGGCGATCACGAGGTCCATCGCGTTCAGTTCCCGGCCGATGTTGAGCTGCTGTCCAAGTCCGATGCCCAGCGCGGGCGAATAGGTGATGAGCTCGGCGGCCATCAGCGAGCGCCAGGAGAACGCCCAGCCTTGCTTGAGACCGGCCAGGTATCCCGGCAGCGCCGCCGGTAGTAGCACGTGCCGGATCCGGCCGACGGTGCCCAGCCCCAGCACCCTGCCGACCTTGTCGAGCAACGGTGGTACCTGGTCGAACCCGGCGAGTAGCCCGTTGGCGATCGAGGGGACGGCGCCGAGCAGCACCACCGCGTAAATGGCGGCGTCGGACAGGCCGAACCAGATGATCGTCGCCGGGATCCACGCGACCGACGGCAGGCTCTGCAGCCCGCTCACGAACGGCCCGAGAGCGGCCCGTAGCCACCGGCTTCGCCACATCGCCAGCCCGAGCACGGTGCCCACCGCCAAGGACGCCAGGAATCCCAGAACCCCCCGGGACACGCTGATCGAGATGGCGTCCCAGGCCCGGCCGTCGCGCACCGTCTGACCGAAGACCTGCAGCACGTCACGCGGGCTGGGTAGGGCATAGCTCGGTTTGAGCCCGGCGCTGTAGGCCAGCTGCCAGAGCCCGATCAACGCCACCACCGCGACGAGAGGGGGTAGCACCGATCGCATGAACACCGCGCCAGGTCCGGGCCGCGGTAGCGGCGCGGGCGTCTCCAAGGCATCCAGCCCAGCCCCGAAGGCCCGGTTGTCCTCGGCCGTCAGCGTCGTGTCGTCAACGCCCATGGCGGCTGATCTCCGCTCGGAGGTGATGAGTGATCTCAGTGGCCACGGCGCTCACTCCCGGGGACTCGATCGCCCTGGGCTGGCTCAGCTCGAGGCGCCACTCCCGGACGATCCGACCGGGCCGGGAGCTCATCAGCAAGACCCGCTGCCCCAGCCGGACTGCCTCGCGCACGTTGTGCGTGACGAAGACGATGGACAGCCCTTGCTCCGACCACAGCCGGGTGAGCTCCTCGTGCAGCGCATCGCGGGTGATGGCGTCCAGCGCGGCGAATGGCTCGTCCATCAGCAGCAGCCGGCTGTCCTGGGCCAGCGCGCGGGCCAGTGCCACCCGCTGGCGCATCCCCCCGGAGAGCTCATGCACCCGCTTGTGGCCCTGTCCAGCGAGGTTCACCAGCGTGAGCAGCCGCTCGGCTTCGGTGCGGCGCTCGCGCCGGCCCACCCTCCGCGCCTTGAGCGCCAGTTCGACGTTGCCGGCCGCGGTCAGCCACGGCAGTAGAGCCGGCTCCTGAAACATCAGCGCCGGACGGCCCACCCTGACCTCGATGCTGCCGGAGGTGGGTGCGCCAAGGCCGGCGATGAGCGAGAGCAGGGTGGATTTCCCGCATCCGGAGGCGCCGAGCAGGCAGACGAACTCACCGGGCCCGACGCCCAGGTCGATCCGGTCCAGCACCGGTGGGTGGTCGCGCTCGAAGACCTGGGTAAGTTGCGTGACGCGGACGCTGGAGATCTGTGCCGCTGTCTGTTCGTCCGCAACCGGTGGTTGAGTGGTGGACGCTGGCTGGAGGGTCGGATGTGTCATGGTCGCTATTCCTTCCCGAGCCCGTCGGCCGACACGCTCGGCAGGCTCCGTTGGGCGAGGATCCGGTTGAGGATCGACAGCTCGTAGATGCCGTGCAGGTCGACCTGCTTGGTGGCCACCCCTGCCGTCACCGCGTTCTCGGCACTGCGTTGCAGGGACGCCGCGAGGGGATCATCGGTGATCGTCAGGTTGTGCCAGGCACGCTCGACCACCTCCGGCTTCAAGGGCCTGCCGGTGAGAGCGTTGATGCCGTCGTTCACGACGGTCTTGGCCTCGGCGGGGTGCTGGGTCGCCCACTGCACCGCATCGACGTGTCCCCGCAGCAAGGCCTCGACCGTCTGCGGGTAGCGCTCCAGGAACTCGGTGCGGACGATCAGCTGCGTGGTGACGAACTGGCCGCCGGGCCACAGCTCCCGCTCGTCAACCAGTACCTTGGCGCCGGCCTCCAGCACCAACCGGGACGCCCACGGCTCGGGTAGCCAGGCGCCGTCGAGCTTGCCTGACTTGACCAGCTGGAGTGTGTCAGCGTTCTGGGTGGGCGCGATGGTGACGTCCCCGCCACCCTGGATGCTGTTGCGCAGGCCCTGCTTGGTCAGCCAAGCGCGCAGCGCCACATCCTGGGTGTTACCGAGTTCCGGGCTGGCCAGCGTCTTGCCCCGCAGATCCTGCGCCGTGGTGATGCCCGGACGGACGACCAGCTGCGCGCCGCCGGACGTCGCCCCGGCGATGATCCGGATGGCCTTGCCGTCGCTCCTCATGAAGGCATTGATCGCTGGGCTCGGCCCGACGTACGCCGCGTCGAGGCCACCGCTGAACAACGCCTCGACCGCTGCGGGTCCGGCGTTGAAGATCTGCGTTTCCAACCTGGTGGTGCCGAGTTCCTGGGCGATGAAGCCTCGGTTGACGCCGATGATGGCGGCGGCGTGCGTGATGTTGGCGAAGTAGCCCAGGCGCACGCTAGGTGCTGGGCCCGGCGCCGCACCGATACTGCGGTCACTGCCGCCGCACCCCGCCGCGAGCACGAGAGCCCAGACGGCGATCAGGATGGTCAGAACACGTACGATGACGGGCCTGTCACACCTAGTGGCTTTGGGACAAACTGGCACGATGAGTGTGTCCTCGCCGTAAGGGGGCGCGCGAGGTGACGTCGTAGCGGCACGGGGCGGCGGGACGGCACGACCACACGCCCGGCTGAGAGCGGGCAGGGTCAGGCCGACATACAGATCATGCTGCGGGTGCGCCCATAGTCCACGTGGCGGCGGGTCACGAGCTTGAGTGACAGGGCGGGCACGAGGGTTACGTTACACGAAAGAGTGACGTCCGTTGGCTGTCATGTTTTCTGGGTCGGAGCCTCCCAGGGTTGCACCCACGGGTTGGCGGGCCACCCCTCCGCGGCGGCCATCAGCGGGAAGGCCGTGGCACCGTCCAGTGACTCCCGGATGATGTCGGCATGGCCGGCGTGACGGGCGGTCTCCTCGATCAGGTGGAGCAGAACCCACCGCACCGACCACGACGTGATGTCGCCCGGCAACCAGGCCACCCCCTGCGGGACTGGCACGGCCTGCCCGAGATCGGGGATCTCGGCGATGACCGAGTCAGTCTCCTTGGCCACCTGGTCGTACAAATCGAGCACACCGGCCAAGGTCTCGCCCGGCGTGAGGCGGAAACCGGCGTGATGGTTGTTTATCGACCACTCCCGCTTGCGCTGCAGGACAGTGTTCATCCACCCCCGCTCCGCGGTCGCGACATGCTTGATCAGCCCTCCGATACTGAGCGGGCTTGCGGTGGGGGTTGTCCGGGCCTGCTCATCTGTCAGCCCGCGCGCGGTAAGGCGGAGCACCAGGCGCTGCTGGG
The DNA here is from genome assembly GCA_963822695.1 of uncultured Actinomycetota bacterium. Classification (GTDB taxonomy): domain Bacteria; phylum Actinomycetota; class Actinomycetes; order Mycobacteriales; family Pseudonocardiaceae. Next base: position 194,777 of record CAWGJH010000008.1, read on the forward strand.
CGAGATAAGCCAGCAACCCCGCGCGCTCATCAGCTACCGGTGCAACGAGTCCAGGCATGTGGGGTACCTCCGGGTGCGGAATCTTCCGATTGGGACCGGTTCATCGTGGCATCGGACCCTGACAGTTTCGGGAGCCTCGATCAGCCACCGATGCACCTCACAGGCGAGCACACGGTCCTCGCCAGCGTGGGCGGCTCAGTTCGCGGGCAGGCATACTATGAGGCATCATCTGTGCCTGGTTTGCTATCATGGTGGCGTGACCAGGACAACCATCGATCTCGATGATGAGAAGGTTGCGGCCGCTGCCCGCGAGCTCGGAACCACGTCCAAGGTCGAGCCCGTCAACGCCGCCCTGGCGTATGTCGCTGCCCGGCGACAGCGGGCAGAGGCGTTCGACGATCCGCTGATCTGGGGTAGCCCCGACCTCGCCGATCCGGAGATCCGGGCTCAGGCTCGGCGGTGATCCCGGGCGGCCTGTATCTGGCCGACACCAGCGCCATTGCCCGGGTGGCCAATCCCGCCATCCACCGGAAACTCACCCGGCTCGGCCGCCTTGGCCTGTTGGCGACCTGCGTGACGGGCGACCTTGAGGTGTTGTACTCCGCGCGCACCCCCGCCGAGCATGCGACGACAGCCGCGCGCCGCGCCACTGGGTTCATCGATCTCCCGCTGAACCCGGAGATCGGCGCTCGTGCGAGGACCGTGCAGGCAATGCTCGCCACGCGCAGTCAGCATCGTGCCGCCGGGATCGTTGACCTGCTCACCGCGTCAACGGCGGAGCACTATCAGTCGATCATCCTGCATTACGACAGCGACTTCGAACACATTGCCGCAGTGACCGGGCAGGACACCCGGTGGGTGATACCTCGCGGATCGGCTGGCTGAGCTGGTTACGCTCAAGGACAGATGAACCACACTGGGATACCTGGCTGGGAGAGCCACGAGGAGAGCCCCGGGAGGAGAACAGAGTGGTGGCTGGTCGAGTAGCCCGGTCAAGCCGGACACCGTCGCGGCGGGCGGCCGGCGAGCTCGAGGCCGAGGTGTTGGCCGCTTTATGGGCCGCTGAGGGGCCACTCACGGCGGCCCACGTGCGGCGGGCGGTCGGCGGTGGGCTGGCCTACAACACCGTGCAGACCATCTTGGTCCGGTTGTATGAGAAGGGGCTGATCGACCGGGTAGCTGACGGTCGTCGCCACGAGTATTTCCCGGTCAAGGGTGCCGAGGAGCTCGCTGCCGAGCAGATGCAGGCGTTGCTGAGCCGCGGCCGGGACCGGCAGGCCGTGCTGCAGCGGTTCGCCACCTCGCTGTCGCCGGAGGATGCGCGGTTGCTGCGGGCGATGCTGCGGCGGCGTCCATGACGATCAGCGTGTATGTGCCGGCGGCGCTGTCGCTGCTGTTGGCTGCGATAAGCCGGATCGTCGTCGCCCGGACCGCGCCGACGCGAGCCGCCGCGTTCGTGGTTGCCGCAATGTTGTGCGCTGCGGCAGCGACCTGGGGTCTGGTCCTGCTCTCGGCCACCCTGCTGGGCTGTACCTCCCTGGTCGCCGATGAAGCCCTTGAGCGCGGGGTGCAGCTGCAGGATCCAGTGCCCAAGCTGATCGGGGTCACCGCCGTGGTCCTGCTGATCTTTGGCGCGGTCCGCGTGGCAAGGGTCCTGCGGGCCCGCCGGGCCACGACCCGGGAGCTGCGGGCGGTGTGCAACTCATGCGGGACCGGTGAGCTGGCCGTGGTGGCTTTGGACGCTCCTCATGCCTTCGCCGTGCCGGGCCGTCCAGGCCGGATCCTGGTCACTCGTGGCCTGTTGTCGGTGTTGGATGGTGATGAGCGACGGGTTGTGCTGGCTCACGAGCGGGCGCACCTGCGGAGCAGGCATCATTGGCTTCGGGCCGCCACCGAGGTCTGCGCCGCCGTCAATCCGGTGCTGATCCCGGTCCGGGAGGCGGTGGCTTTCCTCGTCGAGCGCAGCGCCGATGAGCACGCCGCGGCGGTAACCGGTAGCCGGGAGCTGGTCGCTCGAGCGCTGACCAAGGCGGCGTTGGCCAGCGAGGCCGCTGGCCGGGTGCACGTCTGGCCGGCTGCGCTGCCCTTCGCCGGATGCGGGGTGTCGGCTCGGGTTGCCGCGTTGCGCTCAGACCCGCCCCGGCCCGAGCCCCTGGTACCCAGCAGCGTGCTGGCGCTGGGTGTGACCACCGCGATAGCCGCAGTGCAGGCCACTATTGCGTTCTACCAGCTCATCTACTGGTTGTGGCCGAACTGACGGGCAGTCCAGCCGTCCTCCACGTTACTCCCGTCTTAACTCTGAGTGTGACTTTTCAGGGGGGATCGTCACGCCACGCAACATCCGCTAGTCTCTTACACGCTGTAGGAGATAGTCCTGACATGGCCAGGCGGCGCGTGGGATAGGTAGGGACCAATGGGCGGAGGGGCAACGGACGCTGCGGCACGGGTGCTGGTCATCTCGGGTAGCGTCGGCGCGGGTCACGACGGTGCTGCCGACGAGTTGATCAGTCGGCTTGCCACGTTGGGCGTTGCGGCGGACCGCCGAGACTACCTGGACGCGCTGCCGCGGATATTCCGGTGCATGTTGCGGGATGGCTACCGGTTGAGCGTCGGGTATGCGCCGGCGTTTTTCGACTGGATGTTCGCCCATCTGGAGCACGCCGGCTGGGTGCAGCGGGTCGCCCTGGGGCTGTGCCGGATGGCGCAGCGTCACGTGCTCCGCTGGGTTGGCGATCATGACGTCGTGGTGTCCACCTACATGTTGGCCAGCCAGACGTTGGGCCAGCTCAAGGAAGCCGGGTTGGTGGACGCGACTCTGGTGACCTTCCTCACCGACCCGGCGGTGCACCGGCTGTGGGTGCACCCCGCTGTTGACCACCATGTGACGGTGACCGAGGCCACGGCGCGGATGGGACGCCTAGTCTACCGCACGCCTATGCGGGCCGTCGGCGGGCTGGTGTCGCCCCGGTTCGCCCATCGGCCCGACCCTGCCCATCGGCATCGGTTGCGCGCCGAGTTGGGGCTGTCCCCGGACAGCCTGGTGGTGCTCCTGGCGACTGGATCGCTCGGAATGGGTGACGTGCCCCATGTGGTCCGGACGATCAGCTCTTCCGGCGTCGCGGAGGTGGTAGTGCTCTGCGGGCGCAATGACCGGCTCCGTAAACAGTTGTCGACCCAGCCCGGCGTGGTCGCCCTGGGCTGGCGCGATGACGTCCCGGAGCTGATGGCAGCCGTCAACGTGCTGGTGCACAACGCGGGCGGCCTGTCCCTGACCGAGGCCTTGACCGCCGGACTGCCCGCGGTGACCTACCGCCCGATCCCGGGGCACGGGATAGCCAACTCCGAGGTCCTCGCCGAAGCTGGGTTGGCGCCCTGGCCGCAGGATGAGGCCGGGTTGGTCGCCGCGATACGCCAGCAGGCCCTTCGCCGGGGCGACCCGAGCCACGTGGTGCGCAACCCGGACACCGCGTCGGTCGTGCTGGCTTTGCTCGCCGAACGCGGTCAACACGCTGTTCCCGGCCAGGATTCACGACCGGCCTGAGTGGGGTCTCCTGGTGAGGTGGTCGCGTAGCGGCCCGACGGTGCAGCCCAGCTGATCGGCGAGTACTGCCAGCCGGGGTAGCGCCTGCACGGTGCTCCGCCAACTACCGGCCACCCGGGCGACGCAGTCCGAGTCGTGCAGCAGCACCGTGCCGCCCGGCCTGAGTTGGCTTCTGACGGTGCCGGCCACCTGGGCCGGGCTGCGGGCTTCCCAGTCCCGACCCCACGCCGTCCACAGCACCGGCCGCAGCCCGGTGCGGCGAGCAGCGATGAGTGACCCCAGCGTGAGCACGCCATAGGGTGGTCGAAACCAGGTCGGCCGCACTCCGGTCGCCGTGGTGACCACCTCCACGGCGCGCGCGACGTCGTCGTGCACGTCGGCTGGCCTGCGGGCCAGGTGGTTGCGGTGGCTGAAACCATGCACCGCAGCCTCATGCCCGGCGGCTACCACCGCCGCCGCCACCTGCGGATACCGGGTGACCTGCCCGCCGAGCATGAAGAACGTCGCGGACCAGCCCAACTGCTCCAGCGCGTCGAGCACCGCCGGGGTGCCCTCGGGATCGGGTCCGTCGTCGAAGGTCAACGCCACGCTGCCCGCCCGGCCGACGCCGGCCAGCTCAGGACAGACCGCGGCGCGCAGCACCCGGGCCCGGAGCAGCGCCGGAGCGGTCCAGCCGGCAACCGCGGCCGTGGTCGCCGCCACGCCCAGCGCCGTCGCCGGTCTGATCATCACGCCGAGGCTACCAAAGCCGCTGCGCGCCCAATCCCGGCCGCAGCCGCTGCGTTGCTGGGCACGGTCGTCCCACTCTTGGGTGCTCTCCGTGCACCGAGCTCGACAGCAGAGCTGCTCGGGCGCCCGTAGACGGCCGAACGTCTCGCCACACTGTGATGGGCGCACTTCGGGTTTCGCCCGGTTGCTCTGCGCGGGCGAAGCCATAGCGCGAGAAGATGCCCGTGATCTGCTCGGGTGTGCGGCGGTGGTGGAAGCGTTGCCGACCGTGGGCGCGGCCGGCGGCGAGGTGTTCGCAGATGACCAGTCGTGCCGTGCGTAGCAGCGGTCCGAGTTGCTGGTCGAGGTCGGTTATGTGGTCGAGCGTGTCGATGATCCACACCGCGTCAGCTATGACGGATAACTCGTGGGGCTCGATGACGTCGAGCGTCGCGCCGGCTCGGGAGGCCCTCCACCGCAGGAATGCCGTGGAGGGCGAGTGGAAGTCGCACTGGATCACGGTGAATCCATTGTTCCGCAAGGCGAGCGAGTCGCTGCCGATCCCACAGCCGTAGTCGACGATATTGCGCGGTCGGAAGCGGTGCAGGATGGGCAGCGCGGCGGTCAGGTAGTCGGGGCGATTACCGCTGGCTTCCCAGATGACCAGGTTGTAGAGGTAGGAGGTGCTGGCGCGGAAGAAGTCCCGGATCTCGCCGTCGGTGCGTGGGTTGGCGATGTCCCACTCTTGGGCGAGCGCGCGGGAGGAATCGAAATAGGGCCGGAAATCGTCTCCCAGGAACTCGGCGAGGTCGGCGTGGAGACTAGTTGAGCGGGCCTGGTCCCACCGGAACCGGTTCCAGTCGCTCCAGCATTGCTCGCATCCATCGAGGTGAGTCCGGACCTGGGTGTGTCGGTCGGTCGACAGCGCGTGGTGGAGGTAATCCCGCAGGTCGGCGGGCTGAACATGCCTCGTCATGGTCGAGGGCGCGCTGACTGGACGAGCTGCGAAATCCGCTGAGTGTGCCGCGGTCGGCGTGCCCGGTGCGGCTGATGCCCGTTCCCGCGCCCGGACTGCCGAACGGGTACCCGCATCCGCCAGTGGTTCGGGAGTGGTGGAAGACCGAGGTCATGGTGCCGGCCGACAACCATCTGGCCGAGCCGCATGTCCACGTCGACCACCAGTACCTCGCGGTGGTCGACTCACCGACACCGGCCCATACGCCGAAGCACACCTTCGGCTGGTTCACGGCAGAGGAGTTGAGTGGGCTCATCATGCCCGAGGACACCCGACTGCTGGCCAAGCACCTGTTCGACCGCATTGCGGACCTGGCGACCGGCGCACTGGACGACGCGGCGGTGCTGCGGTCGTTCGCCACAGCCAGCAGCCAGTAAGGCGACGTCACCGGGCGGCGTCCGCCGCAGGAACGGCGAGCGCACCGTCGACGGGAGTGATCGGTTCGACGCGAGCAGTGCCCACGGCGCGGCACCCTGCGATCCAGTCGCGCATGCGGGCTATTGCGGGCGCCGCGTCGATCGTGCGGCGGTCCAGGACGCGGATGCGGTCGGGCTCGTCGGTGGCCAGCCGATCGAACAGGGTGGCCGCGCGGTGGTGCAGCCGCCACTGCTGCGGGGTGTAGGGGGTGCCGTCGCGCTGTTCGGCCCGACGGACTGCGGTGTCAACGTCATCGGTGACCAGGATCGTCAGGTCGGGCAGCGGGCGCCAGGAAGCCGCCAGGACGAGAATCTGGCGGGCCTGGTCGTGGGCGGCGGCATCGTCGTCCGGGTGCAGAATCAGAGACTGGTAAACGGCAACGGTGTGCAGGCTGCGCCCCTCCAGCACGAGCCGATCCTGCTGGAGCGCGTCTCGGACGGTCTCGTAGTCGTCGTGGGCTCGTCGGGAGAACTCCTCCACGATCAACGGCGTGGCCTCGGTGCCTGCGTCGCGCAGTGCGGCAGCGACCTGGCTGATGAGGTAGGTCTTGCCGACCCCATTGATGCTCTCGGTGGACACCAGAGCTCCACGCGACGGCTCGGCGATGCGGGACGATGACGACACAGGGCTCCTTCTGCGCAGGTCAGGGATGACAAGTCGCTATCCGAACAGGGAAGCCTGTTCAGGTTGGCCAGCTTTGGCCTGATATCCAGCGGCGGAGCGCAGCTCGCGCAGGGACCTCCACCTGTGTGTGCCGTCGGCAGCGGTGATCAGGCGGGTGAACAGGCGCGCGGTGACCTCGACGTCGGGCATCGCGCGGTGCCGGTCGCGCGGGATGGGGATGTCCAGGTGGGTCAGCAGTGTGTCGAGCTTGTGGTTGGGCAGCTCGGGGTGAACGTGGCGGGCTATCCGCACGGTGTCCAGCAGGTCGACTGTGGCCAGTGTCGGACAGTGCTGCCGGTAGTCATAGAGGATGCCGGCCTCGGTGGGCGCGTTGTGGGCGACCAGCAGGTAGGGCGGGCGGGTGAAGCTCCGGTCGAGCTGCGTCAGCACCTCGGCGGCTGAGGGCTCCTCGGCCACCATCGATGCGGCGATGCCGGTCTGCTGGGCGTCGAACATGGTGATCGGGGCGTGTGGTGGTGGACACATCAGCGCGGTGAACTGGGCCGACTCGACGAGTTCACCGCCCTGGACCTGCATGGACAGCACGGCCACGTCGATCGGTTCGGGCCGGTGGCCTTTCGGCGTGGTGGTCTCGAAGTCGATGACCACGAATGTGGTCGCGGCGAAGTGCTCCTCGTCGATCAGGCGCTGGCCCACTGGCATACCTCCCGTTCGATGGTGTGCGCGTACTGGTGCAGACGGTCGTCGTCATCCTGCTCGGTGAGGCCCACGGCCAGTGTGGAGTCCAGGACAGTGGCCGCAGTGTGGCAGGTGGCCGGCGTGTCGCCGACGAACAGCGCCCGCTGGTCGTTGCCAGTCAGGCCGAACGTGCCGACACTGTTGGGTACCCCCTGTGCGGCCAGGTGCGTCAGGAACGCTCGCGGCTGTGCGAGATCGACACGCAGTAGGGCCGCGTAGCCGTTCCAATCCTCGCCGTCGCGGGTGCCCACCGACCGCAGTCCGGGCACATCGGCCAGCAGCGAGCAACAGCAGTCGGGACTGTGCACGGCGGCGGGCCAGCTTCTGCTGGAAGTCAGCGAGATTCGTGTGCGCCAGCGCGGCCAGCGGTGGGGCGAGTCGGTAGTTGTGGCCCAGGTGGCTCAGCGGCGCCTGACCGGGTGGCGGGGTTTGCCAGTGGCTGCGGAACGCGCGTGCTGCTGCGGCCAGCTGCGGGTCGTCGGTGAGCAGGAACCCCCCTTCGTAGCTGGTGAGGATCTTGCTAGCGTGCGTGGAGAAACAGCCGACGGCGCCAAGGGTGCCCAGTTGTCGGCCGTGGATGCGGGTGCCAAGGCTGTTCCCCCGCATCAGCGCTCCGAGCGGTACCCGACACAGGAAGACTCGTTACGGGGATGCCGCGCTCCGCCGGCAAATGAGAGGAGAGAAACTGTGGGCAAGGCCAACGGCGACAAAGAAGACAAAAAAGATGACGGTTGCCGGCACCGTGACGAGGACAACTCTGATCATCGCACCGAGGCTACCGGCCCGTCCGCAGCGGTCTTGGCCGATCCCCACCAGGGCAGTGCCAGTGTCCACCCGGATTCCGGGTGGTGCAGGTGGTGGGTGCCGGCGGCATCAATCTTCAGGGAGTAGTCGGACACCTCGGGTTGCCCCAAGTTGACCCATTCGGTGATCATCGTGGACAGTTCGTCCCACAGAACGCGAGGGCCGTGTTCGGTGACCACTGCGGCGTCACCGTCGGCGTGCGCTCTGGCCCAGGAACCCGACACCGGGTCAACCAGGACGTGCGTGGGCGGGTCGATGAGGAGGAGGGTGTGGCGGATGCCGGGCAGGATCAGCGCGACCAGGAAATCGATAACCGGACGGGTCATCGGATAGTCCAGTTGCGGGTGGATCGTGGTCGCACGGGTGGCGCCGTCGCCGCAAGTCATCGCAAGGATGTCGCGGATGGACGGGGTGGTGTCGGCTGGCTCGTCATGCAACCGCATGAATGCGGCAGGCTCGATGTCGAACTGACCGATGGCGGTGCCGTCGGCGGTCACGGTGAGCACAATGAGTCCGAAGCTGATGTTGGCCACGATTTTCCCACCCGGCTTCGTCTGGGTGATCCACGCTTCGGGGATGCGGTACACACCGCAGGTGGCAATGATCCGGTCAAACGGTGCCCGGGTGGGCACGCCGGCGGCGCCGTTGCCGCACACGACTGTCGGATGGTATCCCGCGTGGGCTAAGGCGTGTTCAGCTTCGAGGACGATATCGGGATCGACATCGATCGTGGTCACGGCGTCATTGCCGAGGCGGTGTGCGAGCAGGGCGGCGTGGTAACCGGTTCCGGCTCCGATCTCCAGCACCGTATGTCCATCATGGATGTCGAGCCGGTCCAGCATGATGGCCATGAGCGAGGGCTGAGAACTGGAGGAGGTGGCGATTCCGGCCGCGTTGAAGCGGGTGATCAGGGACGTGTCGGAGTAGACGGTGGCGAGAAAATCCACGGCTCCGCCTTCGGCGGCATGGTCGTAGTGCACCAGTTGCCCACCCTGCTCGCGGCGGGCAAAGCAGGGCACGAACACCTCACGGGGCACGGTCGCGAATGCCTCTCGCCAGGCTGGATCGGTCAGGACGCCCCGTTCGACGAGGGTTTTCACCAACTCAGCACGCCAGGGTGCGGCCGGATCGAGCGCGGTGGTCAGGGGTTGACTCCTCCCAGTTCATCGGCCAAGGCATCGGCGATCGCGTCGCGCAATGGGTGGTCCCAAGCCCATTGGCCATTCGGGTTCACGTCTCCCGCGAAGACCCATCGCCCCCGTTCATCGACAATGAAGTCGATTGCGGCATAGACCAACCCCAGATGTTTCATCATCGCAGTGACACCCTGACGCACGTCGGCTGGAACCTCGGTGATGCTGTAGTCCAGTTCGTCGTGGTCGGCGCGCCAATCGGTTCGTCCGGCTTCGGTGCGGGCGCCGATGCGCAAGGGGAACATGTTGTCACCGACCACGGTCAGGCGGACCTCGAAGGCTTTCGGGTGGATGCGCTCCTGGAACAGGTGCATGGTGTGGGCCACATCCTTGGTGATCTCGGCTGCGGTCACTGATGTGGTGTAGAGAGCCACTAATTGCCCGTTTTCGGTGCGCGGCCCTCCACGCAGGCTCTTGTACACCACGCCACCTGGATGGTCAGCGCAGAACGCCTCGGCCTCCGCTGCGTCCGAGGTGAGCAAGGTGTCGGCGATGGTTAGTCCACATGTGCCGGCCAGCGAAAGGTTTACTGGTTTCCGCTCGGCTGCGCTGATCAGGTGTGGATGGTTGACCCACTTCGCCGGCAGAGCTGCCAGCAGACCACCGAGTCCAGCTCTGGCCTCTCTCGCGGCCCAGGCACGTTCCGTGGCAGTCATCGCTGGATCGAAGACGAACCGAGTGGGTTTGCGGTACCAGACCGCGTCCACGTCGGCTAGCTCAATCGTTCGGTGTTCGGTAACAATCGTCCCGGTCCATCGGCTTGTGCCAGGGGCAAGACGGCCGGCGACGGTCAAGGACTGGGGAAAATCGCCTACATCGAAGCGGGCCACGGGCACGCCACGTGCAGCAAGACGCAGGATGACCAGGTCGGCCGTCGGGTCGTGCCGACGGGTGATGACCACCACGGACACGCTCTTCTCCAGACTCCCATGGGATCTGCGGATGACTCAGTCGTCAACGGGGTAGTCGGGCCAGGTCTGACCGTCTTCTGTGGTGGTTTCCCGGGTATGCGTCGGCTGCCTGCGTCCGGTTGAGTAAATCGCTGGTACACCATCAGCGTCGACAGTGATCTGTCGGGTGGGGTCATAGGACAGTCCAGCAATGACGACGGTCTTCTCGCCGGGAACTGGAGTGGTGCAGGTCAACCCGAACGGTCGCACACCCGGCGCCGACGGAACGTCTTGACTGACCTCCAGCCAATACGGATCGGCCGGCAGCAAGCCCGGCTCCAACGAGTCAGGCTCAGGCAGTGCCAACAACACGGCGTCATGGACGGTCACAGTCACCCCACCAGGGCTCGCGGTGCTCCTCATCTTCCCATCATCCTCACTCGCATCCGCTGCGGGGGCTCGTGACGCGCCGGTTTACTCGGTGGGGTTGATGATGGCCCGGGTAGCGTTGTGGCGGAGGCTGCGGGTGGTGAAATCCTCGATCGCGTCCCCGATGCGGCCTGCTTCGATGGCGTCTCGATAACGAGCCGAGCCCAGCATGCGCCCCAGGCTGGTGAGCCGCCGGGCGACGGCCTCGGTGCGTCGTTCCGGGTCCAGCGCGAATACCGGCACGAGCGCGTCCTGCGCTCCCGCGAGATCACCGCGCAGGGTCCGTGCCGTGGCGAGATCCACCCGCGCGCCATGCTCATCGGATGCAAACCGGGCCTGTTCGGGCAACTCGCCGAACAGCGCCAAAGCAGCGGTGGCCTCGATCTCGGCTTGCTCACCGTCACCGAGAGCGACGAACGACGTCCCGGCGCACAGCGCGCGGCGGGAGTGATCGAATCTGAGCTCACCACCGATCTCGTCCAGAAATGAATCATTTCCGGCGCGCTGCAACTCGTCGGCGGCGGCGTCCAGCGCGGCGCGGACCTCCTGCCGCGCACCGATCATCGCCAGTGAGCGGGCGCGCAAGGCGTGCAGCCGTGCCCGGGCCGTGCCCACGGGTGCGGTCTCCAGCGCGGTATCCGCCAGGCTCGCGGCGCGGCGCGGGCGATCGGTCCAGACCATGACGATGACCTGTTGCGACCGAGCCCAGGCGCACAGCGAGGGATGATCGATCACGCTTCCGTAGGTGTGCGCGGCGCGCGCCTGCTCCTGTGCGACCTCCGGATGGCCCAGGTCAAAGGACACCGAGGCGAGCAGACCGCACACCAGGCCGGCGAGCAGGTACAACTCGGCTTGCTGGCGCGGCTTGTGCGTGCGATCCAACTGCTCGTACACCGTGTCACGAAGACGGACAAGATCGGTGAGCATCGCTAGTGGCGGCGTCACGTAGTACGCGCGGGCCGCGCGTTGCGCGGCGTCGTGGAGATGTTCCAGCGCGGACGGGTCCAGCGCTGAGGCCGCCCTGATGGCGTGGTGTATCGATTCCTGACCAGCGTTCACGAGCAGCTCCTCCGCGCTCATGATAGCCGCTACCCGGCCACTGTCGGGTGGCCCGAACAGGCGCGACACCGGCTCAGCCCACCAGCGTTCCAGAACCCGGCAGCACACCGGACGGGGCAGATCAGACTCCCCGGCAAGCCATCGTTTCGCCTGACGCTCCGAGATGTGCGCCTTGCCTTCCCCACACTCGATCGCCGCAACGTGGAAACGATCCACGAACTCCCGGACGGATAGGTGCGCGGTCTGCATGTGTTGTTCCAACCGGGTTCGCGGTACCTGAGCCATCGGTCCCCCCTCCTGACTATGCCAGCACACGGTAGCCGCCCAGTCGATCAGGCAAGACCTCCCTCACCGCGATGTCACCGCAACGACCCCACAACGGCCCCACCATGACATCTCGCTGCGCTCACGCAGCGGCGATGGTTATCCGGTAACCACAGGGCGCTTCCCTCCCGGCGGCCAACCGGTTCCCCCATCAACCCGCAGCACGGTGAATGCGCTGATCATGGCGAGATACGTGAGACCTGACATACCGAGGACCGCAGCTCGCCGGAAGCCTCGCAGGAGACCCAAGAGCGCGGAGTTGGTTGCCCGGAGCATCACGTATCGAAACACTCAACGCCCGCATGACCGGCCCCAAGAATTGACCGTGAACGCTCCCCACGGAGAAGTCATCGACACCGGGTACGCGGCCGCGGTGGTCGCGGTACGGACCGGTATGCCCCTGACGGAAGTGATCATCATCACGATATCCGCCGAGCCGAGCCGGAAAACCGCCGACCGGTGACCGGAAAAGAAAGAAGCCATCATGGAATCACGGCGTCCCAGCAACCGCTTCCGCAAAGGAATTCCCGCGACGTGTGGGCTCCACCGGGGACCGATGGGTTTCGCTAACCTCATGATCAGCAAACAAGGCGAGTCGTTCGTCCTCGATCCCCACGTCACCGGCGAATGCCTGATCACCCTCAACAAACACAACGCCAAGGCGCTGCGCGACATCCTGACCGAGTGGCTCGGGTGAACATCCCCGACCTCGTCGGTGTCCTGAGCACCCCGGACGGTGGCTGATGTCCACCCGGTCCGCGCGATCTGGGACGAGATCGCCGACCTGGAGCGGGCCGTGAACCACCCCGACATCCTCGCCACCGTGCGGTACCTGCTGTTCGAACACCAGATCCTCACCCGCGCCGGGCGATGTTGTGGCTGCCGGCGGCGACACGGCAGTTGGCGACAGCTCTGGCGCCGTTCTTTTCCCTGCGAGATGTGGTACACCGTCCACCTCGGGTTGCAAGGATTTTTCACCGGGGAGCCCGTAGTGCCCGGCGATCAGAAACCCGGGCGCCACGCGGTTCAAACCCCGCCGTGACCGGCCCGACCCTGGTCGTGGCGCCCACGGGGAGGCGGGGAGATCTGTTGCTGGATGTGCCGCAGGTGGCAACTTCTCGGCCAAAGTTGCCACCTGTGGCACATCCCCACGCTGCGACAGTCCTTCCCCGGACCTCACTGACAGTGACATCGGTACGGGATGTGGCCGGCATCGGCCCGCCGATGTCCGCTACTGCTGGTGGGCTCCGGTCAGCGCACTCAGCAACTGACTGAGGATTCGCTCGGCTGTCTTTCGCCGGGCCGGATGCGGCGAGAACACCGCCACCACCACCAACATGGTGATCAATAACATGGGCGGGGCAGTCAGCACCCCCACGACCAGCGCGAACATGCTGAACTGCCCCGCAGCGGCGAGCGTCCCGCCCGCAATCCCGACGCTACAGGTCAGCCACCTAGCCACCCGCGGGGTGGTTGCCGGCACGCGGACCTGCTCGACGGCCATCTCCCGCTGCTCGTCAGGAGGCATGCGGTCACCGCCTAAGGTCCCAGGTGGTGGGCCAGCGAATCACGTCGCGCCGGTGTCGGTGCGCTACCGAAACGGATGCCCTTGGCTTCCGTGCCGATCGCGGTCAGCACGATCACCGCGACCAGCGCCGGGATCATCGTGGACATCAGGGCAAACGGGTAGCCGTGGTGTTGGGCGAGCGTCTCCTGGATGGGCAGGTTCAGCGCGGCGAACAGGTTGCCCAACTGGTAGGTCACGCCGGGGTAGAACCCGCGAATGGCATTCGGTGACATCTCGTTAAGGTGGGCCGGGATCACGCCCCAGGCGCCCTGCACCAGCACCTGCATGAGGAACGTGCCGAGCGCCAGCATCCCGGTGCTGTGCCCGGCAAAGGCGAAGATCGGTACCAGCGGCAACCCGAGCACCGCGCACAGGACAATCGTGGACCGGCGGCCGAACCGCTCCGAAAGGCTGCCGAAGGCCACGCCGCCAATGATGGCGCCGATGTTGTAGAGCACCAGGATCCAGGTCGCCGTGGTGGGTGACAGTGCGGCGCCGCCCTGGTCGGTGGCCTGGAGGAACTTCGGGTAGATGTCCTGCGTACCGTGGGCCATCCAGTTCATGGCCGTCATCAGCAGGATGAGGTAGCCGAACCGCCGGATGACCTTCCGGTCGAGCAGGATGTCTTTCATCGAGGTTCGGGTGGCGCGCATCTGTTCCCGAGAGGCTTCCCACACCTCTGACTCCTTCACCCCGGACCGCACCAGCAGGCTGATCAACGCCGGGATGATGGACAGCACGAAAATCCAGCGCCACTGCAGGTGCAGCGCGGAGTGGACCAGCAAGTAGGCCAGCGAGGCCAGCAGGTAACCAAGCGCGTAGCCCGGTTGCAGCAGGCCAGAGAAGAAGCCGCGGCGGGAGGGAGGGATCTTCTCCATCGCCAGCGCGGCGCCCAGGCCCCATTCCCCGCCCATGCCCACGCCGTAGCACAACCGCAGGATCAGCAGCACCGTGAGGTTCGGTGCGATGGCGCACAGCACGCCGCACACCGAGTACAGCAGCACGTCCACGATCAGCGGGATGCGCCGGCCGACGCGGTCGGCCCACAGCCCGAAGATCAGCGCACCGACCGGCCGCATCGCCAGCGTGGCGGTGGTGATGAACGCCAGCTCGATGGCGAACTGCGCCTCGGGCACACCGCCGCGAAACGCGCTGTCCTTGGCGATGTCGCCGAGCACCACCAGGACCAGGACGTAATCGAAGGCGTCCATGGTCCAGCCAAGCATGGCTGCGATGAACGAGTTGCGCTGGTCAGGAGTCAGCGGCACGCGAGGCGACCGGGTTCGCACAGCGGCTAGTGATCGCGGCATCGAGTGGTCCCTCCGCAAACGACGACTGTGTATTACGTCACAGCGTGCGTGATCCCACGCTCGCTGGTCACCTTTTGATCATTGTGGTCGCAGTGGACATTGCGTTAACGGGTGGAGCAGCGTGCGACGATGAGACCGGCGGTGACGGACATGAACGCGCGTGGGTGGAGCCTGGCACGACAGTTGGTCGTGCTGCAGATCTGTGTCGTCATGCTCACCGTCGGCATCGAGGCGATGGTGGGGGTCTACCGCAGCGCGAACAACGCCATCAGCGTGGGATCAGCAGCAGCTGCTCGGCCTCGTCGCGCTGACCGAGGTCGCACTCACGGTGGGAATCGCCGGGTCGCTGCTCGTCGCGGATCGGGTACACCGGCAGACCCTCGGTTTGGAGCCCGCAGTCATTGCCCGCCAATACCAGCATCACCAGGCGATGTTGCGTGCCGTGCGTGAGGGGCTGGTCATCACCGACCAGGCGGGCAAGCTGATGCTGGCCAACGACGAGGCCCGCCGTTTGTTGCGGTTGCCCCCGGGCGGCGAGGGCACACCCGTGGGCGACCTGCTCTCCGACACCGACCTCGCCGAGCTGTTCACGCAGGATGGACCCGTCCGGGACCAGGTGCGCGTCGCGGCGGGGCGGGTCCTGCTGGTCAGCCGCAGCCCCGCGGAGGTGGACGGCAAACCCGTCGGTGCGGTGGTCACGCTGCGTGATCGCACGGAGCTTCAGGCGGTGCTGCGCGAGCTGGACACCGTTCGCGCGCTTGCTGATGCGCTCCGTGCCCAAGACCACGAGTCCGCGAACAGGGTGCAGGCGCTGGTCGGGCTGGTCGAGCTCGGCCGGTACGAGGATGCGGTCCGGCTGGGCACCCGGGATTCGTCGATTGCGCAGCGGCTCAGCGACCAGCTCCTCGACCGGGTGGGGGAACCCGCGCTGGTGGCGCTGCTGCTGGGCAAGACCGCGATCGCCGCCAACCTCGGCGTCGAGTTGCGACTCGGCCCCGACACCGCCGTCACGGCAGCACGCCTTCCCGTGGAGCAGGTGCTTACCATCGTCGGCAACCTCGTGGACAACGCGCTCGACGCGGCAGCGATCGGCGGTAGCTGGGTCGAGCTGACACTGCGCAGCGACGACCGAGGGCTGCGCGTGATCGTGCGAGACAACGGCCCCGGCCTGCCAGCTGACCACCTCGAGAAGATGTTCACCCCCGGATGGACCACCAAAACGACTGAGACCCCCGGCGGCCGTGGCCTGGGCCTGGCGCTGGTCCGGCACACGGTGACGCGCCTGGGCGGCACCATCAGCGCGGGCAACGACGGCGGCGCCGTCTTCCACATCCACCTCCCTATCGCGACCACCCCAACCCAGGTGAGCGCATGATCCGCACACTCGTGGTCGAGGACGATCCGGTGGTCGCCGAGGTCAACAGCGGCTACCTGCAGCGAGTGGCGGGCTTCGTCGCGGTCGGCGTGGCCCGCAGCGGCGCAGAGGCCGTCGCGGCGGCTGAAGACCAACCGGTCAACCTGGTCCTGCTCGACTTCTACCTGCCCGACATGAGCGGGTTGGATGTCTGCCATGCCCTGCGGGCCGCTCGCCCGCCACCAGTCAACATCATCGCCGTCACCGCGGCACGCGACGCCGACACGGTGCGCGCCGCGATAGCCCACGGCGTCGTGCAGTACCTGATCAAGCCGTACAGCTTCGCCTCCTTCCGTGAGAAGCTCCAGCGATACGCCGAGTACCACCAACGTCTGCCCAGCGGCCAGATCACCGACCAGCCCGAGATCGACCGGGTGCTGAACACGTTGCGCGGCTCCACCACCGCCGCGCTGCCAAAGGGACTGTCACCCACCACCTACGAACTGGTCGTCGGTGTCCTTCGCAACGCCGACCAGCCGATAACAGCCACCGAGATTGCCCACACCACGGGGCTGTCCCGGGTCAGCGCCCGTCGCTACCTCGATCACCTGCACCAACAGGGACTCGCTGTGCTCACCGCCCGCTACGGCAGCACAGGACGACCCGAACACCGATACCGCTGGGCCGAGCTGACCGGTCCCCGCTAAATTTCATCTTTGATGCAATGCCGCCCTTAACCCCGCCGTGCCCCACCCGATGGCTCCAACGAAGATCCTCCGGCGAAGAAGGTGATCACCTGTGGTTGATCAGCGTGATGCGCGACAGCTGGGTGAGCGGTTGGCGGAGCTGCGACGGCGACAGGGTTTGACCCAAGAGGAGCTCGCGGAGCGGTCCACCGTCAGTGTGTCGGTCATTCGCAAGTTGGAGCGGGGTGAACGAGACTCAGCCTGCTTGTCCACCCTGGGGAAGCTCGCCGGGGCGTTGGGCGTGCGGACCATGCAGCTGTTCGCGCCGTCACCCACCTTCGCTGGCCCCGTCAACGAGGATGAGCGCAACGATCTCTACGAGCTGCGCCGCGTGCTCCAGCCACCCCGAGGAGTCAACGGTGCCGCCCTGCTGTCGCTGGCGGACGAGGAGTCCGGCCCCAACGGTGACGACCTCACCGAGTCGTTGCGGATCGCGGACCATCTCTTTCGGGATGACGACTTCGCCGCCGCTACCGCCGCGCTCCCGACACTGATCACCCACGCACGATCGAACCTCGCCGAGTCCACTGCGGACCAGCGACGGTCCGCCTGGGCACCGCTCGCGCAGGCGTACCTGCTCGCTGCCACGCTTCTCACCCAGCTCCGCAAGGATGATCTCGCTTACCACACCCTTGGCCTTGCTCTGAAAGCCGGAGCCAACGCGCGGGACAACGGACTGGTGGGCTCGGCCGTCGGTGGTGAGACATGGTTGCTGATCCGCCAAGGCAGGTTGGATGACGCCACACGGGTAGCCCTGGCGGCTGCCGAAAGATTGGAGCCAAGCTTTGGCCACGCTGATTGGGGACACCTCTCGTCGTGGGGTTGGCTCAACCTCGGCGTCGCGGCGGCAGCCGCCCGCAACAACCAGCCCGACGTGATGACCGACGCGATGCGCCGCGCGTGGGCGGCAGCGGTCCGCATCGAAGGCGACGGCCCCGGAAGCCGAGACTGGAGTTCCTTCGGACCGACCGTGGTGACCATGAGGGACACGGAAATGGCGGTGGTCACCGGTTCCCCTGACAAGGCACTGCGCATCGCAGCACGGGTACCAGCACCGGTACGACCCACCAACACCCACCACCGGTTCCGGCTCGATGTAGCGGCGGCGCTGCTGGACCAGCGCAACCGACAGGAAGCGACAGCGATTTTGCTGGAACTGCGGGCCACCGCGCCGAACTGGCTGCGCCACCAGCGATACGCCAAGTCAATCACCGGCAGACTGCTGCGGACCACTCCCCGCGCCATTCCCCACGAGCTGCGAGACCTCGCCGACTTCCTCCAGATCAGCTCCTGAACTACCCCACCACGGGGCAGTCCCGATCACACCGACACACCAACTGCCACCGCCTGTCACTGGGCTCAGCGTTGGTCGTGTTTCTACCCTGGCGCTCATGTGCGCACCCCTGCGGAGCTTCGCCCGAGCACACAAGTCCGCTGCCGGCTACCTTGACCTGCCAGCGAACGCGCGCGGCGCGGAGAAAGGCTTCCTGGTGCGCCACGCCTTGGGTCGCGTCCAGAGCACGCGACCCAAGGCGGTCGAGGTCGGACCCGACGGTGGGGCGGCGGTCAACCTCCTCGCCGTCCAGCTCGCCCGGGACCCTAACGAGCGCGTGACCGTCCATCTCACCCTGATCAAGGCGCCTGGAGTGGTCTTGCAGTCCCTGACGCAGTCAGTCGAGGAGTTCAATCGACGAGACCATCTGATGTCAGACCTGGAAAGGTAGGTGAAGTAAGCGGGATTGTCTGTCAAAATTCGTATGCGTGGTCCGCTTAGTGATTTCTGGTCTACCCGGAACGTGTGACACGAACGTGCCGGTCACAACTTTCGACAGCACGTAGGATCGAGAACGTGAGAGAGGTCGAGGTGTTCACCATGGGCGGCATCTGTGTTGATTCCTGGGTGAGGGTTGAGGGTCACTGCGGAATTACCTGTGACATTGTAGGCGACGAGGCCCAATTTCGATTCGGCGGAGCACGTTCCACTGGACTACAGATGATCGTCACGGAAGACGCCTTGGAAAAACTCGTTCACACGAGCATGGATGCACTTCGCACAATGCGTGCGGAGTTGGACGACCACGAGCGTGCCGAGAGCAGGACACCATGAGGCCACAGCACACGATGTGGGCTAGCTTCAGTCGAGGACGTGTCCACGCCAGGGGGGACTCATCGTCGCATGAAGGACTGTTCACCGGGGAGTCCGAATGATTCTTACTGGCCCAGAGATCGTACGAGCGGTGCGGCGAGGAGAGATCGTCATCGAGCCGTTCGCGAAGAGCAATGTGGAACCCAACAGCTATCGTGTCACCCTCGGCGACAGTCTGCTTGTGAGTACTGGAGTCACCCTCGACGCTCGGAAGATTCCACAGATGCGGCAGGATGCTATCCCCGTCAATGGTTATATTTTAGAGCCTGGCGAGCTTTATCTCGGGGAGACCGCCGAGATCTTGGGGGCTAACTCGTTCGCCACGACGCTTCACGCGACACGATCAGTCGCCTCGCTGGGAGTATGGATTCACTTCAGTGCGCCGTTGGGGCATATGGGCGCGATCGTCCGCTGGACCCTCGAACTTAAAACCGTTCAGCGAATAGTTGCTTATCCGCGAATGACGATAGGAAAGCTCGCATTTTGGTCGACCGTTGGCGATGTCGTTCCATACCAGGGTCGCTACCTGGGGGCGATCGGCGTGCAATGCTCGAAATTGGCCATCGACCGACACTTTCAAGACCGAGGCGGATCATGATTTTAACGGGCGCTCAGATCCTCGCGGAATTCCTTGCGGGACGAATCACCATTGACCCATTCGATCCCGTTCGAATAAATCCGAACAGCTACAATTTTTGCATTGGTGACAGCCTGCGGGTCTATCTAGACGCGGTGGTCAACCCAAAGAAGAAACCCGCTACGGATGTCATCTTAATGCCACCGGGTGGCTATATGCTGCGCGCGCAGCGCCTGTATCTGGCGTCAACGGTAGAAAAAATGGGCAGCGACTACTACGTCCCTACCTTCGCCGCGAGGTCGTCGGTGGCACGTCTCGGACTGTTTATCAATCTGTCGGCATCGCTGGGTGACATTGGATATGTCGGGCAATGGACACTGCAACTGGTTCCGGTCAAGAGCTTGTTGATCTATCCTGGGATGGAGATCGGGCAGATGGTCTGGTGGAAACCGGTGGGCAGCATCGAGTTGTATGACGGAAAGTATCAGCACAGCTCCGGTCCGTGTGCGACGAGAATTTTCCATGATTTCGCCCGAGCGTGAGGAGCCTGTCGCAGTCGGCGACGCTGTCAACAACATCGCGACATGTGGCCGTAAGGCGGTGGGGTTGGCTCAGGCCAGGGTGTTCGCCGCAGTTCCGGATTTCGTGGTGATCCCCGAAAGCTGGTTCCGGACCGCAGCCAGTACGCAGCTCGAGTTGATCGCCGCTGACTGGGCGGGGTGGGACTCTGCTTCTGCGCGAAGCAGTGGAGCGGCCAGACTGTTGGCGACGGTGGATCTCACGACGGCTATGCGAGAAACACTGAGTGCCGTAGTGCGCAAGCACCTGCCCGGTGCTACGAGGCTCGCGGTGCGGTCCTCGGCCCTCGATGAGGACGGCCGGCACGCCAGCCGAGCGGGCCTGTACACGTCGGTGCTCAATGTCTCTCCGTGCACGCTGAACCGCGCGGTGATCGAGTGTTGGAGATCATGGTTCTCAACCCCGGCCCAGGCACACCGACTCCACGCGGGATGGCGACCGCCGCGGATGGCCGTGGTGATTCAGCGCATGGTCGATGCGCATTACGCTGGAATCGCAGCCGTGTACCGCGACATGGTCGAGGTGGAAATCGTCGCTGGCCTCGCAGCCGGACTAGTGGATGGCACCGCAGAACCCGATCACCACAGCTTCACTCTTCCCCTCGAAACGCCGCGACTGCCCCAGGAGCACGCCGCGCACACAGCCTCACATCTGCGACGGCAGCTCGGCGGCGGTGACCTCGAAATCGAATGGGCGTGGGACGGAACACAGATCCAGGTCATCCAGGCTCGCCCGCTCACGGTTGCGCCGCCAGGCCCTCGTTTTTCTCACGGCAGTAGCCAACGGCCTGTTCTTCGTGTTAGCCCTCTCTACGGCGAGACGCCCCCGGAACACGAGTTTCCCTTGGGGCAGCTCGATGACGTCATCGACCACTATCGCCGCAAACGACGGCGTCTCTACGCGGTGGCCACCGACTATGGCTGCTCACTCGGTTCAGCTCTGGTACTGCGGTTCAACCACCGCGGAACGGTCGGTGACGAGTGGGCCAGTGTGGAAGATCAGCTTGGCGAGACCGCGCTGCTCGACATCGCACCGAGCGAGCGCCAGCGGATCATCCCGACACCTCAGCTGCGGGTGGCGCTGCGGGATCTGTGCGGAGACGCCCCGAGCACCCTCATGACTGTCGTCGTGCGGGAATTCATTACCGGCCGTGGTGGCGCGCTCAGCTGCGTGCTCGCCGACGGTGGCGTGCGGATCGAATACAGTTATGAAGGGCTACTTGCGATCAACCGAGGACTCGCTGAGACCCACGATCTCACCGTATATGAAGGCCGACTTGTCGAAGCGCAGCTGATTCCGACGGAGTGGACATCCCAGATGCTTTCCACCATCGCTGACGTGACGCGGCTCTTCACCGCACGGTGTGGACCCGCAGTGGTGGAGTGGGCGCTGCGTAGCGACCTCGCCATCCCTGTGGACTACTCCCAAACAGGCGACGTTAACAACGTCGCAGCCAAAGGTGCCGTGATCAGCGAGGGAACCTGCGAAGGGCCCGCTCTACTGATCGATTCCGGCGGTGTCGCCGACCTGATCAAGGCAAGCGAGGAACCAATCGTGTCAGTGGGACAACCGCTGCCGCGGCCCACCGAGGGGTACGTCTCTCGGCTCGTACAGCGAATCAGCGCGTACTCGCAGCGGCCGGTCGTGATCGCCGACCGGCCCTACGCCATCTTGGCGACCTTGATCCCGCACGTGGCCGGCTTCGTGTTCCACCGCGGAGCTGCCCGTTTCTGTCACCTCGCCATTCTGCTCCGGGAACATCGTGTTCCTGCAGTCACCGCTCCGATGAGCCCCATGCCATTCAACGGCGACATCGTCTGCGTGGGCACGAACGGGTACATCAGCATCGGAAGGACATCGTGACCAGCAGCTTCGCACCGAGGATCGCGTTGGTGGGCCTGTCCGGAACAGGGAAGTCCACCCTGGCCGCCGCCCTCACACAGCTATTGTGCCGCGACGGCTACACCGCGAGGATCGTCAAGCTGTCAGCTCCGCTCTACCGCCTCCAGGACGCCTTCTATGTCGAGGCTGGCGTCATGGTGGACGAAGCGAGGCAGGACCAGCAGCTCATGGCGGACATAGCGCGGCAGCTACGGCGGATCTCGGACCGGGCACTGCTTGATAGGTTCCTGCAGACGGTCGCCGGGTTGGCCCCGGATACAGCGGTGATCAACGACGATCTGCGGGAACCGGCGCCGGACGCTCACGGTTTACGCGAGGCCGGGTTCGCTATAATACGACTGGAATGTCCTGAGGAAGTTCGCCAGGCACGGCTCGTGGAGCGCAATGATCTCTCGGTCATTGACGAGCGTGCGGTATTCGGCCCATCACTCGAGCGCATACCTGTTAACCTCACGGTCAGCACGGTCACCAGTGACATCGCGGCCACCGCGGAACTCGCCCTTGCTCAATGCCGCCAATTCAGGTAGTGGTGATACTCATGCTCGAACGAGACCAGTCGCGAGTGTTGTTGATCGGCCCCGCGTTGTGGCGCGTTGGCGAGGGATGGGATGGCCGGCAGTCAGTACTGGTGAGCGAACTGCCCGATGGTGGAGCAGATCACAATACTACGCTGCTGAACTGGCCGCAGGACAAGCCGGCGCAGGCCATGGCCTGCGCCGGCTCCACCGCGGACGTGGTCGCACTGGCCGCGCCGTTGTTTCGCAGCCTGAACACTGGCCCGGCACTGCGAAGGCTAGGCCACACCCTATGGCCAGGACAGGCCGCCGTACCCCTGTTCATCCTTGGCCGAGCGGGCGACACCATCATCCTGCACGCACAGGTCAGGCTCGGTGATCGCGATGCGCTGTTCGTCCGGGCAGGCACCACCCACCTCGCCGGCCAACAAATCAACCTACCCGCGCTCCTGTCCAAGGCCATCAGCCATGCCGAGCGCCACCGCGAGTTCCTCAACAACCACCAGTGCTGCTACACCAACTTCTGGCCGGGCGACGAGATCGAGCACAAGATCACGCTCGCCCCGCCCGTCGACATTCACGACATCACGGTCGATCTGAGAAACCTGGTCGGCTCGCCCGAGATGCCCGACTACATCTGGGACTACCGCGACGATTATCAGATGTGGGACTTCGACAACCACATGTTCGCAATCACAGAACCGGTCAGCGACGCCGGGTACATCTCCTTCATACCCGACTCCGTCGGGACGGTGATCGTCAAACGTAAGTGGTTCGTTCGCGACACGATTCGACGGCGAGAGGCACGCTGGCGCAACGTCGCCATCCCCGCCACGCAAACAGGATTCGATACGTACCTGCGGACGGAAGCGAAGGTGAACGCGAGCTACGTCGGGTCCTTCCGCAGAACCCGCTTCGACACCACGTGTGAAGCGACGCGCACAGGCAACATCTACGGACTCATGGTCAACTGGTGCCGTCCTCTTCGTGACCTGCAGAACAAGCACCTCTATCAGGTCGAGATTGAATACCTGCACAGCCGCACCCTGCAGTCGGCATCCGCGGATGCCGTCGATGCCGAACTTCGCTTCCTCGTCGGCGTTGTCCAACGCTATCTGCAAGACCGAAACATCCAGCACATCACCGGCGGCGAGTCCAAACTGACCTACCTGCGATCCCTGACTCGACCTGGAGCACTGTGATCACTGGTGGGCACGGCTGACGACGTTCGCATCGTGACTTCCGAACATAAAGGGCGCGCCGTCGTCGCCCTGCGCAGGTTCCGCCCAGCAGAACTCGTTGTCATCGGCCGTGCGGTATCCGTGGTTCCCGATCGCACCACTCATTCGTTCCAGAAGGACTGGGACACGCACGTCGAACTCGACGCGCCGGCTCGTTTCATGAACCACTCATGCCGGCCCAACACCGGCGTTGTCAACAACAGCCAGGACGGTTACGACTTCGTTGCCCTACAAGAGATCCAGCCGGACGACGAGCTGACCTGGGACTACGAGACTACCGAGTACGTGAGCATCGCGGTGCCACGCTGTCTGTGCGCGACAAAAGATTGCCGCACGAGGATTCACGGCTACCGGTTCCGTCGCCAGGACGAATCCTGGCGACCGACCCACCTCGCGCGCTACCTCAGCGATCAGCACGCAGCGCCCCCGCTGACACCTGCACGGCACCCCGAACGGCCAACGCAACAACGGCAAGGGGCCACGTGATCGGCCGGTGCCACCGGCCGGCTGACCGCCAATAGAAGCGGGCCGCCCCGACATGGTGGTGTAAGACCGACCGGAGCGGACGATGCCGCGACGATCGCCCACGAGAGTGCATGACCGTCGCGGCCGGCTCGTACACGGTCTTCCACCCGGCGCGACGCAGCCGGAAACACAAGTCCATGTCCTCGACGTACATGAAATACCGCTCATCGAACCCGCCCACGCTCTCCCAAGCATGTCGCGGCAGCAGCATGCAGGACCCCGACACCCAATCCACGACGGAAGACCGATCACGAGGAGTGCCCTCGACGTGGTACCGACGGGTCGCCGGATTAGCCGGCCACACGCAACCGAGAAACCCGTGGACCGCAGCCGTCACGATACTGGGAAAAGATCGACGACTCGGATACTCGGCGCCGTCATCATCGAGTGTACGAGGCCCCACGCAGCCCACAGTCGCGTCTGCCCGAGCCCTCTCGACAAGAGCGCACAACGCTCCGGACGCCAGCTGTGCGTCCGGATTCAGAACGAGCACCCACGGTGCGCAACCCTGCTGCAGTCCCTGGTTCACGGCTGCGGCGAAGCCGCGATTCGAATCGTTCACGACGACTGCGGAACCCCGCTGCCGCGCGGTTTCCACGCTGTCATCGGACGAGAGGTTGTCCACCACGACGACACGCACAGAGACGCCCTCCTGGCCGGTGAGCGAGTCAATACAGGCCGGAAGATCCACGGCACTGTTGTAGGACACCACGACGCAGTCAACCTCTGTCGGAACAGTCACGGCTGGCGAGCATAGCGACGGCGCCGCCACGCCATGAGGGCACCCGATCAGCTCCTCCTCGCTCATGGCGACCGAGACCGTGCCGCTGTCGGGGGGCCCGAGCAGGCGGGACACCGGCTCAGCCCACCAGTGTTCCAAGACTCGGCGGCACACCGGACGCGGCAGATCGGACTCCCCGGCAAGCCATCGTTTCGCCTGACGTTCCGAGATGTGGGCCTTGCCTTCTCCGCACTCGATTGCCGCAGCGTGAAAACGATCGACGAACTCCCGGACGGATAGGTGCGCGGTCTGCGCGTGTTGTTCCAACCGGGTTCGCGGTACCTGAGCCATTGGTCCACCTCCTGACGGTGCCAGCAAACAGTAGCCACTCAGTCGATCAATCGGAATCTATCTCGCCGCGATGTCACCGCATCGACCCCGCATCGGCCCCGTGATGACCTCCCGGTGCACTCGCGTAGTGGCGATGGTTATCCAGTAACCACCGCGACCAAGAAGGAGGTCACTGTGCCGGTAGGGGTATCCGTGCCCAGCATGAACGTCGAGAGCGGCTCACTGCAGCTGCTCCGGCTGCAGCCGATCCTGTCCGCGGCGTGGCAGACGGTGGCGGGGTGAGGCCGGTGATCCGCAGTGGCCCTTTGGGGTACCAGGCCAGCCGCGACCCCCTGTGCCAGATGCTGCGCAAGGTCGTGGCGGACGGGGAACGGGCCGGGCGAGGTGGGGGTGGGGTCGGCTCGGTTGAGTGTCGGGCGGTGGTCACCCTGTACTCGCTGCTCCTGGATCATGCGGTTGATCAGTGGGGTCGTTGTCTGTCCTGCCGCCGGCCTGGGTCGGTGTTCGGGTTGCGGTGGCGCTCCTGCCAGGTGCACAGCAAGGCGACCCTGTGCCTGGACAAGCTCGATGAGGTGCTGCTGCTGAGCCTGCTGCCCGACGAGTGAGAGTTGGTCACCGCGCCACCACCCAGCTACCTACAGACCCCGGCTGTCCCGCCCTTGTCTTCTCACAGGTCCGCTGGGGCGGGGCGGCCGGACCCAGATCACGGCGGGGCCGGGGATGATTCCCAGTCAAGTGCCGTTCATACACTATGGCGCATGCACAGCAGACGTGGTGAGCAGCGCGGAGGGATCCGGGGTGCTCGGGATCGTGATGGTGGCGGGTCGGGGTGGGTGGGTCAACCGGCGGCGATTTATTGCCGGATCTCGAATGCCCGGGATGAGGATCAGACGGGGGTGGATCGCCAGGAGCGGTTGTGCCGGGAGGTCGCTGAGCGGTTCGGGCTGGTCATCCTGCCGGATTGTGTGCTGGTGGATAACAATCGTTCGGCGTGGAAGCGGACCCGGTACCGTCCGGGGTGGGACGCGTTGCTGGAGGCGATCCGGGCGGGCCGGGTGCGGCATGTGATCGTGTATCACCCGGATCGGTTGATGCGCCAGCCCCGGGACCTGGAAGAACTGCTCACTTTGTCGGAGGAGCATGATATTACGTTGCATGGGCAGGCGAACCGGCGTGATCTCTCGGATCCGGATGATCGGTTTTTTCTGCGGATTGAGGTAGCGCACGCCTGCCGTTCCTCGGAGGACACCTCTCGGCGGATTCGCGATGCGCTGGAGGACCGGGCTCGGGAGGGCCGGGTGCACCACACGTCGCGACGTTATGGGTATGCCCGCGACGGGGTCACCATCCTCGAGCACGAGGCTCAGATTGTGCGAGAGATCTTCACCCGGTCTCTGGAGGGGGCCTCCCACCATCAGATCGCCCAGGAGCTGACGGGGCGGGGGGAGCGCACGGCGCTTGGTAAGCCGTGGAGTCCGGAGTCGGTGCGGTGGATGTTGAAGGCTCGCCATGTGACCGGGATCCGGGTGTTTCGTGGGCGGGACTTCGGCGACGGGGACTGGCCAGCGATCATCGATCGGGGTACCTGGACTGAGGTCCAGGACCGGCGGGCCTATCGGGCCAGCGCGCATCCGCGTCGGGCGCATCGGTTTTATGTGTTGCGGGGTGTGGTGATGTGCAAAAGGTGCGCTGTCCCCATGGCTGGAAGCACGAGTCAAGGGGATCCGACGTATGTGTGTTCCCGGCGTGAGGGCATCGGTGAGGTCCGCTGCAAGCGCCGGATCGACGCCCCCCTGCTCGAAGCGTTCGTCGCCGACGCTGCCGTGGAGTTGCTCACTCATCTGGAGGTAACCGGTGAGCCGAGTGCGGTGACCGCGCTCCCGGAGCGGGATGCGGCCGCGATCAGCGCGGATGAGGCGGAGTTGGCCGAGCTCAAGGACATGTGGACCCACCGGGAGCTGTCCACCCGGGAATACCGCCAGATGCGCAAAACCGTCGAAGACCGCCTGAGCGCCCTGCGGCGCAAAACCATCGTGCGCCCCACCCGCGAGGTCCTCGCCGGGCTGATCGGGCCGGACGCACGGGCATCCTGGGATGCGCTGGCCGCCAGCGGCGACGGGGAACGGATGAATGCGATCCTGCGGTTTTTGTTCGCCGCCGTGATCATCGACGAACACCGGGGCAAACGGGGCAGGTTCAACTACGGGCGCATCGACATCGAACCCAACCTCCTCTAGCCCACCCGCTCAACCCGTCACACCAGGACTATTCAACCCGTCACGACCCACGCATTCACCCGTCACAGCCCTGTGACGGGTGGCGCGTCTGTGTGATGGGTGGGTTGGTGGCCTGAGCTGTGGTCAGGGGGGTGTGACGGGTGTGACGGGTCGGAGCGCAACCCGTCACACCCGTCACAAAACGGGGCCGAACGGGTCGTTACGGTGACCGGTCGGCGCTCACGCGCAACAGGCGCGCGAGCCGGTGGGCGCCCTGGGTGCTGATGGTGCGGGGAAACCGGGCGCACACCCGGGCCAGGTGGTAGGCGCGATCATCCCGGCACGCAGGGTTGACGGCCGGGTCGTGCTCACCTGGTGTGGGGGCGGTGGTCGGGGCGGTTACAGGCGCTGTGGCAGGGGGTCCTCCTTGTCATGAGGGTGTCGGTGCCGGATGCGGCGCTGCCATAACGCGTCAGTAGCCGATTGGTTATGAAAATAGTGGTGTGTTGCTTCGCGCGCCGCCTACTGACTCGGCACCAGACGGCCCCCGTAGGCGGCCCCGAGCCAGTGCAGGAACACCGGGCCTTGACCGGACAGAGGTACGGCCATGAGAGACGTACCAACCGCCTCACTGTCCCCGGGGAGGCAACGATCTCGACGCGCTGGACGGCGTGCCGCTCTCCGATGGAGAGCGTGCCTCCCTGACCTAGCTGGCCGGGTTCGAGACGTGCACCGTGGAGAACATCGCGGCGGTGGTCACCCGTGCCCAGCGGACCCGATAGCCGAGGTGTCCGTTTTGCCCACTGCCGGTGATCATGGTGTTTTGGCTGGTGAGAGTGTATCTGGCGGCAGCGTTTTACCAGTTCACGGAAACAGTCGTCGGCTCGGACATCACGCCCGTACCGCGCCCTGATCGGTTTAGTACTGAATGCTGATGCACTCCTGGCTGGGCGACGGTTCGGTGGGCAGTCGGCCGGCATGGCCGGTGGCGATGCGGTGGGCGCTCCATGCTGCTGCGGCTGCGTCGAGTACGTCATCGAAACCGGCTTTACCGGCGTCACCTTTACCGGCGTCATCGAACTGGTCGGGTAGGTGAATGCCGTGCTTGGCGAGGAGTGCCCGGCGAGTGTTGTGCCCCGTCCAGCTGATCTTGCTGTGATCCAGGGGCTTCTTGTCGTTCATGGCGGTGAAGGACACCTCGGGGTGAACCTCGTGCAGCGGGTACTTGTTGGTGGCAAGACACTCGTTCGCTTCGCGGAGCTTGACGCGCAGTCCCCACGTATAGGGGGGCAGCCCGTACCCTGCCAGTCGCTGGCACCGTTGGTTGGCTTGCTCCCCGGAATCGTCGTACCAGGTGTTGTCCTCCTGCTTCCAAACCGCTCGCGGCGGCATCAGGAAGATGCTATTGCGGCGTGTACCCACGAAGGCTCGCGCGTCGAGATCCGCCTGACGCCGGCCAGTCTCGACTAGCTCCAGCGGCATGTCGATGCCCACCGCTTGGATGTCGTGGACGGCGGACAGCAGTGTGGTCAGGCAGCCAGCGATATGCGCGGTGACGAACGTGCCGTGCTCTAGCTCGATGCCGAGCCATCCCTTGGTGTAGGCGTCGATGCCGAGGACCCGCATGCCGATGATGGTGCCAGCACGGGCGTACCCAGGAAAGCGCCGAAGCCAGGGTGTTGATGGAGACCATCGACCACGAACGCTATGGCGAAATGATCTAGCGGCGCGATACGAACTGGTGAGCACGGAGTACCCGGACGCCGATGCTGGATGCCGACGCCGTGCGGGTATTACATACTCGGTAGAACCCGGTAGCTGAGGTGTCCGGTTTGCCCACTACCGGTGATCAAGAAAAAAGTGGCCCCTGACCTGCGATGATCCTGCAATCGGGATCTTCATTTTCCCAGGTCACGAAAACGGCCGATCCGCGCCGATCAGCCGCCCGGTGCCGTCGGGGTCCACAGTGCGCGGTGTCCACCACCAGGCGCCGAGTAGCCTGTCGCTACCTCCTTGCCGAGGTACACGCCCCGGGGTAGCTCCCCGGGGCATCGGCGGGGGGTTCCGGCGAGGAGAGGGCCGCTCTGGTGGACGCTGAGGAAGCGCGCACGATCGGCTGGGCGCTGTGGCGTGTCCGCGACGATCGGGGCAAGTCGCTGCGGGTGATCGCCGGGCTGGCCGGGATGAGCAAGGACACCCTGAACCGGATCGAGCGCGGTCTACTGTCCCCGACCCTAAACCAGATCCTTGCCCTGGCCGAGGCGCTCCAGATCTCTGTGTCGGAGCTGACCAGGCTCCCCGTGCCTGCACCCGCTAACGGACATACCGATTCCACCACGAAGGCGATCGGGCTCGCGCTGGACGCGATCGACATCGACCAGCCCGGCGGATTGGTCCTACCCATTGCGGTATTACGGGACCAGACGGCCCGATTTCTGCACCTGAAGCGGACGTGCCGACTGCCCGAGGTGGCGCCTGACTTGCCGGGACTGATCCGGGACCTGCACACCACGCTGGCCACCGGGGCTGACCACGGCGAGTTGCTTGACCTGGCCGTGTACCTGCATGTGCACGTCACGCGACAGTGGCTTGTCCACGCGGCCGCACCGGTGCACCTGCTGCGTCGGATCGTCTTCCTGGCCCGGAGGCTGGCGCAGGAGCGCGATACGCTCACCACGCTCGGCGTGGCCGGTGTCGGCGTGGCCGATACGCTGCTCGCCGGTGGGGCCGTCGAGCTGGCCAAGACCGAGCTGGATTCGTTGACCCTGCCCGCGACTACTGCTGACACCGCCGGTCTGATCGGTCTGGTCACCACCTCCCGCGCCGCGACCGCCGTGCTGGACAGCCGCCCGGGTGATGCGGCCGCTGCCATGGATGCCGCCACTGACTTGGCTGATCGGTTCGGCGAACTTGGCGAGGTCGATCCTCTGGGGTTCGAGTTCGGGCCCACCAACGTCGGGTTCCGCCGCGTACGTCTGACCCTGGAGGCGGGCGAACCGGACCGTGCGGTGAGCATCGCCGGAGGGCTGCACCCCGAACGCAACCCCTTCCCGACAAATCGCACCTACCACTGGGTGGGCTACGGGCGTGCGCTGGCGCAGTTGCGGGGCCGCCACGATGACGCGGTACGGGCGCTGCATCGCGCTGAGACAACCTATCCCCTCCGGGTGCAGCGTGACCCCTTGGTCCGCGACACCCTCGCCGTGCTGCTCAGACACTCGCGCCGGGGCTCCTCGACCGACGAGGTGCTGCGGGGAATGGGCCGTCGAGCCGGTCTGGCCGTGTATCCCCCGTCGGGGTGTCTCTCTTGAGAGACACAGGCAGATCGTCGCCCGCTATCGCGGTCACCCAGCGCGGGCCGTTCCCCGGAGAGTCTCCCCTGAGCGACGCCCGCCTCTGTCGATCGTTCACCGTCGTCAATCATGACCAAAGACACCAACGACGCACCAGCGACACGGCCGGCCAGCGGCAACCCTCGAACGATCCCCATCACGGAAGGCGCGACCGCGAGCGCGTCTCGCGAGAACCGCAAAGCGATCCCCGTCAGCTGTGCGCTGCACCGGGGGCCGAGGGGCTTCGCCAACCTGGTGGTAGAGCGCAAGCTCAACGGTGAGATCGTGCTCGACCCGCATGTCACCGGCGCGTGCGTGATCATCCTCGACGAGGACGCCGCCACGGCACTATTCGAGATTCTCAGGACATGGCTGCGCCGATGAACAGCAACCGGTCACCGTGCCCGGTGCGCGCGAGGGGCACCCGGTGAGGAGCCCAGCGCGCTGGGCGCGGTCCCCACTGGACTACCACGCCCACCTGCTGCTCCCTCAGGGTGAGCACCCCCCGGGCGTGCTCAAGGCCCGCTGCGGCGCGCTGCTGACGACGAGCATTACCCAGCACGACCAGCCCCTACCCGGCCTGAACTGCCAACGCTGTCGCCTGATTTTCCTTGCGGACTCCCACGTCTGGGGTCCGCGCGAGGAGTAAATCCCGGCCGGCCACCGGTTGAGCCTTGCCCCCGTCACGCTCCCGGCGGCCGGCCGGTTCCAGGATCCTGCTGGCTAATTCGGTTGGGTGGTGATCGCTGGTCCGGCGTGGCTCCCGCTCGTTGACCTGGTGTGTGTTCATGATCGTTCGCGGTCGATTTCTCGTCTTCCCTCGGCCGTGGATGGAGCACAGTGATGTCGATGCGTCCTCAGCCATGGCCCGAGCCGAGCGGGAGATCGCCGCGGCGGTGCGGGCGATGTATCCCGGGCGGAAGGTTCCGTTGCCGGTGGCTATCCGTGATCAGCTCGGTGAGTTGTTCACCGACGAGGAGTTCGGTGCCGGGTTCGCCGCGCGGGGTAAGCCGGGGTGGTCACCGGGGCGGCTCGCGCTGGTCACGGTGTTACAGATGGCCGAGAACCTGACTGATCGGCAGGCCGCGGAGGCGGTGCGGGAGAAGATCTCGTGGAAGTACGCGCTGGGAATGACGCTGAGCGATCCGGGGTTCGACGCCTCGGTGCTGTCCGAGTTCCGGGCCCGGTTGGTCGCCCATGGTCTGGAGGAGCGGGTCCTGGATACGCTGCTGACCCGGCTGGGTGAGCTGGGGCTGGTCAAGGCCGGCGGCAAGCAGCGCACCGATTCCACCCACGTGGTCTCCGCGGTGCGCGATCTGAACCGGCTGGAGCTGGCCGGGGAATCGGTACGGGCAGCCCTGGAGGCCCTCGCGGTCGCCGCGCCGGGCTGGCTGCCCACGGTGATCGACCTCGGCGACTGGGCCAAGCGTTATGGCGCCCGGGTCGATTCCTGGCGGCTGCCCACCTCCCAGGCCAAGCGCAAGCAGCTGGCCCAGACTTATGGCGGCGATGCCCTCACCCTGCTGCGCGCGGTGTACGGCCCCCAGTCGCCGGACTGGCTGCGAGAGCTGCCCGCGGTGGAGGTCCTGCGGCGAGTGCTGGTGGGAGAACTACCACATCCGCACCGACGCGCGAGGCCGGGAGGTGATCACACGGCGGGAGGCGGACACAGACGGTCTCCCGCCGGGCAGAGCTGCGGATCAGCTCCCCGTATGACACCGACACCCGCTGGGCCGCCAAGGGCGAGGACCTGGTCTGGAACGGCTACAAGGTCCACCTCAGCGAAACCTGCCACACCCCTGACACCCGACACCACGCGCGCACCCGCGACGACCCAGAAGCCCGACCGCGGCAGATGACCCGGCCAGGCCCGCGCCCGAGGAGTTGCCCAATCTGATCACGAACGTGGCGACCACCGACGCGACGGTCCCCGATGTGGCCATGACCGACCCGATCCACCGGACGCTGGACGCGGGGCCTGCTGCCCGCGCAGCACTACCTGGACTCCGGCTACCCCTCCGCTGAGCTGATGACCAGATCACGCACCGAGTTCGGCATCGAGCTGATCACACCCCTGCTCGGCGACCAGTCACCGCAGGCCAGGGCAGGTGCCGGGTTCGACCGCGCCAGCTTCACCATCGACTTCGACCGCGAGCAGGCCACCTGCCCGCAAGGGCACACCAGCTCCTCGTGGAACCCGGTGACCCAACGCGGCACCGACACCATCGTGATCAGCTTCTCGAGAACCACCTGCGGCCCTTGCCCCGTGCGCGAGCAGTGCACCATCTCCCGCAAACAGCGCCGCCAGCTCACCGTGCATCCCCATGAGGTCCACACCGCGCAATGCCAGGCCCGCGCGCTCCAAGACACCACAGCCTGGCAGGCCACCTACGCCCTTCGCGCCGGCGTCGAGGGCACCATCCACCAAGCCGTCACGGTCTGCGACACCCCGCCACGCCCGCTACCGCGGCCTGCGCAAAGTCCACCTCCAACACGTCTTCTCCGCGGTCGCCCTCAACCTCATCCGCCTGCACGCCTACTGGAACGACCACCCCATGGACCGAACCCGCACCAGCCACCTCGCCCGACTCCAACTCCGCCTCGCAGCATGATCAGGAATTAACCAGCAGGATCTCTCCTGATCGTTTTCAGTCGGTGCTAGGTTCTGCCTTGTCGATCATGGGTGGCGCGACAGAACCCGATTTCAGGAGCTGCGATCCGCGAAGAGGCCGTTGGCGGTGAAGGCCAGCTTGGCGAAGCGTTCGCCGATGCGGCGGTGTGCGGCGGCGTCCGGGTGGAGCTGGTCAGGCAGCGGCAGTTCGGCGGAGTCGGCCTCACCGTAGAGGTCGCGGCCGTCGAGGTAGTGCAGGTTTGGATCCTTGGCCGCTCGTTGTTCCACGATCCGGGCCAGCTCGTCTCGGATGACGCCCAGGGTCAGTTTCCCGCTCGCGCGTTCCATCGGATCGCCCGTGGCCCGGAACCGCAGTTGCCCTGTGCTGAGGGCGGTGAAGTCTAGGGCGCTAGGGCCGGGTGTGTCTTCGTGGATGGGGCACAGGATGGGCGAGATGACCAGCAGCGGTGTGGTGGGGTGACCTTCGCGGATGGTGTCGAGGAAGCCATGGATGGCGGGGGTGAAGGCGCGCAGGCGCATCAGGTCGGCGTTGACCAGGTTGATTCCGATCTTGAGGCTGATCAGGTCGGCGGGGGTATCGCGCAGGGCGCGGGCAGTGAACGGGTCGAGCAGGGCGCTGCCGCTCAGACCCAGGTTGATCAGTTCCACACCGCCGAGACAGGCGGCCAGCGCGGGCCAGGTGGTGGTGGGGCTTGCGGCGTCGGAGCCGTGGCTGATCGAACTGCCGTGGTGCAGCCACACCCGGCGGCCGCCCGAGGGTACGGCCTCGACAGGGGCGTCGGTGCGCAGGGCGATGAGTTCGGTGGTCTCGTTGTGCGGCAGCCAGATCTCGACGTCCTTGACGCCGTCGGGCAGGCCGGTGAAGCGGAGGGTGCCGGCCGGGCCCGGCTGGTTCTCGGCGGTCCCGGTGGCCATGTCGATGGTCAGGGTGTTGCCGCCGTCCACGCTAGCCTGGCCAGCCAGGCGGCCGTCAACGAGCAGGTCGTACACGCCATCCGGGCGGGGCGGGGCGCCTGCATAGACCAGCTTGGTGGGCAACGTGTCCAGTTCGACGGCGGTGGCCCGGGTACGAAAGACCAGTCGTACGCCCGACGGCTGGGTCTCGGCCATGGCCAGTAGCCCGTCGGCGCACTGGGCGCGAGCCCGGGCGGGCAGCCGGTGCGGCAGCACACCGCACGCGGTGTACTCGAGGTCGAGGGCGCCGCGCAAGAGGTCCGCGGTGATGGGTGTGGTGATCCAGTTGTGCTTGGTGTGCATTGTCTCAATCCATTGATCAAAATTCCCTGATTTTTCAGATTCGCTGATACGCCGAGTGGCCGACGGCCTCGGAGACCGTTCAGATCTGGGGGAGATCATCTACCCGAGAGCGAGGCAAACCCGTGGGAGGCAGCGCTGAACTGGGGGTAAGTGCTGAAGTCCAGGGCAGCGATGCTGTCCACATCCGGGTGCTCAACGAGCAACTCACCGGCACTGGACTCACAGGCCAACCGCGCTCGTAGCTTCGCCTCCCACGGTTTGCCTCACTCTCCGGTATCCGGGCTTCACCCACCACAGCGGCCCGGTCAAGCTCGCCGCATAGTCGACCCCTCTCGGGTAGATGATCTCCCCCAGATCTGAACGGTCTCCGACATGTGCGCCGTGCCCTGCGCCCCGACGAGCAAGAAGTTACCGTCCGTCGAATGCTGGAGGTCTGCCGACTGCTGAAGGAACCCGCAGCGCAGGCCGGCTGACCCGCCAGTCCACGGACGTGCCGACAGCCCATCGCAGTAGTCTGCGATCCAGGAGGGATACCAGTGATGCCCGAGCGGGACTTGAAGACCATGGTTCGTGAACACGATGCCCGGTGTCAGATCTACGACGCGATTATGCGGTGGGCACGCGGCGTTCGACCGCAATGATCCCGAGCTGATTCGCTCGGCGTTTCATCCGGACGGCTGGGACGATCACGGCGCTTTCGCCGGAACCGCCGCCGACTTCGCCGACTGGGTGGTGCACATGCACCTCACCACCTACCTCGGGACCACCCACTACATGCTCAATCACTACGTCGAGCTGCACGGCTCCACCGCGAAAGCCGAAACGTGCGCCGCGGTCGCCCTTCGAGTCGAACACCAAGGCAAGCCGTACGAGATCCTCGGTCGGTCTCGCTTCCTCGATAACCTGGAGGAGCGTGACGGCGTCTGGCGCATCCTCCGGCGTCAACTTGTTCTGGATCACGCCCGGGTCGCCGACGCCACCGACCAGACGGCCGCCCTGTTCGGGTCCGACGCTGGCAGTCCGGAGCTGGTGCGGAACATGCTGCCCGGCGCACGCGACACCAGCGATCCGTCGTACGCCCACTTCGCCTGACAGCGGGGAGCACCGCGTATCGATCGCCAGACACCTCCCAGTCGGGGTGGTGAAGACAAGACGATGCCGGCGCACCCTGTACTCGCCACCAGGTAGGAAGTCGGTGACCTCCTCACGACGCGCCCAAGGGCAGCCAGACCGAGGGCCCCGAGCACAAGGCGGGACTGAGTACCTTGCGCTCGGGGCCCTCGGCCCGGCAGGGGGCCAACCGAGATACGGTCGAAACGTCTAATGGTCGGTGTTGAACAGCGCCCGGTTTTCCGGACGGTGTATTCGCAGGTCGCCGCCCGCGTTAACGATCTACCGGGTAACACTTGTTTCCCGGTAGGCTGCCCGAGTGGACACGCCTGCCGCGGGCAGAAGGGCTAGCGACCGGAATGAGACGTTTCGACCGTATCTCGGCCGGCCCTGCCCAAGACCCCCCGCAGGGAATAACCACGAAAGATCAGATTTCGTCTGAAGGGAAATACACGCGATGGGTGCGCACGATCGGGGCAACACGAAAGACGGATACTGGCCGAAACCGGTACCAAAAGGTGACGTGAGGGATGAGCCGAAAGACGACAGGGGCAGACACAGCAACAGACCTGACCAGCCAGACCAAGGCGACAGGGACCAAGACAAGAAATGACCGAGATCGCACTGCTGCACCAGCGACTGCTGGACGATCTGGCCGCCAGCGGAACACTGAGCGAGCCCTGGCATGAGACGTTCGCGGCACTACCGCGTCACCAATTCATCCCGGACACCATCTGGGACGACTCCCTCGGTGAGTTGGTACCGCTGCGGCGCGCCGATGACCCGGACCGCTGGCTTGACGCGGCCTACGCACTCGACGCGGTGATCACCCAAGTGGACGACGGGCACCCCACCGGATCCAGCGACCGTGGCCGCTACATCACCAGTTCCGCCAGCCGACCCGACGTGGTGGCCCTCATGCTCGCCGCGCTAGACGCCCAACCCGGGATGCGGGTGCTGGAAATCGGTACCGGGAGCGGCTACAACGCCGCCCTGCTCGCCCACCGCCTCGGTGCCCAGAACGTGACCAGTGTGGAGATCGACCCCGCTCTCACCAAGCACGCACGGACCGCGCTTGCCGCGACCGGCTACTCGGTTACGGTGATCACCGGCGACGGAGCGCAAGGCTACCCACCACACGCCCCCTATGACCGGATTATCGCGACCGCCGCAGTGCACGAGGTGCCCTACCCATGGGTGGCGCAGAGCCGCCCCGGTGGGACGATCCTCACCCCTTGGGCCAGCCACTACCATAACGGCGCTCTCGTCTCCTTGACCGTGCATGCGGACGGCACCGCCCAGGGCCGCATCGTGGGCAATGTCGCATTCATGGAACTGCGCGAGCAGCGTTTTCGCGCCAGTATCGATGATGAGGAATGCGATGAAACCACCGCCCGTCACAGCCACACCAGCGTGGCGCCCTACAGCGTGGCCGGTGACTACGACGCCTCCCTAGCCATTGGCATGAAAGTCCCCCACTGCGCGCCCATCTACGTCGGCGCTGAGCACTACCCCGACCACTACGCCCGACTCTGGTTCACCGATCCCCTCACCAAGTCCTGGGCCAACCTCCTCCACCAGCCCGACACCTCTACCTACCCAGTGCACCAGTTCGGGCCACGCAACCTGTGGGACGAGATCGAGACCGCCTACCACGGGTGGCTCGATGCAGGGCGCCCCGGCCCGGAACGATGGCAAATCACGATCACCCCCGACGCTCAGCAAGTCACCCTGACCGAGACCAGCACCCCAACCGGGAGACCAGGACAAACCGTGGTTGCGACATAAGGTCGCAGTGCAGGGCCGGCCAAGATACGGTCGAAACGTCTCATTCCGGTCGCTGGCCTTCTGCCTGCGGCGGACGTGTCCACCCGGGCAGCCTACCGGGAAACAAGTGTCACCCGGTAGATCATTAACGCGGGCGGCGACCTGCGAATAGGGAGACCGGGAAAAACCGGGGGAGGCGGTCCGGGTTGATCAGCTTCGGGGGTGTGGTGGGTCGAGGCGTTCGGTGGCTTTGGTGATGGCGGCGAGGCCGGGTTTGGTGTAGTGGGCTGTGGTGCGGATGGAGCGGTGGTGGGTTTTGGTCATGATCACCGATGAGTCCTCGCCGGACTCGCCGAGGTGGGTGGCGGCGCTGTGCCGGAGTTGGTGCAGGTGCAGGCCGGTGTAGTGCTTGATCAGGGTGCGGGCGCGGTCGTATCCCAGCCGTATTCGCCCCGTTTCTGGGCAAATGTCCCGTCTGGCGGTCGCGGAGCGGCGGTCGGAGCCGGGTCGGCGTTCGGAGCAGAACAGAGGTCCGCTGTGGCGGCCACGCAGGTAGCGGGGCAGCAGCAGGGCGGTGCCGCGGCCCCAGACGATCCACGCGGTGTCCCCGCCCTTGACCGTCACTCGGGCCCGGCGATTGTCGAAGTCGCAGTCCTCGACGTCCAGTGCCAGGACCGCGTTGGCCCGTGAGGCTGTTTCATACAGCATGCGCCAGAGCAGTCGTTCCCGCGGTGGGATGTCGCGGTGGGTGCAGATCCGGTCGATCACCGCTCGGTCCACGGCCTGGGTCTGGTCCTCGGGCTCGCGCCGACGTTCGCAGGTGCCTGGCACCGAGGGTGCGGACCAGCGGGCCTTCGTGTCGCACCAGGCTAGCCAGGAACCCACGGCGGCCCGGTTACGGTTGAAGGTTGTCGGTTTCGCGTGGCCCCAGAGCGTGGTGAGGGCGGCGCCGATCTCGTCGTCGTCGACATCGACCAGGGCCCGGTAGGCGCCGATCAGGTCGGCGACCCGTCGCAGGACGTTGTCGTAGGCGCGGTGGGTGTTCGGTGATTCGGTGCGGCGCGGGGCGCTCAGGAAGGCCTCGATGGCGTCGAGTACGAGCACCGGCTCCCGCTGTCGGCCCTCGGTGTGTGATCGCGGCGCGGTGACCCTCGCGTGGTCGGCCACCATCCCGACCTCCCGTCCGCGCCGATGCACCGGATAACGTGCGCTCCTCGTGCTGGCCAGTGCGAGACATTCGTGCAGCTCAGGGTACATCAGAGTTGATCGATACGCGGGATAATGGCCCGTTATCCGGTGCTGGGAGGATGCCGCGATGTCCTCCACACCCGACCTCCCCGCGAGCACCACCAGCTGCTACCAGTTGCGCGTCGTGCTGCACGGCATCAGCCCGCTGATCTGGCGGAGGTTACTCGTGCCCGCCACGGCCACGATCGCCGAGCTGCATGTCATCCTGCAGACCGTGTTCGGCTGGGGCGATGAGCATCTGCACCGGCTCATCATCCACGGCACCGAGTACGGCATCTCCTACCTCGGTGGACCCGGTTTCCGCGATGATGCCCGCAAGCTCCGCCTCGATGAGCTGCGGCTACGAGCCGGTGAGCGCTTCATCTACGAGTACAACTTCATCGCCGGCTGGCGCGTTGACCTGCGCGTCGAACAGATCCAACCCAGCGAGCCCGCCCGGGGCTACCCGCGCTGTGTCGGCGGGCGCCGGGCCGGCCCACCCGAGGAGTGGGACGGGCCGTGGGCGTTCCTGGAACAGACCCAGCCGCATCTGGTGTTCGACGCGATCATCCGAGCCGCCCAGATCGTGGGCGCGCTTGTGGACGGGGAGCACACCGAGGTGACCCGGATCAGCGAGTATCGCGCCGAGCTCGCCTCCTTGCTGCCGCTGTTGGGCCTGGAGCGTTTCGACCGCCGGGCGCTCAACCACGTCCTGGCGGCGCTGCCCGCGACCCAGGCGGGGGTGGCATGAAACTCACCGTGCACGTCACGCTGTCCGATGATGATGACGCCGAGACGGTGGTGCGCGAGGTGTTTGCCCTCACGCGCGAGGCGTTGACCCCGGACACGCTGGGGTTGGGTCTGGCCGAGGGCAAAGACCTGCTCGCCGCGGTGCAGGACACGCTGGTCACCGCCCAGGTCAGCGCCACGGTCGCGGCCCAGGACACC
Organism: uncultured Actinomycetota bacterium; assembly: GCA_963822695.1. GTDB lineage: Bacteria > Actinomycetota > Actinomycetes > Mycobacteriales > Pseudonocardiaceae. The sequence continues at coordinate 234,542 of CAWGJH010000008.1, forward strand.
TGCCCGGACTGCGCAAGGCCCTACCGGCACAAGGACAAGCACACCATCGTGGTGCGCAGCCTGTTCGGCACGCTGCGCCTGAACAGCCCACGGTGGTGGCACTGCCCCTGCCAGGTGCACCCGGCCCGTACGTTCAGTCCGCTGGCGGCGCTGCTGCCCGAACGCACCACCCCGGAGCTGTCCTATCTGCAGGCACGCTTCGCCGGGCTGGTCTCCTACGGTGCCTCCGCCGCCCTGCTCAGTGAGCTCCTGCCCCTGGGTCGGCCCCTGCACGCGACCGCCCTGCGGTGTGAAGTCCACGCCACCGCGCAGCGTCTGGAGGACGAGCTCGGTGACGAGCACTCCAGCTTCATCGACACCTGCCAAAGGGACCGAGAGGAGCTGCCCCGCCCAGAGCTGCCGCTGGTCGTGGGCCTGGACGGCGGCTACGTCCACTTCACCACCCAGCGATCGCGGCGGGACGGGTGGTTCGAGGTGATCGCCGGCAAGGCCGTCCCGGCTGACGGGCGGGCTACCTGTTTCGGGTACGTGCAGACCTACGACACGAAACCCAAACGCCGACTGTTCGAAGTGCTCAAATCCCACGGCATGACGGCCAACCAGCAGGTCACGTTCCTCACCGACGGCGGTGAAGAACCGTGACCTGCCCCTATACCTCAATCCCGACTCCGAGCACCTACTCGACTGGTTCCATATCACGATGAGGATCACCGTGATGACCACCATGACCAAATCCCTGCAACCCCCACCACCGGATCCGGACCTGGAACTCTCCGTCGAGACCGCCACCAAGCTGATCACCGAGATCGGCACGGGCCTGGAACGGCTGAAGTGGTTCCTCTGGCACGGCAACGTCTTCCACGCCCTCCAGACCGTCGCCGACATCACCACCGACCTGGAGATACTCAACCCCGACGGCGAACCAACCAAAATGCTCAAGGCGGTGCGCGAGTTCGACAGCTACCTACGCGCCAACGCCGGGCGCATCCCCCACTACGGCGAACGCCGCCGCGCTGGCGAGGCCATCTCCACCGCGTTCGTCGAATCCACCGTCAACCAGGTGATCAGCAAACGCATGGTCAAAAAGCAACAGATGCGCTGGACACCCCGCGGAGCCCACCTCCTGCTCCAAATCCGCACCCGCGTCCTCAACGACACCCTCACCAACGACTACCGACGCTGGTACCCCGGCTTCACCCACACCACCGATCACCAAACGCTGGCCGCATAGCCTCCCCCGGTTTTTCCCGGTCTCCTTGAACGACGGCACCACGGCGACCATCATCCAGCCCCCTCCCCACCGAGATCAACCCACCGATCATCCCAGTCACTGGACGGCCTCACCAAGTTGACAACGCCCTCCCCACCCCGGATCAACCGCTCAAGCATCCCAGCAACCCGACGGCCACACCAAGTTGACGGTGCCTGCGCAACGCCGTCCTCTCCTGACCGGAAACTTGATCTTCGACAGCCAACAACCTTCTCCGCGGACGGTGTTGCTCCCTAAATGATCAAGATTACGTTGCCCGCGGGAACGGCAGAAGAGTCCAACTGTCACATTTATCAACGCGAAAGAGTTAATTTTAACTCTCTGCATCTTGCTGGCACCCGCATAGGGTTATTTTTGAGCCACGATGGGATGATAGCGAGTCGAGATGGTTTCGAGTTACTCGGGGAGGTTCTAACCTTTACCCAGGGAGATTCTAAACTATTAACCCGGGGGGAGGTTTCTAGTATTAACTATTAACCAACAAGGGCGGGCATCTAATCCACCTTCGTGGGGTTTTGTTGCCGACGGGTTTGCTGGCCCGAGAATATAGGGGTATTGTTGACCGGTCAGCTCTTTTTTCTGCAACCCTACCGTGAGCTTGAGCTATGCTGTTTTGACGTCAATGTTCTGGCCCCCCCTTTGCGTCAGCTGCGATGCTAACTGGTTCGTCACCATTCATTTATACCATCACTCCCCCACTTTGAACGTTTGACGAATGGAGGCTTTAGAATGTCTGATCCCGGTGAGCAGCAAGGTATCTACTTCTACGGTGAACCTGATTTCGGGCCCCCAGAACAGTTTTACCCGGTAGAATCAGTGGGTTCATGTGAAACCCTTCCGTTCCCGGCCCTGTCGTATAAAAACATTAGCGAACTAGCGGTAACGGGATATGAAGCACCTGACTGCGACGGGTCCGACCGCCCACTTAATGACTCTGGGAATCTTGAACCCCCTGTTCTGTCTTTTGGGTCTTCCTAAATATGATCACTTAACTCGAGACGGCCCTGGGGGAACAACGGAACCGGGAGTCCCGAGGTAGCAACCGTGTGTCGGGGTACTGGTAAGAACGGCGCCATGAACCGCAAACGCGGCTGTTGCTGCTGGTCAAAGCCCTGATTTTTTGCGGCTCTGGTCACCGTCTGGAGTACCAACGCGCTGCACCTGCAGGCGCTGAACAGGCGATATACCGCCGATTGCAGCCGGTGACAGCTTCCTTAACGACACCCCCACGCGCACATCTTCCTCGCACTTAACCTCTCAAGGCGGCGCCTAACAAATCAGCTGTCAACCTCGAAAGTCAAGGAAGACACGCGAGAGCGGAACAAACCGTGGGAGGCAGTGCTGAGCTGGGGAGTCAGTGTCGGCGGCCGAGGTCCAAAGCGGCGATGCTGATCCGCATCCGGGTGCTCAACGAGCAACTCACCAGCACTGGATCCACAGACCAACCGCGCTCGTAGCTTGCCTCGCCGGGTAGGCGGGACGCATTGCGGCTGTGCGACATCCCGTGAGTTCCGCCTCGTCAGCGTCTCTCGCAGCCCACCGCGTTGTCCCTGATCACCCCAGCAACCTTGGTAGTGGGCCGGCCTAGTGAGGGATGACGGAACTTCAGGATTTCCGAGGAATCCTCGTGATCCTGTCGCGGGAAGGCCGCCTCCAGTTCTTCGAGCACTGGATCACACAGGACTGGGACACCGAAGCGTTGATCGACAACGCCGACATCATCGACGGGCTTCGGTTCGCCCCGCTGATGGAAGTGCTGCGCTACAAGGACGAACTGAATCGGCCCAAGGACGCCGCCGACATTGAGGTGTTGCGCCACCATCTGGGCCTACCCGCCGACGCCCTTGCTACCACCGCAGTGGCCAGTGTCCGCTAATACGGGTCATGCCGGCGGCAGGCAGCGTCGCGTGAACAGGTGGTCGAGCACCGCGCGAATTGGAGAGCGAAACATTTTACGGAGATCATGTGCGGGATAACAGGCACCTATCCCTCGTGCGTCACAACACCGACTCGACACCCAGCAACACCCCTTGACGATGCCCCACTGACCAGGGAGAACGCCGTTGTTTGCGGCTAGTAACAGCTACCTTCACGACCCCCCGAGTTCTCGGCCCGATTGTTCAGATACTTGGATGGGCGGTGTTCCACACCGCGCATCAGTCGTCGGTGGGCCACCCCGTAGCTAGCCAGCTTGTCGGTGACCAGCACCCGCGGCACGGACCGCAACCCCCTCAGCAGCTTGCGAAAGAACCTGGTAGCGGCCGTGGCGTCACGCCGGGAGGTGACCAGCTCTCTCATCCAGGCAGCCAAAGCCCGCGCCCGGGACTACCGCGGCAAGACCAAGATGATCACCATCATCTACCTCACCGCGGCTAAACTCCAACTACTCACTCTCACCAACCCAGCACCCGCCTACATGTTCTCACGCTGAGTAACCCACTGAAAACAGCGACGAGTCTCGTGTGCTTGGTCTTTGTCGTCTTGCTTCTCGTGTTTGTTCACGTCGTTTCTCTCCCTCCGGTTCGGCCGCGCAGTCGCGGCACTGTGGCTTTACCACGAGGCGGCCAGCCGCGCCCAAGGGGGTGGCAATGTGTTCCCCTGAGCATATCCATTGCGAAATCGGCCACCTCGTGCATGCCGAGGGCATTGGGGTGTACCGGGAACGCCGGGCTGGTCGGGGTAGTGCCCTCGACCCACTTCATCGCGGGCTGTTGGCAGGCGTCGTGGCCCAGTGAGCGCGCGTAGGAATCGACGAACACCGCGCCGTGGTTGCTGGCCTGGTCGGCCAGCATGGCGTTGAGCCGCCGCTCCACGCCATCCACATACGGCACATCCCCGCGGGCGATCGGGAAGGCCGGACAGGATCCCCCCGCGGGCGGCAGGACCCGCAGGTAACCCACCACCAGCACCCTCGCGTGCGGCGAGCGTGCCCAGATGCCCTCCAGCACCCGGGCGACCTTCGGTGCCGCCGCAGCGATGCGCTGGGTGTAGAGGTCGGTGCCCCCAGCGATGGCCTGCCGCTGACACGGATTACCCCCTGGGTCGGTGGCGCCGAGCCGGGCGCAGGTCCACCAGAGACCACCGATGTCGATATCGTTGCCCCCGATGGTCACCGTGACTAGCTCGGTATCGGGTGTCAGGGCGTCGAACTGCGGTGGGTTAGGACCCAGCCGCACCGGCTGGGAAACCATCATATTGTCGGTCCTCGCGCCGCCGCAGCTCACATCGGTGTAGTTGCCGATGCCCAGTGCCGCGGCCAGACGGGCCGGATAGTTCTGGGTAGAGCGCTGGCAGCCCACCGGATCGGCCCGTTGCACCGGGATCCCCGGACCCGACGCGTAAGAATCCCCCAGCGCGGCGTAACGCGTCGAGACACTCACCGTCGTGGCCGCCGCGGAGTGTGGGAACCCCAGCAGCGCCAGCACGGTAGCTGCGACAGCAAAGACATCACGGCGATCCACAGCCAAGCCACCCCCCCGGAAGTGATCCAACAATCCTACCTTCCTGATCACCTGATGTAGCTCCCCAGAGAGGTAGAGCGGGGGCGTTGTCAACTTGGGAGTCGTTAAGGAAGCTGCCAGGAGGGTACTGTCAAGTTAACCTTGATCATGATCTACTTTGCTAAAGCAACCACAAAATGAGCCATCGTTCGGCGAGTTGGACCGCTACATCTTGTGTTTGTGTAGCAAAGTAGATCATGATTAAGGTTAACTTGACAGTACCGGCGTGGGGCTGTCCGAGGGCACGCCGACCCGCAGGCGCGTCAGCGCCGAGGAGCGGAAGCGGCGCGGCAGCGCATCGTTCTCGGGTACGTGGCGACACGGTGACGATGAGGCCCATCATCACGACCACGGGTGGCCGTCCGGAACCAACCGTAGACGATCAGAGCAGGTGAACATCCACGTCGGGGTTGACGCGCTGGAGGCGGCCGGGGTCCGCGGTGAGCGCGGGCCAGCCGCACTGCCGGGCGACATACACAACATGCGCGGCGAGCGCGTCGAAGACGTTCGCCGCGAGAAGCAGCTGATCGACCTGGTCCGCGGTCGCGGCATCGAGTTCGCCGAGCACCACGGACGGATGACTGAGGAGATCGGCCAACAGTGAGGCGGCATCGGGCCGCACGGCCCGGACCTCGGCCAACGCGAGCGTAGGCAGATACAGCGCGATACCGACCAGCCGAGCGGTGTCAAACCACGCCAGCGCGGCGGGCCGCCGACGTGCCAACGCGGCGAGGGCGGAGGCGTCGAGGACCTTACCGCCGATCACACCGAGGAGGGATCAGCGGCGACGGGGTGACGCCGACGTATCTCGTCGTCACCAGGCCACGGTGCGCCACACCCCGCATAGGCACGGCGGTAGTCCTCCAAGCTCGGGGCACCGATGCGAGCGACCAACCGAGCCATGATCGCTTCGCCACGCTCGGCATCGGTGGCGTCGGGGCTCGGCAGCGGTGGCAGACCGCGATCAACCTGATGCAGCTGGGTCACCCGCGCAACGGTAGCGGGTGGTGTAGACGGCGGAAACCCTACCCGAGGTGGGGTCTGGGTAAGAGTCCTGTCACCAGCTCGTCCGGCTGCCCCATCGGCGGTAGCTCGCTCATCGGATCACACCCGTGGTACGAGACCGACCAAAACCGTGGGAGGTCAACTTTTCGAGCCCCGGTGATCCTCCGGAGCCACCAGGTGCGGATCATCAGGGCGCGGACCACGCCCCCGGAGGACTGCGGCGGACCGGATGCCAGGGCCACCACGGGCGGGACTACGGCTGCGGGGAGCGGCGGTAACAAGTTGACCTCCCACGGTTTTGGTCGGTCTCCTTGGAGGAGGAGTTGCCGCGGGGCGGCGGTCCGTCCGTGGAGGGTAGGTATGCCCGTGATGGTGAGTCGCGGGCCGGAGGGTCGTGGGGTGCATGGGTTGTCCTGCTTGATGCCCGGGGAAGAGCTAGTCGCTGGCTGGGGAGGTGCTCGAGGGCCGGTTGGGTCGGCTGGCGCGGACGTAGTCCAGCAGCGGGTCGGTGAAGGGCTGGGGAACCGGTGTGGGTGGATCGCCGAGGCGGATCGCGACTTGGTCGCCGTCGGCTAGGACATCGTGGACGGTGAGCCGGATGAGACGGTGGATCGGCTGGGTGTAGAGAAGGACCAGTGTGGCGGCGACCCGGTCCATCAACGGGAGGTCGTCGCTGGTCATGACCTTGCGGATCAGGGCTATGCGCCGGTGTTGGCTGATCGGCGTCGGGTTCTCGGTGCGGATGGTGGGAATCTTTACGCGGGGCATGGCCCGGTTGTTTATGCACCAGCGCAGGAACGCTTGGACGACACGGCGGCTGGTGGCGTCTTGGGCATACCCGGTGTCGATGTCGGCCTGCGTGCACTGGCCGATGGCGTGGTCCCGCGTGGCGAGCCAAGCTAGGAACGCGGCTGCTTGGGTGAGCGCTCCGCGAGCGGTGGTGACTACTCCCGGCCCGAGAGGCCTCGTGGCCGCGGTGGCCCGCAGCGTGCGCAGCAGCTGCCAGGTCGCGAACCGCTGCAGCAGCCGGCGATGGTCCAGATCCTCGATGCCCTCCAACCATTCGCCCAGCCACCGCTGGAACAGCAGCGGGTGCCGATCGTGGTGCGGGAGCACACCGGAGTGCATGAGCAGGTCGCGGACGTGGGCGACCGTCCGCCAGGGGGACAGCGCGCTCAGCCCGTCGTGGGTGCGCGGCACTTCTCCTGTGCCGAGCGCCCGCGGGATCTGCTGGACGTGCGGTGTGCCGACCCAGCTCAGCCCACCCCAGGGGCGAGGTATGCCCGGACCTCGGTGGAGAACGGGATGAGTTCGGGCCGGATGCTGCCGGTGCCCTCGTCTAGGAGCGCTTCTAGCCGCTGGGCCAAGACGCGGTTGCCGCAGACCCCGCGCCGATAGCGCCGCGCCTCTTGGCCGCAGTGTTCGCAGAAGAAGTCGCCAAGGCCGCCCGCGCAGTCGGTGCACCACCGGCCGCCGTCTGGCGCGATGCCGGGGGTGAGTCGGGTGACGCCGCAGCCGGCGCACTGTTGGTAGGTCTTCAGCGCGTGGGTGTAGCACCCTGCGCAGAGGTAGCCCTCGGGCCAGTGGGCCGCTCCGAGGCGCACGGCCTGGGCGCAGCGTGCGCAGAACAGATCCTCGCTCCGAACCCGGGTCCTGCTCATTTTTCGGGGCGGATGCGGGCGCGCTTGGGTCGGATCGTGGTCGCGAGATCAACCACCTCGCCGCCTCCGGCGGCGGTGTGGCGTGGGGTCGCGTTCTCGGCGCGGGTGGCGATCAGTTCGGCGGGGGTGGCTTCGAAGATGTCGCAGGGCGCGGCCAAGACCGGCAGCGACAGCCGCTCGGGGGTGTGGGTGACCAGACGCCAGACTTGCACCGAGGACAAGGTGATGCCGCGGTCGTGCAGGTGGGGCTCGAGGTCGGTAGCGGCGAACATACCGGCCGCGGCCATGACTTCCCGCAGCCGCCACTGGTAGCTAACCTGTCGCTTCATCGGGTCTTCCCGGCCGGTGTCAGCGCGGCCTGCACGGTGGCATCCAGCGCGGGGCGCAGGGTGCGGGTGCGGAAGTCCAAGGACACGCAGGTGTCTCTCGGAGTCGAGCTCGCGTGGTCGTGACCTGCTTGTTCTTGGACGAATCGAGTGGGGAATCCGTCTTCGATCTGGTGGGTGATGTGGGAGTGTCTTGTCTCCGCAGTCGCCGTGTGCGATTGGGTTCGTGTGGCGATTGAGCAACCGGGACTTCCGGTGCTCCGGTTTGTGACTGTGCCGGTTGCGCGTGTTGCGATAGGACGTTGCCGACGTGTCATAGATCACCATCCCCGAAGGTGTTTACCTGTCAGCTGCATGAGCCGATGGTGGCCGCTCGCTGTGGCAGCCGGCTGACTCGGCTGGCGGAGGTGGCGGCGGTCCGCAGGCGGCTGATCTCGTCGTGTTGAGCGGCGAGTCGCGCGAGGGCTTGGGTCTGGAACTCGCTGAGTTCGGCGATTGTGCTGGTTGCCTTGGTGAGGCGGTACTTCAGCGCGGTGATCTCGTTCTTGAGGCGGGTGATCTGAGCGTCACGCGGGTCGGGCTGTTCGCCGGCCTGCTGGAGGGTTCGCAGGCGCCGTTCGAACTCGGCGCGCAGGTGGGCGTAGGGCCGGTTGCCGTAGAAGGCGGTGCGGTCGACACCCGTCTCGACGGCGAGGGTCCTGACGTCGCATCGGCCGCCGGGCGGGATCTCGCCGCGCAGGAGCCGATCCATGGCAGCGCGGATCCGGTTCTCATTGGCGGTGCGCTGCGCTGCGGTGATCCGCATGTCATTCCTCGTTCTGGTTGGTGGCGGTGTCGATGGCGTCCAGGACACCCAGGGCGCGGTTGAGATCGGTTTGCAGGCGGGCGCGTTCGGTTTTGCGGGTGGCGCTGAGGCCGCCGAGGAAGGTTCTGGTCTGTGCGGCGTGCTCAGCCCAGACCGGCCGGTGGCAGGGGTGATGGGTGGCTTGCGGGCAGCGCGCGGAGTCACACATGCCGGCCAGGGGCCGGTCGGCGTGCGGTGTGCCGGCGAGTTTCAGACAGAGCGCTCGGGACGGGTCGGTGAACCAGCAGTAGTTGGCCGCGCCCAGGTGCAGTGTCTGGGCGCGTTTGGTGAGCAGGTTGAGGACTTCCCGGTCGCTGCGCTGGGTCTTCGGCGGCCCCGCTTCGCCGGTGGTGAGCTTGCCGTCGATGTGGGCGAAGAACTCGGCCAGCTCGCGAGCGCCGGGTCCGGCGGGCATGGTCCCTTGCTGATAGTTGCGGAACTCGGCCCAGACCAGATCCAGGTTGCGCTTGGCCTCGTGCTTGTTGACCTCAGCCAGAAGCTCGGCCTGCGCACCGCCGGGTCGAGACGCGTACCCCTCCGTTGTTGCCGTCGCGATGTGCTTGAGGTGCAGTTTCGCTGCGAGCAGGCCCCCAGGGCGGTAGGCCCGCGAGATCTACCAGATCATCACGTCCCCACCCACAGCTGAGCCCTCAGCGGCGTGACATCCAGAGGGGCAGGATTATTGCCATCACGGTTGCCGGTGGCCAGGGTGCGCCCCGAAAAGAAGTGTCAACTCACGTGTTGACATTCGGTGTTGTCAATGCCAATGTTGACGCATGTCGACGACGCCCGCCGAGGCCACCACCTCGCCGGGTCGCGAGCTGGCAGCCCGCGCGCGTCACGTGGCGGGACTGCTCCACCACCTCGCCGACGCGGCCGAGTCGAGCCAGCCGGGGGCGGTCGGCTCCTGGATGCGGCACGTCCGGGAGATCCACGCGCGTGTGCGCGAGGAGTTGATGACCGCCGCTGTGGCCCGTGAGCGAGCGGGCGGCGCATCGTGGACCACGATCGGGGCCGCCGAAGACCCGCCCGTCAGCAGGCAAGCCGCTCAACAGCGCTACCAGCGCCTCCTCCGGCGCGCGAGCCTCGCTAGTGACGGTGACACCGTGCTCGAGCCAACACCTGAACCCGCGCAACGCGAGCAGACGAGCGCTCCGACCGTCAACGACGGTGTTGACGGACCCTCCCAGCGTTGCGCGCAACGCCAGCGTGAGCCGCCACGCACGGCCGTGTCCGCTGGCGGCATGTGGGCCGCCGACGATCGGCGTGACCTGATCCGCGCCAGCGACTACGCGACCAGTGGCGCGTGGTTGGTCACCGTCGAGGGTGTGACAGTCGGCAGTGTCCAACCCACGTACAGCGGTGCCCGCGCCAAGCGATGGACCGCCCTGATCAACGGCGTGTCCGTTCTCGGTGGGCGAGCCTTCCCCAGCCGCGACAAGGCCGCGATCCAGGTCCTCCTAGAGCACGAACACCGGCAAGACCGGACGACACGCGACGGTCACCGACGGGGTACCCGGTAGTCGAGACCGAACCGCAGTGCCCAACGGCTTGACATCCATAGGGGCATCAGACCCCCCGTAAGCGGTCATTCTTCACACAGTTGCCAACTTGAGGAAGAAACCGTGCGCACCGGCCAGATCCACATGCTGGCTCAGCAACACACCGAGCAATCAGTACGTGAGGACGGCCATTCTAGCCTCCCACCGAGCGGTACGGAACGGTCGATATCTGGCGGATGCTCAGGAACAAAACGTGCGTTAGTCGTTAAGATCCTTTTGGCCGTCCCCTGCGTCGGACGAATACATGTTCATGCGAACTGGATACGAACTGGGTCGCGGCTTGCCGCTTAGCCCCCGAGTTGCGCTCAAGCCACAGTGGGGACCCTCTTTTACACGTGTGATCAACACGGCAGTGCGAAATCGTAGTTCCACTTCCGAAGTATGGCCATGGTCAACCTTTGTCTAGGGACTGGCGCGTCCTGATCGCGGTAGTAGACACTTACTCAAGTGCCTGACCTTTCCGGCGTTGCGGGCATGGATGATAGCCCGATCGGTAACCTGTAGCTTGGAGAAAAGGTTGGAGACATGAGGATTATGCAAAACCCTCCTTGAAGAAATAGAGGCCGATAGCGGCACGGAACGAGGACAAGAAAGTCTTCAGTGGCCTTCTGTAGTCGGTGAAGAGAATCCGCCATGTCTTCAGGTGGGCGACGGCTCGCTCGACGGGCGCGCGCAGCGAGCTGATCTGATTATTGTAGTCCTGTTCGCTCACGGACAGGTCGCGGTCTTTCGGTTTACGCACCGGAGTGATGATGTAATCAGTTCCGATGAATCCCTTGTCTCCGACCACATCACCGGCCAGCTTGAGGATCATCTCGCACTCCGATCCGGTCAGTTTGGCCATGTCGTGCTGATTCCCGGGCACCGGCTCGGACACGAAGCTGACACGGCCAGTCAGAGTTGTGACGATCAGCGACCCGTGACCCGTTGTCTTGCATTTCCCCGCCTACAGCTCACGCTCACCATCCCAGGACCAGCAGGGCCATAAAGTGCCATCTACCAGGGCGATCGCACCCCTGGTGGCTTCCGCTGCCTCCTCGGCGGATGGCCTGAACTCAGCGGTGGCCTGCTCGATCAGCGGCGTCAGGAAGGTGATGTACCGCGAGATCGTGGACTGGTCCACATCGAAGATCTCCGCCCACACCTCCTCGGCAATGTTCTGGCGCATATACCCACTGGTGACGACAAGCGCTTCGCGCAAGGTGAGTTCTTTTGGACGGCCTGTGCCCCGATCCCAGGGTTTCTCCAGCAGGTCGCTGACCCGCTGCTCCAGCGCGTCGAGTTGCTCAGCGTCCAGTCCTGACATACGATCGAACCGCAACGGCTTCTCCGTCGTAAGAGAGTGGTTTCGTCACCTCCTTTCTATCGGCCAGAGAAGCCGTTGCCCGTTATTTCGTGCGGCGTGTCGCCAGCCTTCAGGACAACGACCCTAGCTAACCCATGGCTAGCAATAATTGGGGTTTTGCATAACCCTCATGGTTGCGCACGGTCTTTTCCGACAAGACGAGCTCGCGGACGATGCACCGATTGTCATAGCCTCGGGGGTTTTGTTCGTGTCCGGGATGAGTGATTTCTACTTCCCCGGAGCAGGCTGTTGCTGGTCAGCTGAGGGAAGCGAGGTAGGGGAAGGGCTGGGGAACCTTCCCCGGCGGCCCGGCTGCTTCCCCTCGGCATTCCCCGGCGTGAGGGTTTCGGGAAGGGTAGGGACAACCCGGCTTGGGGGCCCTGCGGGATTAGCTGTGGTGACTGTCGCCGGACTATGTGTTCGGGGGTTTGGGAGCGGACTGTGGCGTGTGGGGTTAACCAGGCTAACTGTCCTGGATTCCTGCTGGTCACGGGGGTGCTGGGGTGGGAGCCCGGAGTTAGGTCTCTGGATTTGTGCTGGTCGGAAGGGGTTAACTCGGAGAGTGAGAAACCTAACTCGCTGCGGCTGACCTAACCCGGGGCTAATCCAGTTCCGGGGTCTTGATGGCTGGTCATATGTCGTCCCTCACGGTGGTGGCGCGCCGGGCGAGGGCGCACAGCGGTGGGGTCCACATAGTGACAACGTGATGGGTTAGAGGGCGACCCAAGGCAGGACACGGCACCCCACCCGGACCACCGAAGGCGGCTGTTTTGGGGTGGTGGGGTGTTGGCCTGCTGCGCTGAGCTGTCTGCCTTGTCGCATGTCAGGGGTAGGGCAGTGGCCCGGCGAGGGAGCAAGGCATGTGCCCTAGCGCAAGTTGGTGCCTCACCGCCTGCCTCACGTCGGATCGGCAGGGATCACCTTGGGTATGGACGTTAATACGCAGGTCATCTCGTGGTAGACGAACAGGGCTTGACTCCTGATGGCCTCCGGTCCCGCCGTGGCCCATCGGATGACCCGCCGCCCGGTTCGTGCCGGTCGTTGCCGCTCCCCGGAGGCATCACGGAGCAGAGCTGCCCAACAAGCACGGTGGTCCTGGTGATGGTGCGTTGGTCTGATGATCCCGCTGAGCTGCGGGTGCGGATGGTTGATCGGCTCTTGGCTGGCGACGGCATGGCCATCTGGAGCGCGGCGGTGGCGCCGTGGCGCTCCGCGCTCGCGACGGTGCCGCGGCACGCGTTCATCCCGGATACTGTGTGGATCAAGAACCCAAGCCACTGGCCGACATTGCTGCCGCTGTGCCGCGACGACGATCCGGCCCGGTGGCTGGAGCTCACCTACGGCGACGATGCGGTGATCACCCAAGTTGATGATGGGCACCCGGCCGGTCCGGGGCTGGCTGGGGTGATGCAGACCAGTTCGGCGTCAGCACCTGACATCGTCGCGGTGATGCTGGCCGCGTTGGGTGCCCACCCGGGGCATCGGGTCCTGGAGATCGGTACCGGCACGGGGTACAACGCGGCGCTGCTGGCCCACCGGCTCGGGGCGCAGCACATCACCAGCATTGAGGTGGATCCCGACGTGGCGACCCAGGCGCGTCAGGCACTGTCCGATACCGGCTACGGCGAGATCTGCGTGGTCACGGGTGACGGGGTGCTCGGGTATCCGCCGGGCGCTCCCTACGACCGGGTCATCGCCACCGTTGCCGTGCGCAGCATTCCCTATCCGTGGGTAGCCCAGACCCGTCCAGACGGTCGGATCTTGCTGCCGTGGGCCAACAGTTATACCGGTGCGCTGGTGGCATTGACCGTCGACGAGCACGGCAGCGCCAGCGGTGGCGTCGTCGGCGAGTCGTCGTTCATGTGGTTGCGAGCCCAGCGGGAGCGGCGCGGAGCGGTTGGCGCCGTTGTCGGCGACGACGAGGACCGGGCCGAGGTCCACCTGACCCAGCTGCATCCGTACTCGGTCAGTGGTGAGCCGGGTGCACGGTTCGCGATCGCTCAGCGGGTACCCCGGTGCCAGTGGCGGTACTGGCCCTATGCGGAGCGGACCGGCACCGGGGTGTTCTGGCTACTGGACTTCGAATCCCGATCGTGCGCCAAGCTGACTCACTACACCCCCGACGCCAGCGACGGCGAGTTCCCCGTGCACCAGCACGGACCCCGGCGGCTGTGGGAAGAGATCCACGCAGCTCACCAGTGGTGGATCGATCAAGGCAAGCCCGACACCGACCGCTGGCGTTTCACCGTGACCCCCCAAGCCCAGCGCATCGAACTGACCTAACGCCGCCCCGCGCCTGGCCAGCCCTCATGACGTCGGCGGACCTCGCAACACCGAGTGGAGAATATGACCATCCGCGTGTCGGACCGACGGGCGGGCGTACACCCTCGACTATCGGAGCGAAGCACCTGCCGCCGCCACTGCCGACCTGTATGGTGCCGCGGACGTTATCCCTGATCTCATTGGCTGGGCGGGCGTGCCGGGCAGGGCCAACGAGGTCGGCCACCGCGCGATTGCCGTGCCGGGCACCGTGCCTGGCTTGATCACTGCGCACCAGTCGCTCGGCCAGTTGCCCTGGGCTGCGGTGGTGGCGCCCGCGATCAGCCTTGCTGATGAGGGGTTCGAGACCGACTGGTTCGGCGCGCTGATGCAGGGTACCTACCTGGATCTGCTGCTCGGTTTCGAGTCCACTGCACGGACATTCCTGCGCAGCGGGCGTTACCCGCACCGGCCGCGGGTGATCGGCCCCGGCGACCTGTTCCGTCAGCCGGTGCTGGTCGCCACTCTCCGCGAGTTCGCCGACGGCGGGCTTGCCGGATACCGGGACGGCGCGGCCGGGGCGGCGCTGGCTGGCGAGATGTCCCGGCATGACGGTCTGGTGACCGCGGCTGACGTGGCCGGGTATCTGCCACGGCCAACCGCGCCGCACGCTGTCGCGTTTCGTGATCACACGGTTCTCGGGCCGGCCCACGGCGGCGTGTATGGGCTCATGTTCGCGGTTCTCGACCGGCTCGACCTGGGTGAGCATGATCCGCTCGCGCCCATTCGGCTGCACCTGGTGGCCGAGACGATCCGTCGCTGCCGGCGGATCGAGGCGCTGCACGCCGGGGATGGCCGGCCGGCGGTGTGGGTCGAGCATCCTGCGTTGGTTGGGGAGGTCGCCGCGAGCATCACCCCGCATCGGCGTGACGACGGCTGGCGGGACGCGTGGTGGGCGCGGGGCCGCACCGTCACCGAGGTCGGCCAGGAGCAGACTGCCCATGTCTGTGCGGTGGACTCCGGCGGCATGGTGGTCAGCCTCACCGAGACGATTCTTGCCGCGTACGGCTCGATGGTCACCACACCTGCCGGGATGCTGTTGAACAACGCGATGTTCGCGTTCGTGCCCGTGCCGGGCTACCCGAACTCGATGGCGCCCGGCCACCGGCCGCAGTCCAGCATGAGCCCGGTGATCGTAGTGGACCGCACCGGTCGTCCTGTCCTCACTGCGGGCGCGTCCGGTGGCCAGCGGATCTCCGCCGCCGTGGTGCAGGTGGTCGCTTATGTTCTCGATCACGGTCTCGGTGCCCAGGATGCGGTCGCCGCGCCCCGGTTGGACGTAGCAGGGGACACGGTGCTGCTCGATAACGGGCTTCCCGACGACACCGCCGCTGAGCTGGAAGATCGTGGCCACCACGTGGAGCGGGTTGAGGAAACCTTGTCTACCCTGTACTTCGCCAACCCGGCCGCCGTGATTCTGGCCGATGACGGGACTCTGCACGCCGGTGTCAACCCGATGCACCTCACTGCGGCAGCAGGCTGGTGACTGTTCCGCTCACCTACACCCTGTAGGCTCAGCGAGGTTGTGACACTCGCCGTCATGTTGTCGCTCATGGCCGCGGTGTGCTTCGGGACCGCTTCGGTGCTGCAGCATCAGGGGGCGAATCAGGTACGCCGACGGTTTCCGCTGAGCCCTGGGCTGCTGATCGATGTCGCGCACCAGCGGTTATGGCTGCTGGGGATCGTGGCCGAAGTCACTGGTGTAGCGCTGCACATGGTCGCGGTCAACCTCGGGGCGCTCTCGGTCGTGCAGCCCCTGCTGACGGTGGGCCTGGTGGTCGCGCTGCCGCTGCAGGCCGTGCTCGGGCGCCCGGTGAGCCGCAGGTCGCTGCTGGCCGCCACTTTGACCGTCGCCGGTTTGGCGGTCTTCCTGGCGGTCCAACCGACCGTGGAGTCCCGAGACCCGCAGCGCATCACGGACTGGCTACCGGGGCTGCTGCTGGTCGCGATCGTGGCGCTTGCCGCGCTGGGCGTCGCGTTGGCTTGGCGAGGTCGGGCCAGGTCATTGGGCCTGGGCGCCGCTGCCGGGACGGTGTTCTCGCTCTCTGCCGCGCTGGTCAAGACCTGGGGTGAGATCCTGGGTGCCGGTGGAGTCCCCGCGCTGGCAACCAGCTGGGAGCTGTGGACGGCGCTGGGCTGCGGCCTGGTGGGTGCGACGCTGAGCCAGGCCGCTTTCCAGTCCGGTCCGCTCGGTGGTCCACTGGCGGCGATGATGGTGATTGACCCCGTGATCGGTGTCAGCCTCGGCGCCATCGTCTTCGGTGAGTCCTTCTCCACCGGGCTGCTGGCCGTAGCCCAGGCCGCTGGGCTGGCACTGACCCTGGCCGGGGTATGGCTGCTCGCTACCGGCGAGCAACGCTTACCCGCCACGACCGGTACTCGTCGCGGGTATCTCCCAGTCACGAACTACCCGAAAGGTCGCCGGTGCAACGGCACCTCGAACGCGCGCTAACCGGGTAGGGAATACTGCCGTCAGCCTTCTGCTCATGGGGTCATCAGGTCACCGCGGCGTCCTGCGCGCCAGCACGTTGCTGGGCAGGGATGGTGGGTAGGTTGGGGGCGATGGTGGTGCGGATATCCGGGATGAGTCCGGCGGCAATGTCGCGCCTTGGGCAACGCTGGGGGCAACGCCGGCTGGGGTGGTGGACTCGCGCTGCCGTGCAGGCCGGGCTGGCGACGGCGGGACTGTCACGGAGGCTGGGCCTGGGCGCCGGGTCAATCATCGGTGGTCGGGTGACGCTGGCCCTGGACGCCCACGCGCTGCGACGCTTGGCGGCGGGGCGGCGGGTGGTGCTGGTCTCGGGGACCAACGGCAAGACCACGACCAGCCATCTGGTGGCGGCGGCGGTGCGCACCGCCGGGAGGGTGGCGCACAACGCCGGTGGCTCGAATATGGCTGACGGAGCGGTGGCGGCGCTGGCTGAGGCTCCAGACGCCGAGTACGCGGTGATCGAGGTCAACGAGCTGCATCTGTCCGCGGTCGCCGAGGCCGTCGATCCGGCGGTGGTGGTCCTACTCAACCTGACCCGCGACCAACTGGACCGGGCGACTGAGGTGGGGGCGATCTCCTCCGCTCTCGGGCATGCGCTGGCCCAGCACCCCCGCACGGTGGTGGTGGCCAACGCGGATGATCCGATGGTGGTGTCGGCGGCGACGCTGGCCACGCGCAGCGTCTGGGTGGCTGCGGGGTCCAGCTGGTTAGGTGATGCGTCCAGTTGTCCGCGCTGTGGCCACACCCTCACCTTCGCCACCTCTGAGCACGGCGAGCCGGCGCGGTGGGAGTGTGCGTGCGGGCTGGCCCGCCCCGCCCCGGACTGGTGGATCGATGACGGCAAGGCATGCACCGCCGACACGGTGCTACCGCTCGACATTCGATTGCCCGGCCAGGTCAATCAGAGCAATGCCACCATGGCATTGGCTGCCGCCTGCGCTGTCGGTGTCGCGGCCGATGAGGCCGCATCGGCACTGCGCGAGGTTGACGTCGTGGCCGGCCGGTACGCGGTGGTGCACCGCGGATCACAGGACTTGCGCATGTTGCTGGCGAAGAACCCGGCTGGCTGGGCGGGGATGTTGTCCATGCTGGACGAGCCGCGGCCGCTGCTAGTGATCATCAACGCCCGGGAAGCCGACGGGCGGGACACCTCGTGGTTGTGGGATGTCCCGTTCGAGCAGCTCACTTCTCGCCAGGTGGTGGCCAGCGGAGAACGTGCCGCTGACCTGGGCGTGCGGCTCAGCTATGCCGGGCTCGAGCACCAGACCGTGGCCGACCCACTGGCCGCCCTCGCGGCGCTGCCCGCGGGGGAGGTCAACGTGGTGGCCAACTACACCGCCTTTCACCAGTTCCGCCGCCGGTTGAGCCGGGAACAGGAGTAGCCGGGTGAGTGCAGAATCCACGGTCATGATCGGCCTGTTGCTGCCCGACGTGCTAGGCACCTACTCCGATGCCGGTAACGCCACGATATTGGCGCAACGGTTGCGCTGGCGTGGCATTCCGGCCGAGATTCGTACCATCACCGCCTGCGACGTCCCCGCGACCAGTTGTGCGGTGTACTTGCTGGGGGGGGGCGAGGACACCGCACAACACTTCGCCGCGGACTGGCTGCGCCGCCATGACCAGTTACGTCGGGCGCTGGAAACCAGTGCGGTGACGCTGGCCGTGTGCGCCGGGCTGCAAATCCTGGGTCGGTCGATGAGTGACGCCAGTGGCCACCACTACCCAGGACTGGACTTGCTGGACATCACTACCGCGCCTGGCCGCCGGCGAGCTGTCGGCGAGGTGATCGTTACCTGTGCGGTGCCCGGTGTTGGCTCGTTGACCGGCTTCGAGAACCACCGCGGCGTCACCACCCTGGGCCCGGGCACAGCCGCGCTGGGACGGGTGATTACCGGCACCGGCAATGGAACCTGTGAGGGCACTCGCGAAGGCACGACGAGGTATCGCACCGAAGGTGTGCTCACCGACCGCATCATCGGTACTTACTTGCACGGCCCCGTGCTGGCCCGCAACCCGGCGTTGGCCGACCACATCCTGCACCAGGTCACCGGCCAAGCCCTGCCGCCCTTGGATCTGCCCGACCAAGCCACCCTGCGCAGTACTTATCTGCAGGGCCGCTTTTCGCGTTGCGGTTAGCGCGCCACGAGCCAGACCAGGCTGGCGGTGCCGAAGAGCAGGCAGTACACCGCGAACGGGGTGAGGGTGCGGGTCTCGAAGTAGCGGGTGAGGAAGCGGACCGCCAGGTACGCGCTGATGAATGAGGCGATGCTGCCGGCCAGTACCTGGCCCCGGATACCGGCACCGAGCGGGCCAGTCAGGTCGGGGATCTTCAGCGCACCGGCGGCCAGGATGACCGGGGTGGCCAGCAGGAAGGAGAAGCGTGCGGCGTCGGTGTGGGACAGCCCACGCAGCAGGCCGGCGACCATCGTGACGCCGGACCGGCTGATCCCGGGTAGCAACGCCAGGATCTGCGCGGAACCGATCAACGTGGCGCGACCGAGGGACATTCGGGCCAGCCGGGCATCTGCGGCAGCATCCACGTTGTGAGCTGCACCTGGCCCGTCCACCCCGGGCGCCGCTGGCACCCCTCCTGACGCTGGCAACCCCGACGCTGGCAACCCCGACGAGGCGCCCAACGAAGCGACAGTGTCGGCTCGCCGACGGAGCTGTTCACCGAGGGCGAGCACCACCCCGTTGACGATCAGGAAAGCCGCCGCCGGGATCGGCCGGCCTAGCGTGGTGCGGAAGAGATGCTCCAGCAGCAGGCCACTGATACCGACCGGGATGGTCCCGACGATGAGCAGCCAGGCGAGCCGCTCGCCTGAGGAATGGATCCGCCGGTAGCGCAGCGAGCTGATGAAGCCGGAGATGATGCGTAGCCAGTCGCGCCAGAAGAAGATCAGCAGTGCCGCGGCGGTGGCCACATGCAGGCCAACGATGAACGCCAGGTAGGGCGATTCCCGCGCTGACACGTCCAGGTCGTGCGCCCAGCGACCCCCCACCAGCGCCGGGACCAGAACGGAATGCCCGAGGCTGGAGACCGGGAACAGCTCGGTGACGCCCTGAAAAGCGCCCACCACGATCGCCTCGAGATAGGTCAGGTCACTCACAAGTCTCCTCGTCCTCGGCGATGCGCACGGCGCGACGGCCGGCCGCCTTCTAGCCTGCCGGTATGATACGCACGCGGCTGTACCGTAGCGGTTTTCCCGGGACCGAGAACTTTCCGGTCGAGGATATTTCCGAGCACCTCACGCAGCCGGGCGCCCCCTCCTCACAGGACGTATACGACCATGTGCTGCGGGCCCCCGAGTGGGCCGGGAGCCCGCGCGATCTGGTAACCACCGTCCTGGGAACCAGCTCAACCACCGCCATTGCGGCGGATCAGCCGTGACAGGATCAGGATGGACGGATTACGGTAACGGTGCCATCGCCCCTGGCCGTCACGTATGCGGTGCCGTCGGGGGCCACTGCCACCTCATCCGGGGAATAACCGACGAATGAGGTCCCGATCACCGTTCCGGTGGCGGTGTCGATCACGCTCATGGTGTCATCGCCGACATTGATCACAAAAGCGTGGTGGCTGTCCGGTGCGACCGCCAACCCGCGCGGGTTGATACCCACGGGAATGGTGCTATTGACCTTCAGAAGAGCGTTGTAGATGTCCATGCCGAGCTGGGTCGGCAGGTCGATCACACTCACGTTGTTGTCGCCGTAGTTGGTCACGTAAGCATGGCGACCGTCAGTGTCGATCGCCACCTTCTGTGGAGAGCGGCCGACCAACACGGTGCGGGCCACCTTCTGCGTGTGGACGTCGATCACGCTGACCGAGTTGCTGCCACTATTGGCCACGTAGGCGAACTCGCCTCTGGAGTCGATCGCAACCCCATCCGGGTGGGCCCCGACGGGCACAACGCCGATCACCTTGAGGTTGGCGATATTGATCACGCTGACGGTGTTGCCGTAGAAATTGGTGACGAAAGCGTAATGGTCGCGGGGGAAGATTGCCACCGCGGTGGGGTTCGCGCCGACAGCTACGTTGTGGATCACCTTGCCACTGGCGGTGTCGATCACGCTCACCGAGTTCTCGGCGTAGTTGGTCACGAAGGCATGCCGGCTGTCGGGGTCAACCGCAATGCCGCGCGGATTGGCGCCGACGTGAATGCTCCCGACCACCTGCTGGGTGGCGGTGTCGATCACGCGGAGGGCGTTGTCGGCGTAACTGGCCACGTAGGTGTGCTTGCCGTCGGGGTCTACCGCCACCCCTTGCGGATCGCCGCCGACGATCACGGTCGGATTCGGGTTGTCCGCCGCGACAGCCGTGCTGACCCCGTCAGCGATGGTGGCGGCGGTGATGACCGCCAGCACCGGCACCAGCATCGCTGCCCATCGTCGGGACCCGACCGGGACCCGACTGCCGGGTCTGGTCTTCCGATGCTTCGCTGCCGACCGGATGGTCATACCGTCCTCCCCTTGATCCCCGATACACGGTTACGCTACAAGGAGTAACGACGGTGTCGCTCTCGCGTTTCGCGCGGGACGCAGGATATCCACGCCGGCAACTACGCCCCGGCACTTTAAGCCCCGGCAACTTAAGCCAGGGGCAGCAGGACGCGGAAGGTGGTGCCACGTCGGGGGGCGGTATGCAACTCGACGCGGCCGTTGTGGGCCTCCAGGATGGCTGCGGTGATCGCCAGGCCGAGACCGGAGCCACCACGGTTGCTCGAGCCGTGGGGATCGGCGCTGTGGAACCGGTCGAACACCTGCGGGGCCTGGTCGTGGGGGATGCCGGGGCCCTCGTCGTGGACCTCCAGCACGCCCAGCGGCCCGTGCGGCAGCTGACCCGCCCCGGCCTGCGCCACCGGCGGGTCATCCACGGTGGGGGGGACATGCGGGCGGACCGTCAGCTGCACCGGGGTGCCCGCCGGGGTGTGCGTGAGAGCGTTGGTGACCAGGTTGGTCACCACCTGCCGGAGTTTGTGCTCGTCGCCCAGCACGTGCACCGCGCCGCTGCCCGGGCTCAGGGTCACCGGGCGGTCCGGCTCGCGGGCCCTCGCATCGTGCACCGCGTCAGCGGCCAGCACAAGCAGGTCCACGTCGGTGATGTCCAGCGCCCGCTCCTGGTCCAGCCGCGCGAGCAGCAGCAGGTCCTCCACGAGCACACCCATCCGGGTCGCCTCGGCCTCGATCCGGCCGGTGAGCAGCTCGACCTCGGCAGGCGTGCGGGCCCCGCCGCGACGGTACAGCTCGGCGAACCCGCGGATCGAGGTCAGTGGGGTGCGCAGCTCGTGGGAGGCGTCCGCGACGAACTGGCGCAGCCGGTGCTCAGAGTGCTCCCGCTCCCGGAGTGCGGCGGCGAGCCGGCCGAGCATGACATTGAGCGCGGCGCCCAGCCGGCCGGTCTCGGTGCGCGGGTCGCTGTCGGGCACCCGGCGATCCAGCTCACCGGCGGCAATCGCCTCGGCCGTCTGCTCGATCCTGGTCAGCGGACGCAGCCCGATCCGAACGACGACTGTCGAGACTATCCCGATCAGGGCCAGGACGATGCCGCCCACGATGGGCTCGATGATCAGTAGCGGCCGCATGGTCGCGTCCACCGAACTCAGGGAAATCGCCGCGACTCCCATGTGATGGTGCGGGAGTTCCACCGTGCTCACCCGCCAGGCGCTGCCGTGGGCCTGGTCGGGCACCGTGAACGGGTGACCCGCATGCCGCCGCGCGGTGGCCAGGCTCAGCACTGGCCCGCCGGACTGACCCGGCTGCTGCCCGATTTCCTCGGTGCCATCAGTCCCGAGGATGGCCTCCTGAAGATCGCTGGGCGGCCGTGGGGACAGCCGCCCATGAGCAATCTGTTCCGTGAAGCGGTTCAACCGCTGGTCCACCCGCCCCAGCAGCGACTGCCGCAGCAGCAGCACGCTCACCCCGGCGAACACGGTCAGGCCGACCAGGGAGAACACCAGCAGTGCGGTGATTAACCGGCCGCGCAGGGTGAACGGCCGACGCGGGATCCTCACGACGCACCGGTGTCGAGCGCGTCGCGGGGTAGCCGCAGCGTGTAGCCGACGCCGCGGATCGTGTGGATCAGCGGCAGGTTCTGTCGGTCGATCTTGCGGCGCAGGTAGCTGATGTAGGACTCGACGATCCGGCTGTCGCCACCGAAGTCGTAATTCCACACCCGATCCAAGATCTGCGTCTTGCTGACCACCTTGCCCGCATTGAGCATCAGGTAGCGCAGCAGGTTGAACTCGGTCGGCGAGAGTTGCACGAGCTGGCCGGCGCGACGCACCTCGTGCGCTTCCTCATCCAGCTCCAAGTCGGCGTAGGTCATCATGGTGTTGTCCGCCTCGCCATTGCGGGCTGGTTGGGTGCGGCGCAGGATCGCGCGCAGCCGCAGCACCAGCTCCTCCAGGCTGAACGGCTTGGTCACGTAATCGTCACCGCCGGCGCTGAGTCCGGCGATCCGATCGTCGACGCCGTCGCGGGCGGTCAGGAACAGCACCGGGAGCTGCTCGTGGGCGGCGCGCAACTGGCGGGCGAGGGTGAACCCGTCGCAGTCCGGCAGCATCACGTCCAGCACCACGATGTCCGGCACGGTCTGCGCGACGGTGCTCAGGGCCTGGGCGCCGCTGTTCGCCGCATGCACCTCAAAGCCGGACAGGCGCAGCGAAGCGCACAGCAATGCCAGGATGTTCGGCTCGTCGTCAACTACGAGCACACTCGCGCACCGCTGGTTGTCCACGGTCGCTAGCTTTCCGCAACGGCCTGAGAGCACCCTAGGCCGGGGTTGAGACGTCAACGGCGCGGTGCCGACCAGGGCCGGTCGGCACCGCTGGCAGCGTCGCTGGCCTCAGCCGGCCTGACAGTCGTAAAGGACCTCGGTGCGATCGAAAGCCTTGGCCGCATTGCGTCGGGCTACTGTGGAACCGCCGTAGGAGTCAGGGCTGACGGCGGAACAGTGCCGTTGCACCCACTCGGTGCGCTGCGTGGCCACCCCGCCTTGGCTCGCCCCGTCACTCAGGCCAGGGTCGCTCCGGTCAGGACCACCGAGGCCCTGACCACCGAGGCCCTGAGCACCGAGCAGGACGAACCGCAGCTGTCCCCGCTGGACCCACTGGGCGAGCGTCGCCACGGTCGGAGCGGGGTCCTGGCCGGAGAACCCACCCATGCCGATGACGGTCGCGTCACTGTGGATGAGGTAGGCCTCGGCGGCGCTCGCCCCGCCCGCAACGGCCAGGGTGATCCGCATGCCACCAGAGTTGGCCTGGGCGTAAGCCAAGATAGTGCGCTGGGCGACGGTCATGTCACCGCGCATGGCGCCCTGAAACCGCGCGGGCAATCCGCCCCGGGCCCGTCCCTGCGGACCGGCCTGGGCGAGCGCGCCACCGCTGGACGCGAACGCGGTGGCGCTGGACCACACGCCGGGGGCAAGCAGCAACGCGACAACGCTCAGCACCCCGGCCACCCGGGACATCCGGGCCGAAAACAACCGCCCCGCCACGAGCAGCACCACGGCGAGGGTCCCGACGGCGACGACGGCGTAGCGCAGCCAGCCGTTCCACGACGTGTCCCGGGACACCAGCACCCACGCCCAGAGGACCGTCAGCGTCACCGCCGACGGGAGCAGCATCCAGCGATACCCACCAGGCTGGCGGTAGTGGCGTCCCATCGCGGCCACCCCGGCGGCGGTCACCGCAGCGAGGGCCGGGGCCATCTCCGTGGTGTAGTACGAGTGGAAGCCCCCCCGCGCATAGCTCAGCACCAGTCCAACCAGGAGTAACCAGCCACCCCAGAGAAACCAGCCAGCCCGGCGCGCCGGCTCCGGGGGCAGCCCGGACCGCCTCTGGCGGACCCCTGCGATGGCGACAGCGACCAGCACCAGCAGGCACAACGGCAGCAGCCAGCTGATCTGGCCGCCGACCTGCTCGCCGAACAAGCGGGTGATGCCGGAGCGGCCGCCGAAACCGCCATGACCGCCGCGGGCCCCGCTCCATGGGCCACCACCGGGGCCACTACTGGCACCACCTGATCCGCCGACCAGTTCACGGCCGACGTTGCGGCCGAAGATGCGGCCCAGGCCGTTGTAGCCGATCACCAGGTTGAGCACGGACCCATCGGTGCTTCCGCCGATGTAGGGCTTGGGCCCAGGCCAGGCGCTGACCAGCGCCACCCACCACAACGAGCTGGCCAACAGCACGACCCCGGCGCCGAGCACATCGAGCAGCCGGCGGCGCACCGACGCTGGTGAGCCGACCAGGTAGGCCACGGCGAAGGCCGGGACCACGATCCATGCTTGCAGCATCTTGGTGACGAAGCCGAGGCCGAGGAACACCGCCGCCAGCAGCAGCCAGCGGGTCGCCCTGGCCGGCTCGAGGGGGCGTTGCACGGACCTGGTGAACGCGTAGGCCCCAGCCACCAGCAGCAGCACCATCAACGTGTCGGGGTTGGTGTCGCGGTTGATCGCCACGGTCACCGGGGTGAGCGCGAACACCAGCGCGGCCAGCAATGCGACGTGCTCACCCGCCCACAGCCGTACCGTGCGATGCAGCAGGAACACTGCGGCCACCCCCTCGAGGACCTGGGGCAACAGCAGCGACCAACCGTGATAACCGAAGACTGCGGCAGACAGCACCATCGGCCAGAACGCCATCGGCGGTTTGTCCACGGTGACCACGCCAAGCGGGTCAAAGGAGCCGAACACGAAGTTGGTCAGGTTCGCCGACATCGACTTCACCGCGGCGGAGTAATACGGGTTGCCCCACCCCTCCGCGCCGATCCGCCACGCGTACAGCACCGCGGCGACCGCACACATCACGACCAGGGCTAGTGGGTGCCACCTGCCGGGGCTGCCGGGCGCTGCGTCTACCGATGCCGAGGTGGCCTGCTCAGGAATCTTGACCATCGCGGTCACAACGCGCCGTCCTTATCCGCACCCTGATGAGCATCCGCGAAAGTCTGGATTCTGTTGGTGAACACCCACGCCCGCAGCAGCAGGAACCGCCCGGCTGTGCCGACGACCGAGGCCGCCAGCAACACCGTGACCTCCAGCCACCGCGACGGTCGAGCGACTAACGCCTGCAACGCCAGCAGTGCCCCCGAAGTGAGCGCGTAGTACAACGCGAAGACGACCAGGCCCTGCAGGTGGACCCGCTGCTTGGACACACCGGTGCCGGCGAAGGTCAGCCGCCGGTTCGCCTCAGTGTTCAGCAAGCTCACCAGCACCAGCGCGGCCAGATTCGCCACCAGCGGCGGTGACCACGAGCGCACCAGCGCATACAGCGCGGCCGTTGCCGCCGTGGAGACCAGACCGATCAGTCCGAAAGCGGCCAGCTGCCACAGCAAGCCGCCCTCGCGCGCGGCCAGCACCGCATCCGGGTGCGCGGAACGTGGCGCCGGTCGTCGGGGCAAGTCCGCCACCTGCGCCGCACCCGTGACCTTGGCTCGGGCCACCCGCACCAGTCCGCGGACGTCCCCCACGGCGGTGGACACTATCCGGACCCGGCTATCGACGTCCTCCACCCAGTCAACAGGCACCTCATGCACCCGCAACCCGTTGTGTTCGGCGAGTAGCAGCAACTCGGTGTCGAAGAACCACCCGTCATCCTGCACGTGCGCCAGCAATGGGTGGACCACGTCGGTACGGGCCGCCTTGAACCCACACTGTGCGTCAGAGAACTGAGCGCCGTGGGTGAGCCGGATCATCGCGTTATAACACCGGGAGATCACCTCCCGGCGGGGACTACGTACGGTGCGGGCACCGGGTGCCAGCCGGGAACCGATCGCGATGTCGGAGTGACCGTTCACCAGCGGAACGACCAACGGTAGCAACGCGTCCAAGCTGGTGGACAGGTCCACGTCCATGTAGACCACGACGTCGGCATCGCTGTATGACCAGGCAGTGCGCAGCGCGTGCCCGCGTCCCTTGCGGTCCAGGTGCAGCACCCGCACCCGGTCGTCGGACTCGGCGAACTCAGTCGCCACCCGCAGCACCCCGTCGGTGCTGGCATTGTCCACCACAGTGATCGTCCACTCGAAGGGGAACTGATCATCCAGGTAAGAACGCAGCACCCGCAGGCAGCCTGGCAACGCGCGTTCCTCGTTGTACACCGGCACTACCACATCCACCGTGGCGATCCGCCCCACCGACCACCGCCGCACGCCAACGTCGGGAGCACCGTGGCGTTCCCTGGTCATCACCATCGACCTCACCTCACCCCTCAAGAGCTGTTCGGAACCTATGCCTCTAGGTATGGCCCGGTGATGTGCAAGCAACCTGAACACAACCTCAAAGTTCGCCGGGAACGCGCGAGTATCGCTGATCGGTACTACCGGTTGGTGCCTTCTGAGCTTTCCTCGTAGCGCGGAAAGGACTTGCCAATGTCATCGTCGAGTGGGTAGTATGTGGGATACAACTCACGCAGACGTCAGCCCGATGTCGAAATGACCCGATATCAGGCTGCACAGCCCCGGTCGCAGGTGAGTGGAATGATCCAGCTTGAGGACGTCACCAAGACGTACCGGATGGGTAAGCGTGAGGTGCGGGCACTCTACGGTGTCAACCTCGCCATCGACGACGGTGAGCTGGTCGCCATCATAGGCCCGTCCGGGTCGGGCACGAGCACGCTTATGTACATCCTGGGCTGTGTGGACGTCCCCACCAGCGGGCGCTACCTGCTCGATGGCATCGACGTCAGCAGTCTGTCCGGAAACCAGCTGGCCAAGATTCGTAGCACCAAGATCGGGTTTGTGTTCCAGTCGTGCAACCTGGTCTCGCGCGCCAGCATAATCCGTAACGTCGAACTTCCGTTGGTCTACGCCGGGGTGCGGGATCGGCGCCGCTCGGCCCAGTTGCTGGAGCAGATGGGGCTGGGCGAGCGCCAGAAGCACCTGCCCAATGAGCTTTCCAGCAGTCAGCGGCACCGGGTGGCGATCGCCCGAGCGCTGATCAACGACCCCGCGATCCTGCTCGCCGACGAGCCCACGGGCGACCTCGACACGGCGGCCAGCACCGAGATCGTAACGTTGTTGGGTGACCTGAGCGGAGCCGGTCGCACGGTTGTGATCATCACTCACAAAGAGGAAGTCGCCCGATTCGCCAAGCGGGTTGTGCGGCTGCGCGAGGGGCGCATCGTGAGCGACCAGGTACAGCGGAACGGGTCGGCGGTCAGCGCGTGACGGGCTGAACCGCCTGCTAGTGATGGTTCTTCCTGGCCACCAGCGCCGCGAGGGTAGCGCTACAACGCGCTGGATAGGGTGCGGTCAAGCGTCTCGATCGTCTTGGCGAAGGTCAGGATCTGGCCGTAGATCAGGTTCTTGTCCAGTTTGTCCAGATCCAGTTGCTCGGGGTGCTGAGCATCGCCAGCCTGGAGCAGGTAGGTGGGCAGGGGAATGAATGACACCATCCCGAGTCCACCGGCGTAGAGGGGTGCCCCCTCGCCGAGATACAGGGGAGGGGTGCCCGGGAGCACAGTGGCGGTCGGGAAGTTGGGCCAACCGCTTTGGTTGACGCTAGCGACGGCAGACAGATAGGAGTTCCGTTCGGCGTTGACGGCATTGACAGCGTTTCTCGTCTGCGCCGTGTAGGTGGTACCCCACTCGTAGCCGCCGGTTGCCGCGTAGTTCCCAGTCTCCGGATCATTTATCCACATCGTGCAACCAAGGTGTTCAACCGTCACGCCCACTACCGCTCGTTGGTAGATGTCAGGATGGTCGAGCATCCAGACGCTGATCGCGTCAGTGCCCCACTCGGGTCTTGCGTTGGGGATGGTGCGCGTGAACTGAGGTAGTTGAAAGTGTCCCGTGACGAGAGAAAAGTATAGATGGCGGTTGCGCGAGGGTAACCTTGCGAAGTGCTTCGCCAACGCAAGGAGCCCCAGTCCGCCATTTTCCTCGGTGGCGTTGGGGCCGTCGGTGTGCGTGTTAATGATCATGTTTTCACCGGTCGATCCCGAGCCCTTCAGCCATCCCCAGATGGTCTCGGTCGCCGCGCCAACAGTGATGTCCGCAGTGAGCACGAGGGTGGCTGCAGCCTGTCCGGTGGCGGCAGCCTGGGCCAACTCGGATCCGGTGGAGTCTCCAACCCACAGCGCCGGGCATCCCGCATCGTCCGGGGTAGCCAAGCCGGAAATCGACGGGTACGGGGTGGTGAACGGGTTGTACTGGTTGATGATCTCGTCATCGGGCATACCCGTCCAGGCGCATACCACCCCGAGCGCTCCGGCATTCTTGGCGTCGAGCAGGGGGATCGCGTTGAAGATTCCCTGCCAGGCCGGATTGGTCAGGGCGGTGGCATACGCCTTGTATGCCGCGGCGGCCTGGTCCGAGGATTTGCCCGGGTCGTAGCCGCCGGTCGCGACCTGGCCGGTGGCGAGCGAAAACGTCGAGGGCAGCGCCCGCACGAGAGCGATGGACCCCCTCGCCGGTGCCCAGAATTCGGGGGTGTAGCCCGGGCGGGACGAGTCTGGAGTAGCCGGTGGACAGGTGCCAAGGTCGACAAGCTTGCCGGTGACGCCACTGTCTGAGGTCTTTCCCGAGTACGGGTAGTAGTAGGTAACCGGAACGGGGCGGGGGTGGGCGACGACGGGCGTCGTTATCGAGAGAGAGTAGTCGCGAGCCAGCCAGCGATTGAAGGTGAGACGATCTCTCTTCAGGGTAAATCCTGGGATGGCGGCGAAGTGCTCAGAAAGCCAGTTAACGTACCTGGTGTGTCCGATACTGCCGGTGTACCTCGTCCCGAAATTTACCAGCTGGTTCTGCCACCTCCATATCTCGTCCGCGCTCGGAATTCCCCCGGTCGAGCGGGAGATTCCGGCAGGCCGGGGTGTGTGACCTTCACCGCGGGCTGATGTAGGCATCGTGACTTCCTCCTGAGCGGCACAGTCAAGGGTCACAGTCAAGATTAGGCTTATCGACGCCGCGCGACCTGGGCTGTGATGGCGGCGAGCTGCTCGTGGGTGCGCCGCACGTCGAAGGCGTCAGCGGCTAGCCGGGCGGCGGACGCCTCGACGGCGCGCAGGTCACGATCGCCTAGCCGCAGCGCGACGGCGTCGGCCAGCGCTGCGACGTCGCCGGCCGGCACCCGGGCACCCACGCTGGCGGTGATGACCTCCGCGAGGCCGGGGATGTCGGAGACCACCACGGAACAACCGCTAGCCAGCGCCTCGAGCAGGGTGAGCGACAGGCCTTCCCAGCGTGATGGCAGGACTACCACGTCGGCCGCCGCGTACCAGGGGCGGGGATCGGTGACCGAGGGCACGAACCGCACGCTGGGCGGGGCGCAGCTGCGCAAGGTGGGCAGCAGGTCACCGTCGCCGATGATGCACAGCTGCGCCGCTGGGCAGTGCCGCCGCACCTGGGGCCACGCCGTGAGCAGCACGTCCTGCCCCTTCTGCCGGGTGATCCGACCGAGGCACACCGTCAGGGGCGTCTCCCGGTCGATTCCCAGCCGGTCCCGGGCGGCGGCGCGGGTCTGCTCGGCGGCCGGTGTGAAGCTCGCCAGATCAACGCCGTTGCGGATGACGACGTGGCGGGCGCCCACCTGCCGGTGGCGGGCATGGGCGGCCTCGCCCTCACCGACGCACACCAGCAGGTCGGTCCACCGCGCCGCGAGGCGTTCCCAGGCCAGCGCACCGCGCGCGGTCGCCCCCCGAACCGCCAGCCAGGACCAGCCGTGCGGTTGGAACAGGGTGGGGCGCTCGCCGTGTACCGCGAGCCGCCCAGCCAACCCCGCCTTCGCCGAGTGCAGGTGCACCACGTCGGGCTGGACCTGGCTGACCAGCCGGCGCAGCCGCCGCGTCTCGGACACGGTGTCCACCCCGGGCGAACGAGTCGCGGGCCAGTGCAGCCGCGGTACCCCGTGCGCGCCCAACTCGGTGGCGAGGTGCCCGCCGGAGGGACAGGCGACCACGACCTGCCAGCCTCGGGCGAGCTGGTCGGCGGCCACTGTCGCGACGTAACGGGCTACCCCGGCGTCGGTGGGCTGGGCCGCGTGCAGCACCCGCAGGGGACTCACCAACGCAGGTGGTGCCGGTACCACTTGGCGAGCAGTCGCAGCGACCCGTCACGGTCCCCGATGTAGGTGCGGGGCAGGGCGTGCAGACCGGTCAGCTGGGACCTCCAGATCGCGCATCCGTAGTGGTAGCCGGCAGCGCGCACCGCGTTGACGGCCAGCCCGTCCAGCTGCCCGTAGGGGTAGCAGAAGCCCGCGACCTCCTGACCGGACACCTCCTGCAGGATGGTCCGGCTCCCCGAGACCTCGGCGGTCAGGACATCGCTGCGGCTCTCGGTCGAGGTCAGCGACACGTGCCGCCGACCGTGCGAGCCGATTTCCATGTCGCTGGCCGCCGCATAGTGGATCTCCTCAGCCGTCATGAGGGCTTTGCGGGGACCCGCTTCGTCCCAGGAGTTGGCGCCGCCGAGCAGGTCGGCGATCACGAACACGGTCGCGGTGAAGCCGAATCGCGCCAGCGCGGGCAGTACGTACTCGCAGAAGTCTGCGTAGCCGTCGTCGAAGGTGAGCCCGACCAGACCCCGGTCAGTGCCCTCACGCCGGGCCGCCAGCAGTTCGCGCATCGAGGTGCCCCGGAGGCCCCGCCGGTGCAACCAGCGCAGCTGCTGCTCGAACCGGGCGGGGCGTACGGTCACGAGATAGGGGTCCTGCTCATACGGCGCCACGGAGTGGTACATCAACACCAGCGGTTCACTCATGGCGGGAACCGACCCGGGTGTGGCGAAGTGCCTCTCGTGCCACGGTGACGGCCTCCAGCCGGCTGTGCACGCTCAGCTTCGCGAAGATCTTGTTGGTGTGGGTACGGACCGTGTTCGCCGACATCCCGAGCTTGTCGGCGATCTCCGCTGGGCAGTGGCCCTGCGCCAGGCACATCAGCACGTCGTGCTCTCGGCGGGTCAGGACGTCCAGCGGTCCTTCGCGGCGCTGCGCCTGCCCGACGTCGGCCCGCAGCTCCCGCAGGACGCTGCCCAGTTGCTCTGGAGGAAAGCAGGCCTGCCCCTGACCAGCGCACCGCAGCGCGTGGGCGAGCGCATCGATCGAGGACTCCTTCGACACCCACCCGTCGGCTCCCGCCCGCGCGGCGTCAACAGCCTGCTCATGATCACGGCTCGCGGTGAGGACCACGACGCGCGCGGGCGGCCATGCCGTGCGGAACAGCGTCAGCAGCGTGGCCGCGTTGTGGCCCTGCGTGACCTCGATGGTGATCACGTCCGGGCGCAGCAGGGTGGCGAGTACATCGGGGTGGGGATCCCGTGTCGTACAGTGCCCGACAACGACGATGTCGGGTGTGGTGGACAGCCTGGCCGCGAGCGCCTCGATCAGCATTTGTTGGTCATCGACCAGCATTACCCGGAGCGGAATCACGCTGTGAACCGCGCCCCATTGAACCGTGCCCCATTGAGAACTGTGCCCCATTGGACTGTGCCACCAATCACGGCTATCCCGTCCTCGTGCGGCCCTCCGGGCCGTGCTGGTCGTGATCGACGAGGTTGTAGCGCACAGCGAAGGTGGCGGCCTCGAGTCGGGAGTGCACTCCGAGTTTGGTCAGCAGAGCCTGCACGTGACTTCGCACGGTGGTCGTCGAGACGCCGAGCCGCAGTGTCATCGCCGGGGTATCGAGCCCCTCGACGAGCAAGGCGAGGCATTCTCGCTCGCGGGCCGTCAGGTGAGCCGCGAGCCGGCGTGCTTCGGAGACGTCGGATCGCGTGCTGGTCGCCCGGGGTGCGTCCAGCACGACCGCACCGTCGATGACCCGTTCCAGCGCTTGGACCAGCTTGCGGACACCCCATGTCTTGTGCACGTATCCGGCTGCCCCCAACCGGACGGCCTGGCGCATCGCGTCGGTATCATCGTCTGCCGTGAGGATGAGTATCCGGGTCGCCGGGCTCACCTCGATAATGTGACAGATCGCGGTAACTCCGTCGCCATCGGAGAAGCGCCGACCTAATAGGCAGATATCGGGCCGTTGATGACGGACCGCCTCGATCGTCCCGGTAAGGCTTCGGGCCACCGCCGGTACTCGGAATCCCTGCCCGACCAGTACTGAGACCAGTGATTCCACGAACACCGCGTGGTCGTCGCCGAGCACGATACTGGTCATGTGGTCCCCAAAGTATGTCCTCGTATGTCGTCACGGAATTAACCGAGATTAGCGATCGACTGCCTCCAGCATACAACGCAACGTGACGAATTGATTACCGAGATCGCCGAACGCGGCACGTAATATGCTCTTCAAGGACTACCAACCCCCTCGCCGCGTTCGCCTGCCCCGACCCACCCCTGTGCCCGACCTACCCTGTGCCCGACCCACCCTGGGCGGTCGAGGACCAGGCCGGTCGGTATCGTGGGCACTACGACCACCGTGCGCCGGTCGCTTCCCGGACAGGGGTCTGTTCTGCGTCAACTCTGTGTCGACCACGTCTGCGCCCGAAAGGTTCACCACGGTGCCTGTAGCGACTGCGCTACCGACCACATCCGCTCACCTGTCCGGGCTGCTCGATGCGGTACTGGCGGAACCCTCGCTGCGCGAGATGGTCGCCCGGGCCGGTTCCCCCGAGCTGGCGCTGCACGGGCCGCCCGCGACCCGCCCGCTGGTCGTGGCTGCGCTGGCCCATGCGGGGCATCCGGTGCTGGCCGTCACCGCCACCGATCGAGAAGCCGGTGAGCTGGCCTCCGAGCTGGCCGACGTGCTGGGCGCCGGGGTGGTCGCTGAGCTGCCCTCCTGGGAGACGCTGCCGCACGAGCGGCTGTCCCCCCGGGCCGACACTGTGGGCCGGCGGCTGGCGGTGCTACGCCGGCTGGCCCATCCCGAAGAGGGTCCCGCAGCCTCCGCGGGCCCACTGCAGGTGGTGGTCACAGGCGTGCGGTCGCTGATCCAGCCGATGCTCGCCGGCCTGGGCGAGATTGCCCCGGTGCGGCTGCGAGTCGGGCAGGCGCACGACTTCGACGGCGTGCTGGCTCGACTGGCGAATCTGGCCTATACCCGGGTCGACATGGTCGATCGGCGCGGCGAGTTCGCTGTCCGCGGCGGCATCGTCAACGTTTTTCCACCCACCGCCGACCATCCGCTGCGGGTGGAGTTCTGGGGCGACGAGGTCGCCGAGATCCGCATGTTCGCGGT
This sequence comes from uncultured Actinomycetota bacterium, assembly GCA_963822695.1. Classification (GTDB taxonomy): domain Bacteria; phylum Actinomycetota; class Actinomycetes; order Mycobacteriales; family Pseudonocardiaceae. The sequence continues at coordinate 267,991 of CAWGJH010000008.1, forward strand.
CGCCGACCAACGCACCCTGGCGCCCGCTGACGAGCTGCATGCGCCACCGTGCCGGGAGCTTCTCCTGACCGACGGGGTGCGGGCCGCCGCGACGCGGCTCGTCGGGCAGGCCCCGGCCGGACCGGTCGCGCAGCTGCTGGAGAAGGTCGCCGCCGGCGTCCCGGCTGAGGGCATGGAGTCGCTCATCCCGGTGCTCGCTCAAGGGCTCGCTCAAGGGGAGGACGGCGCTACGCGGCTCCAACTGCTCACCGACGTGATGCCGGCAGGCAGCCACGTGCTGCTCGCCGATCCGGAACGGATCCGGGCCCGGGCCGCCGACCTGGTCCGCACTGGGGAGGAGTTCCTGGAGGCGTCCTGGATGGTCGCCGCGGGTGGCGGTGCCGCCCCGGTCGACATCGCGGCGCTGGACCTGTCCGCCTCGGCCTACCGTGACCTGGGCGAGGTCGCCGAGCATGCCCGCGGCACCGGGCTGGCGTGGTGGACGCTGAGCCCGCTGACCACTGACGCCCACGGCCCGCTGCGGCTGCAGATCATCCCAGCGCAGCCCTACCACGGCGACGTGACGCGCGCCTTCACCGACCTGCGGGCGCATACCGCCACCGGCGGCGCGGCGGTCCTGGTGGTGCCCGGCACCGGCACCGCACAGCGCGCCTGCGAGCAATTGCGTGACGCCGAGGTGCCGGTGGTGCACGCTGCGGGGGGGCTGGTCCAGCCCCCCGCCGCAGGCACCGTCACGGTGGTCCGCGGCACCCTAGAGGAGGGTTTCGGAGTTCCCGCGCTGGGGTTGGCGGTGCTCACCGAGACGGACATCACCGGCGCCCGCGGCGGTACCGGCAGCCGGGACATGTCGAAGATGCCGGTCCGCCGCCGCAATGCGGTGGATCCGCTGGCGTTGCGCGCCGGCGATTACGTGGTGCACGAGCAGCACGGCATCGGGCGATTCCTGGAGATGGTCGAGCGCACCGCTGGGGGCGCTGCTGGGTCCTCAACCCGGGAGTACCTGCTGGTGGAGTACGCGCCCAGCAAACGAGGCCAACCAGGAGACCGGCTGTACATCCCCACCGACCAGCTCGACCAGGTGACTCGTTACGTCGGGGGCGAGCTGCCGACGCTGAACAAGCTGGGCGGGTCGGACTGGGCCAAGACCAAGGGCCGGGCCCGCAAGGCGGTCAAGGAGATCGCCGCTGGGCTGGTGCAGCTGTATGCGGCTCGGCAGTCCTCCCCGGGGCACGCGTTCGGACCGGACACCCCGTGGCAGGCCGAGCTGGAGGACGCCTTCGCCTACACCGAGACGCCCGACCAGCTTGCCGCGATCAACGAGGTCAAGGCGGACATGCGCCGCGGCGTCCCGATGGATCGGGTGGTCTGCGGCGACGTCGGCTACGGCAAGACCGAGATCGCCGTGCGGGCCGCATTCAAGGCCGTGCAGGACGGCAAGCAGGTGGCCGTGCTGGTGCCCACCACCCTGCTTGCCCAGCAGCACCTGCAGACCTTCTCCGACCGGATGCACTCGTATCCGGTGACCGTGCGCGGATTGTCCCGGTTCACTCACCCCGGCGACGCGTCGGAGGTGTTGCGCGGGCTTGCCGAGGGTTCGGTGGACATCGTGATCGGCACCCACCGGTTGTTGCAGGCGGGGGTGCGCTGGAAGGACCTCGGCCTGGTGGTGGTCGACGAGGAGCAGCGCTTCGGCGTCGAGCACAAGGAGCACATCAAGGCCCTGCGGACGGCCGTCAACGTCCTCACCATGTCCGCCACTCCGATCCCGCGGACCTTGGAGATGAGCCTGGCCGGCATCCGCGAGATGTCAACCATCCTCACCCCACCCGAGGAGCGCCACCCGGTGCTGACCTACGTCGGGGCCTACGACGACAAGCAGGTCGGTGCCGCGATCCGCCGCGAGCTGCTACGCGACGGGCAGGTCTTCTACGTGCACAACCGGGTGTCCTCGATCGAGAAGGCCGCTCGACGGGTCCGCGAGCTGGTGCCCGAGGCCCGGGTGGCGGTGGCGCACGGGCAGATGAACGAGGATCAGCTTGAGCGCACCGTCGCTGGGTTCTGGGAGCGCGAGTACGACGTGCTGGTGTGCACCACGATCATCGAGACCGGGCTGGACATCTCCAACGCCAACACGCTGATCGTGGAGCGTGGTGACCTGCTCGGGCTCGCCCAGCTGCACCAGCTGCGCGGGCGGGTCGGGCGCAGCCGGGAGCGTGGTTACGCCTACTTCCTCTACCCGCCCGAGACGCCGCTGACCGAGATGGCGCACGACCGGCTGTCCACCATCGCGCAGCACGCTGAGCTGGGCGCGGGCATGGCCGTCGCGATGAAGGACCTGGAGATCCGCGGCGCGGGCAACATCCTGGGTGGCGAGCAGTCCGGGCACATCGCCGGGGTCGGTTTCGACCTCTACATCCGGCTGGTCGGCGAGGCCGTCGAGGCGTTCCGTCGGGCGGCCGGCGCCGGGGGCTCCGATGCCGTGCCCGAGCCCGCGCCAGTGCGGGTTGAGCTGCCGGTGGACGCGCACCTGCCGCACGACTACGTCCCTGGTGAGCGGCTGCGGCTGGAGGCCTACCGCAAGATCGCCGAGGCGGTGGACGCCGAGGCGCTGGACGCCATCACCGATGAGTTGCGCGATCGCTACGGCGCCCTGCCGCCTCCGGTGGTGACCCTGCTGGACGTGGCGCGCTTCCGCCAGGTGTGCCGGGCACACGGGGTGGCGGAGGTGACCCTGCAGGGCTCCAAGCTGCGGTTCGCCCCGGTGACGCTCCAGGACTCCCAGGTGGTGCGCCTGAACCGGCTCTACCCCCAGGCGGGGTACCGGGCCGCTGGCCAGACCTTGTCCGTGCCGAGACCGAGCGAGGGCTCCGGAGGTATCGGTGCCCCGCCGCTGCGCGACCGGGAGCTGCTCGACTGGTGCACCAACCTGGTCACCGCGATGCTCGGCCCACGCGTCGTGAAAGGGTAGTGCCCGTGCGAAGCGTCCTGCGTACCACTCTGGGGATCGCTGCCGTGGGGTTGCTGGTCGGTGGCTGCGGCGTAGGCTCCAGCCAGCTCGGTGCCGCCGCGTTCGTCGGCCGCACCGAGATCCCGCTGGAGCAGGTGCACGGCCAGCTGGTGACCGTGCTGGCCAAGGAGGGCCCAGAGGTTCGCGCCCAGCTGGAGGCGGCCCACCAGCTCGATGCCCTGTCGCGCAAGATCGTCACCGTTCGGATCAGGCACCAGCTGCTCGAGATCGCCGCGCGGCGGGCCGGCCTGACCGTCGACCAGGTCCGGGTGAATCGGTTGGTCAAGGAGGTCGGGGGCGCCGAGGCCGCGTCCAAGGGGACGATCTTTGACGCCAATGGGTACCGGCAGCGGGCCAGCGACAAGCTGCTCATGGTCGCGCTGGGTCGCGCCGCCTTGCGCAACAGTGTGGTCACCGTCGACTACACCACCGCCGACACTCGAACCGCCGCGAAACGGCGGGTGGAGGAACTCGCCCAGGCCGGGTCCACGCGGGCTCGGCAGTCGATCGATGCTGACGTGCGGGCCGGGAAGGACGCCGAGCTCGGCAAGCGGATCGTCGCCGCGGACGACCCGATCTTCGCCACCACCCCGGCGTTCGGCGTCGTCGAAGGCACGGTAGTGGCCTTCCAGCTCGAGGACACTAAGCCCTGGGTGATCATGGTGGTCAAGAACCGGACCGACCGGGGTGCCCAGCCATCCGAGCACGCGCCCCCCCTCGATCAGATCGACCCTGGCGTGCTGGAAGCCATCGGTCTGCGCCAGCTGGGCCAGGTCAGCCAGGAGTTGGGAGTGCGGCTCAACCCCCGCTACGGCGTGTGGGATCCGGTGAGCCTGCAGGTCGCGTCCGATGAGAACGAGACCGGTGGCTTTGTCGCGCCGTTACGCGCCACTCCCCGCACGTGACTTCAGCCCCGCCGGACGTCAACGGCAAGCCGGTGGTTGTCACGCTGTCCCCCCGGCTCGGCGCGGTGTTTCCGGCGGCGGCGGTCCGCCTGCTACGGGACGGGGCGGCCTTGCATGCCGACACCGACGTACCGGTTGAGCTAGCGCAGCTGTGCGGGGCGCATCCTGCCGGCGACGCCGTGCAGGGGTTACTGCTCACCCTGGACCCCAGCACCGGTGCGGCGGCCCGCTGGGTGGCTACCGGTGCCACCGTGCTGGCTACTCCTGAGCCCGCGGGGGCCGCGTTGCTGGATGCCGTCACGGTGATGGATCGGTTGCGGTCCCCGGGTGGCTGCCCATGGGACGCCGAGCAGACCCACCGCTCGCTGATGCCCTACCTCATCGAGGAGGCCTACGAGCTGTACCAAGCACTGGAAGACGGCGACACTGGTGCGCTGCGCGAGGAACTCGGTGACGTGCTGCTGCAGGTGCTTTTCCACGCCCGGGTCGCGCAAGAGACGCAGGAGAGCTCAGACGGGGGCTTTGACATCGATGCGGTGGCTACCGGCCTGGTGACCAAGCTGGTCACCAGGCACCCGCACGTCTTCGCGGGCAGTGCGGAGGTGCGCACCGCCGCCGAGCAGGAGATCCGCTGGGAGCAGCTCAAACGCACCGAGAAGCGCCGTGAGTCGAGCGTCAACGGGGTTGCGCTGGCCCAGCCGGCCGTGGCGCTGGCGGCCAAGCTGGTGTCCCGAGCGGTGAAGGCGGCGTTTCCCGCGGACCTGCTACCCGGTGCCGGCGGGGGGACCGGCGCGTCGTTGTTCGCGCTGTCCGCCGCGGCGAGGCTGGCCGGTGAGGATCCCGAGGCCGCGCTGCGCTGCGTCGCCCGGCGGTTCGCCGACGACGTGCGCGCCGCTGAGCACTCCGCTCGGGCCGCCGGATTGGACGTCGAGGCTCTCACCCCGCAACAGTGGCGAGAGCACTGGCCGAACCCGTGAGTGGCGATGCGAGCCATGGCTCGCATCGCCACTCACGGGTTATCCACAGCGTCGTAGCGGGCGTATCTCCGGAACGGGTGCGTCGTTGATCTCTCGTATGACGCATTACCTGTTGCGTGGGGTGCTGTCCGGCGGTGCGCTGGCCTGTGCGGGTCTGGTCCTGGTAGGGCTGGGTTCGATAGCCGCTCCGTTGCCCGACCGTGGGCTCGCCGCCCCCACGCCAGCGGCGATGGCCGCGCCCGCTGCGTTGCCCGACGTCCCGGAGCCCGCCGCGCAGCCTGTTGCCGGGGCGGCTGGCACACCCCAGCCTGCGGCTCAGCCTGTTCACCAGACTGTCACTATCCCGGTGCAGGTCCCCGCGGGGGCGCACACCCCGGGCGGGCCGCAGCTGGCGTTCGCCGATTGGGCCACCCGGATGTCCCGCGTCACGAACATCCCGCAGCGTGCACTGGAGGCCTACGGGAACGCCCACGCCGTGATGGCCGCTAGCCATCCCAACTGCCGCATCACCTGGGTAACCCTGGCCGCCATCGCCGCCGTCGAGTCCAAGCACGGCGGCTTCCAGGGCCGGACTCTCCAGCCCGACGGCCGGCCGTCATCACCGATCATCGGGATCGCGCTGAACGGCGCGCCCGGGGTCAAGGCCATCGCGGACACCGACAATGGCCTGCTCGACGGCGACAAGGTCTGGGATCACGCTGTCGGGCCTTTCCAGTTCCTCCCCTCCACCTGGGCCAAGTGGCGGGCCGACGGGAACGGGGACGGCATCACCGACCCGCAGAACATTGACGATGCTTCCCTGGCTGCGGCGCAGTACCTGTGCGCGGACAACCGGAACCTGAGTTCTGGTGACGGCTGGCTGCGGGCAATCCTGTCCTACAACGAGTCACTCGACTATGCCCAAGAGGTCTACGGTTTCGCGCAGGGCTACGCTCGCAGTGCCAAGGGCGTCACCTGAACCTGAGGGACTCACCTGGACGCTACCGGCCGGCTATCCGCATGCGTACTTCGTTGAGCGCTTCCTGGTAGTCCGGAGTGGGGTTCATCGCTGCGGCCATCGCCAGCTGCGCTCGGGCCTCCTCCAGCCTGCTCTGTCGCTGCAACGTGCGGCCCAGCGCGAAGCGCGCGTAGTGGTCGGAAGGGTTGTGCTCGAGTACCCGGAGGAATGCCTCCTCGGCGCGGTTCAGCTGGGCGGACTGCAGGTAGGCTCGTCCGGCCAGCAGCTGCACGCTCGGCGCGTTGGGCTCAGCATCCAGTACCGGAGCCAACTCGCGGAGGGCATCCAGCGGACGTCGCTCGGAGACCAGCGACTCAGCGAGCCGGAACTGCTCGACGACGTCCGGCTCGACAGCATCCGGAGGGCGGTCGGTGGCTGTCATTGTCATACCAACGGTACGCGGAGCCGTGCCGTTGCACGAGTCCGCACGACTCGATCACAGCCACTCGGTCACCGGCGCGCGCCTTGCGACCGAGTGCGCTGGACCTGATTAGGCTGTTTCTACTCACCGGAGACAAGGAGCGTATCTGTGGCTGTCATCGAGGAGGTCGGAGCCCGCGAGATCGTGGACTCGCGCGGGAACCCCACGGTCGAGGTTGAGGTTGCCCTCGATGACGGCACGGTGGCGCGTGCCGCAGTGCCCTCTGGCGCGTCCACCGGGCGCCACGAGGCGGTAGAGCTTCGCGACGGTGATCCCCAGCGTTACCTGGGTAAAGGCGTGGATGGCGCGGTTGCGGTGGTGCTGGATGAGATCGGGCCCGAGCTCATCGGCATCGAGGCCATCGAGCAGCGGGTAGTGGACCAGAAGCTGGTCAACCTGGACGGCACCCCCGACAAGTCCCGGCTGGGTGTCAACGCGATCCTCGGGGTCTCGCTGGCGGTTGCCAAGGCAGCCGCCGAGTCCAGCGGCCTGGATCTGTTCCGCTACGTCGGCGGCGCGAACGCGCATGTGCTTCCGGTACCCATGCTCAACATCCTCAACGGCGGTGCGCATGCAGACACCGGAGTTGACGTCCAGGAATTCATGATCGCCCCGATTGGCGCGGACTCGTTTCGGGAGGCGCTGCGCTGGGGCGCCGAGGTCTACCACGCGCTGAAGTCGGTACTCAAGACCAACGGGCTGCCCACCGGGCTGGGAGACGAGGGTGGTTTCGCGCCCGACCTCCCGGCTAACACCGACGCGCTGGACCTGATCGCCACCGCGGTGGACAAGGCCGGTTACACCCTCGGTCGGGACATCGCGCTCGCGCTGGACGTGGCCGCCACCGAGTTCTTCGCCGACGGCGTCTACACCTTCGAGCGCAGCGCTCGCAACGCCGAGCAGATGATCGCCTACTATGCCGAGCTGCTCGACGCCTATCCCCTGGTATCCATCGAGGACCCGCTGGCCGAGGACGACTGGGATGGCTGGGCGCGGCTCACCGCCGAGCTCGGTGATCGGGTGCAGATCGTCGGTGATGATCTCTTCGTAACCAACCCGGAGCGGCTGGAGGAGGGCATCACCCGCAGGGTAGCCAACGCGCTACTAGTGAAGGTCAACCAGATCGGCACGCTGTCGGAGACCCTGGACGCGGTGGCGCTCGCCCAGTCCCACGGGTACCGTTGCATGATCAGCCACCGCTCCGGCGAGACCGAGGACACCACGATCGCTGACCTGGCGGTGGCGATCGGTTGTGGGCAGATCAAGGCCGGCGCTCCGGCCCGGTCGGAGCGGGTGGCCAAGTACAACCAGCTGCTGCGCATTGAGGAGACCCTGGGGGACGCGGCTCGCTACGCCGGGGACCTGGCGTTCGCCCGGTTCGCTCCGGAAGGCTAGGCCGGGGTGCGGGTCGGCTACGTGTTGGGCGTCACGTCCCCGCGCCGGGCTGCACTGCTCGCCGCACTGGTCTGCGTGCTGGTGCTGAGCGTGGCGGTGCCGCTGCGCAACTACCTGGGACAGCGCGCCGAGTTGGCAGCGGTGTACGAGCAGCAGCACATCCTGGCCGACAAGATCGCGGAACTGGCGCGCCGCCGCGGCCTGCTGGCCGATCCGGCGAATGTCGAGACACAGGCTCGTGAGCGGTTGCGCTACGTGCGCCCCGGGGAGGCGCCTTACCTGGTACAGCTTCCCCCCGGCAGGACCGTCGCCGACGGTACCGGCGGTGTTCAGGTGTCCGCGCAGCCGTGGTACGGCCAGCTCTGGAAGTCGATCAACAATGGGTGAGACGGTGGACCGTGCCGACTGGGAGGCCGTCGCGGCGCAGCTGGGCCGCCCGCCGCGGGCGCTGCGGTCGGTCGCGCACCGCTGTGCCTGCGGGCTGCCCAGCGTGGTGCAGACCCATCCCCGGCTCGAGGACGGTACCCCGTTCCCCACGCTGTACTACGTGACCTGCACCAGGCTGACCGGGATGGTGGCGCAGATCGAGGCCGGTGGTGCAATGCGGGAGATGACCGCTCGGCTCGCCAAGGATCCTGAGCTCGCGCGGGTCTATCGGGCCGCGCACGAGTCCTACCTGGCCGAGCGGGACGCGGTGCAACCGCTGGGGACCCGGGTGAGCGCTGGCGGGATGCCGGGTCGGGTGAAGTGCCTGCACGTCCATGTCGCGCACGCGCTGGCCCGCGGGCCTGGAGCGAACCCGTTCGGCGACGAGGTGCTCGACCAGATCGGCGACTGGTGGACCACGGGTCCCTGCGTCAATCCCTGCGTCAACCCCTGCGTCAATCCCGGAGGTGGACATGGTCAGAGTGGCCGCGATCGATTGCGGGACCAACTCGGTCCGCCTGCTCGTCGCCGACCTGACGGCTGACACGCTGATCGATGTGCACCGGGAGATGCGTATCGTCCGGCTCGGCCAGGACGTCGACGCTACGGGTCGGTTGGCTCCGGACGCCGTGGCGCGCACCCGCCTCGCGCTGGCCGACTACACCGGCATCGCGCGGCGCGCCGGTGCGCAGCGGGTCCGGATGGTGGCCACCTCAGCGACCCGCGACGCCGCCAACCGGGAGGATTTCTTCACCATGGTCCGGCAGACCCTCGGTACCGATGCTGAGGTGATCACCGGAGATGAGGAGGCCCGGCTGTCGTTCACCGGCGCGGTCGGCGGTCTGGACCCCGCTGACGGGCCGTTCATGGTTGTCGATGTGGGTGGCGGGTCCACTGAGGTGGTACTCGGTGACTGGGATGGCACCAGAGTGCACGTCACGGCGGTGCGGTCGGTGAACCTCGGATGTGTTCGGATCACGGAGCGGCACCTGCATTCGGACCCCCCAACCCCCGAGGAGGTCAGTGCCGCCGAGTGGTTCGCGACGCAGACCCTGCAGGAGGTTTTCGCCGAGGTGCCGGTGAAGCAGGCCCGCACCTGGGTCGGGGTGGCAGGCACCGTCACCACATTGTCCGCCATGGCTCAGCAACTGCCCGCCTATGACCCCGAGCGCACTCACCTGTCCCGGCTGTCGCTGGAGTGTCTTCGCGGCACCGCCGAGTACCTGCTGGCCTCGACGCATCAGCAGCGGGCCGCAAACCCCGTCATCCACCCCGGCCGGGTGGACGTCATCGCTGGTGGCGCGCTCATCGTGCGGGTGCTCGCCGAGGAGTTGCATACCCGGGCCGGCATTACCGAGCTCGTGGTCAGCGAGCACGACATCCTCGACGGCATCGCGCTCGGCCTCGCCTGATGTGCGACGCGCAGGACCTGGGCACGCTGGACGAGGAGGTAACCCGGTGCCGGGCCTGCCCGCGGCTGGTCGCCTGGCGGGAGAAGGTCGCGGCCGAGAAGCGCGCCGCCTACCGCGACCAGACCTACTGGGGACGTCCGGTTCCGGGGTTCGGTCCGCCTGATGCCGCGCTGGCCATCGTCGGGCTCGCGCCCGCCGCGCACGGTGGCAACCGGACCGGCCGGATGTTCACCGGGGACCGCTCCGGCGATGTGCTCTACGCCGCGTTGCACGCGGTCGGCCTGGCTGACCGGCCGGTCGCCACCCACCGCGGTGACGGGCTGACGCTGCACCGCACTCGGATCACGGCTCCGGTCCGGTGCGCGCCCCCCGCCAACAAGCCCACCCCCGCCGAGCGCGACGCCTGCCGGCCCTGGCTGATCCGCGAGCTCCAACTGCTGCGCCCGACGCTGCGCGCGGTGGTCGCGCTCGGCGCCTTCGGTTGGCAGGCACTCCTGCCCGCGCTCAGTGCCGCGGGCTGGGCGGTGCCGACGCCGCGGCCTCGCTTCGGGCACGGTGCCGAGGTTGCCCTCGACGGGCTGCACCTACTCGGCTGCTACCACGTGAGCCAGCAAAACACCTTTACTGGGCGGCTCACCCCGGTGATGCTGGTCGATGTGCTGAGCCGCGCGGCCGAACTGGCTGGGATCGGAGGATAGTGGTGATATGGGTCTTACACCGGGGGGCCCGCCGCGCATTCTCATCGTCGGCGGTGGCTATGTGGGGATGTACACCGCGCTGAGGCTGCAGTCGAAGCTCCCCGGGGGCGAGGCATCGGTCACCGTGGTGGATCCGCAGCCACAGATGACCTACCAGCCGTTCCTGCCCGAGGCCGCGGCTGGTTCGATCGAACCGCGGCACGTGGTCGTGCCGCTGCGCCGGGTGCTCCGGCGTTGCCACATCGTGGGTGGCCGGGTCACCGGTGTTGATCATGCCCACCGGTGCGCCACCATCGAGAACAGCGCCGGGCAGGTCGAACAGCACAGCTACGACGTGCTGGTGATGGCGCCCGGCTCCATCGCGCGTACGTTGCCCATTCCCGGGCTCGCCGAGCACGGTATCGCGTTCAAAACCATCGGCGAGGCGATTTACCTGCGCAACCACGTGCTGTCCCGGCTCGAAGCCGCCGACGCCACGAGTGAGGCGCGGCTGCGCCGCAAGCTGTTGAGCTTCGTGGTGATCGGTGGGGGATACGCGGGGATCGAGGTGCTCGGCGAGTTGGAGGACATGGCCCGCTACGCCTGCCGCTACTACGAGACCATCGAGCCGGCGGACATGCGCTGGGTACTCGTCGAGGCCACCGGCCGGATCATGCCCGAGGTCAGCCCGAGAATGGGCCGCTACACCGCGAGGCGGTTGATCGTGCGCGGTATCGAGATCTTCCTGAACACCCGGGTCACGACGATGGAGAACGGTCACGTGGTCCTCGACGACGGCACCGAGTTCGACGCTGACACCATCGTCTGGACCGCTGGGGTGAAGGCCAACCCAGTATTGCAGCAGACCGATCTGCCGCTGGATGACCGCAAGCGGCTGCGCTGCACGGCGACCCTGCAGGTGGTGGGTTGCCCCGATGCTTTTTCCGCCGGGGACTGTGCGGCCGTGCCCGACCTGACCTCCGCCGACCCGAACGCCACCTGCGCCCCGTCGGCCCAGCACGCCGTCCGGCAGGCCAAGGTGCTTGCCGACAACGTGATCGCCCACCTCCGCGGCCAGCCACTGGGGCGCTACCAGCACCGGTACGCGGGGTCGGTGGCCAGCCTGGGCCTCTACCGTGGGGTCGCCGAGGTCTATGGGATCAGGCTCAAGGGCATCGTGGCGTGGTTCATGCACCGGACCTACCACCTGAGCCGGATGCCGACGTTCAACCGCAAGGTTCGCATCTTGGCCGACTGGACGACTGCCCTGCTGTTTCGCCGCGAGGTGGTGGCGCTGGGCCAGATCAACGACCCGAAGGCCGACTTCGTCCGCGCCAACGCCACGTCATGATCCGCCCCAGGCGGGTGCCGATACCCTAGGCGAACGCCCCCGTAGCCCAACCGGCAGAGGCAGGTCCCTTAAAAGGGCCGCAGTGTGGGTTCGACTCCCACCGGGGGCACCCCCCTTCCATCACCCCTGATCCCCCCTGGCCAGCGAAAACGAGGCCAGGGGGTGGGGGTGTGCTGTCCGGTCGTGTCCAGCTAAGTCCGGTACTCACTGGTTGTCCGTGCCGAGGACGTGCCCAAGTCGCGGGGCATGGGCTACGGCTCGCGCAACGTGGCCTCGATCCTCTTTCGAGCTAGCTCCTCCTGCCCCGCGAGGCACTTGGCGTAGATCTGGAGCAGGACCGCGACGCTGTGCCCAGCCCACTCCGCGACCTGTGTGGGCGGCACACCCGCGCTGAGCCACGTGGACACCGCCGCATGACGCAGGTCGTAGGGCCGCCGGGCGAGCGGTGAGGCGTCCTCCTCGGTGGTGAGCGCCGCGCGGCGGGCCTTGCGCCACACTCGGTGGTAGGTGCTCTCCTCCAGTTCACGCCCGCTGCGAACCCCTCGGAATAACCGGCCCTCGGCGTCGGTCCCGTGCGTGGCTAGGTGGTCGTGCAGCAGTTGAGTGAGTTCAGGGGGGCAGGGGGCTGAGCGAGTATCGCCCTTGGCGCGGTGTTTGAGCTGTCGCTGTTCCCGTCGGGTACCGCTGCTCGACCACGCCACCCCGACCGATGGGCACGACTCGTCAAGCAGCAACTCGCCCCAGCCGGACTCGGGGACTACGAGGTTGGTTTTCCGGAGGTTGAGCGCTTCTCCTGGCCGTAGCGCGGAGTAGTACATGACCGCGAAGAACGCGACCAGTCCACTACCACTTGGGCCTTGGTAGCGCACCGCTTCGAGCAATGCCCTGGCCTGGGTTGAATTGACGACCACCCTCTTGTCAAGAGCCTTGACAGTCTTGGGGGCGGTCCACGACAGCGCGATAACCGGGTTTGTGGGTAGGAGCTTTCGTTCGACAGCCTGACTCAGCGCATTGACGATGACCCCTCGCCTTCGCTGAACCGTTCCCGCCGATGCGAGCTTGCCATCATGGGTTTTCGTTAGAGCGTCCAGGATACGGCGAGACACCTCCGCACCCTCCAGGTCTCTGACCGCGCGAGTGTTACGCGATAGCCAGTCGAGGGTTCGGCGGATGTCATCAGGCGCAGTCTTGGTAGTCCTGGTCTGCGTGTTGAATGCCCAGGATACAAGCGTGGTCCTCAGCAGAGTGGCATCCGGTCGCCCTCTCTCGGTAGAGAGTAGCGCGAGTGTGGCGGTTGTAAGCGCCTGTGCGGTGTTTCTGCGCGAGTTACCAGCCAGTGAGGACCACTTGGCATCGACGTACGAGCACGCGAAGTCGAACCAACTCATCTCGCTTACGCGCCTCGCTATCGACACGGGTAGTCCCGTCTCAACCATGAATGCCTCTCCCTTGCGCTGGGAGGCAACAAGAACCGATCGAAAGCTGTCAGCAAGGGAACTGGTACAGAATGGTTTCTTCCAGCGTCGGTCAGCGACCTGCCAGCGCACGTAGTACGTCGTCTTCGTTTTCCCCTGGTATACGCTCGTCTTCCAGATTCGGACGTCGTACGTGGTGGTCATCAGGCGACCTCTTCCAGGGTGGTGAGCCAGCGTTCGTACTCGGCGCGGTTGATGCGGATGTCACCGTTGGGGAGTTTGATGCAGCGGGGTGCGCGGCCTTTGGCTCGCCAGTCGTAGAAGGTGGAGCGGGAGACGCCGAGGTCGGCGCAGATGTCTGCGATGGTGAGTCGAGTCCGGGTGGTTCGGCTGGCACGGGGGGTCGGGGGGTCGGCGTGGGTGCTCACGGTCCGGGGTCCTCCGGGGTGGGGGCGGCTGGGTGCGGTAACTGCGGTAACTGCGGTAACCGGCCTGGTCAGACGGTTACCGATGGATCCGGGGTTACCGATGGATCGGTAACCGGGAGCGGGGCGGTTACCGATCCATCGGTAACCGGGTAGGGATCGGTAACCGGCTGACCTGCGGGGTTACCGTGGTTACCGCAGTTACCGATAACGGAGGGGTGGTGTCGGGGTGGGAGGTAGCGATCCCAGGCGTCGGCCAGCCCGCGCGCTCCGGTGGTCTGGTAGCCCTTCACGGTCTTGCCGTCCTTGTAGGGCGCGGGTTTGACGCCGTAGCGGTCGAGTTCTTTCGCCAAGCGCCGCGCGTCAAGAGGTCTGCCGTCGAGATCTCCCCAGGGTGCTTCGTCGAGGTCGCACAGGGCGGTGAGGATGTCGGTGGTGCGCAGTCGCCCCGTGCCAGCACGGGCGAAGATCTCTCGTAGGTCGGCGAGGAGTCGCACACCCAGTGAGGTGGTGTGTGGTCCGGTGTCGAGGACGAAGTGTCGGCAGGCGTTGCGGGCGGTATCAGGCCAACGGCCGCCTGCGGTGTCGGCAAGGGCGAGGAGTGGTTCCCAGATCTCGGCGGGGCGATCAGTGACACCCTCAGGCATGTCTGGCTGGGCGTCGCTGAGCCGTGGGCTGGTGGAGTCGATCCAGGCGGCGAGTTGTTCTAGGAGCGGTTGGGCCTGTCTTGCGACTTGGCGTTCTCGGAAGGGTTCGACGGGTTCATCGTGGCGGAGTAGGCGCATGTGGATGGTGATGGCGCGGGTGGTGATGGTGGTGGGCATGGCTCCAGCGATCCCGGCGAGCGCGGCGGGGGCGTAGACGGGGAACCGCTCCACTTTCATGTTTTTGGCGTAGCCGACGCAGCGGGCGATGGTGGCCGAGCGCTTATACACGGCGTTGAGCAGCCCCAGGAGATCCTCATGATTCCCCCCGTTTTTGGGGTTGAAGATCGCGTACACCTCATCGAAGAGGATAGTGATCGGTCCCATCGACACCAACCGAAAGAGTGCGGCTGGGGTCGCTGAGATAGTCATCTCCGGTGCCCGCACGAGGTATTGAGCGACTTCGAGGACTCGGGTTTTGCCGGAGCCGGGTTCGGCGGAGTCCAACACGAGGCGGGGGGTGACGTAGAACTGTTCACTGGCGTGGGTGTGGGCATACCACAACGCCAGGGTGGGGGCGCAGTGCTCGGAGGGGAACACCGAGAACCGGGCCACGAACGCCGCCACGTCATCGAACACCTCATGACCGGTTCGCACGATCGCCCCGGGTGGTGGCGGACTCAGCCAGCTCAGTGGCCGGGCTGGGGTGGTCTCGGGGATCGACTAGTCGGGCGCCGTGCCGCTGGCTGGGGGTGGTGGCACGGCGTGGCGTGCCTGCCAGGCTTGCTGGCAGTCCTCGGAGCAGAAATCGTCGGAGACCGACGTGCCTCGGGGTTGGCCGCAGTGCTGGCACGGGGGGTCGCCGATCGCGTACTCGATCGCGGTCAGCGCGGTGGTGAGGTCAGGTCTCATGCGGCCCTCCGGTGACGGGTACGGGGGGTGGTGCGGCGGGGGTTGGCCGCCCAGGCGATCAGGCTGGCGGTGATGACCCGGGCCACCTCGGTGGGTGTGCAGCTGCAGTCGGCGCAGATCAGGACCTGAGCGGCGGTGGTGAGTTCATCCCGGGCGGTGGTCTAGTCGAGCAGGCCGGCGCCGACGAGTTGTCCGAGGGCGTAGGCGGCGCGGCATAACACCGCGTTGTGCTGCCCTGGTGGGGCGGTGCGGACCCGGTGGGCCTCACCCCGCAGCGCGGCGGCCACATAGCTATCAGGGTTGGTGGTGGCGGACACAGCGGGCGTTGAGAGACCCGGAGACGGTGTGGGCGTGAGGGCCTGGTGTAACCAGTAGGGCAGGACAGTGGGGTCACGGTCGTCAAACAGCTCATAACCGCTGGGAGGGGCGGGCTGCGGGTGCGAAGACGTATCCGCCATGCGCGCGGGTGTCGATCTTCCAACCGATCGAGTACTGGGTGTTGCGCAGCACGACCCGGGTGGGGTGGTGTAGTACAGGTGCCACCCACCGGAGGGGGTGGACACTGCGTAGGTGGGGGTGATGGTGGTGAACTGCTGGTGGGCCAGCGCTAGCAGCACCACCGCGCCAGAGCTGATGCCTAGGATGGCCCACTGGTCGGGGATGGGCTCGCCAGCTTTGGGGACATCGAGGTCGATGACGACCAGCTCAGAGGGGCCGGTAGCGATGCCAATTGAGTACGCGGTGTGCCGCCACCAGTGGTGGATCTGCTGGGGGTCGGTGCTGGCCCGGGTCTCCCACTGGCGGTGACGTGGGGGGTTTCTTGGCGCCCGGGGTGATCGGGAACACGTGCCAGCCTCGCCCGGCGAAGTGCAGGGCGCAGCGTCGCAGGTATTAGCTGCTCATGGGCGAGTTCCGTTATCTCTTCGGGTGGTGGATTGGAGGGAGATGTGTCACGCGGGGCAGCGCCTGACAGGGGCAGGTCAAGATGCGTATTCGGGTGTGTGGATGGTGATGATCAGTTTGTCCGATGAATTCGGCGACGAGGGGGACGATGGCGTTTCCGCCGGCTGTAACCAGCCGGCTGGCAGACCCATCAAGGTCTCGATCATCAGGACGGGAGGTCTCCAGTGACGCGAGGACTCGATCACGCCATGCACGCGCGAGATTGTTGAAGTCCGGTATCGACGGCGGCTGGTGTGAGTGAGGCCCCAGCGTGGGTGCCCATGGCGGCGGTGGGGGTAGGCCACGAGGAACAGGCGGTCTCGTGTGTGTGGTGCACCCAGGGCGCACGCTGATAGCACTCCTCAGTGCGCATAGAACCTGAGCGTGGCCAGGTCGGTAAGGACAGCTCCGAAGGCTCGTCGGGCAGTAAGGAGAGCTGCGACGTTCTCCACGATGACGTAACGGGGTCGTACCACGCGAATGGTGTCAGCCATCCATGGCCACCCCCACCGCGCATCGGTAGTACCGCTATAGGGGACCGGCCGTGGAGAAGGGTTGGCAGGGAAAACCACCGGAGACGACATCCACTCGCGGTCGGGGCTTGACTTACCCACCACTGAGGGCAGGTACGGACGTCGTCATGTTAGGGTACCTCCGGCCAATGGTGGGCCAGCATCCGCCGGCAGAACTCATCGATCTCTACTTGTCCGACCACTCTCATCCCGGCGCATTCGAGGCCTAAATCGAGATACTCCGATACCACTGAACAGAGAGAGCACATTCACGACACGGGCCTTTCACAGAGAAGGAGGCGCGGCGGATTCCTACGTGGGTGCTGAGGACCCCTGGCACGGTGGGTTCCTGGCAGTGGCATTGGTCACCGGGCTAGGAGAGCGACTCGAAGGGTTAGAAGGGGGGCTTGTCCTCATCCCAGCGATCACCGCCACCAGCAAGACGACCGCTGGTCGCCGTTGGTGGTGGTGTAGCGGGTGGTTTTGGTGACGGTGACGGAGGCCATTTGAGGGAGGCGCCGATTTCGGTGACGTCGACGTCGAAGCCGTAGCGTTTCTCACCGTTGGGGGTATCTCAGTAGCGTTGACGGAGCACGCCGGTGAGCAGGACTCGGGCGCCTTTGGTGAGGGACTCGGTGAGGTTCTCAGCGGCGTGGCGCCACATGGAGCAGCGCAGGAACGTGGCGCCCTTATCGACCCACTCGCCAGTGGTATTGTCGTAGCGGCGGTCATTAGCCGCGACGGTGAAACTAGAGACGGCGGCGCCGGTGGGGGTGAAGCGCAGATCGGGGTCGGCGACAGGGTACCGGCGATGGTGATCTCAGGTAGTCCAGCCATGACAAATCATAGTCCTCTCAGCTGTCTCGGGTGGGTGGGGTTCAGAACTGGCTACGGGATCAGGGCCGTCGTAGTCGGGGTCGGTGTTCTCGCGGTGGCGGGGTGGGGAGGATGTCGAGACAGGCTGAGGGCGACAGCGGCGAGCATGGACAGCCCGGCCCGCAAGACGTGGAGGGTCGGGCAGACGGTGGGGACGGGTGATGAGCAGGGCGGAGCCGATGTCGCCGAGCGCGCTGCTAGCGCGGCGTGCCGGGTGAAGGAGGGCGGCGTAGCGGGCTGCTGGGTAGTTGCCGTGGTGCAGTGTGGATAGCTCGAGGCGGGCCTGTCCGACTGTGGTGAGGGTGGTTGGGGTGGCGGCGTGGTGGTGCTGGCTGGTGGTCAGCAACTAGACGAGGGCGATGCGCACCGCATCGCAGATCGGGATGCGAAGGGTGTCGGTAGTAGTAATGGGTGAGTCATTTAGGGTAAGGGGGTGTGGGGATCGGATCGTGGGGGCGTGGTCATACTACGGTGACACAGCTGATTACTGTGGGTAGTTGGATGTGGGTGTGCGGGGTACCAGGCCGGGGTCAGGGAGGAGCGAGAACCCCTCGTGCCTGACCCCGGTTTTTGAGGTGTTAGGGGGGTGGTAGAGCGGGGCGAGGAGTAAGACTCCCCGAGGGATGTGTGAGCTGGTCACGTGGAGGAAGTTGGAGGTAGGGGAGGTGGTGGGGAGAACTAACTGGGCTCCAGATCGCCTCCCTGGTCAGCTCCCCGTGGTGTTCTCACCCTCAGCTGTCGGTGTTTTGGTGACGGTAGGTGAGTGCTTGGGTGATGTTGTCAGCGGCGATGACCATCACCCCGTGGGACTTCACGGGCGCGATGCCGTATAGATCGAGGGAGGTTTTCAGATCGGTAAAGGTACAGCTCTCGTAGTGGTAGGGGTTGAGCTCGGCTAGGCGGGTGAGCACCATCTGGGTCAGCAGGCGCGCCTCGAAGTGCCCGAGCACGGTAGCGATGTCAGCCAGCGGGATCCACGTGCACAGACCTGCATCGTCGGGGCTGGGGTTGGGGGTGGGGTAGGTGCGGCGCAGTTCGGTGATCTCGGTCATGGCGCGGGTGATGACGGGGGTGACCATAGTCGATGCCGTCCTCCAGAGGGCATGTAGAAGGTGTTGACTAGCTCGAAAGTGGCGTCGGTGACTCCGACTGCAACGCAGCTGCAGCGATCGGTCTTGAAGCGCAGATCCGTGGCACTGATCCCGGCCCGGTACTTCCCCGACCCCAGCAACCCGTCATTGGCTACGTGATCGCCAACGGAGAAAGCCAGACCGCAGGAGATATTGCGGGTGACCTCTTTGGGCAGGGAGTCTTTGGTCGGGGATTGGGTGCCTAGGATCAGGGTGAGACAGTATTTGCGACCGCGTTTGATCAACCGCACAGCTAACTCGGCGGCTTGTTTGCAGTAGGTGGGGTGTTGGAACAGTTCGTGGCATTCATAGATAGAGCACACCAACTAGTGCAGATACAAGACGGGGATTGTCAGAAAGATAAAAGGATGTATAGGGTGGTGAGAAGATAGGAGTTACAGGACCTTATCCCGGCATTCCATCTATGCCAGAATATCAACCAGAGACAGCATCAAGGCCTCGGCCACGCTATCGTAGATACACATCGAATAAGAGAAAAAAGGGGAAAGAAGGAATAGAAGTAGGGGGACTAGCCCATTACGAACACCCACAACTATACGGCGGCGTCCAACGCCCTTCGAGCAACACCCTTGCATCACCGCTGATTTCCCCTGCCCCGGGCCTAACAGAAGAGATAGATGGCTACGAACAGTGAAGTGTGATGACTGCCCGCGTGGATTTACGAGGTACACCCCTCGAAGATGTACACCGTGCCCTCGTGGAGCAAGGGCGAAGGGCCGGCGCTGGCGCCGAGTTTGATTTTGTTATATGAGAGATAGAGAAAGAAAGATTATAAGATTAGAGAAGGATAGGTAAAAAAGATGAAAAGAAAGAGATAAGATGAGAAAGAGAGAAGTTAGAATGAGAAAATATATGATGTGACTATAATGGGTAAAAGAATATGAGAGTAAGTGCAGTAAAAATAGATGAGAGAAAGAAAGAAGAAAGATAAAGAGAGAAAGACTATGAAGAAAGAATATAAGGAAGAGATAAATAGGTGAGAGAAGGCTAAGAAGATAATAAGATAGAAGATATAGGAGAAAGGATATTATAGATAGAGAATGTAGAGGAAGAAGACGATAAGAGAGAGATAGAGAATTTATTACATCGCGACACCTACGAGATGAGACTTTGAGAGCTAGAACAAAATGAGAAGAAGATGAAGAGAAAGATGTAAAAGATGAATAAATAGGGA
Organism: uncultured Actinomycetota bacterium; assembly: GCA_963822695.1. Classification (GTDB taxonomy): domain Bacteria; phylum Actinomycetota; class Actinomycetes; order Mycobacteriales; family Pseudonocardiaceae. The sequence continues at coordinate 287,610 of CAWGJH010000008.1, forward strand.
TAAATAGATGATAGATATAATTAGGAATTGAATAGGGATAAAAAAAAGAAGAGAGATACGAGAAGAAAAGATGATAATGAGATGAGAAGAAGAGATATTAAAAGTTTGATATAGAGAGCTATGACATCGGAACGTTAGACTATAGAGATGAGAGATGAGATTATAAGTTGCGACGAGTAGAGATGAGAGAGCATCTGAGAGAAATTGAAGAGAGAGAATAAATTATAAGATTAAGATAAATACAGAAAGAGAATTAGAAAGAAGAAAGAAAACAATGAGTAAGATATAGGAGAGTTAGAGAGAATGATAAAAAAAAAAAGAAAGAAGATAAAATAATTGAGATGAGAAGAAAATATATAGAGATAGAAATAGAAATTAGAGAGAGAGCTATATATACCTGTAAAGAGGACATTGAAGGAGAAGTTCTACTCATAGAATAGAAGATCATTATACAGAAAATATGAAAATAGGTATAATTATTTCTTATCTACTGTACTTACTTTAAAGGAGTGAGTGTAAGTGCGAAATAAATGTAGGTGATAGAATGAGAAAATGTATCATTTACTGTTCTGTCCCCACTTTGCTTATCTTTAGGAGATGATGAATTATCTTATATTTGATATTCTGTGTAGAAATTTTTATTATTAAGCGAATTATTTTCTTTAGTTAGGACTGTGAGAGTTTTTTTATTACGCGACTCTCCTCTCCATTTAGGTATAGGCACTGATGTTCTGTTATTGAATAAATTGAATAAAAATTAAGGGAGAAGAAGAGCTAGCTGTACAATTCTCTGAATAGACTGTGACTTGACGTACTTATGCTAAACTCTATAATACTCCCGGCCTCTAGAAAAGAGATTTTCGATGAGTTATTCTACTAACAATTTGCGCTGCACTCGTACCCTATTCTCTCTATGAAATGCGACGAATTTCACTTATTCAGCGCGTAACTGATCAGCACCTATCATGAGAGAGTTCAATGAAAGATAGAGTATATGTTCAATGATAAGGATGATGAATAGATCAATAACAATGATCACTGAGTGCTCAATAACACTGCTCGCGAGACTGTATGTACCGATGTGCCATTTCACCATATATTACGACTATTTAACTGTGTGTCCTGAGCCTGAGCTAGGAGAGTTAGAAGAGTTAGATAGAGATGATGTTAGAGAGATAAACGAATTAGATGAGCGAGTATTGCAATTTTATGATTTTCGACGAAGATCAAGACGACTAGTGAGATTACGAAGTGCAAAAATACTCTCTAGGAGGACTTGATAGATCATGATATCCAGTGTTCATCACATACGTCGCGCTACATACCACTTAACAAACGAGGATAAGGAATGATGATCACTGAAGACTGATGAATAACTGCTAGACGATTAACATCGTCAACCAAACGAAACATCGAGTCTAACAAATACTATGAACACTAAGCCATTGATACCGCTGCAGAGATGAAGACGAGAAGATTAGAAAGATGATAAATGAGAAACAAAGATATAAAAATATGCTGGAAAACATAAAGTGATATAATTGAGTGAGATAAAGCTATAAATGAAGAGATACTACAAATGAATCGCTAATAAGATAGAAACTATGATGAGATAAAAGAGAAGAAAGATAATTGATGAAATAGAGTAAATAAAAAAAGAAGAGAAAATAGAGATAAAGAAGAGAAAATGAGAAGAGAGATGATCATAGATGAATACCTAAAGAAAGAGATAAATGAAGAGAATGATATAGATGAAGAAGAAAAAGAGAGAGATAGAGATGATGAAGAAAAAAGATGAAAAGATGAGAGATAAGATAAAGGAGAGAAGATAGAAGATGAAAGATAAGAATGATAAATGAATAAAGAAGATTAATTCAACTGTCAATAGGGAGAGAGTGGAGTGCTGCTATATGAGTCACCTCCTAGGCCTGACGCCAATAGAAAGAGATAAGAGAGATGCTGAGAAAAGAGACTAGCGAAACCAAAAGGATAGCAATAATAAGGAGAGAAAATAAAGGAACTGAATGAAGAGAATTAGAAAAGTGTATATGAAAGAGAAGAGGATCAACAGCGCTCTATATAGAAGACTGATATGATGTTAAAACTAAACAGAGAGAGAGAGCAGCGAGTCTGCGCAATCTAACACCGTACCAATCTCTAGGGAAGCGCTAAGCGTGAACGCGCTCCTGTAAAATTGACGCTGTAGAGAGAGTAGTGCTCGACGTCCTCGGTTAGAGTCTAAGCTCGATGACTGCTCCCACGACTATACGCCCACTACGACCCTAACGCCCTAACAATATCTCTACCCTCGATGTACTCACTAGGAATAGGTGATACGCTGAATGAGTGTAATCCCCGCGCAATAAAAAACTGCTAGATAATCTGATAGAGAATAAATGAAAAAGATAGAGATAAATGAAAGAGAAAATAAAGATGAAAGATAAAGAAAGATAGCTCGTTAAAGCTAGATGAGTAGAGTTAGATATAGATCTGCTCAGAAATCAAGATACCTATCCGAATAGGCTACATCAGAAAACAGGGAAACAGAGAGAAGAGACTAGTGCAAGAAACAACGATGACAATGCTGATACTCTTTGCGCCCTCATCACCCCCGCTCTCACCAACATGAAGATAGTCGGTGAACTCGTGATATAAGAACTCAAAAGTAAGCAATAAAGAGAATGCTCAACACAAAATCGCTAACCCGAAAAAACCAACTATCCGTAATTAAGAAGAAGCTAAGAGAGATGATATAAGTAGGATAATACTATGATAACTACAAGATGCTAAAGTGATATATGCACTGTAGCAGTGAACTCTGACGAAAGTGTGAACCTGTATTATATAAAAATAACTATGATAGATGTAGATAGTGATAGGGAAGTATGAAATGATGAGAGAGTTAGAGATGATAAGAGCCACTGGGCTGGAACACACAGTTAAAACAGTCAGATACTGCAGTCGTCACCCACAGTCTCCGACGAAATCACCACCCCACCCTCTGATTCCTCACGGATTCGGTTAGTGTCGTGTCAGTGATTGGCTTTTTTACTAGCCGCATTTGCAGCACACCTATGTGCCGTTGACATGGTGCTTGTAACAGCCCTAGCGCACGCACGCGGCATGCTGATAACTCCCTTGCGCTGGTGCTGTTAGATAGGGGGTATAGGGGATGGTGGGAGAGTTCGTGATGGTTAGAGCTACTAGACCAAGAGGTATTCATCTGCTCATGAAGTCTCTCTTGGACACAAGAGGCCTTAGTTCTCGTTGTGAGATCTTAGTTGTCAGCGGTGAGAGATCATGACTGGCATAAATGGGAACGAGCGTCCTCTAGTCGAGATGTAGAGCTACTTACGAGAGGAATGTCCGGAAAAAACGGCCCGCGCTGCTCTCACGGTACTTAGCTTGCGCCACGTCGCTTGAGAGATGTTGCGATTCGGCGTCTCTGATTTAGAGCGAGTTCCGCTCACGTTGCTGTTAGTTGTGCTCGTCAGCGAGATTTGCGCGTCGAGAACTCCGAGAGCCTGGTCAAGTGGGTTGGGAATGTGCATCGCTAGCTCCTTTGTGTGTTGTGCCGGTCGTGGGCCGCGATCCACTACATCCGATGTAACTTTAGACAGCTCCCGGTTCTTCATAGGTAACTACCTCCATCGAGATCGAGAGCTGCGAACCGCCTTGTCGCGAGCGTCCCGCGCGGCCTCGTTCAGTTTCGTATTTTCGAAACAGTGGTGGCGTCAGCGAGATCGCACAGGACTAGTAGTCGCTTCGCGAGGGTCCTCACTTCATCGGGGAGTACCTCCAGATGAATACCTTGGCCCGACTCAGGGTTGATCGCGATGAAGGAAACGTCCGTGCGAGGGAAACGGGGGTAATGAGCACGATCACGGCGGATCAGACCGAGATCGACCGCGATGTGATGAGTACGCCAGCTGAGGGCGGCGCCAGTGTGCCACAGATTCTCAGCGGACGTAACACACGATCCAGTGCGGGTGCACCAGGCCGGGTGATCACTGTCGGTGGTATGAGGGGGACTATGTTCAGACACGGGTTTGCCTTCCTGGGTGGATGAGGTGGGTAGGTCAAGGCCCTGGGTTGGTGGTCGCACACCGGTTCAGGGCCGCTTACGTCGGTGCCGCTAGAAGACCCGCCGGTAGACCGGCGTCACGGCCGTTGCCTGGTCGAGCGCATCAGAGGTGGTGGCGTAGGCGGCCGTCGTGCCGGCCGGGTCAGTCTTGGCTGAGGCCTCATGTGCGGTCCAGGCTGCTTTGTATTCGGGATCCGCAGCGAACAGCCAGAAATCGGACAGTCGCATGGTGATCACTTCCGTTCAGAACAGAGTCGTGTGCGGGAGTTGACGCTGCCGAGCATGATCTCGCCTCTTGTTTCCTCCACGAAGGTGATGTGACGCGTCATCTCAGAGACAGTTCTGCGGTTCTTCATGGGGGTATCTATCTCCATCGAGGTCATGAGCTGCGAATCACTACGTGGGCAGAGCCCGCGACAACCCGTCGGCACGGTTGTGAATTGCTGAGCGCTCGGTAAGCTTGTCGAGGAGCCAGGAGGGTGCAGGTTTGCCGGTGGCGGCCACGAGCGCTACGGCGTAGCGCGACCAGGCGGCGTGCGCGAGGTCCCGGGGATCCCGCGACCGGGTCTCGTTGCTACTGCGCACGGCGCTGGTCCCCCTCCGGCCCGTTCAGAGCGTGGTACAGCTCCGCCGCCGTGGAGCCGGCCAGGTCCTTGTTCTCCAGGCTCTCGTTGGGATCGGCGAGGACCTGCCGCGCGATAGCAAGGTTTTCCTGGAGCACTCGCCGAATGTTCACCACCGCTGCCTCCCACTCATCGAGGTGGCGTCGGCGAGGTCGGCCAGGGCGATCAGGCGCCGGGCGAAGGTGCGGGCCTCACCGGGCGGCAGGTACACGTGCGCGGCGTCCTCAGCACCCGGAGCGGTGAGCCGCAACGCGATGTCGGTCCGGGCGAACCCCGGGTGATGGGCTTCGTCCGCGCGACACAAGTTGATCTCAACGTCCGCGTTCGCGGTAGACCACGACAGCTCAGCCCCACTGTGGTAGGTGACCTCCGCGTCGGTGACACAGTTCTCGCGGTCACACCAAGCCGGGCACACATGCCGATGGCCGTGATGGGTGGAACGATCAGACATGGGTTCATCTCCTGTCATCTCAGGTGGATGGATCAAGGCCTCGGGTCGGTGCTCGCTACACCGGCTCGGGGCCGCTTACTCCTGTGCTAGCGGCAGCTGCCTCTGGCCAGAGGTGATCACATTAGCGCTAATAATAGCGCCACCGCAAGCGGTCAGACGCGCGCGGCATCCTCCGTTTTGGCAGTTAGATCGAGGGCATGGTGCCCGTGCGCTACTATTGGCGCTGGTGACAGCGGTGTCAGGAGGGTTGATGGGGCAAGGTTGGGATGCCGTCGCGGCGGCCATCAACACCCGTTTGGAGGAGCTGGGTATGACGCAGGTTGAGTTGTCTGCCCGGTCCGGGGTGAGCGTGGCGACCTTGCGCCAGCTCCAACGCAACGACCAGCCGCGCCGCCGCAATCCTCGCACGCTGGCCGCTGTGTCCGAGGGGCTACGCTGGCCGAAACAGCACCTAGCGCGCGTCCTTGACGGTGACAACGCCGACGTCGAGCCGGCCAACCTCGCCGAGGAGGTGCGATTGATCCGCGCCGAACTCGGAGACCTGAGGTCCCGTATCGAGGCAGTTGAGCGCGACCGGCACGATGGGTGACTACGTGCGACGACCTCCGCGTCGAAGGGGGCAGGGTGAGCCTGCAAGGCTGCGGGTTGTCGAGCCCCGGTTGTTTGCAGTCCTTCGTGCTGACCGCCGGCCACGCACTGGTCTATGAAGTGCCTACGGAAGGGTGAGTGGATGCCCCGCATCGGGAACGCTGCGCTTGGAACCATGCGAAAAGGATGGGCTAGCTCCCAAGCCCTTGTCACCGAGATTTGCTCCAAGACATTAACGGTGCTCCGGCGCAAGCCTCTTGCGTCTGCGCAAGAGGCTTGCGTTGCATGCGTCGGGTGTACTACTCGCTTCCTGATAGGAAAGGTGATATGGGGGTAAGGGCTACACCGCTCGGACGCATTGTGGAGGGCTCCGCCGGCTTCATGATGTCCGATGTGGCGTTTTTAACTGATCTCAACGAGAGCACGCTCTCACGTCTCTGGGATGATCCTAACTGGCTGGATCGAATTTCCGGGAAGTCGCTTCAAGCTATCGTTAGCGCCGTTCCTCGTGTTGGCGAGTATATCCTCGCCTATGCGTTGGTGGATCGCCGCACTCGACTAGCTGACAACCTTAGTGGTCATGGCGTCACAGTAGACCGCGAGGCGTTCACAACCCTGATTCAGGATTACAGGATTCCGGAACAGTGTCTGAGTAATGCGCTTAATGCAGCCGTTGCGATCCTTACGGGCGACGTCAGCCATGCGGCAGCGTGGCTTGCTCGGTTCTGGGAACAAAATCAGGACCGCGCGCTAGGGCATCTCTTAGGAACATTAGATGGCCCGCAACTACTTACTGATTCGAGCCCTCTTATTTCTGCCTCGGTCGATCTCGCAGACCAGCTCGCCAGGCGAACGAATTCTTTTCACGCGATCGTCGGTCGAGCCAACCTAACGCATCATCTAGCCCGCGTTTCGGGCATCAGTGCAGAGGTACTCGACGTAACCCGTCAAACCGCCCTGTCATATCGAAGTTCAGTAATGGGACGAGTCATTGCCACCAATGACTTCGATTTAGTCACATATTACTGCTCCTTGATCGACGTGAAACCTTTTCTATCTACAATCGAGGAGTGGGCCTTCCCAACGTATACGCATGACGTTCAGTGCAACGAACGAAATCTGACATTTAGCTGTGCGCGCGGTAGTAACCGACACACTGTACGTTCGGGGTGCGCGGCCGAACGGAGTTGCACCTAAGAATAGGAGTCACCAATGTGGGATTACAACAGCCTAATCAGGAAATCCCAGATATACTTCATGCGGGCCCGGGATCATCCCAAGGCAAATGACGACGAATTCTCATTGTGGCTACTGCTGGGATTGGAGTTCCTCTTACGGGCGCCACTGGCCAAAGTGAACAAAACCCTTCTCGCCGACTCAAATAACGACTCAATCTTGCATGCTGCCGGGTTCCCCGGGAATGCAAAACAGAAATCGATTTCAGCGCAAATTCTGATTGAGCGACTAGGCAAGGTCATCGAGGCGTTCACTAAAGAGCGGCAGGATGACGCCAAAATTCTGATTGAACTCCGCAATGCAGAGCTGCACACGGGCGAATCTGCATTGACTTTGGACAGTTCGATTTGGCTTCCACGTTTCATGCGAGTTGTCACAGTCATCTGCGCATACCTGACCATGGATCCAGTGGACCTACTGGGCGAGGAGGTCGTCAAGCAGGGCCAAGCACTGGTAGACGAGGAGGATAAGAAACTCGCGTATGAGGTAAAGAGGCGAATAGCAGCGAGTCGGGACTTTTTCAGACGACTTCAGGAAGATGAGGTTAACTCACGCCGAGCGATGATTCCCTTCCTTTTCGGCGAACCAACCGGGTCTGCCACCTGTCCCGCTTGCGAGTCCAAGGCAACCCTGTACGTCAACGATGTTCGAAGAACGAATGAACGACTAGAGAATGGCGTGCTCTACCGCGATATCGTCTACGTGGCACGAGAATTTGAATGCACTGTGTGTGGATTGCGACTAACTAATACCGCCGAGATTAAGTGCGCCGGATTACCACAGCAGTACTCGCAGCTCAAACGCGAGAGTCTTGAAGCTCGATTCCTGGATTCTTACAAACCTGTTAATTAGGGCGACGAGTACCGCGCGGTAGACGCCGATGGCCTAGTTGTCACGACTGACCGGCGACTGTATCGGCGATGATCGACTTGGCGCGGTGCCCCGTGCCCGGCCGAACGCGCTCAAAGGTGAGTGTGCAGGGCCGTATTTGGTTGTTGGCGATAGATCCGGCGTTCCGGTCGGTGAGACTTTCGATACGTCTTCAAGCCGTGGGCATCAGGTCTCGGACGCGCCGCCGCTGCATCCGGCCAGCGTTCGCTCCCGCTCCGCTCCGCGAGCGCGCCGACAGGCGGCTGATGCGCGACACGAGGATCCAATCGTGGACGTGGTAGCGGTTGCTCCGGGAGAGGGAGGCGCGCATTGTGCGGAGCCACCCCCAGCGTCAAGCCCTCTGCGCGTCCTGATCCGTCCGGCTCCTCTGGCGGGGTGGTCGGTGAGCAGTGCTCGTTACCGTGGCAAGTAGGTCACGTCCGGAGGGGCCGGACGGATCAGGAGTAAACGACTTGACCCTGTGCCCCTACGACTCCTCGGTCGGCGTTGCCGGCAAGCCAGGGGCCTGCCGTGTAGGACGTCGCCGCAGCCGACGCTATTGAGCAACCGGGGGCACTGGGGATCGCTGCCCTTCACTTGTCCTGGGATCGTCCAGGTCGCGCCGGCCGTCTCAACGCCAACGGCGCTGTGCATCGCTGCGCGGTGGCCTGCGGCCACCGCTGACGTGGTTCCTCTCCGGCGCTGACACCTGATTCACCCTTCCCTCCGACGAATCTGGCCGTGCTTACCTCCCACGATTCGCCAGCGCAGCGGCGAACCTGTGGGCCAAGCGCAGGGTGTCGGGGTGCTCGTCCCCCAGGACACGGAGCATGCGGGCCAGAGTGTCCTCGGCGATCTGGCGGGCCAACGCTCATACTGGCCCACCGCCCGGAGAGTGACGGCGAGGCTGTGGGCCGCGCTTCTTGCTCCGCCTGGACTACTGAGTGGGCCGAGGGGTGCCTTCGGACGGGTGTCCCTGCTGGGTGCGGCTAAAGTGGGCACCAGCTGCGCAAGTAGCTGTGTGAAGACCTCCTGTACCGAAAGGAGGTGTGTAGATCATGTCCAATGGCGGCCGCCATCGGCAGGGGCCTCAGCAGAGGCCTCGACCGAAGGAGCCTAGCTTGACCCCCTTGTTAGAGGGGGTCAAGCTGGCGGTGTGGGTAATCGTTGAAGTTGTCGCGACTTTCTCAGGTCACCACGGCAACTGACGAGATTGCTCACCCACAGCGGCGGGGTCGAGCTTGTAGAGTCGGCCCCGCCCATTAAGTTGTACAACTACATCGGATTGAAGTCTATCATACCTTCACCCTACCGGTTTGCTTGCCGGGTCAGGACCAGCAGATGCGCCGGTCCCAGCGGGACGACCTCACTTCGCACTACCCGGACTACCGGCGTCGGCTGCGACTACGGATCGGGGGAGTACTGCTACCCCACCCTCGTGCCCCCCGCGTGCCCCTCGTTGCGAGCACCGTGAGCACCGGGAACATCGACCTAGGGCACGCTAGCCTGGAAACTTGGCCTAGCGTGCCCTCCATGCGCGGACCGCGTTTTGGCCCTTGCGGAGCTGCATCTCCAGCGTGCGAATGACTGGGTGTTGCCAGTCCACCGGGTAGAAGTCGCGCCTGCGGCTGTACCGGTGGATGAGGCGGGCTCGCCTCCCCTGGCCGGGCCGGACTTCCCAGCGACGGCCAGCATTGTCGATTGCCAGGAACCATCGAACCCGTGCCGTGACTCCGCGGAGCGGGTGCAACTGCACGGCCCCCTCTGGAGCCTGGTGTTCGAGGTTCATCCCGTAGTCGCTGATGACCTTGTCGTCGCCGGGGGCGAGCAGGACGGGCGCAGGGAGCGACAATTGTGCCGGCTCGGTGCCGGGACTGGTGGACCACGCACCACCGGCCGGGCTTGCGGGCACCATCCACTGCGATGTCACCTCGACCAAGGCCGCGTGGATATCTACTGGGCGATCGCTCGTGTTCTTCGCGTTCAGCTCGATCTGTGTCCCGTCGTTCCGCGTGGCCGCGTCCACCAGGGCGGTGGACGTCTGGTCGTAGGTCACCGTGGGCCAGATCGCGACCTTGTCGATCAGCGCGCGGTCGTCGCGACGCCGGTCCCGTATGAACAGGACGAAGGCCAGCACCAGCGAAAGGCCGCCGAACCACGCCGGGACAGTGCCCCACTGCACTTGCCCGATCCAGTGCTGGAACCCGTCCCAGGTGCTCGCCTCCATCCGAAGATGGTAGGACTCCGCGTAGCCACACCCGCGCCGGACGTAGGAACTCGCCGACCATGTTCGAGGCAGGTCGCTGATGTTCGGACTGAACCTGTCGAGCTAGCGTAGTAAGAACTGTAGTAAGGACGCGATGGGGTCAGTGGATGCGCCCGGGTACGTGGTGGGATGCCATGGGCGCCTGACCGGGTTCCACGGTGGAGCCGGCGCACACCGTGGAAGGGCTGGGACGGTTCCCGTTCCCCTCATAACCCAGCGACTCCTGGACTCTCGCTGACGCGTCAGCAGTTCAGCACCGCCGCAGCATGCTTGACGTGACACGGGCTGTGCCTGATACGTGCCCAAGTCGGATGCTCGGGGCGTATCGCTTGTCGCTCTATCGCAGGTCAGCGGTGGTAGCGGTCTTGGGAAGCCAGTCCACTTAAAAGGGCCGCAGTGTGGGTTCGACTCCCACCGGGGGCACCATACTGTGACCACGGACGCCTAACCGCCACGGCGAGGAACAAGGTGCCGTCGGTCAGCAGGCCTTCGATGACCTCCACTCGGGTCCGCTGCGTTACCGTCGCGCCGAAGTCGGCTTGTGAAGGTCCGGCCAACGCCACGCGGCTAAGTGCACCCGTCTCGGGTAGCAGTGACTCTGATGGTTCGACTGGTACGGGGGTTTACGATGCCCACCAGAAGTCGCCGCCAGACAAAGCTGGCCATCAGTGGAAACAGGCCTGGACGACGGTGGGGGCAGCTCGTAGTGGCTGCCCCTCAGTTCGACCCCGACCCCGCTCTCCGCGTAGCGGGAACGTGCTAGTGGGGTGGAAGTGGCGGTCGCGATGTTCCAGCGGTAGTGCGCATCAGCGGTTGTCAGCGGCAGGGCATCAGCGCACACTGAGGGTATCGGCGAAGTCTCCGTACGACTCGGCTGCGCATGACGTCAGCCGGTCCAACGGGTTGTTGGAGGTCTGTATGGGAGTGTGGTTCGCCGATTTCGCCAGTGGGTAACCCCTGGAAGCTGGCGTACTGGCCGTCGCCCGGTGACCAACATCCCTGGTCCCCGGGCGACGGTCTCTCTGCACGGCCCATGCCGAGGACCCTACGACAGTGGGTGAGAGTGTCTCGGGGAGTGCCCGAGCCGCCGCATGCCACGTCTGGCCAAGACCCGAACTGACACCTGCACGTGCATTAAGGGAAAGAGTAGCGCGTGCCCCTGCGGGCGTCAATGCACGTGCATCTGCTCGCAACCCTATCGCAATGTTGACCTTTAGTCCGAATTACGTGATCTTGAGGGCAATGGTGGGGCTGGTCTGGGCTGATGTTGTCGATCACGATCACGTGATCGCGCGGCGGGAGTGTATGACTCAGACTACGGTCGGCTGCCCCGGCACCGCACTCAGCGTCGCCGCCGGCCGTGCGGTGCCGTTCCCTAGCCAACGGCACCGCACGCGATCACCGGCTCAACCCAGTTGCCGGGGACTCAGCCGCGGCCTCCGTTAGCGTTACCGCCGGCGCCGCCAATGCCGTCAGCGGCGCTGTTGGTCTGGTCCCCCAGCACGTCGATGTTCAGGATGTTGAGGCCGATGCCCCCGGTGCCCTTGCCACCAGCGCCGCCCCGGCCGCCGTTGCCGCCACCCCGGATGACGAACATGGACATGACGGTGCGGGCCGGAAGCAGCTCCACGTGCTGTCCGTTGATCTCGGCAAAGTTCACTGCGTCAGACATGAAATCCTCCTCACAGTTGCCCCAATTGGGGCCGGGAACAAAACGCCTCATCGGCCCCGTGCCGATTTGGCTAATCACTACCATGGCGAGAAATAGGTCGCCTGACAACATGCATTCGCCACCTAACTTTGCATATCATCACTTAGTCATGAAGTTGAATTTTCAACTACCTAGGTCGCCGCAGGAGATTGCTGAGATTCGAGCAATTCCAGTACCCACCACGCAGCGTCGCGTGGGGCGTGCGTAAGTGCTGTCCGATCCGCATTGTCGCTGGTGACAACCCCTGTCGGGGAGGGGTGTAGGTAGTGGGAGGCCGCCTGCGACGCGCCGGGTTTGGTTTGGCATCATCGCCGCCGGCACGACACCGGACTTGCGCACTTCGAGAAAAGGAGGGCGGGTTGCTACGTAGCCTTGCAGGCGGCGACTACTTAGTTCTCATGGGAGTAAAGCTGGAGCGGTCGCAGTAGGTCGGCTCGGAACTTCGAGAGTTACTACGCGAATCCTGCCTCGCTACCAAGCGAACCGGCACTCGGGACACTGCCCCAGGGCGGCCTGCGCTCCTGGGCAAGGGCCAGGGGAGGGGAAAATAAGGACAAGGCCGCTGGCCCTCTGAGTGACGAATTGAGTGACAACCACCGCGTACGAGGTCGGACTCTCGTGTACGCGTCAGCAGATCCATACCGCAGCAGTGCACCGGTCACCGCCGCGCCTGAGTTGCTTCGGGACTAAAAGGCCACGACAGAACCTGATCAGTCAGTGAGTACTAGGACGGTCAACGTTCCGCTGTCGAGGTTGCTCACAGAGGCCTGCCGGCTGTTGGGCAACACCGCGATGCTGATCGGGATGCCGCCGGTCGGGATATTCGCCGTGACCTGGTTGGTTGTGGCTTCGATGACGGAGACGGTGTTGCTGCCCTCGTTGACGATGTAGGCGAACCGTCTGTCCGGAGCCCAGCTGATGTCCCGCGGGTTCCAACCGGGATGGTCGCAACAACCCTGAGAGTAGCGGTGTCGATCACGTCGATCATATGGATGGTCCGCTGATCGTTGAAAATGCTGACGTAGAGCGTGCGGCCGTCCGGTGCAAAGGCGACGAATTGGGGCGGACCAGCATTGATCGGGACGGTCGCGGGCTGCGCCGGGCCTGCTTTTCAGCTTCCCGCTGGGCTATTTCGTGATTGAGCGCGGTGAGGAGCTTCATCGCGGCTGTGGACACCGCCTTGCTGTCGTCGTGGACCAGGCCTTCGAGGACTGCTATCCGGTCTCGCGCGAACGGATTTCCGATTGCATTGTGAACGGAGGAGGGCAGGTTCCAGTGTATGCTTCGAGCGACGACCATGCGCCCCTCGATGTTTTCTTGTTTTTTTGGGTCGCTGTTGGGGCATCTCGATAACATGGTCGTGTACGTAGCTGTACAGTGCACGCTGTCTGAACCATGATTGACGCCGTACTCGGCCATCCGCCGCCCCTTCAGGCAGATCCTAGGTGATCTGCGGGTGTGATCATGTGTCCTTGAGATCTCGTCGGGTTTCCTGTGATCTTGCGTCAGGCGAGCGTGCGACGAGGCGCACCACGGCCCGCCAGCCGAGCAGCAACAGTGCCAGACTCGCGGCGGCGACCAGCACGAACGTCAGCGGCAACCGATGGGTGAACGCCGCGCGTACACCGAGGCCGACAACCACGGCGCCAGCCCACACCGCCACCCCGACCGGAAGTCGTAGCGGCGCACGCCACGCCCGGACGGCCAGCCATCCGACAAGTTGCCCGAGCAGGAATGGCGCCGCAGTGGTCAGCACCCCGAACGCGGCTACCACCTGGGCATGCGAGCTCCGCCCCACGGCGGCGAACACCAACACCGCGAGCACGTCGGCTCCAGCGGCGAGTGCCACGGTGCGAGAACCCGTGGGGTGGACGGTCCGCGTGGTCACGCTGGCAGCTTATGTGGGCGGAATGAGAACAGCCTGGAAGCCAGCGCGACCGAGATCAAGCTGTTCTTCGGCGACTTCATCCCCGGCATGCTCCAGGCCTCGCGACTATGCCCGAGCACTGCTGTCGAGTTCCGTCATTGTGCCGCCGGCCGGCGTGGAACAGATGGCCACCAGCCGGGAACACCGGCCGGAACGCCTGCGCGGCGGTGCATCGTTGCTCTGGGTCGTCCTCGGTGAGGAGGCCCTGCGGCGCACCGTCGGCGGCCACCAGGTCCAGCGCGAGCAGCGTCGCCGGCTGCGGGAGCTGGCCGAGACGATTAAGCGGCGAGCATGAGGGGTACGCCTTGGGTAGGTAACAGGAACCTACTTGAGGAGGGAATCTTCCATGGAAGAGCTCGATGAGGACACCCCGCAGGAGAAGATCGAGAAAGCCAGGGCTGGAGCGTTTCCCGCAGGTGAGCCCGAGGACGCGGACGTAGGAACCGGACGTGCGAAAGGGACAGGTCTGCCTCCCGGATCGGTGGGAAAGGGACACGACACGCCCCAGACTCCCGCTACCTGACGGGGTCCGCCACTAGCTCGGGTGGGCTAGCGGCTCGGGTCTCACCGATGGACAGGCTGAGGCGTGTTCCCGCACCGGTATTACTTGTGCGGGCGCCCGGGTGTTGCCATGCTTACTTAGCCCAAACGGGCGAAGGTACGGGCGGCCGCGTGGGGGGTGGGCGGCCGCCCGCACCTGCCTAGGCCGACACAACGACCGCGTAGCCCCCTAGGCCGATCAGCCGCCGCCCGGCAATGGTCTCGGTCTTGGTGATCAGTGAGGTGACCGCACCCGTCTCCGGATCGAAGTCTACGTCGGTGACCGGGCCGAGTTCGGTTCCTCGCTCAGTGAGCACCCGCTTGCCCATGATCTCCAGGTCGTTGTCCTCGGCCCGTTGCTCCAAGGCGTCGCGGGCCGGCCGGATCACCGCGTCGGTGGCGACCGTCACCGCGTCAGGCCCAAAACCCTGCAGATCCTCCCAGGCGAGCAGGGTGCCGGCACCGCTGACCTTGCCCAATCGCAGTAGCGCGACCCTGGCTGGCCCGGGCAGTACGACGAAACCGTCCACCCTGGCCACCCGGGTTGCGGTGGCGGTGTTCACCACGTTGCGTTTGCGTGCCTGGCTGAACAGCATCAGTTGGTCCCTTCCCGTAACCGGGACCGGAAGGCGCCCACCGCCGCACCGAACCCGGCCAGGTCTTCGGAGACGAACTCGGTGGCCGACGCGGGCACGATGAGGTGTTCGCCCGAGACTGCCACGGTGTCGGGTAGGGGGATGAACACCCGCCGTCCCGCCGTGCCGAGCGCCTCGCTGGCCTGCACCTCGTAGCCCACCACGTCCAGGCTCGTTCCGCTGTGCAGCACGACATCCACCACGCGCCCAAGATCCCGCCCGTTGTCGGTGAGCACCCGATCCTCCAGCACGTCCGCTTTGTGGGCCTGCTTGCGTGGCGCGAGATCCTTGGCCGCGATCAGCACTGTCTCGTCGGACACCATCACGGCGTCCCGGCCTACGCCGTGGACCCCCGTCCAGGGCAGCGAATCCCTGCGGGACCGGCTGAACAATCCCGGATTGCGGAGGGTGAAACCGGCAATGCGACCGCCAGCGCGTTCGAAGACGATGTCTTTGATCTCGGCGACCAGTTCGCCACCCAGGGTGACCACCGGACGGCCGGTCAACTCACTGGCTCGCAGCAGCAACATGGGAGTTGGTGTGGTCACCGGGAGTCACTCCGGCCCGAGTCGCCCAGGCCCGAGTCGCCCCGGCCTGCGTCACTCAGTCCGATCACGCCACCGCGTCGCCTCCTGCGTTGGACAACGACAGCAAGCGCAGTCAGCGCCGCAACAATGACCAGTGCCAGGATCACCCAGCTCCACCAGTCCATTGCCACCTCCGTGCTGTTCCAGGCCTGGGCGCTTCCTTCGCGCACAGTAACGCGAAGGACCCCGTGGTTGCTTGCCGGGATGTCATCCAGCGGGGGTAAAGTCCGGCTTACCGGCCGGGAACCGGACCCGTCGCAGGCGCGTTGGACCCGGTGACGGCCTGCAAATGCCCCCCTGGAGGAACTACGGTGCGCACCACCAGCAACCCCGCATTCCGCAATCTTCCCGTTGGGGGCGGCGGTTACGCGGGCTTCAACTCGGCCCCCGCAGGCTTCCCGGGCGCTGACACCCGCTATGGCGGCGCCCTGCCGACTACTAGCCGGCCGATGACCGTCGATGACGTGGTCATCAAGACCGGCATCACCTTGGCCGTCCTGGCCGCTACTGGCACGGCAACCTACTTAAGCGGATTGTGGGGGCTCACCCTTCCGGCCATGCTGGTCGGTTTCGTGCTCGCGATGGTGATCATCTTCAAGAGGATGGTCAGCCCACCGCTGATCCTGGCGTACGCCGCTGTCGAGGGCGTCGTTCTCGGCGGCATCAGCGGTCTGATCGGTAGTGCGGTCGGACGCGTGACGGGTAGCAGCTCCCTCGTCCTGGAGGCGGTCACCGGCACGGTGCTGGTGTTCGCCGGGATGCTGGTGGTCTACAAGACCGGCGCGGTGAAGGTCACCCCGCGGTTCACCAAGTGGCTGACCGGCGCCCTGATCGGGGTCTTCGGGCTGATGGTGGTGAACCTCATCGCGAACTTCTTCATCCCCGGTGGCCTTCATCTGCGTGACGGCGGTCCGCTGGCGATCGTCTTCAGTCTGGTCTGCATCGGGATCGCGGCGTTCAGTTTCCTCATCGACTTCGATGCTGCCGATGAGGCGATCCGAGCCGGTGCACCGGAGAAGACAGCGTGGTACATCGCCTTCGGCCTCACGGTGACCCTGGTGTGGTTGTACCTTGAGATCCTCCGGTTGCTGTCCTACTTCCAAGGCGAGTAACCGCCGCTTCCCCTCACGGGCCCGGTTTCCCACCTGGGATGAACCGGGCCTGTCTCGGTGATGGCACTCCAGTACCGAGCGCAGCGCGGGGAGCAGTTCGGCGGCGTGCCGCGTGCGAGCGAGATCCGCCCGATCCCCGACAGGAGACCCCGGTGTACTACGCCGAGCACATCATCGATCTGGTCGGCAATACTCCGCTGGTGCGGTTGAACGCCGTCGCCCAGGACGTCACACCGCTGGTCCTGGCGAAGGTGGAGTACCTCAACCCTGGCGGCAGCGTGAAGGATCGGATCGCGCAGCGGATGGTCGAGGCGGCGGAGCGATCCGGTGTGCTGCGGCCGGGGGGCACGATCGTGGAGCCGACGTCGGGCAACACCGGGATCGGGTTGGCCATGGTCGCCCAACGTAGGGGTTACCGGTGCCTTTTCGTCTGCCCCGACAAGGTTGGCGCGGACAAGCGCGAGGTGCTCAAGGCCTACGGTGCCGAGGTCGTCGTGTGCCCCACCGCGGTCGCCGCCGACCACCCCGACTCGTATTACTCGGTGTCCAACCGGTTGGCCAAGGAGATCGACGGGGCGTGGAAGCCCGACCAGTACTCCAACCCGGAGAACCCGGCCAGTCATTACCACAGCACCGGCCCCGAACTGTGGGCGCAAACCCAGGGGCGGATCACGCACTTCGTGGCCGGCATCGGCACCGGCGGGACGATCTCTGGAACGGGGCGCTACCTCAAGGAGGTCAGCGACGGCCGGGTGCAGGTCGTCGGCGTCGATCCGGAAGGCTCGGTGTACTCGGGCGGCAGTGGCCGGCCCTATCTGGTGGAAGGTGTCGGGGAGGATTTCTGGCCCCGCACTTATGACCGGAGCATTTGCGACGAGATCATTCCGGTCTCGGACACCCACTCCTTCACCATGACCCGACGGCTGGCTCAGGAGGAGGGGTTACTGCTCGGGGGATCCTGCGGGATGGCTGTGGTGGGCGCGCTGCGGGTCGCATCCCGGGCCGACCCCGACTCAGTGATCGTGGTGTTACTGCCTGACGGCGGGCGCGGTTATCTGAGCAAGGTCTTCAACGACGCATGGATGGCCACCTACGGTTTCCTGTCTCCGGACTCCTCCGGGGCGACGGTCGCCGATGTGCTGGTCGGCAAGGATGGCGCCTTGCCCAAGCTGGTGCACACCCATCCGAACGAGACGGTTGCCGAGGCCGTGATGATCCTGCGCGAATTCGGGGTCTCGCAACTGCCCGTGGTCTCCGCCGAGCCGCCGGTGATGGCGGCCGAGGTGATCGGTGCGGTCAGCGAGCGTACCCTGCTGCAGGCCCTGTTCGCCGGTGATGCTCAACTCGCCGACCGGATCGAGGCGCACATGGCGGAACCGCTTCCGACGATCGGTGCGGGCGAGTCGATCGGGTCCCTGATGCAGGCATTAGTCGACGCCGACGGCGCCATGGTCCTGATTGATGGCAAGCCAGCGGGAGTGGTCACCCGTCAAGATGTGCTGGGATTTCTGGCTGGGCGCTGAGGGCGGGCTGAGCTGATCCGCTAGCGTGACTGCGCACGCACCGTACAGGGATGCCTAGCGAGGGGGTTCGACCCGATGACGACACCCCAGTCGCCGACGCCCCAGCAGACGACATTGCCCCCCCAGACATCATCACAGCCGCAGGATCCCTGCCCAGATCTAGACAGTCCCTCCACAGCGGTGCCCCCACTGTTCGTGCCACCACCGCAGTTCGGGCGATCGCCTCATACTACCCCATCGCGTGAGCCCGCCCGATCGCAGATCCGTCCGGCGGACACCAGCTCACAGACTCGTCAACCCTCGCGGACTCCTCAACCCGAGCCGTCCCTCGCGCCGCCCGATGTCGGTGCCCTCGGGGCCGCTCAGGTACCGGGGCCGCTGGCGGACTTCGGTGCCAGGGCGATCAGCTTCTTGATCGACTGTGTCGCTCCGGTGATCGTGCTGAACCTCCTGCTGTCCCTCGGCGCCGTCACCGGCGGCACCGCGTGGGGCCTGGCGCCCGCTGTCGTGGGTTACCTGGGGCTGCTGGTCTTTGGCGTCTGGAACTCAGGCTACCTGCAGGGCACTACGGGGCGAAGCCTCGGCCGCCGGGTGGCGAGGACGAAGCTGGTCACGATCGCTACTGGCCAGCCGGTGGGATTCGGCCGGGCTGTGGTGCGCCAGATCTGCCACGGGCTGGAGTTCGGCATCGGTTACCTGTGGCCGCTGTGGGACGGTAAGCATCAGACTTTCGCGGACAAGATCGTCGGGGCAGTCGTGGTCCGGGTTGGTGCTCCAGTAGGCTAGCGAGGTGACAGGCTTCGCCACGTGGGCGATCCATTCTGGTCAGGACCCGGATCCGCATACCGGGTCGGTGATCGTGCCGATTTACGCCACATCCACCTTCGCCCAGGATGGCGTCGGCGGGCTGCGCGAGGGATACGAGTACGCGCGTACCGCCAACCCCACCCGCACCGCGTTGGAGACGTGCCTGGCCACGCTGGAGGGAGCGCGGCACGGGCGGGCCTTCGCGTCCGGGATGGCGGCCAGCGACGTGCTGCTGCGGGCGACCTGCCGGCCGGGTGACCACGTCGTCATCCCCGACGACGCCTACGGCGGCACGTTCCGTTTGATCGACAAGGTGTTCCGGCACTGGGGGATCGAGTACACCGCCGTCGGGCAGTCCGATCTTGATGCCGTGCGGGCCGCGATGCGCCCGACCACCCGGCTGGTGTGGTGCGAAACGCCCACCAACCCGCTGCTCACCATCGCCGACATTGCGGCGCTGGCCGGCATCGCGCACGAGGCCGGTGCCCGTTTGGTGGTGGACAACACTTTCGCCACGCCTTACCTGCAGACCCCACTGGGGTTGGGGGCGGACGTGGTGCTCCACTCGACCACCAAGTACCTCGGCGGGCACTCCGACGTTATCGGAGGTGCGCTGGTGACCGATGACGCCGAGTTGGACGAGCAGGTGGCCTTCCTGCAGAACGGCGCCGGTGCGGTACCCGGGCCGTTCGACGCCTGGCTGACCCTACGTGGGATCAAGACGCTGGCGGTGCGCATGGAGCGGCACTGCGACAACGCCGAGCGGATCGTCGCGGCGCTGCGGATGCACCCGGCGGTCACCGGCGTCCGCTACCCCGGCTTGGACATCCACCCTGGCCACGAGGTGGCCGCCAAGCAGATGCGTCGATTCGGCGGGATGGTCTCGTTCACCGTCCAGGGTGGCGCCGCGGCGGCGTTGGCGGTCTGCGCTCGGACCCGGGTGTTCACCCTGGCCGAGTCGCTGGGTGGGGTCGAGTCCCTTATCGAGCACCCCGCACGCATGACGCACGCCTCCACCACGGGAACACAACTGGAAGTGCCCGCCGAACTGCTCCGGCTGTCGGTAGGCATCGAGGACGCCGAGGACCTGATCGACGACGTGCTCGCGGCACTCGGGTAGCGCGAGCCTCGGGCTAGTCACCCAGTGATTAGTCCACCGGGGGGATTAGTCCCCCAGGGGCTTTTTCGACGGTGGTGGGAACCGCGGGACGGGTGGGGGAGCCACCGGCAGGTCGGCGCTGTTGAGGCATCCGCCGATGAGCTGGACGCCACCGGGTACCCGCACGTAGGTACCTGGCTCGGGACAGCCCGCCCGTTCGGCCGTGAAGACGGCGGCGCCAGCGAGCAACGCGGCCACGCCGGCCGTGACCACGACCGGCGTCCAGCGGCGAGCCATCCCACCTCTCAAGGCCTCTCCCGACCTGACAATTCAGCCCCGAAATGGTTCGGCCTTGACGACGGCGACGGTCATCAAACCGCCATTGGGCAGCTCGTAATGGCGGTCCTCGCCCTCATGCGCGCCGATGATTGCCTTGCCCAACGGAGAGTTGGGCGAGTAGACCTCCAAGTTGCCGTGGGCGACTTCCTCCAGTGAGCCGAGCAGGAAGGTCTCGGTTTCATCGTCATTCTCATAGCGCACCGTGACAACCATCCCCGGTGCGGCGACGCCAGACTGAGTCGGGGCTTCGCCGACTTTGGCCACTCGCAGCAGTTCCTGCAACTGGCGGATCCGTGCCTCGAGCTGGGCCTGCTCCTCGCGGGCGAAGTGGTAACCGCCGTTCTCCTTGAGGTCACCCTCCTCGCGAGCGTCGTTGATCTTCGCGGCAATGACTGGGCGGTTCGCGACCAGGTCGTCGAGCTCCCGCTTGAGCCGATCGTAGGACTCCTGGGTCAACCAGGCTACCTGGGTTTCGCTCACGGTCACCACTCCTCCTGATCCGACGGCCGCTGCTGCGGGGCGGACCGCACCACCCCGCTGGCGTGCACGCCAGCGGCCGGAACGGAAAAACACGGCCCTGCCCCGGGACCGTGCGTATCCTCCACCGTAACACGAGGTGTCCGGTTCAGCCTCCGTCTTATGGGTGATGAAGTCCGGATTGTGCCTGCTCAGTGGGGCTTTTCACGCCAGTAGTGTGGGGTCAGTGTGGGGTGGGAACTAGGTAGGCGGGTACCTGAAGCGAACATCCGTAGACGTCAGCGATGACCGGTGGTCGGGAAGTGTGCACCACGGTGGACAGTACGATCGGACCGGTAGCGGGGGGCACATAGAGCTCCTTGCGCCCGGTTTCCGCTCCGTCTCGTGAGCGGGCCCGGACGATACACACGGCAGGATGCGAGGGATCATCCCGGATCACGGTCAGACGCAGCTGCACGGCATTGCCCTGTATCAGGGTGAAGCCCAGTACCTCGCTCCGGATCGGCGTGGTGTCGAGGTTGCGGTAGCCGATCACCGCGACCGCCAGGCCGGCGAGTACCGCGAGCAGCAGCCCTACCGCCGCAGCCCCACGGTGGCGGCCACTGAGGGTCCCCCGCCCGTAGCGACCCTCGGGAAGCTGGCCAGCGGCCACGGCGTTGCACCTCCTCGATGGTTCTGCCGGTCTGGCAGGAACAATGGTCTCGGGCGGCGGCGAGGGAAGGACGAGCAGGTATCCATGGCTGAGCAACTGCGAATGATGGCGGTACATGCGCATCCTGATGACGAGTCGAGCAAGGGCGCCGCGACGATGGCTCGATACGTCGCCGACGGTCACGACGTGATGGTGGTCACCTGCACCGGCGGAGAACGCGGCAGCATCCTGAACCCGTCGTTCGAGCCGGCAGATCTGGCTGAGCACCCGGCGCAGATGAGCGCAATCCGCCGCCAGGAGATGGCCCGCGCAGCGCAGATTCTGGGCGTGCAACACCGCTGGCTGGGTTACATCGACTCCGGGCTCCCTGAGGGGGACCCCACGCCGCCGCTGCCGGAGGGGTGCTTCGCGGTGGTGCCACTCGAGGTCCCCACCCAGGATCTGGTTCGGCTGGTTCGCGAGTTCCGGCCGCACGTGGTGGTGACCTACGACGAGAAGGGTGGCTACCCGCACCCCGACCACATCCGTTGCCACGAGGTGTCGGTCGCTGCGTTCGACGCGGCGGGTGACCCGGAGCGTTTCCCCGACACCGGACCGCCGTGGCAGCCGCTGAAGCTCTACTACTTGCACGGCGTCTCCCGCAAGCGGATGCAGGCACTGCACGACGCGTTGCTCGCGACCGGCGCGAAGTCGCCGTTCGGCGAGTGGTTGGCGAAGTGGGATCGGTCGCTGCCAGACATCCTGGAGCGGGTGACCACCCGGGTGCCGTGTGCCGAGTACTTTCCGGTGCGCGACGACGCGCTACGGGCACACGCGACCCAGATCGACCCGGCGAGCCGGTGGTTCGCGGTACCCCACACGCTGCAGGCGCAGTTGTGGCCGACCGAGGAGTATGAACTGGCTCGTTCGCTGGTCGACACCACGCTGCCCGAAGATGACCTTTTCTCCGGTGTCCGGGAGCGGGTGCACGCATGATCCTGCTGCTGCCCACTGGTTTTTCGGCCGTCACCGGGGTCGAGGTGCTGGCGCCGCCCCCTGCGCCGGGGCCCGATCCTGGCGGGCAGGGCGAGGAGTTCGGCAAGGCCGCGCCCGTCGCCTTGGTGGTGCTGCTGCTCTTCTTCCTGGCCGTGGCGCTGCTGGCGCGTTCGATGAACAAGCACCTGCGCCGGGTCCCAGAGTCTTTCGAGGACGATTCTGCCACTCCACCGGGTACGGAGTAACGGTTCCGCGTTGCCGCCGGGCCAGGGAAAATAGCCGACATGGCGAACCGGCTCGCGAGTTCCACCAGCCCGTACCTTCTCCAACACGCCACCAACCCGGTCAACTGGTGGCCGTGGTGTGACGAGGCGTTCACACTGGCGGCGCAGCGTGACGTTCCCGTGCTGCTGTCTATCGGTTACGCCGCCTGCCACTGGTGCCACGTGATGGCGCATGAGTCATTTGAGAACGCGGACATCGCAGCGGTGATGAACGCCAATTTCGTCAACATCAAGGTGGACCGGGAGGAGCGCCCCGACGTCAACACCATCTACATGGAGGCAACCCAGGCCATCACCGGACACGGCGGATGGCCGATGACCTGCTTTCTCACCCCCACCGGCGAGCCATTCCACTGCGGCACCTACTACCCGCCGTCTCCCCGACACGGCTTGCCTGGCTTCCCTGAGCTACTCATCGCCGTGCGCCAGGCCTGGGCCAACCGCGGTGAGCAGGTCAGGGAGGCGGCCAAGCGCATCGCCGGGCAGCTTGCCGAACGGGCCGCGCCGCTGACCGAGTCCGCCGTGGATGATCGAGTGCTGGCCGCTGCGGCGGACAAGTTGGCCGCGGAGTTCGACCACCAGCATGGTGGGTTCGGTGGTGCCCCGAAGTTCCCGCCGTCCATGCTGCTGGAGTTCTTGCTCCGGCACCACGAGCGGACCGGTTCAGAGCCGGCCCTGTCCATGGTCCAGCGCACGTGCGAGGCGATGGCTGGGGGCGGATTGTATGACCAGCTTGCCGGTGGATTCGCGCGCTACTGCGTCAACGCCGCCTGGGTGGTGCCGCATTTCGAGAAGATGCTCTACGACAACGCCCTGCTGCTGCGCGTCTACACTCATCTGGCCCGGCTGACCGGATCGACGACCGCCCGGCGGGTGGCCGAGCGGACAGCGACGTTCCTGCTGGACGGGCTGGGCACCGCGCAGGGTGGCTTCGCGGCGTCGCTGGACGCCGACACCGCAGGCCAGGAGGGCGCCACCTACGTGTGGACACCGCCGCAGCTCATCGACGTGCTGGGGCCTGCGGACGGTCAGTGGGCGGCGGAGCTGCTGGCGGTGAGCTCCGCTGGAACGTTCGAGCATGGCACGTCGGTGTTGCAGTTGCCCGCCGAACCTGATGATTCCGACCGCTGGGAGCGGGTGCGCGCCGCGTTACTCGCTGCTCGGGCCGCTCGCCCGCAGCCGGCCCGGGACGACAAGGTAGTCACCGAGTGGAACGGGATGGCGATCACCACCTTGGCCGAGGCGGGCGGCGTGCTGGATCGTCCGGAGTGGATTGCCGCGGCGGCCGGCGCGGCGGAGCTGATGCTGGGCACGCACCTGGTCAATGGCCGGCTGCGGCGCAGCTCCCGCGCCGGCGTGGTGGGCGAGGCCGCCGGGGTGCTGGCTGATCACGCCTGGCTGGTCGAGGGCCTGCTCGCGCTGTACCAGGTCACCGGTGAGAACCGCTGGTGCCGCGCCGCGCTACCAGTGCTGGAGCTGGCCCAGAAACATTTCGCCGACCCGGATCACCCCGGGGCCTGGTTCGATACCGCTGGCGACGCGGAGGCGCTGTTCCGCCGCCCCACCAACCCGACCGACAATGCCACCCCAGCAGGCGCCGCCGCGTTGGCCTCGGCGCTGGTCACCGCCTCGGCGCTGACCGGCTCGGAGCCCTACCGCGCGGCGGCGCAGGCGACGGTGGCGCGGGCCGGAATGGTGCCGGCCAAGGCACCGCAGGCTGCCGGGCACTGGCTGAGCACCGCCGAGGCACTGGCGCACGGGCCGGTACAGGTCGCCGTGATCGGTGCCACCGGGGATGCGGCCCGCGCCGCGCTGGAGGCCCGGGCCCGGTGGGCGGCGCCTGGTGGAGCGGTCGTGCTGGCCGGGGAACCCGGTGCGGACGCCCCCATGCTCGCCGGGCGGGACCTGGTCGGAGGCGTTCCGGCGGCCTACGTCTGCCACGGGTTCGTCTGCGACCGACCGGTGACCTCCCCCGAGGAACTCGAGGCCCAGCTCCGGAGCGGCTAGCCGCCTGTAAGACTGGATGTCTTATTGATGGTGGTACCGTTCTTCCATGGCGGAGACTATCACGTTTCGACCCGATGATGACGCTCAGCGAGCCCTGGCGACCCTCACCGCAGACGGCACATCGGTGTCGATGGCAGTGCGCACCGCACTGATCGAAAGCGCTCGCCTGCATGCCGACCGGCGGTTGCGTGCCGAGGCCCTCGAACTGTCGGGTGATGCGGCTGACCGCGCCGAGGCCGCCCAGGTGCTTCGCGACATGGAGACGCTGCGTGCGTGGTGAGATCTACCGGGTGCGTACACCACGCGATGCGCGCGGTAGTGAGCAGTCAGGATCCCGTTATACCGTGGTCGTGCAGTCCGACCTGTTACCGCTGTCCACCTGGCTCGTGGCTCCGACGTCGACGTCTGCGCGGCCAGCCAGTTTCCGCCCGGAAGTCGAGGTTGCAGGACGCCGGACCCGGGTTCTCGCCGAGCAGACCACGGCGGTGGACCCGCAGCGGCTCGGCGAACTGGCTGGCCAGCTGACCCTCGAAGAGTTGCAGCGGATAGACGCCGCATTGCGGATCGTCCTAGGCCTCTGAGCTGGGCCTCTGAGCTGGCGCGCCGCAAGCCCCGATCCGTCATCGGGCATTTCCGTGCAACTATGGTAATGCTGTAATTACCACGTCATGCAGAGGGCGAGCGAGAGGATGACGCCATGGTGGGACGAGGACGGCCGCACGGCATGCGCTCCGGCCGGTGGCACGGGCGCGGCGGCTGGCAGCAGGCTGACCTTCCGCCGGCCGATGATGCCAAGGCTTGGTTCGCGGGGCGGTTGCCGGATGGCTGGTTCACCGGTGAGGTCGAGGTCAGCGCGGACCGCGAGGAGATCATCGTCGTGGGTGAGTTGCCTGCGCTGGGCGAGGAGTTCACCGACGACGCCGAGCGGGCTGCGGCCGAGGCCGGGCGGATCAGCCGGTTCCGGGAGGACTCCCGCGACGAGCGGATCGAGATCGCCCGGCAGGCCGAGCACCGCTACCGGCGCAAGGTGGCCTGGGGCGCCCGGCTCGGTGGCACCGAGGAGATGTTCACCACGCTGTCGGTACCGGTGATGACCCGGTTGCGGCAACCCGAGCGTCTGGTGCTCGACACCCTGGTCGACGCCGGAGTGGCACGGTCCCGGTCGGAGGCCCTCGCCTGGGCAGTGCGACTGGTCGGCGAGCACGCCCAGCAGTGGCTCGGCGAACTCAAGGATGCCATGGCCACCGTCGATGATCTGCGCGCCCGCGGCCCCGAGCTCTAGGCAGGCTCGTGCGGGCCTCGCGGATACGGCAGCATGGTTGCCAGGTAGCCCGATGGCAGGAGGAGGATGCGATGAGCCGGCAGCAGTGGACGGCGGTCGACGACTACATAACTGGCGCGCTCGTCGAGTCCGATGAGGCGTTGGACGCCGCGCTCGCGGCCAGTGACGCCGCCGGGCTGCCAGCCATCGCCGTCACACCCGCGCAGGGCAAACTGCTCAACCTGCTCGCCAGGCTGGCGAACGCGCGCCGGATCCTTGAGGTTGGCACGCTCGGCGGGTACAGCACGATCTGGCTGGCCAGGGCGCTGCCCTCGGACGGCCGCCTGATCACGTTGGAGTACGCGCAGAAGCACGCTGAGGTGGCGCGCGCCAACATCGCGGGGGCCGGGCTCACCGACCTCGTGGACGTGCGGGTCGGCGAGGCGCTGGACACGTTGCCGCAACTGGCCAAGGAACTCGCCGACGAGCACGCCGACCCGTTCGACTTGGTCTTCATCGACGCGGACAAGCCGAACAACGCCGACTACTTTGCCTGGGCGGTCACCCTGACCCGGCCCGGTGGCGTGATCATTGTGGACAACGTGGTGCGGCGCGGGGATGTGATCGACGCGCACAGCACGGACCCCAACGTGCAGGGCGCGCGGCGGCTCACCGAGGTGATGGCCGCCGACCCCTCGGTGAGCGCGACGGCCATCCAGACTGTAGGAGCCAAGGGCTACGACGGGTTTGCCATCGCGATCGTCGGTGTGGGCGGCCAGGGTCCACGGAGTGTGGACAACTGAGGTGGGCGCCGATGCCGACGCGGCCGATGAACTGGACTGGGTCGTCGTCGTTCCCCTATCGAGTGAATGAGGCGTGTGGTGCTGGTTTGCTGGAACCCACCGGGGTAGGCCAGGGCGTGGAGGGGCAGCAGCGCTGGGGGTGAGGCGTGGTCGGCGTGCCAATGGTGATCACCAGCACGCCCCGGTTCTACCGGTGGGTGGCGGTGGTGGCCCTGGCGCTGGGCTTGGTGGCGATGCACCACCTCGTCGGCACCCACGCCCACCCCGGTGGCTCCGGGGACGGCTCGGCGGGCATGACGATGCTGGCCGGGCCGGTCGAGGGCTGTTGTGGCAGCTCAGCTGATGTCATTGCGGTGCCCGCGCAGCAGGGTCCGGACGGCGGGCTGATGCTGCACCTGTGCCTGGCGGTACTCACCGGGTTGGTGCTGCTGGCGGGGCTGGGCCTAGCGTGGCGGCTAGCCCATGCGCCCGAACTCGGCCCGCCTGGTGGTGGGCTGGGGGAGCGGGCCGGCCGGCAGCGAGCCCCGCCGACACCGCTGCGACTGGCTCAACTCGGGGTCCTTCGGCTGTGACCGGCGGGTGCTTCGCGTCTCATCGATGCGAAGCACTTCCGCCCGCCCGTCACAGCGTTCTCACCCGTGCCCGCAGCACGGGACTCAGCGAAGGAGACCGATCACAGATGCGTATCCACAGCGTGGCCGCCGTACTCGCGGCGGCGGCCGCCGCCGGGGGGCTACTCGCCGGCTGCGGCAGCAACACCAACACCAGCCCCGCCACCACACCACCACCATCGGCCGTGAGCAGCGCACCGGCCGCCGGCCAGCAGCAGCACAATCAGGCTGACGTCGTGTTCCTTCAGAACATGATCCCCCACCACGCCCAGGCCATCACCATGTCGCAGATGGCTCACAACCGGGCGGCCTCACCGAAGGTGAAGGATCTCGCCGCCCGGATCGAGGCCGAGCAGGGTCCGGAGATCCAGCAGATGCGTAGCTTGCTCACCGCTTGGGGCGCCCCGGCACCGGCTACCCCCGGCGGCATGGGGCAGGGTCAGATGCCCGGGATGATGAGCGGCACCGGGTTCGACCGGATGTTCCTCCAGATGATGATCGTGCACCACCAGAGCGCGATAGATATGTCCCAGACTGAGCTGGCCCAGGGCAGCAACCCCGACGCCCGCCGCCTCGCCCAACAGATCATCACCGCGCAGCAAGCCGAGATCAACGAGATGCAGACCCTGCTCCAGCAGATCTGACCGGCACGACCAGCGGGTGGGCCACGACAATGATGCGTCTGTGACCCACCCGCTGACAAACCGTGTGGGTCTGAAACCACGGAGTGCCCGGTGTCGCGGGATCAGGTCGCCTGTCCGCTGTGGGGCCACGTGCAGGCGCCCTGCGGGCAGGCTGACCGCGCCTGCCCCGGTCATTGCCACCCGCTCGACACCTCTGCGGTAGGGCGAGCGAAGCTTGACCTTTACCGACCTACACGCCGCTGCTACCTCGGTTACACCGTCACCAAGTCTCTCGCTCGCTCCAAGAAGTCTCCCACTGCGGGCACCTTGGCGTGCGGCGTCATCTGGTGACAGAGGTCGCGAAGAAGACCCATACTTCGGTTGGAATCCAGGCTTTCGGCCAGATTGATTGCCTCGATGCCCCGGCCGGCGGCGGCATCGAGATTACACTGTTTACCTGGGTGAGCCAGAGCACGGGCCAAGTGGATCGAGAAGAGCTGCCGGTCACGGACGAAGGACTCGTCAAATAAATCTATGCCTTCCTCCAGAAGAGCCGCCGCTCGCTCAGGGTGCCCTAGTTGCAACAGACAGTTGCCGGCGCAGGCGGTGATATCCGCCGGGCTTACCCAGTACAGCCAGGGTGGGTCGTCGTCCTGCGGCTCGACGTGGCTGCGAGCTTTCGAGACCGCCGCAGCACAAGCCGATGCGTCCCGCATGGTCCCCAGAGCATATGCCTGCCGAATGTGGAGTTCTGCGAGCAGGCGCGGCGTCTTCCCACCTCGTATCCCTGCAAAAGCGGTCTGGATGAGCGTTGCGGCTTCCGCTGGTCGCCCCGCCAGCGCAGCCTGCTCTGCCATGCAGCTTAGGATGTGGGCACCCAGTGGCCGGTCACCGGCGGTGTGCGCAGCTCGCAGGGCGGCGATGTAGTAGCGCTGCGCCAGCGCCTGCTGTCCCGCGTCATGAGCTGCCCAGCCCGTAAGCTGTCCGAGTTCGGCGAGGGCAACGTGGAGCTTGCGGCCGGTGGGCTCATCGTAGGAGGCCTGATCCAGCAGTCCGGCAACCCAACCAAACTGGTGCCGCGCCAGGGAGAGCACTGTGCCGCCGCCGGCGACATCATCCATCGCGCGCAACTCGGCGATCATGGGTGGGAGCCGGTCGGCCAACCTACCCGACACCCGACGCCCCGACAATCCGGATACCAACGCCCCCGGCTCGTGGATGAGCCATTGATGCGCCGGAGCGGTCAAGGCCATGCCGGTCAGGAACACGACGTGTCGGCGCTTCACTCGGCCACCGCCTTTCAGTACGACTGCCACCTCGACGGTACCTCGGTGGCTCCATGGTGCGGTGAGCACGGGATCGTGCTCAGGATCGTCGGGCACCCCGTCAGCCGTGTCCGAATCGAGCAGCGGGCCGCCCGCCGGTGGCTCCGAGCTACTTATTGATCGTCCATCTTTGACCGTCTCACCGTTGGTGAGCATGGTGTCCAGCTCGTCAACTGACACGGTTAGGGCCTCGGCTAACTTCGGCCGGCACCACGGCTGCGGTGTCGTCTCCCCTGCTTCCCAGCGCACCACCGTGGAACGCTCAACTCCGAGCACCTCGGCGAGGTGCTCCTGCGTAGAGCCGACCGCTCTGCGGCGCTCAGCTAACGCGCGGCGTTTCACTGTCACGGTGGTAAGACTCCTCCCCGGTAGAAAGATCCAGCGTAGCGGCCTGCTGACAGTAAGCAGCGTTGCCCGCACATCGGTCATCCGTCCAGCTCCGCTACACCGTGCATCACGAATGCGTCACAGTGGACCGGTGCCTCATCGATCGATCTTGAGGCGTGGGTGATAGCGAAGCTTGATCCTCACCGACCTACACGCCGCTGCTACCTCAGTTACACCGTCACCAAGCCTCTCGCCCGCTCCAAGAAGTCTTCCACTGCGGGCACCTTGGCGTGCGGTTTCATCTGGTGATAGAGGTCGCGGAGAAGATCCACGCTGATAGTCGAGTCCAGACTCTCGACCAGCTCGATCGCTTCTATACCCCGGTCGGCAGCTGCATCCAGGTCACGTTGCCTGCCCGGTGGGGTCAGGGCATCGGCCAGGTGCGTCAGGTAAATTTGCCGATCCCGAGCGAAAGACTCATCGAATAAGGCAACGCCCTCATCGAGCATGGCGACTGCCCGATCCGCATGTCCTAGCAGCAATAAGGAGTCGCCAGCCTCGACCATGATCCACGCTGGCATGATCCAGTACAGCCAGGGATGATCCACATCGTCTGCAAGGTACTCAACGTGGTTGCGAGCCTTGGAGATCGCCGTGGTGCAGCCCGAAGCGTCGTGCACTCCCGCCAGGGCATACGCCTGTCGGACATACAGCTGTGCCTGCAAACGTGGACTCTCCAGACCCTTCGCCCCGGCAAGAGCTGTCTCAGCGAGTGTCACGGCTTCAACAGGCCGCCCTTGATGGGCGGCCTGCTTGGCCATCGAACCAAGGATGTGCGCGCCCAGAGGACGATCGTCGGCACTGTGTGCGGCCCGCAAGGCCGCGACGTTGTATCGCTGCGCCAGCCTAGGTTGCCCGGAATCATACGCGCCCCAGCTCGCAAGCTGCCCGAGTTCGGCAAGTGAGGCGAGGAGTTTGCGGCCGGTGGCCTCATCGTAAGAGGCCTGATCCAGTAACCCAGTGATCCACCCGAACTCGTGCTGCGCCAACGAAAGCACGCTGCCGCCGCCAGCGACATCGTCCATCGCCCGTAGCTCGGAGATCATGGCCGGAAGTCGATCTGCCAGGCCTGCTGACACTCGCCGGCCTTTCAATCCGGATACCAGTGGTTCAGGCTCATGCACCAACCACTGATGAGCTGGAGCAGTCAAAGCCATACCAGTCAGGGACAGGAGGGCTCGGCGCTTCACCCGACTATCACCACCGCTCAGCATGACTGCCACCTCGACGGTACCTCGGTGGCTCCATGGTGCTGTGAGCACGGGATCGTGCTCAGGATCGTCGGGCACCCCGTCAGCCGTGTCCGAATCGAGCAGCTGGCCGCACGCCGGTGGCTCCGAGCTACTTATTGATCGTCCATCTTTGACCGTCTCACCGTTGGTGAGCATGGTGTCCAGCTCGTCAACTGACACGGTTAGGGCCTCGGCTAACTTCGACCGGCACCACGGCTGCGGTGTCGTCTCCCCTGCTTCCCAGCGCACCACCGTGGAACGCTCGACTCCGAGCAGCGCGGCGAGCTGTTCCTGCGTCCGGCCGACTGCTCTGCGGCGCTCAGCTAACGCGCGGCGTTTCACTGTCACAGCGGTCAGAATCCTCCCCGGTAGAAAGATCCAGCGTAGCGACCTGCTGACAGCACGCGGCGTTGCCCGCTCACCCGTGATCCGTCCAGCTCCGCCGCACCCTCCATCACGAATGCGTCATGGACTGGGTGCCTCACCGATGCTGTAGTCCCCACCGGGATAACCGTCTTGACTTATGCCCATGGCCCCAGGGCCGGGTTGCGCGCTGAGCTGGTGTGTCCCACGCGGGACTGCCCCCACCCGCGTCCATCTGCCCGGTGTCCCGGTCCTGGGTGCCGTCCATGCAAGACACCACACAGACAGGTTAAGATCACGTGCAACATGAGGATGACCCTGCTGGCCGGGGCACCGGCCACCAGCGTCAGAGCAACCACCAGCCACTGCGGCTGGGCATCGATCGCGGCATCCGGCCGGGTACGGTCGTGCCACCCACGGTGCTCCTTGCCAGCGGACCTCTTGCCCTTCCGCTGCATACCGTAGAGCCTCATTCCGAGCCGTGAACAACGTCTGGCAGGCCCGCTGCTGTGTGCTTGTGGAACAGCTTGAGACCCTCGCTCACCAACTAAGAAAAAAACAACAAATTCCGCCGACGGCACTCGAAGAGCAGACTGTCCGGTTGATTGTGGGTGTCATCATGGTGCTGCGCCAGCATCGAGTCAACAAATTGGGCCAGTGCAAATACTGCGCATGGGCCAGTCGGACATGGTGGTTCTGGCATAGGAGGCCACAGTGCACGGTCTATCTGAGTTTCGACTTCGCCATGAGTCAACCTCTCGATCTGGTGTGGGGGCAGTTGCTCGCGGACCATAAGCGCCCAAACCTTCGGTGAAGTGTCGGACTGGATCGTCGAACAGGAGCACCCAACAAATTGTGCCAGTGCGGAGCCGGCTTAATGCGCTCGCATCGCATCTCCACGATGACGCTACCGTTCGTCTCGCTACCCCGCCCTCCGTCAGCTCCACTGGTGATGGCCCGACCAGGGCGTGCTGTTCACCCGCGCCGACGCCGCCGGCAATCGCAGCTTGACACAGTATTGTAGTGTCCCCCGCAAACTCGCCACGCACGAGAACTACTCGCCCGGCCGGAGAACACCGTCGCTTCCATCGCCCGCCTGCTCGGCGTCCGCCGCTCCACCATCTACAAACATATCCCCGAAGCAGCCGGCGGGTGCCTCACGATCCAGACGATCACAACCGCGCCCACCACGTCACCAGACCGAGCTGGCTAATTTCACGTCACACCCAACTGACGAAGGCATCCAGAACGACGAGCAACTCCCTCCACGCCTTCCTGACCTCGGCAGCATCAGGCAGGGATGACGCCTGGCCCCGCTCCGGGGTGAGCACCGGCAGAACCGCCGAATCTCCTCCACAGGTCAATCACGTCCCGCTCTGCGACGGATGGAACGAAGAACCCCGTTCAAACCACCGAGGGACCACCGTTACGTCCGCAGCTGTGACCCCACCAAACGCTATGACGGGGATTTCCGTTCTACTCCGACCCCCTACTCAAGGCGATATGCGAGTTCGGCGGCTACATCACCGCCAACACCGCTCAACACCGTTTCCATCCCCACTACGGGGAGCGCTACCACGCCGGTGAGCCCATCTCCAATGCGTTCGTGGAATCAGCGGTCACCAGGTCGTAAGCAAGCGAATGGTGAAAAAACAGCAGATGCGCTGGATACCCCGCGGAGTTCACCTGTTGCTACAGATCCGTACCCGGACCCTCAACAACGACCTCGCCAACGACTTCTACCGCTGGTACCCCGCGTTCACCCCACCCACCCAACGAGAGGACCCCGCCGCATAGCCTCCCCCAGTTTTTCCACTCTCCGTATCGTGACGCGTGTCCTTCTTTGGTGTTCTCGGGTGTTGCCCCGCCGCCGCCCGAGAACACCAAATAGAAACGATCATCGAAGACTGAAGACGGCATCCTTGCGCAACGTTAATAACGATCGGCTGTTTAACGTCATCTCTGAGCAATCGCGGGCCGGAAGGCCACATCCAATTCTAGTAGTTGATCGGGCGAGGAAACTAGATCGCCTGCCAACCGGACAGCCGCGTCACCTCCTGTGATCACCCGCTGCCGATCGAAACGGGCCTTGTGCTGACTGTCAGACAGCAGTCGTCTCTCAAGTTGGCCCTCAAAGCTCAGCCTGTAGAACTCGTTGGCAAGCAGGCTACCGCACTGAACTATTCGCAGCCCGTTCGAAAGTTCTGCAGAGGTGAAACGACGTCGGAGTAGCTCTGCGGTGACATCTGCCAGCTCTTCAGCCTCGGCTTTTACGATGTTCTGAGCTCCTTTGTCCCCCCGTTCTGCTGCAGCACAGACACTCGCCGCAAAACGTGCAATCTCCTTCTTTGTGTCCTTATCTCCGATCGCGAGGTCGCGAAGTTTCTCAATGAATATTCGACCATCGTCGGAACGGATACCGTAGAGTTGTCGGAACCTTTGCAGTAAGACTGAGTCAACCCCCGCTTCGTGATCGCGATAGGCCTTGCGGATCGCCCTGATCCCTATCCAAAAACCGCTTCCGTCGTCGCTGGCAACCCATTCGTGCCCACCGGCCTGATGAAGTTGTCCATTCGTTGTCCGGACGAGGACCGTGGAACCAGTGCCGGCGATTATAATCACATGCGCTCTAGAGCCGAGCAGGAGCGAAACGCCATCATTTGCGATACCAGCACAGCGGATGGAGCCCCCGAGAAGAGTCGAGGTAAGGTTGTTCACGGCAACGAGGTAATTACCACGAGTCCACGGCGTGAAACCGGCAGCACTGATCCAGAGGTACGCCGGAATCTCAGTGAGTTCGTATGCGCCGATACAGGGTTCAAGGCGTGCCAATATTTTCCTCAGCGTCCCGGGAATCAGTTCGATAGGCAAGGAACCCGACAGACTGTCCCCGACCTCATAACTGTCGTCTACGACTTTGCCGTCAGGGCGTATGATTTTGATAGCTACGTTCGTCCTGGTTCCGCCAGAGTCAACCCCGATGTAGGCTCCTGGAATTATCTGATGTATAGCCAACGACCTTCCTTCCTAGCGATGCCAGTAATGCAGAGTTGCGCGATGACCTCTTCCACTTCGCTTGCGTCAACTCCGCGCCCAATGAAATGAGCGCTTAGTTCGAGACGTCCAACCTTCCCACTCGCATCTTGCGTAACGAGCGCCCTAGCCCGCACGGCTGCCAGTAGGTCGGGCGTGAGCTGAGGGGCCTCTCTTAAGTCTGGATCGCCGCCCAAGCTACAGACAGTTGCCCTTAGTACGTCCAACTCGTGGCGAAGTTCCTTGTTCTGCGCCTCGGCCGATTTAGTCAACCTACGCTCGAAATAGAACCCTGTGAGCAGGCCAGAAATCAGACCAACTACCGCACTTATTACCTCGTTAGTCACTGAAGACACGTCCCGTTCGCCTGACGACCTCGCCCTTGTTGCGCTTGATCCCGGCGTATGAATCGAATTATTATCACATGTGAATCAGAATCTTCTAGTCCGCTAAGTCGGTGGTATAATTGATGGGGCTGCCGCCGGTTCTTTCGACGAGCCTGCCGGCCTGGAATGAGGGCCCCTGCACCGACCAGAGCGACCAGGTGCAATGCGTTGACCGCAAGCCAGCGGGCTTCAGCGGCCTCGCGGCTCGCGAACCCGAACCTCAGGTGACCTTCGTGCGGTGTCGTACAGTCGCGAAAATAGAATCGATCGGGTGGGTGGTGCGGAGGTGGATCCGGTGCTCGGCTTGGTACCATCAGCCGCCGGTCGGCCTCGTCGCGCCCCTTCAGTGAACCGGCCGATGCACTCCTCGACGTTGCACACCAACACCTCGGCCAACATCCGCCGAGCGCCCTCCCGCACGATGTCATCGATCGACTCCGACGATACGTCCAGCCACACAGCAGACTCTGAGGTAAGCATGGCCCGTGCCTTCCCTGGCAGTGTAAGGGTAGTTGACGGCCATGGCTGATCCCGGCGCCCAGGACAGCAACGTGGTCAACAGCGGTATTAGAGCCCGTCTTGCCAGGTCGCAGTAGCTCGGCCACCGGTTCCCGGCTTCCACCGGCGCCGTAATCGACAAAGGTCAGCAGTAGGTGGAACCTATAAGGTCTTCTTCTGGGTCGCGTCCTGCTTGTCCGAGTGCCGCAGTGACCAGGGAGAGTGACACCCAGATGGATCACCACACGGTGGTCTTGCATCGGCGCACGGTCTGGCGCCACACCCGCTCTCGATCATGCGCTGGCAGCAGTGATCGCTGCCAGCGCATGATCGCCGTCTTCAGCCAGCAGAGCAATCAGCCGCGACACCGTCCCGAACATCCGCATGGGCGCGCAGGACCGCCACGTCGCAGGCGACATCACCGCTCGGCGCCACCGCAACTGCCAGATTCAACACGATCTTCACGGTGTCATGCGTCGCGAACGGGCGTCGCCTCGTCCCAACCAGGTCATCCGGCAGACTCGCGCCAAGCCGCTGGCAGGTGAGCACTGCGTGGCGCTGGACCGGGAGTCCTGTTGATAGATCGTGTCCCTGGTGGTGGGTCGGGAGGGCACTAATGATCAAGTGCTCGCGCTGCGGGGGCGGGCACCACATCCCATCAGCTGTCACATCCCCCACGCCACCGGCCAGGGGCACCTGGGCGTGACACGCCAATCGGGTGGCAACGGTTAGTGGCCCCACCTTCACTGTCAAGGGCACCTCGTGATCTCTTCGGCCCTTCGGGACGTTACCGCTCCGGAGACATCACGAGGACCCCACCCGTGACAGCGAACCTCTGTGGAGCCACATGCAGACGCCTTGCGGGCAGGCGGGGACGCGCCTGCCCCGGTCATTGCCATCCGCTCGACATCCCACGGTTCTCGCCCGCATCGCGGAGCTTCTCTGTACCGATCAGCTTGTGAACCGCAAGGGTGAAGAACCGAACGAAGCTTGATCATCACCGACTACACACCACTGCCGCTTGCTGGGTTACACCGTGACCAAGCTTCGTGCTCGTTCCAAGAAGTCTCCGACGGCTGGCACCTTGGCGTGCGGCGTCATTTCGTGATAGAGATTGCGGATCAGGCCAGCAAGGCGCGGGGAGTCCAGGGTTTCAGTCAGCTGGATTGCTTCCATACCGTGGCTGGCCGCGACGTCCAGGTCGCGCTGTTTCCCCGGCAGAGCCCGGACATCAGCCAAGGCGATGAGGTAGCCGGCCTGACCACCAATGGGAAGTGAGTCGTCGTACATGGCGATGCCATTCCCAAGCACCACCGCTGCCTGCTCCGTGCACCCCAGCTGCCGTAAGGCGTTTCCGACCTCGCAGGTCATGTTCGCCGGATTCACCCAATACAGCCAGGAAGGCCCGGCACCTGGCGTCAGTCGCTCAATCTGTGTGCTCAATTTGGAAATCACAGCGGCACATCCCGACACGTCACCCACTGTCGCGAAGGCATACGCTTGCCGACCGTAAAGTTCTGCCAGCAAGCTCGGGATCTGTTGGCCTCGCATACCGGCAAGAGCTGTTTCGATAAGCGTTACGGCCTCGGCGGGCTGCCCCTGACGGGCGGCCTGTTCGGCCATGCAACTCAGGACGTGCGCACCCAACGGCCGGTCGTCGGCGCTGTGCGTCGCGCGCAGGGCTGCGACGTAGTAACGCTGCGCCAGCGCGTGGTGCCCGGCATCGTACGCCGCCCAACCACACAGCTGTCCTAGTTCGGCGAGCGCGACGAACAGCATTCGCCCGGTGCGCTCGTCATATCTCGCCTGATCGAGCAGTCCGGCGACCCACTCAAACTCCTGCCGAGCCAGGGAGAGTACGCCGCCCCCACCAGCGACGTCGTCCATCTTCCGAAGGTCGGAGACCATCGCTATAAGCCGATCGACCAACGCGACCGACACCCGACGCCCCGACAATCCTGATACCAGCGGTCCAGGCTCGTGCACGAGCCACTGGTGCCCCGGAGCGGTCAAGGCCATGCCGCTCAGGAACACGAAGTGTCGGCGCTTCACCCGGTCACCACCTCCCAGCACGACAGCCACCTCGACGGTACCTCGATGACTCCAGGGAGGCGCGAGTACCGGATCGCGTTCGAGATCATCGGGCAGGCCATCAGCCGAGTCTGTCGAATATTCGACCATCTCACCGTTGGTGAGCATGGTGTCCAGCTCTTCAACTGACACGGATAGGGCTTTAGCTAACTTCGGCCGGCACCACGGCTGCGGTGTTGTCTCCCCTGCTTCCCAGCGCACCACCGTAGTCCGCTCGACTCCGAGCACTGCGGCGAGCTGTTCCTGCGTATAGCCGACCACTCTGCGGCGCCCAGCCAATGTGCGGCGCTTCCCTGGCACGACGGTACGACTCCTCCCCGGGAGAAAGATCCAGCGTAGCCCGCTCGCCGATGATCCGTCCGGCTCAGCCGCACCATGCGTCACGGATGTGTCATACGGAACGACCCAGGTGCCGCACCGATGCGGTAGTCCCCACCGGGATGACCCTCTTGACTTATGCCCATGGCCCCAGGGCCGGGTTGCACACTGAACTGGTGGGTCCGATGCGGGACTGCCCCCACCCGCTTTCACCTGCCTGGTGTCCCCGGTCCTGGGTGCCGTCCATGCAAGACACCACACAGACAGGTTAAGATCACGTGCAGCATGAGAGCATGAGAACGGCCCTGGTAGCGCCTCATTCCGAGCCGTGAACAACGTCTGGCAGACTCGCTGTCATGTTATTTTGGAACAGCTTGAGGCGCTCGCTCACCAACTAAGAAGAAAACAACAAATTCCGCCAACGGCACTCGACGAGCAGGTAGTCCGGTTGCTTGTGGATGTGATCATGGTGCTGCGCCAGCGCCGAGTCAACAAATTGGGTCAGTGCAAATACTGCGCATGGACCAGCCGGACATGGTGGTTCTGGCATAGGCGACCACAGTGCACGGTCTATCTGAGTCTCGACTTCGCCATGAGCCAACCTCTCGATTTGGTGTGGGGACAGTTACTCGCGGACCATAAGCGCCCAAAACTTCGGTGAAGTGCCGGACTGGACCGTCAAGCGGGAGCACCAACTGGCCAGCGCCCTCAGGTCAGGCTCGTCTCGAAGCAAGGATCACCAGACCACGGGCAGGGCTTGTGGGGAGCGCCAGATTGAGCCCGTTTGCCATCGCACCTGGTCGGACGAGACCGCCAGGTGCAGGTGCGGGAAACGGCGCAGGAGCGTGCCGATGGCGACTTGCAGCTCCATGCGTGCCAGATGGGCGCCGATGCAGTGGTGGGTTCCCCATCCGAAGGTCATGTGCGGACCGCTGGACCGGTCGAGCTCCAGTTCGTCCGGCCGTTCGAAGACCAGGGGGTCACGGTTGGCCGCCAGGTAGGACACGTGCACCATCTCCCCCTTGCGAATCGTCACTCCGGCGAGCTGGATATCTTCGGTGGCCACCCTGGGGATGCCGACCCCGTGTCGGAACGGGATGAACCTCAGCAGTTCCTCGATGGCTTGTGGAAGCTGTTCGGGGTGTTGGCGCAGCCAGGCCAGTTGCCGGGGGCGGGTCAGCAGCGTGTAGGTGATGTTGCTGATCTGGTAGGTCGTGGTGTCGTGTCCGGTCACCAGTAACAGCATGCCCAGCACCGCCAGCTCGTGCTCGTCGAGGAATTCGCCGTCGTCTTGCGCCGTAGCGAGAGCGCTGAGCAGGTCGCCTCCCGGTGCGCGGCGACGACGGGCGGTCAGGTCGGCGAAGTAGGCGCGTAGTTCGGCCTTGGCGCCCCGTTGGCGGTCGGACACATCGGTGGACATCAAGGCCACCGCGCAGCGGCGCAGTCGCGGCCGATCCGTCGCGGGGATGTCCAGCATCTCGCTGATGGTCGTCAACGGCAGCCGCGAAGCAAGGTGCTCCACCAGGTCGGCGGGGCAGCCGTGCTCGGTCATCGTGTCGAGCAGGGTGTCCACGATCTGCTGGGTCTTGTGACGCATCTGCTCGACGTGCTGGTTGGTGAAGCCCTTCGCGACCAGTCTGCGCAGCCTGCTGTAGGCCGGGGGGTCCATGACGTTGATCGCCTCGGCCTGGACTATCGGTTCAGGCGTCATCCGGGGAAAGTCCCGTCCGATGATCGCCGCCCGGCTGAACCTCCGGTCGGTCACGACCGTGCGCACGTCCTCATGACGGGTCACCAGCCACGCCTCGCCCTCGCCGTAGGGCAGGCGGATTCGAGCGATCGGGGCTTGGTCCGCCACCCATTTGAGCGAGGAGTCGAACTCCAAAGCGTCAGGCTGGCTAAAAGGACTTTCCCATACAGATGGAGAGGTTGTCATGCGGGCCCCTTCGTCGGCAAGCAGCTTGCTGGTAGCGCTTCGGCAGGTCCGGATCGGACGGTGCGGGTCGATGGGCGGATACGACGGGTGGGTCCGGTCACCGGGCCGGCCTCGTCAACAGCTGCCGGTCCTGGCGCGGCGCGGTGAGGGGGATCGAGGCGTTCTGGGCTCCCGTCCATGTGCCGAGTGCGATCTCAGCGGTGATGCCGGGTCCGAAACCTGCGATCAGACCCTGGGCGTTGTCCCGCACCCCGCCATGCTCAAACAGCCGTCGGATAGCGTCGAGAACGACGGCGCTGGCGATGTTTCCGTACTCGGTGAGGGTGGCCCTGCTGAAGCGGAGAGCCTCGGCTTCCACGTGGAGGAAGCGGCACAGGTCGTTCAGGATCCGCGGCCCGCCCGCGTGCACGATGTAGAAGTCCAGCCGGGAGACGTCCCAGCCGTGCCGCTCGGCGAAGGACCGCAGGGCGGGCGCGAGGGGCTTCATGGTGGTGGGCACCCGTTTGTCCAGTAGGAAGTGGAAGCCGGTTTCGCGCACGCTGTAGGCGATCCAGTCCTCGGTGTCAGGCACCAGGTGAGAGCCGTTGCTGACCAGGCGAATGCCCACACCGCCCTGACCGCGTACCACCGCCGCTGCCACCGCGTCCCCGAACAGGCCGTTGGACAGCAACGAACCAACCCCGACATCGGTGGGCTGGTAGCACAGCGAGCAGAACTCGCACGCCACGATCAGCGCGTTGGCATGCGGGTAGGCGGTGCAGAAGTCGTGGGCGCGGTTGATGGCCATCCCGCCCGCGGCGCAGCCGAACTGCGCGATGGGCATCTGCCGGGTGTCACTGCGAAAACCCATACTGTTGATCAACCAGGCCGTGAGCGACGGCATCATGAACCCCGTACAGGACACGTAGACGATCAGACCGACGCCCTCGGGCTCCACGCGGGCGTTGGCTAACGCGCGGCGAACGACTTCTGGCACACGCGCCTTGGCCTCCTGCTCGTACACCATGTTGCGGGCTTGGAAACCGGGATGTCGCAACGTCTGCTCGATCGACTGAACGATGTGCCGCTTGCGCACTCCGGTGTTCTCGATCAACCGCAGGACGAGGGCCAGTTGCGGGTGGTCGGCGTGCAGCCTGCGCGCCAGGTCCAGGGTCTGCGCAGCGGTAATCACATGCTCGGGAACGGCGACGGCCGGTCTGCACAAGGTTGCCATTCTGATCTCTACTCCCCCCAGCTGCGATCGATGTGTACGTACCCGTGTGCCGCTACCCTCTTTTGTCGAGGGCGGCGCCGGTGCCCTTACTGAGCAAGGTCGCCCAGAATCCAACGTCGGCTTCATGGTCGGTTATCGATATCACTCCTCCAAAGATCAGCGTAGGCGCACACGCACGACTGCGGACGCTACTGACTGGCAGGGAGTAATCGGTATTCGGCTCGTACGTCGTTGATTGGCGTCCCGGAAGACCCCCTCGCATTAAAGTACCGGTAGGACAGCTTGGGGCCAACGTCACCTAGCGCCTAGGATATTTTTGATCCGTCTGGATCTCTAACGACCTAAGATTAGCAGCGTGCCTCAAGGCCCGTACAGTCACCCGAAAGTGGGTGGTTGGCGACTCCACGTTCTAATCACTTCTGTTGAGAACAAAATAATCGCGTATTCAACCGACCTAGCTGTGAATACTGACAGAGATTATCTCTCGCGAAGCGCTGTCGCCCTTTCAGTGGCACTGTCAGGTTGGCGGGGTTGGGGTGTTCGGTGCCTGGTGTGGGGGTCAGGCTGGGTTCGTGGATGTCACGCCGTCGTCGTTGTACAAGGGGCACCGCTACCCGGTGGAGATACTCAGCCACTGTGTGTGTCTGTATCACCGGTTTCCGCTGAGCTTGCGAGAGGTGGATGGTTTCGCGTTCCAGTTCTGAGGTTTCTGGCCGCGGCCGGGTTCAGAGCCGCGTGCTATCCGGTCAGGTTGGCGAGGTAGGACTTGCTGACGCTCCAGGGCGTCAATTCGATGCCGAAGGCGCCATGGTTGCCATCTTGGAGGTGGACCAGTTTGCCGGACAGGTGGACGGTGTCTCCTTTCCAGCAGGCGCCGGTGTAGGCGCCGAGGTAGGCGCCGAGGTAGGAGCGCAGGTAGGTGATCCGGCGGGCGAAGGCTTCCGGCTCGTCGACGGTCGAGGTCAGGATCGTCTGGACGTTGATCCGGTAGAGAGCGGGGGTGGTCAGGCCCTGGAACTTGCGCCCTTCGGCCGAACAGGTCGGCCTGTCCGCGCTCGATGATGCGCGCGATGATCGCCAGGAGGTCTGACCCGGCGCGTGTGCCGGTCACGCGGTCGGGTTCGGTGGCGATGTCGGTCAGGACCGTGCGGGCTGAGTAGTGGGTGGCGATGTCCTGGCGAGGCAGCCCGGTGATCACGCGGCTCAGCACCGGGGAGTAGACGTAGCACTCGGGCCGATCGGCCAGGATGCCGAAGGACTTGGACACGACGGTGTTCTGCCGGTAGGTCCGGCCGAACAGCCGCCGGTCGCCCCGGGGGTCGGGGTGGTACTTGACGGAGCCGAGGTAGTGGCCGTCCGGGTGGACGTCACCGATGACCTTGAAGATCACCCCGTGGCGGTCCAGCAGGTAGTCGCGGTCACGGACGGCCCGCTCCGGTGCGGGTGGCTTGGTCGGTGAACGCGGCGAGGGTGGGGAAGGTGTCGGTGTGGATGGCGCCGGAGGACTCATACTGCTCCAATCCCTGCGTG
The DNA here is from genome assembly GCA_963822695.1 of uncultured Actinomycetota bacterium. Taxonomy (GTDB): domain Bacteria; phylum Actinomycetota; class Actinomycetes; order Mycobacteriales; family Pseudonocardiaceae. The sequence goes on from CAWGJH010000008.1 coordinate 330,013, forward strand.
AACAGGGTCCTGCGGTACTGCCACTTGGTGTGCTTGTCCGGGCGGGTGGCGTCTCTCGGGCGCATCAGGGCCAGGAAGAAGAAGCATTTGACCAGCAGGAACTCGCTGATGAACCCGCGAAGCGGGCGGCCGGTGACCTTAAGCGCGGTCTGGTCTAGTGCGGCGAGGTAGCGCTCGCGCTGGTCGGTGGTGAACCGGTAGCTCTTGGTGCCGCCCTTGAACGGCACGATCTCCAGCATGGGATAGACGTCATAGCCAAGTGGCGCCAGCCCGTGGTGCTGCCAGTCGATCACCCCGCCGTCGAAGACATTGGGAAGGCCGTAGTCCAGGTGGCTGCGGCACATGGGCACCCCGGCCAGCCGGTCGGCCGCGTGGTCCATCGCTGTTCGCACGGGCAGGGTGTCCAGGTCGGGGTTTTCGGCGAAGACGTTCTCGGTGAAGCCGGCCCGCTCGAACCACTCCCCCAGCGGCTGCACGCCGCCCGGGATCAGCTGGACTGCACGGGCGTGCGTCAGGTCGGGGTGACGAGACCTCCGCTCGCAGAGGCCAAGACTACGTGAGCATCATCGCCGACCTCGAGAGGACTTTCAAGTCTTCTACGACCAGCACCCCCGCTACGCACCCGAGTACCTCCGACGCTGGTGCTACGGCGCGAAACGCTCCCGCCTGCAACCACCGCGGCTAAACTCCAACTACCCAGCGGGTTCTCGTCCTGATCGCTGATCTTCTTTGTACCCAGCAAGCGGATCGCGATGGCGAAGAGGCGAGCGAAACTTGATCCTCACCGACCTACACGCCGCTGCTACCTCAGTTACACCGTCACCAAGCCTCTCGCTCGTTCCAAGAAGTCTCCCACTGCGGGCACCTTGGCGTGCGGCGCCATTTGATGACAGAGGTCGCGGAGACGACCTATACTTCGGTTGGAATCCAGGCTTTCGGCCAGATTGATTGCCTCGACGCCCCGGGCAGCGGCGGCATCGAGATTACGCTGCTTGCCTGAGCGAGCCAGAGCATGAGCCAAGTGGATCGAGAACAGCTGTCGGTCACGAACGAAGGACTCGTCAAGTAATTCTATGCCTTCCTCCAGAAAAGCCGCCGCTCGTTCAGGGTGTCCTAGTTGTAACAGGCAGTTTCCAGCACAGGCGGTGATATCCGCTGGGCTGACCCAGTACAGCCAGGGTGGATCGTCGTCCTGCGGCTCGACGTGGCTGCGAGCTTTCGAAACTGCCGCAGTACAACCCGATGCGTCCCGCATGGTCCCCAGAGCATATGCCTGCCGAATGTAGAGTTCTGAGAGCAGGCGCGGCGCCGCCCCACCTCGTATCCCCGCAAAAGCGGTCTGGACGAGCGTGACGGCTTCTACGGGCCGCCCCTCACGCGCGGCCTGGTGCGCCATACAGCTCAGGATGTGGGCACCCAGTGGCCGGTCACCGGCGGTGTGCGCAGCTCGCAGGGCGGCGATGTAGTAGCGCTGCGCCAGCGCCTGCTGTCCCGCATCATAGGCTGCCCAGCCCGTAAACTGCCCAAGTTCGGCGAGGGCAACGTGGAGCTTGCGGCCGGTGGGCTCATCGTAGGAGGCCTGATCCAGCAGTCCGGCGACCCAGCCGAACTCGTGCCGTGCCAGGGAGAGCACCGTGCCGCCGCCGGCGACATCATCCATCGCGCGCAACTCGGCGATCATGGGTGGGAGCCGGTCGGTCAACACACCCGACACCCGATGCCCCGACAATCCAGATACCAGCGCTCCCGGCCCGTGGATCAGCCATTGATGCGCCGGAGCGGTCAAGGCCATGCCAGTCAGGAACACAACGTGTCGGCGCTTCACCCGGCCACCACCTTTCAGTACGACTGCCACCTCGACGGTACCTCGGTGGCTCCATGGTGCGGTGAGCACGGGATCGTGCTCAGGATCGTCGGGCACTCCGTCAGCCGTGTCCGAATCGAGCAGTTGGCCGCCCGCCCGTGGCTCCGAGCTACTTGTTGATCGTCCGTCCTCGACCGTCTGTCCTTCGGCGAGCATGGCGTCCAGCTCGTCAACCGACACGGCGAGGGCCTCGGCTAACTTCGGCCGGCACCACGGTTGCGGTGTCGTCTCCCCTGCTTCCCAGCGCACCACCGTGGAACGCTCGACTCCGAGCACCTCGGCGAGCTGCTCTTGGGTGTAGCCGACCGCTCTGCGGCGCTCAGCTAACGCGCGGCGTTTCATTGTCACGGTGGTAAGGCTCCTCCCCGGGAGAAAGATCCAGCGTAGCGACCTGCTGACAGCACGCAGCGTTGCCGCTCACCCGTGATCGGTCCAGCTCCGCCGCACCCGCGATCACGGATACGTCAGAGGGACTGGGTGCCTCACCGATGCTGTAGTCCCCACCGGGATAACCGTCTTGACTTATGTCCGTGGCCCCAGGGCCGGGTTGCACGCTGAGCTGGTGTGTCCGATGCGGGATCGCCCCCACCCGCTTTCACCTGCCTGGTGTCCCCGGTCCTGGGTGCCGTCCACGCAAGACACCACACAGACAGGTTAAGATCACGTGCAGCATGAGGACGGCCCTGGTAGCGCATTATTTCGAGCCGTGAACAACGTCTGGCAGACTCGCTGTCATGTTATTTTGGAACAGCTTGAGGCGCTTGCTCGCCAGCTAAGAAAAGAGCAACAAATTCCGCCAACGGTACTCGACGAGCAGACAGTTCGGTTGCTTGTTGGTGTGATCATGGTGCTGCGTCAGCACCGAGTCAACAAATTGGGCCAGTGCAAATATTGCGCATGGACCAGTCGGACGTGGTGGTTCTGGCATAGGCGACCGCAGTGCACGGTCTATCTGAGTCTCGACTTCGCCATGAGCCAACCTCTCGATCTGGTGTGGGGATCGTTGCTCGCGGACCATAAGCGCCCAAGACTTCGGTGAAGTGCTGGACTGGACCGTCAAACAGGAGCACCCAACAAACTGGCCAGTGCGGAGCCGACTTAATTTGCTCGCATCGCATCTCCACGATGACGCTACCGTTCGTCTCACTACCCCGCCCTCCGCCAGCTCCACCGGTGATGCCCCGACCAGGGCGAGCTGTTCACCCGCGCCGACGCCGCCGGCAACCGCAGCTTGATAGTGCCTGTAGCCGCCGTGCTGATCAGCCTGGCGAAGCTAGGCTTGATGAACCTTGGTAGTCGTGGGTGGTGACGGGTCGTGCTGGGTCATCGAGCCACACCCACTGGCCCTCGGCGGTGACGGTTATGCCGTACCGGTCGCGGTGTGGCCGGCCGGCTTGTTGCCACCAGGAGTAGGCGTTGATCACTTCGTTGAAGAGTTGGCGTGTTCCGGCTTGGCGGACGGTGTTGTCGTGGACGCAGGCCCAGGAGTCGGGCGCGAGCAGCCACAGGGTGGACAGGTGCACCGAGCAGGTGGCGATCACCCGGTCGTAGGGTGCACCGGGTGGGTAGCCCTTTGCCCCGTCGCCGGTGACGACCAGCGGCGTGCGCCCGGCCCGGGTGAGGTTGTGGCGCGCGGTGTCCGCCACGACGGTGTCCGCCACGACGGGGTCGACCTCGACGCTGACCACTCGGTCATCGCCGAGCTGGTGGGCCAGCAGGGCAGCGGTCCACCCGGTGCCAGTGCCGATCTCCAGGATCCGCTGCCCGGGTTGGGGATCAAGGTGGCCGAGCATGGTGAACACCACGGCGGGCATCGAGCAGGAGCTGCTGATCGGGTAGCCGTGCTCGGAGGAGGCCGCCCCATCGTGCAGCTGGGTGATGACCGAGTCGTCGCTGTCATGCAGGACACCGTGACAGCCGTGATTCTGAGGGCTAAAGTCCCACTCGAAGATACCCCTGTAGGGTATAGAGGCGGTGGTTGCCGTGGGCGCGATCGGTCACGCGCTGGCGTTGGCCGGATCGATGACCTGGGCGATCCTGTGGGCGTTGATCCTCGGGTTCGCCCTGTCCGCAGTGGTGCAGGCGGTGGTACCCAAGTCCACGATCGTGCGCCTGCTCGGTGACGACCGCTCCCATACCCTCGCGATCGCCGCCGTCCTGGGAGCCGCGTCCTCGTCGTGCTCCTACGCTGCGGTGGCGTTGGCCCGGTCGTTGTTCCGCAAAGGCGCGAATTTCACCGCAGCAATGGCCTTCGAGATCGCGTCCACCAACCTGGTGATCGAACTCGGCGTGCTCCTGGCGCTACTGATGGGCTGGCAGTTCACTGCCGCCGAGTTCGTCGGCGGCCCGATCATGATCGTGCTCGTCGCCGTGCTGTTCCGGCTCTTCGTCCGCCAGCAGCTCATCGACAAAGCCCGCGAACAGGCCAACAAAGGCCTCGCCGGCTCCATGGAGGGCCACGCCGCGATGGACATGTCCGTTCAGACCGAGGGCTCGCTCTGGGTCAGGCTGATCTCGGCGGAGGGATTTACCGCTGTGGCGCACGTGTTCGTCATGGAATGGGCCGCGATCCTGCGCGATCTCGTGATCGGACTCCTCATGGCTGGGGCCGTCGGCGCATGGGTGCCTGAATCGTGGTGGCGTGCCTTCTTCTTCACCGATCACCCAGTGGCCTCGGCGCTGTGGGGACCGATCGTCGGGCCGATCGTATCGATCCTCAGCTTCGTCTGCTCGATCGGCAACGTCCCACTGGCGGCCGTGCTGTGGAACGGCGGCATCAGCTTCGGCGGCGTGGTCGCGTTCCTCTTCGCCGACCTGCTGATCCTGCCGATCCTCGCCATCTACCGGCGCTACTACGGAACTCGGATGGCGCTAGTGCTGCTGGGCACCTTCTATACCGCTATGGTTGGCGCCGGATATCTCGTGGAACTCCTCTTCGGCGTCACCGGGTTGATACCCACCCAACGCTCGGCGAGGGTGATGACCGAAAGCATCTCCGGGGGCATAGCGTGGAACTACACCACCGGGCTCAACATCGCCTTCCTCATCCTTGCCACCGTGCTCGTCGTGCGATTCGTGCGCACCGGTGGGATCACCATGCTCAGCATGATGGGAGGCTCACCGGGAACTGGGGCTCACTGAGAGCAGTCGTCCGGCGAGGCCGCGTGAGCGTGTCGCGAGCCGGTCGGCTATCCCGCGCAGTACTACCGAGGCCGGTGAGGTGGGATCGGCTAGCACCAACGGAGTGCCGGTGTCGCCGGTCTCGCGCAGCCGGGGGTCCAGTGGCACCTGACCCAGTAGCGGAACCTCGCTACCCAGCGCGCGGGTCAGTGAGTCGGCGACTACCTGGCCCCCGCCGGAACCGAAAAGGTAGCTACGGGAGCCGTCCGGCATCTCCAACCACGACATGTTCTCCACCACGCCGATCAGCCGCTGGCGGGTCTGCAGGGCAATCGCCCCGGCCCGCTGCGCCACTTCCGCGGCGGCCCGCTGCGGAGTGGTGACCACGAGGATCTCGGCGTTGGGCATCAGCTGCGCTACTGAGATAGCGATGTCGCCGGTGCCCGGCGGCAGGTCGAGCAGCAGCACGTCAAGGTCGCCCCAGAACACGTCGGCGAGGAACTGCTGCAGCGCGCGGTGCAGCATCGGCCCCCGCCACACCACCGGAGTGTTGTCCTTGGTGAACATCCCGATCGAGATGACCTTCACGCCGTGCGCCGTCGGCGGCATGATCATCTTTTCCACCTGGGTGGGCCGGGCGGTGGTGCCGAGCATGCCCGGCACCGAGTGGCCGTAGATATCGGCGTCAACCACCCCGACCGACAGGCCCCGATCGGCCATCGCGGCCGCCAGGTTCACCGTCACCGAGGACTTGCCGACGCCGCCCTTACCGGAGGCCACGCAGTACACCCGGGTCAGCGATCCCGGCTCGGCGAACGGAATCCGGGGCTCCTCGGCGGTGCCACGCAGCTGCTGGCGCAACGCCGTGCGCTGGGCGTCGCTCATCACGTCCAACTCCACCCGGACGTCCCGCACGCCCGGCACGGCGGACACTGCCGTAGTGACCCGGGACGTGATGGTGGCACGCATGGGGCAGCCGGCGACGGTAAGCCACACCGCTACCCCCACCGTTCCGTCGGCGGCCACGGTCACGTCCTTGACCATGCCTAGCTCGGTGATCGGACGGTTGATCTCCGGGTCGTGCACCGTGTTCAGCGCGGCTTTAACCGCGTCAACCGATGGGACGGTCTGGGTGGAGGCCACGGGTGGCACCGACCTTCCGGTTGGGTATGGGTCTGCCTCCCATGCTAGGCCGTATGCTGATGGGCCCTCACACCTCCGCCCGCCGGCTCAGCGGTAGCAGTAGGAGTCCGAGGAGGCGTCGCCGCCTTGGAGCCGGACTTGGTGCACTCGTAAGCCCCGGAAGTCCTCGCCGTGCGGGAAGAAGGTTGTGTCCACGCTCAGCCCTCCCGTGGCGGTGGCGTCGATCTTGGCCATCCAGGCGCCCACGCCGTCGGGGTAGAACTGGTCGTCCCATGCGCCGTAGAGGGAGTTGGTCAGGTAGACCCGCCGCCCGTCCCGGCTGATCTCGACCATCTGCGGGCCGCCGGCTAGTGGCTGGTCGAGGTTGGCCGGATGGGCGGCGCGGCCGGTGATGCCGCCCAAACGCACTGAGCCGGTCTCACGCGGGTTCGCGGGGTCGGACACGTCGTACTGCTTGAGCTCGCCGGTGCCCCAGCACGACACGTACAGCTGCTGGTCCTCGACCGAGAGGTTGATGTCGGTGACCAGCGGGGGTACCGCACCGAAGGGCTTCAGCGCCGGGGGCAGCGCGTCGGCGTCGGCGGGCTCGGCGGGAATGGTGATCACCTTGTCGGCGGCCCAAGTGCCCTTCTCGCGGTGCCAGCGCCACACCGAGGCGGACAGGTCCTGGGTGGACACGACGACGCCGACGAACCCCCAGGTGGCCTCGGGATCGTGTGCTGGGCGCAGCTCAAGCACCATCTGGTGGTGTGCGCCCAGGTCGACCCGCTGGAGGTGCTTGCCAGCGGCGAGGTCCCAGAAGTGCAGCGCGTGACCATACTGGTTGCCCAGTAACAGCTCTGGGTTGATCCCGTTCTCGATCATTGACGGGGTGCCCCACTCGCTGGTGACCAGGATGTTCTGCTTCAGGTGCCACCAGGCGTCATACGCCAGGTACTGCGGCCCGCGGTCGTGCTCCCATGGCCCCAGCACGTCGAAGCTGGAGTGGTCGAGCAGCGCGATCCCGCCCGGACCGTCGGCACCGTTGGCGCCTCCCACGCAGGAGAGGAAGATTCCCTCGGGGCCACAGTGCAGCGTGTGTGGCCGGGAGTAGCCGGCTTTGTCAGCCAGTTCCTTGGCGTCGATCGTCTTGATCAGGATGGGGTTGGTCGGGTCCGGGTAGGTGTCATAGACGTGCACGTTCGAGCTACGCAGCCCCGGCAGCAGCAGGTAACGACGCTCCAGACCGTGCGTGTCATGTCCCTCATGGGCAAGCGCGCTGCTGCAGGCGTTCCAGCCGAAGTGGTGCAGCTCATCACCCAGGGTGGGCAGGTCCACCCAGCCCACCACCTGTCCATACCGGGGCGAGCCGGGATCGACATCGATGACGGTCAGCGCGTCGGGCCGCGCAGCCGCGCGGTCGAAGGCGACGACGTAGGCGAGCTTCTCCGCCGGTGCGGCGGCGGCCTCGGCGGGGCTGCGGTAGAAGGTCGGGTCTGGGAATGTCCGCGCCGGTGCGCTCATGACGTTCTCCTTGGCTCGGAAGCTGTCCTGGAAGACGCCCGCATTCTCAGCACGGGCGCGTTGACTGCGGTGCGACGGTCAGCGAGACGGAAGTGGTCGGCCAGCGATCATGCAGGGCGACACATCGCGCTGGCCAGCCGAAGCAGATCGACGTGTAGCCGCATGAACAGCCACGCGTTCAGGAACACAGCAGTCTGGGACACGGCGCTGCTGCGGCGCACCAGCGAGGGGAGGGCCTGCGGTCCCCGTGCACGCATCGTGATCCGTCCCTCACGCCGAACGTGTCGTGTCGTCCCCCCAAGCTGACCCGGTGCTCGCACTCGGGACAGGACTCTTCCCTGACAGTACCGACCCGGCCGCCGCCCAGCACTGCACTACACCCGGTCGGCCTCACCGCGCACAGCGGGCGCATGCCGCCATACTGGCCGGATAGTCTACGGGAGGTGTTCTCATGGCCCGGCTCGCTCAGACCGCTGGTCTCACCGAGATCCAGCAGGAGATCCTGGCCACGGTCAAGGCCTTCGTGGACAAGGAGATCATACCGGTCGCCCAGGAGCTGGAACATACTGACACCTACCCCCAGAAGATCGTCAACGGGATGAAGGAAATGGGCCTGTTCGGGCTCACCATCCCCGATGAGTACGGTGGTCTGGGGGAGTCGTTGTTGACCTACGCGCTGGTCGCGGAGCAGATCGCCCGAGGCTGGATGAGTGTCTCCGGCGTGATCAATACTCACTTCATCGTGGCGTACATGATCAGTCACCACGGCACCGACGAGCAGAAGCAGCACTACCTACCGGGGATGGCGGAGGGCAGCATTCGCGGTGCCTTCTCCATGTCGGAACCAGAGTTGGGTTCCGACGTCGCGGCGATCAAGACGAGGGCCCGGCGCGACGGGGACCACTACATCGTTGATGGCGCGAAGATGTGGCTGACCAACGGCGCCACGTCGACCCTGGTGGCGACCTTGGTCAAGACCGAGGAGGGTGCGGCGAAGGCGCACCACAACCTCACCACGCTGCTGGTGGACAAGCCCACTGGCTACGGTGAGGTCGTTCCCGGACTCAGCGTGCCCGGGAAGATCGACAAGATGGGATACAAGGGGGTCGACACCACCGAACTGGTGTTCGACGGCTTCCGCATCGGAGCCGACAAGGTGCTGGGTGCGGCTCCCGGCGAGGGTTTCGCCCAGATGATGGACGGCGTCGAGGTGGGGCGGGTCAACGTCGCCGCCCGTGCCTGCGGCATCGCGATTCGGGCTTTCGAGCTCGCGGTCGACTACGCTCAGCAGCGCAGGACCTTCGGCAAGCCGATCGCGCAGCACCAGGCGATCGCGTTCAAGCTTGCGGAGATGGCCACCAAGGTCGAAGCTGCGCACCTGATGATGGTCAACGCCGCCCGGTGCAAGGATTCCGGCGAGCGCAACGACGTCCAGACCGGGATGGCGAAGCTGCTGGCCAGCGAATACTGTATGGAGGTCACCGAAGACGCCTTCCGTATCCATGGCGGATACGGCTACTCCAAGGAGTACGAGATCGAGCGGCTGATGCGCGAAGCGCCGTTCCTGCTCATCGGCGAGGGCACCAGCGAGATCCAAAAGACGATCATCAGTAAGGGGCTGCTACGGGAGTACGCTGCGCGAAGTTGAGAGAAACTGCGGGCGTTCGCCAGCGTGAGCGGTGGCACGATGTGAGTACCTCGTAGGGGCGGTGATGCACCATGACCAGTCCATTCAGCGGCCAGGGTCAGATGCCTGGCCTGCCCACCCCGCCCACCGGTTGGCCGATCGGCTCCTACGCCACGTACGCCGAGGCGCAGCGTGCCGTGGACCATCTCGCGGACAATCAGTTCCCGGTCGCCGAGGTCACGATCGTCGGGGTGGACCTCATGCTGGTGGAGCGGGTGCTACGCCGGTTGACCTGGAGCCGGGTGATCAGCCAGGGGGCGGCGTCGGGTGCCTGGTTCGGGCTGTTCGTCGGGATGCTGCTCAGTTTGTTCGCTACCCAAGCCGGGACCAGCCTGATCCCGATCGTGGTGGGGGTGGCCACCGGCGCGGTGTTCGGGACGGTGTTTGCCGCCGTCGGCTACGCCTCGACCCGTGGCCGCCGGGACTTCGCGTCGGCGAGCCAACTGGTGGCCGGGCGTTACGACGTGCTGTGCCAGCCGCAGCATGCCGAGCAGGCCCGCGACATGCTGGCCCGGCTGGCGATGGGCCCAGGCACCGCGACGGCCTGAAGTCAGCGAGCTAGCGGGGTAGGCAGTGCCAGTGGGTCAGGGCTTCGAGGAGGCCGGTGACGATGGGCAGACTCGCCAGGGTCTCCGCGTCGCACCAGCGGGCATCGCCAGCGTCATCGCCGGCGCGTAGCGTCCCGCCGATTACCCGGCAACTGTAGTCGTGGATGTCGAGCACCGCCCCGTCCGGTGCGGGGCGGTGCACGTCTCCCAGCCAACGCGTGATCTCAACCGCCAGCCCGGTCTCCTCGGCCACCTCGCGGATCAGCGCCTGATGATCTGTCTCACCGGCTTCAACCCGGCCTCCGGGCACCGACCAGCGCCCTCGTCCCGGCTCGTTCGCCCTTCGGATCAGGAGCAGTCTGCCGGCGTCGTCGAGCACCACTGCTCCGACGCACCGGATCCGCTGTTCGGGTGCCCCTGCCATCAGCAGCGACGGTAGTACGCTCGCGAGTGTCGGGACGCGAGTGACGGGACGCATCGCCAACCCCAGGTGCGGTACAACACGCGGATCGATGACGGAAGTGCCCAACAACGGCTGCGCCCGCTGCCCGCAGCGGCGAGACAGGTAGGTCAGGATGAGCGCTGAAGACGTTCTGGCGGGGCTGACATGATTGGTCGACATCCCAACGTCCTGCTCCCCCCCGCCCAGGAGCGGCGGGTGGTCCAGGTGCGGCAGCACTGGGCGGTTCTGCTCGAGCCGATGGTGAAGACCGTCGGGGTCGTGATCGTCGCGTTCCTGCTGTCTCGCCTGGTCAGTCGGGTGGGGGAAGGCCTCTGGCTGCTGCAGTCGTTGCTCTGGTACGCGGCGGTCGCGGCGGTGCTGTACTTCGGCTGGAAGGTGCTGGAGTGGTGGATCGAGGTCATCATCGTCACCGACAAGCGACTCATGCGCACTACTGGCGTCATTCAGACGAAGAACTCCATGATTCCGATTACGAAAGTGACCGATTTGACTTTTGAGCGACCATTTATCGGGCAGCTGCTCGGTTTCGGCACGCTCCGGGTGGAGTCGGCTGGGCCGAAGCAGGATTTGAAGCAGATCGAGTACGTGCCCCGGCCGGAGGAGGTCTTCAAGGCGATCTCCGAGCTGATCTTCGGCGAGAAGAAGCAGCCTCGTTCCCATATGCTGGGGCCGCCGCGCAGCTCTCGTCGCAAGCGCTGGGCGCCGCTCGCGAGGCGGTCTGACCCGGAGGGGCGGTAGCGATAGTCCGGAGGGCTGGCGGTCGTGCGTATTGACCTGCACGCCCACTCCACCATGTCCGACGGAACGGACACCCCTGCGGAATTCGTCGCGATCGCCGCGGCAGCTGGCCTTGATGTGGTGGCCCTGACTGACCACGACACCACCGCCGGGTGGGCCGAGGCGGCCAATGCGTTGCCCGCAGGTCTACGGCTGATCCGGGGTGCGGAGTTCTCCTGCATAGCACCGAGCGGTAGGGACAGGTCGGTCTCGGTGCATCTGCTCGGGTACCTGTTCGATCCCGCCTCGGAGGTGATTATCGCCGAGCAGGCCCGGCTGCGGGACGAGCGACGCCTGCGGCTGCGCGTCATGGCACAGCGGATGGCCGCCGACGGGTTTCCGGTGGATCCGGACCTGCTGCTCGGCGAGCTGTCGCCGGACGCTCCGGTCGGTCGGCCGCATCTGGCCCGGGCGCTGGTGTCAGCTGGTGTCGTGGACAGCGTCGAGGAGGCTTTCCACCGGTTCCTGAACACCGCGGGTCCTTACTACACCGGCCGGGCCGACACCGATGTCAGGACTGCGGTCCGGATGGTTCGGGCTGCGGGCGGGGTCCCGGTACTGGCGCACCCCGCGGCCCGCCGCCGCGGGCCGGTGGTCGCCCCCGAGGTCATCGCTGAGCTCGCCACCGAGGGGCTCGCCGGGGTGGAGGTGGACCATCCCGACCACACCGGCGACGAACGGGCTGCGCTGCGCGACCTCGCCGGCGCGCTGGGTCTGCTGATTACCGGTAGCAGCGACTACCACGGCGCGAACAAGACGGTGTCGCTGGGCCAGGAGACGACTGACCCGGAGGCGCTGGAACGGATCGAGGAGCTGGCGGCCCGCAGCCGCGTCACCGCGGTGACCGGCTGAGCCGACAAATCGAACTGCCGTCGGCTGAGCCAACAATCGAACTGCCGTCGGCTGAGCCGACAATCGAACTGGCGAGTACGGTAGGCGCGATGGCACGGCGAGCGCAGGGAGAGCTGGAACTCGGCGGTCTGCCCCGCCCCCTGGTGCGGGTGACTCCCGCCAAGCTCACCACGTGGACCGGCTGCCGCCGACGCTACCGGATGGCCTACCTGGATCGTCCCACGCCTGCCCGGGGCGGGGCGTGGGCGCACAATACGTTGGGCGCTGTGGTGCACACCGCGCTGCGGGCGTTGTTCGATCTGGCGCCCGGGCGGCGCCGTTCACACACTGCGGCCGCCTTGGTGGCGGCGCACTGGTCTGGGGAGGGTTTCGCGGACGACGTGCAGGCCGCCGACTATCGCAGCCGCGCGCAGGACTGGGTGGCCCGCTATGTCGACGAGCTGGATCCCCATCTTGATCCGGTGGGGGTGGAGCGCTGGGTCTCCGCGCCGACCCAGCGGATTGTCGCGGAGGGGCGAGTGGACCGCATTGACGAGCGGGATGGCGAACTGGTCGTGGTGGACTACAAAACCGGTCGCCACGAGCTCACTGTCGATGACGCTCGCGGTTCGCAGGCGCTGGCGCTCTATGCTTTTGCGGCCCGGCGCACGCTGCGCCGGGAGTGCCGGCGGGTGGAGCTGCACCACGTGCCCACCGGCACTGTCGCCGGATGGGAGCACACTGAGCAGTCGCTGACCAGGCACCTGCAGCGTGCCGAGGAGGCTGCCGACGAGATCGCGCTGGCCACCGACACTCTGGCGATGGGAGGCGATCCGGACATTCTGTTCCCGCCCGCTCCCGGTCGGGCCTGCTCATGGTGCGACTTCCGGCGGCACTGCCCCGAGGGGCGGGCCAGTGCACCAGAGCTCCAGCCGTGGGCACTGCTCGCACCATGATCGTCGAAGCAGGGCGAACCGTGCGGCGCCGGCGATCAGAGGGCGTGCGCGCCCCGCAGGGACTGTCCGGTGTGCTGGCTGGAGGCCTGGTGGCGCTTGCGGGCGCGGTATGCGTGGCGCAGTGGCTGGCCGGTACGTCAGGCCGCCCCGGCCCAGGCATGGCAGTCGTCGTCGGTCATGCGGTCGCGGCGCTGGCCGCCGTTGTGTTGCAGCTGGCGGCAGAGCGGGCACTGGGCCGTAGTGCCGCGCTGGCTTCGTGGTCTGTCCTGGTGATCACGGCCGGCGTGCTCTGGTTCGGCTGGTGGGCTTGAAATCCAGGGTCTCACGAGGGCCCCAATGCCAACCAGCGCTGTGCGGGGTGATCTGTGATGCCGTCACCGGGTGGAGCTTACGAGTGCGGTTCGCGCAGCGCGACCAGGGTGTCGCCGCGTTGCTCAAGCACCATACCGCCGGAGCTGGCGGTACCTACCGGACCGTGATAGGTACCGCGGTCCACCGGCAGCGCGCCGACCTGCTGGCCTGTGGTGGTGTCGAGCACGGCCAGCGCCCCTGGCACCGGCAGCAGCAGCGCTCCGGCGACCTCCGAGCCGGCGCCCAGGGATCCCGGCCGGGTCCACCGTGGCCGCAGGTCAGCGGGGTCCAATGCGATAGTGGCCGAGCCGGTGAACCAGTACACCTCGATCGGGGTCTTGGTGACCTCGACCAGGCCACCGGGTGGGTTGCCCCGTAGGTCGGCGTCCGGGACGGCCAGCGGGTGCTCGGCTACCGTCTTACCCTGCTCGTCGAGCACGACCAGCCGGGCTGGGTCGGGCAGCGCCACGGCCACCCGCTCACCGCTCACCGCGACGACTCGAGCTTGCTGACCCGGGAGCAGGGTGCTGAAGATCACCTCGGGCTGGTCTGGGTCCTTGGGCTCGGACCGCTGCACGGTGAGCCGCACACGCTCCCCGGGACACTGCTCCACCACGGCCAGTGTTCCCCCGGCCGGTGTCCCGTCACCTGGTGTCCCGCCGGCCAGTGCGATCGACCCGTGGAGGCAGTCCGGTCGCGGCTGGGTCGCAGGCTGCGCCGGGGTCTGCAGTCGCCCATAGGCCAGCGTTCGCACCAGGTCGGAGCGCCATACCTCCAGGTAGTGCCCTCCGCTGGTGGCCACCTGGTCGCCGGCGGAGGCCAGCCGGGTCGGCACCGGCACCGGACCGGTGCGTTGCGGTCCACGCCGGCCGTCGGTCCAGCCCAGGGCGGTTACCTCGCTGCAGGTCTCGTCCCGCCGGTATACCGCTACTACCTGGTGGAACGCGGCGGCCACCGTGCACAGTGACCGGTCTCGCCGGTAGCTCCAGCGGACTGCGCCGGAGCGCAGGTCGCGGCCAGCGACCATGCCGGCGGCACCGGTGACCACCGTGCCGCCCTGCACCAAGGGGACCGGAGTCGCCGGACTTGGCGCCCGCCACGCCTCGTCCAGCGCCGCTGGCAGGTGCACCGCTCCAGCTGCGATCGCGGTGGTACCCCCCGGAGTCGGGCCGGAGGCGGTGGTCAGTGTGGTTCGTCGCGCGTCACTGGCCCACCACAGCGCGGCCCACACGGCGAGCGCGGCCACAGCCAACGCCGCCGCGGCGGTCAGGTCCCACCGGGTGCGGCGTTCGGGCGGCGGCATCCGAGGCGCTGGTCAGCCCGCGGCGCGAGGCTGGCTGCCGTGCTCCTGAACGGTGACAGCGCCCCGGCCCCGGCCCCGGCGGCGCCGGCGGCGCGGCCGGGCGTCACCCTGCTCACCTGGGTACTCCGCTGGGGGCGCGGTGTCGACGCTGGTGCCGACAGTCTCTCCGTTGCGGGTGCGGCGCCTGAGGCGACGGACCGGAGCGACCTGGCTGCCGGCGGATCCACTGCGCGGGCTACGCCGGGTGCCGGTGGCACGCCGACCGAGAGTCCGGTCGTCCTCGTCGCTGGGCTCGGCTGCCAGCCCAACTCGGGTGCGCCGGACCAGTGGCAGTCGTCCGGTGCAGTTGGTGGGGATGTCCAGGTCGCTGAACAGGTGCTCGGAGGTGGAGTAGGTCTCCGCGGGCGCCGCCGTGGGGAGATCAAGCGTTTCGCTGATCAGCTTCCAGCGCGGTTCCTCGTCCCAGTCGACGAGGGTGATCGCGACGCCGGCCCGCCCGGCCCGCCCGGTCCGCCCGATTCGGTGCACGTAGGTCTTCTCGTCCTCGGGACACTGGTAGTTGATGACGTGAGTGACCTCCGGGACGTCGATGCCGCGGGCGGCGACATCGGTGGCGACCAGCACGTCCACCTTCTCCGAACGGAACGCCCGCAGCGCTTGCTCGCGCGCTCCCTGGCCGAGATCGCCGTGCACTGCCGCGACCGCAAAACCGCGCTCGGTAAGCTCGTCGGCCACCTTCTGCGCAGTGCGTTTGGTCCTCGTGAAGATCATCGTCAGGCCCCGGTCGCGGGCCTGCAGCATGCGGGCGAGCAGCTCCACCTTGTCCATCGCGTGCGCCCGGTAGACGAATTGCCGGGTCCGCTCGTGGATGGCGGTGGCATCAGGTTCCTCGGCGCGGATATGCGTTGGCTGGGTCAGGAAGGTCCGGGCTAGCGTGATGATCGGACCCGGCATGGTGGCCGAGAACAGCATGGTCTGGCGCTGCTGCGGCACCATCCGCAGGATTCGCTCGATGTCGGGCAGGAACCCTAGATCGAGCATCTCATCGGCCTCATCGAGGACCAGCACCCGCACCTTGCCCAGCACCAGGTGGCGCTGTTCGGCGAGGTCCAACAGCCGGCCTGGGGTGCCGACCACCAGGTCCACCCCGTTGGTCAGCGCCTTGACCTGCGGTTCGTAGGGCCGGCCGCCGTAGACCGCGAGAACCCGGACGCCGAGATCCCGGCCGGCGGCGGTGAGATCGGCGCTGACCTGCAGGCACAGCTCGCGGGTGGGCACGACGACCAGGGCACGCGGGGTGCCGTCACACGTGATGTCCCCGCTGGTGATCCGCTGGATCAGCGGGACACCGAAGCCGAGCGTCTTGCCGGTACCGGTGCGGGCCTGGCCGATGAGGTCGTCGCCAGCCAGGGCCAGCGGCAAAGTGAGTTCCTGAATGGCGAAAGTGCGCTCGATGCCTGCAGCCCGCAGGGTCCGGACGATCTCGTCGCGGACACCGAGTTCGGCGAAGGTAGGGGAGTCGTCCCGGACCGGAGCGCCAGCCTGCAACGGATTTGGCGGGCCTGGCTCATCGATATCGGTCTTTGCGAGATACAGAGTGCCGGGGTCGGGACGCTCCAGGGGATAGGTGTCGGGCAGTGTGGTCTGGCTGACGGTCAGCGTGATCGCCTCTCTCGTACCGGCGCGTTCACCGCCGTCTCGCTCGACCCGCTCCGCGCCGCCAGGTGGCGCACCGGAGCCGGGAACGAAGACACCAGGTCCGCGCTCACATGTCATGCACCCGGAGGCGTTGACCACCGGGCCGGGCGCATGTACAGGGGGTTCTGTCACGCCCTGTGCACACATCCTACCCGTCCGCGCGTCAGGCGTGCGCGTGACACCGCACACCCCGGCATTGCGGCACTACGCTCGCCGCCGTGGATGTGGCACGTGAGGGCATTATCGACCTGCTGGGAGTCCTCGCCTACGGAGAGCTGTCGGCCTTCGACCGGCTCGCCGAGGACGCTCGCCGTGCTCCCACGTTGGCTGGCAGGGCCGCGATGGCCACCATGGCGGCCGCTGAGATGGGGCACTTCCGGCAGCTCGAGAGCCACTTACGTGGCTTGGGTGTGTCGGTGGACGACGCGATGCGCCCGTTCGTGGCGCGCTTCGATGCGTTCCATGCCTCGACGGCACCCCGGTCGTGGTTGGAGTCGCTGGTGAAGGCCTACGTCGGCGACGGGCTGGCGGCGGACTTCTACGGCGAGGTGGGCAGTTGGCTCGACGATGCCACCGCCGCGCTGGTCAAAGAGGTGCTGGCCGACACCGGGCATTCGGCGTTCGCGGAGCGGGAGGTGCGCAGCGCCTGCGAGCGGGACCGGACAACCCGCGACAGGTTGGCCCTGTGGGGGCGCCGGCTGCTCGGCGAGGCGGTGACGAATGCCCAGCACGTCGTGGCAGAGCGAGATGCGCTGGCTGAACTGGTCGTCCGCGGCGCCGGGGACCTGGCCGGCCTCGCCACGCTGATCCGTCGGGTGGAGATCCTGCACGGCCGTCGGATGGCCGCTCTCGGGCTGGGGTGAGCCCCTACATACCGTTCGACTAGCCTGACTGTTCCCTGGCAGTGCCCTGATGTCCCCTGATATCAAGGTCGAGCACACCGTGGAGGTTCTGGCGTGGAGGTCAAGATTGGCGTCGCGGACAGTCCTCGTGAGCTGACGGTGTCCACCGCGGACTCGCCGGACGAGGTGGAGGCGTTGGTCGTCGAGGCGATGCGGAACTCCCAGGGCATGCTGACCCTGGTCGATGACAAGGGCCGGCGGTACATGGTGCCCACCGCGAGGGTCGCCTACATCGAGATCGGGCCCGCGGACAGCCGCCGGGTCGGCTTCGCGGTGGGGGGCTGAGCCCAGGTCTTCCGCGGGTGATCCCTTAGGCTCGTGGGGTGTCCCGGCTGCTCGTAGTAGAGGACGACGAGACCATCGGCAGTGTGCTGGAGTCCAGTCTGCGCGCCCACGGGCACCAGGTGGCGTGGCACCGCACCGCGAGGGGCGCGCTCCGCGCGACCTCCGAGCTGGACTTCGACCTGGTGCTCCTGGACCTCGGGTTACCCGATCTGGACGGCGTCGAGGTGTGCCGGCAGTTACGGGCCAGCAACCCGACGACGGTGCTGGTGATCCTCACCGCCCGGACCGACGAAATGGACGTCGTGGTAGGTCTCGAGGCCGGCGCGGATGACTACCTGACCAAGCCGGTGCGGCTGGCCGAGCTACTGGCCCGGGTCCGAGCACACCTACGACGGGTGGCGCCGGCTACCCCAGGAGCCCAACCGATGCTTGTGGTGGGAGACTTGCTGGTGGACACCGGAAGCCGGCGGGCGAGTGTCTCAGGTACGGAGATGCCGCTGCGGGCCAAGGAGTTCGACCTACTTGCTCGCCTCGCGGCAGCCCCGGAAGTGGCGATCAGCCGGGAGACCCTGATGGCGCAGGTGTGGGACGAGAACTGGTTCGGCCCCACCAAGACACTCGATGTGCACGTGGCTGTACTGCGTCGCAAGCTGGCTGGGATGGCCCAACTAGGCTCGGTGCCACGGATCACCACCCTGCGTGGCCATGGGTACCGGCTAGAGGTGCCACCGGAGGGACCGTGAGTGCGTAGCAGCGTATTGCCCCGAGCTCAACCCAGCGGGTAGAAGGAGCTCGTGCGTACCCGGATCGTCGGCCTCGCCGTGCTCGCCGCCGTGCTTGCCATCGGCCTGTTCGGGGTGCCGCTGGCCGCTGGCGCGCTGAAATATGCGCTGAATGACGAGCGAGTAAACCTGCTGCGAGTGGCCGACGGCGCGGCGGCGGCGGTCACGGCGGACGTGCTCCGCGGCAACACGCCGACCGAGCTTCACGAACCCAAGGACGGGACCCACCTCGCGGTCTACGTGGACCGCGGCCATCGCATCCTGGGCACCGGGCCCGAGGGCGGGGACCAAGCGGTTTATCACGCCTTGCACGACGGTGAGATCAGCACCGGGAACTTCAACGGTGATCTGGTCGTGGCTGTGCCGGTGACCCATGACAGCGATGTGATCGGCGCGGTGCGCGCCGCCAGCCCGCGCGCCGCCATCTACCGGCAGGTTGCGCTGGTGTGGGTGGGCATGCTCGGCCTAGCCGGCCTGGCAATCGGTACGGTCTGGTTGGTCGCCCGCCGCCAGGCCCGGCGGCTGGCCCGCCCGCTGGAGGAACTCTCGGATGCGGCGCGCCGTCTCGGCCAAGGTGACTTCAGCGTCCGCACCACACCGGTGGACATCCCCGAGATCGACTCCGTCGGCTCAGCGTTGAACAGTACCGCCGGGCGCCTGGACGCCATGCTCGCCCGCGAACGCTCCTTCTCCGCTGACGCGTCGCACCAGCTTCGCACTCCGCTGACCGGATTGCGGCTCCGGCTCGAAGCGGCGCTGGACCATCCCGGGCAGGACCTTCGCCATGCCATCACCGACGGGATCGCCGCCGCGGACCGGCTGGAGCAGACCATCGAGGAACTGCTTGCCCTGGCTCGGGATACCCGCAGCTCCAACGTCACCCCACTGGACCTTCCGGGCCTGCTCGAGGAGATCGAGGCGGGCTGGCATGATCGGCTGGCCGCCCAGGACCGCGCGCTCCGGGTGGCGGTGGACCCGCAGGCACCGGTGTCCCTCGCCTCGACCGCAGCTGTGCGGCAGGTGCTCACGGTATTGTTGGACAACGCTGCCACCCACGGCTTTGGCACCGTGTCGGTGACGGTGCGCAATGCCGCCGACGCGCTGGCCATCGACGTGTCCGACGAGGGTATCGGCATCACCGCCCCCGAACCGGAACTTTTCACCCGGCGATCACGCCTTGCCGACGGGCACGGCATCGGCCTCGCGCTGGCCCGTAGCCTGGCCGAAGCGGAAGGCGGCAGGCTCCGGCTGACCCGACCCGCTCCCCCCACCTTCACCCTCCTGGTTCCCGCCCAGGCATAGCGCCGAACCGTTCATTATGGACGGGGAGGGGTCAGCCGTGCTGCAGCGGGAAGCCAGCGAGGCCCTTCCAGGCCAGTGACGCGGTCAGCGCGACTGCCTCCTCCTTGGGCAACTCGTGCCGGCGGGTGAGCCAGTACCGTGCGCTGTCCTCGCTGATCCCGACGACGCCGACCGCAACCAACCACGCGCGGTTGGCGTCCAGCCCGGCATCGGCCGCCACGGCCTGCGCGATGGTCTGCACGCAGGCGGTGTACATCCGCTCCACGACGGCTTGCACGGTGGTTTGGTTACGCAGGTCGGATTCGAAGACCAGCCGGAATGCCTTATCGTCACTGTTGACGAAGTCGAAGTACACCCTGACCGCATTGCGGACCCGCTGCCAGTTGTCGTGGGTCTCCTCGATTGCCTCTCGGACCCGGCGGACGAGTTCGTCGGTGTGGCGCTCCAGTAGCGCCAGATACAGCGTGAGCTTGCCGGGAAAGTGCTGGTAGAGCACCGGCTTGCTGACCCCGGCACGCTCGGCGATATCGTCCATGACGGTAGCGTGGTACCCGTTGTTGACGAAGACGTCGGTGGCTGCGGCGAGCAGTTGAGCGCGCCGCTCATCCCGGGGCATTCGCACCCCGCGAGGCGCTGCGTCCGCCCGGGTCGATGCCGTCTCGGTCATCGGCCTCCTTCACCTCCCGCCTGACCGGGTAAACCCTACTCGCCGGTATCGCACCGCTATGCGGTGGAGGAACGGGTCGCTGGCGCGACGCCACCGCAGCGGTGGCGTGGCGCGGCGCGGCGCTGCAGCCAGCGTGGCTGTGCCATCCTTGCGTGGTGATCCGCCCGACGCGAGCCGACCCTGCGGGCCGTGCGCCCGCCGGTGACCTCTCGCGGCCGGTGATCCGTGGTAGACCTGCCAGCCTGCGCCGGGATGACGAACAGCCGCTGGTCGCGTCCTGGGATCCCCAGCCGTTGCCGCGGCACGGTGTCTCCCCTCACAGTGTCTCCCCACCCCATGCCTCCCCGTCCCATGCCTCCCCGTCCCATGCCTCCCCGTCCCATGCTGCCCAGCCTCTTGGTTCCAGGCGCCTGGCCCGGGTGGTGGCAACCTACGGCTGGCGGGTCTACGCGCTGCCCATCCTCATGGTGCTCACCGTGTTGGCGGTGCTCGACGCGGTGAGATCGCCGTTCCTGCTGCCGTCGAACCAGGCCGGTACGGCCGGCTCGGCGGGTAACCCGCTGATCCCCAATCCGGTGGGCGGCCTGGGCTTTGCGGCTGCCAAGGCGTCCGCCGAGTTGCCCGGTGGCGGGCCGTACACGGTGCAGGGTGCCGGCACGTGGCGGGTGATCCCCGGTGCCGGTGCGCCCTTCGGGACGGGCCGGTTGTTCACCTACACCGTCGAGGTCGAGGATGGGGTCGAGCTTGAGGGCGGTCCGGTGGGTTTCGCCATCACAGTGGACAGCACGCTGCGCAACCCGAAGAGCTGGATCGGTAGCGGGCGCTACCGCTTCCAGCGGATTGACGACAGCCGGGCGGCGGCCCTACGGATCAGCCTCGCCTCACAGGAGACCACCCGCCGGCTCTGTGGCTTCCAGATCCCGTTCGACGCGTCCTGCTGGAAACCCGGGGAGCACCGGGTAGTGATCAGCACTGCGCGATGGGCCCGGGGGGCGGTGGCCTTCCAGGGCAACGTGGTGCAGTACCAGCAGTACGCGATCAATCACGAGGTCGGGCATGGGCTGGGTTTTTCCCACATCGCCTGTGACGGACCCGGGCGGTTGGCACCGGTGATGATGCAGCAGACCTGGGGGGTGGCCGACAACTACCTCGCGGCGCTGGGCACCGACCACGTCACTCCCGACGGCCTGGTATGCCAACCCAACGCCTGGCCCTTCCCCACGGTCAACTGACCACAACTCGCGAGAAGGGTCCCTGGGCGGGAAGAGCGGGTGTGCTGGGGACGTTTCAGCCGTGCGAGAGGGCACCGAACACTGTGAGGAGTGCGCCGATGAGCCTGCCGCCGCTGGTGGCGCCCGCCGCCGAACTGACCAGGGAGGAAGTAGCCCGTTACAGCCGCCACCTGATCATCCCGGAAGTGGGGATGGACGGTCAGAAGCGGCTGAAGAACGCGAAAGTGTTGGTGATCGGTGCTGGCGGGCTGGGCAGCCCGGCTCTGCTGTACCTGGCCGCCGCCGGCGTGGGCACGCTGGGCATCGTCGAGTTCGACGAGGTCGACGAGTCCAACCTGCAACGTCAGGTGATCCACGGCCAGTCCGACATCGGCCGACCCAAGGGGGAGTCTGCCCGGGACTCTATCCGGGAGATCAACCCGTTCGTCCAGGTGAACCTGCACCAGTTGCGGCTGGACTCCTCCAATGCGCTGGGTATCTTCCGCGACTACGACCTCATCCTGGATGGCGCCGACAACTTCGCGACCCGCTACTTGGTCAACGACGCTGCGGTGTTGCTCGGCAAGCCCTACGTGTGGGGCTCGATCTTCCGCTTCGAGGGTCAGGCGTCGGTGTTCTGGGCGGCCGCCCCCGGCGGGCAAGGACTGCAGTACCGCGACCTGTACCCCGAGCCCCCACCTCCCGGAATGGTGCCTTCCTGCGCCGAGGGCGGCGTACTGGGTGTGCTCTGCGCGTCGATCGGTTCGATCATGGTGACTGAGGCGATCAAGCTGATCACCGGGATCGGCGAGCCACTGCTGGGCCGGCTGATGGTGTATGACGCGCTGGAGATGAGCTACCGCACCATCAGGATCCGCCGGGACCCGGCGGGCGACCCGATCACTGAGCTGATCGACTATGCGGAGTTCTGCGGCACCGTCAGCGACGACGCCGCCACCGCGGCGGCGGGCTCGACGATCACCGCCCTGGAGCTCAAGGAGATGATCGACTCCGGCAAGGACTTCGCCCTGATCGACGTGCGGGAGCCGCACGAGTACGAGATCGTCAGGATTCCGGGTTCCACGCTGATCCCCAAGGACCGGATCCTGTCCGGTGAGGCGTTGGCGGAGCTGCCTCAAGACAAGCCGCTGGTGCTGCACTGCAAGTCCGGGCAGCGTTCCGCCGAGGCACTAGCCGCGCTGCACAAGGCGGGCTTCCGGGATGCCGTGCACGTGGGTGGTGGGGTGCTGGCCTGGGCAAAACAGGTTGACCCCGCACTGCCCATCTATTAGGGTAGTGACGTCTGGGCTTAGCCGCTGCGGCGGCGTGTGGAGTACTGGCGGGGTAGCGCTGCTGGGCCGGACCGGTGCGGCACGGTGGATTTGCCGCCGTGGGGCGCTGGCGCCCCGGACTTCTTGCCGCGGCGCTCGCGGCGGTTGGGTACCGGTGAAGCTGCGTCGTCGGGCTGGTCCTGGGGTTCGGGTTGCTCTGCCATCAGGTCTCCTCGATTCGACGTGTGTGGGCGGTGATTGCGCCCGGCGTGCGGGCAGTACCTCACCCCACCACGCCCCACCATGTGAGCGGGAGTTCTCGGCCCCGCAACAGACAGCAATATAGCGATCATAACCGGCTCATAGCGTCCCTCGTCGTACCCACCAGCTCAGGAGGCGCGATGAGCACGACCGAGATGACAGCGCCGGCACAGCCGGCTCGCGGGGGGCGATGGATCGACCACTGGGAGCCGGAAGATCCCGAGTTCTGGGAGAAGACGGGCAAGCGGGTGGCGAATCGGAACCTGTGGTTCTCGATCCTCGCCGAGCACATCGGGTTCTCGATGTGGACCATCTGGTCTGTCCTGGTGCTCTTCATGGGCCCGGCTTATGGCATCGATCCGGCGGGCAAGTTCTTCCTGGTGTCCCTCCCCGCTCTGATCGGCGGGCTGATCCGGATCCCGTACACCATGGCGCCGGCCCGGTTCGGCGGGCGCAACTGGACCATCGTCAGCGTGTTGTTGCTGCTCGTTCCGACCGTCCTGGCGATCATTGTCATGCATCCGGGCACGTCGTACCTGACGTTCGTGATCGTCGCGGCGCTCGGTGGCCTCGGGGGTGGCAACTTTGCCTCGTCCATGGTCAATATCAACGCCTTCTTCCCGGAGGGTCGTAAGGGCTGGGCACTCGGGCTCAACGCCGGCGGTGGGAACATCGGCGTGCCCGTGGTGCAGTTGCTCGGCCTGGTGGTGATCGCGACGGTCGGCGCCGCCTACCCGCGGCTGGTGCTGGCCATCTACGTCCCGCTGATCGTGGTCGCCGCGGTGTGTGCGGCGCGGTATATGGACAACCTCTCCTCGGTCAGCAACGACACCGGCGCGCTGCGTGAGGCGGTCCGGGAGACTCAGACCTGGGTGGTGGCGTTCCTCTACATCGGCTCGTTCGGCTCGTTCATCGGCTACAGCTTCGCCTTCGGCCTGGTGCTGCAGACCCAGTTCGGCCGCACCCCGCTGCAGACGGCCGCGGTCGTCTTCATCGGCCCGCTGATCGGCTCGTTGATCCGCCCAATCGGTGGTTGGATGGCCGACCGGATGGGCGGCGCCAAGGTCACCTTGGGGACCTTCTTCGGGATGGCCCTGGCCACCGGCATCGTGATCCTGGCCTCCGAGCAGAAGTCGCTGCCGCTGTTCGTGGCCGGCTTCCTCGCTTTGTTCGTCTTCTCCGGAATGGGTAACGGCTCTACCTACAAGATGATCCCGTCGATCTTCAATGTGAGGGCTCGGGTGGCGATCACATCGGGTGAGCCTCGGCAGTCCGCGCTGATGAGGGCGCGCCGGCTGTCCGGTGCGGTGATCGGGATCGCCGGTTCGATCGGGGCGATGGGTGGGCTGCTCATCAACCTGGCCTTCCGGCAGTCCTTCCTCACCACGAAGTCCGGAATACCCGCATTCTGGTCCTTCCTGGCCTTTTACGCAGCGTGCGTTCTCGTCACCTACGTGGTTTACCTGCGCCGGGCACCCACCATCGTGATGTCCGAGCAGCCGAGTCTGGCCTACGCCCAGGTGTGACGAAACAAACGTGACGAAACAGCACGGAAACACTGCGTTCACGAAAGGCGCTCACGATGGCAGCAGGGTTGGAGGGATTCTCATGATGCGCACTGTCGTTGTCGCAGGCCATGGCATGGTCGGCCACCGGCTGGTGGAGGCGCTGACCGGCCGGGACGTCCAGCGACAATGGCGGATCGTGGTGCTCGCCGAGGAGAACCGACCAGCCTACGACCGGGTCGCCCTCTCATCGTATGTGGACTCCTGGGACGCCGCGGCGCTGACCCTGCCGACTGTCCAGGACGACCGGGTGGAGCTGCGGCTGGGTGACCCGTGCGTGCGGATCGACCGGCGCAATCGCACCGTCCGCACCGCGTCCGGGCGCCGAGTGGGCTACGACGCGCTGGTGCTGGCCACCGGGTCGGCACCGTTCGTGCCCCCGGTACCTGGCCACGACCTGCCCGGTTGTTACGTCTACCGGACCCCGGAGGACCTTGACGCCATCCGCGCGGCGGCGCGGCGCGCGATGCAGACCACGGCGGCCGGTCGGCGCTCCGGTGTCGTGGTCGGCGGCGGGCTGCTCGGCTTGGAGGCCGCGTATGCGCTGCGCCAACTGGGGCTGTCTCCGCATGTGGTCGAGATCGCGCCCCGGCTGATGCCGATGCAGGTGGACGAAGGCGGTGGCGCGCTGCTGCGCCGGTTCATCGAGGGCCTCGGGGTGCGGGTGTACTGCGGGCACGCCACCGCGGCGATCGAATCCGACCGGGGACGGATGCTGGTCCGGCTCTCCGATGGCACCGAGCTTGACACCGACGTCGTGGTGTTCTCCGCCGGGGTGCGTCCCCGCGACCAGCTGGCTCGCGACGCTGGGTTACCGCTCGGTGAGCGGGGTGGAGTGCTGGTTGACGCTGGTTGCCGCACCTCCGACGAGGATATCTGGGCGATTGGGGAGTGCGCCGCGGTCGAAGGTCGCTGCTATGGGTTGGTCGCACCCGGCTACGCGATGGCCGAGGTGGTGGCCGACCGGCTGCTCGGTGGCAACGCCACCTTCCCGGGTGCGGATACCTCCACCAAGCTCAAGCTGCTCGGGGTCGACGTGGCCAGCTTCGGCGATGCCCACGGGAGCGCTGAGGGCGCGCTGGAGATCGTCCACAATGACCCTGTCGCCGGCCGCTACGCCAAGCTCGTCGTCTCCGACGACGCGCGGACGCTGCTCGGTGGGGTGCTGGTGGGCGACGCCGAGGCCTACGGCACGCTGCGCGCGCTGGTCGGCGCGGCGCTGCCGGCCGACCCCGGCGCGCTGATCTCTCCGTCCGGCGGTGAACTCGACGCGAGCGCGTTGCCTGCCGGCGCCCAGGTGTGCTCCTGCCATGCGGTCACCGTCGAGGAGATCGGTGCGGCGGTGCGTGCGGGGGCGAGGACCGTGCCCGCCCTCAAGGCGTGCACGAAGGCGGGCACCGGTTGCGGCTCGTGCGTGCCGATGTTGACGAAACTGCTCGCCGCGCAGGGCGTCGAGCAGTCCAAGGCGCTGTGTGAGCACTTCACGCACAGCCGGGCGGAGCTGTTCGAGATCGTCGCCGCCACCCGGATCCAGACCTTCTCCGAGCTGGTCGCCAAGCACGGCACGGGCCGTGGCTGTGACATCTGCAAGCCGGCGGTGGCCTCGATTCTCGCGTCGCTGAGCGGGGTGCTGTCTCCCGGAAGCCACATCCTGGACGGCGAGCAGGCCACCCTGCAGGACACCAACGACCACTTCCTGGCTAACCTGCAGCGCAACGGTACCTACTCGGTGATCCCCCGGATTCCCGGTGGTGAGATCACCCCGGAAAAGCTGATCGTCATCGGCGAGGTGGCCCGCGACTTCGGGCTGTACACCAAGATCACCGGTGGGCAGCGGATCGACTTGTTCGGCGCTCGGGTGGAGCAGCTGCCGGCGATCTGGCGCCGGCTGGTGGACGCCGGGTTCGAGTCCGGCCACGCCTACGGCAAGGCGTTGCGCACCGTGAAGTCCTGCGTGGGCACCGACTGGTGCCGTTACGGGGTGCAGGACTCGGTGGGCCTGGCCATCGCGTTGGAGCTGCGGTACCGCGGGCTGCGCGCGCCGCACAAGGTCAAGGCTGCGGTCTCCGGTTGCGCGCGGGAGTGCGCCGAGGCCCGCAGCAAGGACTTCGGGGTGATCGCCACCGAGAGGGGGTGGAACCTCTACGTCTGCGGCAACGGCGGTTTCCGGCCCCGGCACGCCGATCTGCTGGTGTCCGACGTGGACACTGAGACTCTGGTGCGCACCATCGACCGGTTCTTGATGTTCTACGTGCGCACCGCCGACCGGCTGCAGCGCACCGCGCCGTGGCTGGAGGAGCTGGAAGGTGGTCTGGACCACCTGCGAGATGTGATCGTGCACGACTCACTCGGGATCTGCGCGGAGCTCGATGCCGCGATGGAGGCGCACGTCGCGGGCTACTCCGACGAGTGGCGCGGCGTGCTGGAGGACCCGGACAAGCTGGCCCGGTTCACCTCGTTCGTCAACGCGCCGGGCGTGCCCGATCCGACTATCGAGTTCGTCCAGGAACGTGGCCAGCCAACGCCTGCCCATCGCCGGCCTGGCCAACCGGTTCTGATCGCCGGCCCGAAGCTGGCCGTGGTCCCATGACAACGCAGGCACGGGCGCGCTGGATCGCAGTGTGCCGCTACGCTGATCTCATCCCGGAACGGGGGGTAGCGGCACTGGTCGATGGCATTGCGGTGGCGGTGTTCCGCACCCATGATGGTGCCTTGCACGCACTGTCTAACCTGGACCCCTTCAGCAGGGCCTCAGTGCTCTCGCGGGGGATCGTTGGTGACCGTAGGGGGCAGGCGACGGTGGCCTCGCCGATCTACAAGCAGGTCTTCGAGCTGGCCACCGGGGTATGCCTGGACGACCCCAGCGTCTCCGTGCCAACGTATCCAACGCGGGTGGTCAACGGTATCGTGGAAGTCTGTTCCTCGTGACCGCGGTGTCGTTCAGGCCGGTATCAGAGCCGTTGCCGCTGGCGGGATTCACCATCGGCGTCACTGCGGCACGGCGGGCCGAAGAGCTGGGCGGCTTGCTGGAGCGTCGGGGTGCTGAGGTGCTGCATGCCCCGGCGATCCGGATTGTGCCGCTGGCTGACGACACTGAGCTGCACATCGCCACTGAGCAGCTGATCAACCACCCGCCTGACATGGTGGTGGTCACCACTGGCATCGGGTTCCGCGGCTGGGTGGAGGCCGCCGAGGGGTGGGGGCTGGGCGAGGCGCTGATCGGTGCGCTGCACAGCGCCACCTTGCTGTCCCGAGGCCCCAAGTCGCGCGGCGCGGTCCGGGCCGCGGGCCTGACCGACGCCTGGTCACCCCCGTCGGAGTCCTCAGCCGAGGTGCTGGAGCACCTCTTAGCCGGTAACCTCGAGGGTGTGCGGATCGCCGTGCAGCTCCACGGTGAGCCGCTGCCGGACTTCGTGGACGCCCTGAACTGCGCGGGTGCGCGGGTGGTCCAGGTGCCCGTCTACCGGTGGGTGCTGCCGGAGAATCTCGCGCCACTGGACCGGCTGATCGGGATGGTGCTGGACGGCGGTGTCGACGCGGTCAGCTTCACCAGCGCACCCGCCGCGGCCAGCGTGCTCAGCCGAGCCACCGAGCTCGGGGTACTGGAGCCGTTGCTGCAGCGCCTGCGGCGGGATGTGCTCTCCGCGTGTGTCGGGCCGGTCACCGCGGGCCCGTTGGTGGCCCGGGACGTGCCCACTGTGCAGCCGGGGCGCTCCCGGATCGGCGCGCTGGTGCGCACGCTGTCCGAGACCCTGCCGGCCCGGGCGCCGCGGTGGCCGGTCGCGGGTCATGTCCTGGAGTTGCGCGGGCATGCCGCGGTGGTCGATGGGACGTTGCGTGCCGTACCACCAACCCCGATGGCCCTGTTGCGGCTGCTGGCGGCCCGTCCCGGCCGGGTGGTGCCGCGCGCCGAGATGCTGTCCGTGATGCCCGCGGCTGGTGACGATGAGCACGCGGTGGAGACCGCGGTGGCCCGGTTGCGTGCCGCGCTGGGTGCCCCGCGGCTGGTGCAGACCGTGGTCAAGCGCGGTTACCGGCTGGCCCTGGATCCCGGAGACTGCCGGTGAGGGCTTCGCCCCGTGAGTGGCGATGCGAGTCATGACTCGCATCGCCACTCACGGGTCTGTCGTCGTAGCCGCCCACGGTACTCAGGATCCCGCTGGTGTCGCGGTGGCGCGCCAGTTGGTTGACGCGCTGCGCGTCCGCTTACCCGGTAGACCGGTGCTACTCGCCTTCGCCGATGTACTCGGCCCTGGGGTGCGCGAGGTGGTCGCCGGCGCGCCTGGTCCGGTCACCGTCGTTCCGGCGTTCCTGAGTTCCGGTTACCACGTGCGGACCGACGTGCCGCGTGAGGTGGCCGCTACCAGCCGCCGGGACGTGACCGTCAGCGCCGCCCTCGGCCCGCACCCGCTCCTGGTGAGCGCGATGGCCGATCGGCTGCGGGCGGCAGGGTGGCGCCGCGGTGACGTGGTGGTGTTGGCTGCGGCGGGCTCATCAGATCCGCGGGCGGTAGCCGACGTGCGGGTTGCGGCCCGTCAGCTGTCCGGCCAGGGCGGCAGCCGGGTCCGGGTCGGGTTCGTGGCCACCGGAGCACCGCGGGTGGCACCCCTGGTCACCGCTCTGCGGGCGGCGGGGGAGTCCAGGATCGCGGTGGCCTCGTGGCTGCTCGCCCCAGGGCTGTTCTCTCGCAGGCTCGCGTCGGCTGGGGCCGATGTGGTGGCCGCGCCACTGGGTGCGCATCCGGAGGTGGTGGACCGGCTGGCCCAGCTCGCCGGGGTGGAGGCGGTACTGCGCAGCGCGTGACGCCGTAGCGATTCCGTAGCGCGAGGTGCTACGGTGGTGTGGTGGGTCAGGTGATCGGTCAGCGGGAGCTCCGTAATGACAACGCGGAGATCATGCGCCGGGTCGAGGCGGGGGAGAGTTTCACGGTCACCCGCAATGGCAGGCCCGTCGCGGATCTGATCCCGCACCAGGTGGATCGACCGGTGCGGCGCCGGACAGTGGGCGAGTTGCAGGCGGAATTCCGCCTGATGACTCCCGTTGACAGTGCGCGGTGGCACCGTGAGCGCGCGGAGTCCGACCCGGTATTCGGGCCGGACGACCCGCTCGAAGATCCCTGGCTGCGTGGGCATCCCGACCCGGCTGGGCGCGGTCCGATTGCCGGCTCAGCCGGCGGATGAGCCGCCCCGAGCGCGTCCTGCTGGATACCTCAGTGATCATCGATCTGGCTGAGGTGGAGCTGGGCGTTCATGAGTCCGCCGAACCGGCGGTGAGCGCTGTCAGCGTCGCGGAGCTGGCCTTTGGCCTGGACGTCGAGGATCCGATCGAACGCCGGGCCCGCGCCGAGCGATACCGCGCGGTGCGCGAGCGGGTTCGCCGTGCTGGCCGCAACCCCCGTCCTCGGCGAATGGACCTGCAGATCGCCGCGACGGCGGCGGCGCACTCCATACCCCTCGTCACTCGCGACTTCGGCGGTTTCGCGGGCCTGGAGCGGCTACTCGACGTCATCGTGGTGTGACGTTGCCAGCGTTGCGCCGTCATGGACGGCGGTGGACGGACACGGCGTACGAGCCGGCATCGGTGAACGGATCACGATCCCACGTGGCGTACCGGGCTTCGAGGGTGAGGCCGGCGCTGCCGCACCATGTGTCGTAGTCCGCGACGGTTGGCCAGCCCTCCTGTAGCTGAAACCCGGCGATGAGCCGACCGCTCGGTGTCAGGTGCCGCGCGCACGCGATGACCGTCGCTGCGCGCCGGTCGCTTGCCACATACGGGATGACGTTGCCGGCAAGCACGACGGCATCGAACCGAGTTGGCAGGTCGAGTTTGCTGAGATCAGCCTGCACCCAGGTCAGCTCGGGCGCCTTCGCGCGCGCCATGCCGATCATGTCCGGATCAAGATCCGCACCGACGACGTCGAGCCCGCGTCGAGCCAGCTCGATGGCCACCCGGCCGGTGCCACACCCCCCGTCCAGCACGCACCGAGGACCGTAGGAGAACACAAAATCCGCTTCACCATGGGGGTTCGCACCCGCAGCCTCCATCCGCCGCCAGCGCTCGTCGTAGTCGTCCGGGTTGATCTGCCGACGCCACTGGCCCCAGTCCTCAGACGGCGACCCGGTCACGCATTGCCCCCGTTCTCTCCCAGCACACGCCCGGTATGGCAGCTCAAGGTTACAAGTGGACGGCGGGCGCGTGGCGCACTGCCGGGGCTGGCCACTACGGTGTGCGTCCGTGCCGCATTACCCCCTGTTACCCGTCGAGCTGTTTCGCTTCGCGACCACGGAGCGGGCCGAGCTTAACACTGCGGTGCGCTATGCGTTCGGGGCCGCCAACGAGTGGTTGGAGATTGGCAGCAGGCCACGGTCATCAGGTCCCTGCAGCACAATGCGATACTAATCACGGGTTGAGGAGCTGGCTTACTCGCTGCGGTGACACGTCGAGGACTGCGGCGACGTCGGACCCGGTCATATGCTGGTCTTTGCTGAGTTGTCGCGCGACCGCACGCCACCTCGCTGCGGCCTCTCGCTGTAACCGCTCCGCCTCGCGGGATGCCTCGCGGGCGGCCTCGATCTCACCGGAAAGCTCGTCATCGAGTTCGATCCGGTAGTCGACGGCGATCTCACCGGGGTCGGCGCCCGTCAGGGCGGCGACATAGTCTCTAACCATGCGCCCGGCGGACGCCAAAGTAGTGGCCTGCGTCACGCCGATCCCATTGATGTGGAGTTCCCAACCCAACTCCCATCGCCGTGCGGTCACCTTGTACATCGTCACTGCAACCACCCCTCCGGCAGGCAGGTCAGTCGCCTGATGGCGTCCCGGACGACCCCAGGCGAGGTCACTTTGTGGCGCGGAAGCGGGAAGATGTGCTGGCCACAGACGCAGCCATACACATCATGATCACCGGTCGATCGTAGAAGCTGGCAGCCCTGCTCACGCAGCGCCACCTCGATGTCTCGCCGCTTCATCGCCTTAACCATGAGGCTAGTTCTAGCCCCACTAGACGACAACATTAAGGGGGGCTAGACACTGACGAGCACAGGTTAGCGGCGGGGGCGGGGGCGGGGGGTGCGGATACTTCCCAGGCGCGGGCGTAGCGGTGCGCACCTGGGAGGTTGACATCGCGGCTGCGGTAGACGACGTAGGGCCAGGTCAGGTAGCCCAGCCGGTGCGCTGAATACGTGCCCCAGACGGGTGTAGGGCCAGATGCCCAGCAGGTGAGGCAGACCTGCCAGGGTAGCTGCGCCCAGCGGCTGGCAGGACTGCTCCGTACGGCCAGCTCACGCAGCCGCCTGAGCGTGACCTCAGGCGCTTCGGGCGGGCCCCGGATGCTGACAATCTCCACGGTCGCCTTGAGGGCGTGCAGGCGCACCGTCAGGTTGGTGTCGCGGTCGCCGAGGTCGTCCAACAGCCGTCGCGCACGCGCGCCAGCGCTGCGATCGCCGGCTCGATGCGCGCAAGCTCCCGCCGCGCTCCAACAGCCCCACCTCTACCCGGCTGCGGGCCCTCTGCCATGCCGAAAGTGTAAGACCCCAAACTCGCCGATCTCAACAAGCCAGGTTGACCAGAACGACCATCGTGGGTGCATCTGATGGCGATGCGCAAACGCAAGACCCTCGTGGTCTGCGAACAATGCCACCAGGACATCCACGCCGGACGGGCCACAACCACAACCCGGAAATGAACACTGGAGAGCGGTATGCGTCGAAAGGCGCCCATACTCTTCGGGAAGGGGCCGACAGAAAAGGACCCGAACCACGGGCACCTCGCTGGCTGCCTACTTCACTCGGAGGGGGGCAGTCGGAAAAGGACCAGCACCACTGGTACCTCGTCGGCGGCCTACCCTACTTCACGTACGGATCCGTCGGAGCCGTGAGGTGGTCCTCCCGGCTACCCGACCCCGGGCCACCCGGCCCCCTTGACTGGCGTAGCGAAGTAACTGGAGACTTGTCCTCCCAGTGGGGTTAGGTCGTCTGGTTGACGATCAGGCCGGTGTCGGCGAGCGCGGTGAGTAGGCTGGCGAGAGCTGTGTTGCCCGCCGTGGATCCGGTGACGGTAGGGGTGCCTTGGTTGGGGGAGCCGAGTACTAGTTGGTTGACGGCTCTGCCGTCTGTGAGTGGTGCTGGGGTGCTGACGAAGTCGGAGACGCTGGTCAGGGCAAAGCAGCTCGCGACGCCGGCCATCGCCGCACCCGATGAGGCGTAGAGATTGCCCGTGCTGAGCACGGGGCTGGCGCTCTCGAGGAGAATGCAGTGCCGGCCTTGACCGCCTACGGTAATGACGTTGGCCTGGAAGGTGACGTTGACGCAGGGGCCTACTCTGGCGTCGAGCACCGAACTGCGGAAGGTGACGTGGATGCCGTCGCTGGAAGCGGATTCCATCTCGTTGTTGGAGATCCAGCAGACGTCCAGACCGGCGAGGCGGATATTGTGGGTGCCGCCGTTGAAGTTGTTGCCCTGAAAGTAGTGCGTGGTGCCGCCGTCATCGACGAGGCCAGCACCGGTGGGGCTCGGGTTGAGCTGGCAGTTCTGAACGCTGATACGGTTGGTGAATCCGCCTTTGACGCCGCTGCCCGCCCCGAGATGGTCTTCACCGTTCACGAGCCAGACACAGGCGAGGGTCTGCTGGTCGAACTGGCTGGCGACGACGTCGGCCAGTTCGGACTGATCCAGGATGACGCCGTAGCCGAAACCGGTGACGGACACGCGTTCGATGCGCCAGAACGTGCCCCCGATGTCAACGAGTGCCCCGCCGGTGTTCGCGGCACCCTGCGTGTTGGTCAGGCTAAGGTCAGAGATGAGGACGTTCACCGCGGTGCTCGCGTTTAGCGGGGAGCTCATGCGCAGACCGTCGCCGGTGTGGTTGCTACGCAGGATACTGGCCTGCTGACCTGCTCCGATCAGCCGCAGACCTTTCCGGAGCTGGAGTGGCGCGGAGACGAGGTAAGTACCGGGTGGCAGGAAAACGGTCCCGCCGTTATCGGGTACGGCGTTGATCGCGGCTTGGATGGCCAGGGTGTCATCGGGGGTGTCACCGGCGCCGAAGGCTCGTACATCGAGCCACGGGCCTGGTCCCTGGATGAAGACACTGCCAGCGAAGGTCTGGTCGGCCGACTGTGTTACCGAACTGGTGGCGGGGTTCGTGGTCATTGTGCTCTGCTTTCTGAATCGTCAGCGCATCGCGTGCGTGGATGTGTAGCGTTCAATCCTGGCTGAATCCGCCCCTTACTCCGGCACTGCGCGGGTGAGGCGCCACGTGCGGGGAAATGCCTGCCGCTGGCCGCCACTGGTCCGGTGCCCGAGCCTGGGGAAGTGATGATGGTAACCGCCCTCGGAGCGTCCTGGCATGGGCGCGTGGCCCTTCGAGGGCGGTTACCAAGTCAGCACTCCATGAAGGGGTTCGAGGTTGACTCTTTCGACTACTTGTTAACCACCACCATCCCCTGCGATGTCCGTAACCGAAGCATTGCCGACATAGTAGGAGGCGCCATCACTCCATTCGCCATAGATGACAACCTCTCCCGCTGTGCCAAAATGGTCTGCCGCGAGATTCTCCCATTGGCCCTGAGTAGCGTTGTACGTGGTCGTCGAAGTATTGCCACCGTTTCCTATGCCAATTCCTATCCGCCCACTGAGCACAAATACCAAGACCTCAAAATGCGCCGAGGTCGGACCCTGGTTCCGGGGCGGGTACTGCTGCACCACGCCACAATGACTAGCGCCATTGGTGGTCACATGAAGCATCTGGCTGTGGTCCGGCAACGTGCTCGGCACTAGCTCGGTCGTCGTCGTGACACCGTCAACCCAGTTAAAGGTGGTCCACCCCGGAGCGGCTGAATCACCCGATCCAATCAGCGTAAGAGTTGTCGGTCCTGCCCCGGGGGCTTCGAAGTCCCCGTTGGTCAGGTACTCGGTCCGCGGTGTAGTCATGCTCTCATCCTCCTAGATAGATAATCAACCAGGTCCTCGCTTCGTTGCTGGGACCGGATCGGGGCCGAGGCGGTTACGGTTATTGTCGTTAGTTCATGAACCGTCCGGTTCCGGTGGAGACTGACGCCTCGCACTCTAAAGCGACACCGTGGTGCCCCCGATCATTCACCGTAATCCATGTGAAATGACGGTGCGAGTCAGGTCCACGCCCGAGTGATTCTTGACTATGAGATCTGCCATGATTCCTCCTGTGGTTGAGAGCGACGCGCTGCTGCTGACGGATGTCCGCAGCCTCTCCGCCGGAATCGTGCAGTTAGGCGAACTTGTTCAGGGCTAGTGGTTGGTGCCAGTGGCCCAGATGGCGGTGCTGCCGTCGTAGATGACTACGTTGCCGTCGTCTTGAACGAGGAGGCGAGAACCGGGGTGGTGGTCGGTTTGGGAGGCCCAGACCGGGTGGCCTGTACGGGTGTACACGACGAAGTTTCCATCCTCCCGGAAAAGGGTAGTTCAGCCCTGGTCAACGGTATTCGACGCCCAGCGAGCCACGCCGAACTCGTCGTAGACGACGAAGTTGCCGTCGTCCTGCATGAAGAGTTTGGCCGTATCAGAGCTGACCGACTGGTTACGTTCGAACGTGAACGGAGCGTTGATGATCTCATCTATTGCGACCTCCTCGATAGTGGCATCTCGCCTTTAGTTAGTGGAGTGGCCTACTCGTTTTGGTGTGCTGGGTCGAGTGTCGCGCTGGTTGCGGTTGGCGGTCGTCGGATACGGGTGCGGAGATTTTGGACTCTGTGTCGGATGTTTGGGGCAGGTAACTGGTCAGGTACTGGTGGTCGGCGTGGCGGCTTGATCTTGTCTTCTGTGGTGTTGATGATCTCGTTGTGCCTGGGACGCCGTCGGTTGTGGAGCTGTTTGAGCGGCTTTCGCGGCGGGATGCGCTGATCGGGGCGTTGTCGGTGGAGTTGGGTGTTGCGCGGGTGCGGATCGCTGAGCTGGAGGCTCGGCTGGGGTAGAGTTCGAAGAACTCCTCGAAGCCGCCGAGCTCGGATGGGTTGGCCAAGCCTGCACCGAAGTCGCTGCGCAAGCGCGGCGCCCCCAAGCCCGGTGGGCAGGGCGGCCATCCGGGGTCGTCGTTGGCGCCGGTCGTGGTCCCCGACGAGGTCATCGCGCACGAGCCGGGCTTTTGCCGGGGTTGCGGGCAGGGTCTGGGCGGAGCGGTGGAGGTGGGCCGGGAATGCCGGCAGGTGTTCGACATCCCACCGATCAATGTGCGGGTGACCGAGCATCAGCTCGTCAAGCGGCGCTGCGCTTGCGGACCCACTACCAGCGTTGATGCCCCCGAGGGTGTGACCGCGCCGGTGCAATACGGCCCCCGGATCACCGCGATCATCGTGCACCTCTACGTCGGGCAGTTCCTGTCCAAAAAGCGCACCGCTGCGGCGTTAGCCGAGCTGTTCGGCACCCCGGTCTCGCAAGGCATGGTCGCGACGATGACCACCCGCGCGGCGAACAGGCTTTGGCGGGTTCCTGGAGTGGGTGCGCGCCAACCTCGCCGTCGCGGAGGTGGCGCATTTCGATGAGACCGGGCTGCGGGTCGTGGGTCAGCTGCGGTGGGTGCACTCCGCCTCGACTGGCAAGTACAGCCTGATCACCGTCCACGACCGGCGCGCCAGATGAGGCATCTGTCGGTGTGGCTTGCGCCAGAGGCCTTTCGGCTGATGCTCTGACCGTCGATGTGGTGGCTTGTTTCGTTGCCGGCCGCCGGGCCCGGCGTAGGTCTTCGTGACATGCGGTGGGAGTCGTTGAGGGCGGTCCAGGTGGAACGGTTTGTCCTGGCGTGAGCGGCCGGGCAGCGTCCGAGGTCGGTGCAGGTCGGGCTCACCGCGGTGCGCGCTCTGTTGCGGTGGATGTGTCTTGAGGCGATGGCTCAGCCCGGGCTGGCCGACATGATCGGTTCGGTGACGGCCTGGACACCGACCGCGCTGCCCAAGGCGCTGACACCCGAGCAGGTCTCGCCCTCGTCGCACCGTGGAGTTCGACGTATTTACCGGGCGTTGCTCGTCCTCTTTTCTGTGGGCTGGTTTGGGCTGGGGTGGCCGGAGGAGAACGTCGATGTCGATGCTGCGGGTGGGACGAGGCATTGGCCATGGCGGGGCAGGGAGAGATCGTGCCCGCGAGGAATGGGCCACAGATGCCCTGCTCCACCAGGCCCGTGGATCGACACTGCGGCCGGTAGGGGTGGGGTTGTTGGAGCGCGGCGGGGAGCTTGCGCGCATCGAACAGGCGATCTCGGCCGTACGGTGGGAGCACGGCGGGGTGTTGGTTATCCAGGGCGTTGCCGGGATCGGCAAGAGCGCCCTGTTACACGCCCTGCGCGAGCACGCCGCCGGGCAGGGAATGCTGACATTGACCGCGCGGGGCAGCGAGCTGGAACGCGACTTTGGCTTCGGTGTGGTCCGCCAACTGCTCGAAACGCGTCTCGTTCGCGCCGGCGAGTCTGAGCGGACCGAGCTGTTGGCCGGAGCGGCAGCGCTGGCAGGCCCGGTGCTGGGGCTGGGTGGGGGTGTCGGGGATTCGTTTGCGGCGTTGCACGGGTTGTACTGGCTGGTGGCCAATCTGACAGTCGGTGGGCCGGTGGTGTTGGCGTGTGATGATCTGCAGTGGGCCGACGAGCCGTCGTTACGTTGGCTGGTCTACCTGTGCCAGCGACTGGAGGGACTGCCTGTGCTGGTGGCGGCCACGACCCGTCCGCCCCGTCCCAGACACTCCCAGCTATTAGCAGAACTGCTCGCCATGGGCGGCGTACGGATGCTGTGTCCTGGTCCGCTCAGCGAGCCTGCAGTGGCCCAGCTGATCTGTGAAGGGCTAGGCGCCCAGCCCGACCCGACCTTCGTCTCTGCATGCGCGAGGGTCAGCGGAGGTAATCCGTTTGTGCTCCGTGAATTGATCTTCGATCTGGCTGCGGACGGTGTTGCGCCTAGTGCGGCGCAGGCGACGGATGTGGCCGAGCGTGTCCCGGACCAGGTGGGACGGGTGGTGCTGGCCCGTTTGGGGCGGTTGGATGAGCCGGCGGTGCTCCTGGCGCGGGCGGTGGCGGTGTTGGGGGAGGGCACTGGGCTGCGCCTGGCGGCGGTGTTGGCCGATCTGGACATTGATGCTGCCGCAGCAGCGGCTGATGCGCTGTTGGTCGCTGACCTGTTTGGCGGGGGTCGGCCGATGCGGTTTGTGCATCCGCTGGTGCGTTCGGCGATCTATGAGCAGTTTGCACCCGGTGCGCGCTCGCAGGCCCACGCGCGTGCCGCGCGGCTGCTGATCCGTGAGCGTGCGGGCTACGAGCAGATCGCCGCGCAGCTGCTGTTGTGCGAGCCGGCAGGCGACCCGAACGCGGTGGATGCGTTGCGAGCGGCTGCGGCGGTGGCGTTGGACCGCGGTGCCCCGGAGATCGCAGTTGGCTATCTGCGCCGAGCGTTGGCCGAGCCGCCTGCAGAATCTGTCCGCGCGGTTGTGTTGGGTGAGCTGGGCGGCGCGGAGCGGATCGCCCGTGATCCGGCCGCTGTGGTGCATCTGGAGCAGGCCTGGCAGGCCACCACCGACCCGGTAGCGCGCGCCCGGCTGGCCGGCCAGCTGGCTAATGTGCTGCTCTACGCTGGTGATGTGGCGCGTTCTTTTGCTGTGCTGCAGACCGGACTGGACGACCTCGGCGACCGCGCCCCGAACCTAGCGGCGCTTCTGCACGCCCATAAGGCCCTGGAGCTGGTGTGCGGCGTCCGCCCGACCGAAGCGCCTGAGGTCACGCTGGGGCGGTTGCGTGAGCTGGCCGAACGGGGCATTCCTGCCAGCCGCTCAGCGCAGCTTGCCCTGGCGGATCTGCTTTCTTTCCGCGGGGAGAGTTGTCATGAGGTGGCCCGGCTGGTCGAGCGCGGTTGGGATGACGGGCGGTTTCTTGCCGAGGAGTCCTCCGAGGCAGTGCCCGCCATCATGGCCGTCTTTGCCCTTATCCAGATCGACGAGCTGAACCGCGCCCATGCGCTGGCCGAGGCGATGGTGGCCGACGCCCAGGCGCGCGGGTCGGTGGCCGGCTTCATCGGTGCCATCGGCCGCCGGGGATGGGTCGCGTTGCGACGCGGCGAGCTGGCTGAGGCCGAGGCTGATACGCGCGCCGCGTTCGAGTTGGCCACTGAACACAACCTGACTACCTCCATTCCGCTTCACGCCGCCTACTTGGGCCTGACGCTGCTCGAACGCGGGAACCTCGTGCAGGCAGCTGCTGTTGTCGAAGGCGTGACCCTCATCCCCGCCCTCCTGGAGATGCCTATTGGGCCTGCCCTGTTGGAGGCGCGTGGCCGGGTGCGTCTGGCCCGAGGGCAGCGCGCGCAGGCCATTGCCGACCTGCGCCACTGCGGTCACTACGCCACTCGCGTCCAGGCAATCCCCAATTTCTACGCGTGGCGCTCAGCGCTGGCGCTCGCGTTGGCACCCGAACAGCCGCAGGAAGCAGGGGAGCTGGCGCGGGCTGAGCTTGAGCTGGCCCGCCGCGCTGGTACGCCACGCGCGATCGGCATCGCGCTACGTGTCTGCGGGCTACTCACCGACGGCACAGACGGAATCGAGTTGCTCGAACAGTCCGTCGCCATACTGGAACCCACCCCGATGCGGCTTGAGCTGGCGTATTCGCTGACCGAGTTGGGCGCTGCGCTGCGCCGTGCTGGGACACGCACCGCTGCACGCGAACCCTTGCGCCGCGCCCTTGATTTAGCTGCCCGATGCGGCGCCACACCGCTGGCCGAACGCGCTCGCGACGAGGCGCTGGCCGCCGGCGCCCGCCCCCGCCGACCCTGGACCACCGGAGTACACGCCCTAACCCCCAGCGAACTCCGGGTCGCCCGACTAGCCGCCCAGCCCCTGAGCAACCGCGACATCGCCCAAGCACTGTTCATCACCACCAAAACCGTCAGCGACCACCTCTCCAGCACCTATCGCAAACTCAACATCCACCCCGCGAGCAACTCACCACAGCCATGACCGCCCACACGTCCCCAGGAACGCCCTTGGCAGTCTCTCCCGGACAGGCGGCTAGCGGCGGCGGGGGGTGGGGGGTGCGGATACCTCCCAGGCGCGGGCGTAGCGGCGTGCACCTGGGGGGTTGACGTCGCGGCTGCGGTAGACGACGTAGGGTCGGGTCAGGTAGCCCAGCGGTGCGCTGAATACGTGCACCAGGCGGGTGTAGGGCCAGCTGGCCAGCAGGACCAGCACGACTAGCGCGTGGATCTGGAAGCTGATCGGAATGCCGACCATCAGCTGCGGTTGCGGAGCGAGAGTGAACAGGCTGCGGAACCAGGGTGACACCGTCGCCCGGTAGTCGTAGCCGCCGCCGATCAGGTTGCTGCCCACGGTGTTCAGCATCCCTGTCACGATCGCGCCGGTGAGCAGCACGTACATGACCTTGTCGATGACGGTGGTGGCCTTGCGCACCGCCGGCACGGTGGCCCGTCGATACAGCAGGATCCCCAGTCCGGCGACCGTGGCCAGGCCGGACAGTGTGCCGAAGGACACCGACATCAGGTGGTAGGCATGCTCCGAGACCCCGAGCGCCGCAGTCCAGCTCGCGGGGATGGCGATGCCCAGCACATGCCCGCCGAGCACCGCCAGCAGCCCGAAGTGGAACAGCGGGCTGCCCAACCGAAGTAGGCGGCTCTCATAAAGCTGGGAGGACCGGGTGGTCCAGCCGAACTGGTCGTGCCGGTAGCGCCAGATGTGGCCAAGCAGGAACGAGGTGAACGCTCCGTACGGCACCGTCACCCACAGTAGCCCGGTCACCGGCGTCCCTCCCGCTGCTCCTGCATCATCGGATCCACCCCGAATGGCTCCAGGCCCACCTCTTCCTCCGGTGGCCCCTGCGCCGCCAGCTCGGTGACCCGACGCCGGTCGGCCACGTTTATCTCCGGGAGGGTGGCGCACACCGCGTCGAGCACCGCCCGATAGGGCGACTCGATCTCGTGCAGGGACAGCCTGAGCAGTTCCACCACCGGC
This sequence comes from uncultured Actinomycetota bacterium, assembly GCA_963822695.1. Taxonomy (GTDB): domain Bacteria; phylum Actinomycetota; class Actinomycetes; order Mycobacteriales; family Pseudonocardiaceae. The sequence continues at coordinate 370,465 of CAWGJH010000008.1, forward strand.
CGGTACTCGACCAGCAGCCGCTGACCGACCACCGGGTCGACGGTCGCGGCGAACTCCAGCACCACCGCCAGATGGTCTGGCAACTCGTGCTCGCCCAGGGTGACACCCGCCGCGCGATAGGCGTGCTTGAACCGCAGCAGCGCCATGCCACGTTTGCGCGTGTCACCATAGGCGTAATAGCTCAGATGCAGGCAATGGCGACGTCGCAGGTCGAAGGTCTCCACGTAGTGCGCGGCCAGCTCGATCGCCTGTCTCCGGCGGGCCTGGTCCACGAACGACACCAGCGCGGGTCCCGCTGGCGCGGGCAGCGACATGGCCACCGTGTGCAGCTCCTCGAGCATGTCCAGGGTCTGCTGTGTCGGGTAGTCCAGCAGCAGCGCGGCGATCCGCCACACCACGCGCTGATCCTGCCGCGCAAGCTCGGTGGACGCCTTGCGGTGGCCCAGCCAGGCTGGGCTCATCGGATGTGCTCCGCCACGTGCTGTGTGCCGTTGGTTTCCGGTGTGGGGGCGAACAGGCCGTTGGTGCTCTTGCCGTCCCAGTTGAGCAGGTTGATCCGGCGTGCTTTGTCCACCGGTGCCGCCACAGCATTACCGTCGTCGGCCGGTTGTGCAGCGGGGTGGGCGGTGAGGTGGAACTTGTCGTCCATGACGTCGAACGCGGTCATTCCTGGGCCACCGTCGGAGTCCAGGCTGCACCCGGTGGCCAAGGCATCCAGCCGGTGCGCGTCCGAGCCGGCCGCACTGGGGATGACGTAGCGATGCTCGTACTTGGCGATGGCCAGCAGTCGGTACATCGCCTCGATCTCGGTCGGCGTCAGGCGCACCGACGCGGCGATCTCCGGCTGGACCGGTTCCCCGAGATTGACCCGGCGCATGTGCGCGCGCATCGCCGCCAGCCGCTGCAGCGCGGCACGCACTGGCCCGGGATCGCCCGCGGTGAACAGCGCGGCCAGGTACTCTACCGGGATGCGCAGCGCGTCGATCGCGCCGAAGAGGTTGTCGGCATTCTCGCCATCGTGTCCGGTGCTGGCCAGCACGTCCACCACCGGGGACAGCGGCGGCACGTACCAGACCATCGGCATCGTGCGGTACTCCGGGTGCAGCGGCAGCGCCACCTGATAGTCCACGATCAGCTTGTACACCGGGGACGCCTGCGCCGCCTCGATCCACTCCTGGGAGATCCCGGCTCGCTCGGCTTCGGCCACCACCCGCGGGTCATGCGGGTTGAGGAACACCCCCAACTGTGCGGGATAGAGGTCCTTCTCGTCGGGCACCGACGCTGCGGCCAGCACCGCGTCCGCGTCGTAGAACACCACTCCGATGTAGCGCAGCCGCCCGACGCACGTCTCCGCGCAGACCGTGGGAATGCCCACCTCCACCCGCGGGTAGCAGAACGTGCACTTCTCCGCTTTGCCGGTCTTGTGGTTGAAATAGATCTTTTTGTATGGGCATCCCGTGACGCACTGCCGCCAGCCGCGACAGCGATCCTGATCGACCAGCACGATGCCGTCCTCGCTGCGCTTGTAGATCGCGCCGGACGGGCAGGATGCCGCACAGGACGGGTTGAGGCAGTGCTCGCAGATCCGTGGCAGGTAGAACATGAACGTCTGCTCGAACTCCAGCTTCACCTGCTCGGAGAGCGTGGCCAGCACCGGGTCGCGGCCGACCTGCGCAGGTCCGCCGCCCAGATCGTCGTCCCAGTTGGCGCCCCAGGTGACCGCGGTGTCCTTGCCGGTGATCAGCGATTGTGGTCGGGCCACCGGGGTGGTGTCCATCGCCGGTGCGGACAGCAGGGTGTCGTAGTCGTAGGTCCACGGTTCGTAGTAGTCGGCCACCGTCGGCAGGTCGGGGTTGGCGAAGATGTTCAGCAGCCGCGTGAACCGTGAGCCTGAGCGCAACGTGAGCCGGCCGCGCTTGGTCAGCGTCCAGCCGCCCTTCCACCGCTGCTGGTCCTGGTACTGCCGCGGATACCCCTGCCCCGGTCTGGTCTCGACGTTGTTGAACCACGCATACTCGACGCCGCTGCGGTTGGTCCACGCCTGTTTGCAGGTGACGCTGCAGGTATGGCAGCCGATGCACTTGTCCAGGTTCATCACCATGGCCAGCTGTGCCATGAGCCTCATCAGTAGGTCACCTCCTGGCTGCGGCGACGGATGGTGGTGACCTCATCACGCTGGTTGCCGGTGGGGCCGTGGTAGTTCATCGCGAACGACTGCTGGGCGTAGCCGCCGATCAGGTGGGTCGGCTTGATCATCAGCCGGGTCAGCGCGTTGTGGATGCCGCCGCGCTTGCCGGTCTTCTCGATGCGCGGCACGTCCACCGCGCGGTCCTGAGCGTGGTACATGAACACGGTGCCCTCGGGCATCCGATGGCTGACGATCACCCGCGCGACCACCACGCCGTTGCGGTTGACCGCCTCAATCCACTCGTTGTCCTCGACGCCGATCTTGGCGGCGTCCACGTCGGACATCCAGATGGTCTGCCCACCGCGGGACAGCGTGAGCATGTGCAGGTTGTCCTGGTAGGAGGAGTGGATGGACCACTTCGAGTGCGGGGTGAGGTACCGGACCGTGATCGACCGGTGTCCGTTGAGACCGGGGTTCGCACCGACCTGCGGCTCGCCGCGGTGTCCAATATTCGGCTCGCCGCGGTGTCCAATATTCGGCTCGCCGAAAAGTGCGGTCATGTCCAGTGGTGGCCGGAAGATCGGCATCTGCTCGCCGAGTTCGGACATCCAGTCGTGGTCGAGGTAGAAATGCTGGCGGCCGGTCAGGGTGTGCCACGGCTTGAGCCGCTCGGTGTTGATGGTGAACGGGGCGTAGCGCCGGCCGCCGGTCTCGCTGCCCGACCACTCCGGCGACGTGATCACCGGCACCGGCCGGGACTGGGTGTCGGCGAAGGTGACTCGCTTGCCCTCGTTCTCCGCGGCGAGGTCGGCCAGCGTGGTGCCGGTGCGCCGCTCCAGGGCGCGGAAACCCTCGGTGGCCAGCCGGCCGTTCGTGGTGCCGGACAGCGCCAGGATGGCCTCGGCGGCGTGGGTGTCCTTGGCCAACGACGGTCGCCCGGCGGCGCGCCCGGAGAGGATCGCGCCGTTGACCGCCCTGAGGTAGTCGACCTCGGCGTCCGGATGGACGGTGACACCCTTGGTGGTCAGACCGACGCGCTCCACCATCGGGCCGAGCGCGGCCATCTTGTCCCCGATCGCCGGGTAGTCGCGTTCCACCACGACGATCCGCGGCATGGTCTTGCCGGGTATCGGCTCGCACTCGCCGGCTTTCCAGTCCAGCACCCGGCCGCCGGGTTGTACGGTGGCGTCGGCGGTGTCGTGCTGCAGCGGCATGGCCACGATGTCCTGACGCACGCCGAGGTGCTTCTCGGCCAGCCAGGAGAAGCCCCGGGCGATCCGGTGAAACGCCTCGAAGTCGGTCCTGGTCTCCCATTGCGGGGAGATCGCCGGGGAGAAGGCGTGCACGTAGGGGTGCATGTCGGTGCTGGACAAGTCGTGTTTCTCGTACCACGTGGCGGCCGGCAGCACGATGTCAGAGAACAGCGTGGTGCTGGTCATCCGGAAGTCCAGCGACATCAGCAGGTCGAGCTTGCCGACCGGGGCCTCGTCCCGCCAGGTGACCTCGACCGGGCGTACCCCAGTGCGGTCGCGGGCCCGCAGGTTGCAGTCGGTACCGAGCAGGTGGCGCAGGAAGTACTCATTGCCCTTGGCTGAGGAGCCGAGCAGGTTGGCCCGCCACACGGTCAGGCATCGCGGGAAGTTCTCCGGAGCGTCCGGGTCCTCGCAGGCGAACCGCAGGTGTCCGGTGGACACCCCGTCGACGATGTGCTGGGCGGCGTCCTTGCCCAGACGCTGCGCCTCATCGGCCAGATCCAGCGGGTTGCGGTTGAATGTCGGGTAGCTGGGCATCCAACCCAGCCGGCTGGCCAGCGCGATGTTGTCCGCCGCGGTGCGCCCGGCGAAGAGTCCTTTCGCCAGCGGTGAGGCCATCACCTCAGCGGTGAACGGGTCGTAGCGCCACTGGTCGGTGGCCAGATACCAGTACACGGTTCCCTGCATCTGCCGCGGCGGGCGCTGCCAGTCCAGGCCGAAGGCCAGCGTCAACCAGCCGGTGATCGGCCGGCACTTCTCCTGGCCGACGTAGTGTGCCCAGCCGCCGCCGTTGATCCCCTGGCAGCCGGTGAGGATCACCAGCGCCAGGAACGACCGGTATGTCTGGTCGGAGTGGAACCAGTGGTTGGTGCCCGCACCCATCAGGATCATCGATCGGCCGCCGGAGCGCTCGGCGTTGTCGGCGAACTCCCGGCCGATTCGCTGCGCCGCGGCCGCTGGCACTCCGGTGATCGGCTCCTGCCAGGCCGGGGTGTACGGCTGCTCGGCATCATCGTAGCCGGTGGGCCAGCTGCCCGGCAGACCCGGCCGGTGCACCCCATACTGGGCCAGCAGCAGATCGAACACCGTGGTGACGAGCTTGCCGGCGACCGTCCGGGTCGGTACCCCGCGGCGCAGCACCCCGGGTTCGGCGGTGTCGAACCGGGGAAGGTCAACCTCGGCGGCGCCGTCGCTGCCGCTATTGCCGCTGTACATGGTCAACAACGGGTCCACGCTGTGCAGGTCGAGGTTCCAGCGACCTTCCCCGGAGCGGGTGAACCGGTGACCCAGCGAACCGTTCGGCACCACCGGTTCACCGGTGGCTGCGTCCAGCAGGACGGTCTTGGAGCCGGCACCCTCGTCGGTATCGCCCAGATCGGCCGCAGTGAGGAACTTGCCAGGAAGGTACGTGTCATCTCGCTTCTCGAGGGCGACCAGGAATGGCAGATCGGTGAAGCGCTTGATGTAGTCGGTGAACCGCGGCGTCTGCCGGTCGACGAAGAATTCTTTGAGGATCACGTGACCCATGGCCATGGCCAGCGCGGCATCGGTGCCTGGCCGCGCCGGTAACCACTCGTCGGCGAACTTCGTGTGGTCGCCGTAGTCCGGCGACACGACCACCACCTTCTGGCCCCGGTACCGTGCCTCGGTCATGTAATGCGCGTCCGGGGTGCGGGTGACCGGGACGTTGGAGCCCCACATGATCAGGTAGCCGGCATCGAACCAGTCGGCGGACTCGGGCACGTCAGTCTGGTCGCCGAATACCTGCGGGGAGGCCACCGGAAGATCGGCGTACCAGTCGTAGAACGACAGCATCGCGCCGCCGATCAGCGAGATGAATCGGGCTCCGGCGGCGTGGCTGACCATGGACATCGCTGGGATCGGTGAGAACCCGGCGACCCGGTCGGGACCGTAGCGTTTGATCGTGTGCACATGCGCCGCCGCGACGATCTCGACAGCCTCCCACCACTCGGCGCGGACGAAACCTCCCATGCCGCGCGCCGCCTTGTAGTGGCGGGACTTCTCGGGGTCGTCAACCACATCGGCCCAGGCCAGCACCGGATCCTTGAGCCGTTGCTTTGCTTCCCGGTACAACGTCAGCAGCGTGCCGCGCACATACGGGTAACGCACCCTGGCCGGCGAGTAGGTATACCAGGAGAACGACGCACCCCGCGGGCAACCGCGGGGCTCATACTCGGGCTTGTCCGGGCCGATCGACGGGTAGTCGGTCTGCTGCGATTCCCAGGTGATGATCCCGTCCTTCACGTAGATCTTCCACGAACATGACCCAGTGCAGTTCACCCCGTGGGTTGAGCGCACCACCTTGTCATAGGACCATCGGTCCCGGTAGAAAACGTCAGCCGACCGGCCACCGATCTGGTGTACTGTACGCAGATCGGCTGAGGCCTCCCCGTGCTGGAAATGCCTGCCGACGCGGAGCAGCGAATCAGCGAAGCTGGTGTCCATACCGACACTCGCGCTACCATCGGGGGTATCGAGCACGGATGCCACCTCTTCGGTTGATAATTCGCGTTCACGGGGCTAGTTCATTTACCCTAGACGGTAGTTTCATGGCCTTCAAGTAAGGACCGCTAATACTCACATCATCACCGAGGTGACTGTGCGACGTACGTAACATGACGTTCATATTCTCGGTCCGTCGGGCAACGTTCAGTCAGCCCCGGGAGCTGCGATAACGCGCACAGCTCCGCGAGTCGATCATACTTAGGGAGGGTGTGGGCCAGGCGCGAGTAACAGCTCTGTCTCGCATAGTTTCCGACTGGTTCACATGTCGTAACATGCCAGTTACCTCAGTCGAGCGCCCGATACTCTTCATGGCGGCCAGTGTGTCGAGACTAGATCAAGATGTATCAGTGCGTGAGCTTCCGTGCGCGTTACTTCGGAAAAAAATCAGGCGGAACGTTGACAACCCGTGAATTGCCGTTTGGAACCAGGTGTAATATTACCGAAAATTTCGTATACGTGATTCTACGTTGCGTCTCTGTGGTCGCGAACGTTGCGGTCTTGTCGAAACGCTGGAAGGTGCAGGACCGCGTGAACTCCTTGCCGTCCCAGTCTGCCCCGCTGGTGAAGAATATGTCGTACGTGCCGTCTGGAATATTAGCCATCTGAGCGGTCTCGCCGCGTGCGACAATAGAGCGATCCTACCGCCCTTCCGTCCTGCGAGAGGGTGACAGCGGAGTCGTGGTCTGCGCCGTTTTCTGCCGTGATCTCACCCTTTCCCGAGCCGGGAGCACGTAAGACTGTCCCGTTGTTCTCCCGGCGGTCCGGTAATGATTCCGGGGCGGGGAGTGCTGCGGTCAGGTCAGCTCCTGCAGGCCCGAGCGTCGGCGCCACACGCCGCAGCGCATCGGCTCCGGGCAGGGAGCTGAGAGTGGCCATGACCGATGGTGCGGCGCACAGTTCCCACGACTGGACCTGGGCGCGGACTCCGGAGAGTTGACTTGCGAGCTGGTCGAGCGCGGAAACGAGATCTGCCTGTGCGGCGGCGTATTGTGTCGGCGGCACGATGGTGGTGAGTCTCTGCGCGGCAGCGCGGACTGCGGACGCGGCTGAATCGACCTGGCTTGCCAGTGGCTCAAGAGGCGGTGCTGCCCCGATCCCGTCCAGCGCCGCTTTCAGCGCGCCCCCGTCTGCCCGTAGTTCGGTCTGGTAGGCCTCCGGCGAGACGGGTGTGGCGTGCGGGGAACCCGGCAGCGTGGCGCAGCCGGTGACCATAATGACGTAGGTCACCGCCGTCGCCAGCCGAGGGGTCAGGCGGCGGATCGGGTGCAGACGAACGTGCCCTCTAGCCGTGGTCATGATTATTTCGTAGCGGACTCGCGCCGGGAAGGGCCGCGGGGGAATCAGCGTGTCCCCTGCCGTCCGGTTCACCGTGATCTTCGGTCGCCATGAGCCGAGATACCCGTGTGCGTCGGATGAGGACGACCGGCGGGTCAGCCGCCAGCAGGGACAGCTGTACCGCGATGGGAAGCGGTGGACTTGTTGTGCTGGGTCAGCGTTACCTAAGTCATGATGCCCATCCCGCTCCGTTGTCGTGGAGCCAGGTCTCCGAGCACCGACGAGCGAGCACCGACGAGCTAGCGTCACGTAGGGAGCTGAGGCTCCATCCGATTCTCATCGAAGTAGACGAATGTCATGATCCAAATCGTCCTGGCCGACCCGGAGTGGCGGAAGAAACTGACCGACGAGGACCGACGCGGCCTGAGCGCGCTGTTCTGGACCCACCTGAACCCTACGGGATCATGCGCCTGCGCCCCGATCAGCGCCTGGACCTGTCCGCCCCACCGCCCGCACCGTCATGACCAGCGCCGATCAACCCGGGCCGGCAGCCAATCGGACCCCGGCCAAACGCAAGGCCCGCCAGCTCGCCAAGTACCTACGCTCCGAACGCCCCGACTACGCCTACCTCAAAGAGGTGTTCCGGCACCTGCGCGACGAACTCGGTGTCGAGGTCACCACCGGCCCCACCAAGCTGCCCTATGTGCCCACCGAGGCCGAGATCCGCCGCTACTACCAGACAGTGTGGACCGCACGGCGAAGCGGCGACATCGTGCTGATCAAAACCTTGCTCTACACCGGTGTCCGTGTCGCCGAGCTCGTCGCTATCCGTATCAACGAGGTCAACCTGGACACCTGCCGCATCCGCATCACCCAGGGCAAAGGCGGCAAAGACCGCTACGTCCCCTTCCCCACCTCGTTCAAGGAGACCCTCGCCCTGCACATCGCCGGCGCGCAGGACAAAAGAGCGGCGTTCCTGTTCGAGTCCTCCTGGAAAAAGCCCTACTCCACCCGCTGGGTGCGCGCCATGCTCGCCCGCTACGCCGCCCAGGCCGGGCTAGAGCACAACATGGCGCCCCACCGCCTGCGGCACTTCCTGTTCACCTGGCTCAAAACCCAAGGCATCGACGACGCCCTCATCCAGCCGTACTCCGGGCACCACAGTCGTACCAGCCTGGAGATCTATTCCAAGATCAGTCTCACCGCAGCCCAAGACACCTACGACCAGACCATCGACCAGTTCCCCGTGTAACGAGCTGACCAGCAGCAACGCTGCCGTTTGTACTTCCTGGCGCCAGCCTTACCGACAGGCCAAGACCCACTATCTGTGGCGGGCGGTCAACCAGGATGGGACTGTTCTGGACATTCTGGTCACCTCTCGGCGTGACGCGAAGGCCGCTACCAGGTTCTTTCGTAAGCTGTTGAAGGGGTTGCGGTCTGTGCCGCGGGTGCTGGTCACCGACAAGCTGGCCAGCTACGGCGTGGCCCACCGACGGCTGGTGCGCAGCGTGGAGCATCGTCGATCGAAGTATCTGAATAACCGGGCGGAGAACGTGCGACATGAGGTCGCACGAAACGAGTGGATTACGCTGACAGGAGATCGATATAGGTCGGCTGCGTAACTCAGGCAAGTGCTCAATGCCTGTCCCCGCCCTCGCGTGCGTCACGGGTAACTGTGGGGTGCGAAGCCGAGGGGAAAGCCCAAGAACCCCTGTCTTGTCCGGGGGTCACAGGCAAGGGGAAGGGTGGATGGGTGAACGAGAGTGAACCCCTGATGAGGCTTCGTTACTCGGAGCTCCGGAAGACAGGAGAAGGACCGGAGTGCAGGGCTAGTCGCGGAGGAGCGACAGCGGCAGCTGATGCGTTTTCGTCGGCTGTGTGAGCACCGTTGCCCCGGAGTAAAGGGGGCA